>NZ_MASN01000042.1 GCF_001861355.1 Natrialba sp. SSL1
CGACCAGTCACCTCGTGTCTCCGGCGACAGCGTGTCCGGTGTCTTGAGGCGAATGATCAGCGTCTCACTGTCGGCGTCATACTGGTATTTGACGGCTTGGCCGCTCGTTGGGCCGTCGTCCGCAGAAAACGGTAGCACGCCGCTATCGTACTCTGGACAGTCCTGCATTTCGAAATACGTGGCAGGATACGTGCCATGACGGTCGTAGTAGCTGTTGAGTTGGTCGATGAGGATGTCCACGTATCCCGACGAGAGGTAGTCACCGTCATCCCAGAGTTGTTCTTTGATGCGACGACGGTGGATACGTCGGATTTTATGGTCGGGCAACACGCTTTGGATGGACTGGAAGGCGTCTCGGCGGTCGGCGTGGCTTCGGAGCGTTTCACCGACTTTCTGCAAGATGCACCGTCGAAACCGCGAGGGGAGATACAGGCCGAGTTCGTCGAACGGTTCGTGTTCATCGAAGTAATTCCACGCCTGATGCGATGCGTCGGCAATGCCGTCCAGATGGACTGGCGTCCAGTGGTCTCCAAGGACATGGTTGGCGACACGACGGGTGAGTGTTGCCAGTCGCTCGAATCGTTTATCGTCCTCATCTGGGAGGTGAATCGGGAGCGAGAGGTGGTCACTCATCGGCTTTCACCTCAGATTCGACGGTGTTGACAACCTGTTTCTTTTTCGATGAACGCATACCGTAGAGTTTCCCGCTGAAGCTGGCGACGAGTTTGATGAGGTCGTCAACAAGCTCTTCCTGTGCTGATTTGTCCGTCTCGTCTTCGATGACAGTGATGG
>NZ_MASN01000043.1 GCF_001861355.1 Natrialba sp. SSL1
AATACAGAGCCAAACTACTAGGCAACGAAGAAGAGCGTGCAGTATCGCCCGTTATTGGCGTCATCCTAATGGTTGCAATTACAGTCATTCTTGCGGCTGTGATCGCTGCGTTCGTTCTGGACCTTGGTGACAGCGTTGGTCAGGAAGCCCAGGCGGGTGTGACAATTGAAGTAGATGAAGAAAATAACGAAGTGCAAATAGAGGTAATGTCTCTAGGGAATGCAGATCATGTCGACCTCAAATCCAGTGACTTCGGGAGTGACACGTCTGAAGGCGACTCAGACATTAGCGGGATGACTGTTGGAGACACTGTTACCCTATCCGAAAGTAGCCCGGATGACCTGAATTCGGCAGGGACGATCTCCGCCGTTGCTGTGATTGACGCGGATGGTACAGAGACACAGGTTAGCAGCGAGGACTGGGACTTCTAAACAATGGTGTTTACCAAGAAACTAGTCGGCAACAAGGACGAGCGTGCTGTTTCTCCTGTTATAGGAGTTATTCTAATGGTTGCAATTACTGTCATTCTTGCAGCAGTTATTGCAGCATTCGTCTTAGATCTCGGTGGTAGTGTGGGCCAAGAAGCACAAGCAGGCGTAACGATTGATGTTGACGAAAGTGATCAACATATTCAGGTCGAAGTGACATCGCTCGGCAATGCAGATCATGTTGATATCCAGGGTCTGGAATCAGGTGAAATCAATAGTAGTGAAAGTGAATTGACTGGTCTCAGTGTGGGTGATACAGTCCGAATTGGTGATGAGGATGATGGTGCTGATGTTCATCTTGAAGCAGCAGAAACTGACAATGCTATCGATGGAACGGTAACTGCAGTTGCTGAGCTTGAGGAAGACGCTACTCGAACACAAGTTGGCAGCGAAGATTTCGACTTTAACTATTCCTAATTAAGATCGTTGAATCCGCGGTCCTCGCCGACCGCGTTTCGGATGCAAATCGTCGGCGTCCGTCCGCGACCACTCGAGGGCATCCCGCCGACGACTAGCACTTCCACACGTAACATAACTCCAGGACAAGATGGTCCGTTCGTGCGATCTCCCGCTGCTCCGGTGGCACGGTGGTGGCGATTACCGCGGGACCCAGCAGGCGAAAATCGCGATTGACTCTCTTTTCTAACCGGTGCCGTCAACTCTTAGATGAGTTCGTGCGGTTGTTTTGCACCGTGCTCTCGGAGTTCGCCATCGAACTCGTTGAGTGCACGGACGGCAGTATCGGACCGTTCGGTGTCCTTTGTGACAGCTGCCACAATGACGTTTGTATCCAGAAAGAGCTTCATAGCCGCTCACGAACGTCACGGACTTCTTCGACAGCGTCCACTTCGACATCAACGGCCAACTCGTTGAGGGCGTCTCCCAGCGGAACCTCTTCGTTGTCCTCCGGATTACCGGCCATGAACTCGGCGAAGTCGTCAGTAGTGAGGCTCATACCCCCTGATTACACCGCTGGTTGCAAAAGGCTGCTGGTGATCCAAACAAAGCGCGTATTGGCCTTCCAAACACCGGTAACAAACTGCGGCCTATTCAGTGTCAACGACGATCTCGGTGTCAACCTCGAAGCTCACTGCTCTCGTCGATAGCGTCTCGGCGATCTCCCGTCGCTGCTCGAGGAGACCCGAGAGGACCGCCACCGCGTTCCACCACGTCGCGGACCCACAGCGGTGGCAGACGTGCTTGAGCGACGTGAGGTCTTCTGCCTCGAGTTCGGCCGGGACCTTACTCGGATCTTTACTCACTTCAGCGAGCGGGGCGCGCTTGACTCGCGTCCGCCCACACCCACAGCCCACGCAGATCGCGTCGACGGGAATCCCGCGCTGGCAATCACTCCGTTCTGAGGGGTGGTTTGTACGGAGAAGTAGATACTGCATAATTTTGCGCCAGTCACTCTACCGGCGACTATCGGAACAATTCGAGACGTTACAGAATCGCAGTGGACTCGTCGAGATTTGAACCCGAAGGAAGACGGTCGTTCGCTTCGCTCACGCTGCGACTTCCAGGGCTTCACATCCGCCATCGACGACGATTTGCGGCGCTCACGAATTTGTTCGCGCCGCAGAATAGTGGACTCGTCGGGATGGTGAAACCCCGTCGATCATGGTGGTTTTGCAAATCATGGGTTACTCTGGAATGTCCTGACGGCGGACCGCCATCTTCTCGCGTTCAGTTCTCGCGTCGTAGTGTTCGTACAGCACCTCGAGGGAGACGTCCATTCGCTCGCTGACCGTCTCGGGTGCCGTCTCCTCGTTCAGGTGGTTCGTGATCGCGCCGCGTCGGACCGCGTGGGGCGATCGGGCGGACGGGCATTTCGATGGGACCGAGCTACGGCTTCGGGCTTCGCATTCCGCGGGCGTCCGGTCGTGTGGGCACTCCGCGTACGTGCACGGGTGCAGCGCTCGAATGACCCACTTGTAGATCGAATGCCCGCTAGGACGGGTGTCCTGTCGCGTGGTGAACAGCGGCCGGCGACCGTGCTCGTCGACGACGTTGTTTCGGTCGGGGTTGTCGACGTAGTCGGCGAGAATACGGAACCAGCGCGGCCCAAGGTAGACCCAGCGGCTCCCGTCGTCACCGTTCTTCAGCGGCGTTTCTGTCTCGGGCCGATGTTCGACTCGGATCGCCTGGTCATCCTCGTCGAGATCGTCGACATCGAGTGCACGCACCGCACCCCGTCGCATCCCGGTCCGCCAGATCAATGCGATAAGCGCGTGGTCTCGGCTGGCGTAGTGGTGCCGGTCGAAATACCGAAGCGCCTGCTTCGCGCGGTCGGCCTCGAGGAAGACCTCGCGGGACTCGGCTCCGTCCGGCAGTTCGGGTGCGTGCAGTTTCTCTGCCAGTCCCTTCTCGACGGCTTCGATGTCGGCCCACCAACGCAGGGCCATTCGCACGCTGCTCAACTGCTTCTGGAGCGTGATCGCAGCGACATCTCCCTGCCGCCAGGAGACGAACAGCGACAGGTCGCGACCGGAGAGGTCGTTCAGGTTGTCGATCTCTTTCTCCTCGCACCAGTCGAGAAACACAGACAGTCGGTGCCTGGCGTTTTGCATCGACGATTCGCGGATGCTCGGCTCTCGATGCTCGAGAAACATCTCGACGCCCTCGGACGGGGCCAGTGGTTCCAGCCCACCACTCATCGGTTCACCCCGGCCGTGCGGCTGTGCTCAGAAAATGCGATACGCTTACCGTGATTGCGCGTTTGGTTTGTCATGGTCTCATTCTTGTGGGACCGCGGACTCACCGTGCGCGCCGTTAGTTGGTTCCTGGGGGCGCGCACGGTCGCTGTCCGTCGGTAGATCTGATCGAAAGGACCGCTGATACTTAGCCGTTGCAGGGCCGTTTCCGATTCTTCCGATAAATCCGGATCTCGTGAAATTCGGGACTTCTGAAGCCTCCCGCGCGCGTTTATCGATTTCCGATACTTTCCGATTCTGTTTCCGATAGTGGTTCGGACCCGGATTGACCAGACCGTGGACTGTGGGCCGAGATTCAAGTACTGCGGTCGATCGGGGCCTTTTTGCTCCCGCGTGTAGCCAGTAAACATGGTTCTTGTCACCAGAGAACCGCTCAGAACCCGTGCCCCTACACGGGTTTCCTTTCCTACAATCCTCGATGGCTCGAGTTCCGAGTGATCTCTGTCACCGTCAACAAGTAACGACTCTGTATTAAATCTTGATACTGTATAGTATCACTTGTAGTGCCCAAGAGTATTATAACGGGACATGACACGTGTAGTTATGATAAGAAAGCGAGACGGTCGAGTCAATGCGTCCGCTGGTGTCGTGGATGACTAAGTCAGATCCTGCTATCCTCGAATTTTTCGAGGAAACAGGGATAGCAATGCCACCAGCGGTGGTATCATTCAATATCAAAGGAGTCTCACATCCAACGGTCAAACGTCGGCTTCCGATTCTGGTTGATCATGGACTTCTCGAGAAGGTAGATGAAGACCGAGGGTACTACCAGATCACCGACCGCGGGCGCGCGTATCTGAGCGGTGAACTCGAGGCCGACGCCCTCGAAAATCAATGACGGTCAAATTACGGTAGTTTGATATCTCCAACGGGTCTTGCTGTGGCTATGCCAACAAGGAGAAATAGTCTTACTTTGGTAACAACCAGTATTATCTCAATCACTGCAGGATGCGCAGATTTATTAAGTGATGATGCAGAACGCGAGGATATATACGAGGAAACACTTGATACCTACAGAACCGGACAAACTGATTTTGAGAACGCGATGGAGAAATTTGAACGTGGAGAAGACCTGTTCCAAGACGAGGAATACCTCGAATCAGAACGATATTTCCGCGATGCAGAACAGGGATTTGACGCTGCTGCGGATACATTTTCAGAGGTTCGGTCACAGATCAGAGAGTTAGAAGAAATGAATTCCGCTGTCGGTCAATCAGAAGAGCTGATTAATGAGGCGTGGGATACTGCAATATCGTTTTCGACGTACTCAGAGTTTCACAAAGAGGATTCAATTGAGGCACAAGACGATTCGGGAATGGGAGAGGTTCAATTTGAAGCTACTCAACAAACAATGGAAGATGAGGATTATTCACGTAGTGTTCCAGATAACATAGAACTGACGAGCGAATTCGTTGAGTGAATTTTGGATTGGTAAGCTACATATCCAGCAACTTTAGCGTCCATGTTCCCTCACCTTCGTAGCTGACATGGGCGTGATGTTCTCCCGCGAGAGATCCGTCTTCGTCGAGGAGATCCTCGAGTTGAAGATCATCCTTGGGGAGCGTTACACCGGTTGATCCGCCGCCTACTTCCTGCAGTTTTCGAATCGCCATATTCCGCGGGCAACCCATTACCTATTATAGTTAAGGACTATCCAAATAGCTGAGGTATTAGACAGGCCGGATTGACGCTCGATCGTTGCAACAATGGCAACTCAAGACTTTACGTTCGGGAATTTCAACCCCGGCAAAAACGAAGTGGAATTGGTCGACGTGTTCGCTATCGTCCTTGTAGGATACTTCTCGCCGATGATTTTCGGGGTTATGTCGTTCTCCATTGACGTGTTCGGTGGCTACGACATGACGGCCCCAATCTGGACCGTCGGTGGGGCGGACATCTCGGCGGCGCTCATCATCGTGACGTTCAGTTCGTTCTGGATCATCGGGACGAACTTGCTCAACAGTGACACCGATCACTCACAGGAGGAGATGGCGATCTTCGCCACTGCGCTGCTGTCGCCTATCCTGTTCGTGATGATGCCACCGTTCGAGGCGCTGGTGCTCTGGCACGAGCTTGTTCAGGTGATGTTCAGCGTCTACGTGATCGCGGCGACCGTCCTAATCAGCTACCTCGGCTAATCGGGTGAGTTCAATGAGATTCAAATTTTCAGGTGCTAACGGTTCTGAGTCGCACAGATTCGCAACTGACGAGCGGGGCATTCACGGGTTCATGCGCGCGGTGGGTGTCGCCTTCCCGTTCGCTGTGTTGTTCCTGTCGCTGGTGTTCATCGGCCTCGGGGGTGGGTTCTGATGTCGGCCCAAAGCCCACGGCCCACCGACGATGACGACGGATCGACTCGGCGGGAGTTCATGGAGCGCGGCGCCACGACGGCGGGCGGACTGGCGCTGCTCGCTGCGGGCGGGTCGCAGATCGCGCCGCAATACAGCCCGGTCGGTCGGGCCGAGGCGATCCCGCCGGCGGTGGCTGCTGGCGCGGGGATTGCTTACGGTGCAACAGGAGTAGGGTGGGCGCTGCGCGAGTACGAGGTGATCGGCAGCGACGACCCGCCGGAGGGCCTGACGCCTGAGGTGCTCGAAAATCGGGTATACGAGACATCAAGGACGCGGCAGAGTACGAACGGATCGACGTTCGTAGACAACAAAAACATACTTGAAGGGATCGAGCACGCGGCGTATGGTGACGGTAAGATCGAGGCGATAGAGGCGCTCAATGAGCAGGATTCTGAGAGTGACGTTGCGGACGCCGGACTCGAAGGGGTGAACGAGTACGCGGCGACGGTGAAAAAGAACCTACTGAAGGGCTGGAACGAGTCGGCAGAGGAGTTACAGACACTCTACAACGCCGTAGAGGATCACGACGATCTGGACGTGGTCGATATTTTCTCGATGCATCGGTCCGACACTAATGACATAGAGGACGCATACCCCGATGATCCGGATTACAGCCTCGATGCGGAGGAGATGAGGCTATTTGAGGAGGAACACGAGTTGCCGGACGGGTCGACCATCGACCTAAATGGTATCGAGGATGTTAGTGGCGGAAGCAGTGAAATGAACCTGACGCCGATCGAGCAGGGGCTTGATGAGGACGTTGATATGTGGGTTAGCATCAATACCGATGCCGGTGATGTTCACTACTTCCGGTTTTACGACTGGAACGAGATATGGGAGGAGATGGAGGACGTGTTCGACTCGGTTCGGGACGGGATCATCACGTGGGTCGAGGGCGTGTACGGAGACGTTCAGAGCGGCGACCTGGACACCGAGGAGCTGCTGACGCCGCGCGAGCTGTCGGAGATGACTTCTGACGATGAAGATTTTAATCAGGCGGTTGCTGACCTGATGGCTCTAAACGTCGCGGTCGATCTCGAACGCGAGGCAGAGGTGTATTTGCCGGACGTGGGCGCGACGGTATACGGGTCGATTGCCACGACGGAAGACGGGACGCTCGAAACGGGAACGTACGGCCCGGAGGATGAGGACGCGACTTACTACCTGACGTACGATATTTCGCAAGGTGAAGGCGAATGGTCGGCGTACGACGACGGCGTAGACGGCGGGACGGTGACGTTCTCGGAGGAGCCGTTCGAGGAGACGGTGTACTACATCGACACTGTGGCGGGCGAGACGGCAGAGGTGGAGCACGACGACTTCACCGAGGACGAGGACGCAGGAGAGTGGACGGTTGACATCAGCGACCAGCTTGATGACTCGATAACCGAGATTGATAAGGTGGAGTTCTACAGCGAGGTGGAGGGGACGCAGTACGAGACGATCCAGCTCCGGCAGGAGTTCGAGATCGTCACCTTCCGGGACTCCGACGGCGAGGAACACGACGAGGCGAGTTTTACCCGCTCGGAGCCTCACGACGACGAGAACTATATTTCCGAGGACGAGTGGAAGGAGATGCAGGAGCGGCACGAGGAGATGATCGAGGACTACGAGGACGCACAGGATAGCGGCCCGATCCTCGACCCTGGCGACTGGTTCGACGGCGTCGGAAGCAACGGAGCAATCGGAATCGTCGTGGTTGGCCTCACTCTCGGCCTCGGCGCGATCGCGGCACTGAACCCGTTCAACAACTAACCATGAATCGAATTTCTGTATTTTTCGTACTGGTAGTGTTGAGCGTAGGCTGTGGGCTTATGGGCGGCGTAGCCGCTGCCGATGATACGACGAACTCGACAGCAAACGAGACGAGCGACCAGCTGGAGGAGAGCGGCCCGATTGCTCAATTCAGCAGCGGGGCCGTGATTGAAGACTACGAGTTCCGGGATGGGTACGTCTGGATCGACGTCCAGGCCGACCGGCGCACGTCAGTCGAGATCGCCGACTCGCTCGCGGGGATCGACCAGGAGGGAGCCACCGAGATACCCGTCGAGACTGACACCGTGCGGCCCGGCGGTGGGACGGTCAACGCTCCCGTGACAGAGTACAACGGCGGAAACTCGGTCACAGTGACGATAGACGGTCAGTCTGTCAGGCTCTCAACCGAGATGGACGAGCACCAAGGAGAAAACCCGTTCAACTACTTCGGCGGTACGAACGGCCTGTTTAGCGGCATCGGGATTACAGTGAGTCTCGCACTCGGAGCGGCTGGATTCGTTCTGTGGCGCGAAGACAACGGGGTGACGAAAGCATGAGATTCGACAGACTCAGGGACCGACTCACGTACTTGCTGGCAGAGGCACAGATTGTAGTTCTCGGCGTTCTAATGTCGGTAACGCTGATAATCGGGTTTGTGCTGGTTGTGTTCCGTCCGTCTCTGCCGGGAGTGCCACCCGTCGCAATCGGGATTATGGCGTCTCTGCTGCTGTTCGGGCCGGCACTGTTCGGCTTTTTCGTGTGGTTCGTGCGCTGGCTACGACGGCGGTTTAGAGTGCCAGTCCACCACGTAAACGGCTATCTCGATGTGGTCGAGAAGTATTACGTCGACCCCGAGGTTTGGGAAAACAAGAACGTGAACGGGCCGAATCCGTACCCCGTGAACGGTGGTTCTGCGTGGTGTGTGCAGGAATTTGAGTGGCAGGAGGATATTGACGAACTGACGGTCAAAGGCGTCTGGCTGGAGGAGACGCAGGACACCAAGCTAATGACCTCGAAATCACACATGGAGTCGATTTACGGCAAGCTGACGGAATCCCACATCGCGCTGAATATTCTCCGCGACTCGGTGAGCGAGTTCGGCGCGGACATTCAGCGACACCTCGTGAACGCAATGTCTGAAGCGCGCGAGCGTGGAAAGATGATGGACCAGACGGCGGTAAAAGACGTGTTCGAGAGCTTCGAGGAAGACGCCAAGGGCCACACTGACGAGGATCTGCCGACGCTCGAACCCGACGATCTCCCCGGCGACCAGGAGGGCGGCGACGGCGACGGGCAACCGACGGCCGAGGACGTGATGAACGAGTTCACTGAACAAGCAGCGGCGACGGACGGAGGACAAGAATGACGGACGACAACGAGGTGTACACGGCGGCACAGCATCGGGAGCATCAAGAGGGCCACGGCGTGCGCGAACCGCACGAGCACCGGCACACGGGCATCACGCGGGACGCTATGGTGAGTCGGTTCCTGTCGATCACGTCCGAACACTACGACGTGCGCGAGACGAGCAAGCCCGACAAGATGCCGGGAGAGTACGACGGACTAGGAGAGGTGCAAGAGATCATGTCCATCGAAGGGACAGAGACGGCGCGCAAAGCGCTCGAAAGCGGTGATATGGCGACTCTCAAGCACCTAACCGGCGACCAACAGCAACGCGCGGACATATCGGGGATGAAAGCAATCCAGAAGGTAGACGAGATTATCAAAGACCCTGCGCCTGTTATCGTTATTATCGGCGATATGGGGACTGGTAAGACGGATCTGGCGTGTTTAATCGCCCAACGTGCAAAACACCTGCTCGGAATAGAAAAGGTCGCGTCGAACGTCCCAACGCTGCGAGAGACAGACGAGTGGGTGGACGACGACGGCGACGAGCGGGACGGGTTCGTTCCCAGCTTCGACTCACTTGACGAGTGGGTGAAGCAAGACGGCGATCCCCTCGACCACGATCAGCAACCAAAGCTCTACATCGGCGACGAGTTCTCAAGCGTCGGCGACGGCGGCGGCAAGGCGGGCTACCTAATGCGGAAGAAAATGGGTCCACTGGTGTTCAAAATCCGCAAGTACAACGGACTGCTCGTCTACATCGCCCATGACGAGAGTTCGATTCACCCGCTGCTCTGGCGCGTCGGCTACATCATCAAGAAGTCGAGCACGAAACAGGCGACCGTAGCGGACCGCATCAAGAGCGGCGAAATCAAGGACAAGATGTTCGACATCGACGGCATCCCGCAGACGGATTGGCGTTACGATACCAAGGACCCCGCAGTATGGAGTTGGGGCAGCGCAGACGACGACAACGCCGGTCTTGACCCCGATACGGTGGAAGCGGTGGACATGTACACAATCGTCCGAAACCGGGAGTGTGCGGACCCCGTTGCATACCGTGATTTGGCCGAATTCACGCAGTGGGACGCCTCTACGTGCAGCCGGCGGTACAACGCCTATGCGGAGGAAGGCAAGTACGCCGAAATGGTGCAACAGGTCGCTGAAATAATCGCATGACGGCGTCGACCTGTTGCGGTGTTGCAGTTGCACCACCCCCCTCCTACTGTATAGAGTGCAGCCCAAAGCCCACGGCCCATCGCTCGCTCCCTGACGGGAGCGGCGCGAGCCATGGGCGCTCGTCGAGACACGTCGGCGAGGTGATATATAAGACGCGTGCGAGGCGCGTAAGCGTGAACGGGTTGACATAATGCCGAGTCACCGAGCCAACGCACACGGGACAGCGTGTGAATACCATTTGGCCGATGAGTACCGCGTCGATCTAGTCGGCGACGACGGAAAGCGTCTGGATACCTCGTGGTACGACGGCCTTCGAGACGGTGAGCCGTGGGAGTTCAAGGCGACGAAATACCGGCATTCAGACGGTCAGCCGGGCAATTTCAAGGTCTACAAGAAGTACCATCACAAGCTAATGCAACAGGGCGGAATGTACGGATTCGCCGTCTACAGAGTCCGAGGAACCGGAACACAGATTCTCAAAACGAAAGCGATGCCTGCCTCTCGTCTGCCGGCGCTGCGCTGGCACGGCGGGGGTTCTCACCGCAATTCAAAACAGGCGAAGATCGCTATCTCAGACGTTTTCTAACGGCTTTCCGAGGTGCCCCCGGAAACGGACATCCGTTCGTTCCACGCTTCGACGTGATGTTTTCGGCAGAGACGTTCGCCGTCGGGACCGTTCATCAGTTTGACGCGGGCGAGCCGCGCACGGATCGGCTTTTCTTCCCGGCACCGTTCGCAGTGTCCTACGAGCGGCATTAGCCCGTGTTCCCTCCGGTTTCGGAACTGTCGACCGATACGCAGCCGTCGTCGTCGATGCACTCGCCGCAGTACGACTCGTCGCTGTCGACGGGTGTCCACAGCAGCGGGAAGCGGTCGCCGCAGCCGGCGCACTCGAGGCCGTGCTCCTCAAGGAGATCGTCAACAGTCATCGTCACATCTCACCTTTCGTCGTCACCGAGACCTCGGTCTCCACATCGAAGCTGACGGCTCGAGTCGAAAGCGTCTCGGCGATCTCCCGGTGCTGCTCGCGGGTGAGGTCGTCGCGCTCGAGGACTCGCCTGGCTGCAGAGACGAGTTGGTCGACATCTTCGCAGGCGAATGCGACTGCGTTGCTCCGGTTGCAGTCGTAGAACCGGGCAGCTTTCTGGATAGATGCGAATCGCCATTCGTTCCCGTCGTCAGTCCGGATACGAACCGATCCGGGCGTCTCGTTGTGAGACATAGCCGTGAACACAACCCGCTATTCCTAGTTTTTTCGGATCACTCGAACGGGCTCAGTTTATAAAGAAGGGGTCGGCCCCCGACGTGATCGGCATGCCGGCCGGCCCGATCTCAACGGCGATGGGCTCAATATGAACACGGTGTGCTACTCGTTCGTGTTCATATTGCGGAAATTGATTCTGTCGATGTGCAACCCCCAGGAGAGGTGGTAGAGTGGTATCACGAAGAGGTCTCGTTGTCAATCAGGACAAACCGAGAGATTCGACCCACTCGGCAGGTCCCCCAACGAAGACTACAATGAGCAATAGACCGATAAATAGCGCTGCCGCCACCACGCCGATCAATAGTCGGAACATGACTCTGAGATAGTTGTGACGAGTGAAAGTTCTACGGTCTGTCAACCCCTGTTTCATGTGCTTCAACTGGAGATCTGCGGAGGCGGGGGCGGGGTGGTGTAATTTTTTGGCTCTGTCCCCTTGGGGACACTCGCCAAGGGGGTTTTCGCGCGAAGCGCGAAACGACCCCGCAGGCGTTGCGGTGTGATCGGGCCGGCGACCCCGGCCTCGAGCCGAGGACTACAACCAAAACTGGACAGTCACCGATAGAATACAATCTGAGTTGCTGAAAAGAAGTACCAGACGAGTGTTGCCACTCACGAGGGCCGTTCTACCAGCTGGCGATCGAACCCACGCGGTGGCTGTCTCGTCCGCCGCCAGGTGTCCGCCAGACCATCGACACCTTACTGAACTGCACTACGTCGTTCCCTGAGTGCCGCCAGGCGTCGACCGCTTCCTGTGCGACCTCATGGGCGTTCTCGAAGCTATCGCGCTTCAGCAGCGAGAGAATCGCATCGATACGGAGCTTCTTCGGATTCCCAGCCTCGTCGTATTCTATCTCGGCACCGTTCTCCGCAAGCCACTGCTGGAACGGCGACGACTCGGCGACGTGATCGGCGAGGCCCATCACATGCTGAATCCGGTCGGCGAAACTCTCGATCGCGTACTCCGCTGACTCGACGAGCGCGCGTAACTCCTCGCGGTACTTCCGGACTCGGAACGATACCTCGCCCTGGTCCAGCTCGAGAATATCATCCAGATCCTGGATCGCCCGGTAGATCGTCGCGGGGTGCTTACCGAGCTGGTCGGCGAGTTCGTCGACGGTCGACCCGCCGTCGGTCGCGACCTCTTCGGTCACCTCCCGCGGCGTCTCGCCCAGATCCTGCAGCGTGGTCATGAGCAGGTGCTCGCTCTTCGCCTCGAGGCGCGGCGTCGGATCGTCGTAGAGTTCGACCAGGTCGTCTCGAGCAACCGCGTCGAAGTGATCGTCTTCGACGTAGACACCGTTTCCGTCCGGCCCGAGCGGGATGTCTTCCCAGTGGAGCGCGTTCAGTAGTGTCTCTTCGATCTGCTCGGTGACCGCGTGCCGATCGGCCCATGCCCATGCCTCACCGTCGTTCATCTTCTTGTTCACCAGAACCTCGACCTTCGGGTGATACGACGGGTGATCTTTCGAGACTGCGTCCGGATCGGCCAGCTGGTAGATCTCGAACTTGCGGCCGTAGGTGTGGTCCGGGAAGAGTTCCTTCGCTGACGCTGGATTCAGTATCAGCCGATTCTGGTGATTGACCACTTCCTCATTGTCGATGTGGAGCTCGGCTTTGACTCCCTCCAGGTCGGAGAGGTGGAGCGCAATCTTCTGCAGGACACCCGCCGAGGAGAGCTTTGCAGCCCATTCGCGGCGAATGCGCACGTACCGCTCGTACGCCCACATGCGACTCGCTTCGTGCGGCGGTGCTCGGAAATACTCCGAGTGAATCCGTTCGTTGGCCTTCTCGAAGATCGCCGCGAAGAACTCCGGTAGTAGTTCAAGCCCGCGCTCTGGTTCGATGTTGCTCGTGTGGTACTCGACGTCCACACCGTCGACCTCGCCGACCTGATTCTCCCAGGGAAGATTCACCGGTTCACCGGTTTCCCAGTGGCGCATGTCCGGGAACCGCGGAGAGATGTTGTACGATGCCTTGCTCTCACCCCGCCCTCGGCCCACGATATCCCACTCGTAGAGCCGTTCGGCGTTGATCCCGTCCGAGAGCCGCGGCGCAAATCCGGACTTGCTGTAGCTCACTTTGACGTGCCACGGTTCGCCGTCGATCTCTGTATCCAGTTCGAGGTAGCCTTCGAACGGCGAGCCGAGCATCACCGACGAAAGGGCATCGTACGGACCGCGACCCCAGTCGGGCCACTTCCAGCGGCCTTCGCACTCGTGCGGCGTCGTCTCGACCTGGCTCACGCCTCCCCACCCCGTTCCGACTCGAGCAATCCAGTCAGCACCGCTACCGGATTCCACCACGTCGCACTACCGCACGGGTGACAGACGTGTTTAAACGACGTGAGTTCCACCGCCTCGAGCGTCGTGGGATTGGTCTGCGGACTCTGCCCGATCTCCTCGAGATCTGCACGCTTAACTCGGGTCCGCCCACAGCCCACGCAGATCGCGTCGACGGGAATCCCAACCTGACCGGTTGCTGGACTCTCGAGTTCAGCGACGAGATCTCGCTCGCCGTGCTCCAGGTCGGAACTCACAGCTGACCACCGTCCTCGAAACAGCCGTGACAGTGACCGTCAGCAATCGTGTAGAGGCGCTGCTGGCAGAGCCGACAGTCGCGAATCCGGTCAGCCCGTGCCCAGTTACCCAGAGCGTCCTGAATCTCGGCGCGACCATCCCTGACCGCCAGATCGGTGGCGGAACTCATCGTCGATCACCGACTCTCGTCGACGGATCGACACCCGCCGGATCGATGACGTGCGACCACGCGAGTTTCGCGACCTCGGATTCCGAGCGTGAGCCGCCGACCTCGTACCACCGGCCGACCAGTAGCTCGTCGACGATCGTCGCGGGCACGATCGCGCGGGCGACCTGGGGAAGCCCCGGCCGTGGAATGTAGACGACGAGCAGGTACATCCCAGCGGCCTCGAGTAGTTGCTCGTGCGCGTCGCGTTTGACGTAGAACCGCCCGCGAGTCGTGCGGTCACCGTTGCTCGTCTCTATTTGGCAGCCTTTGATCTCGACCGGCGTCTCCGGTTCGACCAACACCACGCCGTAGAACGGCAGCGAATGGGCCGGCTCGAGGAGCGTCGTCGTTCGTGCATCGTGCCAGGTTGCGGCCCGATCACCGACGTACTCCAGGGAGTCGATCGTCTGCACCAGCTCAGCCTCGAGCGCGTCGCCGCTGGCCTTCGAACTCTCGAGGGCCGATGCTCGGGAACTCACAGCGGACCCTCCCGCGCGTCGCGAACGTCGCGCGTGCAATCCGAACAAAGTTGGCGAAGCCCAGTGATCCGGTCACCGCATCGTTCGCACTCGTCTGATTCGACGAGACGGCTCATCGCGAACCACCGTCGTCCTCCGTTACTTCAGCAACGTGCTGTCGATCCTCCCAATGGCTTAGTTTGCGACCACGGGCGATGCGTTCGTTCGTGTAGGATTCGTACAGACCGCACTCGTCACACGAGACTACGTATGTCCGTTCAGTACCGCTCGAACAGCGCCCGCCGTCGGTCCGAATCTCTCGGTTCTCGACTGCCCGACGAACCTCCTCGTCTGTCGCTTGATGGGCTGGATGGGCTATGGGCGTCCGACTCTCGACATCGTAGAGCCGACTCGCAGGCACGAACGTCGGCTTACGCATCGGTCTCACCTCCGTGCCGGCCGGCGGACGTTTCCGGATCTGGCACCGGCACGTCGACACCAGCGGCAGAGCCGCGGCTCAGTCGAGCGTACGAATCACACTCTCCGCAGCGGTGGGCGCGGTCCCGATCGTCACCGAAGACGCGGCGGAACCGATCGGTGACATGGGCTCCGCAGTGTTCGCAGGTCGAATGGTCGACCGACGGCCACGGTGCGACCGTCACGCCGACCACCCCCGGTTTCCTTCGCTAAAATCGCGTGACTGCGTACGGGCGAATCCCGCGCTGGCAATCACTCCGTTCTGAGGGGTGGTTTCTACGAAGAAACCGCTACTGCATAATTTCCCGTCAGTCGCTATACCGGCGACTATCGGAACAATTCGAGACGTTACAGAATCGCAATGGACTCGTCGGGATTTGAACCCGAGGCCTCTTCCTTGCGAAGGAAGCGATCTACCACTGATCTACGAGCCCTCGCACGTTTCTAACTCGGGTTTGTATTTGTAGCTTGTGTTTTGAGAGGGGAGCGTTCCAGTCAGTCACTGCCTCACTGTCCGGATCCACCGACAACCGACAGCCGACAGCCGACAGCTGTCCCCATCCAGCTTCGATCAACCCACAGACCGGCGTCTACTCGAGTCCCTCTGGACTTGCAACAGCCGCGTGCGTCCGGCGAGGAGGCCGAGCAGGAAGCCGGTGAAGTGTGCGATCAGGGCGACGCCGGGTGCGGCGGTCGTGAGGGTGACGACAATTGCGAGGCCGACGAAGACGATAAGTGTCAGCCACTGTGGCACGTCGATGATCGACGCGAAGCCGGCGGAGAGTCGATTGCCGGTGATGAGATAGCCAAGGAGCGCGAAGATCGCGCCACTCGCGCCGAGGACACCGACAGGGTCACCGCTGACGATGGGTGCAGCAGCCGCGAAGTCGCTGAGAAGGACCTGTGAGATGCCGGCGATCGAACCAGTGACGAGGACGAACGTGTGAAAGCGTGCACGTGACGTTGCGCGGGCGACTGGCCATCCGAAGACGACCAGTGCGAGGCTGTTCGAGAGAAGGTGCCAGAGGCCGCCGTGGGCGTAGACACTGGTCACGATCGTCCAGGGGTTTTCGACGAGCGGGAGGGTGAGCACGAACAGCCCGGTCATCAGGCCGACGAGATCCGTGATGGCCTGAATGAGAAAGACCAGGCCGAAAATGGCGAGCAGTTCGAAGATGGGATTCGACTGACCGTCATTGGCGGCGGACCCGGAGGCGCTTGCGCTTTCGCTTGCACCGGTATCGGGTGAGCGAGAGGCCGATCCTGAACGCGAGCGTGCGCCAGGACGTAGCCGCGATCGGTTCGCCATACAGTGTCTTCGGGAGGACGCGATAAAAGTCTGCACGCCTGGTCAGGCCGTCCTGTGAGTGACTGTGTCTGGTTCGGTTTCGGTCGCTTGGCTCTGGCGGAGAGTGGGTATTGTGTGATGACCCGAGACGAGTACAGCAGCTACGCAAGAATAAATCAGTAACCGAACACAGGTGAGTGAAAACGCAGCGCGACGACAATGGGGATATCCCATTTCGTCACAGTCGGTCGGTGATCGACTCGCAGACGAGCAGGCGTCAGTGAGACGCTGGCTTAGTCTTCGAGGACGATCTCGATCGAAACGTCGTTTGGCACCTGGATGCGCATGAGCTGTCGGAGTGCGCGTTCGTCGGCGTCCAGATCGATCAGGCGCTTGTGGACGCGCATCTCCCAGTGCTCCCACGTCGCGGTGCCCTCGCCGTCAGGCGACTTCCGGGTCGGCACCTCGAGGGTCTTGGTCGGCAGCGGAATCGGACCGCTGAGGTTGACGCCGGTGTTGTTCGCAATCTCGCGGACGTCGTCACAGATGTCGTCTAAGTCGTCTGGACTCGTGCCCGCGAGTCGAACGCGTGCCTGCTGCATTTATTTCTCGTTGACGTCGAGGACCTTGCCGGCCGCGATGGTCTGACCCATGTCACGGATGGCGAAGCTCCCGAGTTCTGGGATCTCGCTGGACGGCTCGATGCTGAGGGGCTTCTGTGGGCGGATGGTGACCACAGCAGCGTCACCCGACTGGATGAAGTCTGGGTTCTCCTCGGCGACCTCGCCGCTGGATGGGTCCATCTTCTTGTCGATGGACTCGATCGTACAGGCGACCTGCGAGGTGTGTGCGTGGAAGACCGGCGTGTAGCCAGCCGTGATCACGGACGGGTGCTGCATGACGACGACCTGAGCCTGGAACGTCTCGGCGACGCTTGGTGGCTCGTCGGCCGGGCCACAGACGTCACCGCGGCGAATGTCGTCCTTGCCGATGCCGCGGACGTTGAATCCGACGTTGTCACCGGGTTCTGCCTTTGGCACCTCTTCGTGGTGCATCTCGATCGTCTTGACCTCGCCGCCAACGTCGCTTGGCTGGAAGGAGACGTCGTCGCCGATGTTCATGACACCGGTCTCGATACGTCCGACTGGGACGGTACCAATACCCGAGATGGTGTAGACGTCCTGAATTGGGAGTCGGAGCGGTGCGTCCGTTGGTGGCTGTGGCTCTGGCAGGTCGTTGAGTGCCTCGAGGAGGGTCTCCTCGCTGTACCACGGCGTGTTGTCGGAGGCGTCTGCGATGTTGTCGCCTTCGAACGCCGAGATTGGGATGAACGAGGCGTCGTCCGTGTTGAACTGGACCTGCTTGAGGAGCTGCGTGACTTCCTCGACGACATCATCGTAGGTCGACTCTTTGTAGTCGACGACGTCCATCTTGTTGACGCCGATGATGAGCTCGTCGATACCGAGGGTGCGAGCCAGGAAGACGTGCTCCTGGGTCTGGGGCGCGACACCGTCGTCAGCAGCGACGACGAGGACGGCGTTGTCCGCCTGGGATGCGCCCGTGATCATGTTCTTAACGAAGTCGCGGTGGCCAGGACAGTCGACGATGGTGAAGTCGTACTCGTCGGTTGTGAACTCCTGGTGGGCGATGTCGATGGTGACACCACGCTCTCGCTCCTCGGCGAGGTTGTCCATGACGTAGGCGAACTCGAAGCCGCCCTTGCCCTTCTCTTCTGCTTCTTCGCGGTGCTGTTCGATGACGTGCTCGGGAACGCTCCCCGTCTCGTAGAGGAGTCGGCCCACGAGCGTACTTTTCCCGTGGTCAACGTGACCGATTACGGCCAGGTTCTGGTGTCGTTCGCTCATTGTTGTAGCTCACGCGCAGAGGCGCTTATATCGGTCTCTTTGTCTCGTTGCGGTTAAAACCATTTCGAAAGTCTATTCTGTCGAACCCGGCGCCTGCTTGCGGTTTGTGTCTCATACACACGGTTTAGTCATCTGTCGGCCATCACTCGCAAGCCGCTCGGAAGTCGACTGGAAGTCACTCGGACCACGACACAAATGCGTCTTGCAGACCACGCGGATCGCTACAGCGGCGGGAGTCGACCGACGTCAGAAAGCACCGCCGTCGCCGTCTCCGGGCCGCCAGCACCGCGCCCACTCGAGTGCAACGAGCCAGCGTTCCGAGTCTTGATCTGGACGATGTTTCGCGTGCCGGTGACGGCGAGCGCGCCGTTCTCGGGGACGAGGCGCGGGCCGACGCGGACGCCGTCGCGGGTGGCCTCGCCGATGAGCCGAATGGTTCGGCCATCTTCGGCGGCGAGATCGAGTGCGCTGCCGGGGATGTTCTGGATGCCCTCGACGGTCGCGTCGTCGAGCGAGAAGCCGCCGTCGGCGAGTACGTTCGCGAGGATGACGAACTTCAGGGCGGCGTCGGTGCCGTCGACGTCGAACGTCGGGTCGGCCTCTGCCACGCCGAGGTCCTGTGCCTCCGCGAGGACGTGTTCGTAGTCGAGTCCTTCGGCGGCCATCCGGGTAAGGATGAAGTTCGCGGTACCGTTGAGAACGCCGCGGACGGCAGTGACGGCGTGTGGCGTCGAATCTTCGATGGTCGAAAGGACGGGAATCGCGCCGCCGACGGTCGCCTCGAATCGAATCGAACCTGCGCTGTCGGCCTCGAGTTCCCGAAGCTCTCCGTAGCGCTCGGCGACGGGGCCCTTGTTCGCGAGAACGACGTGGTGGTCGGTCTCTAGTGCTCGTTTCGCGTGCGTGAAGCCGGGGTCGGCGTCGCCGAGCGTCGTCGGCGTCGCCTCGACGAGCACGTCGTAGTCGGTTTCGAAGACGGCTGCCGGATCGTCAGCACCGATCTCGTCGTCGCCGAGTTTGCGGTCGAGGGCGGCTGCCACGTCGATTCCGTCGGGGTCGACAGTCGCCGTCGTCGAATCCGCAAGGGCGACGACTTCGTGACCATACTCACTTGCAAGGTCTGCAACGGAGCGGCCGACGTCTCCCGCGCCGAGGATCGCGAGTCGCTGGCTGGCCGCCATCAGGCCTCACCTCCGAGCAATGGCTCGACGATAGTGAGGTCCTTGTCGGCCCCGATAGATCGAATGGACTCGAGTGCGGCGTCGGTTCGCCCGGAGTCGACGGCGAGTCGGAGGCGGGCGCTCGAGGTGGCGTCGGTGCCGTCGGGAGCGGCGAGCGAGAGGTCGATGACGGCAGCCTCGGCCTCGGATTCGATTCGGGAGAGCGTTTCCGAGAGGTCGTTTTCGACGAGGTGGCCGACAAAGACGATGGAGATCTCTTCGCCGTAGCGCTCGGCGCCGGCCTGGATGACGTTGACGCCGGCGTCGCGCAGGCCCTCGACGATGTCGTCGAAGCGTTCCGGTGGGCACTCGAGATCGACCTCGACGGGGATGTGCCCGCGTGGTGTGATGTTGCCGCGTTCGTGGTGAATACTCAGGAGGTTGCCGCCGTTGTCCGAGATGGGGGAGAGCGCACGGAGCAACTCGCCGGGTTCGTCGACGAGTTCGAGGCGGACGGTGTAGGGGCGAACGCCGCCGTCGGTTTCTGTTTCCGTTCCGGTTTCTGCTTCTGTTTCCGATCCGACATCGGCGCCAGCGTCGGCGTCGGCGTCCGCTGTCTCGGCTGTCGCGTCGGACCCAGACTCGGCTGCAGCGTCACGGTCGTCGTTCGGACCGACAACTGGTTCGTTACCCATCACCGTCACCTCCCGCGGTCGGGCATCCACACGTCGTCATGGTGACTAACTCCGTAACTCGAGCGTAAAAGGATATAGGAATTCTCAAAACTGACCGACCCTGTCAACGTGAGACACGCCGCTGTGGCCGGCGAACGAGTTCGACAAGTCCGGCCTCAGAGGTGGTCTTTTCCGGGGTTCGACGAGCCCCAGTCGCCGCGGCCGCCTTCCGTCCGATCGATGCCCATGATGGACTCGGCCTGGTCCGGGCCGCCGAGACTCTCGCGTGCGTCGGGGACTCGGACCGTCACCTCGTCGATGTCGGGCCACTGGATCAGCTCTGCTTTGATGTTGCCCGTCGTCACGTCGCTGACCGAACAGCCCTGACAGCCGCCGCCGAGTTCGATGATGACCTCGCCAGATTCGGGGTCGGCCTCGCGAACGGCGCTCGTCCCGCCGTGCATCTGGATAATCGGCATCTCGCGGGTGAGCCAGGCCTCGACGCGCTCGCGGAGCGACGCTTCGGTCTCAGTGTCAGTGTCGGCGTCGGCGTTACTCATTACCCGCCCTACGAACTCGAACGGTGAATAGGTTTGGACCGCAAAACCGAACGATCAGGAACGATCACGAGGGTTTTGCGGACATCCACGGAAGAGCCCGCCGACTTCGACGCGAAACCTGGCTCACTGCTGTGACGACTCTGTTTCGGCATCAGACCGGCGGCGCAGCACTTCGAGTCCGAGCGCGCCGCCGGCAACGCCGGCCGCTCCGGCGACGGCGGGGGCCGTGAACCCTGGAATGGAATCCGCCGCGTCACTTCCGACGGTGCCATCCTCATCATCGTCGTCGCCATCGTCGCCACCCGACCCAGCGCCGTCCGTCTGCGCCGGAAACACCAGCAGTGCACCCTCGGTGTCAGCGCTTGGAATCGCCTCCGTGCTGCTCGCGATGAACGTCTCACCGGACTCGAGTACCCGCGCCGTCCAGAAGCCGAGGTCGTCGGCGTCGCGCCAGCCGGCGAGTTCGGTCGGAGAGGCCGGATCGGAAACGTCGTGGACCGTTACGCCGCCGCGGTACCACGAGGCGTAGAGGCGATCGTTTCGCAGTTCGAAGTTGTGGGCGGTCGTCCACATGCCGTCGCTGTACCCCTCGTTCTCGGCCGATGGGGCCTCGATCGTCGCCTGGTAAGTCGGCTCGCTTGGCTCGCTCACGTCGTAGAGGTCGATCCCGCCCGGCCCGTCGGGGTCGTCGCCGCCGGTCGCCCAGGCCTCGCGGCCGACCCCGAGCAGGGTGCCAGTGTCGTCGACGGCCGAGTAGTGGTCGTTGCCCGGCAACCCCTGCTGGGCGTCCGACACACCAGCGACCGGAATGTTCTGCTGTTCTTCGAGCTCCGTCTCGGCGACGTGGGAGATGTACTCCGGGTTGGCGGGATCGCTCACGTCTATCAGGTAGGTTCCTGCGTTCCAGTAGGCGAGGTACGCGATTTCGTCGTGCACGTAGACATCGTGGAGGTATCGCAGGAGCCAGTGGACCTCCTCCCAGCCGGGCTCGAACTCGAGTAGCGACCAGCGGCCGACCGCTTCGACGGTGTCGTCGCTGATGTCGAAGACGACGAGCGGGTTTTCGGCGGGCTCCTCGCTGTTGGCGACGACGTACAGCAGGTTGTCCTCGAGGAAGCAGTTGTGAATGTGGTAGTCGGTTTCGTACGGCTCAGTAACGGCGACAGGCTCTGCTGGGTCGCTAACGTCGTAGCAGATGAAGCCGTGGAAGACCGGAGCAGTCGTCGGGTTCGCTGGTCCAGGGACGACCAGTCGGTCGCCACTCACTTTGATGTCGAGGATATCGGTCAGTGTCTCGTCATCGACCGACAGACTGTCTTCACGCGCGAGTACCTCCGGATCGGTCGGGTCGGAGACGTCGACGGTTGCAAAGCCCGTCGTCGTTGCGAGATAAGCGGTCTCCCCGTCGTCGCCGACGACCGCTTCGGCCGCGCCGCCGACCGACGTGCGACCGAGTGGCTCGTAGGAATCAGGAAACGCGTCCTGTGGCGTCGATTCGACCGGCTCCTCGAAAAACGAGTCGGGGGTGATGGTCGTGATGGTCGACTGTGAACCGGTAGCGACGCTCGCGTGCGAGGGGATGCGTTCGTCGGTTGCGGACACCGAGGACGCGGACAGGGCGACACTGAGGCCGACCCCGGCGGTCAGACCGGAGCGGAGGAAGGCTCGTCGGCGCATACGTGGTATTGCGACGCTCGGGTCAAGAAAGTAATCATTCGCCAAACCGACTCAGGCGTCGAGCTGTCGCCGGTCGCCGGTCCCTTTCGTCAGCGCGCTCGCGACCGCGCCCTCGAGTACCACGTCGTCGCCGTGGTTGGTGACGCGAATCTCGGGCACGTTGTTGAGCAGCATCTCGGAGACGCGCTCTCGAATCGGGTCGACGACGAGTTCTTCGTTGTGCAGCGCAACGGCGCCGCCGAAGGAGACGACAATCGGCGCGAACGACTGGATGACGTTCGTCACGCCGATGGCGTTCCAGTGAGCGAGCTGTTCGATGACGTAGTCGGCGAGTTCGTCCTCCCCGGCGAACTCGAAGACGTCCTTCGCCGTGAAGTCGGGGCTCTCGAGGGGAAGGTCCGTCGAAATCGTCGGATCGTCGTCAGCAAGAAGTCTCGCGAAGTTCGGGATCCCGTTGCCCGAGCAGTAGGCCTCCCAGTGGCCGTCGTGGCCACAGCCACAGGTCAGGCGGCCGTGGGGGTCGACGATACAGTGGCCGACCTCGCCGGCGTTGCCGTCCCAGCCGTCGAGGATCTCGCCGTCGCAGCAGACCCCAGCGCCGACGCCCGAGGAGATGGTGATGTAGACCATATCGTCGGGGTTTCGGTCGGCGTGGAAGCGCTCGCCGATGACGCCGGCGGTGGTGTCGTTGTGGAGGTGTACCTCGTCCGTCTCGAGGAGCTTTTCGATCGGACCGGTGAGTGGAATGCGGTCGATCGAATCCGGCAGGTTCGCCGGGTCGATGACGGCACCTTCCGCGAGGTCGAACGGACCGATCGAGCCGATGCCGGCTGCGGCGACGGCTTCCGGTGTGACGCCGGCGTCGCCGCAGGCTTCCCGTAGCGTCCGGAGGACCCCCTCTGTTACGTCGATACCCGTCGGTCCGCGTGGTGTGGCGTTTCGACTGACGCCGATCGTCGTCCCGTCGTCCGCGGCGATCGCAGCCCGGACGTTCGTCGCGCCGAGATCGACGCCCGCATAGTAGACCATCCTGTTCGAATGACCGCCGCCGCGTTACTTAACTACACATATTGTACTCGGCGACGAGTAGTGACTCCGATACGTCGTCTCGAACGCCGAGTTCGGTCCGCACTTCACGGACGGTGGGCGACACCGACTATAGTTGCCCGACGAGTGGGCGGGACACAGTTATCGTCCGGTCTCACGTTCGGTGGTCGTATGGCCGACACACACCCAGACGGATCGACGGGGACGCTCGTCGTTGGAACGTTCCTCACACTCGACGGCGTGATGCAGTCACCGGGCGGGGCCGACGAGGATCGCGACGGTGACTTCGAGCACGGTGGGTGGTCCGTCACCTACTGGGACGAGGTCATGGGCGAGACGATGGACGACCAGTTTGCCGAGGCCGACGCATTGGTACTCGGTCGCAAGACGTACGAGATCTTCGCCGCGCACTGGCCGCACGTGGAGACGACGGACGATCCCGTGGCGGCCAAACTGAACCGCATGCCGAAGTACGTCGCCTCGGAAACCCTCGACAGTGTTTCGTGGACCAACTCGACGCTCCTCACCGATACCGTCCCAACAGCCGTCGAGTCCCTCAAAGCGAAGCGCCAGGACGTGATCCTCGTTCAGGGGAGCCACGACCTGCTCCAGACGTTGCTCGCCCACGACCTCGTCGACGAATTCTGGCTCTGGATCTTCCCCCTCACTCTGGGGGACGGGAAGCGGTTGTTCGACGACGGAGCAATTCCGGCAGCTCTCGAACTGACGAGTGCCGAAACGTCGAGTACAGGCGTCCAGTTGCTCCGGTACGAACGAGCGGGCGAACTCGAGTACGACTCGTTCGCGGTGGATGCTGCAGTGGAGGAGTAGCGGGAGGCACGAATCGGGAGCCGAGCGCTCGCAGTTCAGCCGTGGCCGTGAATCGGAGTGGGGCGGCGCGGCGAGTGTATTCTCGAGCGGTCATGGTGCTTCAGAGTTCGACACTCACGCGGCTTCAGGAGTTCGACGGACACACACCTGCCCGCACACGCGTACAACGTCCACCCACGCTCGTCGTCGTTTCCTCACGCCGCTCGCACACTCACGCCTCGTCGTCGTTCCGGACGAACGTCACCGGACACGGTGCCGACAACAACACCTCCTGTGCCGTCGATCCGAACACTGCCTTCCCCGTCGGCGACCGACGACGCCCACCGACGACAACCCGATCCGCATCCACCGCAGTCGCCAACTCGACGATCGTCGGCCCGTGATCACCAACCGCACCGCGAGTCTCGTACTCGAGTTCGTGTTCATCGAGTACGTCTCGTAGCTCGCGAATCGTCGAGTGTCGAGTGGCAACCTCGTTCGGGTCGGCCTCTTCGAGTTCGGTATCGAACTCGAGTCGGGAGAGGACCTCGTCGTACTCCGAATCGGTAAAGACGTGGCCGAGGACGACGGTCGCCTCGGCCGGTTTTGCGACCTCGACGACGGTTTCTGCCAGTTTGGTGCTGCGGTCAGCATCGCCAGGCCCAACGGCGAGTAAGACGGTTTTCAATGTCATACCCCATGTATGTACGGGGGGATACTTAACTTCGGGAGCCGCCCGTAGCGATGACACGTCGCAGTTTGGCGTCCCAGGCGGCTTTTTACCCGCTCTCGACGAGGGTGGCGTATGGACGAACACGCACTCGAGAACCGAACCGTTCTCGTGACGGGAAGCGCACGCGGCGTCGGCCGGGAACTCTTGCTGGCGACGGCAGCGTACGGCGCAGACACCGCGGTTCACTACCACACGAGCGCCGAGGCGGCCCGTGAGGTCGCCGCAGAAGCCCGTTCCCGCGGTGGCGGCCACACGGAAGCGATGACAGTCCAGGCCGACGTCACCGACCCCGAGAGCGTCAACGGACTCTTCAACGCCGTCGAGTCCGAACTCGGGAGCGTTGACATCTTAGTGAACAACGTCGGCGACTTCGCGCCCAGTCACTGGGACGAACTCGAGTTCGAGACGTGGAATCGCGTCCTGGAGACGAACCTCAACGGCACCTATCTCTGTTCGAAGCGGGCACTGGAGACGATGCGCGGCGGAGAGCAGGGCAGTCGGGGTGGTGGCACTGACGACAGCAGTACCGATGGCGACGACTACGGCCGCATCGTCAACATCGGCTACGCCTCAAGCGAAAAGGGGCTGGTGAGCCCGGAGAACTTCCCGTACTTTGTCGCGAAGGCGGGCGTATTGATGTTCACCCGAATGCTGGCTGCGGATACGCAGGACGACGGCGTGACCGTCAACGCGATTTCGCCGTACGTCGTCGAGAACTCGGACGAGTTCCCCGAAGAACTGCCCCGTGGCCGGCCGGCGAGCTTCGACGATCTGGTGCAGCCGCTGTTGTTCTTCCTCGATCCCGACTCGGGGTATATCAGCGGCGAGAATATCGAAGTCGACGGTGGCTGGTTACCGGAACACGTCTGAGCGGGTCGACGTGAGAAACGCCGTCCGGCTTAGAAGCTAGCTCCGAGACCAAACTCCTGTTTGACAAACCGTGCGAGCAACGGAATGTCGCCCGGGCTGAACAGATTTGCAATCGCGCGGACGTTCCCGCGGTTTGCCTTTGCCAGCGTATCGTCGTCGAGTTGGCGCAGATTCTGCATGAACTCATCGTAGCGCTCATTCTCGGCGAGGTAGAGCAATTTCGTCATCCAGAGACGCTTTTGCATGTTCGGCGCGACTTCGCGATGCCAGAGCGTGTCGTAGACCTCGAGATTCTCCGCGGACGGCTCGATGTCGCCGTGTTTGAGACAGCTATCGACTGCTGCTGCTGCCATCCGCCCGGACTGCATGCACTTGTTGATCCCCTCACCCCAGAGCGGGTCGACCGTCGGAACCGTGTCACCGATGGCCATGAACCGATCGGTGTGCATCTGCCCCGGCATCTGGATGTGGGCCGAGCCGCGG
This sequence comes from Natrialba sp. SSL1, assembly GCF_001861355.1. GTDB lineage: Archaea > Halobacteriota > Halobacteria > Halobacteriales > Natrialbaceae > Natrialba. The sequence goes on from NZ_MASN01000043.1 coordinate 25,946, forward strand.
TGTTGCTTGCCCTCGATCCGCGTCGCGTTCTGGAACCGCGGATCGGTGTCGAGCCAGTGGTCGAGATAGTCGTCGATCGCGAACCCATCGCGTGCGTATCGGTCGTGTCCGTTGTTCTGGATGTAGCAGAGACCGACCTTGGCCGTATCCTCTCCGGTATGGAAGATCCACGAGTAGCCACCCGGCGCAATATCGTGATCCAGACGCAACATCATCGCATCGTGAAGGTCCGCGAAGCCGGGTCGGTCGATATCGATCCCCTCGAACTCGTACTCGATGCCGATCGCGTGATTCTCCCGTTTGAGATCACTCACGCCGAGTTTCTTCGCGATCGGCGCTGCCGGTCCGGTCGCGTCGATCATCACGTCACCGTAGACCTCCTGATCACCGTTGTAGGTCATCCCGACGATCTCACCGCCATCCATGATCGGCGCGGTCGCGCGCGACTCGAAGTAGTACTCCGCGCCCGCGTCCTGACCGTCCTCGGCGAGATAGCGTTTGAAGTCGGCGAACTCGAGTACCGCGCCGGGCTGTTCTTTCACGTAGTGGTCGGTCGGCGACTCGAGGACGACGCTGTCGGTGTACTGCATGACAACATCGTCGGGAATGCCGAACGAGGCCATCATCGAGGGGAACGTTCCGGCGGTCGATTTGTTGCTCTGGCGCGGGAACTCGTCCTCGGACTCAGTTTCGAGGACGACGACGTCGTATCCGCGCGTCGCGAGATCACGGGCACATTGGGCACCCGCCGGCCCGGCACCGGCGATCACCACGTCGTAGCGGTCGGTCATACTCGTGTGACTCTCTCGAACCCTAATGAGTTTGTTCAGTCGTCGCTGTGAGCGACCGGACTCGAGTAGACTCCGCTCCGAGCCCACCAGCGGGTACTCGAGGCTGCTGACTGGTACTCGATAAGTGGGAGAGTTACTTGGTGTTTGGTGTCTGATGGGTGTCTCGTGACGGGACGCGTGCAGTGGTGACGCGACAGTCGCGCGCGTCGACCGCGTACCTTTTTGCTCCCCTCGGAAAAAAGAGGGCGTATGGTCGACGTCCTCGACAACAAACGGGCCGCGACGCGATTTCGGATCCTCGTACAGATCGCCGAGCGCCAGCCCGCCGTCAGCCAGGGGGAGATCGCCGAGGAAGTCGGCGTGACGAGCCAGGCCGTCAGCGAGTATATCCGTGATCTCGTCGACGACGGCCTCGTCGAGAAGGAAGGCCGGTCGCGCTACCGCGTCACCCGCGAGGGCGTCGACTGGCTCTTTCGCGCCGCAGACGACGTGCGTCGCTTCGCCGACCACGTCACCGGCGACGTCCTCGGTGCGATGAGCGAAGACGCCTACATCGCCGCCGATGATATCGAGGAAGGCGACACCGTCTCACTGACACTCGAGGACGGCCTCCTTCACGCGACCCCGGGCGGTGGAGGTCCCGCAACGGGTATCGCCACCACCGACGCCGAAGCCGGCACCGACGTCGGCGTCACGAGCTTCGAGGGTGTGATGGAACTCGAACCCGGCTCCGTGACGGTTCTGCAGGTGCCGACGGTTCGAACCGGTGGCAGCCGTGCGATCGATGACGAGACCGTTCGCGACGCCTGCGACGACGCCGACCTCGTCGTCGCAACAGGGGTAGAGGCGACCGTCGCCTGCCGCCAGGCGGACGTCGACCCCGCAGTGACGTTTGCCGTCGGCGAAGTCGCAGCCGACGCCGCCGAACACGGACTCGAGGTGACCGCTATCGCGACGACGGATGCCGTCGGGCGCGTCACGGACGCGCTTCGGGATGCGGACGTGGCGTACGAGGTACTCGAGGGCTGATACAGGGAGTCGAGCAGAGCACGCTGCGAGATATGCTGCAACTCGTGCGTACGTGATCACCACTCAGTCACGCCGCCGACGCTCGAGTGTCCCCAATCGCTGGATTCGTGACTCGGTCGTGGGGTGTGTCCGAGGCCGCCACGTCAGCAGTTGCCGAATTCGATCACGTATTGGGTCGACAGCGGGTTTCACGAACGGCTCGATGATCCACGACTTCGGTTCGCTGTCGTCACCCGCACCCGTGTCGTCACCTGCATCCGCATCCACAGCGCCGCGGTCGGAAGACCGCTGTTGATCGAACCCGTTCTCGGACTGTCGGTTGCCAAAGTCCGAGACGTTCTTCCGCCACATATCAAACTGACCGACGAACAAGCGTTCGAACCAACTTTCCTCGGCGTCACCGTCTCTGTCGTTTTCGTCGTCCGCCCAGTCGATCGAGAGTGACTGGGAAACGATTCCGAGCGTTGCGCTCGCGTCGAGTCGTGCGTCCCGTTTCGGGCGGTCGCCACCGTCGAGCGTCTCGAGGGCGCTGGCAACTGCGGCCGGATCGCCGACGAGTTGGCTCGCCCCGCGATCGGCGGCGTACTCGCGGGCCTTTGCGAACAGGCCGAGTGTAATGGCGTAGATCCCGAGCAGCAGTCGGGCGACGGGGCTCACGACCAGAAAGCCCACTGTAATCGCAACGAACGGCACGACAAGAACGAACAGCAGCATTAGTCCGAAAACGGGGCCCAACCTGATGACGAATACGATCATCGCCACGAGCACCCCTCGAAGCATGCGTTCGCGCTCGAGCAGTCGATCACCGATTGCGACGATCGCGGCGACGGCACTGACGACCGTGAGATCGCGGTTCGCGAGGTGGGCAATCTCGTGGGCCAGTGCCGCGTCCAGTTCGGTGTCCTCGAGGGTGTCGAGCAGTCCCGTGGTGACCACGATCGTCGGTGACCGCTGGGTCCCGACAGTGAGACAGTTCGGGTCGTCGCAGTCCGTGACGGCAACCGACGGAACTGGGACGTCAGCCTGCTTTGCCAGTCGTCGGACTCGAGCACCGACGTTTCGTGGACCGTCACCCTCGACCGGCTCGGGGTTGAGACCGGAGACAGCCGTTCGCGAGCCGTATCGGGCCTGAACGACCACGAGGCCGATTGCACCGAGCAACACTGTTCCGACGGTAGCTGGGACCCCAAGGTTAGGGCTCACTGTGTGGCCACTCGCGGAAAGCATTCGGTGGCCGCTCCAGGCGAGCACTGAGAGGAGAAGTCCATTAACGCCGACCACCAGAGCAAGCGCAGCAACAATGCGGGTCTGGAGACGTCGATCCGGCGTTAGCGGCATATCGAAGTCTCGAACCTATAATTCCAACAATGTTTTGGACGGAGCGTATGCCAACTGAACGTTCTGTGCCGAGCTTATCCGATATACCGCAGATCGTCGTCCGTCGGCACGTCCATCTGCTGTTGCTGTTCCATCTCCTGGATCTTCCCGATGACATCTTCCATCTCCTCGGCACGCTCGTCGAGCGTCTCGTAATCCAGGTCGATCTCGAGTACCTCCTCTAACACCTCGAGCACGGCGCGGGCGCTTTTCGGATCGACGAGGTAGCCGCTCGTCTCGCCCATCAGACATGCCGACTCGAAGCCGCGACGGGCACCAAGGCCGAGCAGCAGGCCCGAGACCCCGACGATGCCGCCCGCCGGTTCGTCCTCTCTGAACTCGACGCCGGCCTCCTCTAAGTCCTCGCGCATCGACTCCTCCGTCATGGCACCCACGACGGCGTACTCATCGATGAGTTCGCCCGTCGGAATCCCGCCGAGTGCAAACGCTTCGGAGGCCCCGAACTCCTCGGCGATGTCGAGGAAGGCACCTGTCAGCACATAGTGGCCGTCGTTCGTCTGCGCCTGATGATCGCCGGTCAGCAAGAGCAGGTCGCGTCCCTCGGGTGGAGAGACAGCGTAGATCTCGGCACACGTGAGTTCCGAGACGCCGTCTTCGACGGTCACCTGCGGTGGGAACTCGCGAGAGTACACCCGTCGCACGAGCGTACTCTCGCCCTCGAGTTCCTCCAGCAGGTGGTCGACGGCGAGTTTCCCAACGTGTCCGACGCCCGGCAGCCCCTCGACGAGTACGGGGTCGTCCAGGTCGAGTTCGGCGACCGCGTCGATGTCGAGTTCGTCCATATACCCTAGCAGCGATGGCGACGTTTAAGAGCGCGTCGGTACTCGCCGTAGGGATCTTCGGGATCGAAGGGTGCGGGGGCACTGTTTTCGGTGTCAGCGCCACAGTCCGGACACGTCGCAGAAAGGGTATATCGCGGGCGGTCGTGTCGCTTGCGCCACGCCGAACACACCCGGATATCAGATTTCATTGTCGCTGTAGTGATTGCAAGACGGCTGTATCAGTCCGTTACTCCTCGTCAGTCCGTCGCTCGCGGTGGTACTCGCCGTCGCCACCGTGGCCCTGGATCGCAGCGACCGCGCGATCCGCACTCTCCTCGAGTTGGGCCTCGGCGGTCTTGTAGTTCGGCGCCTGCACACGGATCCGGTACTCAGGTGCGCCGACGTAGGTCACTTCGAGGTCGACCTCCTCTGGAACCTCGCCGTTCCCTTCGGCGGCCTCGAGTGCCTCGCGGATGCCGTCTACGCCGGTCGCCGATGGATTCTCGAGGTCGACGTAGCCGGTGACGTTGACGTACGGCACCGAGACGTTCTCGCGAGCGGTTTCGACGAGCGATTCGATCTCGTCGTCTGTGAGCTCGGTGCTCTCGAGCGCCTCGCTGCCGTGGATTGCAGCCTGCTTGAAGCCCTCGTAGAGGCTACCGTGTGCGCCGATGAGCTCGTTCGCGATCGCGGTGAACTCCTCGTCACCGATGTCGTCGCCGGTCGCCAGATCCATCCAGTTGTCGGCCTTCTGCTCGTTTTTCCACTGTTGGATCTTCTCCGAGCGCTGGTGGTCGTTGACGTCCTTGAGCGAGAGGTCGATCTGCTGGGACTCCTCGTCGACATCTAGGACCTTGCAGACGACGATCTGGCCCTCTCGGACGTGGTCACGGACGTTCTTGATCCAGCCGCTGGCGACCTCGGAGATGTGAATCAGGCCGCGCTTGTCCTCGTACTCCTCGAGATCGACGAAGACACCGAAGTCTTCAATCTCGTCGATCTTGCCGACGACGAGTTCGCCGGGGTCGGGCCAGCCGCTGTACTTCATCGTGACTCGACGGTGTCGACGATCTCGTGTTCGATCTCGGCTTTGCCACCGGTCGGTCGCGCGAGCGTCGTGCCACAGACGGCACAGGCGACCTCCGTGGAGGCCTTGCCGAAGACGGTCTGTTCGTTCTCGCAGTCACTGCATCGAACGCTGTAGAAATTTCCTGCCATTGAAATCACTCCTGGAACTCGAGTCGGCCGGCGCGCCATCCCTCGCGGAGGTGGGCCTTGCCACACTCGTTGCAGCGGTACTTGAGGTCGGTCTTCTTGGTTGGCTTCTCGCCACCGGGAACCTTCGAGAAGCGACCGGAGTTACCGATCGACGCGGTGTTGCGCCGGGTTCGGCGAGCGTCCCACTTCATACCGGAGGAACGACCCGATCGGGACTTCTCGACTTCGTGTTCGTGGTGTTCGTTACAGTGCGGGCAGTACGTATTGAATCGGCGTGGCATCTGCATGGTTATCTCACTTGACGTGGGCTAAGATAGCGCTGTTTAAAACCCGTTTGGTTCGTCGTCGGCTTCGACGCCGAGGGCGACCCTTACGCGGGCGCGCGTTTCGTGTACAGGTTCGTTCGTCCCGTCGGTCGTTGGTAATATCGACACAACCACCGCGCCAGTCCTGTGAGTAGCATCGGTTCCACCATCGTCGACAGCACCGGCTATCGTCGCCACTGCAAGCCACTGTACACCTGATCGCACGGTAGCTGTGCGATCAGTGAGTAAATAGTTGCAGTTGTTGCTCTCCCAGCCACAGGTGTTCGAAGCGTTTAATCCGCTCTCCTGAGAACTGTGGCGTATGAAGCGGCTCATCATCCACGGGGACCCCGGTATCCGAAAGGGGGCAATCATCGAACACGACGGTGAGGAACTCGTCTGCTTCGGGATCAACCGCAACGGCGAGTGGCACGGCCCCGAGGAGGTCCAGCTGTGGTGTATCGTCGGCGCTGACGCGGAGTACGAGGACTTCGAACACCAGAACTACATCCCGCACTTCCTCGACGTCGAACGCGTCGACGCCGAGGCCATCGACGTCGTCCGTCCGCAGGGCGACCTGGCGGTGTAACGCAGCTAGGTGATCGATTTCTCTCCACGTGTACTCCTGGACAGAACAACAGACACTACGCACGCGTTGATCACGATACACGTGGATTACAAGCCGCCATCCCTCACGATTTCGAACCGAACTCGTCATCCGATGTCGGTTCCCGACAACAACAGGCCTACCTCCACTGTACTCGAGTACCGTGCGTTCACACGCTGGACAGTTGTTCCCTGCTGATGACTGAATCACTCATCGACGCCCTTCGGACGCGGATACATGCACTGCTCTCGACGAGTCGATTTACTCAGTTTGCCAGCGTCGGACTCGTCGGTGCGACGGTCGATAACGTCGGGCTCATTACACTGGTCGAGTTGACCGGACTCGATCCGGTCTTCGCGAAAGTAATCTCTTGGGAGCTCTCGATCGTGGTAATCTTCATTTTGAACGAGTACTGGACGTTCGCCAGCCACGGGAAGATGAGCGTGTGGGCGTTCGGTCGGCGATTCCTCCGGTCCAACGCGGTCCGGTTCGGTGGGTTTCTGGTGACGCTGACGGTCCTTGCGGTGTTGGTCAACTGGTACGGCGTCAACTATGTTATCGCGAATGTCATCGGAATTGGGGTAGGGTTCTTCGTGAACTATACCTGTGAGAGCCTCTACACGTGGAAAGTCCACCAGGACGAGCGGTAGAAACCCGCACACGGCGCCCGAAACACAACCCTTAACTAGCACACCGGGTTACGATATGGTAGCGGGATGGGATAGCCAGGAGATTCCGGCGGGCTCATAACCCGCAGACCGGTAGTTCAAATCTACCTCCCGCTATGTTTTGACGCGAACAAATTCGTGAGCGTCATCCATAGCATGTGGTTGTTTGAACGAGAGAAGACCGTGAGCGGAGCGAGCGGTCTTCGCGTAGTTCAAATCTACCTCCCGCTACGTTTCAGGGATTCAGACTCACTCCTCACACTGTTCGTCGTTCGTTGTTGAATCCCTGTGAATACTACCTCCCGCTACATTTCGGGCGAACGGCAGTAGCAGCCGGTGATCCACCGGATCCGACAACAATTCATCACTGATTCGTCCAGCATCTGTGCACGGACAACACAAACCAGACACTAGAAGTAGACCCCCTTCCCAGATACCGACATGACACAGGAGTCCCGTCGGCTCCTCCGCACCGCCGATGCGCTGGTCTCTGCACTGCTCATCACCGCCGTCGTAGCCGTGATCGGACTCGTCGTCTCGGCCGTCCGCGACGGCAACTGGACGACAGTCCGTGAAGCAATGTTCGTCATCGGCATCCTCCTCCTAACGTTTGGAACCATCCTCACCCGACCTGGCGTCCGCCCACGAATCAAGCGTGAACTCGAGGACGACGAGGACGAAGCACGACCCCAAATCGAGTCCGACGCAGAGACGCCGACGCCACACCAGAAGCGTCTGGCAGCACTACTGAACAGTTCGAACCCGCTTACGGAGTCCGAGCGGTTATCGCGCGGCGTTCGATTCTTGCTTGCAGGCGGGCTCGTGCTCATAGTGACGTTTTGGACGGAGTACTGGTAGCTGATAGGTACGTCATAGCGAGCACCGGTCGCCGAGGAACTGGTACCGGAGACCGATCTGCACCTCAGCGAAAGGAGTCACACAAGAAGGAGAACGGAGAGAGCAACCGCGATCCGTCGGTTTGGTTCGCGTCGGTCAGTCCGATCGCACCGTCTGCTCGAGATCCGTCGGCGGCAGTTCGTTCTCGTTGCGAAGGCAAGATGCGGTTTGTCCGGACTCCGTCTGCTCGAGTGCGGGCGACTGCGTCTCACACGGTGTCGCGAATTCGGTAGCGAGTGAGTCGCGGGCGTCGTCCTCGTTGCCGGTAACGATGTTCTCGATCGCCGACTCGAGAACGGCTTCGGCCTGCGGGTCCGACAGCGGCTTCGGAATGTCGAACTCGTCGCGCAGTCGGACCTTCGTCTCGGCGGTCGTCACCTCCTCGATCGTTTCGTACTCGTCGACTTCGGTGAGGCGCATCTCGCGGATCGCCTCGACGTTGAGTGCACCGTCGTCGAGCTTCTGCCGGAAATCCATCACGCGTCGCCAGGTTTGCTGGTCGAACTCGTAGCCCTCCGGCTGGATGACCTCGGGACAGCGCGTGTGGAACCGACATCCCGATGGCGGATTCGACGGGCTCGGCACGTCGCCGGTGAGTTCGACACCCATACCACGGTCGTTCGGATCGGCAGTCGGGATCGAGGCCAGCAGCGCCCGCGTGTAGGGGTGTTGTGGATTCGCGAAGACCTCGTCCGTCCGTCCGAGTTCGACGATTTCACCGAGGTACATGACGGCGACGCGGTCACAGATCTGACGAATAACAGCCAGGTTGTGGCTGATGATCAGGATACTGAGTCCGAAGTTCTCCTGGAGGTCGTTCATCAGTGACAGAATCTCGGACTGGATCGAGACGTCGAGCGCCGAGACCGGCTCGTCCGCGATAATCATGTCTGGGTTCATCGAGAGCGCCCGCGCGAGACCGACGCGCTGTTTCTGCCCACCGCTCAGTTCGTGTGGGTAGCGGTCGGCATCCGACGCGGAGAGCCCAACTCGTTCTAACAGGTCGGCGACGATCTCGTTTCGACGGCCCTTGTCAGTCAGCCCCTGTACCGTCAGCGGCTCGGCGATTGCATCACCGATGCTCATCCGGGGGTCGAAACTCGACTCCGGATCCTGGAAGATCATCTGGACGCGGCGTCTGAACGCCTTCATCTCGTCGCTGTCGTACTCTGTGATATCCTCGCCGTCGAACTGAACGGTCCCCTCGGTTGGCTCTTCGAGTCGGATGAGCGAGCTCGCGGCGGTGGATTTCCCACAGCCACTTTCGCCAACGATACCGACCGTCTCGCCGGGGTGGACGTCGAAGTCGATGCCGTCGACGGCGCGAACACGGCCGACTTCCTTCGAAAGGATGCCCTCCGTGATCGGATAGTGTTTCTTCAGGTTTCGCACGGAGAGCAACGGCTCGTCGGTCTCGTTGCTGCCACGACGGCGGTCGGCCGATCGGTTACTCACGGTAACCACCTCCGGCCGTCCGCTCCTGTGTCTCGCTCTCATCCGTCCCACCATCGGTCCGACCGGGGCGCTGCGTCCCACTCTCACTCGCGGCGTCGCCACCGACCCGCTCGAGTACCGACGGATCGTCGGCGGTCTGGTAGTGGACACACGATACCTCGTGTCCGTCGCCTGTAGCGGACTCGAAGGCCGGCTGTGCGCCGGTTCGACACTCCTCGATCGCGTACGGACACCGGTCTGCGAACCGACAGCCCTCCGGCGGGTCGATCGGATCCGGTAACGATCCCGGGATCCCACCGAGCGAGCCGTGGCCCGGTAGGCACTCGAGTAGCGCCTTCGTGTAGGGGTGGGACGGCGAATCGAAGACGTCGTAGACGCTGCCTCGTTCCATCACCTTGCCGGCGTACATGACGACGACGCGGTCTGCGATTTCGGCGACGACGCCGAGGTCGTGGGTGATGAAGATGATGCCCATCTCGAACTCCTCCTGGAGGTCGCGCAGGAGTCTGAGGATCTGGGCCTGGATGGTGACGTCGAGTGCCGTCGTCGGCTCGTCGGCGATGAGCAGATCGGGCTGGCACGCGAGCGCCATCGCGATCATCACGCGCTGTTTCATGCCGCCGGAGAGTTCGTGTGGGTAGTCATCGAGGCGGGCACTGGCTTCGGGGATGCCAACGCGGCTGAGGAGGTCGACGGCCTCCTCGCGAGCGTCGTCTTTCTCGACATCCTGGTGGAGCTGGATCGCCTCGATAAGTTGCCAGCCGATAGTGTAGACCGGGTTGAGCGCGCCCTGTGGGTTCTGGAAGATGTGGCTGATGCGTGCGCCACGGATATCGGTGAGCTCTTCTTCGGAGCGAGCAGCCAGGTCGTCGCCGTCGAAGACGACGGAGCCGTCTGCGATCGACCCGGGTGGACTCTTGAACAGTTGCGTGATCGATTCACTCGTCACCGTCTTGCCGGAGCCGCTTTCGCCGACGATACAGACGGTTTCGCCAGGGTGGACGGTGAAGTCGATGCCATCGACTGCCTGTACTTGCCCATCGTCGGTGTCGAACACCGTTCGGAGGTTATCGACGGTGAGCAGCGGGTCGCCGCGTCTACTGTCAGTGCGGGCTTTCGTAGTGGTATTCATGGTCGACTCGTTGGGGGTGCTCGTTGTAGCTGTGGAGTTTGGGTGGACTGGTTCTGTCTCAGATGCGTCTTCGACGTCGTGACCGGATTCGGTTCCGTCTTCGTGACTACTCTCGTTCCCGCTGCCGCGGTCAGGACTCGGCGAGGACGGCGGTGTTGGTGCCGGCGTCATTCGCCGCTCCCCTCCGAACGTGGGTCGAGTGCGTCGCGGAGCGCGTCGCCGATGAAGTTGAACGCGAGGATCGTGAAGAACAGGAAGACCCCCGGAATCGTCGAGATCCACCAGGCGTACTGCAGGTCGTCCCGACCGGACGCGATGACCTCACCCCACGATGGGATCGTCGGATCACCGAGCCCGAGGAACGCCAGGCTCGCCTCGAAGAGGATGAGCCCGGGAATGAGCAGCGTCACCGCAGTGATGACGCTGTTCGAGACGTTCGGCAGGAGGTGGCGACGCATCGTCCAGAAACTGCTCGCACCCGCGTTCTTCGCGGCGAGGACGTACTCCTCTTCGCGGCGCTGGAGTGCCTCACTCCGGACAATACGGGCAATTCCGCCCCACCCGAGCAGGCCGAAGATCACGATCATGCTGAACAGGCTGCCACCGTAGAGGTAGACGACCATCAGGTACAGGAAGAACGTCGGGAACGTGATCTGGATGTCGACGTAGCGCATGAGCACGGCGTCGATCCAGCCGCCGAAGTAGGCGGCACTCACGCCGACGATCGCCGCGATCGTGATCGTAATCATCGCAGCGATCAGGCCGACCTGCATACTGACCTCCATCCCGTAGATGACCGAGACCAGGATGTCCTTCCCTTCGTGAGTCGTTCCGAGCGGGTGTGCCCAGGTCCCATGACAGCGGCCGCCCGAGACCTCTCCGGCACACTCGACCGGCATCCACTCTTCGACCGACATGAACACCGGCGGCTGGTAGGCGCTACTGGGGTCGACCGTCGGTCGATCGAGGAACCGCGGTCCAATCGACCCAATGACGAAGATAATCCCCAGGTAAATCAGGCTGACAACGGCCGCCTTGTTCTTGCGGAACTGCCGCCAGTAGTACCTCGTCATCCGCTTGTTCTCGTACAGCGGCACGACGACGAAACACAGGATCGACAGCAGCGTCAGAATGTACAGCCAGTCGAGTGCCTGCAGGTTGACTCCGAGCGTGCCGATGGTGTCGGTCCCCGGCGTCTTGATGACGTAATCGTAGATGACACCGGCGGCAAAGACGGTGTAAATACTTGCAATGATGATCGCCTTGAGTGACAGCGACCGATGTGCGTCGTCGACTTTCTCCCAGTCGACATCTTCGAACGTCTCACTGGTGGAACCAGCACCGCCACCGCCACCGCTACCGGCACCGGCCGAACCGTGAGGATCGTTGTCAACAGACATCAGGAATCACCGTAGTCGATCCGTGGATCGAGCACTGTGTAGGCGACGTCCTGTGCCAGGTTCCCGATGATTGTCAAGAACGCTGGCAACAGGACCGTCCCCATCACCAGCGGTGTATCCTGATTGATGATCGCCCGGAAACTGAGCATCCCGAGTCCCGGAATGCCGTAGACGACTTCGATCAGATACGATGACACCAGGATGATTCCCAACAAGTCTCCGACGAGGATCGTCGCGAGGGGAACCGAGGCCGGCCGGAAGATGTGACGCGTCAGGATCCGTCGTCCCTCGACACCCTTGGCCTTCGCCGTTTTGACGAACTCAGCCTCGACGTACTCGAGTGCCTCCGCGCGGGAGTAGCGCATCAGACTCGCGATCGAACTCAGTGTGAGCACGATTATCGGGAGTATCAGCTGTTGGGCGTTCTCTAACGAGAAGATGGCCACGCTCGTATCGAACAGGATCGGCACCCAGCCGAGCATCACCCCGAAGATCACGAGTAGGATGATCGCGAACCAGAAGTCCGGAATGCTCAGCCCGAAGAAGGCGAAGAACGTCGCCGCGTAGTCACTCCGGGTGTACTGGTTGGTCGCGGAGTAGAGGCCGATAGCAATGCCCAGAACTGTCGAGATTATGACGGAGGGAACCCCGTACATCATCGAATACGGTATTGCATCAGCTATCGCTGTCGTGACTGGTTGTGCACGTGTCTCAGACCATCCCCAGTCGAGCGAGAGCATGTTTCCCATAAAGTCGACGTACTGGACGTGAATCGGCTGGTCGTATCCGTAGTAGCTCTCGTATGCCTCCCCGATTTCGCTCGGATCATCACCGGCCTGTGCGGCCTGGAACTGGAGTTCAGCAAGCTGTGTATCCGGCGTAAAGTACAGGAGCATAAACGTCAGCGTCAGGACGATCAGTGACGCGACGACTGCCCAGGCAACTCGACGCAGAATGTAGGTTGTCATGCTCATGCGCCATCACCACTGCATTCCAATAAGAGTATGAAAGGTAGCAACACGGTTGAATTTCGGTTTCAGTCTCGTTCTCGGTTACGTTAGTGTTAATATGCCGCGCGAATCGAGTGTTGGTCAGCGAGGTTATGCTTCGTCGAACGCCCAGGTGTGGCGGTCCCACGCCTGACCGAACTCTTCTTCGGGTCCATCGACGTACCCCTGGTACCCGATGATGTCGTCACCCATGGCGACGAAGTTAACTGGCTGATCCTCACTCAGAACACCGAAGATTTCTGCGAGTGTCTCCTGGCGCTCGCTCTGGTCTGCACTCGTTCGGACGGTGCTGAACATCGACGCCATGTCGGCATCCGGAACGTAGCCGAAGTAGTTCGTCGGTGCTTGTTCCGTCCAGAACGCGTCGGTTGCGGCCGGCGTTCGTGGATAGGTGTTGAAGTTGATCCCGTACATGAGGTCCCAGTCCTCTTCGCTTGCGGAGCCATCGCGTGGGCCGTCGTTGTTCGGGCCACCGGTCCACGGCTGGTCGTCCTCGTCGCCCTGCCAGGAGTTTTGCACGTAGTTCGGGATCATCTGGTCGAACGTCACGGAATCGAACTCGACCTCGATACCGAGATCGCCTAGCTCGTCGCCCATGAACTCGGCCGTGGTTGCCGTCGTTTCGGTCCCGCGCGAGTAGACCATCGTCAGCGTGACCTGTTCACCGTCTGGGTCGAGCAGCGTTCCGTCGCTGTCGTACCCGTACCCGGAGCTCAGGTTCTCCTCGAGAAGGTCTCGTGCAGCATCTGGATCGTAGCTATCCCCTTCGCCGAACTGGGTCACTTCGGATTCATCGTACCACTCCGACCACTCTGGCTGGAACGTGTGTGCGACCTCTGCGTAGCCACGGAGGATGTTCTCCGTAATCTCGACCTTGTCGATCGCCATCGAGAGCGCCTGCCGAACCTCGCGCGTGCGAAGTTCTTCCCAGCCGTTCATTCGCTGGTTGTACGCCATGATAGTCAGGTACGAGTACGGAACTTCCAGGACGTCGACGTCCGGTCGGCCCTCGAACTGTTCGACGCGGGTCGACGGAATATTGGTCTCTTCGATCTCGCCCTGTCCGAGCGCACTCATCCGGGTGCTGTCCTCGTCGATCGCCTGATAGGAGAACTCCGTAAAGCTTGGCGCGTTCTGCCAGGCCTCGACCTGCTCGTCGCTGATGTAGTCCGGGAAGTCGTCCGCGTCGAGTTCGTTCATGTAGTAGTCGTCGTTTCTGACGGCGACGAACTCGGAGTCGCGGTCCCAGCGTTCGAACGTGTACGCACCGAGGTTGCCCGCGTAGGCCAGTTCCTGCACTTCGTCGTCCTGATCGAGACCCTCTCCGTCTTGGTCGTCGACGTACGGTTCAAGCAGCCCCTGTGGCATACAGTACGATCCCCAGAGGTCCGGCTCGAACGGCCAGTCGGCGTTCGGATTCTCGAGTTCGATCTGGAACTCGAGTTCACCGGTTTCTTCGACGTGGGTTCCAGCCCAGTTACCGGCTGCTTCGGAGAGCGCCCAGTTGTCCTCTCCTTGGTGAACTTCCTGAATCATGTACACCCAGTCAGAGGCGGTCATCTGACCGTAGTCACCGCCCCACTGGAGGTTGTCGCGGAGGGTTGCGACGTACACCTGCGCGTCGCCGGTGTCCTCGACGTCCATCCACAGTGGGAAAATCTGATCGTCGGAGGTAACCGTGTATGCGCTGTCCATCACCAGCGCGAGCCGGTTGTTCGTATTGTTGTCGGACACCTGAATGAAGTTCATCGATTCGGCGTCCGTCCCGTCGGCGACGGTGTAGGTATCGTCTGTTTCTTCGTCGTCGCTACCCAGGCAGCCAGCAGCCCCAATCACACCCGCTGCAGTAAGTCCCTGAAGGACACGGCGTCGGTTGATACCAGTTCGGTATCGCTTGTTATTCTCCACCATGAAACCACGGTATTAGCACAAGTATAAATAGGTTGTTGTTCCTGGTTCAACAAGAGATTGCCAGGGGGGACACACACCGGGTTTGCCCAATGCCTGTCCCGTAATATGGAATTGAAGACAGTGTCTGTCCGGGTATCAGCAGAGACACTGAAATAAACAGACAATGTGTTGTGGTTGGAATCAGCCCACAACCGAGGCGTTTATAAGTACTTGCTGGCCAGCAACTGCGTTGTATCACCAACGCATGCGTCAGGGATGGCTCCTACCGGAAAACTGGTTAAACAGTATCTAACTGTAACGACTGATAATTGTGGTAATTATCTAACTCGAAAACCATCCATGTCTGTGGTTTACCCTGCCTACAGCGTCACTGTTCTGAGAAATAGATGTTACCACCAACCAGAGTGTGTTGTACACAATTGTCACACAATACGAGATTGTGTACAAGTAATGGTAGCACACCGGATCCAAAACAAAAATTTATGGGACATGAGTGTCTCGTCTCACTCGAAATGGCGAATGAAATCGATCAGTCCCGGCGGACTTTCCTGAAGACTGCTGGGGCGGGTGCAGCGGTGGCAACGTTTGCTGGGTGCATTACCGACGAGGATCCCTCCGAAGAGGAGGGTGGGGACGAGGGTATTCTGAACCGGATCAACTCGACGATGACGTCGCTCGATCCGATTCAGTCGACTGACACGGCCTCCGGTGAGGTCATTAACCAGATTTACGAGGGGCTTACGTACTTCCCGAACGGTGGCGCAGAGGTCGAGAACCTCCTCGCCGAGGAAGTCGAAATCTCCGACGACCTGCTGACGTACACGTTCACGCTGAAGGAAGCCGAGTACCACGACGGTACTGAGCTGACCGCAGACGACTTCGTGTACGCGTTCCGTCGACTCGCCGAGTCCGAGAACAGTGAGCGCGCGAACTTCATCCTCGGTGATATCTTCCTCGCAATCGAACACGAGACGGACGACGATGGTGCAGTCGTTCCGGAGTCGATTGGAGCCGAAGCGATCGACGACCGAACGTTCGAGATTACGCTCCGTTCGGCGAACCCGAACGCGCTCGACCTCCTGTCGTACGATTCCTTCTCCGCGATTCCAGAAGGAATTGTCGGCGACATCGAGGGCTACGACGGCGAGTACGAACACAGCGAGTTCGCGAGCGAAGTCGCAGTCGGTACCGGTCCGTTCGAGTTCGACAACTGGGACCCAGACGCAGAAGCCGAAGTCTCCACGTTCGACGATTACCACGGCAGCGTGGCGAACATCGACGGCGTCCACTGGCAGATCCTCGAAGACGACACTGCACACTTCACCTACGCGATGAACCGCAGTGCCGACGTCTTCAGTATTCCAACCGCGGACTACGATCAGTCGCTGATCGACGCGGAAACGGACGACGAAGGGCGTGAAATCGGTGAGTACGGTCCCGTCGAAAACGGTGACATGCTCGATTACGTCGGCGTTCCACAGCTGTCGACCTACTACTTCGCGTTCAACGCACCGTCCGTCCCAGTCGAGATCCGACAGGCTATCGCATACGTCCTGGACCGTGAGGAACTCGTCCAGAACATCTTCGAGGGACGTGGCGAAGAGGCAGTGACGTTCACGCCGCCAGGTGCGTTCCCAGGCGGTCCGGAGCGTCGCGATGAGTTTATCGAGGATTACCCGTACGAACTGTTCGAGACGGACCGTGACGCCGCACGAGATCTCATCGAATCTGCTGGCTACGACGACGACGATCCGTACGAGCTAACCCTGACGACCTACGAGAGTGAGGTCTTCCAGGAAGCCGGCCGGGACCTCCGTGACAAGCTCGCCGGACTCGGTGTCGACCTCCAGCTCGAGGAGACCCCGTTCGCGACGCTGCAGGAACAGGGAGAGAACGGCAACCTCGAGTTCTACTCGCTCGGCTGGACGTGGAGCTGGCCAGCAGCAGACTACGGGATGTTCGGCTTCGAACCGGAGAACACCAACACGTCCCTAATGCCCGGCGATGCGAGTGGCTACTACCTCGACTGGCACGAAGAGGACTCCGACGCGTCGGCAATGGCCCAGGAAGCCTGGGAAACTGTCGAAGCGAATCCAGAGCCCGAGGAAGGACAGGAAGCTCGCAACGAGGCGTACATCGACATGGAGCAGGCCATCTGGGACGACGCGGTCATGCTTCCGCTGTACCACGAAATCGCCGAGCAGTTCAACTACCAGCACGTCGACATCGAGCCGTTCGGAACGATGGGCGACTACCTGCAGCGGTACAACAACGTCACGCTTGACGAATAACGGCCGTCTAGCAGCAGAGCCGTAACTGTACAGCCGCGGTCCGGGAGTTCTCCCTCTCCCATCCAACTGTACGTGCGTTCAACGATAATAGGGAGGTTTATAATCCAGGAATGCTCGAACAACCTATAGTACGAGATATGATGCAGACGTTGCAGACGGGTGATCATTCGTGAGCCGCTGGCGGTACTTCTTCCGCCGGTTGCTCCTGTCGGTCCCCGTCGTTCTCTTCGGGCTCACGATTACGTTCGTCATCGTACGAATGGGCCCCATCGACCCTGTCGCCGCCATTGTTGGTCCTGAAGGGGGAGGCGCAAGTCGCGGACGTATCGAAGAACGACTCGGATTGAACGAACCCCTCTGGCAGCAGTATATTGACTTTATGGTTAATATGCTGACGTTCAATCTCGGCCAGTCGTGGGTTATTCAGCCAGGTCGAAGCGTCGAAAGCCTGCTGATGACCTACGCGCCACGAACGCTCTGGCTCGGGTTTTGGTCGGTTCTGATCGCTATCTGTATCGGGATCCCGCTCGGCTTCTACGCCGGACTGAACCCGAACACGAAGAGTGACTACCTCGCATCGTTCGGCGGGATCGTCTGGCGCGCAATGCCAAACTTCTGGCTCGCCATCATCATCCTCGCCGTCCTTCGCCAGTCCGAACGGTTCTTCTTCGGGCTGAGCTGGCAGTCACTTGGTGTTAGCAACAACCTCATCGGTCAGCCACCGCTCGACTTCATTGCGTTTACTGACTGGATCACGGTTGGGATTATTAGTATCCCAGTAGGGGTGTACTTCTCGTTCAGTACTCTCATCGAATCGATCAAGCAGGTCATGCCCGCCGCGATCGTGCTTGGCTCGGCCGCGATGGGGAACGAAATGCGAATCGGTCGAACGGCGGTGCTCGAAACGATCAACTCGAACTACGTCGAGACGGCGAAGGCTAAGGGGCTTCGTGACCGCGTCATCGTCTGGAAGCACGTCTTCCGGAACGCGCTGGTTCCGCTCGTCCCGATCATCACGAACGAGGCGTTCATCCTGATCGGCGGCTCGGTCATCGTCGAAGTCATCTTCGGCATCAACGGTCTCGGCTACCTGTTCTTCCAGGCAGCCGTCCAGGGTGACCTTCCGCTAGTCGGATCGCTGATGTTCATTTTCATCGTCCTGATCGTCTCGATAAACATCCTCCAGGACTTCCTCTACACCGTTCTGGATCCACGCGTGGGGTACGAATAGATGAGCATGAACGAATTCGACGACAAGACGCTTCGAGAACGAATCGCCGACAATCCACAACCGGCGCTTGCCTGGCTGGCTGGCGTCCTCGTGCTCGTCGCCCTGGAGCTCGGGCGACTCGCATCCGGTCTCGTGCAGGTCGGCGAAACGACCCGGTTTGCACTCGGCGGTATCGCATCGGTTCCGGGATCGGTCGAAGAATCCGTCGCGAGTTCGCTCGGTGAGATTGCCGGACTCGTCGCGTTCGGCCTCACGGTGCTCGTGTTACTCGGCATCGCAGCTATCCTCGTCAAGTGGCTGTTGATCCCCTGGACACTGGTCGACCGCCTCGGCATCGAGGCAAGCACCGGTGTCAAAGACATCATCGAACGCGTCATCGTCACCGGACTCCTCGTCGTCGCTGCTGCCCTCGTCGTGCTGACACCAGTCGGTGGCGTCCTCGAGATGGCAGTCAGTGCGCTCACCCGCGGTGTCGAATGGGTGAGTTCGCTCCCGACGA
Organism: Natrialba sp. SSL1; assembly: GCF_001861355.1. Lineage (GTDB taxonomy): Archaea > Halobacteriota > Halobacteria > Halobacteriales > Natrialbaceae > Natrialba. The sequence continues at coordinate 44,549 of NZ_MASN01000043.1, forward strand.
TTACGAGTCGCGAACTCATCTCGAACGAAGGCTACCAGCTTCCTGATGGCAGTTGGGAAGGGACCTTCCTCGGTCTCTCACCTGCCGTTGCGTGGGCGCTTCGTGTTGCTGTCGTCTACGCGTACGCACTGGTCTGGCTGGCCTGGCTCTGGCGCGGCTACGAAACGTTCCGCGAACACTACCGTGAGGCAGACTGGACGCCTCGCGACGACAGCATCAACCGCCTCCGGAACCACTACTGGGGGATGTTCGGTCTCATCGTCGTCATCATGTTCCTCGTGATGGCGCTGTGGGCACCCGCAGTCAGTCCCGCGACAGCTGAGGCCAACCTGTACCAGCCGTACGAACACGAGTTCGAGTACTACGGCGACGATGGCGTCGAATCGATTACCCACGGCGAGGCGAACTCCGACAGTCGCTCGCAGGGTGGTGATACCAACGTCGGTGTAATGAGCTATGACAACCACGACCGGTTCCATCCGTTCGGGACAAATACGGACGGGAAGGATCTCTTTACCTTCTTAGCGTATGGAGCCCAGGTCTCGCTCGTCATCGGACTGCTCGCAACCGTCCTGATGGCAGTCATCGCGACGGCACTCGCGCTCATCACGGCGTACTACAAGGGCGTCACCGACCTGGTGACGATCGTGGCCAGTGACTCGATCATCTCCTTACCACGATTCTTACTGGTCCTGTTGCTCTCCGTGCTGTTCATGCAGGCCAATCACCCGGTCGCGGAGATCTACGACGGGGGCTTACTCCTGGCGTTAATCTTCGCCGGGACCGGCTGGCCACTCCTGTGGCGGTCGGTCCGTGGTCCGGCACTCCAGGTTTCCGAACAGGAGTGGATCGATGCCGCAAAGAGCTACGGCCAGAGTCCCGCAGCAACCATGCGAAAGCACATGGCGCCGTACATCGCCGGCTACATGCTGATCTACGCCTCGCTGTCGCTCGGTGGGGTCATCATCGGCGTCGCTGCACTCTCGTTCCTCGGCTTCGGTGTGCAGGCACCGACGCCCGAGTGGGGCCGTGCAGTCTACGAAGGCCAGTCCTACATCGCGACGTCCTCGTGGCACATCGCAACGCTGCCGGGGATCCTCGTCGTGTTACTCGTGACTGGCTTCAACGCCCTCGGTGACGGGATCCGCGACGCAATCGACCCACAGAGTGAGGCCAGCGACGGCGCTGCCGGCGCTGCCGGAGGTGGTGGATAATGGCTATGGAATCTGACTCTCCAACTGCGGCGACAGCAACGACAACAGCGGAATCGACGACGGCGGCCGGGGCTGCGGCACGCGATGAGCCGATCCTCACCGTCCGAAACCTTCAGACCTCCTTCTTTACGGATAAGGAGGTCATCCGCGCAGTCGACGGCGTGAACTTCGACATCCGGCCCGGCGAAACCGTCGGAATCGTCGGCGAGAGTGGCTCCGGAAAGAGTGTCACCGCCCGTTCGATCATGGGACTTGTTGACTCGCCCGGACGGATCATGTCGGGAAGCAGCATTCGCTTCAACCACGTCGAGACGCTCATCTCGTTCGCCTCGGACTTTTCCGAGCGAACCGTCAATCTCGACGACCTCGAGGCAGAGCACGACCCCGCCTCGCTGTTCGACCACCCCGACATCGACGCGACACCGCGGACGTTCGGCTACGACGACCGCGAGGAAGCAACGATCGAAGACTTCGTCGGCGCCTACGGCGAGGCACTCGAGTTCATCGGCGACGACGACTGCGTCTTCGTCAGAGGTGGCGGCCCGAACGATCCGGAGTCGATCACCGACGGGTTCGTCGAACTCACTCGCTGTACGGGTGAGATCCAGCGCGCGATGCGCGGCGGTCGAATCGCGATGGTCTTCCAGGACCCGCTAACGAGCCTCAACCCGGTGTACACGGTCGGGAACCAGATCAAGGAGACGCTGCGACTCCACCAGGATCTGTCCGGACAGGAAGCGACCCAGGAAGCGATGAACCTGCTCGAGGCGGTCGGGATTCCGGACGCGCGCCGGCGCGTGACGGAGTATCCCCACCAGTTCTCTGGCGGGATGCGCCAGCGTGCGGTCATCGCGATGGCGCTCGCCTGTGACCCCGACCTGCTGATCTGTGACGAGCCAACGACGGCACTCGACGTCACCATTCAGGCCCAGATTCTGGACCTGCTGCGAGAGCTTCAGGAAGAGCGCGACCTCGGAATCATGTTCATCACCCACGACATGGGTGTCATCGCCGAGGTGACCCACCGCGTGAACGTCATGTACGCGGGCGAGGTCGTCGAGACCGCGGGTGTCCACTCGCTGTTCGACGATCCGAAACACCCCTACACGCAGGGGTTACTCGAGTCCATTCCGGGCCGTCAGGAGAGTGACCGACTGCAGACGATCGAGGGCAACGTGCCGACGCCGAACGAGCCGGCGACGTACTGTCGGTTCGCGCCGCGGTGTCCAAAGGCGTTCGAAGAGTGTGAGGCGGTCCATCCGGATACGGTTTCGGTTGGCGATGCGAGCGAGGACGAACAGACCGATCACACGGCAGCGTGCCTCCTCTACATTGATAAATACGTGAACAATCACGTTCGGACGGAGACAGGTGCACAGACCCAAACCCAGCCACAAACCGACGCCGACACAGCCGGAGGTGACGAACGATGAGCCAGAACGCGATGGAAGCGAACGCAACCGAGACGGAGCCACAGGTAGGGTCGTCCCAGGACGACGACGTCATGGTCGAAGTTCGTGACCTGCGGACCTACTACGAAGGCGAGGGCCTCTTCGGCGGCACGCCGGTCAAGGCAGTCGACGGCGTCTCCTTCGACATCAAGCGCGGTGAAACGCTTGGACTGGTCGGCGAATCCGGCTGTGGAAAGAGTACCCTCGGACGAACGCTCATCCAACTCGAGTCCGCAACGGGTGGCGAGATCCGATTCGACGGCACGGATATCACGACGCTGTCGGGCGCTGAGCTCAAGAAGTGGCGTCGGAACGCCCAGATGGTGTTTCAGGACCCAGACTCGAGTCTCAACGATCGGATGACGATCGGTGAGATCGTCCGAGAACCGCTCGACGTCCACGACTGGAAGACGCCGCGTGAGCGTCGCCAGCACGTGAAAGAACTGCTCGATACGGTCGGCCTCCAGCGCGAGCACTACTATCGCTACCCCCACCAGTTCTCCGGGGGGCAGCGTCAGCGAATCGGCATCGCGCGAACGCTGACGCTCGAGCCGGAGTTCATCGTTCTCGACGAACCGGTGTCGGCACTCGACGTGAGTGTTCAGGCAGAGGTCATCAACCTTCTCGAGGATCTGCAAGAGGAGTTCGGCCTGACGTATCTCTTCATCGCGCACGACCTCTCGGTCGTGCGCCACATCTGTGACCGGGTCGCTGTGATGTACCTCGGCAACATCATGGAGATCGGGCCGACCGAAGAGCTGTTCGCCAATCCGGCGAACCCGTACACGCACTCGCTGCTGTCGGCGATTCCGGAACCAGATCCCTCGGCGCACAAGGATCGGATTACGCTCCATGGAACCCCGCCGAGTCCGCGATTCCCGCCGGATGGCTGCCCGTTCAGCACGCGCTGTCCGGCTCGGATCCGGCCGCCGGAGTACGAGGAGCTGGACAACGAGCTCTGGGTACAGCTCGATACGCTTCGTGAAGTGTTGCGCGAGCGCGACCGAGCGGAGAAGTCGGTTACTGACCGCATCCGCGAACTGCTCGGCAAGGAGCCGCGGTTCGGAACGATCGAGGAGATCTATGGCGAACTGTTCGACGAGCACGACGTCCCGGCCGATGTGCAGGAAATCCTCGATGAGACGGCGGATCTCGCGCGCGATGAAGGCGAGATTGCTGCACTCGACCGACTCGGTGAGGAGTTCGGGAGCGTCTGTGAGGGCTATGACCCTGACCCTGACACCGGCGCCGAGAACGAGGACGAAGACGACCCAGTTGCACCCGAGTACTACACGGTCAGTCCCTCGGGACGACGCAGCTTCTGTCACCGCCACGATCCGAACGCAGAGTACGCCGAACCGGATCAGGTGCTCGACGAGCGCCACTAACGGAACACACGAGTACTGATCGGCCGCGTCTACGTGTGGCTGATCGTGGCCGTCTCACCGTTTTCCCTTCGTTGCTCACGTACTCGCCACCGTAGTTGGTGGTCTGGTGTGTCCTTCTGGTACCGACTCGAGTAAGAGTAGGGTTACAATCGAAGTCCATTTCTGCCCGCTTTGAGTAGCAGTGATTAGATCGACAGCCGCGACGATACCGACTACGACACGCTTCACGCCGATTCCATGCCCACAGATCACCACCGGAGTTCACTCCACGTCCGAGTATCCGTCTGGATCGATGCGATCACCTACGCCGGCGCAGTTGCCACTCTCGTAACCCTCGCTGCACTCCTCCTCGGTCTCGTCACCGGCGGCGGTCCCTCACAGGCAAAGTTCACGCTCTTTGCCGTCGGTTTTCTCCTGCTTGGCTATGCGACACTCCGACTGTGGCCGTCCACACCAAGCGATCTGGATTCTCAGACTGAACTTGCCGGCGTCGAAGGTGACTCGATTCCGGAAACTGCAGACCGAACGCGGTTTCAGGCGTTCGTCCAGCAGTTGCCACCACTCCGGTGGGTTCGGTCACCGCCGCCGGAAGCCCGTATGCGAACCCAGGGAAAACTCCTCCTTGGAAGCATCGCGGTATTGCTCGTCTCCTTTCTGATGGAGACCGTGTTCGGGATCTGAGTCGCATCGGCTCTCCGGTGTGTCCGGCTATCGGTCGTTCGTATTCGTACGTGCATACACAGAGCTACAGTTGCGTCTACGGTCACTCTACGTCCACACCCACACTTCACACCCCACGCCTCATGCTTACGCTCCACGCCTACGCTCCACGACCACACCTACACCTGCCTACAGTCATGCCCACAGACACACTCACACGTCCACTCACACGCAAACACCCCCACCGAACTCGGCACTCGAGTCGGCGTGAAAAGAGTTATCCGGCTACTGTGCCCACCCCTTCGTATGGTACGGATTGGGAACGACGACAGTGCTGAACGAGTCGAGCGAGTCAGCACGAACGCAGTCAAAGACGCCTGGGCGCAGACGACCGACGAACTGGAGGTCCTCGCCGAACAGCGTCGTGAGAACGGCTGGGATACCGTCGCGGTTCCGGCGATTCAGACGGCCGCGGTCAGCCGAGACGCCGGCCCGAAACACAACGAACGCTTTGGCATCGTCTTCGTCGTCCCGGACAACTACGCCGACTCGTTCTCGGAAGCGTTCGAGCGCGGCGAGTTCCCACGGTTCCAGGCGTACCGAAACGAGGTCAGCGGTGCTGTCTTCCTCGTCGTCGAGTATCTCGATCCCGACACCGAGACCGCGATTCTCCTCGCTGGCCAGTACGAACGTCGCCACGTCGGTGGGATGCTCTCCGCTGCCGCCGACGAAGGTGTCCTCTATACGCACGCAAAAACGCTCAACGGGACGATCCTCGGCTCGTTCGAGCACGAAGGAGACGAATACGAGCCACTCGTCCCCGAAACGATCGAGCCGATCGGCGACACGTCGGAGTAAGACGGCACCGCTCGCCGAGTGTGAGTCTACGTCCTGAGTTGGGACAAACGAAAGTGAGGCTCGACGTGGCCGTTCAGGAGTCGCCGTGTTCGTCGACGATGACGACCTCACCGTCGACGACGTCGACGTTGATGAGCGTCTTAACGTCGTAGCCGGCGTCGTCGACCTTGTTCTCGCCGCCGACCTTCTTGATGACGGCGACGGTATCGATGACTTCTGCGCCGATACCGTCGAGCGCTTCGAGCACCGAGGCGAGCGTGCCGCCGGTCGAGAGCACGTCGTCGAGGACGAGGACGCGCTCGCCCTCGCGGACGTCGTTGATGTACATCTCGTTCTCGGAGTAGCCGGTCTGCTGGGAGATTGCGACCTCGTCGTCGAGGCCGTACTGGCGCTTTCGGATAACGGTCAGCGGGATATCCGTCATCAGCGAGACGGCGGTCGAGATGTGAATGCCCATCGCGGCTGGGGTGACGATTCGGTCGACATCCTGGAGTTCGGCCTTGCGGATGATCCGGATGACGATTTCACGAAGGAGCGTCGGGTCGAGCTTCGGGACGCCGTCGCTGATCGGGTGTACGAAGTAGTGATAGCCGTTCTTTTCGATGATCGGCGCCTCGAGGAGCGACTGCTGTAACTGATCCATGTCGTGGGTCGGACGGTAGCGGAGTAAAAGTTGACGATACGTGCGGGCAGTGAGTCGCTGTGACGCGCCACCAGCAAGGAGCGCAGTCGGCGTCGTCAGTCGCCTGGTCCGTAACTCAGTTCTGGTGGCTGATCGCCGTGGCCGAGACGCATGTGGCGCTCGTGGTAGATGTGGACGACCGCTGTCAGCGTCACGATGACGGAGATGAGGCCCATCCAGCTCAGATTCGACAGCATGGTCAGCGGATAGATTTCGAGCCAGAGCGCTGCGACCAGCGCGGAGCTGATCGCCCCGAGCGAGAGGTACAGCTCCCGCCAGGCGAACTCGCGACCGGGGACGATCTCGAGATAGACGCTGATATCCCGCGTTCGGTCGGTCGCGCGGATGACGCCACGGTCTGAATCAAAACTGAGGATCCCCACCTCGTCCATCTTCGGTAGGTGCGTCTGCTGGAGCGTCGTATAGACGCGCTTCCGTTGCGCTGGCGTGACGCCCTCGAGTGTCGTCTCGTACTCCCAGGCAGCCAGTTGCTGGGCGAGGTCGCCGAGTTCGACCGGGCGGCCGTCCTGTTTGAGAAAGTGGAGCACGTAGCGACGACGCTGGTTGCGGAGGACTTCGAACACTTCGCCCTTCGAGAGCGGTTCCGGTTCCGGTTCCGGTTCCGGTTCCGGTTCCGGCTCCGGCTCCGGGACGGCCGTTGTCTCCTCGGAGGCGTCCGTCTCGCCGGCTGTCTCAGTCACATTCACCGCGTTCGCATCGCTGGCTGTGTTGGCTCCGTTGGTTCCTGTTGTCGACTGCGGTTCGATGCTATCGTTTCGTTGTTTCTGGGCCACTCCGGATCACCTCGATCCCCGTCCATTGCCGAATCCAATCGGTGGTACTAATGGGTTGGTTCGATGGGATGAACGCCACCTATATAACTCTCCTGACCCGCTCTGAAATAATCAGGTGGCTAACTAGTCCGAGCGGATGGCTGCGATCGACGTTGCGATTTCACCGGCGAGCCCGGATTTAGACCCCGAAAACTGTGCAACGTCTGAAGCGTGGACGAGCAACGCTCGTGTCTCATCGCTCCCCATCACGCTTGCGTCGTTCGCAACGACGAACGCGAGGTCCGCCCGCGCTTGCATCTCCCTGGCCTTGGTGATTAGCTGCTCGTCCTCGCCCGACGTTTCGGTCTTGAAGCCGACGATCGGCAAGTCGGGATGTGCGTCACGAATCTCATCGATCAGTTTCGGGGTGGACTCGAGTGCAAGTGTCAGCTCCTGGCCCGAGCGGATCTTCTCGTCGCTGGTGTCGACGGTGTAGTCGCTGATCGCGGCGGCCGAGACGAGCGCGTCCGCCTCGGCACAGGCCGCCTGGGTCGCGGCGAGCATCTCCTCGGCGCTCTCGACAGCCTGAACGTCGGCATAGGGAACGTCAGGCCCGTCGTGAACCAGCGTGACGTCCGCGCCCCGAACGTAGCAGGCAGCGGCGACGGCACGCCCCATTTTCCCCGACGAACGGCTCGTCAGGATGCGAACCGGGTCGATCGACTCGCTCGTCGCGCCGCTCGTAACGACGACGTGCTCGCCAGCGAGTGGGCGCTCGCCTGCCGCACGGGCCACGTCGCAGACGATCGCTTCCTCGCTCGCGATTTTCGCCTTCCCCTCCTCGATCCGCGGATCGACGAAGTCGACGCCCCACTCGGAGACCGTGTCGATGGCCTCCAGGACGCCGGGGTGGTCGTACATCGGTTCGTGCATTGCCGGGGCGATGACAACGGGCGTGTCGGCGCCGAGCGCAGTCGTCGCGCACGTCGTCACCGGCGTATCGTCGACCGCGCCGGCGATCTTGCCGACCGTGTTGGCCGTCGCCGGCGCGATCAGGAACACGTCAGCCCAGCCGTCGTAGCCACAGAGGTCGACGTGCTCGACGCTGCCCGTGATTTCCGTGACCACGTCGTTGTCGGTGGCGAACTCTACGGCCCAGGGGTGGATGATTCCCTGGGCACTGCCGGTCATCACGCCGCGAACGGCGGCACCGCGTCGTCGCAACTCGTGGGCCAGTTCGACCGTCTTGACGGCCGCGATCGAGCCCGTCACCCCGAGTGCGACGTTGACTCCCTCGAGCATTCGTCTGGTCTTCTCACGGGAGTGTGTTAAGCGTAGCGAGGCACTGGCCCCAGCGTGGCGTCTCGTTCGTTCATTCGTTCGGTCACAGCTCCAATGGGTCTCCCGAAGTATCCTACAGTGGCCAACTCGAGTCCGACAGCGCCCGGTTATGACCGCCGGTCGGACGCTCTGGAAATCGTGTCAGTGTAGATATGTATATCCCCGCTCGACGCGTGAGTTCTTTTGAGGACTGATGGAGACACACAGCAACTCACCAGAACCCACCAGTACCGACAGTGAACAGGATGCCACGGCGGGACCCGGATCCTGGCTCGGGGTGGGCCGCGCTGGCCTCTTCTCCCTCTCACTCGTCCTGGCAGGGGTGATGACCGTCCTATTTCTCCCCGACCTACTCGCGCTCCTCGTGATGGGCTGGACCGCCGAGGCCGGAGCGGAACTCGGCATTCACCGACTGCACGTGATGGGGATCGCCGCAGTTGTGGGCGTCTTCCTGCTCGGACTCTTCTCGCAGGCGTTCCGCCCGCTCGAGCGCATCGCGTCGATGTGGGGTGCGTTCGTCACCATCCTCGTCGTGAGCATCGGCACCGTGGCGTTCGGCGTCGGTCGCCCCGAGGAGGTGCTCCCGTTCTTGCTGGTCACGACCGTCGCGCTCGTGACCCACCCTGCGGGACGAGGACTGCTTCGCCGCGGAAACTCGTACAGTCCGGTGCTCCTCGCACTGGTCGCCGTCGCCGCGATTCCGGTTTTCGCGTTCGTCGCGACGCAACTGAGTCTCACGACGAACATGGCCGATCCACACGCCGTCGACGGTCACTACGTGATGATGATCGGTCTCGCACTCGCCCCGCTCGCGTACGGCCTCTTCGCCGCGCTCGGCTTCACCGGCTGGCGCCTCGCCTCATGGCTCGCCGCGCTCCCGATGGCGTACTACGGCCTGCTGTCGCTCTCGTTCCCCATGCAGGTGGGTGCAACGAGCACGACGTGGAGCGTCCTGGCCATCCTCTGGGCAGTCGCCTTCGTCGTGACTGCTGAGTACTCCCGTGCGGGTACGTCCACGCTGTTCCGGCGTGATGCGAAAGCGAAGCGAGCAAGCGTCTAGCCCGCATTACGTCGGCTTTTTCGATTCAGTTCCCTCCCGTCCCCCGTGTTTTGCCAGGTATTGATCCGAGAGCAGTCACTCTCGCTCGACGCTCGGGTGCATCGTCGGCCGATCGTCGAGTGGCTCCGCGAACGCCTCGAGCATCGTGTCGCGCGCTCGCTCGTCGCGTGCGCGCCGTTCCTCGTCATCGATCTCCTCACAACCCGGCGGCACCTCGCGGTCGCGTCCAGTGAAATAACCCTCCGGGACGACCCAGTCGTGGTAAAAGTTGACCTCGGAGTCGTGGATGACCGCGAGCCCGACCTTTGCGCCGTGGCCGGCCGCAACAATCGACTGGTGGGGCTCACCGGCGAGTCGTCCCGCGGCGTAGACGCCGTCGACCGCCGTCCGGCCGGCGTCGTCGACCGCGACGAAGTGCTTGCTCCCGCGCTGGGTTCGGCCCACGTCGAGGGGGACGAGATAGTCGCTGTCCGACCACGAGGCCGCAATGATGCGTCGCGCTTCGATCGGCTCGCCGCCGTCCGTCTCGAGTACGAACCCGGCGTCGGGGTCGGTCTCATCTCGTAGGTCGGCGCTCGTTACGAGTCCGAGTTCGAACGTCGCGCCGGCGGTTCGGGCCTGCTCGCGGGCCAGTTGCAGGTATCGTCGGGCGTCGACGCCGTCCGGGAAGCCAGGGTAGTTCTCGAGGCTCGCGTTTCGGGCGAGGATGGACTCGCCACCGTCGATGACGAGCGTATCCATTCCTGCGCGTGCAGTGAAGATCGATGCGGCGAGGCCGGCGACGCCGCCGCCGATGATACAGACGTCTCGCATGTTCCTGCGTTCGGAGGCCCGTGTATAGAAGTTGTTTGTCGACGGCCGGGTGGTTCGAGACTGCGATTGGGACTGAGACTGAGACCAAGAGCGAGACCAAGATCGAGGACGAAGCTGATAGGAATCCTTACAGTGAAACCGCTCATACCCCTCGCCGTGGACAGAATTCTCCTCAGCACCGTCGCGTACCGCTCGCCCGAGGAGGTCTTTCCGTACGTGCGATCCTTTACCGACTACCCCCGCTATACGGAACACCTGACTGACGTTCGTAAGCACGATGGCAGTGGTATCGACGGTGGCAACAACAGTAACAGCAACAGTGACAGCGGCAGCGACAACAACAACGATATCGGCACAATCTACGACCTCCGACTCTCGTGGTGGAAACTCAACTACACCGCCCGCTCGAAGGTGACCGGCATCGAGGCTCCGACGTCACTCGAGTGGCACCTGCAAAATCATCTCGATGCGCGCGGGGAGTGGCGGGTCGAGGCGGAGCCGTCGGCCGCGCCGCCGGGTGAGGAGACGGCGAGTCGGATCTACTTCGAGGCGGTGTACGATCCGCATTCGGCGGATCCGAGCGCGATTTCGTTGCCGCGGTTCGTCTCACTCGACTGGGTGATCGGGAAGGTCAAGCCGCGGTTGCTCGACGAGGCCAAGGAAGTTGTCAGGCGGCTGGTGGCGGATATCGAGGGCGAGCCGCGAGAGGTGGAGTTGACGGTTCACGAGTTGCCTTGACATCCTCCACACGACTGCAGTCGTGGGCTTTCTCCTCGATGTTCTGTAACTGCGGGCTGGGTGCCGGATCATCGCTGCGGGCCGTTGCCGTATCGTTGCTGCGTACTGTCACCTCGGTCGTCGCTGCGTGCCGTCTTCTGCATCTTCGTTGCGTGCCGTCTCCGATATAGTAACAACTGCAACTATGTACACACTGACCGCGCAGCCCACTCACGGGTCACGTCGTTCCCCGTTCGCTGTTCCGCGGTTCTCGCTCACTTCGTTCGCTCGCGGGTCACGCTGTTCCCCGCTCGTCGTCCGCGGTTCTCACTCACTTCGTTCGTTCCGAACCGCGCTCGTTCCGAACCGCGATCGCTCCGAACCGCGCGTTCGTCGTGCGAGCAGGTGCGCAGTGACTTGCAGTGGCGACTATAGTTGCCGGCAACTCATTCTTGGGTCTCGTTCCCGTACGACAGCCTGGTGAGCAACGGATGCGAATCATCGTCGTCGGTGCCGGCGAAGTCGGGTCGAACATCGCGAGCAACCTCGACGACGACCACGAGGTCGTCGTCATCGACACGGACGAAGAGCGCGTCGACGCGATCACCTACGAGTGTGACGTGATGGCACTCGAGGGCGACGGGACCTCGGGCGTGGTACTCGAGGAGGCCGGTATCGAAGACGCGGACCTCGTCATCGCGAGTACGGACAGCGACGAGACGAACATCGTCGTCTGCGGTGCGGCCAAGACCGTCGACGATCCGTTCACGATTGCGCGGGTGAAGAAGACGAATCTCTTGCGGACCTGGGAGCGAACGGAGGAAGCCTTCGGCGTCGACGTGATGGTCTGTACGGACCTCTACACCGCCGAGACGATCGTCGACATTGTCAACCTGCCCGGCGCGCGCGATGTCGACAGTTTCGCGAACGGACTCGTCCGAATGGCCGAGTTCGGCATCGACGCGGACAGTCCGATCGTCGGCGAAACCGTCTCCGAGGCGGACCGCTTCGAGGCGCTGACGTTCGCGGCGCTCATCCGCGAGGACGAGGTCGTCATCCCGACTGGCGAGACCGTCATCGAAGAGGGAGACGAACTGGTCGTCATTGGCTCTGTTGAGAGTACCCGCGAGTTCGCCGGCGAGCTAACGCCGCTCCCGACGGTCGAGCAAGCGAGCGAGATCGTCATCATCGGCGGCAGCGAAATCGGCTACCAGACGGCACGACTGTTCGAGGAGAACGGACTCGAGCCGCGACTGGTCGAGCGAAACGCGCGCCGCGCACGCGAACTGGCAGAACGGCTCCCGGGCACGCTCGTCCTCGAGAGCGACGCGACGGATATCGACTTTCTCGTCCGCGAGCACGTCGCCGACGCGGACATCGTCATCGCCGCGCTCGAGAGCGACGAGAAGAATCTGCTCGTCTCCCTGCTCGCGAAGCGGATCGGCGTCGAGCGCACGCTCGGGGTCGTCGAGTACGGCGAGTACGTGGACCTCTTCGAGACCGTGGGGATGGACGTTGCGATCAACCCGCGGCTGGTGACGGCCGAAGAGATCACGCGCTTCACCCGCGAGCAGCGAACCGAGAACCTCGCGATGTTAGACCACGATCGGGCCGAGGTCCTCGAAATCGAAGTTGACGGGGACAGCATCCTTCTCGAGTCACCGCTGCGCGACGTGATGGCCGACCTTCCGGACGGTGTCGTCGTCGGTGCGATCACGCGCGACGGCGAGTTGATCACCCCGCGCGGCGAGACGGTACTCGAGCGCGGGGATCACGTGGTGATCTTCGTCGAGACGGCGGTGTTGGATGCGGTGTCGGCGGTGTTGTGAGGGGTGGGTAAGAGCGAGAGATCCGAACGGCAAAACGAACACAACGAGACGAGCGAGAGCACGACCAGCGTGAAAGACGAAGCGGGATACTGTGACCGTGGCTGTGACTGTGACTCCACACGCCCACACGTTCTTCCACACGTATTAGCGGCTGATTTCGGGTACAAATACGCTGTTTCTTTCGTGAGACTGTTCGACCCGCCGGGAAAGACCCGCAACTTGGGCTGAGATCGGCATCCGATCAGAGAGCCGGAGATGACGCTGGACAGACGATAGTGACCCTTTGAGTGAATCGACGACTGTCAGATGCGAAACAGTGCCGACCTACGGCCCTGTAACGGTCTCGCGCGCTTTTTGAACCACTTCCTGAAGCGAGAGTGGAGACGACATGAGTGACGAATACACTCCGGACGACGAGCGGCGACCAGCGGAGAACCGAACAGGGAACGAGGGCACTGAGCGGACCGGACGAGGTGAACGGGCCGACCGGGCGAAGCGAACAGGTCGAGGGAACTGGCGACACTCCCGTCGCCGCTTCCTCCAGACGGCGGCGGTAACCGGTGCGGCCGCGGGTATCAGCGCCGTCGGTGTTGCGGAAGATCAGGACGAGGCGGCCGACGACGAAGAGGACACGGACGACGCAGGCGACTGGAGCCAGATCGAACTCGGCGGCTTCAGTGACGCCTGGATCGGCCAGTCACCCGAGGAGATCGAGGACGTCGAGAATCCGACGCTGTATCTCGAGGAGGGAGAATCTTACGAGGTCACCTGGGAGAACCTCGACGACGTCGAGCACAACTTCGTTATCATCAACGAGGAAGGCGAGCACCTCCTCGAGACGGACCTCATGGGCGAGGCCGGCGAGACCCAGACCGTCGAGTTCGAGGCGGAGTCGGAGATGGCGGAGTACTACTGCGGCCCACACCCACAGACGATGCGTGGGGAGATCTCCTTTGAGGAGCCGGAAGAGCCCGAACCCGAGGAGATGGAACGGTACTTCCCCGAAGGGCCGACCGTCGGCGTCGATCCCGTCGCGACGGGGCTCAGCGCACCGACGGACTTCGGCGACCCGCCGGGGACCGACTCCCAGTACGTCGCCGAACAGACCGGCGAAATCTACGCGATCGGCGAGGACGGGGTCGAGGACGAGCCGTGGCTCGACATCGGCGACCGAATGGTCGCCGTCGCCGAGGACTTCTACGGCGACGACTACGCCGATCCCGACCAGGACTACGACGAGCGCGGACTGGTGGGACTCGAGTTCCATCCCGACTACGAGGAGAACGGCCGGTTCGTGCTCAACTACAGCGCGCCGCCGGTTGACGTGATGCCTGAGAGCTGGTCACACGTCCAGGTCGTCTCGGAGTTTACGGTCGACGACGACGGCGAGCCGGACCCGGACTCCGAGCGCCGGCTCATGGAGTTCTACATGCCGCAGTACAACCACAACTCCGGGCCGATGGCGTTCGACTCGGACGGCTGTCTCCTCGTGCCGATGGGTGACGGTGGCGGTGCCGACGATCGCCTGGAGGGCCACGTCGAGGACTGGTACGACGAGAACGAGGGTGGCAACGGACAGGACACCACCCAGAGCCTGCTCGGCGGTGTTCTCCGAATCGATATCGACAGCGAGCCGACTGAACATCCCGCTCGCGGGTCGCTCATCCATCTGGACCTCGACGAGGACGACGTCGACGAACCGGAGGAGGATGCCGGCTACGCGATTCCTCAGGACAACCCGTTCTGCGAAGGCGAGGAATTAGAGGGCGAGGGACTCGAGGAGTACTACGCCTGGGGACTGCGCAACCCCTTCGGCATCACGGTCAGCGAGGATGATCAGATCATCGTCGCCGATCCCGGACAGGTGCTGTACGAGCCGGCCTACCGGATCGAGAAGGCCGGCAACTACGGCTGGAACGTCCGCGAGGGGTCACACTGCTTCAGTACGGAGACGCCAGCGACGCCGCCGGAGGAGTGTCCACTCGAGACGCCCGAGGACGTCCGCGGCGGCGAGCCGCTGATCGATCCGGTCGTCGAGTATCCACAGGTGTACGAGGGGAACCCGGTCGGCATCGTCATCACCGGTGGGCACACCTACGAGGCGGATGCAATTGAGGAGCTGCAGGGGGCGTACATCTTCGGCGACTGGACGTCCGATCAGGGTCGTATCCAGCCGCGTGGCCGCGTCTTCGCTGCACACCCGGAGGATGTCCCGGACGTCTCCGAGGAGCGCGCGGAGTTCGGTGGTCGCCCGCGTGATGACCTCTGGGAGATGGAAGAGGTCCTGTTCGGCGAGGACGGTGGTCCACTCAACCACTTCGTCAGACAGTTCGGTCGCGGCGAGGACGGCGAGGTGTACGTGCTGGCGAACCAGGAGGGCGTCCCGGAGGGTGACACCGGTGTCGTCCTCGAACTCGTTCCCGAGGGCGAGGGCGTTCCGCTCGACGAGGTGCAGGAGGTGGAGGAAGACGACGAGGAAGAGCCTGATGAGCCTGAAAACGACGTCGCTGACGATGAGGAGCCAGACGAGCCTGAAAACGACGTCGCTGACGATGAGGAGCCAGACGAGCCCGAAAACGACGTCGCAGATGAGGACGAAGAGCCAGAGAACGACGTTGCTGATGAAGACGACGAGTGACGACGAAGCCAGCGCGTAGACAACGGCAGTAACGGGACTGCCGAGAACAAATCGCTCTTTTGCTACCCGACGTCACCGGGCACGCCTACAGCGAATAGTCGTGCTCGCCGTCCTCACTCGCGAGGAACGCTTCGAGCAGATCGATCGTCGACGCCACGTCCTCGACGTGAGCCGTCTCCGTCACCGTATGCAGGTACCGCGTCGGAATCGAAATCGCACCCACCGGCTTCGCACCCGCCGTATTCTGGAACCCAGCCGTGTCGGTGCCGCCCGCAGGAAGGATCTCGAGTTGGGACTCGATCTCCTCCTCGTCGGCGACCGACTGCAGTCGACGGTGGACCTTCGGATTCGTGATGACACTCGAGTCCTTGAGTTTGATCGCGGTCCCCGCACCGAGTTCGGTGACGTGTTCGCCGTCGTCGAAGCCGGGCACGTCGTTCGCGACGGTCACGTCGAGAGCGATGGCGAGGTCGGGGTCGACGTCGACGCCGAGCGCGTTCGCCCCGCGCAGGCCGACTTCCTCCTGAACGGTCGCACAGAAGTGGATCGTCACGTCGGGGGTCTCGAGTCGGCGGGCGGCTTCGAGCATCGCGAACAGGCAGATACGGTCGTCGAGTGCCTTGCCGGTGACCGTTTCGCCGACGAGTTCGGTCGACTGGTCCATCGTCACGAGGTCGCCGGGCGAGATGCGCTCGTTGGCATCCTCGTAGGAAAGACCGACATCGACGTAGGTGTCCTCGACGTCTGGCGTCTTCTCGCGCTCTTTTTCGTCCAGCGTGTGTGGCGGCGGCGAGCCGATGACACCCGGCAGGTCGCCGTCGTCGGTGTGAATCGTGACGCGCTGGGCCTTGAGCACGCGCGCGTCCCAGCCGCCGAGCGGATCGAGTTCGACGAAGCCGTACTCGCCCTCCTTCCCGCGGACGTGGCGAACCATGAAGCCGATTTCATCCATGTGCGCGGCGACGGCGACCGAGTAGTCCGAGTCACCCTCGAGAGTCCCGACGACGTTCCCCATCGCGTCGGTCCGAACCTCGTCGACGCTGGACTCGAGTTCCTCGACGACCAGGTCGCGGACGCGATCCTCGTAGCCGGGAACACCGCTGGTTTCGGTGAGGTCTGTCAGGAGGTCGACATCGAACGGAACGGCATCGTCAGTGAGAGACATAGTCGCACGTCGGTACGAGACGGTTATAAACGCGTGGAAAGGCGGCTGGCATACCGTTTGTGTCGGTTATTACCTCAACTATCGGACACCAGTGTTCATCTCGCGTCCAGTTTCAGTGCAACCGCGGAGTATTAACGGGACGACGCAGTACGAATGGGTATGAGTGGCGTACGCGTCGCCGGAACGGGGTTGACACCGTTCGGAAACGCCCCCGAACGGACGAGCAGAGACCTCTTCGCCGAAGCGACACAGACCGCGTTCGAAGAGAGCGGCGTTCCACGAGCGGACGTCGAAGCAGTGTTCTACGGGAACTTCATGGGTGAACTGGCAGAGCACCAGGGTCATCAGGGACCACTGATGGCCGAAGCCGCTGGCGTCCAGGCCCCAGCGACGCGGTACGAATCGGCCTGTGCCTCGAGTGGGATGGCGATTCGCGACGCCGTCATGCGCGTCCGAAACGGCGAACACGATGTCGTCCTCGTCGGCGGCGCAGAGCGGATGACCAACCTCGGCACCGCGGGCGCGACGGAAGCGCTCGCCATCGCCGCCGACGACCTCTGGGAGGTCCGCGCAGGAATGACCTTCCCCGGCGCGTACGCGCTGATGGCCCAGGCGTACTTCGACGAGTTCGGCGGCGGTCGCGAGGACCTCGCCAACGTCGCGGTCAAGAACCACGACAACGCGCTGACCAACGAGAAGGCCCAGTATCAGAAAGCCATCTCCGTCGAGGAGGCCCTCGACGCGCCAACCGTCTCGAGTCCGCTCGGACTCTACGACTCGTGTCCGCTCTCGGACGGCGCGGCGGCGCTCGTCCTCACGAGCGAGGAGTACGCCGACGAACACGACCTGGACGCGCCGGTCGCGATCACCGGTACCGGCCAGGGCGGCGACCGGATGGCGCTGCACGACCGCGACCACCTCGCGCGCTCGCCCGCCGCCCGCGACGCCGGTGCAGAGGCGTACGCGGACGCCGGCGTCGATGCCAGCGACGTGGATCTCGCAGAGGTCCACGACTGCTTTACGATCGCCGAAGTGCTCGCCATCGAGGCGCTCGACCTCGCCCAGATCGGCGAGGGAATCTCGGCCGCCCGCGACGGCCGAACGACCGCGGACGGCGACGTTCCGATCAACCTCTCGGGCGGCCTCAAGGCGAAGGGCCACCCGGTCGGTGCAACCGGCGCATCGCAGATCGCCGAGGTCACGAAGTTGCTGGCGGGCACGCACCCGAACAGCGAGCACGTCGCCGACGCGACGACCGGTCTCGCCCACAACGCGGGTGGGACGGTCGCCAGCGCGACGGTTCACGTACTGGAGGTGATGGAGTAATGAGCAACACAGACACAGACACAGACTCCGTCCGCGACGCCGGCTTCGACGACTGGCTCGACGCCGCCGAAAATGGCGAGGCCTACTACCTCGAGTGTACCGAGGGCCACACCTCACTTCCACCGCGCCGGCTCTGCCCCGAGTGTGGTTCAGCGGACCTCTCCGAACAGTCGCTTCCCGACACCGGCGAAATCGCGACGTTCACCGTCACGCACGTTCCGACACCCGCGTTCGAGGACGACGCACCCTACGCGACCGCCATCGTCGACTTCGGTCCAGTTCGCGTCACCGGACAGATCGTCGACCGCGACCCCGACGAGGTCGAAACCGGCCAGACAGTTGCACTCGAGATCAGCCGCTCGGAGACGACGGGCGAACGCGTCATCGGATTCACGTCGGCCTGAATCGGCAGGAAAACTCCGTTTCCAGGCTCGCTGCATGGAATTTGTTGCCAGTCCACCGCGACTGGACCGCGACTGTGCGTACGAAGGCAGACGACTTTTTCCCGTAGCTACCGCTAACACGGTCGTTCACATGGCTAATCTCCACGAGCAGATGCAGGACGACATCGAACCCCTCGACCTCCGATTCGACGCCGACGAACTCGAGGCGCAGGTCTATTATCTCACCGAGTTCATTCAGGACCGCGTCGACGCTGCAGACGCTGACGGGGCCGAAATCGCCCTCTCCGGCGGCATCGACAGCACCACGATGGCCTACCTCGCCGTCGAGGCACTCGGCGCTGACAACGTCCACGCAATCACGCTCCCAAAAGCAGTCAACGAAGACGCGAACATGAGCGACGCCGAACGGGTTGCCGAAGCACTCGGTGTCGAGTACGACGTGATCGAGATCGACCCGATCATGGACCAGGTACTCGAGCTCGCCGACGCCGAGAACCAGAACAAATCGGAGGACCGCTGGGAGGGGCGCTACGTCGGGAACACGAGCGCCCGCGTCCGGATGACCGTCACCTACCTGATCGCCAACCGCGAAAACCGGATCGTACTCGGCACTGGCAACCGCGCCGAACTCGCGACGGGGTACGTAACGAAGTACGGCGACGGTGGCGTCGACTGCAATCCGCTCGGGAATCTCTACAAACAGCAGGTGCGGCAGGTGGCGGCTCATCTCGGCGTCTCCGAGGAGGTCGTCCAGAAGACGCCGACCGGCGGCATGGTCGACTACGAGAGCGACGAGGAAGAACTGGGCCTCGACTACGACACGCTGGATGCGGTGCTCGCGCTCTCGATCGACGGCAACCTGCCGAAGTCGGTCGTCGCACGGCTCACGGATACGACGGTCGAGGACGTCTCACACGTCGAAACGATGCACGAGAAGAGCGAACATAAGCGGACGCCACCGGATGTCCCCGAGCCGCTCTTCTGACCTGCATCGAACTGGTCGAGTTGAACCGGGTCGTACTGAGATGAGTTCCTGCTGAGATCGGGCAAACCGGCTACTGGTCACCGATACCGACGTCCGCGTCGTCAGCCCCGCCCTCGAGTAGCTCCGCCGTGAGATACGCGACGAACTCGTCGGGATGTTCGGCGTGGGGCAACTGCGTCGCGTAGTCGATGGCGACCAGATCGAGATCCGCTGCTTCAGCCAGGTCCCTACCCTCACGCAGTGGAACGAGTTCAGCGTCACGACCCCAGATGAGCGTCGCCGGCACATCGAGCGCCGCAAGTTCGGTCGCGAGGTCGAACTCCTCGACGGTGTGATCGGCGTCGTGCTCCTCGCCGGACGCGCCGCTCTCAGCGCCGGCTCCTGGGTCAAGCATCCCCGCCGCGAACGACGCCGGCGCATATCGTGCTCCCGGCTGGTGGGCGCTGCGCCAGGCGTACTCGATCTCTGCGTCGTCGATCCGGTCGGGGTCGTAGTAGCCGTCGCGGTCGTAGAAGTACCGGATCGAGGGCTTGCTGGCGAGCAGGTTGAACAGCGTCGTGCCGACGACGGGGGCGCGAAGCAGGCGCTGGACCCAGGGTCGCGTCGCGCCGGTGTCGTCAGTTGGGCAGATCAGGACGAGTTCCGAGATATCCGTCTCGTCGGCGGCCTGAACGGCGAAGGAGCCGGTGAGCGAGGAGGCGACGACGATCGGCTCGTCGGTGACATCGTTCGCAAAGTCGCGGATGCACTCGGCGTAGAGCGTCGGTGAGTAGACCAGCGGTGGCCGGTCCGTGCGTCCGAAGCCGGGGAGGTCGACGGCGTAGACGTGGTAGTTCTCCGCGAGCCGGTCGAAGATGGCTGCGAACTCGTTGCTGCTCGCGCCGGCGTGGACGCCGTGACAGAGCAGCATATCGGGGTCGTTGGGGTCGCCAGCGACCGTGTAAGCGATTTCGATGCCGCGCCAGCGGTGGGTTCGCTCGACACCAGTGAAGGGGTTCTCGAGGTCGCCAGCACGGCGTCTGAGGAGACGGTTGCCGACGATTGCCGCGCCGGCGGTTCCGAGAGCCGTACCGAGGACTGTTCGGGCTTTCATACGAGAGGGGTACGGTGGGAACGCTCTTAGAACTGGGGTTGACTCACACGCAGCGGATGCCACGCAGAGGTCCTGGCGCGGCGGCGAGGCCAGTCGCGACCGTGTTATTCCGAGTCGAACTCCGCCTGCACAGCCTCGATATCCGCCTCCGAGAGGCAGTCCGCAACCGGCGTCAGCACGTCATTCGCGATCGCGTACGGGTCGGTCTCGCCCGTCCGAACTGCCTCGGCCAACTCGTCGACGCCGCCGGCGGACTCGAGTTCACCCTCGAGCAGGGCGTTGACGTCTTCGCGAAGGAGGGTCCGGATCTCCTCGGCGTAGCGCTGACGGACTTTTTCGGCGTGGGTGCCGGAGTCGACGAGGAACGACTTGTGGGCGGCGAGTTCGTCGATGAAGGTGTCGACGCCGGTGCCTTTCGTGGCGACGGTTTCGACGATGGGTGGCATCCAGTCGTCGGGGTCGTCAGCATCGGTGTCAGTTTCAGCGTCAGTGTCGTCGGTGCCGTCACCAGCAGTGTCGGCCATCGCATCCGCACCGTGGTGGCCAGACCCGCCGAAGCCAACGTCCGCTCCGATGTGAAGCATCTCCTGGAGCTCCTGAACGGTCCGGTCTGCGCCGTCGCGATCGGCCTTGTTCACCACGAACACGTCCGCGATTTCGAGAATGCCGGCCTTCAGCGTCTGGACGGAGTCGCCCGACCCCGGCGGGACGAGCACGGCGACGGTGTCTGCCGTGCGGACGATGTCGACCTCGTTCTGGCCCGCGCCGACGGTCTCGATGATTATCTTGTCCTTGCCGAAGGCGTCCATCGCCTTGACCGCATCCGCCGTCGCCGTCGAGAGCCCGCCGAGCGTGCCGCGGGCGCTCATCGATCGGACAAAGACGTCCATATCGCCGATCGTCGAGGCCATCCGGATACGGTCTCCGAGGACGGCCCCACCCGTGAAGGGAGAGGAGGGGTCGATCGCGATGATCCCGACCGTTTCACCGCGCTCGCGGTAGGTCTCGGCAAGTTTGTCCACCAGCGTCGACTTGCCCGCGCCGGGGCTGCCGGTGATCCCGATCACGTCGGCGTTACCCGTGTGCGCGTAGAGTTCTGACACGAGGTCGCGGTAGCCTGGCGCGCGATTCTCGATCTTCGAGATGATCCGGGCGAGCGCGCGATGGTGCCCCTCGAGGAGGGCGTCCAGGAGGTCCTGATCGTCGGCGTTCATCGCTCGGGTGCGTTCTCGCGGACGAACTCGATGGTCTCTTCGATCGAGGTACCGGGGCCGAAGATGGCGGCGACGCCCTCTTCTTTGAGTTCCGGCCGGTCTTCCTCGGGGATGACGCCGCCGACGAGGACGAGGGTGTCCTCGCGTGCGCCGTACTCCTCGAGCCCGTCCATGATCTTCGGGACGAGGGTGTCGTGTGCGCCCGAGAGGATCGAGATGCCAAGAACGTCAACGTCTTCCTGGACTGCAGCCTGAACGATCTCGTCGGGGGCCTTGTGCAGTCCCGAGTAGATGACCTCGAAGCCGGCGTCGCGGAACGCTCGCGAGATGACGTGTGCGCCGCGGTCGTGGCCGTCGAGGCCCACTTTGGCGACGAGACATCGGATCGAGCGTCCCTCGCCCTGACCGTGCGATTGTGGCTGTGACTGCGACTCCTCGTCCTGTTCGCTGCTCATACCCGTCCCTTCCGTGGCCGCATGTTTGACTTTAACGGAAGTTTCTGGAGGTTGTGTGGTCGCCGTGAGTTTGGCTTCTGGCAAAAAATGGTCGCTCTGTTACGGTCGCTGTGTGACTGCGGATTCAGGCGGGAGCAGCGCCCAGCTGATCCGCGTTCGGTCCAGTGACATCGGTCACGTCGTGTGCGATACTGGCGTCACCGTCGTCAGCAGCCTCGATCGTGATCGTCGTCGACTCGACCTCGTCAGCCGAGATACCGTGTTCGTACTCGCCCGGTTCGTCGTCGGCTCCGATCTCGTAGGTGAACTCGACCGTCGTCGACTCGCCGCCCTCGAGTGTGACCGTCTCGGCGAGTTCAGGCTGGGAGTCGATGACGTCGGGTCCGAAGTCAGTGCCCGGCGGGAAGTAGAACGCCGTTCGAGTGTCTTCCTGTTCGCCGGTGTTCGTCACCGTCGCGTTGACGGTGATCTCCTCGCCCTGCTCGGCGCTGTCTGGTGCTGCGAGGTCGTCGACCTCGAAGTAGGTGCCGAGCGTGAGGTTCGCGGTCGTCGTCTCGCCGGTTTCGACCTCGACGAACTCGACGTTCGAGTCGTCGTAGCCGTCGGCGACTGCGCGGAGCGCGTTCGTTCCGGGCGTGACATCCTCGATTTCGTAGGAGCCGTCCTCGGCGGTCGTCACGTTGAACGCGCCGTCGTCGGCGTCGACGACGTTGGCGTCAGCGATCGGGACGCCGGCAGCGTTCGTGACGGTGCCTTCGATCGAGCCGGCGGTGCGGTCGACGACGAAGTCGACGTTCTCAACGTGTTCGCCGGGTTCGACGGTGACGATTTCGTCGAGTTCGTAGCCCGGCGGCGTGTCGACGACGTTGACGACGTACGTGCCCGCCGAGACGCCGTCGAGTTCGTACGAGCCGTTCTCGTCGGTCGTCGCCTCGTGGACATCGCCGTCGTCGTTCTCGGCGACGACGGTGGCGTTCTCGACCGGTGCGTCGTCGTCGCTTGCCGTCACCTCGCCGCTGATCGCTCCTGCAGCCTGCTGCAGGGAAACGTTGACCGTGACGGTGTCGTTCTCGAGAACGTGGACGGCGTCAGTGTGGCTCGCGTAGCCCTCGGCGTCGACCGTGAGGTCGTGTTCGCCAGCAGGCACGTCGGCGAGGCCGTACTTCCCGTCGGACTCGGTTACGTTGGTGAACGTGTCGTTGTCGGCCTCGAGTTCGACGCTGGCGTTTGCGATCGGCTCGCCGGTAGCGTCGTCGGAGACCGTTCCCTTGACGTTCCAGTTCGTCTCGTCGCCGGTGATCGTGACCGGAGCGAAGTCCTGTTCGTCCTCGCTGGCGACGGTGTGGCTTGCATCACCCGCTTCGGCGTCCTCCGGCACGACATCGGAGAACGTCAGGTCCTCGCTCTCGCCCGGTTCGAGGTGGACGACGGACGAGCTGTCAGCGGTCGCCGCGTCGGCCGTCACGCTTCCCGTCGTGGCGAACTCGACACTGTTTGCGAGCAGCAGGTTCGCTTCCTCGGTGAAGTCCTCTTCGTCGGTGAAGAAGTCGCGTGCAGTCGCTGTGAGCAGCAGTTCGCTGCCGTCGTCGCTGACGGCAACCGAGGGGCCGGCGTAGCCGTCGCCGAAGTCGGCGTCAGCGAGCGCGGTGCCGCTGTAGTCGTCGAACCAGCTACCCCACGTCGTGGTACCGGTGAACATCTCGACCTCGTCGCCGGCGTCACCGACACCCGTGAAGATTGGGTGGCTTTGTTCGATATCGATCGTTACCGGCTCGTCAGACGTGCCGATTCCCTCGGAGTCGCGTTCCGCGGGGTCCTCGCGGACGTTGTTGAGCCGGTAGATACCGTCTGCGTAGGTCTCTGCGGAGCCACCCTGGTGGGAGTCGAGGTAGACTGCGTTCTGGGCGCTCTCGAGTTCGTCGAGGAAGTCCTCGGCGAGCGTGTCGCTGCCGAGTCGCTGGACGACGAACGTGTCGTAGTCGTCCATCTCGTCGAGCAGGTCGTCTGCGACGACGACATCGACGTCGTAGGTGTCGTCGTTGAGTCGCTCGTCGAGCACGCTGGCGACGGCGTCGCCCTGGCTCGTGTCGGCTGCGACGTCGACGACGGCAACGTCGCCGCCGCCGTCGCCGAGCTCGTAGGCGACCGTCTGCTCGTCCGGTGCGTCGCCCGTGTTCTCGACGGTTGCGTTGACGCTGTAGGAATCGCCCGGTGCGAGTTCCTCGGGTGCGTCGGTGATGTCGACGCTGAAGAACGGCTCGAGGATGTCGATTGCGGTGGTTGCCTCGTCATCCTCGGTGAAGACACCGTGGTCGTAGGTTCCTTCAGTGACGTTCTCCGTGTCGACGTCGAAGGAGACCGTCGTGTTCTCGTCAGGTTCGAGCGTGACGTTCTGTGCGTCCAGTGCGTCACCGAGGTCGTCAAAGCGGTACTCGACGGACTGGGTGTCGTCGACGTTGCCCGTGTTCGTGACGTTCGCGCTGACGGTGATCTCGTCGCCGCGGTCGGCTTCGTCGGGTGCGTCGAGGTTCGAGACCTCGAAGTTCGAGGCGAGAACGGTGAACGCGTCGC
>NZ_MASN01000044.1 GCF_001861355.1 Natrialba sp. SSL1
CATCGTCGACTTCGGCGGGCACATCGAGTCCCGTAATGTCGATCTCACCCTCGTCGAGCATGCCCTGTACCTTCTGCTGGAGCAGGCTCAGATCGTCCGTCGTGACCTCGCCGTCGCGGTCCATGTCCGCGAGGTCCTCGGCGAACGGCTCAGGATCCATATCCTGGAGGTACTGCTGAGTCAGCTGGACGTCCTGGACAGTGACAGCTTCGTCCTGGTCAACGTCACCGAGTTCGTACTCGAGTGCACCCGCGGCAACTTCGTCGACAGCGGCGTAGGCGTCGACGATGCCGTGACCGTAGCGAACGTCCTTCTCGTCGGGTTCGCCGTCAGGTTTCCAGGCGGTTTCCTCGAGGGTCTCCTCGATTTCTTCCTGCGTGAGATCGTCGTTGGCCGAGAGCATGAGGGCGATCACGCCGGAGACGTGGGGTGCGGCCATCGACGTGCCGTCGAGGTAGTCGTATTCGTCGTCAGGCATCGCGCTCAGGACGTCTTCACCGGGTGCGGCGACGTCTGGTTTGACCCACTCGTCTGGCCACTCTGGGTCGGGGTTGTCCCAGTTGTCGGCGGCGATGGTGTTGCCGCTGGAGAAGTCGGTGAT
>NZ_MASN01000045.1 GCF_001861355.1 Natrialba sp. SSL1
TAGTTTAAACATTGGTAATGGATCGGTACGAGGTCGAAGGGCACGAAGTCCACGAAGCCGAAGTCAAACCAACCGGGAACGGTGCCCACGTACTTGTTCCCAAGCGGTGGCGCGGTGCCACCGTCAAAGTCGTCCGCGTCACCGATCCAAGCGACGAAGACGAGTAGATCATGCGCTACAACTACAGGTATCGCCTCAACCCGACCGACGAACTCCACGAACGGTTAGCCTGGACTGTCGATACCTGCAGACAGGTCTACAACCACTTCCTGTACCGACTCAACCGAGAGGACGGCACGTCGTCATACTCCGAGCAGTCGGTTCTTCCCGACCTCAAGGACTGGTGGACCGACCTGAAACAAGTCCATTCGAAGGTGCTACAGAAGGTCGTACAGCGGCTGTACCACAACCTCTCGACACTGAAGGGGCGGAAGGACAACGGCTACCGCGTCGGCGAACTCAAGTGGAAGGCCCCGAAGGAATATCGCTCGATCAAGTACAGTCAAACCGGCTTCGAACTCAAAAACACGAGTGGCCGAACTGTGCTTTCTCTTTCCAAAATCGGC
>NZ_MASN01000046.1 GCF_001861355.1 Natrialba sp. SSL1
AGAATTCAGTACCTATAAGTATCTACCAGTAGTAACCAGTAACATCAGAATGCCGCGGTCGTACTCGATTGGCGAGTTCGCGGACGAGCTCGGTGTCCACCCACAGACCGTCAAACGGTGGTGTCGCAACGACGATCTCGACTACACCCGAACACCCGGCGGTGAACGACGAATACCACATCGAGAACTTCGCCAACTTGCTGGCGATACTCGTCCGACAGACCGTGTTGTACTCTACGCTCGCGTCTCCAGTCACGGGCAGAAAGGTAACGGCGATCTCGACCGCCAACTTGAGCGACTCACAGACTACGCTCACGACCACGGCTGGAGCGTTGAAAATACATACACCGACGTTGGCAGTGGCCTCAACGAAGACCGTCATGGACTCGACTCGCTCCTTGATGACGTACAAGAAGCCGACTATGGGCGCATTCTCGTCACCTACGAAGACAGACTTACTCGCTTTGGCTTCTCATATCTCGAACGGTATTTCGACTGCTACGGTGTCACCATCA
>NZ_MASN01000047.1 GCF_001861355.1 Natrialba sp. SSL1
TCATCCGTCTTTAGCTAAGCGAAGAACCGCATGACTGCGGCGGCTTATCGGTGTTACTTTTCGGAAGGAATGAGGAGGCAACGAGTGTGTACAACGAAGCCTCCTCACACGATGTTGAACGTCGCCTCACTAACCTCCTTCCTTCTGAAGCGCTCGAAGACCACGCCGATGCTGTCGGCGTGGTCGAGCGCGAAGGGAAGCTTCAGATCCCACCACTCGTCTGGTCGTTCGCGTTCGGCTTCGCCGCAGGCGAAAGCCGAACGCTTGCGGCCTTCAGACGCACCTACAACTCCACTGCTGATGAATCGCTCTCTCCGGGAGGCTTCTATCAGCGGTTGACTCCGACGCTCGCAGAGTACCTCCGCGACCTCGTCGAATACGGGTTCGACGAGGTCGCTGTCCCTCACACCGTCTCTGATGAGTTCGACCGCTTTCGAGATGTGATGATTGCTGATGGAACCGTCCTGCGGTTGCACGAGCTGCTCTCCGAAGAGTACAAAGCACGTCACGAGGAGCAGGCTGGAGCGAAGCTCCACCTGCTCCACAACGTCACCGACCAGACGGTCGAACACTTCAGCATCACGGACGAGAAAACGCACGACAGCACGTTGTTCAACACAGGATCGTGGCTAGAAGGACGGCTAGCGATTTTCGATCTCGCCTACTTCAAGTATCGGCGGTTCGCGCTGATCGACGAGAACGACGGCTACTTCGTGAGTCGACTGAAAAAGAGCGCAAACCCGGTTGTGACGGAGGAATTACGGGAATGGCGCGGCCGCGCCATTCCCTTGGAAGGTGAGAAAATCTTCGACGTCGTGGACGACCTCTCCCGCAAGTACATCGACGTCGAAGTCGAGGTTGAGTTCGACCGGAGAGAGTACGCGGGTACGCAGTCACGAGATACGAAACGGTTCCGTGTCGTCGGCGTCCGCAACGAGGACGCCGACGACTACCATCTGTACATCACGAACCTCTCTCGGGAGGAGTTTCTCCCGGCCGATCTAGCGATGATCTACCGATGTCGATGGGAGGTAGAGTTGCTGTTCCGAGAACTCAAGACACAGTACGAACTGGACGAGTTCGACACGACGAAGAAGCACATCGTAGAGATTCTGCTGTACGCAGCGCTGTTATCCTTGATCGTGAGTCGTGATTTGCTTGGTCTGGTCAGAGAGCACGCTGATGATGGGATCGTGTTCCCGCCGGAACGCTGGGCGGCGACCTTCCGGTCGCACGCCCAGCTCATCCTCCGCGAACTGAGGGACTATCTCGCCTACTCGCCGCCGCCACTGCTAGAGCGACTGATCGAAGACGCTCAGAAGATCCACAAGCAACGACCGATCCTTCGAGAACAGCTCGCTACCACCATCCAACCGACTGCTGAGGCTTAGCTAAAGACCAATG
>NZ_MASN01000048.1 GCF_001861355.1 Natrialba sp. SSL1
TAACCGAAATCGTCTCTAATTCCCCGAGCGAAACCAGTCCCGTTGTCGTGACTTTTGAGACGAATACTGACTCCGAAGGTGGCGCTGTCAGGACCAACGTATCATCGTCAGTGTCGACAGTGCGGGTCCGAACGCGGTGGTCGTATGCACACACTCGTCCCCTGGCGTAGCTCGTGTCTGTCTCGGTCTCGTGTGTCCAGCCCAGAGTAACCATCGTCTCTGGGGGAATCACGAGGAGTTTTTTCCGACCATAGTCGTGATGGGCTGGCGTGAAGTGATCAGCAGACATCGAAATCACCCCTCGAGAAATCCTCGCGTGTATACGGCGTCTGAGCGAGTGGTGTGACCGTCGGCAACCCGAACGTCCGAATCAGCGTTCGAATCTCTTGTTTGGTGATCGGCTGGGCTGTTGGGAGTTGGTGGCTGTAGTACCGCAGGATGCCAGCAGGTGTGCCAATCGCGATCGGACTACCCAGTCTGTCGAAGACAAGAACCTCAGGGTCATCGTCACCCCATGTCAGGTGCGGTCCATCCAGGAGTGATGGGAGCGTTGGCGGTGTCTGTTCTGTCTTCGTGGCGCGGTCGGGGGCATAGACGGAGGGTTCGGTGACGACATCGACGTCTTGTTCGTGCCACTCCTGTCCGTCCCAGATCTCGGTTCGCCGATGCCAGCCCTCTTCGGTTGGCTCGAAGGTGAGTTTCCGGGGTGGGCCATCGCGTGGCTCCCACTGGATGCTCAGTTCTTCAGGCATCGGTCCCTCCGTGTGTGGGTTTCTGGACGAGAGCACTCATCGAACTGAGCGCGGTGTTCGTGGCCAGAACCGTACGCGGTAGGTGACAGGTCATTATGGCCCCGTGGTTGATTCAGAGCCGTTGTGAAGGCTGTCCATGAAGTGCTCTCGGTTGAATTGGGTCTCTGAGAGTGGCTGGAGCGTGGGTTGGCCCTGTTGCTTGAGCTGCCGAGTGAGTTCGTCCTCGGTGATCTGGCACCACTGAGAATCACCGTGTTGTCGGTATCGGAGTTCGCCATCAACGGCTACAACGACGGCCACTTCCGTCGTAGTCGTCGCCTCGAAGACGAGTGCCAGTGGATCTGGATGACTTGACTTCTCGTGAAGTTTTGCCCGGAGTGTCTCGAGTCGCGGTGGATCGGTCGGAGATGGGTGGTCTGATTCAGTCGGGGCGCGTACTGCGACGTCTTCGATATCGCTCCGGTTGCGTGGTCGCCAGCCTGCCCCATCCCACTCGAGTATCCGGTGGGACCATCCCTCGTCTCCAGTCGCAGGTTCGATAATAAGCCGTCGCGGCGGAGCGCCAGTGGGCGTCCACTGGAGGGTGATTGCATCCGAGTCGGCCGTAGTTCGGGAGTCTTGCTGTTGGCGAAAGGCAAGAAGGATGGGATCGATCTGTGAGCGGGCGTTCCGGAGTGTCTGGATCGCGTTCACCTGGAGGCTAACATCGAGGTCATTACCGTCTTCGAGGTCCCTGAGCAGGTGGTGGATCTTGGTGTCGATCTCCTCGAGAGTCGCAATATAGTCGTCGAGGTCGTCGCTCATCGGCTCACCTCCGTGGCGTAGGTGTGTCGTTCGAAGTCGCCTGGTACCGTGGGTTCGACGACGGTGGCCGTTGACTGTGGTAGCGCTTCGCCCCTCTGGAGGTGAGAGTGTCGGGACTCGTGAGTTGGTGGTTTAGTCGTCATCCTGTTCCTCCAGTGGTATCGGTGGGTCGGCATCGACGTCCGAAAAGAGGTTGTCGTAGAATTCCCCATCACTTTCATCCTCGTCGGGAACCAGATGATCAACACCTGGTTTGGAGCAGATTGCTCTCAACAGCCCTTCGTTCTCGAGTTCGCCCTTTCCATCGTCTTCTTCGATGCTTGGTCCGGGCGGTGCTCGAATTGGTGAGGGCCCCCGATGGTTAGTCATCGATTCGCACCCCGTTCGCTCAGTAGTTCAGCCACTGTGTGGCGGCGTTCGTTGGCGTTGCTGAGATCAATCGTCAGTTCCGAAATCGGTTCTCGGCCAGTTTCTCGCCATTCGCTGTTGCGGATTTCGTGGGTGATGCGCCAGGCTTCACCGCCAGTATCCGGGACGATCGTGATCCGTTGCCGGCGGCCGTTGATTGTCGTATACTCGAGGACGAGTTTGAGGGCGTGGTCGGTATCGTGGCCACCGTCGGTCGCGATGCGTGGGTCGTCGTCGGCGTCGACCAGCAGGAGGCCGTCTCGGCCATCGGTGGTTGTGAGATCGTAGACCCGGATGTCGTCGTCAGGGTCGACCTCGAGTTCGCCGGTAACATCGGGCCCAGCCGCGATTCGAGCGCCATCGTATCGTGTACACAGTGTGTACTCGACGAGTGGATCGGTGGTCTCGGACGGCGGGACGATCGCGACGCCGTCCTCGTGGCTGATGGCGTGGACAGTGGAATTCTCCCAGTCCTGTGCGCTAACAGCAGCCGTCGAAATCATGACCGTTCGGTCGTCACTGACGGTGTAGATACCACGGTAGCCGTTGCCCGTTGGGACGACGTATTTCGACGGGGTGGTGTCGTGTTCGGACGGTGTGTTTTCTGTCTCGTCGAGGCTCATTCCCCGTCACCTCTGGGCTCGAAGAGAACTGCGTCATCACCAGCGACGATAATCTCTTCCTCGTCGCGTGTGGCGCTGCGTTTAGGTGTTTCTGCGGGGAACTGTACGGATGGGCGAACCTGGGGTGTACGGTCTCTCGTCCATGCACCCGCGGTCTGACGCGGGGGCGTTTTCTGCGTAGTGTTTCCATGGCCAGTTGATCGGCCAGCTGTACCATCGTCTGCGGGGCAATATTCATTGCCCCTCGAGCGTTCGTTTCGCATGGTCGGAAATCTCGTGCTAAGGGTGACCCGACCCAGCGTGTCTCCAGCACGCTGAACGTTTGTTATCCAGAAGGGTCAGGTCAATAGCCACTTGACGCTGGATACTAATATAATTTACTGACGAGTAATCAGTGTTGGACAGCTTTAGACAACTACCTGAGGACAGTTAGTCATAAGAGACTCATAATCAGTATTCGTATGTACATGGCTCCCGATACCTTGAATGAGATGCGCCAGGAAGCTGAGTGGATGGTTCCATCGGACGATAAAATTCTTGAACTCGTTCGCGAGTATGGAAATTTAACTCCGACAGCAATCGAAGATCTCGATGGTCCTAGTGCTGGTCATGCCCGAAATAGATGCCCTGTGCTTGCCGAATATGGATTGCTCGATCGGATCTCTCGTGGCCTCTACGGAATCACTGAAGAAGGAGAAGCGTACCTCAATGAAGAACTCGACGCGAGCGAACTAGAGTCGACTGAGGATACAGAGTAGGATCTCCACTCAGGTTACAATTACGCGGTGATAAACACAGACTCGAATTTTTGGCTCTGGTGAATCACTAGGCGGCGTCCGAATTGGAGCCTCGAGCGACGAGAGATTACGGCGAGAAGGTTCTTGTGATCGTTCTCAACAGTAGCTATCCCTCCAACAACCTCGACTGGCACTTGTCAAGGGCAGTGGGACGGGAAGCCGCGCCCTTCAGGGCGCGGAGGATGTCACTGTAGGATATCTTCGGGGGAGGAAACGCTTTCGAGTTTCTGGAGGCGGCGGTCTTCAGCAAGAGTCGCTGCAAGGACGATTGTCGGTTTGTGGTTCAGTTCGTGGTCCTTCTTGATTCCCTGCCGGTCGCCGCGTCCCTTCCGCTCGCTGATAGTCACACCGAGAAATTCGAGTTCATCAAGCAGGTCAGAGACCCGCTGATAGCCGAGGATGTTCGATTCAACGTCCTTCGCGACTGTCTGGTACCGCTCATATACTTGGGATGTAGAGACACTCGATGTCCTCCCGTCAAGCTTCTTGGCGAGTGTGTAGAGGACGAGCTTCGCCTGATCGGGGAGCGTGCTGATGCTTTTTGAGAGAAGGTCGGCTTCGACCAAGTCACGGGCCTCCTTCACGTGGGTTTCAGTTACTGTCTTGTCCATATTCCGGCGAGCCATCATCCCGGCCTTGTTCAGGAGTTCAATCGCTTTCCGAGCGTCACCGTGTTCGTCAGCAGCGAGTTCTGCAGCTGTCGGAATCGCGTTCGGTCCAAGGACGCCCTTCTCGAAGGCATCGCGACGGTTCTCGAGGATATCCTCAAGCTGACCAGCATCGTAGGCAGAGAACACGAATTCAGACCCGCCCATAGAACTATTGACACGTTGGTTGACGTCGCTCTTGAACTGGGTAGTTTTGTTTGAAATGAGGACGATGGAGATGTAAGTATCTATCTCGTCGTTCTCACGAGCACGGGAGAGTGCGTGGAGCAGCTTGTTGAAGTCTTCAAGCAGGTCGATCTCATCAAGGATGATGATGAGGCCATCGTAATGTTCGTCGACGATTCCCCACAACTCCTCAGTGTACGTTTTCCACCCAACCCCACGCTTCGGCGGTTGGGTAGTACTGGACTGGTCTGCAATGCCATACTTCTCGTCGAGTTCGTCAAAAATAGAGAAATACAGCGCGCGTGAGGCCCGAGTGATGGTGTTGTTGCTGTTGCAGTCGACGTAGACACTTGTCGCATGGACGTTGTTCTCTACGGCACGTTCAGCGATCTTGGAGGAGACGTGACGGGAGACGAGACTCTTCCCAGTCCCAGTCTTACCGTAGATTTGTAGGTTGTCCGGGACGTCATTGTAGATCACGTCCTCGAGGCTGAGTACGACGTTGGTGATTTCTTCTTGCCGCCCGACGATCCGGTCTTCGTCGGGGACAGTTCCAACTGAAACGAGAGACTTGTTTCTGAAGATCCGTGGGGAGTTCCCGATGACCTGGTCCACGGAGAACCCTTCTTGATCTGTGTTGTCCATATGCTGGAGTGTGAGGTGAGTCCAATAAAACTACCGAGGCCCAGTTTTGAGTGAGTTCGCATGTAGAATCGGCTGATAGCTGTAATATCACTGGATTATTCATCCATCATCACACCCCCGGTTTGGAGTGAGTAGAACCTGATGATGCCCCACCCCCGGTTTGGAGTGAGAAGATAACTTTTCTGATGGGTTTTCGGTTGACGTTGCTTGTGGCCTGCGTCCTTGATTAAGCAAAACCCGTCGAAAGCGAGCCGGTTGCCCCCACCCCTCGTTTGGAGTGAGCCTTTCAGGGATTCAATATAAATAGAATACCTTCCCAGATTAGGAACTAGTTAACAAGAGATGGTAGCAAGATAGTCCGATCAGACGAGACTGAATATGTCGATGGGGCTCCCCCACCCCCAGTTTGGAGTGAGTGCCATTGGGCACAACACCGCCGTATTACGTGGAAATTTCCAGCCGAACACCTGGAGGACATTGAGGAGGAACTGTAGAACCACAACCGAAAAGGTTGTTAGAAAACCAAGTTTCGTGTCGAGCCTCCTTCTACTACTAGTCTAGAAAACTATTATATAATTAATGGAAAGGGCAAGATAGACATGAGGGGGAAAGACAGTATAATGCATATAGACACTGCTAAAGCTAGATAGAGAGTTTACGTGAGGTTAGTCTTTTAGCCGCCTTTATAGGTGGCGAGGCGGATCCCCCGCTCCACCGTGGGCGGGGCAGTTGGCTACGGCTAATTCGTGTGTTTACTACTGATCGGGAACAGTGGTTGGAGAACACCCATCTTAGGACCTTTGAGGAACTCACTCCAAACAAGGGGCCCCCGTGTTGCCCGTTCATGATCCTGTTCTATCCACGACCTCACAAGAGGCAGGAACTGGTCGTAGAACCTTACTCAATACGCGCCTTCCATCTTGCATACCAGTGTGAATATCATTCTCATCTGGTAGCATCTCGACCGGTCAGTTCACACAGCTATAGCGCAGTTAGTTCATGAATAACGATGTGAAATCAACAGTGGCCCACTGCTGTATTGAATCTCTCTATTCATCAGGGGGCTTTTGGCAGATAACATGGGTATCTGGAGCTACTTGTGTAACCGTTCTCCCTGTACTGTCCGTGCTATGTTCCTGAATCGGTCGAAATTAAATCCATGAAAAGCGGTCTATGACGCCTCCTTCGAACTGCAAAACAGGGTGACAGGGACTAGGGAATACACCAATTGGCGTGCCTCTGACACTAGGGTGAAACCCTATCTCTGATTCAGAGGTTCTATTTCAAAAACACGTCGTATTTGACCAAGCTCTGGGACCCAATTCTCCCTTAAGTGTTTCTGGTCACAAGGTAGAGCTATGACGGGAAGTCGGGTTCTCTGAGTTCTCTACCAAGGTCGAAGAGAGAGACATCGTTATTCATGGGCCAAATCGCGAGACCTTCCGGTACATCCGCTTCCATCGGCGGAAGGCCGTTTTCGCAGACTTGATCCCGGCAAGCACTTCAGCGAGCGTCGAGGGTTCGGCTTCAGCGTCCGTAATCGCCGTCGGAGCCACCGCATTCCTCGAGTGAACGGCGTCGTGACATGGTTTACACACCGTGACGAGGTTCTCGAGGCGGTGAACCCCACCGCGTGACTTCGGGACGATGCGACGGCGTTCGCTGACAAGCATGGCGGCGAAGTCCAAGACTGGGAGACGCTCTCTCCGACAGAACAGTGAGGCAATAACTGAAATTCGTCCCCGTTCGATGCGCCGCTAGTGGACATGGACACGCACGACGTGGCCGCCGCACCCACACTGGTCGACGTGCTCCCACTCGAGTTCGGCTGTATCGAAAGCCTCCGCAAGTTCGTCGTAGAGGTACTCGGAGGGATGACCGTGTGCCTCGTGGGTGACCAAATTCACGTGGTAGCCGGACGCTGTATGCTCGATGGCATTGATCGCCTGATCGACGACTAACTCACGGTCGTCGGCGTGTTCGGGGTGTTCGAGGTTAGCCGACCACGACTGCTCGTGAATCTGGTCTGTGACCGGTTTGGCCTCTTCACGAACACGGTCGTCTGCTGTTGGAGTGTTTGCCATACGTATTACTTGGGCGGGACCCCCTATAGATTATATCTCGAATTACATGCTAGTGGGAACGCAGACATGTACTATGCAACAGATTTGACGTGAGCGGTTTTTTGTGTGTCTACTGACTGTGGCTGGAATCGATCGCTGGTTCGCGATCGTCGATCCGAATAGGTGGCACTACTGAGTAGAGTCTCAAGAAGGTTTAACTACATTTAGTCATAGTTCTTGAAAGGAGATCATAATATGGCTGCACAACGACAACCATCAGAACGGACACTCGAGTCGTCCTTTGCTGGTCGAAGCGTTTCATTCAACTATTCGGACACGTGGGTTGCGTACTCGATCGTCGGATTGCGACTTGTTATGGCCTGGGTCTTCCTCCAGGCAGGTATTGAGAAATTGGCTGAAGGTGGATTCGGTGATCCGGTAGCCTGGTCATCTGCAGGGTATCTAAACAATGCTGTTCCGGAAGCAAACCCACTCAGCGGGCTTTTTCTGTGGTTCAGTGAGTTTGCCGCAGTCGTTGACCCGCTCGTCGTGTTTGGACAGATACTGATCGGACTTGCACTGCTTGCGGGAATTTTCTTCAGATTCGCCGCGCTAATGGGTTCTGTCCAAATGCTGTTCTTTTGGACTGCAGCCTGGCAAGGTGGCCTCGCAGCTGGATTCCCCGTGGACAATGGATACTTCATCGATAGCTCGTTTGTCTATATGCTGCTCTTATTCGGGTTGGCAGCATGGGGTGCCGGGCGCATTTTCGGAATTGATGGCATCCTCGAACAAACGGATATCGTTCGTTCGAACCCATGGCTTCGATATCTTTTGGGGTAATCCATCCCATAGCCTGATTTTTGAGGAGGTCGTTTGATATTTTCCGACAGTCCCACGGTAGGTCGTGAGCGTTCCCGTAGGAGGAGGGGTACTTCCAATTCGATACTGCGGTTACGCATTCAGAACCGGTTGACGGGCGAATATATTGTAGTAATCCATATTCCAGCGGCCCTTGATGCGTATCTTTGTCAGTTGGTATAAAAACCCCCCGCGGTATCGTGGGTAGATTAAAACACATTCCTGATAGTCGGGAGTGGTTTACCACATATATATTCCTTGTACTCCTTATACTAACTGTGAACGATGATGACTCGACCAACCAACCTTCACCGACGACGCATGCTGCAGGTACTGGGCGCAACGGGCGTCACTGCAGTTGCAGGCTGCATAGCCAACGAAAACCCCACTGACGAGGACAACGAGTCGCCTGCTGACGACAACGAGGGGCTTCCCGCCGCCGAACCGGTCGACATGGACTCCGTCGCAGCCGACCCAACGGACATTCCACCACCGGTCGACTGGGACGAGCCACGCGAACACGACATCACCATCGAGTGTACGGAACACGTCGCCGAAATCGAACCGGGAGTCACCTTCCATTTCATGACGTTCGAAGGGCAGGTTCCCGGTCCGATGATTCGCGTTCGCGAGGGAGACACGATCAACCTCACGTTCCGGGTACCCGGGGAGTCGAACATGCACGCGCACAACATCGACTTCCACGCGGTGTACGGACCCGGTGGCGGAGCCGAACACACGACGCTCGCTCCCGGCGACGAGGAAGCGATGCTCTCGGCAAAGATGGACTTTGCGGGTGCCCACATCTACCACTGTGCCGTCCCCGACATGGACTACCACATTAGTGCGGGGATGTTCGGAGCCATCCTTGTCGAGCCCAAGGACGGCCTTCCCGAGGTCGACCGAGAGCTCTATCTCGGACAGCACGAACTCTACACCGACGGCGACACCGGTGAAGAAGGTCATCACTCATACGACTACGACGCTGGGGCCGCGGAAGACCCAACGTACGTCGTCTTCAACGGAGAAGCGTACGGGATCACCGAGGATGGGACGCAAGGGCCAATGCACGCCGAAGTCGGCGAGACGGTTCGCCTGTACTTTGCCAATGGTGGTCCGAACCTCCACAGCGCCGTGCACCCGATCGGGAACGTCTTCAGCCGACTCTACCGTGATGGTGACCTCCTGAGCGAGCCAGCACAGAACGTCGAAACGACGCCTGTCGCTCCCGGTACGGTCACCATGGGTGAACTAGAGATGAAGGTTCCCGGTCCCGTGAAGATCGTTGACCACGCGCTCTCGCGAGTGGTCCACAAGGGCGCTCTCGCAGTCATCGACGTCGAAGGCGATGACAGCCCCGATATCTACAACTCCGACACGTGATCTCGGTGCATCGTTTCCTTCGGTTTTCTTCGGTCAGACAACACCTGTGCAGCAGTTCCGGTGAACCGCACCGGGGCCAAGCCCCGAGGCACTCACTTTGCCTCGAACGAGATCCTGAGTGCGCGGGATACAACAAACGTACTTCGTTCAAATCAACGCATCCAGAGCATCACGATGCTATCCGGTACGATGTCTTTGTCGACGAGATCGGTGATATGGGCCGGACGACTGTCCGCTTACAGATCAAAAGCCTAGACGAGCTCACAGACGCTGAGCGTGAATCACTGAAATCGATAGCTTCAGAGCATACGGAACTGGTTCCCGATTACGGATGGCGTTTCGACCGAAAAGTGAATATTGGACCGAAGAAAGTGGGTCATGAAGACGTAACCAGAGACAGTGCCTTTGATTCCTATGTTGATGCAATCGTGGATGAACTACTGACCCTTTCAGATACGTTTCATCCGATCTTTATCGAAGAGGATAGCTGACGGTTTCATGTACCCTTCTGTTCGAACACAGAACCGAAACTGAGTGAGAGTCAGTGCTCTGAGTCTCCATTCAGTGCTTGCAGAAAGAACATAGCTAGGTCTACACCATAGTTCAGGTGATACCAGTGTGTTTTCGGGTTGCTTGATCTATTCTCTGAGTGTTACAGTCTGTTTCTGTCGAAATCTGGTTCTATCTCCCGCTGAAGACGTGAGTAGACTCGCAAACTCAGAATTACGGATTTTCACATCATCACTGGATTGGAGCACAACGACCACCCTCTCCTTTCTCCACAAAACCGGAACACCAGGACATAACAGATTTTATAGAAACGGTTCGCATAATATACTAAACCACAGAAGAGATTTTTAAAGAAAACCCCCTTCTGCCTACGTCGAAATCACCTGGATCAAGGATTACAGCATCAGTGCTGCACCGCCTGTTAGACAAGCCAGAACGACTGTGAAACCAGTCAAGGAAATAGTGATGAACAGGTTCTGGTATTTCTTATCAGCAACCTTCGCCAAATAGTAGTCCTCCTTCACCAATTGGTCAAAAGAACCAGTCTCGTCGAAATCCTTCACATCCTCCGTGAACTCATCAACCTCTTTGTCAACGATATTCCCCCAGTACAGATAGATCTCCTTCTCTGACGGTGTTCGTGGTAGCACTACCAAACCAGAGAACACCATTGCTGCAAGGTTTGCTCCAACAGTAGCAACGAGAAGAACTTGCAGAACGGTCCCATCCAACTCCCATAAGTCCATGAACACGTTTGCGATCAAACCCAGAAACGCCAGCTGAGCAGTTAACAGGATGGAAGCCTTCTGATCTGCTGAAGAAATATACGTGTTCAGATGTTCGTGGATCACTTTAGCCAGTTCCACGTTATTGAAGTCAGTCATGTCAGGTTTGATGTCTCGGTTCCCGTCCAGACCCCTTTAAAGTTGTAGTGATGATACGGGTCGTCTGAACTTGTCCAAACATAGTCCTCGAACTGTCCCAGATCATTAACGTACTCGGTCCAGCCACTGTCTTCTGCGTGCTTCACTAACCCTTCCCCGAAGTAGTACTCATTCTTCCCGGAAGCAGACTCAAGCTTTGACGCGATATTCGCAGAAGCGCTTACTGCGCTCAACCGGTTCAGACTGTGAACTCCTACACGAGAGATGTGGGTTGTTCCGTACGTTGCTCCGGCGCTGATTGAGATTGTCTCAACACCTTTCTCCTCAAGCACCGGGTTCACATGGTTCGCAAGAATATACTTTACAGTAGCAACGTAGTCAAAAACAGTTTCTACAGCATCCTCGTCCGAATCTCCTGCTCCAAAGTACGCAAGAATCCCGTCACCAGTATTTTTCTCGAAATACCCGTCATGGTTTCTGACCGCTTCCATAATCTCCGGGAGGAACACGTTCAACATGAACAAGACATCCCACTCATCGTTCCGGCTGGAATAGGCTGTGAAATCGTTGATATCGATGAATACGATACCAAGATCGAACTTCTTAGCGCTACTGATCGTCATATCCTCCAGATCCGGCATCTTGTAACCGGAGGGGATGTGATCCAGTCGTTCCTCTACTGTTTCAACCCGGTCCTGTACCCGTTCTTCAATCTCGTCTGAGTCTGGTAACATACAAGCAATCCTCTCTCTTTCTCTGAAAGAGGTGTTCTCAAACCAGGTATTTTAGACCTTTTACCCTGTTAGAAAGGATATGGGCCGAGATGAGGAAGAACCACTAGAGGTTCACCGCCGGATGGATTTTGTTATGAAGCCAGTTGGACGTAGAAAAGAAGGTGATTATGTTGTGTTTGAGGTGGAGTTCGTTCCTGACCCTGAACGGTATAAGCGGGTGGAGAGGGATGATTTCGAAGGTTACTTCGACCGGTTGGATGAAGTGTACTATTCTGATTCGATGGTGGAAGATCTTCTTGAGCAGATGAATGGTGAACCGTTCTTAGCATCGCCTCCAGAAATTGAGGATACAGCAGAGTATATAGAGCAAAGACGAGAAGAGATTGAGCGGTTCCTACAGGATGGTGACTCGGATGAGAACGGAGATTTTGAGTGGGAAGACGTTTCTCAAGACTTTTTAGAGGAGTTAGAGGAAGAAAACGATTCCCGGTTCGTTATCCTCTGTATCGATATCGTGGGGTCTACTCGTTTACGTGAAAAGTTGACAAGAGAGGACTGGAGAGATTTCATCCAAGTGTTCTTCCGAGAGATGTCGCTAATAGTGGAGAAGTTCCGTGGTCATGTCCTGGATTTCCAAGGTGACAGAGTGGTAGCCTACTTCCCAGATCCTAATTTCGTTGGTATGCACGATAACTCGTTAGATTGTGCGTCTTCAATGAAAATGCTGATACAGAATGGGATAAACCCGGTTTTCGAGTCACACGGGTTACCGTCGATTCATTTCCGGATTGGTATGGACTCTGGAGAAGCAGATATTGTGCCAATAGGAGCGCCGGGTGTGAAGGAGGAACTCAGCTTGTTCGGTGAAACAATTAATCTGGCGTCAAAGATCGAGGAAGTGGCTGAGAAGGACGGTATTTACATGGGTGAAGAGACGGTGAGGAATTTGCATACTCATTGGAGGCAACACGTTGAAGAAGCGGAACTAGATGACTGGGAACATAAGAAACACGGCGGCAACGAATACAACGTGTACCGGTTCGAAATTTCGAAGTAGAATTGTTTTTTGTTGTCCGAAAGTGATTTCACAACTGACTATAATTGGTGAAGGTATGGGGACTTACCCGGTTGAGTGCGTTAACGTAGATGACTCGTCCAGTTACAGCGACTGCCGTTGTATCACCACAATCGGTATTCCAAACACGGACGGAGGTACCAACACGTACACTCCAGCACGTATCCATGACCGGATCGAAGACGAAGGCGACGAGTTCTACATAAAGCATGACGGCAGCAGAACATATCTTGAAGCAGTAGAACGGGTAGGTACGAAATACGTTCGAGCAGAACCCAACGACACAGAAGACGATAATCTACTCGAGCAACCCAGCTGCTAACCTCTTTCCTCCCCCTTGGTCATGGATGTTGACCGCCGAACATTTCATGAACCCTCCACCAGAATAACCTGTCAATGCCACTCAACGGTGTCATGGCTATCTCAGGGTTCTTAGAAGCAGTAACCGGTTTTATCGAAGCTATTCCTGATACTGCTGTCGTTGGTGTCGTAGTTTCATTTGCTTCTGCAATGATCGTGTATGCTGCACGGCAATCCTGGGAGCGAAAGAAGCTGAGACGCGCTTTACTCACCGAGGTAAAGCAGATGGAAGGACTGGAAGAATGCGCTGATCAGATGGATCGGATAGACCCTCCTCCGGGACGTCAAATACAACCGGACGATGTCCCAGCTGCTGGAACCATACCCACCGTTGTTTACGAGTCAAACGCTGGGAAAATCGGCTTGCTCAAAGGCATACTGGGAAAAAACGAACTGGAACCCGTGGTCAGATTCTACTCCAAGGTGCTCCGGTACAAGTCCATAATCAACGATATCCGCGAAGACGGGAAAACATCTCATGCTGATCAAGAAGACCTCCATGACTCAATCAACGAGATTTCCGAGATGAGAACAGATATTATTGAATCATCAGAGTTCACCGAAATTGAGTAGCATAAGAACTTTCCGCTATTAGACAGTGATTCAACGTATGAACCTGATCTCACCCGCTTGCAGCTTTTCTTTGCTTAGGAAGGTCAATGAGGGATGGCCATGACCACAGAATCCGACTTCTTGGACGCAATGGAAACCGAGTTCGCATCTGTAGACAGCTTTATTCAATATCTTGAAGAGGATTACAACATTGGCACGAAACCGGGAGAGTTCAACATAATCGGTGCGGTCAACAACCTACCATCGAAAAAAGACTTTGCAGACTCTATCACAGCTGTCTTTGATAAAATCGATTCAACCGGTGACCTATACCTTCTTACAACCACTGTCGAGGATGAACGGGTCTACCACTATGTCTACATGGATGAAAAATTCCCGATTATCTTCACCAAAGCCAACAGGACAGATCAGATCCCGCCGACAATAGGAAAGTTCCTGCAGAACAAGCACGATGTTGGACGCCTGCTCCTTTCACAACGTCAGATAGACGAGATACGGAAAGACATTGTTTCGAAATACGATGACCTGGTGATCCCATTCTTTAGCGCCAAAAGAACCCCTGACTCGAACATTGATGCTCGACGCCGCCCGGATACGGATAGATCTCTATGGTATCGAGCGGATGACGGGCTTGAAACATACCGTGAAATGAGGTTCAATTACGGGATTCTACCCCGGATAATGACCTTCGAACACCCGAACCGTTTCAAATTCCGGGTGAAACAAGAAGGCGTATTCGTCCACAAGTCCGGAAGCATCATGGAACTCTGGAACTACCTACAGCAACAAATCAACAGAGCAGAAAACATTGTAGACTGCTCCAATACAGGTGGTTACGGGGAAGTCACCAGTTCCTTCTTCGACGACA
The DNA here is from genome assembly GCF_001861355.1 of Natrialba sp. SSL1. Lineage (GTDB taxonomy): Archaea > Halobacteriota > Halobacteria > Halobacteriales > Natrialbaceae > Natrialba. The sequence goes on from NZ_MASN01000048.1 coordinate 14,174, forward strand.
AAGAAGTACACGTAAGCTCACCATGGGCGATTGAAGTAGAAGACGGGATCAAAAGCTCGGCATTAGAAAACTTCAAAGAACACATGGACGACGACTTCTGGGAGTTTGGGGTCTCTGAATTTAATGCATATCCGGAAGTCCCGAGCTTCGAAGCAGAGTTGATCGATGAGAACCGATACGAGCGCACAATTCTCAAAACCAAAGACGACTCCATACGTGTTTTCCCCAGAGAACTTACGGACGTAGATCAGTCGGTCCGGATCTTCAACTTCATCAGTGACCACTTCGATTCTGACTGCCGAGCACGTAAAGTCGCATGAAGGACCCGTACTATTTTGACGACGAGGACTGGATCAACACTCTGGGTCGTGGGGACAAAAGCGATTTTGAAGACCTGTTCGACGAGAAATACAGCGAGATCGATGAGGATCGGGCGAAGGCAAGTGTCAAAACACGTTTTGAACGTAACGGAGAACCGGAACACAGGCTTTTCAGAGCGATTGTCGACGCCTTTTCTCCGAACGGAAGTGCTGAAGGAAGCGACAGCGGTTTCGAGACCACGATTATTAATCCTCTTTATGAGTTTGGACAAGAGAGTGCGGAGATACTTTTAGCGAAGAAGCAGGTTCGAAGCGTACATCTCTGTTTTGTGTGCTGTGAGATAGGAGGAGAAAACTATGACAAGTGGCGTTCCAATATCAACAAGGTTGAGTCCGTCCTCCAATCAGAGGGGAACCGTACGGCTTTGAAAAACCATCTGGATTGTGAAGGTCTTGATCTGAAAACCGTCCAATACCTTACTATAACACGTGACCGGGATTTGATGGACGTGGATATGGACGTTTTGAAGCTGGGGACAACGCCGGACAACTATGCTGTGTGGAAATTGATGGAAAGCGAACTACCTGGATCAGAGGATCAAGATGACGAGGATCAGATTGTTAAGCATCATGACGGGAATATAGAGCACCCTGATCTTCACGAAGTAGCTGTTGACGGGTTGGATTACACCTTAGTAGACAATGATGATATCAGGTTTTCACTCACCTCCCATCCTATCTTCCCACTTGGAGATGTCTTCCTACAGATCCTCCTCAACCAGATTGGCAGCAACGACCATCCTGATGAGTTCAACAAATCCAACTTTATCAGCGTATATAGGGATAAGATCCAGTTAGGCGAAAACCGAGACGAACTGGATGAAGTACTGGATACGAAAATACGGGAGATACTTCAGTTAGCGTGTGACGCAGATATACTACAGGAAGAGGGAGAAGAATTTGATACTGAACGTGATTACAGGCTGGTCTGGGATTCTGACGAACCCAAAGATATCAAAGATGCAGTGCGAGAGAAGTATTTCAAATACAAAGCTCCAGAGCAGAGAGGAAGCCTTGCTTTTGACAGGGCAAAAGACGAATTCGAGCGTGTAGAATCACAGCTCGACGGATTCGGAAACGATTAAAAATTCGTAAAGAAAGAAGAAAAAGAAAATAGGAACGGTTTTTATTCTGCTTCTGCTGGGATGTTGAGTGTTACGTCGAACAATTGGTCTCCTACAGCGTGCTGTACAACGTTTGCAGTTCCAAGGGTGTAGTCCTCAGTCCGGTCGTCAATCTCTGATTCGTCGATCTCTACATTGTAGACCATGGAGACTTCGTCCTCGTCGCTTACGATGGTTGGATCAGCTGGGTCGGAGAACTGCACGTTACTGTCCTCGTCCACAAGTTCGTGGTCGATTTCGTCGTACACTTCTTCACCGTCCTCGACAAGCGTGACAGACTCTTCCGAGTCACCATCAACCCTTAGGTCTGCGGTGAACTCTTCAACCACTTCGTCATCCAGTGTGTCTTCCAACTCGGTTACTTGCATCGGACCAAGCGGTGCGTATCCTTCATCGTGGTTAGCAGAGCCAGTAACTACTATATCATCCGATGAAGACGTGAGTAGACTCGTAATTTCAGTCTTGAATTCATACTTAGGATTATTGAAAACCATTCAAAATCATCTGCCACTCTAATCCGGCTCTGAATCAATTACGTCTCGCGGATCAGTGTTTTACGGTCGGTCTCCGTTATCACTGGATATGCCGTTCACCGTCAGCTGGCACACGCTTCTCGAGGAACTCGAAGCCCTCCCCAACGATTCAGAGGTCATCACACCGTTGTCACACAAACGGTTCCAGATCGGCGACATCCAAGAGCACCGTGTCATCATCGAATTCGCCGAGAGCAACGAGAAACAACCTCTCCAACGAGAACAGTTCGAGACACTGTTCCAGCGGATCAAAGGCAGCGACGGACGATTCAATCTCGATCGCCTCCCGCCCGATGGGGATCCATACCCTGCGGTACTCAGCCTCCACCCCCGCTTCGAGATCAACGAAGACGCCGGCGTGATCATCGAAACCGACGAGCCGACTACCAGTTCCCAAGTTGATGCTGACTCGACCCCAGCGTCCAACGACCGTACCGAACCGGATCTGGATGTTTACGCTGATACGCTCCTCCTCGTTGACGCACTCGAGCGCTACGATGTAACAGCCCCTGAAGAACTGGAGACAGAGACGCTCGTCAACCTCTATACGCTACTGTCGGACGTCCAGCGCAACGCGAACGACCTCCGCCAGACGGTCGCCGATGTGTTGCTGGGACGGCTTCATCACGATCGGCCTGTCAGCGGCCCCTATGGCTCCGTTCAACGGACGACACGTCGAAATCGGTCACTCAAAGACGACGACGAGGTTCTCGAGACGCTCGAAGACGCAGGCATCAATCGCGAGCGAGTGATGGGAGTCGATCGCAGCAAGGTCGATGACGCCCTGGAGGTCACAGAACTGTCCGAATCCGATGTCTACGAGGTCGACGAAAGCGAGTACGTTCGAAAGGCCGACGTCGACGAAGAAGTGAAAGAGACGCGCCTCCAGGGACTGAAAGACCAACTCGCCGCAACCGAGGGTGACGGAGCGGAGGAACTTCGCGAAGAGATCGAAGATCTCGAGGATCGCATCGACGAACTCACGAGTTTCCGAACCGGCACAGAAGTTGGAGATTGAGGGCAACTGATTCCTTCCGACAGATGGACGAGCCGGCCACACGACTGAGTGTGAGCGGGAACAGGTCAACCTCAAGAAGATGAGTCCGAACAAGCGTAAAGAGCCTGACCTCGGTACTGCTACAAAGAAGCGTACGGCTGCCCTGTCTGGCTCAAGTAGGGAGACAGAGAGCTATTCGGAATCCTTCATATTAATTGTGTAGGGCAGCACCCTCGACAACGAAAGAGCGTCAGATGCTTTTTGCAGGTCAGATCAAATCTGGTGATAGGAGACTGTAGTCGCGTTGATATTCCTGATAGAGGGGGTGCCTCTGACCACGACCAATATCAGAAGCGAAATGAGTGTCAAATCGCAGGTTTTGTCCGAAAACCTTATCCTTATTATGAGTTTTAAATCTAGTCATATATTATGACTAACTTGATGTCAATTGCCGGTTGGGGAACGGTATCACCGAAGCGATGACAAGTACCAACCCACTCACCGAAAAGTCCGATGGATATGCTGAGAGGGTTAACCTGCCGTTCGATATCTACATCGGCGAATCAGAGCGAATCTGGCGCGAGTCGATCCGCAGAGAGCAGGCCACCCAGTTGGTTGTGACTCCTGTCCAACTTCACCGACGAAACATACAGCGACGTCTTCGTGAGGAAGCAATGCCACAGAGCGATTTTTTATTTGCTCGGTTGGTTGATGTCGCTCGTGAAATCAACGGCACCGCCCGCGTCGCAACCGAGGCGGAGCCTGCGGTAGAGTCACTCGACCGCATAGATCGGCTCGAGCACACTCGCCGTATCCTGTCCGAGGACGACAGCGACAGTAGCCCACTGGCTGCGCTTTCGACTGTCGTCGGCTCGCCAGTCACCGATCACGTCGAGACGATCGAGCGGGCCCGGACCAGCCTGGAGATGGTGACTGGATTTTACCCTGACCGACTCGAGGCGTTTGAATCGATCGCCGACGATGTCGGCGGCGTCGTGGGCACGGACGCCCGGGACCTCGCCACGGCACTGTACACGCTGCAAGAGCGACTCCAACAACGAGCCGATTCTGCCGTCTCAGATACAGAACTACTGCGAACCGCCACGGACTTACTCACCGACAAGCCGGCGATCTGGGAGGAGGCGTATCCCGCGGTCGAGACGCTGACCGTCGGAGGGATAAGTATGCTCACGGCGACGGTTGAGGAGTTCATATCAACGGTCGCGACGGCGACCGAGGGCAGGGTCGACGTCGACCTGCATCTTCGCCGAGGTACCGGGCCGAAGATCTGTGAGCAACTCCTTGCGTGTGAGTCTACCGACGAACTCGAAGAAGGGCGTACTGTGACCAGGAGTGAACCTTCCCCCGCTGCGGCAGTTTCCGGGGTATCCGTCCCAGCATTCGAGGCGGTCGCTCAAACACGGGAAGCGGAAGCCCGTCTTGCGATGGCACTGGTGTCCGCGCTACTCGATCAAGGAGTCTCGGAGAGCGACGTGACGGTGGTGGTTCGGGACATCGACGATTACGAAGAGCCCCTGACGCGAGGGGGACGCCGGTATGGCGTCACCCCGACGTTCTGGACGACACTTCGGCTGAAACGAACCATCCCCTACCAGCTCCTGCAAAGTCTCTGCGACCTGCTGCAGGCCCGCGAAACCGATACTCCCGTCACTGCGGAGACGCTCTTTTCGCCCCTCGAGTACGGCTGGGTCGATCCACAAATCGACGTCGAGAAACCGATACCGCTTGGCGAATCCGTCGAAACCAATGGATGGCCCGTCCCAGTCGCGACCGTTCGCGACGGTATCCGACTCGCCGCTGAGGAGTCTTATCGGATCGGGCAGTGGCAAGAGCGACTCGGCGATCTCGCGACCGCAGCTGGTGATACGGAGGCCGACGATATCGCTGGTGAGACGGTCAGTTGCGGATCGAAGTTCGATAGCTACCTCGGCTGGCTGGACAACGTTGCGAGGACGCCCAATCCGACAGACGTCAGACAAACCCTGCTTCCGGTACTCGACGCCTATGCCGTCGGAGCACTCCCGGAGCGACAGGCAATCGATGACGACACGAAGCTCGATGTCGCCCAGAGTGTGAGAGCGGTCGACCGACTGGGGGCTCACCCGGATAGCACTCAGTTCACCGTCGACGGCCGCTCGTTGCACGCACACGACGGAATGGTCCCGGAACTCGCTGACAAGTACGAACAGTGGCTCGAAGCTGGCTACGTCGACCCGTCTTGGAGGTCGGTCGCTGACCTATTCGATCAGTTGGCCACGGTCGTCCCCGGACGGCGCGAGCATCCGACTGCACACGCGATTGACGTAATGGAGGCCAACGACGTGTGGGGACTCGAACTGCCGTACGTCGTCTCGGTCGGCCTGGTCGACGGAGAGTGGCCACAGCCGCCCGACAGCGTCGTCCCGGCAGCGATCAGGCAGCGACTTCGCGGCCTTTCGAAACCGGAGCGGCAGCTCCGACCGCGATCAGGCTGGACCGAAAGCCGAGAACTCGACTTTTTCGCGGACACGGTGGCGGCTGCCAGCGAAGCGCTCGTTTGTACGCGATATCGGCGCGATACTGACGGCGTCGAACAGTCGATGTCGCCGTACCTGCGTGTCCTCCCCACACGAACAATCGCTCCCGACGACACAGATCAGCTAATCAGCACCGGTAGTCTCCCGGCGGCTATTGGTACAGCGGTCAAGCAAGAGAGATGACTGACAAATACGAGAGTGAGTAACGTGACCGGAAACGACTCCGAATTCGATTCCGATTCCACTGTCGATCCCGACAGCACAGCGCCAACCGAAACGACCGACCATCCGGATACGAACTCTCAATCGGAGGATTCAACGGGAGACCCCGTTCCAACACCAGATGTTCCGAAACTAGATGATCAGCAGAGTACCATCGTCGACGAATTCTGCGATCCGAGCGTTGATTCCGGGTTGTTCGTGCTGAGCAGTCATCCAGGTGCAGGAAAATCGACGGCGAGTGGCAAAGCCGCCGCCACACAACTATACCGACATTACCTGGCGGGCGACCATACACCCGAGCGGCGGCTGCTTGCGACCTCCTTCTCGAAGGAGGACGCCGCAGATATTGTCCCCGATATCGTCGACTGGCTGTGGGCGCTGTACCATCGCGACGAGATACCGACGAACGAAACAGTGTCAGCGGATGAGATCCGGAATATCGAACGCCGATTACGCCAGGGAGCGTCCATCGGGACGGTCGATGGTGTTCTTCGCTCGGTGTTCGACTCCATCGCCACCGACGTCGGCTTCGATGGGATGCCAACGGTCGGCAACAAGGCACTGTTAACCCGTCTCCGGATCGACTGCTACGAAGAACTCGGCGATGACCCCGAGTACGGCCCTCTCGTCGATCAACTCGAGGTCGCGTATCCTGACTCCAATGCGCAAGAGGTCTCGGAGTACGTTTCCTCACTACGAGAGATGCTCGAAGAGGCGTTGTTGGCCTGTCGCGAACGGAACCTCTCGATCGAGGAGTTTCAGACGAACCTCTACGCGACTGTCAACAATGTCTATGCCGAGCAAGAGGCAGGCTCACCCGCTGCGATCCGTGATGCGGTCGAGCAGGCGTGCGGCCCTGATGCGGCGGCCGAAGTCGATTCCCTCGAAACCGACGAAATGACAGCCTTGACCGATGCCGACGAGCAACTGCACAACGAGTGGCTCGCGGCGATCGACAAGTTCTGCGAACTACTAGGTGCATACCGTGAGCGGTACGACGACCTAACACACCAACGAGGCGTGATTGCGCACGTCGACTGTGCATACTGGGTTGCCGAGTACTTCACTGCCGACGACGACCACGATCTCGACGTTGACGACGACCGGCGGGAGCGAGTCCGAGAGCGGTTTCAGGACCAGATCGAGAGTGTGATCGTTGACGAAGCTCAAGACGTCTCCGAGATTCAGTACACGGCACTGGCCGAACTCGTCGCATCAGACATGAAGCTGTTTCTGGCCGGGGACCTGAAACAGTCCATCTACGTTTGGCGGAACGCCCACCCAAAACGCTTCCAGCAGGCGATCCGTGATGGCGTGTACTTCGGGATCAACTGGGACCATCACGTCTACGAGAAAGCGAGACAGAACTACCGATCCCGGCCAGACATCGTCGCCGCGATCAACGCCATCGCCGAGGAGACACTTCCGGAACCAGACCGCGGAAACCTAGGGGAACTCGACATCACCTTCTCGCCGTTGCAGGCGAGACGCTCTAGCACCGAGCGGACGAACGTCCACGTCGCACAGTTTCGGAGACGAGAAAATGAGTACCCTGGTACCGAAGATTGGGTAACCGGAGAAGGGAACGAAGCTCAAGCGGTAGCGCGGGTGCTTGCAGGGGGAGTCGAGGACGGTACATTCGTTACCACGGATGATACCAATGCGAAGCAGGATACGGACGCAGACGCCTTGATATCTGACTCGACGGACGAAATAGACGACGAGGAGACGACGGATGCGGAGAAAGCGTCCCCACCCATCACAGTCCTCTTTCCTCGGACGAAGTACATGGGTGCGTACGAGCAGGCACTGGAATCACGTGGGTTCTCTGTCGGGAACGAACGGATTCCGCTATTCGAGACAACTGCCGTCCGGATGGCAGTCGCAGTACTGGAGTGGCTCATCGACCCGTTCGATCCGGAGCGAACCAAACGGCTCGTGACTACATCTCCGCTTTCAGACGGCGATGAAGGACTTAGGGCAGCATCATCGGCCTTTCAGCGCCACGGTTGGGCAATTGAGGATGTAGCGAGAGCGCTCGGCTCGGCGGCCAGTGACGGTGGTGATGAACTCGAACACGAAACCGGAAGTGGAATTGAAACTGAACCTGAAACCAGGACTACTGAAGGCGGCACCGAACCACTCCCAGAGGGTACTGTACGTGTTCTCGAGGGGCTGGACGCGCTCGCGACGGATCTCCCCCGTCGGCGGGCTGATCCAGTAGCTGTCGTCGCCCGTGACGTTATCGATGCCCTTGGCTTGGAAGCTGACCCGCTCGACTGTGACATGGCCACGACAAGGGCACAGCGAGTGGCCAACCTCGATGCGTTCGTGGCCACGGTTGAAGAGTGGGAGGGCGACGATCGATATAGCCTTGAGCAGTTCACGGAGCTGTTGTCGCCGTTCATAGAGAACCCCGATGATGGTCCGGACCGCCCGCTCGTCGACGACGATGTTGACATCGTCTTCAAAACCGTTCACCAGATGAAAGGCGATCAGGAAGAGGTGATCGTCCTCGCAGATCCAGCACGCTCTATTGGGCTATACAAGCGTACAACCGACCGTCTTATTACGACCACCAACAGGATCGGCCTCGCACCTCCGTGGAACGGTGCTATCGAACGTGTTGATGTTCCAGGGTTCGACAACGGATTGTACAACCCGTTTGCAGATTCGGGCGATGATATCGGGCTTCGATGGACTCTCGAGAGGTGGCGACCATCGACCGACGGGTCTGACGGTCCCGACAGTCTGGCAGGACCCGAGCTGTTTCAGCGGGCGTGTGCCGAGCGACGTGCTGAATCGTGGCGACTTTTGTTTGTCGCTATGAGCCGTGCTCAGAGTCACCTCGTTGTACCGCTTCCCTCTACGTGGCACCCAGAATACTGGAACCTTCGAGATCACTGGGCTGGTGTCCTCCACGATGCATTTGATGTCGGACATGGTGCACCAGGAGGTACCCACACGGTCGCCGATGAACACGACGCCGAGGAGGCCTCGTTCGCGGTCGCCGTTAACGACGTTGGTTGGGTTGAGTCCACGACGATCGGTTCGGATCCCGTCGAAACGCCACGGCTTCCGCCGCTCGAATCGACATCGGAATCGTGGCTTCCACGGTTCGTGAGGCCAAGTACCGTCCACCCGCTCTCGGACGACCCCGAGCGATACGCACTGGACCATCTGATGGGACAGGCCTTACACACCGATTCGGCGTCGCCCGAGATCGATCTCCCGTATCATGCCCTCGGGCCAGACCAGATCGGACAGCTAACTCACGACCTTGTAAGGAGGATAGCGACACGAAACGTCACGACAAAAGAACTCGAGACGGTTAGCGGCCCCGTCGCGTTGATCCTCGAGGATTGCCTCGACACGTACGCAGCGCATCTCAGTGACGGCGACAGGGCGGTAGTGCACTCGTTCTTGGCCGAGACCGTCATCCCCCAGTTTGCGACGTCTGCTCTCCGCGAACGTGTGGACCGTGCAGAGGCCGTGTACGGCGAGACCAAGCTTGAAGGAGTGATTACGGTAGACGGCGTCAAGATAGAGGTTCGTGGTCAAGGCGATATCGTGTGTCGGCATCCCGATGGGTCGTGGACAGTCGATGACGTGAAAGTTGCACTCGCAGCGATTACCGATGCCCCACGCTATCAGGTGCAGTTAGCGACCTACGAGTGGGTACTGCAGCAGCAACTCGGAGAGGACGTGACCGTCAGGAGCTACTTGACGTACTTCGGTGTGGGCGACACAACGGTTGAGCAGAAGACTGCGGCGACAAGCCTGAAGTTTTGTCTCGAAAAGCTCCTCTAGTCGTAACCACCCTCCATCGGTCAGTAGAGGGATAGAATGGGCGCACTGGCTATCTACTACTTGTTATTGAACGGCCATCCCGCGTATTCAGGATTGCCGAGTATATCTGACCACCAGTAAAAGAGTAAGATAATAACAGCCATTAGAAATCCGTATAGAACCCCAGATACGAGGGAATCACTAGAGAAATGAGAGAGAAACCCTATTGCTATTGACAAAATCAATATAAGTCCAATTATCTGCTTAAGTGCAAGGTCAATATCCATCCCAGCCATTATATGACAATAACTGTATTGCTATGTATTCTCTTCGCCGTTCAATTCGTACGTGTAGGGAACGGTCGTTCAGTCCAATAGCCCCGTTCACTTGTTCGGAGGAGACCCGCTATCGCCAAACAGATTATCGGCGAACTGTGGGCGACTGAGCGGAGTTTCCGAGAGGGGCATGAGTGTGGGCTATCCTCGCTGCGTGAGGTAGTTCTGGAGGCCATCATTGGTGATCTCGTACCACTGATCGGTATCCCGTTCGCGGTACCTGAGATCGCCATCGACATCTACGACAACGCCTGGTTCAGCCCCGATGGCAGATTCAAAGACAAGTGCCAGCAGCTCAGACTGCCACCATGTTCCCCGAGTCTGAGAAAGAACCATGATCAGTCCTCCGGATGGTTGATCCACATATATAAATCCTAAATTCCACTATCAACTTTTGGGCCAAAGGTCGAAGAAATCTCACCCTTCGTTCAACCTTCTAGCGTAAGCCTACGGGTGTTTCACCTGCTTCAAGTTGAACTTGTTTACATTCGCACGCGCGTGCGTACTTTTAAGTGGTTAGAGTATGTTCTCCTAGACAAGAGAATATAGGTATCATACGGGTTCAACGGGTGATTAGTGACCTGCGCGTGCTCGATCCTTCCACAAACCAAAGCACTCACAGGTGACGCAACTACCCCTGCCCGGCCATACAGGGGGAACCCCGAAGACCACGCAGGTTTGCGACGGCTGGTTCTAGACTGGACGTTGTCTTACTTGTTTGGTTTTCGGAAGTGGCCACTTCGCGACATCAAATGACAAAGAAAACAGTCGCCGAACGCACTATCGAGGAACTAAATGCCACGAATGAGGCCTGCCGAGCCTACGAAATCGTCAATAAGATCGGCTCGACGCCAGATTACGTCCGACGCGTCTGCAACCGACTCCATGAGGAGGGCTGGATCCAGAAGTTCCAAGGCACGGTCATCGTTGGGCATCCGATGCCTGGTGGGAACACAGAGGTCCTGAGCAACAACCGACGAAAGCTCCTCAACATCGTGAAACGGTACGCGCCGGGCCTTCTAGGAGAAGCAAAGAGCAAGCCAACGATCAAAGAACTCCGAGAGTTCATTGAGAACGAAATCGCCATCGGACCGAGTTATCCACTCGGAACCAGAAAGGTCTACTTCGGTATCCATGCTGGAACTCACGCTGCCGAACTGGGAATAAGCCTTGTCACTGATGATGAGGAAGGACCAGACGCTTCGGAGAGTGCCGACAAAAGTTCCGACTCCACGGTGAGCGCGGACTAGGCTAAGAGAGCCACGACGTTTTTTCGAGTAACCGATGCCGCCATAGAACACCTCTGCGGCCTCTTGCGCGTTTCCTGAATAGCCGGAGTTCGTCGACACATCCAGAAGCATCAAAGAGTGTTCCAAAGCTGGCGTTGGTCAAATTTAAAGAAACAGATCAAGGCATTGTCTCTGTCTTAGTGATTATCGTAGCCCCTCAACCAAACTGAGGTCCAGATCCCCTATTCCTTTGTCAAGGATCCAGACGATCATCGAGCTGAAGATCGCGAGGTACGATATTAGCATCGCGAACAAACCAGCGGTGAGGGTCGCGGTAGCCGTCCACGGCAAGGTGATCGACCCTCCTGATTGGAGTGTTCCCACCCAGACAATTACACCCGCGATGGCCGCTCCAAGAAAGCCGATGGACGCAATGATAACGTGGGGCCGGGAAAAGAAATCGGAAACCGTCGGCTCGTCACTGCTGGCTTCCACTTCAACATCAGGCGGGATCGGCCAATCTGACTTCGACTCGTTCAACCAGTAGATATTCCCCCGGTTGATCAGCTCAGTTTTGAGGACCCCCTGCTCGGCCAGTTCGTCAAGTCTGGACCGTACCGTGTCTTTATCGAAGTCGCCTTTGATCTCGGCTCGGACAAAACGGACGTTGTAATATGACCGGTCACCGTTGACGACGACCTCGACTACATGTCGTTGTTGCAGATCCCGGCTATTATCGTGCTCAAGCCGGTCCTCAACCCATTTCGGAAGTTCCTGAGACATGCCTTTTCCCTGTACGTCGAACGGGTCTCGGTATACGCCGAACACCGTTCTACGTTTGTTGAATGGCTATTTTCGTAGCTGAATAAAGTAATTTCCTCTCCTCTGATCTACCGTGATGCCCACAAAGAACGCTGTACGCAGAACCAAGCAGAGTGGTCTACATGGCTGACCCGATAGCAACGATGCTCGCCATCCTCACAACGATACTGCTGATGGTCGGGTGGCAAGTGATAACCGGATCACTACCCGGAGAAGTCGGGTTTGCGGTCAATTTCATGGCGCTGGTCGCATCAGTCATAGTCGGGTTAGTGGTGTACCTCACCTTCGCCCGAAACTGACTGAGTAACTGACGCCCAGACTATTCCCAATCCATCCACAATGTAATTGAAGTAGAGATTCCAACCAGAGAGTATGCCTACCGGATACCATGTTGACCGGAGCAATACTCTCGAGCCTGGCGACACACTGGTTTTAGAGAACGAACCTCAGATCAACCCTGAAAAAATCGTGCTACCCCAGCCCAGTGAAGAGAACGCGATTCAGAGCTACTATCCTGAGGGGCTCTCACGCCATGGGGCCCGATATGTCTACATGCAATTAGCGAGAAACAATAACATCAAATTCGAGGACAATACCACACCGATGCTGGGGATATACCAGATCGAAGATCTGGAGACAGAGGAGCAGGAAGTGGCCAATAAAAAGCCGACGAACGCCATCTACGAGTGGGTATTCGAATTTGTTCGCCGGTCTGAGTTCCCCGATCATCCCTCTCGGTTTCAATCCTTCTTTGGCGTCGAAACGGAACAGGAAGCAACTGCGTTCCAATCCGATTTCGATCCTGACGCACAGATCGTGGAGGTCGAATACAGTGTAGGAGTGAAAGCAGACATGGATCTGCTCTCGTGCCAATCGTTCGCTGACGGCCTACATCAGGCGACAACGTACTGGAACGGTGAGCCAGGTAGTGACGATCCTACCTGGGAGATCTTGATGCAGCCCCCAGTAGAGGTTATCGGCTAATTGTCGACGATGGTCTGTGTAAGGTACACGCATAACTGCACGCCTTTTCTACACCATCCCTTTGTCCGATCATATACTAAATAAGGCATACAGGTCGTTTTACGGATTTTTGGAGCGGAAACGAGGGGTGTCCTCTCTAATCTGGTTCCGTTCCATCCTGTGAATTATTATCCGCGCAGGTTGTGACCAGATGCATTTGACCGAGCACTATAGCGGGGGTTTCAGATCGGTGAGGTCCAAGTGCATCGTATTATCATCGAATTCGTCGAAAACGACAGAAACAGCCGCTTCAACGGGAGTAGTTCGAGACACTGTTCCAGCGGATCAAAAACAGCGACGGACGACTCAATCTTGATTGGTTTCCGCCTAACGGGGATCCATACCCTGCGGTGCTCAGCCTCCACCTCCGCTTCGTGATCAACGAAAAAAGCCGGCGTGATTATCGAAACTGACGAGTCAACCGCTCAGATTCCAACGTCTGCTCGATCGTTCTGTCGCTTCGGGATTGCCATATGTCAGATTAAGTGATAGCGGTAGGCCTTGTGCCGGAACACAACCTTCCCATAGTCGTCGCGCTTCCTCACCTCGTCAGCGTCGACAATCGCGTCAATGGAGTCGTTGAGACGCTCGCGCTGTGTGTCTCGGCTGCCGCTACGGAGGTAGTGTTCAACATTCTTGGGGTCGATGTCCGCTTCGTTGGCGATCACCTCACGCACCGTTATCCCGCGGCCATCAGCGGTCAGCGGCAGTTCTTCCTCGTCAACTGGGTCGTCGTCGTGGACGTGATTGAGAAGTGCCTCCCGATCGACACGCACGGTCTCCTCGACTTCGTCAAAGATTACCTCGTCGCGACGCTCGCTGATCGGAACGTATCGTGATCCCGGTGGGAAGTAGCCAACGATTACTGGAATGTCGCGGAGGTTGTCAAGGCATGTCCGGAGTTTGTACTCCAACCCGTCACCTCGTTCCTCAAGAAGTTCCTCGATCTCGTCTTCCTTCAGCGCCTCTTCTTCGGAAAGGATGCCCTCGTCGTAGAGTGCTTGCGCAACGGTTACTTGGTCGTCAACACTGGGCTGGTGGCCGTTTTCTTCGGGAATTATGCTAAACTCGTGACTCATGAAGGGGTGGGGACTGTACGAAAGCCTCGAGCCCGGAGGGGATATCGGCACCCTGCTTGTCGAGGTAAAGGAGCACCTCGTCAATGCTCGACAAGCAGACCTGTGGGCCGTCCTGCACTGGTTTGAGTGGAACGTCTGGGTCGGCGGTCATCCGTTTAATCTCTCGCTCGACCCGCTCCCTCTCACCTGCTGGAAACCAGTCAGTAACGGCGTTAGGAGAAACGGGGTTGTCCGCAAAGCGGCGTTGGTAGAGAAGCTTTTGGATGACCTTGTTGTCTGTTTTCCGGATGGTCACGTGCGAGTATAGAACGCCCCCTCATATAAAGTTTGTTGTGAAATCAAACACCTATGTACCCCTACCCAACTGATTTATAGGGTGGCGTTACAACATCGTAGTGTGATGTCGACCAAGATCAAGCGCGATGGACAGGAGAACGACGAAACGTACCCAGAAAATGCACCCCTCGTCCACGTGTTCGGCGCATCTGGCAAGGTAAAAATCATCTCGGCACTCCTAAGTGAGCGTGATCGTGACCTGAACGTGAGCGATATCGCTGATATTGGCGACGTCGCACGGAGTACCGTCTACGAGAATATTGGTGAGCTGTGCGAGATGGGGGTCGTCATCAAGACGCGTGAGATCGGGGGCGGCCCAATGTACCAAATCAACACCGACAACGAGATTGTTGACCACATTAGTGAAGTTCGAGATTTGGGGCTTGAGCGGTTGCTTGAACTCGACAAATGAGTACCGCGACCGCATTACGAAACTGGAAGGCACTGCGGGACGTGCCGTCGAGAAGTCATCGCCCTATGTGAAGCAAGTGGGAAGTGGTTCATCGTTCACGTGTTGACGCCGTTCCTCTTCTACCTCAAGGAGATCACGATCGCTGCCAGCTGGGGAATGGATAACATTGTGAAAGAATTGATAACGAACGACCCAATAAGTTGCAAGAAGTCAGGGATTTCTAAGGTACTCTGACTTCATCATCCCGTTTTCATAGTAGTACCAATAAAGGTAGATCTCATGCATATCAGCGACGTTGCCACTCGCGCACTTGTAGGTCCTGCCCCGAACTTCACTTTCTCTTTTACGACCATTCTTTTCTCACTGTCAGCGTCCTTAACCGACTCCGTGGTGTCCGGTTCCTCGTCGGGCTTGGCCGGCTGATTAGGGCGTCAACATATTCTCGGGCATCGTCGTACAACGTCGCTCAGGCATCGAACCCGTTCGCGAACTACGTCCTGTTCGTGGCTGGTAATATCATCACAATAATGACGAAAGCGGTGACCGGAATCATCGGTCCGGGGTAGAGCGCTCTTCCGAACTGCTTGTGAAATGATAACGTGACGCCTCATCTCGCAGTTCAACTCCTTCCGTACCGTAAATATCCTATCCCATCCGCCCAAATGTTTCCGTCAGACCAACGAATGACGCAGCGATTCACCACAGGAGACCGCATCCGCGTTGACATTCCTGATGAGAGCGATCCCGATCACGAGCAGTATCACGGTCGCCATGGAACGGTCTCCAGGATCATCGAGGACGACGCCGCAGCCGAGACCGGAGACGAGCGAGACGGTATCATCTACCGCATCGAGTTCGAGAACGGTATTACGGCTGATTTCCGTTGGCGAGCTCTTCGCCCGCCCTTGGAAGAATAGCTGGACCGTCTCGACCCCCATCTGCCTGTCTCGACGGCCCATCCCACTGATTCCACGTGTCCAAGTACTCGCGTAGATAGTCTAAGAAAAGACTATATGGAAAGGCTCTAACAGTCATAGCATCTGAAATGACCCGGAAGACAATCGCTCGGAATGCAGGTGACTCCGGGCGAGTGAATATCTCTGGCTCCGAACTCGAGAAGCTTGAAGCCGAGATCGGCGACGACGTCGACGTCGACATTGCCGACGCGAAAGACATCGCTCACGCTATCATCGACAGTAAGGACACAGATCAGTTCCTCATCGTCACTCCACTGTAATCATGCAGACAGCACTTTCCTACCGAACGAATCGCGACCTGTTCTCGAACCACTACCTCAACGAACATCTCCCCGAAACAGAAGCATGGGACGAACTCAGCAAGGAGGAGCTCCGCGAGGCGAAAGACGACATCATGGGGTTATGGGAGCGCGAGAAAGAGACAGCTCCCAAGCGAAACGAATCCCAGCTCGAGGAGAAGTTCATCCGCCCGATGTTCCGGAAGCTTGGGATTCCCTTCGAAGTTGAGGAGAGCACCAGCCGGACGCAGCGCCGTCCTGACTACGGTTTCTTCGAGTCTGACGACGCCGCACGTGGTGCGTTCGAGCGCCGCGAGGAAGGTGGCGATTTCTACAAGGACGCGGTCGCCGTCGCGGACGCCAAGCGCTGGGGCCGTCCACTCGATACCCGTGGCAGTGGCGAACACGAACGGGACTTCGAGAACCCGAGCTACCAGATTCACGTCTATCTCCAGGAGACGCCGGCGCGGTGGGCCGTCCTCACCGACGGGAAGAAGTGGCGGCTCTACTACGGTCCAACGAGCCACCGGCTCGACTCCTACTACGAGATCGACCTGCCGACCGTCCTCGAAAAGGGCAATCTTGAGGACTTCAAATACTTCTACCTCTTCTTCAGACACGGCGCATTCCTCGAGGATTCCAGCGGCGAGTGTTTCCTCGACGACGTCTACGACGAGTCCAACGTCTTCGCCCAGGAGTTGGGAGAGGACCTCCAGGATAACATCTACGAGGCAATCAAGGTCCTCTCCGAGGGGTTCATGCAGTACCCGGACAACGACCTCTCCGAAGACGATCTCGACCTCATTCACGACAGTTCGCTCATCTACCTCTACCGGCTCATATTCGTGCTCTACGCCGAGAGTGAGGGTCGTGACCTGCTCGATACGAACAACGAGATCTACGAGGAATCCTACAGTCTGAATACGCTCAAGCAGAATATTGCGGAAGAACTGGATAGCCCGAGTCCGAAGTATCGCGACTGGCAGGACAACCTCTGGGACCGACTGGACGAGCTGTTCAAACTCATCGACCAGGGGAGCAAATCGCGGGGTATCCCCGAGGAGGACCTCTATATCCCAGCGTACAACGGCGGGCTATTCAGAACTGACCCAGACGAGGACGACAGCGTCGAAGCCTGGTTCCTCGCGAATCATCAGGTGGGCGATGCCTACCTCGCTGAGGTTATCGAACTGCTCACCCGGCGTGAGAACGGTAACGACGGTGGGAAGATCTTCGTCGACTACTCATCGCTGGATGTCCGCCACCTCGGAAGCATCTACGAGGGGCTTCTCGAATATCAGCTCGACGTCGCCGACGAACCGCTCGCGCTGGAGGACGGTGAGTACGTCCCTGCCAGCGAGAGTGATGAGGTGATCGTCGAGGAGGGAGAAGTCCATCTTTCGACCGGCTCAGGCGAACGGAAGGCGACGGGGTCGTACTACACCCCGGAGTATGTCGTCGAGTACATCGTAGAGGAAACGCTTGGCCCACTTGTCGAAGATTGCCGAAAAAATGCCCTTGAGAAGAGAGGGTCGTACGGAGGTCTTGCACAAGCGTTCGCTGACGAAGTGTTCGATCTCAAGATTCTTGATCCGGCAATGGGGAGTGGTCACTTCCTGACGAGTGCGATCGACTATCTCGCCCGTGAGATAATCGACGCTCAAGAGAAGCAGGCCGCACAGGAGGGTATCGAGACCGTCGACGAGGAACACGACATCAACTGGGCTCGCCGTCAGGTCGCCCAGCAGTGCATCTATGGCGTGGACCTGAATCCCCTTGCGGTCGAACTCGCGAAAGTCTCGCTCTGGCTTCGGACGCTCGCGGCTGAACAGCCGCTGGCGTTCTTGGACCACCACCTGAAGACAGGGAATTCACTGGCTGGGAGTGATATTGAGGAGATTGAGGAATTAGAATCGGAAGGTGGGGGCGACGGTCAAAATGCATCGCTGGCCGATTTCGGTGTTGCCCGGAAAGGTACAATTGAGCAACTGATGAGAATATACGAGGACTTTATCGCAATTGAGAATCAGGATCTTGAAGATGTCAAGGAGATAGAATCGAAATATGACGAGTTCGAACGGAACAAACTACGGCAGCGTCTCGGGGCCATGGGAAATGTTCGAACTGCGCGTGACTTTGGCCTAGACAATCTTCCTGATGATGTATTTGAGGATATGGCTGCTGCATTGGAAGATGATGAAAAATGGGCGGAAATTGCAGAAACCGACTGGTTCAAAACAGCCCAAAAATGGGCACATGACTCCCAGTATTTCCACTGGAAATTAGAATTCCCTGAGGTATTCTATACTACCGGAGGCGATCAGAAAAGTCAGGATGGCTTTGACGCAATAATAGGGAATCCCCCATATATCATATTTAAGATGCTTTCTGATGACATTCGGAATTACTATAGAAATAGATTTGATACTTTCAAAATGAAGGGTGACGTTTACGTTTTATTCATGGAACTTGCATCAGATCTTCTGCGTGATAACGGCTTTACTGGGTATATCATTCAAAATAAGTTCACAAAGGCAAAGTATGGTTCCCATCTCAGAGATGAATTATCCTCTCAAGAAACTATAAGAGAGATTATTGATTTCCACGATTCTCCAGTGTTTGAAATCACTGCATATCCAATGATTGTCCTTCGTCAAAAAGCAGATCCACCAGCTGATTACAAATTCACGTGGAGAGATATTCGAGAATCTGAGCAAAAGTTTATCGAGCGTTCTCTCAAGTCTGACGAAACTGGCTGGGAAATCACCCAATCCGATCTTGGAACGGATGTCTGGCACCCATTCGTTTCTGATGATGTTGTAACTGCAGACACTGTTCCTGTTAAGGAATTTGCTGACCAAATTGGTCAGGGTGCGATTCCTGGAAATACAGAAGTGTATATTGTTGATGAAGAAACTGTAGAGGACTATGATCTTGAACAGGAATACGTAAAGCGAGTTCTCAGAGGTGGGGACGTGAAACAATTCGCTATGGAATCCCCTGAGAATCTCTCACAGCTTATCTACCCATATGATGTCATAGATGGCGAGCCGGAACTGGCGGATCCTGAGCAGATTCCGAATATTATCTCCTATCTTGAGAATTTCAAATCAGATCTGGTTGAGAGAAAAAACTACGGTGAAAGATTAGTTGATCAGGGGTATGAATGGTATGAACTGCGATATGAAGCCCCGGGAATGCTTAATGAAAAGATCACATTCCCAGATATCTCCCCAGAAAATAGATTTTCTTTCGATCAAAATGGGGAATTTGCGTGTTTAGACACAGTCTATTATGCTGTAAGAGGTGATTCTCTTCCGTCATATGATAGTCGCTACCTTACGGCGGTACTCAACAGTAATCTATTGGATTATCTCTTTGATCGGATGTCGCCGAAAGTTCGAGGAGGATATCGGCGATATAAGACTCAGTACGTTGAGAGCCTCCCAATACCCGCGATTGACTTTACCGACCGGCATCAAGATACTACAGATTCTGCTAACCAAATCGAGACTATCTGTAAAGAAGTCTCTGAAGGAGAGCGAGCAGTAGAAGATGCGCTAAAACAGATCTTCTCGGATAGAGAGAACAAATTCGTCCTCCATGATACTCTATGTTATCTTGCAGACTTAATCTCCAACCTTAAGAAAGAGAGGCGGAGCTATAATCTCAATCTTCTTGACTATCTGGGGTCCTATGATGACGGAGAGAAGCTTCGGGAATCCCCTGGATATCAACCGGCTAGCGGGGTTTCCGAAACGATTCTTTCGGAAACAACTGAAACTAGAGATAATCTCAGAATTGGAGATGTCAAAATATCACGGGTAGACCTCAAAGTGACAATAGAGGCTTCTGCACGATACAAGCCTGAGGACCCAGAAGATTATGAGACGGATCGCTGGGGCTACACTGAGACTGACCACTATCCGGTTATGGAATTTGTTGGAATTAACGAATTACAGTCTGATTTGTTGGTTGAGTTTGTTGATTATGCAACGAACGAGGCTGATGGGTTTGCTGGGTTCCGAGAGACAGCCACTAAAAGGAATTCCCTAGTTGATAGACTGGGTGAGATGATCATGCCATCTCTACAAGATGTTGAATCTGATCTTGAAATATATCTTGATCAAAAAGAAAGTGTAAGGGAATTAGACGCGAGGTATGACCGCCTTCTCGAATTCCTAAACCGGATCGTCTATGAGCTATACGAGCTAAAAGAGGAGAAAATTGAGATGGTGGAAAGCACCCGATAGCAGTCAATGAGTAATTACAAAGTCGGCGACCACGTCAAGTTCGCCGGCGGGCGTGGAGAAATTACGAAAATCGAGGAACGGCCCAATGGTAGCTACCTCCTCCACGTCTACACCTCGGAGGGACAGCTCCGTAAACTCCCCAGTGGTCTCCCTCATATCGAGAAACTCGATTCGGTCGTTGACCGTCTCGCAGCCGGCCAGTCTGACCCACCACTTCACTACGACCTTCGGGAGCGAGCGATTCAACTCGACCTCGCATATCGGTACGACCGCTTCCTCTCGCTGACGAACAACCGAATCGAGATCGAGCCCTACCAGGTCAAGGCAGCCTACGAAATTTTGAACTCCTACGACCAGCGGTATCTCATCGGCGACGAGGTCGGTCTTGGGAAGACCATCGAGGCAGGGATCGTCATCGAGGAGCTTATCGCTCGAGGGCGTGCCGATCGCGTCCTTATCGTCGCGCCTGCGCCGCTGACTGTCCAGTGGCAAGAGGAAATGCGCGAAAAGTTTGACCGAAACTTCGTCATCTACGACCGCGAGACCGTCGAGACGTATCGCCAGTCCCACCCGAACCAGAACGTCTGGGAACAGGAAGATTTCATCATCACCTCGATCGACTTCGCGAAGCAGACGACAGACGATCCCGACGATGACAGGGTTTCCGTGCTCGATGCACTCAAGAATCTCGAGCCGGAGTGGGACGTTGCCGTCTTCGACGAGGCCCACCACTTGACAGCACGGCGCTCGAGTGACGATTCCATCGAACGAACGCAGCGGTATCTGGTCGGTGAAGCGGTCGCCGATAACTCCGATTCACTCCTGTTGATGACTGGGACGCCCCACAAGGGCAAGTCCGATCAGTTTTACTTCCTTGTGAGTCTGCTCGATCCCTATCGGTTCAGCCACGAGTCCCAGATTCATCCCGACGGCCTCGAGGAGCTGATGATCCGCCGGCTGAAAGATGAGATGTACGACACCGACGGAACACGGATGTTCCCTGAGAAAAATATCGAGGCCCTAGGCGTCGAGATGTCCGATGCGGAGCAACAGCTCTACGACGATGTCACTGAGTACATCCGCGAATACTACAACCTGGCGCAGCAGGAAGAGAACCAAGCCGCCGGTTTCACGATGGTTATCTACCAAAAGCGGCTGGTCTCGAGCGTCCATGCTATCAGAAAATCTCTCGAAAACCGTCTGCGGGCGATCCAGAACGATGCCGTAGCCGAGGACCTCCCCGAAGATGTCCAAGAACTCATTCCCCGCTACAGCACCGAACCGGAGACGCTGACCGAGGACGAACGAAGTCAGGTTGAGGAGGCCCTCGAGACGGTCACAGTCACGCTGAACCGTTCGCAGATGCAAGCTGAGCTCGATCGTGTTAAACAGCTCTGGCAGCAGGCAAAAGACATCGAGACCGACTCCAAGGCCCAACTACTTCGCCAGTTCGTCGGTCGGATCCTGCAAGAGGACCCAGACGAGAAAATCCTCATTTTCACCGAGTATACGGACACGCTCGAGTACCTTCGCGATCAGGTGTTTCCAGAACACGACATTGCACAGGTATACGGCGACCTTGACCAGGATCGACGCCGGAAAGAGATGGAGAAGTTCGAAGAAGAGGCGAATCTGATGCTTGCGACCGACGCGGCTCAGGAGGGACTCAATCTCCAGTTCGCCCACATTATGGTGAACTACGATCTCCCCTGGAACCCGATTCGTATCGACCAGCGTATGGGTCGACTCCACCGATACGGGCAGGAACACACGGTCGAGATTCGGAATCTCTTCTTCAAAAACACTCGCGAGAGCGAAATTCTCAATCTCCTCGTTGAGAAGACCAACCAGATCGAATCCGATCTCGGGATGCGCTCCGACGTGATGGGGCGAGTCTTAGAGGACGTTGACCTGGACGAGACGATCATGGCCGCCATTGCCGAAGGAAGGCCGACAGACGAGGTTGTGGCAGACATCGAATCAACGATAGAGGAGCGCAAAGAGGCCTTGGAAACTGTCGAGAACGAGTTCCTCATTCGAGATCGGTTCGACCTCTCGAACGAGGACGACGAGGTACTCGAGGTCATCGAACGCAGTCAACACGGCGAAGTAAGCGAAGCCGACATCGAGGTTCTGGTTCGGGAGTTCTTTGACGAGTTCGGTGGGACAATCAAGGGGGTTCGGCCCGGCCCTGCACGCTCTGATGGCGACGTCTACCAATTGGACGTTCCCGACGTTCTATCCGGTGATCAGGTAGCAGGACAGTACGACAGTGCAACCTTTACGAAACAGATCGCGATGGAAAAAGACGATGTCGACTTCATTGCGCTCGATCATCCATTGGTCCAGTCGCTCATCGAATTCTGTCTCAACTCAGACCGCATACAGGGACAGGTCGCTGTGAAAGTCGCTGCCGAAGATGAGCCGGCACCAGGGATTCTCTTTACTTACCGGTTAGGATACGTCTCAGGAGCAGGTGATGTAGTCACTGAGAAGCTTGTTCCGCTGTATGTTACGACCGATGGCGATGTCACTACCAATACCCCTGAGATAGTCGATACACTTCCGCCAGAGGAAACGACGTCCATCCAAAGTCTCGAGACCCTGGCGTCGATTGGAGACGATCTGCATGAAGAGGCACAGATGGAAGCCTGGACTCAGGTCGAATCGTTTGCGGACGAAGCCCGTGAAGAGCGTGAACGTGAAATAGCGATCAAGCGCCAGCATGCGGAACGGTACTTCAAAGAGGAAATCAGCGAGTGGGAGGAGCGCCTTGAGACATACCGACAACGCGACGAGGAGGGCAAAGATATGTCTGCTCCGATCGGAAACGCTAAACGAGAGCTCGAATCACTCCGTCGGAAACGCGATACAGAGTTGGAACGCCTCGAAGAGGAGAAACACGTCACACCGGAAGAGCCAGACTTGGTGTCCGCTGCGTTCGTCATTCCAGACGACGAGGTAGAGTGATGGTTACTATCACTAACGTTGTTGGATCTGGTAGTCTCGGCCTCGAGTTAGACGTTGAACAACTCGGTGCCGATCTCGATGTTCCGTATACGGAGCACGATCCAGAAAACTACCATGGGCTCTACGTTCGGTTAGAGGAAGACGGGCCGCTGATCATTGTTTATCGAAGTGGGAAGTACATCATCACTGGTTCTTCGAGTCTCAACCAGCTTGAAGAATCGAACGATGCGTTCCTGAATAAGCTGTCTGCGTTGAACGAGATCGATGTTCCCGAGGAGACTGGATTTTCGGTCCAGAATATCGTCAGTACTGCAGAACTTGGAGCGGATGTTAACCTAAACGCACTCTCGATTGGTCTTGGTCTCGAATCAACTGAATACGAGCCAGAGCAGTTCCCGGGACTTGTCTACCGGCCAAAAGAGTACACTGCTGTGATCTTGCTATTCGCGAACGGCAAAGCGGTCATCACTGGTGCACCGACTGTCGATGTCGCAACGGATGCATTTGATCATCTCCAGTCTCGAGTCAACTCACTGCTTTAGAGACTACCCTTCCGGTTCGAACGCCTGTTTTGGCAAATTATCGATCGTATCTCAGGCGTTTTCAGACTCGTCGTCACCACGGGCGAAACTTGCCTGACTCTCACTGGAACCATCACTGTCGGTTGTGGGACCTTCGATGAGTTCCTCGAAGTCATCCACTTCATCGTACTGATCCTGGTATACCAACGCGGCTTTTCCGGGTGATGTGATCTCGTACAGTCCAGATCGGTCAGCCGGTCCAATCTTTTCAACGAGCCCGTAGTCCTCGAGCACCGGCAGCCGGGTGTTGATGTTTTTGCGGGACTTCCCGGTGTGAGCGGCCAGGTTCGTCGCAACATTCCGTCCTTTGTCTTCCAGTCCTTCAAGGATGAGAAAGTCGGTTGGTTGACGTAGTTTCACGGGTAGTACTCTGTATTGAGAAAGTAGTTATGGTGACAAGTAATGTTTTTCGGCCAGTGAAACAGAAATCTCTCGCTGTACCGTCACGGTGTAGAAGATGTCGTATAGGTATCTGATGAGAGTTTCTCAAGTTCTGATTCGGCGGCTCGTTGAAGGTCTTCTTCAGCAGTTGGTCCTGGACTCGAGTCAGATGCCACAAGAGCAGCAGAGACCGCGTCTCGATCGGCTTCACATACTCGTTCAAGGGCATCTTCGGATATTTGGCTCTTCTCGTCGGAAACCTTATTTGGATACTTCGCTCGAGCAATTTTATTATCCAAGATCTGCTTTGGCATAGTTTCAATACCGAAATCGGCAGTCTCACAGAGTTTTGAGATCTGGTCAGCAGCGCGGTCGACCCAGTTATCCGGCGACGAATCACAGTCAGTTACTGCCGCAGATGAATCCGGGTCAAAGTTGGCGTATGCAACGATTTCTTCTGCTAACTCAGGTTGTTCTTCTGCAAGCCGAACAAGATTCAGTCGGAGGTCCTCACGCTTGGTTTTGACTGGGTAGTTATCAACAACAGCGGCAACAGTTCGACGTGCCGTTGCAGGTGAGACAGCCTCATTCAAAATCTCCTCACAGACAGCTGATTTTTCGATTCCAATACGCCCGTTCGACGCTGCGGCTTGCTTCCCGAGCTCGAGAACGACGCGACGAGCACGAGCCTCTGGGTCGCCCTTGAGATACTCGACAGAAACCCAGCATTCCCACGGGTAGTCGTCCGGCCGGTCTGGGAGTTCATCGACCGGCTTATAGAGCTTTGGTGTTTGTGGATGGCGACCAAGATTGAGCGTTTCAACGACTTGATTACGATATTTACGCATCGTTCGTTTCGTTGGTTCCCCGTCGCCAACAACTACTTCAATCGCTTCATCAAGGTCGTCACGACTGATTTGGTGACTTTCGCACGACATCTCGGTTTCGAGATAGTCGACAATCGCCTCGGTTTTTTCTTCGACTGTCCGCGGTTGTTTGTTGACACCATCCTGATCGTTGATGGTGTCCTCAGGGGGTTCATCCTCAGTATCATCGAGAGCAGTCGACAATCGATCAGCTAAATCGGCAACCCACTCATGGAAGGGGTTGGTTCGGTACTGACGGAGCGCACGTGCAAGTTCAACACCATACGAATTTTTCGACTCCGAAACTGCGTTTCGGAAACCGTCTTTCGAATAGGGGGCAATACGGACCCGGACTTCAGTTTTCGAGTCAGTAGTGAGGTCGTCACCCACCAAACTGTGTGGTATATCCGTTTCTTCTTCGGTGATGACGTCGTCGGCAAGAGTCTGTAGCTTCTTAACAGCGTCAGCAAAGCGGATATAGTCCTCTATTGCTTTCTCGACGTACCGGCCGAGAGAACCTTTGTACCCGCCAGTTACATCACGGACCCATTCTTTGAAGAGTTCCCATTCAGACGTTGGGACAAGCCAGCCAAGATGTTCCAGACCAGCACTCATGATGCAATCACCCCGGAAAGAACTTCGAAGAAACCACCCAAGATGGGTAATGTCAGATCATCATCACACAGTATGGGAAGAAGGGTAAGGGGGTGTGTTCCGTCGTGACGGAAGAAGCGAGCCGTAGCTAGATCGTGTTTCGGTTAGAGAGGTGCTCTCCCATGACTTTTCCCTCCAGCAACTTCCTATGGGGACGTTTGGAGCAGCCTTCATCACCGAAGAACCGCCCCGTACCTCACACAGGTTGGGTGGTGAGATACGCCAAACTATTGTTTTGGTATCTCCTCTATCGGATAGAAGTTCAATTCCTGCTTCTAACCGACACTTAGATAGTGCTTTACTTCTAAAGTAAAGCCGTCGGCACAACGGGGATTCCCTTACCAAGAGTGTCCCGTTGATGTCGATGGATAGCTTCCTTTCCATTTCTGGTGTTAGTAGTACCGTCTGTCGCCGATCGATCGTATGTTCTGGTTGTCGGCAGGGAGTACTGTTGTTTTCCTATTCACACAAACTCCTATGAGATTGCGTAATAATAAATAGTTCGGCGATGCAGATATACAACACATGGACTTAGATCGCCCCGCAGCATTGCTGACAGATGCACAACGAGAATATCTACGCGGTGAAAAGGAATTTAAGCGGCCTGTTCACGAGCGAAATCTCCGGTCACGGATTCGGGAGCGTCTTGTGGCAGCAACGCACGATCTCACATTACTGTATAATGAGTTAGATCCAGAAGATCGAAAGATGGTGTATAGCGTTACGGGGTATGACTTAGCTGATCGTGTTGATGACGAACTTGAAAGGGATCCTGAGCTTGTTGGTGCAATTAGAAGTTCAATAGCGTTCTTTTATGAAGCCGCTCATGATTCCGGGAGAGATGCCGAATCAATCGTTGAAACGGCAGTTGGGCAGGTTGAGCAGCGTCGTAACTCATCCACAATAGTTGATGTCAACCTCGAAGTCGAGAAGAGTCGGCTCGACTATCTTGCAGATCGCGGTCGCAGTAAGATGGAACAGATGGATGATCTTTCGAATGCCGAAGTGCGTGCGTTACTCGAAGCAGAAACGGAGGAGATCGATCCAGACGATGTTTCCATGTATCTCCGTAACAAATGGGAGTGGTCGATACATTCAGACGAGCAGACTGATGACTTTGACGACACCGACACCGGAAAGTGAACTACCCCGCC
The DNA here is from genome assembly GCF_001861355.1 of Natrialba sp. SSL1. Classification (GTDB taxonomy): domain Archaea; phylum Halobacteriota; class Halobacteria; order Halobacteriales; family Natrialbaceae; genus Natrialba. The sequence goes on from NZ_MASN01000048.1 coordinate 41,106, forward strand.
TACTCGCCAGCAGAAGCTGGCTCCTTGAGGCAGGGACTTCCTGCTCCGACGACACGACTTGCAGACTCCGTAATTGGATCCACAGCGGTAGCAGTCTTCACCGGTAGATTTTTGCCTCCAAGTGAGCGACCTAGAGGTATGACCCTCGAGGACACCATCCGAGAATTAGAGGATCGTCTCGGAATGAGTCGGAGTGAGGAAGTGGAAGAAACCGGTCGGACTGTCGCTCGTCTTCAGGACTAATTTACTCGAGTTCTTTGAGTTCGCCCGCAAATTCGTGTTTTGTGAGTCCGTCAGTATCGAGCATATTGGTCATTCCTGCCCGATGGACGGCTTCTTCAGTAAAGTCAATCCACAGTTCTTCGTGTCGTTCTGCGTATCGTCTCCATCGCTCATTCCGCTGAAGATCTAACTCATACTCTTCAAGCGGAATTTCAATATCGTGCTTTCGTACGAGTATATCGCATCCGAACTCCTCGAGATACTTGAACCGACCACCCTTTCGTCGAACTGTCAGCAAGCGTTTGGATTCGTTGATGTATTCATTGACCCACTCCATCCAGTCGTACTCGTCGGTCTTATCGAGGGGTTTCGCTGTCTCCGGCATCGAGAAATCCGGGTTCACCCGCCTGAGATAGAGCTGGCAGATCCCAATGGCCGTTCGATGATTCGCGTTGGGCAGCGCGTGCTTGAGGATCAAATTCGAGGCCAGGCGACCCGCCACCTCGACTGCTGTTCCGTTCCAGTCAATCTGGTTAAGCGCTGGTTCGATCGCTTCGGCTGCGATATCCTTGTACGCTTGTACCCGCTTCCCTTCCTCCTCGTAGTTCTCCTCGAGGACGTTCCTGAAGACGGTAACCAACCGAGTCGCGATGACGCTGTTCGCCGATTCCATCGAATCGATGTACTCGACGAGATCGTAGTCAATCTCGTCCGCTGCCCCGCTGGCACCGGACGCGGTATAGACGATGTAGACGGTCCGGTCCAACTCGAACGACTCAACTTTGACCGATTTGTGCCCGTCGTACCCGACGATGCGGTCCCCCATAGCTTCCAAATCAGGACTAACAAAGTCTATTGAGAACTGCTTATCCAGTTCGTGGTGGTAGGGAACCCGATTTTCCATTTCGTCCGTAACAACACGTACCCCTTCATACTAATAACCAACAAATGATCTCCGTTCACGAAGTGACAGGCGACTACGACGTGATCGCTATCGGTAAGTTCGAAGATACAGACGATATGAACGATCAGATCAAGGCGTTGATCACTGATCCCGACATCAACCAGTCAAACACGAGTATCGTTCTCAACACTATAACCGAAAACGAACAATTCGAACTCGTGGTAAACGAAAGCAACTAACTTCACGCCACCTCTGTGAGCTCAACCGCCAATGATTCGAGTTCGTCTGTTTCATCAATGGCAGAGAGCCAACGATCCGGAAGCTGTGACGCACCGAACCGTGCACCAGCAACTGCGCCCGCAATCGCCCCGATCGTATCAGTGTCACCACCACGATTAACTGCGGTCACAATCGCTTCTTCAGCGCTACTGGCGAGTAGTCCATCGTGGAGAGCCGTTTGCAGCGAGTGGACGACGTACCCGGACGTTTCGAGCGTCCCTGGCGAGGTCCCGTCGGCGAGAGGCTCGAGTGCGGTCACGAGCTCGTCCGGAGCATCGTCTGCGACGTAATCGAGCGCCCCCTCCAGCGGCGTGTCGACGTCCTCGAGCAGACCGGCCACCGTGAGGTTGAGAATCGCACAGCCGTACGTACACCGCGGGTCAGCATGCGTAATCTGAGAGGACTGTCGGCTCACGTCCACGAGCTGGTCCCAATCAGTCGCGTACGGGATAGCAAGCGGTGGACACCGCATCACACTCCCGTTCCCGGCGTTCGAACCTTCTGGGCTGTCCTCCCAGACCTCTTGCCCTGCCTGGTTCCATGTTTCCCCTTTCTCGAGGCGACTGAGCGAACGCAACGTCACCCGCCCAATGTCAAACGGATCGCTCTCGTACCATGCGACGAACCGATTCGCCATATCAGCAGGATCGAACTCCTGTTTCTCGACGAGACTCCGCGCAATACAGAGTGCCTGCTCGGTGTCATCAGTAATCGTTCCAGCCGGCTTGTTCCACGTTCCGTACCCGACCATCTCGTCGAGGTCGCCGTACTCAGCAGTAATCGTAGACGCTGTGTCGAACTCGACCGGTCGTCCAAGCGCATCCCCACACGCCAGCCCGACCAAGACACCGCGGGCGCGGTCAAGATCCATGCCCCATCCAACGAATACGTGTAAGAAAAACGTATGGTCGCGGTCACTCGTTAGGCTCAGTTCCGGTCCGGAGGTTCTCTCGGTACTCGTTCCACACTTACGATATTGCCACTCGTTCCTCTTCTGTCATCGTCTCGTGTTCGTCTTCATCGTAGAACGGGAGCACGTTTTTCTTGGGCATGTCCATCAGACGACAAAGCGGGTAGAGTTCCTCGTAGTAATCTTCCAGAACCCATTCTTCGCCATGTTCAGCGACCGCTTGCTGAATATACAACGTCGTCGGTATCCTCACTCACGCCGATCTCAACACCGCTTCCACCCGCATCTATCTCTTCGACTACATCACGTACCTGGAAGAACACCTCCCCAAACTCATCCTTGACAACGCACCGGACTGGAAGAAAATCTTGGTCAGACAAGACGTACTTGACGGCATCGAACAACGGTATGTGGTCGCACAAGCAGCCACCGTTGCAGTAAACCGCTTCGGGCGCGGTGGCCCGAGGCGTTTATTATTGTCAACCAGGAGTGACGCGCCGTTCAACACGGAGTTCCTCACTGCCAGCCATAGATTTCATATATTGTAATAGTAGTGTTTAATCTGATAACTATTATCAACCCTGGTTGCGATGGCTATCGCATATGAGTGAGAGCAAGCAATCCGAAGACGTAGAGTACGCCCCACTCACCGAGGCGGAGTTCAAGGAAAACCTCGCACAGTTGTTCGATGCGATGAACGCGCTCGCACCGACGCGGAACTATGTGAGCCAGATGGTCCAGTTACTTCCGCAGGAGCGCCGTCAGATGCGCCATGCCTATCCCGATCTCTTCGAGCAGATGGAAACGCAGGAGTTCCTCAACGACGGGTTCGGTCTCGAGATCGACGAGGAAGAGGTGTCCACGGGCCGGCGTGGGACAGCAACTGAGATCGAAAGTTTCGTCGACGATATCATGGAGTTCTTCGACGATGACGACCGTCGGCAAGCACTCGAAGAGTACCTCGACGACGAGATTCCTAACCCACGAAAGGAATGGCTCGATCACCGGGTCAAAATGGCCGTCAGCGAACCGAACTACGGAGAGGAGATCAACACCATCTTCGACACGATGCTCAAGTACGGCGACCAGCAGAACGGCTACCGACTTGAGATCGATCGGGTCAACGAACTCTCCGATATCGATCAGGGCCGGCTGCTGGAAATCAAGCGGTTCCTAGTCTCCGAGCTCGAGATCTGTCGCGATCGAAACGATAAGTTCGAATTAGCGAGTGAGATCATGGATTACCCGGACATCATTGACCAGAACCTCTGACCGGCATGACCGACGACACACCCCGTCCACGGACGACGGACGAAGCGGAATCCGCATCCGACCACGACCATCGAGATGAGCGAGCGGAACCAATCCCGAAGGCGTCGGTTTTCGTCTCGACGAAACGGATCCGCCGGAAGCTTGTTACCGACACCCCGGAGACGGCTCGAGCCGTCCCGTTCGAGCTGTCGCCTGACCGCGTTTCGTCTCGCGAGATCGCCCCGATCTCGATTCGCGCCCTCGAGCGAGACGGCTGGCGACTCGAACCGCCCGCCGTCGAGCTGACCTCCGATTTCGAGGCGACCGAACTCGATCCACCGCGGCTACGGATCTGGGAAAATGCGAAACTGGAACCAATCGATCTCGGCTATCGAGCGATAACACAGCCGGAGATCGGGCTCCCGCCACGGCCGCTGCTCTCCGTGACCGTGATCGAAGACCGCGATCCGACGGCGGACCCGGATTCCGGAAACGCGAAGCGATCCTCGAGCGAGGACTCGACGTCGGAAGCGTCGACGCCCACCGACGATACCGGTGCCGACCCCTCACAGACGGCGGCGTCTCAAACCGATGCGGAACAGGAGAGCAGCGCTTCGGACCAGCTGCCCGAATTGGACGAATTCCTCTTCGATATCGACGGTGGATCGCTCGACTCGTACGATCCGCTGTGTATCGTCGCGGCCAAGACCACGGACGAGGAGTACAAACAGACCCTCGAGGCGCTCTGTCGGGAGCAGTTCCGTCAACTCAATGGAGGGAAGCCTCTCCCTAGCTTGCTGGCCGACGGTGAGGGCGAGACGCTCGAGAGTACTCGCGTAGAGAACCGAATCATCTCGTACGATGACGACTCGAGTGAGGAGTACTTCGAATTCGTCTCCGAAATCAGCGACGACGAAATTCGGACGGCACTCCGGGAGGGCGAACTCGATCTCTCGAAACTCACCGCCCGTATCGACGAATTCTTCTCGGAGACGCTCGGGTATCTCTTGCTCTTCGCTGATGAGCAATATGCACCCGCTCTATACGACTATCTCACCTCGACCGACGACGTGCGGGAGACGACGCAGATCCTGTCGGCTCAACCGCGTCCGCTCCCGGAAGACGTGAAACAGGAATTGGTACGGTTAGCGTGGGGTAACGTCCACATAGAGTCCGACTCGCACAAACTGGATCGACTTTTCCATACCAGTGCGAATGCGTTCAGGGATGCGATTGAACCGTCTGGTACCCTTGAGGAGATCACCGCTCGTGATGAAGGCGAAGAATCCCGTCTTCATTACTGGATCAAGTGCTTCACCGTCGAAGCACTTCTGAAACGGGACGGAGTCGCTATTCAGCAGGAATCCAGAATCGATCTCAAAGAACGGATTCCGACTGAAACCGAACTTCAGGGTGGTGGAAATCCCAGACCGGATGTCTACCATGAGCCCTCGGGAGAAGTCTATGAAGTCGAGACGCTATACGGGACCGATCACAAGAAGATCACGAGGACGATCGATAGGTACGAAGGAGTGAACGTGAAACGGGTTAACGTCGTCCTTCCGAATTTGACCTGTCTGCGGAATCTCGACGCTGTGCTCCGAAAGACTCAGCAAAAACCGGGAGAGATGTTCCACAACGAGGTCGAGTTTTGGACGCTCGACGCCGTAGAGCGAGAGCTTCTCCCACTCGAAGATGTCGTCTCCAGAGTAGCCGACATGTACGACCGAAGCGAGAAGCTCTGGTAGTTCCGTTCCCGGCGTTCGAACCTTCTGGGCTGTCCTCCCAGACCTCTTGCCCTGCCTGGTTCCATGTCTCCCCTTTTTCGAGGCGACTGAGCGAACGCAACGTCATCCGCCCAATGTCAAACGGATCGCTCTCGTACCACGCAACGAACCGGTCCGCGATATCAGCCGGATCAAACTCCTGTTGCTCGACGAGACTCCGCGCAATACAGAGTGTCTGCTCGGTGTCATCAGTAATCGTTCCTGCCGGTTGATTCCACGTTCCGTACCCGACCATCTCGTCGAGTTCTCCGTGCTCATAGAGATTATCGTAGACGTTCATAGTTTCCCGCTGAAGAACCGAGACACAGCATCGAACGCCTGGTTTCGAGACCCTCGGTAGACTACGATAATCCCTATCAGCAGTAATCGTAGACGCTGTGTCGAACTCGACCGGCCGGCCAAGTGCATCCCCACACGCTAACCCTACCAGAACTCCGTTGGCACAATCAAGATTCATAATTCACACAACAAACACATTCAAGAAAAAGTGAGGTCATAATCACTCGCTGGGTTTCGTACCCGTGCGGAGATACTCCCAATACTCGCCCCACGTCTTGTACATCTCAACCTATCCAGATTTCGTCAGAGAGCGCTATTTGACGAGTTAGCAGAGTTAGTTTCTTAAACAGTCTAACAACAATCACTCTGTGTTGCTCTGTGGCCTGTATACTGCATGTTCTTCCCAAAGGGATTCTTGGTGAGTTGGAAAGGACCTGGCGGGTGAATTAGATGAATTGAGTTCGATCGTGCTCTCGATTGTTTGTCCCCACGAGAGCATATCGCCTTGTTCGGTCCAGAGAGTAATTGGGTCTCCCTGGTGTGTAGGCTGGTCACCAACCGTTTCGAATTCAACGTCAACTGCAGCAGGTAACTCGACCGAGTCAACAGCTATCCACCATGCTAAACCTTTGTACCCGCTGTTCCTGTAATACGAGTCAGTCAGAAGAGGAACTGATTCACTGCCGACCGAAACCGACCAGTTCATCTGATCTTGTGCCTCAACTCCGTCACGGAAGAGATGGTGTCCCAGCGATGAATCGATTTGCGGGATACATTCTGGTGTCCCGACGGCAACTGTCGCCCAGAGGAACAACGTCGTGTCTTTGGGTACCCCATACTGGTGAGTTCCATTATCCAGTGGTAACTTGATTTCAACCGCAGGATGGCCAAGGTTCTGAATGCTAACCATCAGTTTGTGTTAAGAAAGTCAACGGTTGCGTATAGAACTTAGGAGCGATCCTTACGTTCGATACAGGACACTAGGTCGGGTGGCGGGCTTCACCCCTGACCCCGGTGGGTCGGGGAATTCGCCCTTGCAGGTTGTTTAGACTTCGATCGAGCTGGCCCGCTCCAGTACTATAGAGTGTTATACGTGGCACTCGGACAACGTGGTTACGCCGGGTATTATGCACTGGGTGGGCCAATAGATCGATATGGAACAGCAGTGGGGCGAATTTGCGACCGACATTCGATCAGGCGATCCTGAGCAAGTCAACAAGGTGGTCGACAACATTGAGGAGTTAGATCTCGAGGAACAGATTGAATTGTGCAAGATCTGTTTTGGCGAGTTGACCGCCATCTACGCCGACAGCGAGGATTGATACGTTCGACAGTCGACCGTCCGCGTTGCAGAGCGACTGACACCAAGGATCGCACTGGTGTTCGCCGTCGCTGAGAGCGACCGATCGATCGAGGCAGATATCAAGACTGTTCACGAACAGACTGACGCAATTGGTGGCTTCCTGCTGGAGGCATTGACGGACGAGGACGGTCGTGTCAGGTTTGTAAAGAGAGCTACATTAGTCGACTTTGAGACAATCATATTTATAACCGATAAGACCTAGTGACTATCCAGTCTAATGGTAATGCGGATGAGAAGTATTCTGCAGATAGTAATTGGGATGTAAATATGGGCGGGGACCAACTTGATAAGAAAATAGACAGCTGGAAAGAACAATTAATTGATTTAACACGACGGAATAACATGGTCGACTTTCGCGCGACCAAAACAAAATCGCTTCCCACACAAGCAACGAATTGGAGAACCGTCGTAGATCGATTAGCCGATGATGACACCCTCTATATCTATCGGCCACGGATTCTTTCGGACTCAGAAGAGACCGAGATCGAACTCGTTCCTGACTCTTCAGATGATACAGAGCTAATTCCGACACGCGAACCGGATGAAGCTGAGAATTCCCTCTACAATATTGCGCTCAATCAACGGAAGCACCTGCAAGAAAAGGGTGTCGACTCGCTCTATCTTGTATTTGGAATGTTCGAGTGGTTCAGTGTCGACTACAGTGATACGAAACTGCGGTCTCCGCTCTTTCTCGCTTCTGTCTCAATCGATCGAGAAACAGTCTCCGATCCAAATCGTCACGACTACGTCATTACATCCGATGATGAGGTGATCATCAACCCGGCTTTACGGAAGAAACTAACAAGCGAGTTCGGGATTTCGTTACCTGGCGACGAAGCATTTGGTCTGGATAATCTTACAGAGACAGCTGCGGAGATCGAATCTCTTATTGATGGGAGAGATCGCTGGCAAACCACTGACGATGTTATCCTCGGTATCTTTGATTTTGCGAAGCTGAGTCTCTACAATGACTTAGAGGAGAATCGCGAAGCAATAAAATCAAATTCAATTATTCAGGCACTCAATGGAGACCAGTCCTCTCTCAATACCAATATTGGTGATGTACCGACTGCAGAGACGCTCGATCAGCAGGTTGATCCAGTTAATACATACCAAGTCCTCGAGGCAGACTCAAGCCAGCAAGAAGCCATTGAAGCAGCAAAATCCAGTGTCAGTTTTGTACTTCAAGGGCCACCGGGGACTGGAAAGAGTCAAACGATCGCAAACATCCTTGCGGAGAAACTCGCCGCTGGAGAACGTGTCCTGTTCGTCAGTGAGAAGCAGGCTGCACTCGACGTTGTAAAGAGCCGAATGGACGAAGTCGGACTCGGACGGTTTTGTTTGTCCGCCCATGGGCAAAAGGCAACCAAAGACGATATTCTGAGCAGTCTCGAGACGGAACTAAATGCCTCGCCAGTTAAGGAACCACGTGAACGCTCGAAAGAGCTTGGGAAACTCCGAAAACGACGTACAGAACTCAACGAGTATGGAGAACTCATCCACGAGAAAATAGGTTCGAGATCGGTTACTCCTTACGAAGCCCACGGAATTCTCTCGGCTGTCGATGACGCACCTCGGACGTCGTGGTCACTCGATGACACACTTGGAGTTACAGGCACAGAGTATGATCGAGTAGTTGATCAGCTAAACCAACTTGAGGAATTTGAAACGGAGATTGAGGAGTACGACTCACATCCATGGCGCCATACGACTATTTCGAACTGGCAAGTCGATACCGCCGATCGGATGCGCGACTCGATTGAAGCTCAAAAACGGGTATTAGGCGACTTATCTACGTTTTCTGAACGGTTGGGAAAAATATTAGGGCATGAGATCGACTCAATCAATCAACTTGAAGATGTCGTTACAACGCTCGAATTACTTCATGAGCGACCTCCGATTGAATGGCAATCTCGATACTTCGAAACGGATTTTTATCGATCTGAACGACAGCTAACGGGATTAAAAGAGCACTGTATTCGAATCCATGAACTCGAGGAGGATCTCCTCGAAACATATGACCGCAGTTATCTCTCAGAAGATGGGCAAGAGCTCTCTCGAGAGCTGAATGAGTATGGACTTCTCCGTTACATTAGTCCGTCGTATAGACGTCTCAAACAACGGATTCTCGAGCACGCTGATTCGGACTATTCACCTGGAATCGACGAACTTCAATCAGATGCGAAAGACCTAGCGGAGCTCCAGACAGCGAAGGAGGAACGACGAGAATACGAGTCGTTGATTGACCAACTTGGATATCTATACGAAGGAACGGATACTGATTGGGAGCAGATTGAGACTGTTCAATTGTGGGTCCAAGATGTCGAATCTGTAGACGTGATTGATACTGATCGTATTCGTGGGCTTCTTACTGAGGATTCGCTCGATGTTTCGAATCTCTTAGAGACCGGAAAAGAACTTCTGAGAGAGTGGGAAAACGCATCTACATACTTCCGGAATTCGATGGATGCCGATTCCATAACCACAGTTGCTGGCTCGAGTCTTTACGGTGCTTCTCTTGAGGAGACCGAGTCTCAACTCAGTGCGTACGAGGAAGAGTTAGGCCGTCTCCAGAGCTGGATCCGCTTTAAACAGAAGTTCGAAGAAGCAAAAAAAGGGTTTGCTAAAGGGTTCGTCACCGAGTACGTTACAGCAGATTATCCGCCTGATCGACTTGTGGATGCGTTCAAACGGCAATTCTACACGGATTGGATCAATGCCGTCTATACCGAGACAGCGCTCGGAGACTTTAGCGCCACTGAACAGGAGAAACGGCTAGAGGAGTTCCGTCGATTGGACAAGAAACAACAGGAGTTGGCGAAAGTCGAGATTCAACACCGAGTAACGAGTCGGCGACCAACGATGTCGCTTGAGCACGCCAGTAGCTCCCAGCAAGTGCTTCTTCGTCGGGAGATCGAAAAGCAACGGAATCGCAAGCCGTTGCGTCAACTCTTCGATGAAGCAGGCGACATGATCACTCGTCTCAAGCCGTGTTTTATGATGAGTCCACTGGCAGTCGCTCAATATCTGAAGACGACATCTATCGACTTTGATGTCGTTATTTTCGACGAGGCATCGCAGATCATGCCACATGATGCAGTCAGTAGTCTAATTCGGGCAGATCAGGCGATCATCGTCGGTGACACGAAACAGCTCCCACCGACTGATTTTTTCAATGCATCCGTCGAGAGCGATGACGACGTTCGCGAGGATCTCGAGAGTATCCTTGATGAAGCTGCAGCTGTCTTACCTGAGAAGCATCTTCGATGGCACTATCGTAGTCGCACGGACGAGCTTATCGAATTCTCCAATCAAAAGTACTACGCAGGTCGGCTTCGCACATTCCCTGAGAACGAACCGGAGACACCGACAGGCATCGAATTCGATTATTGCGAGGATGGACTCTACGATCGAGGCGGATCCCGTCAGAACGTCCCTGAAGCCGAGCAGGTCGTCGATCGCATCGTCGAACATGCATCCGAGTATTCAGACAAAAGCCTGGGCGTAGTTGCGTTCAGTGCTGCTCAAGAGCAAGCAATTCGGGATACGATCGAGAAGCGGCGAGAACAGAGCCCCACGCTTGATCGGTTTATCGACGAGGATGACGCTGTCGAGGGATTCTTTGTAAAGAATCTCGAGGCCGTTCAAGGGGACGAACGCGATGTGATGTTGTTCAGCGTTGGCTACGGTCCAGACGATGCTGGGAAGCTGACGATGAACTTCGGCCCCCTCAACAATAATGGCGGGGAACGTCGACTGAACGTCGCTGTCACACGAGCGAAAGAGCGAGTTATCGTTGTTTCGTCGATTCAGCCGAACGAGATCGATACTAGTCGGACAGATGCAAGGGGTGTCATCGATTTCAAAAAATACCTCAAGTATGCGAAGAAAGGCGAGCGTGTGTTGGTTCGGGACGACGAGGCCACTGAAACGCTTGAATTTGACTCTTCCTTCGAGGAAGCCGTCTACACTGCATTAGAAGAGGAGGGGTATGACGTAGTCACCCAGGTCCAGAGTTCAGGGTACAGCATTGACCTCGCGATCAAACATCCTGAGCGACCTGGAGAGTTCATCCTCGGTGTTGAGTGCGATGGTGCCGCTTATCACTCCTCGCGTACAGCTCGTGATCGTGACCGAACTCGGCAGATGGTTCTTGAAGACCTTGGATGGACGATCCATCGCATCTGGTCACCAGATTGGGCCTCGAACAAGGATGGAGAGCTTCAAAAAATTCGAGAGAAATTCGACTCACTAACAGCGGGGGACCAGCCAACCTCGTCGGTGGATGTTGAAGTGGAGTCAGTCGATGCCAAAACAACTGAAAATCCGACGCACGACGGCGGGCATCCTGACTTCGTTCCGTATCATGAACCAACAGCCAACCCAAGGGCAGTAGACAGTTTCAACGATCTGTCTTCGTATCGAGTACAGTCGAAACTTTCGGAGGTTGTAAACGAGTATGGACCAATTGAGAAGGAACAGGCCTACCGAATTCTTCTTGACGGCTGGGGGATCAGCAGACTAGGGAAACGGATTCATCGATCGCTAGAAAGCACTACTCGAGGGTTACACGGCCAGCAATTGTACGCTCATGATGGATTCCTCTGGCCAGAGAATCCAGTTGAACCAATTACTGTTCGCGTAGCGAATGGCGGAGATCGACGGGATATCGAAGAGGTTCCGATAGAAGAGATCGCAAAAGCTGCATACGTTATTCTCAATAATGGCTTGGAAATATCTAGGGAGGATCTCGTTCTCGAAACGGCACGTCAGTTGGGCTATAGTCGAATTGGTTCGAATATTGAATCTCGAACCGAACAGGCAATTGATCTATTAGAGGAAGTTAACGCGATAGATAGTGATGATCGACTTCGATGTGTAGATGTCGATATTGATAGTGTGCTCCAATATCAGATATATGATTGATTCTGTAACTTAAGAATTTGGACAACGGCTGTAAAGCCGCTCTCCTTTACTGTGACGGATTCGACGTAGAGATTATCGCGTACTTCGATGAGGTACGAATCATCTTCCACTGCTAATAAATCATCTTTCGCTCAGTTCAAAACGCTCATCGACGACCTTCTGGGCGAATTGCACGTCGAGGAGCAAGTCACGCTTCCGCTCGAGGTCGACGACCAGCGTGTCACGATCTCTGGTATCGCTGACCTCGTTCACGAAACGGAGACACAGGTCAAGATCATCGACTACAAGACCGACAGTACCCGACGAGCACAGTCGGAATATCAGAAGTAACTTAGCGTCTACTACCACGTCCTCTCCGAGTGGTTCAAAGCGAAAAACGTCACGGTGAGTCTATTCTACACGACCGACGAAACTCGAGAACCGATTGAGTTACATTCACTCGACGAGCTCCGTGATGTCATCCGAAGAGATAGCGATTAGAGACAATCATCAAAACCGATGTGATTATTGAACAACAAGCTGATTTCCAGATATGATGCGTATTGACTCGGAGGACGAAACGACGTCCCTAGTTCGTACTTCTATCGCTGAACAGGATTACCTCGAGGACGATCTCCGCGAGTGGATACTCGACGCTTCACAGCAGATCCTCGGCGAGAACGTCCTCATCATCGGACGAGAAGTCACTGTCAAGGACATCCGTGACGCGATCGATCTACTGGCTATCGATCGGGATGGCAACGTCGTCATTATCGAACTGAAACAGGGTCGCATCACGGGGAACGTCGATTTCCAGGCGCTCAAATACGCCGCATACACCTCCCACTGGAACTACGAGCAACTTCGCAGTCAGTTCGAGAGCTTCAAATCGACCAGCTGGGGGCAGTCGATATACAACGAGGAGACGACTTTTGCAGAGGCGCTTGACGAGTTCTGCAACGACGACTACGAGTTAAATCAGGATCAGCGGATCCTGCTGGTGGGTGAGTCTCTGGCGGAACGGCTCGATCTCGTGGCCCGGTGGCTCAGCGATCGGAACATAGACATCACCGTCGTGGAGGTACAGCTCTTCGACGACGAGGGGCAACTGTACCTCGATGCTGAGCAGACGGTACCCATACCGAATCAAACAGTATCCGAAGTCAGCCCGGATACATCGGAAGAACCGTGGAAGAGCGACGGGCGTACCTGGCACCTCAATGAGGTCTCAAGCGAAGCAGCTGCCGAACTGCTCGAGGAGGTCGTCGCTGCCTTCGCGGAGATCGAAATCCTGAATGGCCCTCATTGGGGCCAGAAACAGTACGTCTCGTTCAAGCAAGACAGAAAGAATCGAGTTATCGCCCGCACTCAGAAGACGCTATTCAACGTCGAAATCTACGATGTTCCAGCAGGGAAAGTCGATACTGAGGAACTTGCCAACTCCCTGAACGTGTCGACAGAAGATATACGAGCAGAAGAAGATGAACTCCGGGGAGGACGTCCAGGAGTTCGAATCACCTGTCATAGTAATCGAGGTATCGACGTAACTGCTCTTGCAGCTGAAACACAAAAGTTGCTCACAGTTAGTCAGTAACCTAATACGAGAACCCTCACTGGTGCTGAAGCGGACCAGGCCGATCAAAGTCGACTGAGGGATACGTTTCGGGACACTCAGGACCAGTCAACAGAACGTTCGTTGGCTGCTCAAGTGGGACTGGCAGATCAATACTTGCGGTGCCAGCCTCAACTGCGTCCACGAAATCCCAGGGAAGATAGTGTGTCCACCCGTCTGGCTCGAGGTCAGAGAGATCGACATCGTCGACGACGATGAGTCGGTACGTCTCGGATGATGTCGCCAACTGATCGTAGATTGCTTGGATGAGTCGAAGCCCCTCCCGACGACCGGGTAATCGAGCTGCAACAGGAACCTGCGAGTGGAATTGCATCGGATCTTCGGGAAGGGTGAGATATCGCCAGCAAGAAATTGCCTCGCTAATACCGGGTATCGATGCTTCTTCCCGTAACGTCTGGTTCCCCGTCGCCCAGACGTCGACCTCCGGAACCTCGTGTGCCAGGTATTTGACCCACGAAAGTGGAACAGCCTCTCTGTCTGGATGTGGATTGACGCTGACTGTGTGGTCTCTGTCGAAGCAAACGACCGCCGTTGGGACTGGGCCGGTTCGATCCGTATCGCTCGACTTGGTGTGTGAGTTGGAAGTCATGGGTATTCTGAGATGACTGCAACTGGTGTTGTGGTCTACTCATCACTACGTGTCGAGGTGTGAGATTCCGATAATAGCCGGAAGGCAGTCCGATTGCAACGGATTCTCTTCTTCCTGTTGATCATACCGTGCAATCTGTACCATCAGGCGTCGCAGGATGGCGTTCCGAAATTCAGTGTGTGTCGCCACAGAAACGTCCGAGTCGAGTACATCAGCACTGGCGGGAACGGCCACAAGATGATCGAGGTGGTCGAATTCGGACTCTAGGTGGCTACATTCGATCTGTGAGTCTTTCTCGACGATAGTGTACGCTGCGATCAGTGACGTTTCCTCGAGGAGACCCTCCGGTTTCTCGGCATCGCCGTCGATCGCGAGTCCAACGACATATACAGCCGGAATCTCATCAGTATCGACTTCGACTGCGGCTGTTCGAGCCAGTTTGAGACTGTGGTGGAACAGTCCGTACCAGGTTTCGTGATCGAGGTTTTTGAGAGCGGTTACGAGCGCTTTCGTGCGAGCAACGTTCGGTTCGATGAGCCGAGCTGCCTGTGCAGGAACGACGATATCTCCTGAAAGAGCATCAAGGGGGACCGTCGTCCCAACGTTGTCGAGTTCTTCGGGTCGGGCCACGATCAGGGGGCCCTCCGCTCCCTCCACTGAACGAGAGAAATCCGCGGCGTCGAGATCGGGTTCCACTGCGAATCGGGCATCGTCGAATGTCGGGCGAACGAGGAACTCCGTTTCATCGAACGAGACGTCCGACAGGAATTGGCACCCTGTGAAGTCCGGATCACCGGCGAACGACGCGGAATCAAAGCGGGCTGTTCCACCGAACTCCGTGTGTCTGAATACCGCTTGTGCGTCGAATTGAACGCTTCGGAAATCCGCGTCGCCGGCGAGTTCGGCACCGAACTGGAAGTGATCGATCGTGGCCCCCCTGGCGTCAATGTCACCGTCAATCGTCGATCCGTGGAAAAACAGCTGGGACGTAGAGCAGGCGTTTCGAACGACGACATCGCTCCCGAACGTGGCATCCCGAAGATGAGTCAGATCCTCGAATCGGGCTTCCTCGAAGTCGACAGCTCCCTCGAAGGTACCGTACGTGAACCAGACCTCGTCCTCGAATGTACTGTCTGTAAACGAGAGTGAGTCCCCGAAGTTGGCAAACGAAAACGAGGTGTAGCCTTCGAAAGTACCCTGATCGAATGAAGCATCTTCACTGTAATGGCGGAAATCCTCGAAATCCACGTCGTTCCCGAACGTTACCTGGGATGCGTTCAGTGAACCGGTAGCGACTGCATGACTGCAGGAGACGTCACCGTCGACTTCGATCCCAGATAGCGTGAGGTCCCGGTCGAACGACGCCCCAGTGAGTCGAAACTCGCCAGCGAAAGTACTGTCGGCGAACGACGCCTCGTCCGTGACAGCAATCATCGCAAAATCGGCGAGCAGGCCCCACTCGACCCGCTCACACGAGAGTGCACCGTCGAACTCCGATCTGGCGAATCTAACGTTGGCACTGAACGTCGCCGCGTCGAACACCGCCGGTCCGTCTACCAAGAGGTCCCTCGCGTCGACGAATCCGGCGTCGAGTCCGTTAGCGACCAGCCCACCATCGAATTGTGCGTGAGAGAGCAGTGTCTGTCGACCGATCTTCGCCCCCGCCAGGTTAACCACACGTTCGAACCGTGCGCCACGAGCGTCAAGCGCGCCCGTAATAGCAACATTCCCGAGGAGAAGTGGTACTTTGATCGTCGCATTCGAGAGATCGAGATCACCGTCGATAGTCGCCCCCCGAAGATCGATCGGTTCGCCGGTAGGAGTCTCGAGGACTCGTCCCGAGAGATCGACGGACTCGAGACGACCACCTGCAAATGTCGCTTCCTGATCCGGTTCGGACACTGCTTCGAGAAACGTATCAGTGACTGTACTCGGTGGATACTCGCCTTCTGTCGTGTGGAACAGGCAGCGGTCGTCGTCGCTGGATACGGGCTGATGCGGACAGTGATCGGGTTCTGTAACAGGGAATGGGCCAACCGCTACCGGCGCTGTCTCGCTTAGTGATCGATACTGGTACGCACAGTGAGAATTTCGGGTCATGGTTGAATCAGTATGGAGAGGGCTGCTGGTCAAACGAGCAATACAACAAAGTCGATGGATCGGATCAGTGCGTGTTCGAGAGTGATTCGGTTTCAGAAAACGTCCACCAGGCGATCTGATCGATTTCGATCATCGAGTACGTCGAATGAGTTGCTAGCCAGCGGCATGAGTCAATTAGGGCGGCGTCCGAAGATGAGTTCACGTTGAACTCGGAATATTCGGTCTCGAGTTCAGTGATGAATTTCTCTACCTGGATGTCCGGCTTGACGGTGTCGGCTCCAGCGATCATCCGCAAATACTGGAACGTAGCGGGGCCAATTCCGTAGACATCTCCGACCGGGTCAGATCGGTACTGGTTCGGGTCAGCGTTTGCTGCCCACGTCTGAAGCAGGTCTAGATCGTCTGCGTCTGGCGCTGCGTTCTCGAGTAATGCAGCAGCGACGTCATAGACGGCATTCGGATGGCCGATCGTGAAACTCTCGGTAAACTTTGGATCATGTTCCAACTCGGCAAGATCAGCCAGTGATTGTACCTTACCCGAGTTGATGAATTGGTCACGGAACGATTCGACGTTTGGTTTGACGATGTTTTCATAGTTGAGTCCGGTCACAGATCCGGCTGCGTCGGCGATGATCACTTTTGGATCTGACCCGGTCCAACGGTCGAAGTTCTGGAACTTGGCGGCGTATTCGCGATACTGCGGGGCATTGTCGGCGTATTTGTCGAGGATTCGTTGTACTGTCTCGTCGATGGAAGTAGGGCCCGTCATTGAAACACCTCGTCGCCCGGACTAACAGGTGACGAATACCTATTGGATGTAGAAGATAATAAATGTAATTGTTAACTTAGAATTGTTAGTTTTTGACCGAGGCGTAGATCACAGGGGGGAAGAAAAGAATCAACGCGGTTTTCCGGCATATACTACTGAAGTAGATTCAATAACATTACTGCGTTAGATTGAATAGTATTCAACGAGAGGTGGGACTGATGAACGTTGCCGACCGGGTACAAATTGTACCGCTCGGGTACGAGCGAGAGCGTGTGAAAGAACCAATCTACCGATTCAACGCCGATAAAGTAGTCCTGCTCCGTCAGGACAACAGTACTGATCACGAGACAGAGTACCAACGCAATCTTGTCTCCGAGTTAGCGGACAACGACCGAATCGAACTCGAGACAACGGAGTGTGACTTTTTCGATCTCGAAAGCGCACTACGGGCACTCACAAGGACAATCCGTGACCACGACAATCACGACGTTTACGTGAATGCGTCGACCGGAAGCAAAATCACTGCTATTGCAGCTGTGGTTGCATGCCAAAATCTAGATGCTACACCATTCTACGTCCGGCCCGAATTCCGCAATGACGACGGGAAACTCGAGCCACCGGCAGAGCCGCTTGTGAGTGACGTGGGTGAAATTACGGATATACCGGTTTTTAGCCTCGAAAAGCCCTCTACAAACCAGTTACAAATTCTCTCATACCTTGCTGAAGAAGATGGGGCTACGAAGAAGGAACTGATAGCGTTCAGCAAGTCACGGGAGTTCGATTTCATCGTCAATTCAGAAACGACGTCCCAAGAAGGACTGTACAGGCTTCTCGAGACACATATTATCGACCCACTCCAGTCGGAGTCATTTATCACTGTAGAGAAGGATGGACGGACGAAGCGAGTGTATCTCGCTGATCGTGGAAACGAAGCTCTCCAGATTTTCCAGCCCGAGTGATTTGGCAGACAACTTTACGAACCTTCCTTCTGAAAACGAGATACGAGCGAATGACAAACGCCGACGATCCATACAACCTACAACGGTTTGTCGAAGCCCAGGATCCAGTCATCGAAGAGGTCAAGGAAGAACTTCGATCAGGGCGCAAGCGTACCCACTGGATGTGGTACATTTTCCCACAGATAGAGGGACTCGGCAGCAGTCAGATGGCACAACGCTACGCGATATCGTCACAGGATGAAGCCGAAGCATATCTGGCATACCCGATACTTGGGTCACGTCTATGTGAATGCACAACAATCGTGAATGCTGTAGAGGGACGCTCTGTAAACGAGATATTTGGATCCCCAGACGACCTGAAATTCAGGTCCTCTATGACACTCTTCGAGACGGTCGCCGACGATCCGACACCGTTCAGAACGGCCCTCGAGCAGTATTACGAGAATAATCGTGATTCGAAAACGCTAGAACTACTCAAAGACAGTAGATAGTTCAATCAATGCGTTCACAGGTATTTGCAGATTGTGAACCAAGAGATTTCTCTCAGATTATGGTCAAAAAGTACTAATCGATATGTCATCAGTTCAGAGCATGGACAGAGATCCATTCTGGGAAGCTTTGGAAGTGAAAGTAGGCGACAAATTTCGGCTCGAAGCAACGAGTAGAGACGAGATTGAGGGGAAAGCACTGGATCGGGTTGTTGATCCGGAGGCAGAAAAGGTCGTAATTCCATATCGTGGGCCAAGCGAACGGAAATATACACTGTACACTCTTACTCTGGATATCGGAGAACAAGAAGCGTATCATGCATATGGGCCACCAGAAAATACGCAGGCACGAGGGCGAGTGGAAGCCTTCGATCTTTTGGAAGACAGTCCCCACAATGCTTAGTTGATGGCTTGGCAGCGTTAACAGCGGTGACGGTTCTTAGTCAACTGCCACGGACCACCGCACCCGTGGCAGTTGACTGGTCCGTCTCCGAGAAAGTAGTTCTTCTCACAGGCTAACTACCATTGTTTTGGTCGGAAAGACCGTACTCGAGATGGACTGTCGGTATACTCTGTGGTTTCGATGCGGCAACACCGTTCCAACCGACGACATGGATATTTGCCATCTCTCCGGAGAAGCGAAACCGAAGTACACCAGTATCAATTGCCCCTTCTGCAGAGTGATCCGTGACGACTGTCACTTCCTCGAGGGGATCGTCACCGACTAGTTCGATATCGCCGTCGACAGTAATTTCGTAGTTCGATGGAACGCCACTACCTACGATAGTTACGAGATGTGGCAGGGTCTCGTCAGCCTTAGCAGACATATTTGGACGAGTCGATTCTGGTGTTGTAAGCCTTCTTTTCGATGGAATCGTAGGAACCAGTGAAGGTACGACGATCGAAACTATGGCCCTTCAGGCGTCTACGTACTGGTGTTCCCATTGTCGTCGGTTCTCGATCGCGTCCTCTCCTGATTCGGTGATGTCGTAGTAGTTGGTACGACGGTCGAGTTGACCCTTCTCGACCAGTTCCTTGTTGACCAGGGTGTCGAGATTTGGGTACAGCCGACCGTGATTGATTTCGGCACTGTAGTATGTCTCGATCTCGTCCTTGACGTCCTGTCCCGACGGCTGATCAGCACCTGCGATGACGTACAACAGGTCGCGCTGAAATCCAGTGAGGTCGTCCATCTTATGTGAGTCTTCAACGATCCTGTATTTGACTTCTTTTCATAGGTTCCTAAATGTGTTTATGGTATGAATGTCTTGTTGGATAGGAGCAGCTACTCACTCCCTCCACCGTTTCCGAAGCTTTCAACATGCAGGTGAATTTGACCTGGGTCGTCGAGCCGCGTAACAGCACCTCGAATCGATCGATTTCAGCCCACTCCTGGGCATCGCGAACGTGTCCCTCGATGACTGTCTCGACGCTTTTTCGCTCGCCAAGCTCGCCAGCGTGACGATAGCCGCCATCAGTTGCCGTTCTAGGCGACGGTGTTGGTAGTAATCTACTCAATAGGACCGGACTGTGTCACCATCTCGGTGGACCCGGTCGAACGTTGAGAGATACGCGAGCCGGTCGTGAACCTCGTCGGTATCCAGCTCCAGTTCGGCAGCCAGTCGTTGACGGTCATCGGCTCGTCGAGTGCCTGGAGGACTTCGAGCCCCGGTAGTACCGATTCGTGAGCTCCTGGACGCGGGCCTCGATCGGCGTGGTCACCCCGTACTGCTCCTCGAGTTCGATCAAGGCTTCGTTCGCGAACGTGCGAACTGATCGTCCCCCAGGCGTTCGATCTGGGCTTCGAGCTCATCCCGGACGACGTCGTAATCGAGGCCGGCCTGTACGAGCATATTCATGTCCTCGATGTCGTCGTCACGGCCCACAATCGCCTTGAACAGGAAGATATCCTCGGTTCTGACCGGCCGGACCGTCAGTCGCTCCAGGTTGAGGAACGGCTCGCTGCGCTCTTGCATGCCATCGGTGCAGGCAGACCGTGAGCGGTTCAGAGACCCCCGTCCCGATTCGCTGGAATTTGTTCTCGATTTACTCGCGTCCGAATGTTGGTCTTATTGTGGGAGTTGCACCACGTAGTCAGCCGCCAGCTTCTGGAACTCGTCCCACTCCGGGAGCCGGTCGTCGTCGACCTCGCCGTGCGTCTCGAGGTAGCGGAGCAAGGCGTCGATTTCGTCTTCGAGGTCATACTTCGCTGCCTGCTCTCGGAGATTTTCCTCGTCGACGTCGACATGGCTGAGCAGGAGCAGACAGTACGAGCGGTGTCGACTACCGTCGTCGATCAAGAGGGTATGACAGCAGAGCTCCGCCGTCGAGACTGCGTCGAGGTCCTCGGAGTAGACGTAGTAGCGGTGGCCGGTAAGCAGGAACTGGAGGTCAAAGGCCACGAATCGAGCAAGGCCGGTTTCATGGAACTCCTTTGCGTCGATATCCGTCTCGGCCTGGGCAAGGAATTCGTCGTAGTCCTCCCAGAGAATCGTACCCTTCGGGACCACGGCTTCGAGGCGGTGGCGATGCAGATGGTGTGCAAGTTCCCGAGCGAACTCGTGGAGGCGGTCGAAATCGGCGTTGAAGTCATAGCGGCTGTCGGCCGTTCCGACGAGCCCACGGTCGCGAAACCGCTTGAGGACGCGGTTGACCGTGTTGCGGTAGTTGTCGCTCTGGTCGGCGATCTCGGAGACGGTTCGCGGCTGGTCGAGATAGTACAGCACCTCGAGTGCCTTCCCGGTCAGCAGCTCGGGGAACTCGATGTGGGAGTGTTGGCGGACGAGGTCCTGGTAGAGCTCGACGGCGCGAGCATCCGACGGGACGACTCGTTTTCGACGGCCGTCGCGTTCCGTGTAGACGAGCCCCTTCTCGATGAGGTCGCCGACGGCACGGGAGAGGTAACTCTCGCTGTGGTCGAGCTTCGTCGCGAGCTCGGAGATCGTGTCGCCGCGGTCGACCGTAGCGAGGACCTCGAGTTCAATGCGCCGGAGCACGGTGTAACATAGTACGAAACTGGTATATAAAGAAGTTTCAAGTAGTGTTACAGCCAGCAATCGCGAGAACCGTCTCTGTCGTCTTAACCAACAAACCTATGGATTCGTGGGCCGTGTTGGTTAACACAAGAGTAGCCGATGTCCTACGAACCCCCGACTCCACCAGCGACCTTTACGACAGAAATTGTCAATACGCTCAACGAGTCGGACCCGGAGCAGCTCCGAGACGTTGCGACGTACGCTGAAGCGCTCGCCGAGCACAAAGAACGTGAGGCCCGTCTCGAGGAGTCGGCAGATCAAGAAGAAGTGGAGGAGTTGCCAGACGACCTACCGGACGACGTCCCCGCAAAGGCGACGGTCACGATCAAGGAGATCAATGATAATCGCTACTCCTACTGGCAGTGGCGGGAGGGAGAGAAGATTCGTTCTCAGTATAAGGGCCCGGTCAACCCGGACGAGTAAAACTCGATGAGGGAGGTCGATGAGGGAGGACACCCACCCCACGTTTCCGTCGTAACTGGATGTGGGTGGTGGGGGTGACGCTGATTTCGAAGGGGCCACACCCCCCGCGTTTCCGTCGTTTCTCCACGACGGCGTAGGGAGAGACTACGATAGTGCTATGCAGCCACTAATCATATTGACCTAGAACCAACCTAGACATGAACTAATTTCTGGGACACATAGATTAAAGTGGTATAGATGAGAAATGCTCATTAAGTGTACTTCAACAAAAGAGGGGACGAAGTACTTCGCCCCTCAGATGAAACAATCCTTTCCAGCTGCTTCTGTAGACGGCCAGCTTTGGACGGCTAGGCCGCTCTCGTCTTTGGTACCTCGTCGTGGACGTCCTCTTCGAGTCCCCTCCCCGCCTGTTCAGTGATTACGACGGAAACGTGGGGTGTGTGGGTTCGGGATTCGAAATCGAGGAAACGCTTCCGTCTATGGGTTTCCTCTCTCACGTCGGAAACGCGGCTATATTGTCAATGATCTAATTCCGCCGAATTACGGCATTTTCCGGCTGATATCGGACAAGAAACGTCGGAAACGTGGGGTGGCATTCTCCACTAGATTTATACTCTCCCCGCACACACCGTGTGATATTCAATGACGCCCAACTCTTCACCCAGTTCTGTCGACGATCCACTCTTTGAATCCGGGCATCGTATCTTCGCGAACAAGGATCTCCTGAAAATCGGCCACGTTCCCGAGGCTGACCGAATCGTCGGTCGCGACGAGGAAATCTCGAAGCTCGCGAAACGTCTCAACGGTGCTGTCCACGGATACTCCCCGGAGAACGTGATGATCTACGGGAAAACTGGGACCGGTAAATCTCTTGTTTCAAAACACGTCTGCCAACGAGCTCAAAATGCCGCTCAGGACGGCGTCGAGATTGGAACAGCGTATATCGACTGTGCTGAAGACAATACCGAGACCCAAGCAATCTCTTCACTTGCTGCGAAGCTGAACGATGAATCTTCGACTGGAATCACCGTCCCCTATACCGGCCTCAGTACGTCGAAATATTACAAACTCCTCTGGAAGACGCTCGATGCTCAATTCGATTCTGTGATCATCATCCTCGACGAGATCGACTTGATGAACGACGACAGCATGCTAATGAAACTCTCGCGTGCTGAGGAGGCAGGCAAAATCGACTGTAGCGTCGGTGTCATCGCGATCAGCAACAAGATCCAGTACGTCGACAACGTGAACGAGCGCGTGAAAAGCAGCTTCCAGCACAAGGAGTTGTTCTTCAAGCCATACGACGCCAACCAGCTCCGTGAGATTATGTTCAACCGCGAGGACGCTTTCCAGGACGGCGTCCTTTCCGAGGACGTGATTCCGCTCTCGGCTGCCTTCGCTGCGCAAGAACACGGCGATGCTCGGAAGGCGATCGATATTCTTCGCCACGCTGGGGAAGTTGCCTACGAGGCTGGAGCAGAGCGAGTGACAGAGGAACACGTCCGCCAGGCACAACAACACGCCGAAAAGGACCGGTTCAGAGAACTCGTGAACGGCGCACCCACGCAGGCGAAGGCGGCGTTGCTGGCGCTCACGGAACTGAGTATCAATAGTACCGACGATGCGTTCCTCACGAGTCGGGTGTACGACCAGTACGAACGCATCTGCAACCATCTCGACATGGACATCCTCTCCGTCCGTCGGTTCCGTGACATCCTGAAAGAGCAAGCCTTCCTCGGGGTTGTCGAAATCGAGAAGATCAACAAGGGGAGTGCGGGCGGCATCCACCTCCAGAACCGACTTATCGAGGATTCCCACGTCGTCCGCGAAACGATCCTCGAGGACAGCCGGATGCAGGACTGGACTCGCGAGTAGGGCCCCTACTACTGAGTGGCTGGGGACGACGGAAATCCGGGGTGGGGCGTGAGGAAACGACGGAAATGAGGGGGGTCGAAAATTACGTCGGAAACGTGGGGTTGGATCGAAACGACGGAAACCAGGGGTGGGGTCCACTACGACAATTCATCGATTGCCCCGAACGACCTCAAAACGGCATCCCTCTCACCGGAGAGCTCTCGGCGAATGTCGGATCGGTCCCACCCGAGCGGTGAAAGCACACTCTCAACAGCTCTGACGAGTTGCGTCTCGTAGTACGACGCATCGTACGACTCGATCTCCTCATGAGCCAACGCAACCCGTTCTCGAGAGCTCTTCTCGTCGTCGACGACTACGTACTCGATGACCTGTCCTGGGTGGACAGCGAGGTCCTGCTCTCGAGCCCGCTTCAGCGCCGCCACGTTCTGGGTGTTCTGCGTGTATCCCTCCAGTGGCTTGGAGACACGATTCCGTTCGACGAGTTGCTCGACCGACACCGTTCCAGCGTGGAGGCGCTTGATCGCGTCCTGAAGACAGTCGAGCACCGCGTCCGGTGACCGCGTGGCATCGAGCCGGTCGAGACAGTCCCGCTGGACGTCCTCGATGAACGGCGGGATCGAACGCTGTCGGGCTTCGATACCTCTGATCTTGAAGTCGTCGCCGCCGGCAACCTTCCCGAAGTATTTCGTCAACGCACCGGCGTCGCTCTCGCGCTGCGGGACGAACGCCACCCAGTCGTAGTGGGCTTCGTGTTCGAGCCGAATCTCGACGCGCTCGGTGATCTCCGCCGCGAGCGTCTCGAGGTTCTCGCGGTCATCGTCGTCGACGTCGGGGTCCGGGGTCACCCAGATGGAGTCAACGATGCCATGGACGACGCGCCAGCCGCCGGCTTCCAGTCGCTGTTTCGCCGTCAGCAGAATCTCGCGAGCGAACGCATTGATCGCCTCGTGGCACTCGATCCGGCCGAACTTCGCGTTGCTGAACCCCTGATAGCCGAAGCAGGCGACGAGGATCCATTTCAGCGCTCCCGACCGTCCCTCGAGTTGCGCCAGTCGGTCCTCGTCGGGGTCGTCTCGTTCCTTCTCGCGTCGGATGGCCGCCTTGATCTCGTCGCGAGCATCGATGATCGGCTGTAGCACGTCGACGAGGTAGCCCGGGTCGTCACAGATCGAGTACCCGAGGCCAGGGACATCCTCACGGTCACTGTGGCAGTCACACCGGATGACGTCCGGCGAAACGTTCCGGGTACAGATGATATTCGGATACAGGCTCGAGAAGTCGAGTTCGTGGACGTTCTCGTGAAGACCGACCTCGGGCGCGAAGATGAAGCCGCCGCGGTCGGCGTCGTGGAGTGTCTCCATCGACTTGTAGAACTCGTGGCGCCAGGAGTTCCACGGCACGAGGACGCCGCGGTCGTGGGCCTCACAGATCTGGATGGCGGTGAGCACGTTCCCGATCGACGCCCACGCAAGCTCTTGGACGGGCTTTTTCGAGCGCGACACAAGGTCGAGGACGCCGTCGAGATTCGTCTCCCCGTAGAAGAACGTGTTCGACTCGTCGATGATCGCCCGGCCGGGCACGTTGTACCGCGCCGGCGAGTGGCCGACGCGGCCGTAGCTCGAGTATGTCGACCGGCTCGCGAGCTGCTGGTAGTCGATGTTCGGCCACCGACTCAGCGAGAAGTCGTCGACGCTGGTGCCCGTCGCCATCTCGTACAGCGTCGGGACAATCTCGCTGGTCGAGCAGACCAGAATGTCTGGATCGTGTGCGTCGAGCGCCCCTTGGACGGCGGTCAGGATATCCGTTGGCGAGCCAATGACGGTGTCGCCGGCGACGGTCAGCTCCCCATAGATGTCGCTGCTCGTATCGGTCACCGGGACGCTGAGCCTGAGCGTCGACAGCTCGCCCGCCGGCGTCGGATTGACGCCGGTCTCCAGACAGTACCGGAACTCTCGCGAGAAGTCGACGTTGAAACAGGCGAGATCCCCAACTGGATAGTCCGACAGCTGGCGCGCCTGACGGGCGAGTGGAGTAACGCGATCGATGTGGGCGACGTCGACGGCGAGGACTGTTTCCTCGTCCTGTCGAAAGCCGGGGCGTCGCGTAACCATTTCGGTCGCGACGACATCCGGGTGCTGGTCGTATACCGACTGGAGCGTCGTGAGGTCGCGGTCGGCATCTGGGTCGCGAGGGGCCACGTAGAAGCGCGGAGTGTAGTCATCGCGCTCGGTCGCGACGGCGCTGTCAGCTGTCGTCTCCCATTCGAGGACCCGGCCGTCATTGAGGAAATCAAATGTGAACGGCATTTTCTATTTGTCACCCTCTAGTATAGGCACGCCAACGTACGCTCACCCGATAATTGACAGTGTGTCGCTTCCGGAATTCAAGGAATTTGTGTGACACGGCTGCGAAGGGCTTGGAAGGCAAATTTGGCCCTTTTCAACCATCTTCCGCAAACACTTCCGGGGAGTTGGTTCCTCTTCCCCGCCATCTCGCTCTTGTGTAGACCTACGGAAAGACCCTATAGTTACACTAAGCCAGCCATAATCTTGGAGTATGTCTTCTGCTCAGCCGGCGTTCGGAGCAATGTTTCGAGAGCTGATCGAGCTGGGCGTCGTCGAGATTGACACGGAGCCGCTCGATGCCCGCATCGAGCGGCGACTCAAGGAATTCTGGGAGAATACGTCCTGTCCACGGTGCGGGCACACCACCGTTCAAACGTGGCCACATCTCGACCGCGTGTGGTGCCGTAACTGCAATTTCAAGCCGGTCTACACCTACGGAACGCCGTTTCACGAGAAGCACCTCTCCAGTGGCGAGGTGCTTCTCGCGTTCACGCTCTACGCCGATACATTGCTCAGTATTAACCAGATCGCGTCCTTGCTCAGTCGGGCCTACAAAACCGTTCATACGGCGATTCGAGAGGTGGAAGCCGCGATCCATCGCGGCTTCCCCGTCGTCTGGAATCTCCTTGACCAGACCATCGATGGACCGTCACAAGTCGACGAATCTGGCACAGTCTGTTCGGGCTACAAAGGCCAAGAGCCGCCGCGGAACAGTCGTTCTCGCGGCGGCTCGTCTCAATCTGGCCGCTCACGCTGGCGGGGCCGCCATGGTGCTCAGTTGACGCTCGTCGCGGCGTGCCGCGACTCGCTTCGCGTGATCCGCGGCCAGCTCGGTATTGACTTCGGCGGTGATCTGAAACCAGTGATTCAGGAGGCTGAAGACCTCTCCCAGCGGCTGGGAGAGGTCTGGACCGACGGACTCCAAGCCTACAGAGAGATGGAGCGTGACCACCGAACAGTCGTACACAAAGAGAGATACGTATCGCCCGACGGCGTCCACATTAACCAGGCTGAGTGCCTCTTTTCGCTCGTTCAACCGTGGCTACGGAAGTTCCGCGGCCTGTCCAAGCAGGGCTTGGAACTGGCCGCTCACACCTTCGGTATCGTTCGCTCACTCACTCTGGCTGGCGAATCTGTCGAGTCAGCCATTGATTGTCTCGTTATCGGGGCATTCCACAGCTCTACATAAGAGCGCGCCATCTTAACCAACAATACCAACGCAGCCTACGACGTGTTGGTTAAGTCTACTGATTACGGAACCGAGGCGCTATATTCGATACGGATTCACCCGAGAACCTCGAGATCCTCGAATCCCAAAGCATGGAGTGTATAGTGACCAGGACTATCTTCGATCAGCTGTTTGAATGTCAGCTGGAGCGTGTTCTCCTGGTCCATCCGATGTGCTGTTTTGAACACGATGCGATCAGGCGGCACGATTTCGTCAGGTGGATCGAGACGCACTGTCCGATGAAATTCGATATGTCGGACCTCATCTCCCTTCCGGGGATCCTTTCTCTCTTCGTGTACACTTCCGACGGAGGTCTCCCACGGATTCGGAAACGCAACACCGCCAGCTTCAACCGGACTGCCCCCGGTAAGGTGGATCCGAATTCGATCTCCTGATTCCAAGTCGTTGATTCTCTGGAAGCGATCCGTTGCCATACGAAGGAGCTAGTACCCCGTCATAATAACCATCAGTGCAACCCGTCCTCTGTGGTATCCGTCTCGGAGAGTTGCTGTCGGTTGTTCCCCTCATTGAGTGCGTTTTCGAGCTCCTCGAGGCGTTCCTCGTGGTCGTCAAGCCGACCCTCCTGTTCGAGATCGATACTGAGCAGCGCCGGCAGCAACGGATTCTGGTGGTTCAACAGCCCGCCCGCGTCGGCGTGCTCGCGGGCGTACTCGAACAGGCGGTCAAACCGGGGCTGGTCGCGACGCCGCAGTGCCCGCCGAAACTCTGCCCAGCGCTCTTCGATGGCCCGCAGTGCATCCCGGTAGGTTGGGTTCGTGCGCCCCATCGCTATCGACCTCCTCTCCCGGTTACAGTCCACGCATCAAGCAAGGGGTCCGCGGTGGCCGCCACCCTCTCACCGTCAGCTCTGATGCCCGCCCCGACACCCTCCGGGGTCGGCGTTGACGGCGCTTGCGTCGTTGGGTCCACGCCGACCTGCGTGGCGCGTGCCGTGAGCAGCTGCCGCCAGTACGCGAACGTCGTCTGGTAGTACGCGCCGTCGTCGACGGGATAGACGAGCGTCTCGAAATCCTCGCCGACGACTCGTGGCCCCATCCGCGTTTGCTTGCACTCTAGGTGGTGGTCGGCGACCGTCGCAACTGGTTCGGTGAATTCGTTTCGCGTAACGAGCACCGGGATGTCGTACCCATCGGCGTAGGTCGCCAACCGGGCGAGAGTTCGAGCCTGAAGGGTTTTCGCGTGGGATTCGCCGAGGGTATCGTCGGCGCGGTACTGGGCGTCGACGGCCGGCGCGACGATAAGGGCGGGCGTGTGGGGCGACGTGTCCTCGTCACGACTTGGTTCCCCTCGACCGGCCGCCCCGGGGTCAGTGGTGGATCTCTGGATCGATTTGTTCACTGCCGACGGGAGATCACAGACGGCGCCGTAGTGCTGGTAGGCGGTGAATCCGCGTGCGACGTGGATTCGGTTGAGCAAGCGCTGGCTGGGCGCGATCTGGGACAGTGTCGTCGTCGTCGCGTGGCCGTTCGCATCGACCCAGAAGGCGGGCCCGTCGTGTAGGAGGAGATGGTCGAGCACGAGCGACTGCAGGATCGGGACGCCGCGGCCACCTTCCACGTCGAGCAGCGTGATGCCGTCCTCGAGTGACGGCAACAGCATTTCGTCCGTAGCCGGATCGGCCTGGTCAGCAAGGGGCCGATTGCGGTCTGCGCCCCGGGTTGGCTGGTCCACCGCTAATCGGTTCGACGTTGGGTGTTCTTCCATACTCGATTAGAGGTCTGCCTTCCCGATAAGCCGCGGCGTGTCGCTTCCGCGTTTCAGGGAACTCGACTGATCCCCCTCCAATCCCGGTACAGCACCGAGTAGTCTCTGTTTGAATCCCGTTTCCGAGAATAGTTCCTGAATCGAGCGTTCTCCGTGTTAACCAACATCCGACTGTATTGATCGCGGCGCGTTGGTTAAACCTACACAATTGCAGTCTCGAGCCTGTCTGCTCAGAATGTTAATGACCAACGCCACGTTGGAAGGGGTGCTCTATGAGCTACCCACGAACCCACGTCGACCACCGAAACCCCGATCACCACGAGTCAATGCATCCAACTCGAAATATCGTGAACGCCCAGGTTGTTGCCGGTGAATTCCTCACTTCCCGGTACCACGATGCGCTTCAAATTGTTCTCCACCCCCTAGGCGATTCTCTGGACACCAAAGACCAACATGCGCTCAACGACCTTGGAATCGTCCATGCGAATGGTTCCTTGAACGACCTATCCCCTATCGTTCGCACATACGTCAAACTCGACGAGTATTGGACGCGAACCCATCGTACTGCGCTCAACGAACTATTCACTGATCGACGTGCTCACGTCCTGAGTTGCTGTACACGGTTCCTTTCTGAATTCTCTCGACACACACTCGAAGTCGAATCTGGCCGTTCCGGAACTGCGCTGGATACTACCCTTGCTCCGCTTCTCGAAAGCGGATTTCTCTCACAGACAGATGATGATAAAACGCCATATTTTGTTGATGAATACCACGCGCTGTATCGACCGACTGAGAGGCTCTTCGATGCACTTCTTGACCACGCAGCTGTTCTCTGTGAGCTTCTGCCCCCGACCGACCTCTAACCGCACGATTCAGAGCCTTTTCGACTCTGTGGAAATCCTCTCGGTCACATACCATCTGCGGTGAAACAGCCGGTAAGTAGGCTTGCGTATCGACCACGGAAGTTCCTGACTGATTTAGATAACATTCGCATCGCTGTGCAAGAGTGGTTTATATTTGTGAGAGAACAACAAGCAGCTATGAATACCAGAACCAGTGGGATCTCAGGTGGAGGCGTGAATCTCACATGCCGTCACTGCGATTCCATGATTGACATTCTCGACTTCCCGGATCTGCAGCCAAGTTCAATGGAACCAGATCAATTTGTGATCTGTCCCTACTGCCAGAGCGGTTTTACTTTGGATACAGGAGTACTCCAGACACTACATCGGACAGGAAGTGTCGAAGGTGATTATTTTAACATCCCGCTCACTCCTGGAGGAAGACAGATTGACGATTTTAACGGAGTGTACGTAGGTGAGACACGCCCAGTACCGATGCACAAAATACACAAGGGCTGTGAATACACTTCGCTATTCATTACCGGAGCAAGCCGCAGAGGAGTAAACGAAGAAAACTGGCTACCTTTCGAGATCGCTGAATCCCAGAACCAAGCACGGCTGGGAGACAATCTTCTAATTACCGTTGTTCGAACTGGGCCTACAAATCTGGCGATCAATTCAACACTCCGTGAGGGTCGAGACAGTCAGGGACCACTCAGTTTCGGAGACGGGATCGATGTCTCGTACCGGGCTACCGTATCACACAGAGAAGTGACGAACCCGACATGGGTTGACCTCTTAGTGGATGCACAGCACGCTATTCAGGAAGATAATCTGCTTGCTGCAATACCCCTGCTACGCTCAGCAGTCGATAATTGCCTGATCAGACAGATGATCATCTATTATCGGTGGGAGGGACACGACCTTGACAGCGCAATTGACGAAGCAAACGACTTAGAAAAAGGACATCTGAACCGGTATACAATTGCTAAACACGGTTTAGAAGAAGTGTCTAATACCCGACTTACGTCTGGTCCATACGCCCAGCTATGGGACGATTTTGATGATGTTGTCCAACAACGAGACTCTATCATCCACTGTGAGACTGACCCTTATTTAGAGGAGCCAGAGGAAGCGGACGTCATCAAGTTATTCAACACTACAGTCGCTGTTCTGGTAGCTGCCTACGATCTCTTTGAGTTTTCTGGCGCTATTGAAACTCATAACGGGTGATAGGAAATGCTCACTGAATATAGGGAGTGGCTTTAATTTGCTTCCACACTCATAGAGACATAGTACCTTGGGAATACTAGGCCACATTTAGTTTCACTTTTCTGAAATCCTTGCCGTCGTAAACCATCTCATAAAACTCAACAGGAGAGGAATCACCATCTTGATTGTTTTCGGAGATGATCTTCATCACCTCAAAACGATCCTCAAGTGAAGTACGAAGGCCAAATACAATTCCCTCAAGTTGGGACATATCATATGTAACCTTACGATGAGATCCCTCTGATTCCAACAGATCGGGGAGCACCATGCGAATTTCTTGTTCATGTTCCCATTTTCTCAGCTTTCTCGTCGACATATTGTGGAAATGCTTCCAAAGGTTTTCTCGCCAGGCATCTAGATCATCTACGATTTCATCCATCATCTGACTAGTTCTGCCATCCGGCGTGGAATGCCACGCTGACTCCAGCTTCGGGAGTGGGAGCCTGCCTAAAAACCGGAAGAAGTCAACTTCTGGCGGTGGAGATTCATAGTCAACAGCATGCAGAGGTGCTGTGATCTCCCCCGAGGTAGGTTCCGAATCTTCCGAACCAGCACCCTCGCTGACGTCCATCTTCCCCCATGACTCGTCAGTTTGGCAGTCTGCGCGGAACATCAACGCGGCTCCTCTATGTTCGTCTGCATACGTAGCCCACATCGGAGGACTTGCACACTCCTTCGCGAAACACAACGTATGCCAATTCGTGTGAATAAGTGAGTTGGTTATTTCTCTAATATACCGGTCGGGAAATGAGTGGTGCAAAAAGTGATATTTCTTATGTTGCAGTTCAATCTGCTCCACCCCCGTCTGTACCGCCTGTTGTAGGTACATATGCGATTCTAAGGGCCTAACTAGCGACGCTACTGATTCTAACAGTTCTTCATTCTCACCAGCCATAGCGGCGGAAATAGCATCCAACAGATCTTCAACGGTTTCAGAGTCACCTGAAATCGTAACCTCAGGCCATCCTTCCGGAATCGCTCCCGATCCCCTCATTCTCTCTAATACAGACTCGAGTGCCGAGCGGTGGATGACCGACAGGATCTGTTTGAGATTGTTCCTCTTCAGTGGCTCTGGCAGGGAAGCTAGACTCGAAGGGACACTTTCGAATCCTTTCTCCTCGAAAAACAACTGGCAGATGGAATTGAATTGTTGGCGACGCTCATCTGTGGAGAGATCGCCACGGGTGAGCTTGGGTTCTATGGCATATTCTTCGAGAGTTTCCTCGTCATCAGAAAGCGCACACGTTATGGCCGCCTGATGTAGATTTAACAAATAATGTCGGAGCAGGTTCTCCCACAGGACTTCGTCCCCTTCCCAAAACACATCTTGATAGCCCTCAAGTGGGTCGTTGAAGTACCGTGGTGAGGAGAGTGCTAATTCCTGCTTCTCAAGCTCGCGGTAGTCGTTATCGCCGTCGTCGCCAATCAAATATTTCATTGGGCGAAATCTGTAGATAATGGTCATAATACTCCAAAATTCGCATAGCTTCTAACCTTTTGCGGTGCTGTATCCAGCAACGTCGAGGAATCAGCGCAACCCAGGGCAGAAGCCTAGAGCCAAGATGTCGAACTACAAATCACGATGGTAAGTGCCGCGTTTGTACTTACCGATCATCCCCAAATCTACCATTAAACGAGGGAGCAACAGAACCAGCCCTTCACATTTCCAGATACGTTGAAGGCTCTCCCGATCGGACCCGGATGTATGTGTGGCCGCAACTCGCTCTTCATCGACCAGGTTGACCTCGAGGCCCGCTTCGACGCCGAGGTCGTCGCAGACGGTGGGTACACACCCCGATACAACATCGCGCCTGGCGAGGACCTCTACATCATCACGAACGAGGCTTCAGACGAGATCGAGGCCTACCACTGGGGGCTGATTCCGTTCTGGGCGGACCAACCCAAGGAAGGCATCATCAACGCCCGCTCCGAGACTGCCGATGAGAAGGGCGCGTTCAAGCGGGCGTGGGAATCTCGCCCCTGTCTGGTCCTCTCGTCAGGGTTCTACGAATGGAAATCTCCAACCAGTGGGTCGAAACAGCCATATCGGATTTACCGGGAGGACGACCCCCCGTTCGCGATGGCCGGGCTCTGGGACGTCTGGGAGGGCGACGACCAGACGATCTCGTGCGTGACGATTCTGACGACGGAGCCGAATAACTTGCTGAACTCCATCCACGATCGGATGCCGGTCGTCCTTCCACGGGACGCTGAGTCCGACTGGCTCGCCGCAGATCCGAAGACCCGCAAGGACCTGTGCCAGCCGTATCCGAAGGACGATCTAGACGCTTACGAGATCTCGTCGGGAGTCAATAACCCTGGCAACGACGATCCCCAGATCATCGAGCCGCTAGACCACGAGCAATCGGACCTCGGCGAGTTCAGTTCGGGGTAGGTCGCGGCCTCACAGTCACTGCATCGGCGATGCCGCTGCTGAATCGACGAGTGAGTACTCTCGATCCCGACTCGTGCCCTCGGCCTCGAGGAGGTTGTACTGAGCCATCTTGGAGAGATAGGACCGGACTGTCCGTTTCGTCCGCGGATCGTCGACCTCGTCCGTATAGTGGTCGTGAATCTCGCTTGGCCCGACTGGGCCGTGCTCGCGAACGATGTCGTAGACGACGCGCTGGTGCGGTGTGAGCGAGTCGAGGCTCGTCTGTTTAATCTGGGCCCGAGCATCCTCAGCGGCATCTAGGAGAATGTCGTCAGTGATGCGCTCGTGGTTCTCGCGATCCGCCTTGCCGGCGGCCGTTCGGAGGATGCCAATTGCGAGGCGGGCGTCGCCGGCGGCTGCGTCGGCGATCCGGTAGAGTTGGTTGTCGTTGATGATGTCCTCGTCGAGGCCCCATTTCGAGCGAGCACTCAGGATGTCGTACAGTTGCTCGTCGTGGTACTTGTCCATCCGGACGTGCTCGCTGGAGCGCAGGCGACTCACGAGGCGGTCGTCGACGCGGCTGAACAGATCCTCTTCCTTGTTCGCGATGCAGATGATCGCGAACTGCGGGAGGCTGTGGAGGTCGTAGATGAGGCTGGGATCTTCGAGCTGATCGACCTCGTCGAGGATGACGACGGTTCGCGGGCCGTCGTGTTGCTGGAGGCGGTCGACGAGTTCGTCGTGGGGGGTCGACTGGCGGTGGATGTCGATGGTCGCGCCGAGGTCATCGAGGATCTGATAGAGCGTGCGAAACCGAGTGTAGTTGCGCCAGCAGTTGACGTAGGTGGTCTCGACGTTGAGGACCTCTTCACGGAGGCGTTCGGTGACAAACTTCGAGATACATGTCTTGCCGGCACCGCTGGGCCCGGTAACGATGGCCGTGTCGGCGGGCTCCTCGTTCGTGATGGGCTCGAGGACGCTGGAGAGGTGATTGACCTCAGCATCGCGATGTTCAACCTCCTGAGGGACGAACCCAGCCCGGAGTACACGAGCATCGCGGATCATCTTTTGTCTGAAAGGCTGTTTTTCTGGCTAGTACTAAAAACGTGACTGGGATGTTTCCGGAAACGATTCAATTAGTCCTATTCTGTCTGTTAATTCCCGTGCTGTATTGCGATTCTCTTTAGGGAAAACCCTGTTTTCCGGGAATTTCCGGCCCTGTCGGAGTCGGTGGGATGAGCCACTGAGTAACGGCGCGTATCTACGGCTTGAAGGCAGTGGTATTGTGCCTGTTCTGCCTATAAGGGGACAAAAAGAATCTCCCGAGTCGAGTTCTTTCGTTTGGGTTGACTGGTCCCTTGTATTTCGACTTGATTTGTTCGCCCTCACGCCACTGCCAGTAGTAGCGATTGTCGTTGATTTTCTTGATTGTGACCGTGGCCTTCGCCGGGACCTCGTCTGGGAGGTCATCGGGTCGTTCCTCGACGTGGGCCTCGTCTGGCTCCGCCTCGAGACGAGCCTCACGTTCCCTGTGTTCGGCTACCTCCTCGGCGTACGTGGCAACGTCACGGAGGCGCTCCGGAGTGGCTTCGTTGAGCGTGTTGACTATTTCCGGGGGAGTTTCGCTGGTGGGGCCGGTGGTTCGTAGGACATCGGCTGTTCTCGAATTAACCAACATGGAACACGTCCCCATAGTTTTGTTGGTTAAGGCGGTCAGTCGATCACATCGGGTTAGAGTGAATGTCTGCTTGGAAACGGTGTGGAACCTGGCGGCGCCGCCGTGGGGGGCGCCGCCTCTGGGAGTGGTCGTCCACGGAGTTCTGTGAGATGGTGGTTCGTGCTGCCTGGACAGCTCTCGGTGTACGCAGATCTGTCCAAGCGAATCAATCACTCGACGACCGGTTCTTCCGGTAACTGTCCCTGAATTGGGGCAGCGGTTGTGAGTGGCTACACTGTCACGTCGGCGGCAATCCGCCGCCGACAGCGACTGTCCAGTACCGAAACTCACCGCCACCATCTCTTCGAGATGGACCGGGCACAGTTCAAGCAGATTCAGTGCCTTGTGGACAAGACAGTGCGGCTGTCGATGTGATCGACTGGAGGTAGTACCGGTTCCCGTGCCTGCTGACTGTAACACCACTCGAAATTTCTTCATATACAAGTTTCGTACTATGTTACACCGTACTCCGGCGTATCGAACTTGAGTTCCTCGCCACTGTCGAGATCATAGTCGATCCGATCATGCTCATGGCGGATTATCGAGGTCGTTTGCAATATCCAAAGAACCGACGTTGTAGCACTCTCGCCAGGCAGCCTTGACTGCTCGAGCAACCGTCTCGACCTCTTGTACATCGATGCACGATTTTTCGACGTCTTCGTCGTCGTTCGAGGCGTTCGGTGATGGATGATAGTGACGGTCGTCCAATGGGGCCGTGTAGCCGTGGTGGTGGAGGTCCCATCGGAGATTGCGGGCCGTGTCCGTATAATGGATGTTATAGTCACCGACTGTTGACCACCTGATATCAAATCTGCCACTCGAGTCCTCCCCGATTCCAGTATTGTACATAATCGTCAGCACATCGGGATTCAGCGGGTTATCTAGTTCTGTTGTTGCAAGTGGTTCTTCCTCCTGGAATATATCTCGGAAATCACATAGCGACTTTCGATCGATGCTCCCCCTCAGAGTATGTGATTCAGAATCTCCGTCTAGATTGCTCATAGAACCTATACCGCTGTTTTACGGATACTGTCTTCAGCCTGATCTAGCGCGAGTGCGACCTTCGCGAAGTTCAGGTTCCGTCGCGTTGTTCGCCACTGTAGCAGCGTCTCCTCGTCAATCTCCATGTCGTTCCAGGAGAGATCCTCTGGGTCATCTAATCCAGTTTCTTCACGATATTCTTTGAGTTCTTCCTGCATCTTCTGTACCTGAGTGAGCAGTGTCTCCGAGTCCACGTTCTGTCTCATATCCTGTGCCTGTTCGAGAACCAACGACTCCCACGATCGCGAGTATAATGTCGCCCTGCTATCAGCGTCGGATACTGTTTCGACAAACCCGTCGTCGGCGAGTCCTTCCAAGTGACTTCGGGCTGTGGTCTCTGCCACCAGCGCTCGTTCAGCGATCTCCGTGGCTGGCTTCCCCTCGTATGTGCGACTCACTACAGACTTTACACGCTGATAGGGTGTCGTGTTGTCTCTCCATTCTTCACGGGCTGCCTCGTTAATATCGTCCACTGTTTAATCACCATCCATTTTAGTAGCGACTACGGAAACAAGATATAATAATCTGTGGATTGCTATACTGAACTATGGGATAGAATGGGAGCTTATGTTGGCCCCCATCCAGTTCGAGTTAGGTGGAAAAGAGGGCGCTAAGCTCCCGTCCTCAAGGAGCCAGCTACTGCTGGCGAGTAGGTCGGAGTAGTCGACCCTCTTATTACCGGGGTAATCACACAGCATTCAAGATTCCGTGAATCAGTGAATCAGTGAATCACTGATCAGCGTCTTGCTTCGCGAGTTCGCGAATCATCTCCTTCGTTTCTTCCCGATGCTCGCCGAACGCCACCTCGAAAACCCCGCGGTAGAAGTGCTTGTTTTTCTCCAGCGTGATATCCTCACGTTTGAGTTGCTTTTTCAGGCGAGTAAACGTGATCTCGATGTCCTCGCTTTGCTCCGGTTCAACATATATTGTGGCTGAATCCCAATCTTCGCGGATGTTCAGCGGTTCATCATCTGTCTCTCCTGCCTCACTGGTCGACGAATCAGTATCGGTCGTGGATGCGGTTCGCTGCTGATCTGATTGATCCTCGGTCGCTGCCGCAGTTTCACGACCCTGTTCTTCCGACGTCTCTGTGGTCTCCTCATCTGCGACCGCGTCCTCCTCATCCACCTCGTCTGAGGGATCCTCGAACCGTTCGTCCATTCCCCGGGGCATTCTTATGCCTCCACCTGCGTTTTGTCAAACGCTCGTTCCATTGTCTCCGCAACCTCGAGGAAGAGGTCGTGCTCTACTTGCTGGTCATTCGCGTCTTCCCATCCGAAAATATCTCGTCCGTTGTCCCACGCACGCTGGATTGCTACTCGCATCGGGAGTTTGAAAATCGGTGCCATCGACGCGAAGGATTCGTCGAAGGAGTTGAGGAACTTTTTCGACTGCCCGTCGTCCCGGTACATGTTCGCCAGGAGTCCAACGATTGCGATTTCGATCTGCTGGTTGTCCTCGATGGACTCCAGCTGGTCCCACAGATCGTCAAGTGCATCCCGTGATGTTGCTTGGGTCTGTGCAGCTAGGAAGACGTTCTGAGCCGCAATGAACGCCGCGTCCGTCAGGACTGAGAGGTCGGGAGGGCAATCGACTACGATAAAATCGTAGTTATATCCATCGTCAACCATCTCTTCGAGGGCGAGTTTCAGCGAGAGACGGGCATTCGCATCGTCCATCCAGTCTCGAGCAAGGCCCATGTCCTTGTGACTGGGAATTAGGTCGAAGTTCAGATGGTCGTACTCGTCGGCTTCGATCACGATCTCTGAAAGACTAGTATCGTGCGTGCGCGGATTGTCGACGAGTACGTCAAGCAGATTCTCGTCATCGGTGACTAGTGTGTTGGGGAGTTCGTTCTTCGGGCTTGATGGATCGTTGTCGTCGCCCGGACCCAGTCCAAGCCCTTTCGTCATGTCGGCTTGTGGGTCCATATCGATCGCAAGCACATCGTGGTCGCGAGTGGCCAGCGCCGCGGCACTGTTGATCGTCGCCGTTGTCTTTCCTGTCCCGCCTTTTTGGTTGCCGAAGGCGATCGTTGGGATGTCAGTCGATGGGGTGATGCCCCATCCACGAGGTGATTCGGCCATAGTTAGATCATTGAATCAATGACTCATAAATCCATGTCAGACACTTAGTTGTGTTTCTCTCAATCTGATTTTGGTGGATATCGTTACCTGAGTGGCTGAGCGTTATGATTCTCTCTTTTCCGAGGACTATCTTTGAATCATTAACTCACAGACCCATTGATTCACAACGTCAGAATTTCACTGATTCATTGATTCAATAATTTCGTGAGACGGGTCTGGTGTTCCTGAGTTCTCTATTCAATGATTCAGCTACTCACTTATTCAGTGACTCAATGATTCCATGAGTCAGTGAATCGACTCCCTCCATGGTGGTAGTGCTACCGTGGATCATGGGTTCATTAACTCATAACTTCCAGAAGTCAACACTTCATTGAATCTGTGACTCTATGATTCATTGATTCAAATATCAACTGAGGACAGACATCTGGAATGGCTTGACAGATGGGTAACGTCAAGTTCTCTCTCCAAAGGCTGCGTTAAGTTGATCCTGCATGAACTCTCGTCGGACTTGACGAGAACGCGAGTCAGATAGGTAATTTTGCATCACTACCTGAGGATCGCTACTACCTTGCTCTGCAGCGATTTCGTTGATACCTTCGAGAACGCCTTCGAGGACTGCAGTATAGGTATCGTACCAGAAGCGACGACAGAGCTGAGGACTCGGACGCTCTCCCTCGATTCTCACAGGGAGATCGGCTTTCGACGCCAAATCTTGGAACCAGTTCCGGATTGTATCTCGTGTTACGTACGGTGTTTCTCCCTGTGATGAGGGGAACAGATACCCAGTCCACGTTTCGTCGTCCGCTAGCTCGTCGATTCGGGAGTCGAACACGTCCATTCCGTACAGGAGAGACACCTCACCGGGCCCGTTCTTGCGGCTCTCGAACGTGATGAAGGGGATGTCGTCTCCGGGAACATCACGGTGGAACTGTGAGACGTGGAGTGCGGCGACCTCACTCGCTCGAAGTCCCCAGCCAGCTAGTGCTACTACGAGCAGCTGTTCTTGTGTTGTCTCCGACGTCTGCATTAGCTTCCGAATATGGTTTGCTGAAAGGGAAGGTGTCGGGGATTCCTCTACTTCCCACTTGAATTCGTCGTAGAGGCCGCTGGCAGGGTTCATCGAGGTAACTCGCCGACCGACCAGATGCTGATACCAGGCGTCGACGACGCGCCGCACACGCTGGAGAGTCTGGGCACTGTACTTGTCCTCGGTTCCCTCGTTCAACCAGTCGAACGCTGCATAGACCGCGTCAACGGCTTCGTAGGCTGGATTCTCTTGACCTCGTAGAATTGGTGTAAGGAGGTCGCCCGTTCCATTTGCCTCTTGGTAAGCACGGACGTAGAGATTCAGCCGCGTTCGCATTGCTTCGATAGACGACGATGCCAGACTGTACCGTGATTTTCGTCGGTTGAGGAACTGTTCGAGGGCGTCGATTGTTGCCTCGTCCGTTGTTGCCCATGTGTAGCCTTCTTTATTGTCTCCAAGCCCGAGGTCCTCGTTCCAGAAATCTCCGAACGAGCGGTCATGATGGCGACGGAGAGCCGCAAGGAATGATCGTGCATTGTGATTCTGAAACCACTGGTGGGTCGGTTTCTCGCCTCTCGGATCGATACCCTCTGCTTCGAGACAGGGTGCGATCTCGTCCCAGTACAGGTCCGTGAAGTCCTCGAGCGAACACGAGGTCCATCGAACACCATCGAATGATAGTGCCTGCTCAACGTTGCTCTCGCTCTCCTGTTCGGCATCTGATCGACTCATTGTAACGATCTCTGGGTGATTCGACCATCCGAAATTGGATTGATGTAGAATTCGGATAGAAGCCTGGTCACGGTCCAGTATGATTGTTCTAAGAGTGGCATTTTGGAGCAGTTCAGCAGTTCAGTTGGATTCTTTATTAGTCTATGGGTTTTGCTGACCGAGAGAGTCAGCCGAACCCACGACAATTTGGGCGAGAAAATGTTCTTATCGGATAAACTGTATGGCGCTATACCCTTTCCGCAGCGGTTGCGATGCGAATGCCGGTCAAAACGTTCACGAAAACGCGACAATCTCCGTCGAAAGCGGGTCATGACTGGTCGAAAATACTTCTCAAACACATCAAAAAAGTGATTTCCAGACCGAACGTCCAAAATAAGGTCGAAAACAGCGCCGCTACCTACAGATATCTCTCACGAGATGCAAACCAGAACGCGAATTAAATGAGTGTGATCAGCTCTTCACCGAGCCACTCGAGAAATCTGGAGAGGGTGATACGGGGTTTCTTTCTCGTTTCAATCACCCCAATCCGCTCCTGGGCGAGAAAGTCAACCAGTAGCCACAGATTATATACGATGCAGCCAAATGGGCTCTGGTGAATCGCCAGATAGCGTCGAGTTGATCCGTCAGAACTAGGGAGTTGAAGCGGGAAACGGCGGATGGTCTATGTCCAAAGTTTCCCGTTCACTGGAAAAGTCGGTACTTCCCGAAGGTCGCTTCGTGAGCTGTGCTGAGTCATGGGAAACTGGAGCAAACGCTGGTGTGGTAGCTGAGTGAAGGACAAAATAGAGTTCACAGGTGAAGGAACCCGCGGTAAGAAGGCTAAATCCGCTGTTCTAGACGAATGCTGTTGCTCACCAGACCTTGCCCAAGGCCGCGGGCTGGCGTCAGCCCGCGGCCGATGCGTACGCTTCTGGCACACCGACGCCGTTCATCTCAATCTCCCATGTTCGCTCTAACTCTTCCTCTAACGCGTGTCTGATCCAGTCAGAGAAGGTCTTGAACGTGAATTCCTCGGGCAGGTCGCGCCCGCCCCGCCGTGGGCGGGCGACGACCGCCCATCGAAGCACAAGCCAGAGGTTCTCCAACAGGAATCCAACCAGAACGAACGCAAAGCGGATGATTGGGTCTTGTGTCGTCGTTACCACCCGTGCTTGGCGGAATACACGGTAGCTTGTCTCGATTGCTGACCGTTTTCGGTAGAGTCGTTCGACTTGCTTCGGCGTGCGATCGGC
Organism: Natrialba sp. SSL1; assembly: GCF_001861355.1. Lineage (GTDB taxonomy): Archaea > Halobacteriota > Halobacteria > Halobacteriales > Natrialbaceae > Natrialba. The sequence goes on from NZ_MASN01000048.1 coordinate 82,499, forward strand.
CAGATCGCACGCCACATAACCTCGAACGACTTCGCCGCTTTTCCCGCGGTCTCCGGCGTGATAGGAGACAGCGACCGCGAGCGGGAATTCCAGTTCCCGCTCGCGGCCTTTGTACATCCGATACTTTGTACATCCGATAGGTCGTCATGTACGAGCAGTGCGTATCCAGCTTCTTCCTCATGCGCTTGCCCTTCTTTTGGACGGGTACGACAGTCGCAGCAATCTCCCGCGAACGGCGCAGGATACGTTCGTTGTAGAAGCCACGATCTGCCAAGAGAAGGTCTATCTCGAAGGGATAGGCTTCGACGCGGTCGAGAACGCGCTCGACCGCGTCGGCTTCCTTCTCATCGCTCCGGACGTACGTCATGGCCAACGTCACCGGCTTCCCGTTCGAGACGAGATACGCGGTACAGTACCGGTGACACGTCGTTGTTCCGTCTTTCGCGTGCATGCGACAGAGTTCACCTTCTTCATCGGCGTACGTTCCATGATAGGGGTTATCGACGAAGTCGATGGAGACGATCCTCGACCGGTCAGGGTCGAGGATCGTCATCGCTAACTGCATGAGAAGGCGGTTACCAACCCGCTCAAGCCACTCCCGGTTGAGCGTATGGAGCCAGTCCATGACAGTATCATCACAGGGGGCGTTGTCGTTGTCCTTGCACGTCTCCCAGATGGACGTCTGGTTGACCGCTGCAAGAACCACGACAGCCCAGATCTCGCCGGGATCGAGGGGCGAGCCCTCGATTCCCGGCAGCGGGAGCTGACAGATGACGTTTTTCGCTAAGTCTTTGACGTCCGAATCCGAAAGAACATCGTCTGGTTGAGGTATGGTGAACACATTCTCTCAACCGGACATTCTCCCAATCAGAGCAACGCTTTAGCTTCGGCTCTCACATCGGTCGGGAAGTACCGAAAATTCCGGAGTTCGTGCATTACTACAACCACCAAAGACCGCATCAAGCTCTCGACGAAAAAACGCCGGTGGAGACGATCCAGAACTAGATCGTGCCGTCCACCGATGCTGTTAGCTATTATACTGTACCTAGACAGAATGTCTATTAAAAGCTAATGTTCAAAGGTTTTATCTTATATGAACATACATTATAGAGTGGTTATGAAACGCCGAACGATTTTGACTGCCCTTGGCGCATCAGCTACTGGAATAATGGGAACGGTTGCTACAGCTAACAGCAAAAATGAATCAGACGGTCGTGACGATATTGGGAGTGTAGATAATGAGCAAGTGCTTCCAATTAAAGCAGAAGGTAGAATGATTCATAGATTTAAACCCGTTTCTGATGATAACGATCTCTATCAACATCAGAAGAGATTCATCAGTGATGATCTGATGGAGCGATACGGCCGCCGCACACTGGAATACGAAACAGAATACGTTGGTGAAGAATGGGTTCCTCAAAATGAAAAAGAAGATAGCACTGAACAAGATACAATTGTCACCCAAAGAGATGGTATAGAACGGACACTTGGTTCTGTCGAAGAACACCGGGTTTCAGAGGAACGACTTCGACAGAACCGCAATGAGGTAGCAACTAGTAGTATTAGCATTGGTGATGTCCCGCTATATCATTACGCATCTGAGTCCGATGCTGATGATGGTTCTATATTTGATAGGCAGGCACCTATTAATGTCGTCTGGGAGGATTATAATACTGAAGTAGTTCAAAGTAATATGGAACTTGGTACTGGAATGAGTGACGAGTGGGATAATACAGTTCCTACTGATTATGTCGCCCAATCTCCCCGATATGCACCTTGTCCAAATACTGATACAGTCTACAGTACAGATGGAGATATACAAAAAAATGAGGGCACTGACTGCAGCCTACTTCCTAATAGTTTAACACAATATCACATTCGTATGTACTCGTTTGAAGAATCAGACATTGGTTCATTTGGACAGGTTCACTGGGACCCGTGTGATCACAATCAGGACTGGGTACCAGGGGGAGACGACGACGACCCATGGAATTATACAGAGGCCCGAGAAGAAGTGGCATCTGCTTGGGAAGGGATTGCCGATGTTGAGGAATATGACCTCGGGAATGATGTGGGAATCCACGCGCCAGAGGATACGCACGACGGGGAAGTTGCATATATCTATTAGAGGATTTCCGATTTCTACCTCATCACCCCTAATTTTATTCACCCTCATTCCATAGGTATTGTCACTATGGTACCAACGAAAGTTATAATATCACTAGTAGTCGGAATTCTCAATGTTTTAATAATATACGGCAATGCAGTATTTTTCCTATCACTAAACCTAACAACGGAAATACACAGACACATTATTGCAGTTTTGTCACTTGTTGTGATTACATCATTACCTGTCTATCTATTTCTTCGCTGGAGACTTTTAACACCACTTCTCGTACCAGCATATCTTACAGCGGGTAGTCTTCGTGACAATATTTCGAATGCACCAGAGGATTTTACAGGGTTCGTATTCGCTCCGTTTATGTGGGGAGGTGCTTTTCTTGTTATACTTGTCCTTGTAGTTACTGAATTTGGACTCCGATCGGTCTTTTCATCTTATCAGTGATGGGTTTTGTTTAGACGCATAGATTAAACCGTTTCAGGTCCTCTTACCGGACCGACATAATATTATCATACTCTTCCAGACGAAAATATGCTGGCCGTTCCCGACTTCAGCCGAGGTTTTGCGCTACATGGCTTGTTTGATCCCAGTAGAGCGAATGAGATGACAGTAGTCACTACCCCATCAAACGCGCATTTGGTCCTCAAGCGCCCGATTTCGAGCGTCTAAACAGGGCCGGTAAAATGAGGAATTATTACTGTAGCTCGTGACGCACATACCCCGATCTGGGCGAATAAACCCCGGAAGTAGTGCGCAAAGCCGTCTAGACTTTGCTTCCGGTACTCTCAATTGATAGTGTTTAAGGAAAACATTTACCGATAAACGTAGTAGAGTCGGTAATGGGTCGGCTCGACGAGATTACGCTTGAGGAACTCTACGAGCTCAAAGAGGAGATTGACGAGGGGAAGCCGCGAGAACGCGTTCTCGCGGCGATCGGGCGCAAGCAGGGCGATCAACTCGATACGTTGGCTGAACGGCATGGCGTCGTTGAGAAAACGATCCGTAACTGGCTCGATCGGTTCGAGAAAGAACCGATCGAGCAAGCTCCCTACGACGCTCCTCGACCAGGAGGCCCAGCAAAGATCGAGGGAGAAGAGCGTGAACAGCTGTTCGAACAGTTGCAACAGCCGCCGACCGAACTCGGCTACGACCAACAAGCGTGGTCAGCGAAACTCCTACTTCACCACGTCAAAGAGGAGTATGGCGTCGAATACCACGAGAACTACGCCTACGAATTGTTGAGAGAGGCCGGGCTGTCCTTGCGGACAGCACGGCCTCAACACCACGAGGCTAACCCTGAGGAGAAGGCCGAGTTCCAAGAGACAGTCGAAAAAAACGGCCCGAACTGAGCGAGAAAACCGTCGTTGTCGTCGATCAATTTACCAAGCACGTCGGAACTGTCCAGCGGCGTGGCTGGTACCCAATCGGTTCAGATCCGACGATAGAGACAGCAACGTCCTGGGAGTCGGTGACAGTGCTGGGCGCTGTCACCGACGACGGTGACAGCTTCTACTGCTGGACAGAGGAGAACTTGACCAGATTTCACGGGATTCGGCTGTTAGAGGCGCTGAAAGACAAGTTTGGTGAGGAGTTAGTGGTGTTCCTGGATCGAGCGGGCTACTTCTACGCGAGGGATCTCTGGGAACACGTGAGCGGAGAGCACGAGACCGAAACTGTCGGAGACAGTTCGGTCTCGTGCGTGCGCGGGGACAATCTCGAAGTGTGGTACTTCCCGTCGAAACTCCCCGAGTTGAACGCTGTCGAAGGGTGCTGGGACCAACTGCAAGAGTGGTTCAAGTACCGCCTTATGCCAGATCTCTCAACGCTGAAAGACTACATTCCACGAGGACTGAGCTCAATCACCGAACCAAACATCTGGCCGTATCTTACTGGCAAAGATTCGTCTTAATCACTATGAGCCAGTGGCTACTTTGATGGGCCCTTGCTACTGGTCTCGGCGTCGTGCGTCTCATCATCAGCGTCAGTGTCTGACTGATGTTGCAACAGCTCAAACGGACCACGAATGAGGTCGATCATCCGTCGAGCAACTCACCAACGTACTGATTTTCCCACTCTCGTCGTGCTTCAATCTCGCGTTGGCCACGTCGGGTAACGCTGTAGAAGTTCGTCCGACGATCTGCTTCCCCTTTCTCGACGAGACCTTTATCGACGAGCGTATCGAGGTTCGGATAGAGTCGCCCATGATGAATCTCTTTCTCGTAGTAATCCTCAAGTTCGTCTTTGATCGCGAGTCCATGAGGATCATCTTGTCCAGCGATTGCATAGAGAAGGTCCCGTTGAAAGCCAGTGAGATCGTACATATACTCTAATTGAGGGGGTTAGTTGTTAAAAACGTCGATGTTTCTAGGTGAATAACTCAGGACACCGGAGACAGATCACTCCCAGCTGTTTCGTCGATCTGGTCGATAACTCTCGTGATCAGACCATGTGGATGATTGATACCACCACTTGGATCGTGATCAAGGACGGTTACCTCGAGAGCATCAGCGCTCTGGATATCACCGGTATTCACGTCGACGTTGAGAATCGATCGGGCGTAGATGATGAGCACGCGCTGGTCAGAGACGGTCAAAAATTCGATATCGAGTGCTGACAATGCCGATAGAAGGTCGACACTTGACGCCGCATGGTATTGTTTCTCTGTCTGTTCGCTATCAGCCATTAGTCTTTCCACTACATGCTACCCGAAAATTCTACGGATCAGTCGCTCGTTAACCAACAGACACCTCCTGGCGGCCGCCCGTTGGTTAATTCGCAGCATCGGTGTCGACCAAAGGGTGAGAACTGTCTCTCAACATGAGATCTTCATTGGGCTCAGAAGATCTTTTCAAACACGGCCTGTGAGATATTTCGGTCTTTTCGAGGATCGGACCGGTCAGGTGTTTGCAAGCAAATCCTCGAAATTCTCGTTCTCATCGTATTGTTCTCGGTACCGCAGTGCTCGTTTCCCAAGCGATGTAATTTCATAGAGCCCAGAGCGATCAGCAGGACCAACTTTCTGGACGAGTTCATAGTCTGAGAGTACTGGAAGGCGGGTATTGATATTCTGCCGTGATTTGTTCGTATGATGCGCAAGATTTGTTGCTACGTTTCGACCAGTCTCCTCGAGTGCTTCGAGGATGAGAAAGTCTGTTGGCTGTCGCAGTTTCATTTCAACCCCCAGTCATGAGTTACGATGATGACAAAATATCTTTGTTGGCCATTGTATACGATGGCAGTTATTTCCACAGACGAACTTGTGTAGAATTGTGTTTTTATTTCCCGACAGCAGTGAAGGAGAGTCAGTACAAAAAGAGCCGGCGTCGGCCTTGTAGTTGACAACTGGTAGCCACTGACTGTTCTGTCTTCAGTTATGATCGAACCCCAAACCCATCATCCGACCAGTAACAGCACAGCAACCGAGACGGTATTCGTTGTATCGTTTACAGAACACACTGCCAGCCAAGCGCGACGCATCCGATACGTCAAACACCAAGGCAAATCGCAGTTCTGGCGCATCGACGAATCGCGCCACGACGGCAGCTGGCAGGTCGATACTGTTGACCCGATCGAGAACCTGCAGTGCCAGCAGCCAGATATCACGGATGCGCTAGCCCCAAAGGCGGAATCGGCAGTATGACACACGCAAGATCGTGTCCACCACACGACGACCTCGTAGCAACGCCCCATCATACGGCGACCCCCGATCACCCCTACGGCGATCAAGCGACTGTCCTGCTCGAGGCAAACGACCAGCATGCCCTGGCCGAGAGACCGACCGCGATTTGCTGTCCGAACTGCGGCGAGGCCGTCACCGTCTACGAGCAGGAGCTTCCACCGGTCGTCCCGCATTTCGACATCGCCTGTGACCAATGTGAGGTTGAGTTGCGCGTCTGGTGTGTCGTCGCGGTCGATGCTGCGTATCTCTCAATCGTCGAACCGTCGACGCTGACGGCGATGGTCCAACGGTTCTGGGACGACTGGCTCTGGGGCGGCATTACAAACAGCAAAGGCGAGCCGCGCAACGACGAATACACGACTCGCTTGGCAGAGAAGGCCTCGGCCTTTGGCTGGGACTGGGACGTCTCCTGTCCGCTGTGTCGGCGTTCACTGACGACTCTCAACCACGACGGCGCGATTGCAAACGGGAGCCTCGACTACCACCACTGGTCCCATGATCCCGACCAGGGGATCTGTCTCTGCCGGGAGTGCCACGACATCATCGGCTTCGATACCTACGATACCGAACTCGAGGATCGCGCTGAAGCCTGGGGGTTCGACTCGCGACATGACCTCCAGATTATCCGGCTTGGGCTTCGCCACGCTGCTGTTACTGGCCGGCCACTCGAGCCATGGCATGCCCCAGCGCTTGTCGACCGGTACAACCTCCCCCAGTCGGTCGAGCGAATCGACGGACTGCTCCGAGCCATCTGTACCGACGAGCAACTCTGCGATGCGTTCATCGACTCGCGGCTTGTTGCTGGCATTGATTGCTAAATTCGACAGCCAGTTTGCGTCTCTCTGCCGTTGTGTCGACTCTCAACTGCGATCTATCACCCCGGACTAGTTAATCAAAGTATGTAACTCGTCTGTTTGGCCCATACATTGATGTTTCACACCTCAGTATGGAGGGTTATGTCGAACTCACAATGGGAGCTTTTGGGCTGAAGAAAACGTGGTGTACGCGAAATTCCCGGAAGGGATGCCAGCAGATCCATCGGAATTCACCCGTGTGAACGAACGGTTCGCAGAACTTGCCGAACAAGAGCAAGTCGATGCCCATGTTTCGATTATTCAGATGGAGAGTAATCTGCCAAAAGACGTCGTTGCAAAAGCCGCTGAAGCTGCTGAAGCAGGCAAATCCCATGGCATCACGAAATGGGCTCTTGTCTCGAACGGGATCAAAGGAATGGCGTTCTCGAGTTCGGTACAGAAAATCGATGGCGTCGACGCAAAATCATTCAAGGATGTTGATGAAGCCACAGAATGGGCATCAAGCTAGCTAGCGACTAATTTTGGATATCAAAAATCGCTGTGAGAGTCTGTCAATACCGTTTTGAGAACTGTCTGTTTGGCCGATTATCTCTCCACTGGTCTGGTCAGATCATCGTTTTCGATTGCGTTACGGTTTCCACAGCGTACGATGCCGTCTTCTCCAGGAATATTATACATTTAGAAAAATGTATATACATTAGTACCCAATGTATGAGTATGGCTGAAGATTGGTCAACAGTGACGATCTCACAGGAGATGAAAGAGGAGTTGCAGACTCTCAAAGGCGAAGATGAGACCTGGGACGATCTGTTCTCGAGATTAGTTACAATGGCAGACCTGGACGGTCACGACACGTCTCACACCCAGCCTGCGGTGGCTCTAGCAGAGATTCAGACACTCCGAGGCCAACTTGATGATCTTTCTGAGCAACTCTCGTCTAGCAAGGTAGAAGATCCATCCCCATCGATGGAGAACATTATTGCGGATGTCGAGACTGCTGCTTACAACGGAGCCAAACAGGCAATCGATGATAGGCGACATTGAACTACTCCACGATCCCACCGAACCTCTAGCCGCCCACAGACCTCTTCTACACCCTTTCTGTGGCGGAAAGTGCATGCAGAATTTCTAACACCAGATCGGATCCGACAACAGTACAGTCTCAAAATCGCATCGGCGCTCGGGCTTGTAGTAGCAGTCACACTCGCCTTCGGCGTCCTTTTCGGAATCCACATCACCACCGGATCATCAACCGGCCTCGAAAACAGAGCCATCGCAGCCCTCACTGGGATCTTGGTTATATTCTCAATTAACCTTGGGCTCGTCGGCATCATCCTCGGCGGCAACATCGCCCTTGCCCTTCGACAGCTCGGGTCAAAAGCCGAAGAAATCGGCAATGGAAACTTCGACATCGACCTCACCACGAGCCGGGTCGACGAAGTTGGAAGCCTCTACGATACAGTTGGCGGTATGCGGGACTCACTCGAAACAACACTCGAGGAAGTCGAAGCCGAACAACAGCGAGCACAGGAAGCGAAACAGAATGCAGAAGAAAAAGCCAGCGAACTCGAAACAGAACGAGCCCAAATCAAAGAACTCCAGCAGGAAGCCGAACACCAACGACAGCAGCTAACAACAGAAGCCGAACAGTTCTCACAGACGATGGCCGCCTGTGCAAACGGCCAACTCAACAAACGGCTGGAATCGACAACAGACAACGAGGCCATGGAAGAGATCGCCCGGTCTTTTAACGAGATGTTGGATGGTATCTGTGACGTCGTTCCAATTTTCAGTAGCTTTCAGTAGTACACCGTAAGAAACGGGTACACTGTTGGACGACTGGGCCGCGTCCATCACTACCATCTGCGTTCGACTCGGGCAAGGCGACAGCGGGTGCTATGACAGCCGACCCACCACCAGTGGTCGCCGCTGCCTGTTCGGGTTCGTAGGCGACGATGCCAGATCCGAACGTGAGCCGCGTGCCAGCGTCAGAAGCGAGTTCTGACGAGGGTCGCAGCACATCGCTCTGCTCACCAGCGGAACGGCAAGCTAGCACGATTTCAGAATCCCCCGTGTAGGAGGACGTGAAACCGTGGTCTAGCTCGTCCGATTCGCTGAAGAACACACGAGCAACGTTCAGTGCCCCGATGTAGTCCCGGTCGCCCT
>NZ_MASN01000049.1 GCF_001861355.1 Natrialba sp. SSL1
GCCTCTTCGATCGTTTCTTCGAGACGCTCGAAGTCACCGAACCAGTAGTCGAGGATATCGTAGTCACCCTGACGAAGTGATTCGAGTTCCGCGTCCCGAGTTGAGAGCGGACGCTGCACTCGCATCTCGATGTTTGGCGCTGCGAACGGGTGATCGTCGAACGCGGGCATTTCGAATCGTTCACCCTGGTCCCACGACCCCCACTGGAAGGGGCCGCTCGCGACAATCGGCTGATCATCATCGATGACGATTTCCCAGGGAGCATCCCCGTATCCGGTCTCCTCGATCAGGTCCTCCCAGTAATGCTGGGGAAGGATCGGTACTTCGCCCAGGGTACTACTGATGAAGGGAACATACGGTTCCTCAAGGTGGAATGTAACTTCCCATTCACCGGTTTGTTCGATTTCGTCGATTGGGTCGACGAATACCGCGTATGCAGGCGCCTCGGTCTCCATAGCCGTCTCGTACGACCAGATAACGTCCTCTACGGTGACGGGTTCGCCATCGTGGAAGACCATGTCGTCACGGACCTGTACGACAAGCGTTTCGTCATCTTCCCAATCCCACTCTTCAGCGGCCCATGGCTCCGGTTCGAACGTTTCAGGGTCTGGACGGGCCAAGAAATCGTGAAGAAACCGTGTTGGATTATTATTCCGACTCGGCCCACGTGCGTTGTGATGGAAGGGGTTGAGTTGATCAGATGGATCCCAGTTGTTCGTGACGAGCGTCTCGCCCTCCTCATTGAGTGGCTCAAGGTTAGTCCAGTTCCAGACATTCGCAAACCCATTAAACAATGGATGGACGACAATAGAATCTGGATCAATACGGTCGCTGTTGAACCCTTTGATGTACTCGTCGTAGATCTGCTGTTGTTCAGGCCGTTGTTCACCAAGTATCTCCTGGCACTCGTAAACTAGTTGTTGTCGCTCGTCATCATCGGTCGCACTGCGCTGCTCCATCGCCAGTTCGTTGTATTCCTCGTGATCAAACCGGC
>NZ_MASN01000050.1 GCF_001861355.1 Natrialba sp. SSL1
TGTGACCTGAACCTCCCCGACGAAGAAGACGGGTATCAACACGAATACTTCACCGGTGACGAGTGGGAAGTAACGGAGTCTACGCTGTCAAAGCGTGATGGCGACTACTACCTCCACCTCGGGTTTCGCAAACCGAAGCCCGAGAAACAGGTCGAAATACAGGATGACGACGAGGACAGGACAGTTCTCGGCGTTGACCTCGGCATCGTTAACATCGCCACCACCAGCACAGCGTACTTTGCGTCGGGGAGGGAACTTCGACACCAGCATCGAGAGTTCGAGCGGATTCGCGGCAACATTCAGCAGACCGGTACACAATCTGCCCATCGAACGATTCAGCAGATGAGCGGAAGGGAGTCACGGTATCTTCGTGACGAACTCCACCAAGTCGCTAACCAGATTCTCGAAGAAGCACGCACACACGACTGTGAATACATCGCCTTCGAAAACCTGAAGCACATCCGAGAGCGTGCGCCACCTGTCAAGGAGTTTCACCAGTGGGCACACCGGCAACTCGTTGACCTTGTGGAGTACAAGGCTGAAGCCCACGGGATTAGTATCGAGTTTGTAAGTCCGAAGAACACGAGTCGTCGGTGTCCCGAGTGTGGGCATACGAGCGAAGGGAATCGGGTGCAACAGGCGGAGTTTGAGTGTGAGTCCTGCGGTGCAACACAGAATGCGGATTATGTGGGTGCAAAGAATGTTGGGTGGCGGTTTGTCCGTCGGGGCCTACAGTCGTCTCGGCGGATGGGCGACAGTCAACTCGCCCTGAAGTCAGGAACGGTGACACCAAACCGGGGATTTGTCCCGTCCGACTAACCACGGTCGGCAGAGGCCGAGTTCACTGACAAGCCCCGCGCCACCGTGCGCGGGGCAGTTGACCAATCGATGTTCCCTCCCGAACTTGTGTCGTGGATGTACTCCAACCTTGGTTGCGAAGATACCGCCTTACATCGTTTATCTCGTCTGAAGAAGACACAGAATAGAATAGTCAGCTAATATTATATATTGATACCTGATTTTCAAATCTTCAGTTGCTTAGAGAACTGATTGATCCGAGTGGAACGCGTTATAGATCGACCTTTCGGAGATCGATACCGCTGTTCATACTAAAGAGACCATTGTGAGACACCCGTTTCGTAGTCCGCCAAGCTAGTCCTTTCGATATCGTTGTGATTGCAGAAACCAGAGAGTATTAGTAGAGTCGCACGACAGTAGTGATAGTTGAGATATCTGTTAGGTGGTGTGTCTCGGAAATGACCGATTCAAATAACGAATACGATAATTACACTGGTGAAAAAGGGACGACTATTGGATACGAGTATACTGCGGATTCACGTTCGCCAATGCTCGGAGCAGACCCAACAGTGAGAGCAGGGACGATTATCTACAACGATGTCGTTATCGGGGATGGGTTTTCGACTGGGCATCATGCGCTCGTCCGAGAACTTACAGAGATTGGAGATGACGTTTTAGTGGGAACGAAAGCCGTCATTGATGGCCGGTCGACGATCGGTTCCCATGTGAGTTTACAGACGGGTGTGTACATTCCATCTCATACTGAGATTGGCGATTATGTGTTTCTCGGACCACATGCTGTGTTGACGAACGATCCGTATCCAATTCGGAAAGATGTTGAGTTAGCTGGACCGACACTCGAGGATCACGTCTCAGTGGGTGCGAACGCAACGATTTTGCCGGACGTGACTGTCGGTCGTGGCTCGTTCGTTGCTGCGGGGGCTGTTGTCACGGAAGATGTGCCAGAAGAGACATTAGCTGTGGGTGCACCAGCACAACATAGACCATTACCGGACACTCTCCAGGGGGAGAACGATATTTGATGATACCAATTGCGAACCCAGAACTTGGACAAGATGAGAAGGATCGTGTTGATGCTGTTATCGATAGTGGGATGCTCGCGGATGGACCGGAAGTCCGTGAGTTCGAGACTGAATTTGCTGACTACTGTGGGACAGCACACGGGATTGGGACCTCGAACGGAACAACAGCATTGCATGCAGCGCTTGAGGCACTCGAAATCGGCAACGGCGACCAAGTACTGACAACACCGTTTTCGTTTGTCGCGACGGCTAACGCAGTTCGATTTACGGGTGCCGAGCCGGTGTTTGCCGATATCGATCCCGAAACCTACAATCTCGACCCTACTGCTGTACGAGAAGTTGCCCGTGAAACCGAGATTGATGCGATCCTCGCGGTACATCTGTACGGGCTGCCGGCAGCGTTAGAGCCCCTTCGAGAGATTGCCGATGAGTTGGATGTGCCGTTGATCGAAGATGCAGCTCAGGCACATGGAGCGACGTATGATGGTTCCCGGGTCGGGTCAATCGGTGACATCGCGTGTTTCTCCTTCTACCCGACGAAGAACATGACGACCGGCGAAGGTGGGATGGTGACGACCGATAGCGACGATGTAGCAGAGAAACTTCGCCAGTTCATTAATCACGGCCGGACAGACTCGTATGCGCATGCTTCGGTCGGGCATAATTTCCGGATGACTTCAATTGCGGCTGCGATTGGTCGTACTCAGCTCGAGCGTCTGCCTGAGTTTATCGAGGCCCGTCGAGCGAACGCTGCTCGGCTTACGGAGGGGATCGAGACGGATGCAGTGACATGTCCTGTCGAACCGGACGACCGAGAACACGTCTATCATCAGTACACGATTCGAACAAAGAATCGAGATGGGCTACTGGAGCATCTCGAGGAGAACGATGTTGGTGCTGGCGTGTACTATCCGACGTGTATCCACAACCAGCCTGCATACGATAACGTCGAGTGTACAGTTCCGAATGCGGAGGCTGCTGCATCTGAGGTCCTCTCGTTGCCTGTCCATCCAAACGTCACTGCTGATGAGATTGACCACATCGTGGAGGTGATCAACGACTATGCCGCATAAGGACGAACCAATCGATGTCGGCGTGATCGGCGTCGGTTCGATGGGCCAACATCATGCTCGCGTCTACGACGAGTTACCCAACGCAAATCTGGTTGGTGTCACAGACGTCGACGAAACGCAAGCGGAGGAGATTGCGGCGAAACACGGCGTCAAAGAACTGGATCGCGAGGCCTTACTTCAGGCAGTCGATGCCGTCTCGGTCGTCGTTCCGACACAGTTCCATTACGACGTCGTCACACAGTGTCTCGACGTGAACGTCGGGACGTTCGTCGAAAAGCCAGTGCTCGAAACCCTCGAGCAGGCGGATGCACTGCAATCCCGTGTCGAGCGAGCGGACGTCCCCGTCCAAGTCGGCCACATTGAGCGATTTAACCCTGCTGTACTGCAACTCGCTGAGTTCATCGATGACCTTTCGATCGTCAGTCTACGCGCCCAGCGACTTGGGCCACAACCTGACCGAACGATAGAAGACAGCGCAGTCCTCGATCTGATGATCCATGATATCGATATCGTGCTGTCGCTGCTGGGTGAGATGCCGACGACGACCCAGAGTGCCGGCGTCGAAAAGAATCGTCATGCATCGGCGCTGCTTGAGTTCGACTCGGGCGTTATGGCATCGCTGACGGCGAGTCGAAAGACACAACGAAAGGTGCGGACGCTCGAGATTACGGCCGAGGAGTGTTTCGTCGAACTCGACTACATCGAGCAATCACTCGAGATTCACCGTAATTCGGTCCCGGAATATATCGAGCAAAACGGCGACGTCCGGTTCAAACACGAGAGCATCGTCGAGCGACCGACAGTCCACAACGCTGAGCCGCTCCGCAATGAACTCGAGTCGTTCGTCGACACAGTCGATGCACACCGTATACCTGAAGTCACGGTACAGGACGGAATCAACGCACTCAGAGTCGCTGAAGCGATCGAAACGACGGCACTCGAGGAGACCGGTCGGATGGTGATCGCAGATGACTGATGCTGACGTAACGCAGCGCTCTACGTCGTTGTACAGCTCGACGGCCGACGAAGAAACACAGCGCCAGGCGTTTGTGAACGGCGATGTTCCAGTTGCCGTCTATGGTCTCGGCAAAATGGGATTGCCGTTAGCCTCGGTTTTCGCTGAGACTAACGGGAACGTGCTCGGTGCCGATATCGATCCCGATGTCGTCGACACGATTAACGACGGGAACTGTCACGTCAAACGTGAGCCTGGTCTCGAGGAGTTGGTCGACCAGTTGGTAGCTGACGATGCGCTCGCTGCGACGACCGAGCCGCGCGAAGCGGCACGTGACGCATCGGTCCACGTTATTATTGTTCCGACACCGATTACGGACGACAAAGAGCCCAACCTGGCAATTCTGGATGCCGTCGTTGAAGATATCGGCGCTGGACTCGAGAAGGGCGACCTGGTGATCGTCGAATGTACGGTCCCACCGCAGACGACCGAGCAGCGGGTGCTGCCAGCTCTCGAGGACGCGGCAGGGCTGTCGCTCGGCGAGTTCGGGCTCGCGTTCTGCCCTGAGCGGACCTCGTCCGGCCGTGCACTCGAAGACATTCGTGGGGCCTATCCGAAAGTCGTCGGCGGGGCAGATGCCGAGAGTACGCGGGCGGTATCCGTGATCTACGACGAACTCAACAGTGAGGGTGTGCTGCCCGTGTCGGACGCAACGACTGCAGAAGCGGTGAAGGTCTTCGAAGGCCTGTATCGCGATGTCAATATTGCGCTAGCGAACGAACTCGCGACATTCACTGACGAGCTCGGAATCGACGTCAACGAGGCGATCGACACTGCAAACACGCAGCCGTTCTGTGATATCCATGATCCAGGTCCGGGCGTTGGCGGGCATTGTATCCCGTATTACCCGTACTTCATGATCAAGCCGTTCGAGACCGATTCGCGGTTACTCGAGACGGCGCGTACGGTCAACGATTCGATGCCTGCGTTTACGGTTGAGAAGGTTCGGGAAGCGCTTGAAGCAGATGGCAAGGACGTGTCCGAATCGACAGTCGTGATTCTTGGCTTGACCTATCGACCTGGGGTGGAAGAGATTCGAGCCTCGCCGTCGATTCCCATCTCTGAGCAACTGGCCAAATTGGGAGCGGATGTCTACGGTGTGGATCCGATGCTCGAGTCGGTCGAAGAGTTCGAACTCGAGCAGATAGATATTGCAGCCGTTGCCGATGTCGACCCAGATGCGCTCGTGATGGTGACTCCGCACGAGGAATTCCAACATATAAGCTGGAACAATATTCATCGCAACAGTAATAATCTGTCAGTGGTGATTGACGGACGACAATCGCTCGAAGATGTAGACCTCGAGTCCCGTCAATACACGATCGGTAGCGGATATGGTGAATAATGTATCGTGACCATACAACTGGAGTCGTGGTGCCGGCGTACAACGAAGAGGGATTCGTCGGCGATGTAATCGACACGATGCCAGAGTACGTCGATCGGATGTACGTTATCGACGATCGGTCGACCGATGGCACGTGGGACGAGATCCAACGACACGCCGAGAAGGTGAATCAGGAATCCGTCTCGGTTGCCTATGATGAGGACGACGTGAAGGTAGAGGCAGAGCCCGTTGCTACCGACGGCGGAGTCGTGACCGATCCCGAATTCGATCGACGCGTCGTGCCGATTCAACATGAAGAGAATCGTGGCGTTGGCGGCGCGATCAAGACCGGTTACAAGCGCGCTCTCGAGGACGAACTCGACATCACCGCCGTCATGGGTGGTGATGGGCAGATGGATCCCGATATTCTCTACAAATTCCTCGATCCGATCGTCGAGGATAAGGCCGACTACACGAAGGGCAATCGACTGCTCTACAAGGACTACCGCGAGGGGATGTCGAAGTGGCGGTTCTTCGGGAACTCCATTCTGACGTTCCTGACGAAGATCTCGTCGGGCTACTGGAAGACGATGGATCCCCAGAACGGGTACGCCGCGATCTCGTACTACGCGCTGGACAACGTTGGAATTGACGATATGTACGAGTACTATGGGTACTGTAATGACCTACTGGTGAAACTCAACGCCAAGGGGATGCGCGTAGCCGACGTCGCGATGCCCGCGGTGTACGGCGACGAAGAGTCCAGTATCAAGTACTCGACTTACATTCGACGCGTGTCGGGGATGTTGCTGCGGAACTTCCTCTGGCGGCTGAAAACGAAGTACCTCGTACTGGATTTCCACCCGCTGGCGCTGTTTTACCTGTTTGGTGCTGTGACAACGCTGTTCGGATTATTCGCTGGCCTGTGGTCGATATACGGTAATGTGATTCTGGACAATCCGTTGTTCGTTCGCGGTGTATCGAGTATGCTCCTGTTTACAGTGGGGAGTATGTTCCTCATGTTCGCGATGCTGTTCGATATGCAAGTTAACGAAACCCAGGAGGTGCAGATTCGTGACTGAGACGACACAACTTGAGCATGAGTCTTCCGAAGATGCAGTACTTGAGTACAAAGACAAGATGGCGACTTGTAATTCAATCGAGCGGACTGACGAGAACGTACTCGCCGTCTCTGTCGACGTTGAGGATTGGTATCACGTGCCTGCAGTGACTGGTTCATCGTTCTCCGAATTCGAAGACGTCCACGAGTTCTTCGACAAGTGGAACGACGAGTACGATTACCTGACCGAGCCGACACATCGAACGCTTGATCTCTTCGACGAGTTGGGTATCACGGCGACCTTTTTCATCGTCGCCGACGTCGTCGACAACTATCCTGGACTCGTCGAAGAGATCGCCGACCGTGGCCACGAAATTGGTTGTCACGGCTTGCACCACGAGTGTGCGATCGATCCAGATACGAAGGAACCCCGGTTCACGAGAAAGGAATACAAAGAGCAGATCGGGACAGCAAAACGGAAACTCGAGGACGCGACCGGACAGGAGGTCGTTGGGTTTCGAGCACCAAACGCATACATCGGAGGATGGGTGCTCGACGTGATCGAGGAACTTGGTTTCGAGTACGATTCGTCCGTCGCGAGGAACTCGCTTTTCAACAAAACCGACTCAGAACTTCCTCACGTCGATACACACCCATACGTCCCCAAACAGAACTCACTTTCTCCGGGAGGAGATCGGCCACTGATCGAACTTCCCTGGCCTTTCTGGGAAGTGGGGCCGGTAAGGATTCCTACCGGCGGTGGCCCGCTAATCCGCCTGTTTGGCGAGTCGGTCGTCAAACGTGGCGTCGTACAGAGCCTCGATCGAGGCCCCTCGAGTTTCTACTTCCACCCGGTCGATATCGCTCGAGCTGACTTCCCGAAAGTCGGAAACACGAAGCGACGACCAGTGTACTGGCTATTCAAAGGAGAAACGGCTGAAAAACGGATCCGGTCGCTTCTCACCAGTGTCGGTACGGAGCGTTGTCTCCCCTGTGGAACGACCCTTCAATGGTGGAAATCACAACATGCCCAGTGAAAACCAAGTCGTCGAAGGCCTCCCACCCGTCGAAGACGTCCTCGAACTACTCGATGCCGCCTATGGCGGCTGGGGTGACGGGGAGTTCTTCGAGTGGAAATATAATTATCCGGGGACTACCCGAGACGACCACCATCTGTACATCGAGACCGACTCGAAGCCGACCGCGTTCGCCCGGCTGTATCACAGAGAGCTCGAGATCGGTTCCGATCGACTGTCGGTCGTCGTTAGAGGAAATGCTGCGGTTCACCCAGAATGTCAGCAGATGGGACAGTACAAGTCCCTCCACACGGCGACCGAGCGACACTGCGAATCGGCTGACGTCGACCTGATCATGACGTACAACCGGAAGGACAATCACTCCTTCCAGACGAACGCCAAGTCCGAGTGGTCACACGCGGAACTCCCGTTGTACCTGACGATACTCTCACCGACGGCAGCGCTCGAGGAGTACGCAGCGTCCGTCCTGGCAAACGAGGGCGCACTCGGGCAGCTCGCGTCGCTTCTCGGCGACCGAGTTCGAGTTTCGGTCGACGGTGACTCGGTGTCCCTCGCCTCTCTGGCCGGTGAATCGCCGGCTGATCGTCGTGGGCCAACAGTTCATCTCACTCGAGACGCACTCCACGAACTCGTTGGCCTCGTGGCCAATGGTGCGAGCGTTACGACACTCGCCAAACGCGGACTCTCGCTGGGTGCTCAAAACAAGATTTCACCACTTCCAGTTCGGAAGTCATCACAGCCGAACAGTGAGTTGGGAGACGTCGAGGTAATTCCGCAAGGACTCGATACCGATGCCGACCGTGAAGCGATGCTCGAGTTGTATCGGGCGACCGAGCGCGAAGACGAATCGGTCGTGCGGTTTCGCCGGTCAGAAGCCGACGTCGGGCATATGCTCGCCCACCCGAACCTCCTTGGTACGCTGTGGCTCGAGCGAGATGGAAGCCTCGTCGGCTTCGCTCCAGTCTTCGCCGTTAGATCCGGATCCGTACTGGAAGGACGAGTTGCAGACCTCTGTGCAGTCGATCGAGATGCGAGGAAGCAACTCGTCGAGGGAGTCGAAGCTTTCTGCCAGAACAATGGCATCGACGTGATCGCGATGTTCGCGCCAGAGCAGCCCAGCGACCGATGGGTGCGTATTCGTCGCCACGTACTCATGTGGAACGAGTTGAAGAACGGATCTAGCCGATTCTCGCCGCATGAGTGGGATATCGGCTTCTACGACGTGGTGTGATAGATGCCAGGCACCAACAGTCCTCGAAAATGCACTCAAATGAAATGAAAGTGATACATGACTGATATCGAGAGAAAAGTCGTCTACGGCACATACAAGGCTTCAAAACGGGTAGCGTCGTTTTTCAGTACCGTTGCTAACGTCATGCAGGTAATCCAGCGAGAACATCATTTCTGGGACATCTACCCTCTCTCGTTCAGGGAACGAGCGTCAGCCTGGCGCAACGGATTCACCTCGAGAGGATACCTGTTGTTAGAGCTGGACAAAAACAACCCGGAGAAGTATCTCTCGTACTCACAGCAAGCGAAACGGATCTACCCTGGAATAAACGAGGAGTACATGGACGTGATCGAGAACAAGGTCGCGTTCCACCTCTCAACGGCTCCGTATACGGATTACGTCCCAGAACTGGTTGGATACGTGAGAAACGGCGAGTTCGTTCCGACGTCAGAACACGTGGAGGTGAACCTGATATCGATGGTCGACTCCGTGGTGACGTGATCGTGAAGCCGATCATGAGCGCAGGTGGAAAAAGCGTGCATCATATCAAATCCGAAAACGGGAGTTACTTCATCAATGGCTCACCCACTGAGCCAGACGCAGTAACGTCCACTATCAAGGATCTAGACGAACACCTGGTCGTCGAATACGTCGATCAACACGAGTACTCCGAAGAAATCTGGCCGGAATCGACCAACACGGTGCGAGTACTGACGATGATCGATCCGGACACCGGTGAGTTCTTCGTCGGACGTGCAACGCATCGGTTTGGAGGCTCCGGAACTGGCCCTACGGATAACTGGAGTGGGGGTGGGTTCGCTGTCCCAGTCGACGTGGATACCGGACAGTTCCAGCAGCTGGTTTCCTACTCAACCGAGGAGGGGAAACAACAGTTCGACTGTCATCCGGAAACGGGAACAACTGTCGCGGGAAAACACGTCCCACACTGGGACCGAATTCAATCGGCCGTCCTCGAAGTTGCCGAGATACACGAGCAAAACCCGTACGTCAGCTGGGACGTCGTACTGGATTCGAATGGAGAACCGCAAATAATCGAAGGGGACTGCGCCCCCGGCCTGACTACGCTCCAGCTCGGGTGGGGTCTATTCGAAGACGAGCGAATCGAGCGCTTTTTCGAGAGTGATTTCGTATGACAATCGTATTTACGATCCAACATCCAGCACACGTTCACCTGTTTCGGAACCCAATCAAAGAACTCGAGAAAACTGACGACGTTGAGGTCGTCGTCCGTGACAAAGAGATCATCGTCGATCTACTCGAGGCGTACGATATCGATCACACCGTACTTGCGGATGGGTCCGGGTCAATTTCCAGTCTACCACTCACACAACTGAAATACGAGTTCAACGTGTGGAGGCACGTTCGGAAGTTCGATCCAAACGTCATCGTCGGTGTCGGTGGGTTAACCGCATCCCACGTAGCGACGTTGACTGGCGCAACGAGTATCGTGTTTATCGACAACGAGGATAGACACGCACCGTCTAACAAGTTCGTTACCCCACTTGCAGACGTTATCTGTACACCACAGACACTGGAGAACGACTACGGGAGCAAGCAAGTTCGATACGATGGTTTCCACGAGCTAGCATATCTTCATCCGGACGAATTCGAACCGAAGGCAGAAATACTCAAGAAAAATGGGATCGATGTCGACGAACGATATTTCGTGCTTCGGTTTGTCGGGTGGAACGCACATCATGACGTCGGACGGAGCGGTTTCTCGGTCGAGCAAAAGTCAACCCTCGTCGATAAACTTAGCGAGTTGGGTAATGTCTATATCACGAGTGAATCCCCTCTCCCATCCGAGTTCGAGGAGTACCGTTTACCTATAGAGCCACATCATATTCATCATCTTCTCTATTTTGCAAATATGTATATTGGTGACTCTCAGACAATGGCGACAGAAGCGGCAATGCTCGGTACACCATCTATCCGATCGAATTCGTTCGCTTCCGAGAACGATATGAGTAATTTTAAAATTTTTGAAGATAGATATGATCTCCTATATTCGGTCGGTGACTCGGACAAGGCAATAACACGTGCTCTCGAGTTAGCGAACGATTCAGATAGCAAGAGTCGATGGCGATCGAAGAGTAACAAATTAATGGACGATATGATTAACGTGAATGAATTTATCACCAAGCAAATAAGGAGATACCAATGACATCAATTCTTACCATTGTGGGAGCCCGTCCGCAGTTCATCAAGGCCTTTGCCGTTTCCAAAGAGCTGCAATCTACTCACAATGAAACTATAGTTCATACGGGACAACACTACGACGAGGAGCTCTCGGATGTCTTCTTCGAAGAACTCGGTATTCCGGAGCCCGACTACAACCTCGATATCGGCTCTGATAGCCACGGCCGACAGACGGCTGCGATGCTCGAGGGAATTGAAGAGATCATCGAAACTGAAGAACCCGACATCGTGTTACTCTACGGCGATACGAACTCGACACTTGCCGGTGCGATCGCAGCGTCGAAGATCGATCCGGTCGTCGCACACGTCGAAGCCGGGTTACGGAGTTACAACCGGGAGATGCCCGAGGAGATTAACCGCGTGTTGACCGACCACGCGTCGGATTTGCTGTTCCCGCCGAGCGAGTCAGCTGCCGACACGCTCGAGCAGGAGGGGATCACCGAGGGCGTTCACGTCGTCGGTGACGTGATGTACGACGCAATCCTCTGGGCTCGAGACGTTGCGGAAACTGAATCAGACGTACTCGAGCGCGTTGGCATTGAGGAGGGTGATTTCATCCTCTCAACGGTCCACCGTGCCGGCAATACCGACGATCCTGATCGGCTCGAATCGATCGTCGATGCTCTGTCGAACGCACCGTTTCCTGTCGTCCTGCCAGTCCATCCACGTACCGAGAATCGGCTTCGAGAGTACGGAATGTGGGAGCGAGCAACGTCTGAACTTGAGGTCATCGATCCGGTCGGATACCTGGACTTCGTCCGGCTAATCGACGCGTCTGAACGAGTCGCGACTGATTCAGGTGGTGTCCAGAAGGAGGCGTTCTATCTCGATACGCCCTGTGTAACGATGCGTGATGAGACGGAGTGGATCGAGACCATGGAGAGCGGCTGGAACGTCCTCGTCGGAGCCGATCGGGAACAGATCGAGAAAGAACTTCGCGTGAATCGATATCTCGAGGAGAAACCAACTCCGTATGGTGACGGAACAGCTGCGGAAGCGATCGTGGCGGTACTCACGGAGTACATCGGCGAGAAGCGCATGGAGGCTGTCGAGGATGCTTGAGGATCATGAGTTCGCTTTCTGTCTCACGCACGACATCGATCGGCCATACAAAACGTTTCAGGCACCGTACTACGCTTTGAAAGACCGTGATCCATCGCACTTGAAGTCGCTCGTGAGTTCCGAACGTCCGTACTGGCAGTTCGAAGAAATCATGCAACTTGAAGAGGAACTGGGAGTGCGGTCGTCGTTTTACTTCCTGAACGAGAAGAACCTGTTTCGAGACAAGGAACCCCGTGAATGGACGAAACCGAAGAACTGGAAACTCTTCACCGGTCGATACGACATCACCGACGACGAGATCGTCGACGTGATTCAGGCGCTCGACCGAGGCGGGTGGGAGGTCGGATTACACGGTTCGTATGAATCGTATAATGATCTCGAGCGGCTACGGTACGAGAAAGAGACGCTCGAGGACATTCTCGGCCACGACGTAATCGGAGGCAGACAGCACTATCTGAATCTCGATCGTCCCACGACGTGGGAGCACCACCGAGAAATCGGATTGAAGTACGATGCGAGCCTCGGCTCGAGTAGTGAATACGGCTTCCAGAACGGGTACAACATCATTCAGCCGTTCGGCGATGGGTTTACAGTGTTTCCACTGACACTGATGGAAGTCGCACTTGTCGGCGGAAATCCGGATATAGACTCGGCGAAACGCGAGATTGATCGATTACTTCGCCGTGCCTCAGAGTACGATGCAATCGCGTCCGCACTGTGGCACCCACGTGTGTTCAACGAGCGAGACTTCCCCGGCTACAAGGAATTGTATCGGTATCTGATCACCAGCGCTCTCGAGATGGGAGCATGGGTTGGTCCGGTTGCGGAAGCATACAACTACACTCAGACAGAGATATGATAAAAAAGGCTCAAACGTACGCGAATACGGCGAGATATTTCGTCCACTCACAGTATCAGCAGTCGGATCTGGATATCCCGTTCGTCAGTTCGAACGAGGTCGGATCCGTCAACGAAGAGCGGTTCGACGAGATCCTTTCCCAATACGATGACGACGTCGTATTCGTTCACGCCGGGCTCAGTGACGTCAAGAATGCGTTCGGAACGGACCCCTACGAATTTCTTCTCGGCAAGTTAGACGAGCACTTCGAAAGTATACTTGCACCAGGATTTACGCCATCGTTCCGTTCGACTGGCATCTACCACAAGAAGTTTTCGAGACCAGAGGTTGGTTCGTTCTCGAGACTCTTTCTGGAGGATGCCGATTACCGGACAAACGATGCGATCCACTCCATTCTGGTTCGTGGCAAGTATCGTTTCAGCGATTATGACCACCGAGACAGTTTCTCGGAGAATGGTTGCTGGTCAAAGCTTGATGAAGAGAATATTCTTTATCTGAATATCGGGACACCATGGCTTATCAGCACCCATCATCACTTTATTGAGCACATGCTTGACGTTCCATACGTCGAGACCGTATTGTACGATGGTGTTCTCTATCGCGATGAGTCCGAATGGGAGTCTATCAGACAGTGTAATTATATGTACCAGTGGCCTATCAAGCGCAATCCCAAGAAAATTCAAAAATATTTAACCACTCAGAGAGTTTTGTCGGAATATACTTTGAATGGCCTGAAATTAATGTCTTTCAGGGCGCAGGAGATAAGAGAAGCACTCGGACCTGAAATTAAATCAGATCCGTATTACCTCGTAAAATGAAGGTTCTTTCAATCGTCACTAATCGGTGCGCAACCTTTTACGAAAAGCAGACAGAATCGTTAGAAAAGAGGGGTGTGAAAATAACTCACGTCTGCCCCCCAAGACAGTCTTCCGATCACGAAGAACGGCAAGAGATAGAACGAACGAAACTCGACTACGCCAGATTGTACGCGAAGACTCTGCGGGAAGCGACGAGAGAATACGACCTCGTCCATGCTAACTACGGACTTACAGCACCGTTTGCACTCGCTCAACCGAAACGACCGGTTGTTCTCTCTCTCTGGGGATCAGATCTGGCGGGACGGTTAGGGACGGTGAGTAATCAGTGTGTCAAGTACTGTGATGAGGTTATCGTGATGAGTGACGAAATGAAACGGCAGCTAGATATGGACGCCCACGTGATCCCACACGGTATTGATATGGAACGGTTCAGACCCATGGACCAGTTGGGCACGCAGAACGACGTTGGATGGGACCCTGACTCGAAACATGTTCTCTTTCCGTACGATCCAAGCAGAGACGTCAAGAATTATCCTCTAGCAGAACGCGTCGTTGAACAGGTTCGGGAGAAGGTCGCCGAGTCCGTCAAACTGCAAGTGGTGTATGGGGTTGATTATGACGACATACCGCTTTACGTGAATGCCGCGGATTGCTTACTGCTCACGTCAAGACGTGAAGGATTTCCCAACTCAGTTAAAGAAGCGATGGCTTGTAACCTGCCAGTGGTCTCGACCGATGTCGGTGGGCTTCGGGACCGATTGGAGCCGGTAGACAACAGTTACGTGTGCAGGGCTGAAAGTGAACTCGCAGACCGACTTACTAAGGTACTCACCAGTGACCGGCAATCGAATGGCCGGGAGCATGTGATGGATCTCAGTCTCGATCGAATGGGCGATGATATCATTTCGATATACGAGTACGCCCTACGGTAAAAGCACATATTCGAATTAATTTGATGAAACAACATAACTCACATCGAATATTCAAAGGGGGTATCAACGCCATTGTCCTCTCCGTAGCGCTATTGATACTTGGAGGGGTTGGTCTAGTGTTTGTCCGGAATTCACACGCAATCCGGTATCCATCCGCTCTGATCATTGGAGCGGCACTCTTTCTCATCTTTCGGAATCGGAACCCGTCAAGGATTCCCGAGTACAATCGTCGAATAGGAAAGGTAGCGTTAGCAACATTCTTCGTCATTTTGGCAATGGTTGTGCATCAGTATTACACCGCGGGATTTTGGCGAACCGACCGTGTTTTTCACCTGACGTTCCTGCTGTATGTAGTGGCTGGCACGTACGCGTTCGTTCGTCCGAATCCACGATCAGTGCTTCCAGTGATTGCGATTGCAGGATTCGCAAACCGGGCGATGGGGTACTTTGCGAGTGAAAAGTACGTCGGTGTCGACATCTATTCCCATAGCGAATGGGCTAGTTCCATAGCCACAGAGGGGTCGCTCGAACCTCTTTTCACATCGAAATACTACTATGCTCCCCTGTATCATATCCAATCGTCGATTGGAGAGCTAATCCTCGGTGTTCCCACGAAAACCGCTATCGCGATGGCGGTCATGGTCTCCGTTACGTTCGTCCCACTGCTAGGTATATACGTACTCACCAGCCGGTTTTGGGGCAGCCGGATCGGATTGTTCGCTGGATTACTCTACATAGCCTCCGATCAAGCGATCCAGTGGGGGGTGCACTTGATCCCAACATCCTTGGGCATCGTGTTTTTCACGATCGTCCTGCTGAGTATTTTTGCATACATACTTTCCGGAGATAAACGTCAATTTGGGATACTCGCCGCAACTCTCGGAGCGTTGGTACTCACCCATCAGATTAGTCTATTCGTCAGTATAGTCGCGGTAGTGGCAATTACGGGAGCGGTGGTGATCTACCAAATGCGGATCACCATGCAGTCCGCCACTATAGGGCTGGTTTCTGGGTTTGTAGCATTTCTCGACTTCGTTACGACGAGATTCGGCGGGCCACAGGGCGAAGCCAGTTTCTTGGATATCGTGCTCGGTAATGTCGCTTCTTCGGTCCTGACCGCTGGAACCGAAACCCAACCCGAGGTTTATGACCCGTCGATAAGCCCAGGCAGAGCTACTGTGATGTCCAATATGCATTACCTCGGACCGAGTTTACTACTGGTACTGGCGATAGTCGGGGCCCTGTACTGGCTTCACTCCCGCCGAGACTCGAATAACACTCTGGTCGCCTTCTCTATTGGTATCTGTGTAACAGTTCTGTTTGGGTTTACCTTGGTTCTTCCCATGGTTGGTACACGAGACCTTCTGCCCGGTCGGTGGTGGGGATTCCTGTACATTGGATTGGCCATATTTGCGGCACCAGGGTTGATATATCTGAGTTCGAGAGTCCGCTTCAGTGGAGATCAGATGGGACCGCATCTTGCGACAGTACTCGTGCTCCTACTACTGATCGTTGCACTAATGACAGGTGCGCCGAACGCCTCTCAAGATAACCCCTATATGGACGATTCGGTCGGCGCAGAACGGCTGGGAGTTACCGAACAGGAAGTCGCTATCACCGAACATACCGAGAACGTTCGGACGGAGGAGATACAAGTTGAGAGCGATTTTCGGTTCCCCTATTACTATCAGACAGAGACCGTTCAGATGGACCACTCGAATCCAAATTCTATCGCATCGGGGACACCGAAGTTGATCCTCAATCGTGCATATATGAGTAAGCATCAAGCGCAGTACTTCGTGTCTATTGGAGAGGACCAAAGGCGGGTTCCCGGAGGCGTACCGATAGACCAACTGCCTCCCGACTACAGGTCGACTGTTTACGATAACGGAAGAGACACTCTTTTGTGGGTGTCACGGTGAACTGGGAGTTATACGGTCGGACGTGGGTTTTGATACTTTCCAACTCGTTGTCTCTTTATGACCGAGCACGGCGACAAAATCCCGAATCTCACAACAGAGCGAGTCCGCGAGAAACTCGCGGACGAGCGCGATCCCAAGGCGATCAAGCGATTAACTGCTGCACGTGAGTACCTCGAAAGGCTTTCTCCTGCCCAAATCGAGGACAAGTACGGCTGGTCTCGCCAAACCATCTACAACTGGTTGAATCGCTTCGAAGAGCGCGGCTTCGAGGCCGCGCTCTACGATGATCCCAAATCTGGCCGCTCACCCAAACTTGACGATGATCAATTCGACCGTTTTGCTGACGCTCTTCAGGAACCACCGACAGAAGTTGGCTACAACGACCCAGTCTGGAGTAGTTAATTGGCTCAACAGTATCTCCTCGAAGAGTTTGACGTGGCCTATTCACAACGTCACGTCCGCCGGCTCATGCACAAGGCCGGGGTCTTGCCGAAGAGACCCCGACCGGAGCCAGCCAGTGCTGACGAGGCTGAACGAGGGGAGTTCTACGATACCGTCGAAAAAAGTAGGTCACCGGGATGAGAACGCAACTGTTGTGACGCTGGATCAAACCAGAAAAACCGTCGGAGTAGATCTCTATTACGGTTGGTTTCCAGTTGGCGAGAGGCCGACACCTTCACTGTCGGTCTCTCGTGAAGGTGTCAATCTCCTTGGAGCAGTCACCGAACACGGCGAAACAGAGGTTCTCGAATGCGGTGGCTCATTTACTGGAGATATAACGGTGAGGTTTTTGGCCCATCTCCAGGAAACGTTCGGAGAGAAGTTGGTCATGTTGCTGGACAAAGCGACGTACTTCACCGCCGGGGCGGTGAAGGACTTCGTTGACGGGGAACCAATAGAGTTGGTGTACTTTCCGACAGGCTCACCGGATCTGAACCCAACCGAAGAGTACTGGCGGCGGCTCAAACTCACACTTGACAATCAATACTTTGCCACGATTGCGGAACTTCGAACGGCCATGTGGTCAGCGCTCAAAACGATCTCTCCGCCAAGAATCTATCAATACCTCTGTCCATGAGTATAACATATACAAACGAGACTGGGATGTTCTACTCGTACTGGACGCCTGCCATGTTGAGCTCTTTGAAGAGTTCGCGCCCCAGCACCCCGTTTTGAAAAATTTGACTCCGTCTCCTCAATATCGTCTGTCGCATCAACAACGCAAAAGTGGCTCCCAAGAACATTCGACGACGGTCAGGATAACATCGTCGCGAGCACACACTATATTGCCCCGACAGGTCTTACAGAGGAACATCTGGTTGAGAACTGGCTCCACGATATTGAGCATATCTGGCGGTACGCTAAATCCCCATACTACGGACTCACAAAGCCTGAAGCAATCACTGATGCTGCAATTAAAGCGATTCGAGGAGGTCATGCCGACCGAATTGTCGCCCATTATTCCCAGCCGCATGCTTCTTTCCTTCACTGTGCGGGGAAGTACGACTCGCGGTTAACCAATTCGGAAAACACGCAGAACGTGTGGGCGGGACTGAAGGCTGGGAAATTTGATCACGGTGAGGTTTGGGATGATTACGGGGGAGGATTTACTTCGTGTTCTTGACGAGATGGAAACTATCATCGAGAACGCGCCGGGAAAGGTTGTGATTACGTCAGGTCACGGAAGTGGTATGGGAGAATATGGGGTATATGAACACCCATCTTGGGCCCTGAACTCAGCGGTAAGAGCTGTTCCGTGGGCAACGGCTAAAGGAGAAAACAGAAACTTGTACGAAGTGAGGGGGCGTACGGCAATGGAAACCGAGACGTCAGAACCGACTGTCGAGGAACACCTTCGAGCGCTCGGATACCGCGCCTAAAATCACCATCGTTCCTTCTGAGCAAGCGATTCAAAACAAAAACAAAGTGCTTTGTTGAATAGCTGCTGAATGGTAGTTAGAGTGGCTTACAGAGCTTTTCTATGTTGATGATGGCGAACATGAGGACAATTTCACGGAACTGGCGATACCAGCCCAGCGCTCGCACGGCATCGCCGAGCGAGCGCTTCGTTGTTGAGTACGAGGTTTCGGCCATCCAGCGCTGAGAGTAGCCATTTGACCGGATAAGCGTGTTGTGTCCTTTGGTTAGGGGCCTCGATCCGCACTGTAAGATCAGTGGTTCGACACCGAGGGCGTAGAACTCGTATTTCGTGATCCAGTTGTGGAAGGCTTTGTCCGCCGCCACGGACAGCAAGTCGTCCGCGTTCCGGCGGACGACCTGCGGCCCGGTCTTTGTATCATGTTTCCACCGGGCTGAGATATGGACGTCAAGAACAGCAAGCGACTCTCTATCGGTTAATGTCGTCACTTTCAGTGTCTGTACGTCACTTCCAGACCGTTGGCGGTAGTACGACGAAGCAGCGCGTCGGTCGAAGAACGTACTGTCGAGCGCTGCGTGGCCAGACTGCGGGTGTTGCTGCGCTGAAACGCGCAGCAACGCCCGCCACACCCACATTTTCAGCCGATCAAACGACTTGTAGATCGTGCTGTAGTCAGGCAACTCGTCGCGATCAAGGCCAAGCACGTCACGAATCTCAGCCATATACTTCAGCCGGTTCGGCGTTTCACGGTAGCTGTGGCCCTCTTCGAGCCGAAAACAGTGCAGAACGACGTGCACCCAGCGGGCGAACCCGCCGCTGGCGGGCTCGCCCGCATGCTTCCCCAACGCTTGTTTGACTAGGTCCCGACACTGCTCAACGAAGTCGAGGAGATCGATTTCCATGGACAGAGTCGAATTCCTCGACTTCACCCTTCTAATCCGTGATATCGGCTGATTCAATCGCTATTCAACAGGGCAAAACAAAGAACTCTCATGGATTGCGTAGTGAATTAGCGCATCAAGACGTATCTTGACGAACTGATCCAACGATCGATCAAAACAACAATGAGCTGTGGCCTCCGTGTTTGCGAACTCTTGGTCGAGGCGATACGAGAGAGGGTATTCTCGAAATCCTCTCTCGTGTATTCGCCGCACGGTTTCAAATCAAATTCCAGCCCTGGGAACAGGAGCGTCGACGCAGCGCAACAGATTTGTTTTGCTTAAGCTGTCTCGACTATGGCCAAGAAACTAACCGAATCAAAATGATTCTCAGCCCGGTTCGGCAACTTCTGTTCAGCGTGGGGAGGATGTCAACTGCTGTCTCCGATGACGTTCAATGATTTTATTGCAATACGGCGAAGCCACGGGTGTGGGACTTAATAAACTCTCGGAGACGTTCGTTGGACGCTGCCGCATCTACCCCTGAACGGACAGTATTCAAAGGCTTCACTACTCCAAGGGCGAGGAACTTCGAACGCAGCGGGAATCTGAAATTCTCTCTCTCGGCAAAAGACACAATCTCTTCCAGCAATGGATCATAGCTTGCTAATACCTCTGCCATGTAGTATTCTCGGCCATCGCGATAAGTATCCATATCGAATATATTATCATATCTGTCAAGCAATCCAGCAATCTCGAGGGTGAGAAGGGTCCGCCTGCATTTCCAACACTCGGAACAGTTTTCTGCTGAACCGGTTCGGACACAAATGTCTAGCGAATCGTGTGAATCCTCCAGTCCCGCGATATTGAGAGTCTTCTCCACTCGAGTGTACTCGCTTCCGACTGCCCGACTGTCAATCCCACCTGTGGATAGGAGTGGAAGGGCGATCGGGTCTGTGTACGCCATATCATAGATGGGTTTAACGGAGATATTTTCATAGTCGAATGTGGATCCATAGAGGAATGTTCCTATCCCTCCTTGGAGTAACATCGCCACTGCAGTGTTTCGTGGCGTGTGAGTCTGTTGGAAGGAAAACCTATTATAGAATTTATCCATGTTTGAATTCACGGAGATAAAGGGAAGGCCAATCTCTTCAGCAGTTGGCCGAAGACGCTCAAATCGCTCACGGAACAATCTCTCCCCGCCGTCACTGTGTGACCCGACATTATTATACAAGAGATGGGTGACCGTCAATTCCGATGGAGGATCGTTGTAATAGTAATCTGCAAGAACACAGTACGAGTCAACGCCAGCTGAGAAACCTGTGGCGACTCCCGACGCCCGGTCACGAACTGGCTCCACATTCTCGGCGTGAATCTCCACGGAATTAAGTGACGGGATGACGGTCTTCAATAACTCTTGATATCCATGAGAGAGGTTGAAAAACAGCTCCTCAGAAACAGACCCTTTGACATGAACGTCCTCGTCTCTATCCATCGCAGGAATCAGCAAGGCCAGCAGAGCAGCATCCAATCTGTCGCTAATTAAGTGTTCGAATTGATTGTCGAGACTGAACCAAAGTGAATCGGGTCCCCAGTCAGACGACAAGTGAACAGGAAACTCACATACTGTCTTTCCATCTCGGTTGATTAAATTCGGTCCACCTATCTCCATGATAT
The DNA here is from genome assembly GCF_001861355.1 of Natrialba sp. SSL1. Taxonomy (GTDB): domain Archaea; phylum Halobacteriota; class Halobacteria; order Halobacteriales; family Natrialbaceae; genus Natrialba. The sequence goes on from NZ_MASN01000050.1 coordinate 20,832, forward strand.
ACAGTATTAACAACTACCCGTTGAAGATTCTATTGTCTTGGTCGTGTCGCAAAGCGGCCTAGATTTGCCTCTGGTGCTCTCAACTGAGAGACCACAGCTCATTGTTGTTTTTGGTCGATGGTTAAAGCAGTTCGTCAAAAAACGATCGGTAGTGATCTAGGTCAGCATACTTCACCAGCCAAAGTTGGAGCATCGCCTCCAACCCCTCCGCTGTCCAGCGCATCCACTGGTTCTTACATCGCTTGCTGACTTCACCCATCAGCCGTTCGACGAGGTTCGAGGTCCACGGCACCTCGAACTCCTCGACAGCCTGCTCAGCAAACGTCACGATCGACGGTACCCACCGCCGAAGATATCCCGCAGCCTTCGCTGATCCGAACTGATCCAACTGCCATGCGGTCTTCTCGATGCGCTTTGTCGTTCGCGCCGACCCGCTCGCGGATCGCCGCGAATTCTTCGTCTGGACGGTGTTGACTCGTGGGATTTCTCGCTTATTCCACCTTTACGTGCAACTAGCACTGGCCCATCGCAATGATCCCATTCTGCATGCATATCGCCGCTGAGATTTATGCAAAGATATATCGGATCTTAGGAGAAATCCCAATTCGTTCCACAAGTCATATTCTTTAGTGCCATGATTATACTCCAATGACCCCTTCTAACAAAATTGAAACAGTGTTCAACAATCCGGATGCGGTTCTGGAAAAGGCGAAGAGAGCTCGGAGGGGATTGCTGTCAAAACTACCAGTGGGGGTCGGAGTTCAGGGAAGTTATCGGACCGGGAACGTTGGCGACCTGGCAATTGCAGAGGCAATCAAGTCTGAACTCTCGTCCCGAGGGCACCGTGTTTTTCTCTTCGACAAGAATCGGCAGTCGTGTAATATGCCGATCCGAATGCTCGGGGGCGGTGGGGTCCTCCACGATTGGTATGGCACTCGGCACCTAGAGCGGAGATTGAATTTTATCAAGAATGGTGGATCAATGCTGGCTGTAGGTGCGCCCGGGTTCCGATCTAACCGAAGCAAGGATCTGATCCGTGAGGCGATGGCAGATGTCGATGTGGTGACTGTGAGAGACGAGAGATCGCGTGAACAAATCGAAAGGGCAACTGGAGTCTCACCGAGGGTGACTGCGTGCCCCGCCTTCCTACATCAAGATCCAGAAGTCCCATCGACTGGACGGACTGGGGTCAACTTTCGGCCGTGGTTCATGAGCGATGAGAACCTCGACAGCGAGGATTTGGCGTTCTATTTCGATTACCCTGAAAACCTGGATTTCGACGATGCTCGCAGGAAGTACGTTGAAAATGCTCGTGAGATATGCAACTCTGTCGACGATCCAGTGTTCATTCCTTTCCGAGAGAAAGATGAGCTATTCGCACGAGAGTACCTGAATGTGGATGTTCTTGACTACGAACTTTCTGTTGCGAGGACTCTCCAGAGGGTGAGTAGCGTAGATCGGATAGTCGCGATGCGGTATCACTCTCTGGTATTCGCAGCCATTTGCCGGACGCCGGCAGTCGCGTTGGCGTATGAACCGAAGGTAGGCCACTTGGCAGACCGTCTGGGAATACAGTCAGCGCGTCCTCACGAGCAAATCGATTTGAGCTTCTCGGAACCATCTAATGTGGACGACTTAGAGAAATTGGCCAAAGAGAACTTCAAGAGATTCTGAGGCGTATAGTCACGAACAAAGGTAGTTAGAGATTTTCGGCGGTTCGATGGTTGACAAGGGGTCTGTAATAACTGCCATCCGTCTTTATCTAACACTGCTGGCAATATCCAAAACCATGGTTATTAATTTTGGAATATAATAGGGTGGTCCAGTTGGTGGGTGCCCTTCCTTGTGAAATCTGGCGAAAAACAGTGGTTAGATACGGTCTTCGGCGTCTTGGCAAGATATTCGGGCAAAACCCATCCGAAATAATTTCTATCCAATATCAATCTGAATATTAGATGACTCGATGGAAATTCTGCTATCCCATGAGAGCGCGAAACAAGATATGGGACGCAAGAGACCGATCCGTCTTTCGTGCCTTCGAGCACTTTAGCTGACTGGTCCGAGTGCGTAGGAAGCCGAGTCTTGGGCGTCACAGCCCGACTGCCGCGGAAAGCGTCAGTCGGGAAAGCCGAGCAACTCCCCCATCTCTGCCGGTGATTTTCCTGCCCACACAGCAGCGCACTCGTGAGGCGTTCGATCGCTTTTGTGTCCGTCTCCGTGCGCAGTTTCTGGCGCAACTGCTCCTCATCAACACCAGCCAACTTGCCGCCCCAAGTCGTCATGAGGCTCTCTACGCATCCAATAGATATGAACTAGCCTATTGATCCCTTATTAGTTGCTCCACGATAGAGACCGTGAACGTTGCGTAATCAGGCTTCTAAATAAGGACCTTTGAACTACCTCTATCCATTATCTCTTTGTATGAGTGAATTAAACAAACACTCTAGCTCATCATTCAGATCTTCGAGATCAAAGTGCTGCTCAACATATTTCCTTCCAGATCGTCCCATTTTAGGCAATCTTTCCGGATTCTCACACAGATGTTCTATCATGTGAGATAATGCAGTAGGGTTCTTGGGTGGTACAAGAATTGCTGATTCTCCAGGATTAACAGCTTGTGGAATACCGCCGACTTTAGTTGCAACTACTGGAACGCCAGTTGCCTGTGCTTCAAGAAGAACCTTCCCCAATCCTTCTTTTACACTTGACAGAACAAATAAATCCGTATTTTCCAGAAGTTCTACAACGGCAGATCGTTCTACCTGTCCAAGGAAGTTCACTGAATCCTCAATATCTAGATCTTGAACAAGATATCGAAGTTCTTCCTTCATCGGCCCATCACCTGCGATCTGGTACTCAATATTCAAACCTGGATTTCGTTTCATCACGTCTGCGATTGCTCGGAGAGAGTATTGATACCCCTTCTCCTCGACTAGCCTACCAACTGTCGAAATACATACTACTCTATCTGACATACCTTCTACATCAATAGGTTCAAACTGGAATTTGTCAAGAGAAATGCCAATTGGGTGACAGTATATAGAATCTGGATCGGCACCAAGTTTGATAAGATTCTTTTTCGTATATTTTGAATTCGCCAATAAAAAGTCGCTATACTCAAATGCTGGTGCATACATACCCTCTCCCTTTTCCAATCCCCGCCGTACACCATATCCATGAAACATTGTCACCAAATTGGCATCCGTTCCAGTCCGTTTGAGTAATGCACCTAAATTTCCGTTCGGGGCATAATGGCAAAATAACACGTCAAATCCTTCATCTTTGAAGGATATCGATCTATGAAGGAGGCGTAATGAACGGGAATCAGGGCCATACTTCCTGAATTGAAGCGACTCAAGCACCCTGTGTGGCTGTCGAATCGTTTCTGTTGCAATTAGTCGTCCAGCATTAAAGAAACGGTGAATCTTATTTTGAGGGGTGTTTGTATAATTTGTATTTGCTAATAGGTCATACTCCTTAATAGAATTATGTATCTGTTCACCTTCTAACCCTCTCTTGGCAAATATCTCAATCTCATGTCCTCTATCAATTAGCCCAGTAATCTGATTGAGGATAAAAGTTTCCGAAGCTTTGGGAAACGAGTCTACTATGAATGCGATTTTCATAAGATGAAACTATTTATTGGTTATGTCGTAAAGCGATCTAGACTTTGCCTCTGGTGCTCTCAATTGAGAGGTCACAGCCCATTGTTGTTTTGGTCGATCGGTGGAGGAGTTCGTCAAGGAACGATCGGTAGTGTTCTGGGTCGGCATACTTCACCAGCCGAAGTTGGAGCAGCGCCTCCAACTCCTCCGCTGTCCAGCACATACACTGGTTCGGCCTTGTTTAGACGTTCGAATTAGCGTGGGCCAGGGATTCTCGAATAACATCTAACGATCGACACCTCTAACGTAGGAATTTAGGCGTCTAAACAAGGCCACCTTTTGACGTGTTGAATCACGTACCGATGAGATTATAATCCTTACTCGATGACTCTCGTTTAACCAGTCTTTGACATGCCCTCTAACGACTCCAAATCGGTCTTTCGGCGAGAAAAGATCGACGCACTACTCGACGTCGCACGGTTCAATCCAAAATTCACTGTACTCATCGTCGTTCTCGGCCTCGCAGCAGCCGTCCTCGAAGGCGTCGGCCTGAGCTTTATTCTCCCGATCATCGAGATCGTCCAGGTTGACGATCCCACGGCCGAAGCGGATGGACTCATGGGAGTATTCGTAACGGCTTACGCGACGCTCGGAGTCCCGTTCACACTGGGCTACGTCGTCGTCGGCGTTGCAGCCGTGATGACCGTTCGGTACACGACGAGTTTCGTCGTTGCATGGTTCCGGGAGGCACTCCGGACGTACTATATCCGTAACTTGCAAATTCGAGCGTACGACAGCGCGCTCGACGCCCGCGTTAGCTACTTCGATGAAGAGGGATCCGACGATATTCTGAACGCGATCGTCACACAGACCAACTACGCAGGGAGGGTCATCCAACGCGTCGTCAAACTACTCGAAAAACTCTTTCTCTCCTCGGTCTATCTACTTATTGCATTAATCATTTCGCCATTGTTGACCGTATTTGCTGTCGTCGTCCTAGGGTTCCTGACCGTATTCCTCCGACGGGTCGTTGAACCGGGCTACGCGGTTGGTGACCTGGTGGCTGATGCCAACGAGCGGAGACAGGAAGCCGCCCAGGCCGGGACGCAAGGAATTCGTGACGTTCGGATCTTCGGACTGGCCGATGAACTTCGCCAGGACTTCCTCGACGCAATCGACCAGTTCACGAGCGCACGTATCACCCTCCGTCGCAACGAGGCGGCGATCACCAACTTCTACAATCTTGGCGTCGCCGTCTCCGTGTTCGTCCTCATCTATCTCGCGTTGACGTTCGCTAATCTCTCCTTCGGGTCGCTCGGTGTCTTCCTCTTTGCGATGTTCCAGCTCGGCCCCCAGGTGAGTAGCGTGAACAACCTGTTCTATCGCGTCGAGAATGATCTTCCACACCTCGTTCGAACCCAACAGTTCATCACAGAGCTCCAGTCGCGAAAAGAGCCAAATGATCCGACTCGGGAGGTTCCCGATGTGGTCGATCACGTGGAATTCGACAACGTCCACTTCTCGTACGACGAAGAGGAGCAGGTCCTGCGAGGAATCGACTTTGAGGTCAACAAGGGCGAATTCGTCGCCTTCGTCGGTCAGTCGGGCGCCGGAAAGTCGACGATCGTCTCGGTGCTCGCCCGACTGTACGAACTTGACGACGGCGAGATCCGTGCCAACGGCGTCCCGATCGACGAGATGGACATCGACGAGTGGCGAGAACGGATCGCCGTCGTCCGGCAGGATCCGTTCATCTTCAACGACACCCTCGAGTATAACCTCACGATCGGGAACCGCGACGTGACGCGAGCGGAGCTCGACCGTGCCTGCTTGATCTCGAAGGTCGACGAGTTTTTCGATGAGCTTCCCGACGGGTACGAGACGATGCTCGGCGACGACGGCGTCCGACTATCGGGTGGACAGAAACAGCGAGTAGCGCTGGCACGTGCACTATTGCAGGACGCTGATTTGCTGGTGCTTGACGAGGCGACCAGTGATCTAGACTCAAACCTCGAACAGGAGGTCCAGGCGGCAATCGAAGAGATGGAACGAGACTACGCGACGATCGCTATTGCGCATCGGCTGTCGACAGTCGAGAATGCGGATAAAATTCACACAGTCGAAAGTGGTGAGATTATTGAAACTGGGACTCACGAGGAACTGATCGCCAATGGCGGCCAGTATGCTGATCTGTACGCGATACAATCGCGCGGGTAAGGATTAACAGACATTTGTATATTCTAGAAGATAGAAAATAACCTTGGCTATGACACGAATCAGCATAATTCTCCCTGCGTATAACGAGAACGATGTCCTCTCGCGAGCGATATCGAGCGTCTTGGAACAAACGTTCGAAGACTGGGAGTTGATCGTCGTAGATGACTCCTCCACTGATTCAACCCCGGAAATTGCGAACTCCTTTACCGACGACAGAATACGGTTGTATCAACACCACACCAATAGAGGGGGGAGCGCTGCGAGGAACACGGGTATAATAAACGCTACTGGGGAGTACATTAGCTTTCTGGACGCGGATGACGAATGGTGGGATAGGAAATTAGACCGTCAACTTACCGCGCTAACGAGTGCTGGTGACGACGTTGTAGCCACCTATTGTGATATAACGAGAGAGCCGCCATCTAATTCGATCATTAAGTGCGCTCAATCGATTCGTAAGACGGATTCCACACCTGTAGATGGGGGCGACGAGCTCATCCCGTATATTCTGTCTCGGAAGTTCGGTGTTGGGGGATCATCGACACTTCTCATCAAGTCGGAAATCGTCCGGGAGATCGGAGGGTTCAACCCACTCTTCAAACGGCACCAGGATTACGAGTTTTTAATCCGCGTTCTACAACGCGGGGAGATCCTGTACCAGGACGAAATTCTCGTGACGAAGCACCAAACGGGATCTGTCTCACCCGAAACGATACACGACGCCAAGGAACAACTGTTCGAGTCTTTTGAAGCGGAAATCCGCGATGCAGAAGAAGGCGGGTTTGATGTGGTCAAGGAACAGAAACTGGCGCTCGCACGGTCGTACGCCAGCGCCGGAGATTATGATATATCACTAAAGCTATTTTCTGACTTAAAAAACAAGAATACTTACGACTACATCAGATTTATAAAATCACTCACCCGTACATGATATTTTTTAAAGGAAAACGGTATTCCATAGCAATTATATAGTCATGATTCGATACAACTGTTGAGATGCCCGGCCTCACCCTTCTCAACAGCAATAGTGCAATTGCGAATTCTTCTTTCGACCAGTTGTTAGATTCCTTGTTGTTCTTTAATGAATACGATAAAGCCGTTTCATGGAACGAGGGCAGCACTGCAGTTGGGTACACCGGCTACGAGGACTATCCAGTCACTGTTTACGACACATACGAATTTGTAATTGCACTCGAAGGACAGCTCTACGACATCTCCGACGAACGAGAAGCAGTTCACACCGTCGCTGAGAAGCTTCTCGCTGATGATATTGGATGGGTACGGGAGTGGCTGCTCGAGCGAGATGCTGAATTCATTCTTGTGATTATCGAGAAAGATACTGGCGACACGGTCGTTTTGAACGATGCTCTTTCACGACTTCCTATTTACACATACACTGAAGAACAAATGGTCTACCTCTCACGGGAGATGGCGTTTATTCTCGAGAATGCCGATGTCGAACCGGATTCTATGGGGGTAGCCCACTATCTCCTGTTTGGATACCCGCTGGGGGAACGGACGCTATATGAAGGTGTGAAGCAGGTGCCGCCGGCCTCAGTTATCCGTATCTCTGACGGAGAGTTAGTATCTGACCAACTTCACCAGTTCGATATTGAGGAGAAGACTCATGCAGACAAATCCATCGAGGAAAACACATCCAATCTCTCAAATCTCATTGTGGAGACTACTCAACGACGGACTAATTCCGGCACGAACGTTGTGTCACTCAGTGGTGGACTAGATTCTCGAGCACTCGCCGCCTGTATGACTACCAATGAGATCCCGTACGTCGCTGCCACGTATAACAGGGGAACCAGCACAGCCTCAGAGGTAGAGGCCGCCGAGGAAGTGATGTCCGTCCTGGACGGTGAGTGGCACGAGTATCAACTTGAGGAGTCCATCACCGAACATAGGGATCGGTTGCTGGAACTGAAACGCGGTATGAACACCGTGGGAATGGGGCACATTCTGGAATTCTTCGAGCGGTTGCAATCCAACTTCGAAGATAATGTGACCTACTTCACGGGGGACGGTGGGGCCAAGTTTTCCTCCTGGACACCCCCACGAAATTTCGTCTCGAACGACGAAATCATCGAGTATCTCCTTGCCGACCAGACCCGGTGTCCCATGGAGCTGGTTGAGGAACTCTCGACTCACTCGCGGGGCGAGATCAAGGCGAGCATTCACGAACGCCTCGAGTCCTACCCGGAATCAGACGCCGGGCAACGCTTCGTGCACTTCTTGATCAGGGAACGAAGTCTCAAATGGGGATACCACGGGGAAGACCGGAATAGATACTACTTCTGGAGCACTGCGCCGCTCTACGCCTATCCAGTATTCAAGTACGCGATGAGGGTTCCGGATTCGCAGAAGAAACAGAACAAACTGTACTCGAGGATCATCGAGTCGTATTCTGCCGACGCACTCGACGTTTCGTACGCCAACTTCAATGCCCCGGTCGGAAGTCTGGAGTACAAACTCAAGAGTTCGCTTTACGGTTTAGCGTCGAAACGGCCATCGCTCCGCGAAACACTCATCGATAAATTTGTTCGGTCTGACTCGAAAGTAGATGAAATGACTATGCAATCAATTCAGGAGAATGCACAAATTGTCAATGAATATCCGAGCGTTTTCGCTCCAAGTTCAATTGATGAGTTGATCAACGAGAAGGGTCTTTATTCCTCTCAGAAATCAGCAGAATATTTATTAACGGTGTTACTAATGCTGGATGAGTTATAGTAAATCAAGCGCTACGTACTGGCAAGGCAGTGGTTCAGAAGAATTCTCATAGCGTGATGGCTGGACTGGCAACATCGTTCCTCGGTGGTGATTGGCGAGTGCAACGACCAAGCGGAGGCAGAGCGCAAGAAAGACGTGTGCCTGCCCCTCACTTAGCCTCGGACCCATGGGGTCCTGAGGCCGAAATCCTTGCAGACGCCGATTCATCCGTGTTCGGTTAAGGAGCAAAACCGACGGATGCCAGGGTCTTGATGAGGTTATTTTCAGAAACCGCGTAGGGCACTGTCTAGATGAGAGTTTGAGGAATGAGCAGGTGGTGGCGAGAAGTGCCTATGCAACTCGCCAACCTGCTCAGAGAGACCTTAGACGTGGATTGTGATGAGGTTTGGGAGAACGAGCGCACCCCGACGCCCGTCAGGGTGTTCGGGGTGCGCCTGCATTCGATGGGATTGTCGGTTCGAGAGGTCGTCGCAGTGCTCGAATTACTCGGTATTGATCGCTCTCACGGCGCAATTTGGAGCTGGACGCACAAACTCTCAGAGGCCCAGAGCGATCCGCCAACGGCGGAGCCGTCGCGGGTCGCGGTCGATGAGAAACAGATTGAGGTAGACGGCGAGAAAAAGTGGTTGTACGCCGCGATCGACACAGAATCGAAACTCCTGCTCGAAATCGACGTATACAGCCGCCGCGGGACCGGCCCCGCGGCGGCGTTTCTGCATCGACTCACCGAGAAACACGAAATCGACGAGACAGAATTTCTCGTTGATGCTGGCGGCTATCTGACTGCCCTCGCTCGCCACGACTTGAGCGGTCAGCTCAACTATAGCGAGCGAAACACCGTCGAAAAGTGGTTTCAGACAGTCTCAATGCGGATCGACCGCTTTCACTCCTTCTGGCGGGGCAGTCCAGCCAGCGCACGCCGCTGGCTCAGACGTTCAGACACCACTACAACCACGATCGACCGAATCAAGCGCTGAATGGTCGAACACCAGCCGAGGAGGTGCTGAACTAGACAGTGCCGCGAATCTGATTACTTATTTCGTACCGTTCGATTTCCGAACGCATACGCCACCTATAGAATCGATTCAGTACATACGGAATGACGCTTTCCGTACATCGAATCTCATCCAGAGATACCTGAAACTAGCTGTGGTTTTAGTACCTTCCCAGACAGTCCCTCAAACGACAATGTCAACGAGACCGGATTGGATCGACGAGCGACTCGACGAAAATGTCAATAACAAACTGACGCAGGGCCACGTCGTAGATACCATGCTCGAGGCGCAACGGCCCTTCTTTACGATAACGCAGCTGGAGTCTCGTCTGAAACCCGACGTGGATCGTGGGACAATACGAAATCGGCTCGATGAACTCCGGGAGATCGACGTCGTTTCCGAGGATTACCTTAAGGCGACTACGATATATTATGTCAACCATCCTGAGTCCAACTGGCCGCTATCTCCCGAAGGGAAAGAGGCGTTACAACATGGTACTCCGCTGGAGAATCTCTCACTGCGAGGGCTCGTCACGTTTAGCGATGCTGACGCAATTCGCTCGTTAGCATTAGCGAGTATGTATTTGGGGTTCATGTTGTTCTTTATTGGCGCACTTACGAGTGGATTCGAGAGTCCGATCCATGTCGAAGCGGAGAGTCAAGTTATCATCGCCGGGATCACCGTGATGTTTCTCGCACCGACGTTATTGTTCGCGTTGTCGGTTGCTAACTGGATTCGTAATCGGAACTGGTGGCGTCCGAGTCGAATTCGAGCGATAACGACGAAACTCAGGTCCGACTAACGATCTGCAACTAAAACACGAATCGAGCAATCATCGACTGATCGTCACGACACAGATACAATACTATGGGAAACTTCGATCAACACTATGAAGCGGGCAAGAAGTACGCAGTTATCGCCGCCGGTATAGCCGCATTCCTCGCACTCGAGTGGGGTGCTACAGGAACTGAAACCATCCTTGCAGCAGTCGTTGCAGGCATCTACGGTATCGTCGCGTCGCTCATTCCGGATATCGATCACCAGGACTCGAGGCCACGACGTACTGCCGGGAAATATGCGAGTATCGGCGTAATTATCTCTGTCTTTGCGCTCCCAACGCTCTCACCGGAATTTGTCCGTGGATTAGGCCAGTTTGCTCACGTTTTCGGCGCAAGTGGTGACACACTCACGATCGGTAGCGGTGTTCTTCTTGTGAGTGGTATCGCAGTACTGTTTCTCGGCGGTGATACGTTCGATAGTATACTCACACACCGGGGATTTACGCACTCTCTCCCGTTCGCATTCATTACTGGTCTCATCTCGTACTTTAGCATTGGAATTGTCGGTCAAACATTCCAGCCAATCGCGTTTCTTGACGGAGAAATGGGTGTGATTATCGCGTTCGCAGCAGCTGGTGGCGTAATCGTTCATCTTGTTGTGGACCAAGAACTGTGAGATCAAACTGTTCGAGAAATGTAACTGCCTACCAGTGAAGCCTCTTTACTCGTCGTCACGTTCGAGTTCACCTGCGTCGATTTCTCCATCAAGATATTCTTGTCCGAGTTTTGTGATTTCATAATATCCTTTGTCTACTCGTCGAACAAGATCATATTCAACCAACACAGATAACCGACGGTTCACTCCTGTACGATCTCGGTTGATGTTTCTAGCGATGACTGTAGGTCCTAACTCTAGTCCGGTGTTGAGTACTTCAAGAACTCTTTCATCAGTTGGATTTTGCATCCACTCACCGGGTTTCCTCATTGCTTGAAACTTCGTACCCAGCATTATACATGGTTCGGAACGGGGCTTTGTAAGTCCTAAGTCGAATATGGTCTACTGAACAGTAGAAGAATTTATATTGAAGGGGTGAATAACAGTGTATAAGGGAGTTCAACGAACCAGAGATTCAGCAAAGATAGGTTCAACGTGGATCGGTGCTTGGGACACCGAATCCACAGCGAGCTCCCGAAATGGACTCACGGAAGCCATGTACGCCAACAACCCAAGAGGCCTTCAAGGTCTCGATCGACCAGATGCATCACCCGAAAACCACCCGACATGGACCATACTCATCGCACGCACTCGAGACATCCTCTTCGCGGTCGCGTGCCTTCAACAAACAACCAACCCCGCCACACCCAGAAAACTCAAACCAGCCCTCCAACGCTGGCACCCCGACCTCGAGTACAGCCAACTCCACGCCGACCTCCAGACGCTCACCCACAAGGGCCTCCTCACCGAACACCCAGCGACAAGCACCTACCACCTCACCGACAAGGCCACCAACTTCCTTGAGACCTACACGGCCCACCTCCAACAGATCCTCCACCCAGATACGATCACCCTCGAGCTCGAGCGTCCGGTCACGTTGGGCGACATCGAACAGACCCACGCCAGACTGGTGGAAGAGAGCCGATGACCGACCCGATCACGATTCAGTGGACACCAGCAAATGCCCTCCCTCGAAGAATCACCTTCGAACCCCACGAGGACGGCTACCTCCGAATCGAACGCGAGTGGAACGGCAGCGACTGGCGTCATTGTGGATCCGAACACACCACGGGCCTAACCACAAACCCTCCAGAAGACCCGCCAACACTCGAGGAGCTCATCATCCAAATTCGAGACACCTGGAATCAACCCGACCCAACGGTCCTCAGCTTCACCAACGCAGAAGTCGTCGCCGCCGCCGACGGCCAACTCCGATACCGAAGCCACAACCAAGACGGCTGGTACGCAGTCACAAAAGAAGACCTCGAGAGCCATCTCCGGACGGGCGGCTACCCAACCACCAAATCCCTCTCAGAAACGCCCTACGACCGCGCCGACTTCACCACCAACTCGATCCCCACCCAATGAGCACCCCAGACGAAGACACCTATCGAAAGACCCTCGAGGGCATCGAAACCCTCACGAACAACCTCCTCGAGGCAGCCGAAGCCGACCAAAACCTCGATCCAGCCACTCGCCAACAGCTCCTCGAGCGTCTCCACACCATCCGCGCCGAACTCCAACCGCTCTTGCTCACCTTCCGGTGGCAACCCAAAGAAGACCAATGACTAACGACACCCCAAACCCGAACGCGGACTACGAGCAACTCAACCCACTAAGGGAGACCGTCGACTCACTCCAGGAAAACGCAATCATCCACAGCGACCTCGCAGACAACAGACGCCCGGTCCGACACTGTCTCTTCCAGATCGGACTCCACATCCAGAAGGTACGTGAGATACTCCCTGATTCGGACTCAGTAGCCGAACTCGTCATCCAGTCAGTGATAGCTGCGGGCGGGGCATCTCTTGACCGTTCCTGTGAGATACGCATCGACAAACCACGTCAGGAAACCAGAGCTGAACCGACATACAACACCCTCGAGGCGAAGACCCCCCACACAGCTTCGCCACAACCCCATCTCGGTGGTGAGACCGATGGATGACTTCCAGGCCCGCCAACTCGCCCTCAGTCTCCAGACGATCCCACCCGAAGCCCGCCTCGAGATTACCTGGACCGACGACAACACCGAGACAACCCAGACCGGCGTCGTCACCGATTACGATCCCGAAACCGCCTATCGAAAACTCGAGACCGACGACCGAACACTTGAGCTCATCCCGGCAGGCGACCAAAGCCAAATCACCGTCACGGAACCAACCGCGACGACGACCCATACCCTTGGTGAACTCACGGCCGTCGATATCGAAGCGGTGCCTATCTTCGAGGCCCCACTGACCGACGAGGGCTTCGAGGTCCCCGAGCCACTACTCGGCCTCACCGGCTACGTCACAGTTGACCTCCCGACGCGAAACCACGTCATCAACCTCGCAGATCACGGCCTCCAACAAACAGATTATCGCCTGATTGGCAACATCGGGACCGACCCCGACCCGAAGCTGCTCCCAGACGAAGTCACAGCCATCCGGCCGGACACCGGGCCCCACTACCATATCAAGGTTATCGACGAACGCACCACGCCGGACAGCCACGAGTACGAGACAGCCGCCACCGACGACCACCTCAAACAGCTCCGTCAGACGGTCAGCGAACTCAAAGCACACACACTCTGGGACACCACAGCAACCAGCAAAGATGTCTCCAGACAACTCATCTCGCTTGATGAACGACTCCGAAGAGCCCACCGGGAACTGTGTGTGGATGGGACACCACCCTCCCAACAGGTCGAACCCGCTGACGATTCCGTCGATGTCGAGACGGTTGCTGCCCTCGAGGGCGAACTCGAAACCTACATCCAGACACTACAGGAGACACTCGAGGCCGACACATTCGAGCCAATCGAAACACACCTTCGTGAGGCCAGACTCATACTGCGAACACTCCGCCACATTCTGGGCGACGAGAAACGCACCACCCAGACCACAGCGACCGACACTGATCCATCACTCCCCGACCTCGAAGACTGGATCATCGAACCAAATGCACCCGCGCCCATCCAGCGAGGTGACCACGATGGCGAGTAACCTGTCAGCCCCGACGGAGGGCCACCGATGAGTGAAGACCAACAACACCAGCAAGCCCTCGCGGCGATCGATGCCACCCTCGAGGCCTTGCTCACAGACCTCACAGCCACGGACGAACGTGGGTCTCGGGCAGACACACTCGCGGGGCTGCGACAGCTCAGAGCAACGATCGAGACGCTCCAGCGTCGGAGTTCTCACACCGAGTCCGACAGCCTCACCGTACAGTGGACACCCACCGACAACCCTCCGCGACGACTCATCATCGACTCCAGTCACCATAGCGAGGGCTGGAGCCACCGCCGCCTCGAGTGGGATGGCAGCGGCTGGCGGCCACGAAGTCGCGAGAGTGTCGACGACGTCGCTATCCGTGCCCCGTCGGCAATCCAACAGCCGATCCTAACTGATCCACCCCGACTCGAGACACTCCAAGAGAGGCTTCGGGGAACGTGGACCCAACCGGAGCCACTGGCACTCGTCTTTGGAGCGACGACAACACAGGACCAGGCCATCGTCGTCGCGGTCGATGGCGACCTCCGATACCGCGACCGAAGCGATGATCGGTGGTATTCGATTTCCGAGCCAGTCCTCAAACACTGTCTTCAACAGCGGGGCCAGCCCACACTGACGTCTCTCTCGGAGACCTCACTCGAGCGAGCCCAGTTCGTTGATCGCCAAGAGAACAACCCGACAACAAACTCACAGCCATGATGAGCAGTCCACGACTCACGAGTTCGACGACGGCCACCGACGGCAGTGTCCCATCCACTCCCGTACTCGAGACCAACGCAGGTTCGCTCCTCGAACAACCACCGAACACCGACACGCACCAGAACGGCCGCAACCGGAGGGGACGATGACACCGATGCACGTCCAGTGGGAGCCACGCGATGGCCCACCACGACGAGTTACCTTCGAGCCGGCCGAAGAGGGCTGGCATCGACGAACCGAGATCTGGGATGGCCAAGAGTGGCACGAACAGGCCCTCGATCTCGTTACAGAGCCGTCAGTCTATGCCCCCGATCACGCGACGGAGACGGAACAGACACCGCCAACGCTACCATCACTCCTGGATGGACCGCATCTGACATGGGGTGACGATAACCCCGAAGTTCTCGTCTTCGACAGACCGGGTAGTCCGATCGCTATTGGCACACCTGCTGGCATCCTGCGGTACTACAGCCACCAGCTCCCAACAGCCC
>NZ_MASN01000051.1 GCF_001861355.1 Natrialba sp. SSL1
GCGCAGAGGTCCAGCTGCCATTCGGAGGCGTCAAGAAGTCTGGCAACGGCTACCCGTCCGCACGTGAGGCTATCGAAGCAGTGACGGAGCGCACCGCCTGGACGATGAACAACTCGAAGGAAATCGAGATGGCACAGGGCCTTTCAGCCGACATCGTCACTCGAGACGACTAGCCGTTAGATCGAGACGCGCAGCCGTATTTTTTGGACAACCTGTCGCTAGTCTCACGGAGTGGTGTTTCTGGGTCGCACTCTCGATGAAAGTACCTTCTGTGAGTGTCTAGAATCACAAGCAGTTGCCGGGAATGACTGTGTGAATACTTGTCATGGTGTTGGGTGCCGTCGAACGCTATGTAGTTCGGCTATTCGAAACTCTTATGGATGGTTGGGTGTTGTCGAATATCATGGGACTTGGCGAAGGAAAACTGAGCACGACGGCCACCTCACTGGCGATTCTCGACCACATAATGGATGAAAACGGGGCGACGTTGCGAGGGTTAGTCGATGAAACTGGTCTCGCAAAGAGTACTGTTCACAAACACCTCTCTACGCTACGCGAAAACGGCTATCTAGTCAAATTCGGTGAAACCTACAAGCTCAGTCTCCACACGCTCTCTCAGGGCCGACAAGCGATCAAAATGCGGCCCCACTTTTCGACCGTCGAACAGCGCGTTCGAGAACTCGCAAATCAGACGAATACGGAGGTTGACTTCACCGTCGAGGAGAACGGGCGGTTGATTATTGTCTTTGAATCGGTCGGCAGTTCGAACGGGGTTAACTTCCGGTCGGGTGCGGAGTTCCACATGCACAATGCAGCAGCCGGGAAGGCGATCCTGGCCGAGTACCCCGACGAACGCGTCGACGAGATATTAGATACGTGGGGGATGCCGAAGAAAACGCCAAATACGACTCACTCTCGGGAGGAATTAGAATCTGAGTTAGCGGAGATTAAGAAAAACGGGTATGCAATAAGTGATGGAGAGCCAGTCGAGGGATACCGCTCCGTGAGTTCGCCTATCATGAACGAAGATGGCACTGTCCTCGGTGCGATAAGTGCCGGCGGCCCGACCTATAGAGTCGAGTATTCGCGGCTTAGCGGGGAGTTAGCCGAGAAAGTCGCTGCAACTGCCCAATCGCTTTCTGACGACATTGCGAAGACCACTATCGAATGAGTTTCGCTATCGTAAACTATTACTATGAAAAACGATGATAGACCGTCTGTGCCGTGCTACTACTGAAAGAAACCGGCGGCTCCGGTTGCAGTAAGGTCGAATCTTCTGCGAATGAAATATTTTGGCGGCAGTCATTTACAACTGTACCTCTGTAATAGATTGGGGCCGAGTGCTTCTGTTACACTGTTGATGACCGGTGTTTCTCACCGAGCGCAGGCAGTGTAGGGGAACCGTCTTTGGCTGTACAGACAGAAATCAGCCGGTACGACGGTCATTAGAAGTACTAACTGCTCAAGATGGGTGGCCGGTTGGCATTTGTGTACTCTGCCGTTCGCTGACGGTCGATCTGTCGTTGGCTCGAGCGACTCGACGCCACGTGTCGCTGCGCAACTACTATTCCTATCATACTTCTGCATGCAAGTGGGTGATGTCAGGATATGTATAATCATATCTAAACTATTCGTGACTCACCTGCGACACTCGGTTCTACGCTCGGCGCGCGCCAGCACTCTCTCGCCGAATCCGACAATGACGGGTACTCAATTCCGAGTCGCTGCCAGTTAGTCAACGCTTCAGGACTGAGTTATCTCACACTCCGGCTCATGGTTGTTGAAACCGGTATTTTTGATTGATCTGTTTCGCGATATCGTCACAAGAGCGGCGGGTATGGGTTCCAGTAGTCTGACTCGATCGAGCCACGAAATGTGTTCTATATGGGCTGTGAGGTGCGTGACTTCGCACCACATTCGTCGGCTGAATTGCTTCATCAGCACGATGCGTCGTCTCTCCCTCTTGGGTGCGATCCCCGAGTATCGCAATCGCTTTTCTTTCGATTCAACGAGTGCGATCTCGACTGTGAGAAGTATATTATATTTGAGTATCCTATGAAATTGGGATGAACTCTCAAAATTGTGGGTGGAGCGTCGTACACAGTCGTCGACTATCACGGCCTTCG
Source organism: Natrialba sp. SSL1 (assembly GCF_001861355.1). Lineage (GTDB taxonomy): Archaea > Halobacteriota > Halobacteria > Halobacteriales > Natrialbaceae > Natrialba. Next base: position 2,127 of record NZ_MASN01000051.1, read on the forward strand.
TCCATATTGGTCTCGAGTTCGACACCCCTTCGACTTCTTCGCTGGACGTGATTGCTGTCTAAGTCTGCCAGCAGCGCTCCCCAGTCCTCTGAACTACTTTCGACGTACGTGACACCGTACTAGCGGCAATCGCTCTCGACTGCGATCACCGCTCTGTGCCACCCGTGAGTGGTCAGTTGTACCGTCTATTCGTGGACTGCAGACGGGGTCGAGGATGCTACTGCAGGCTCGCGTTGATTTCAGCAACAGTGACACCAATTGCGTGGTTTCTGGATCGGACGTGTTCTCTCTCACTCCGGGTCAGTTTCGAACGCAGAGTGAATCCCTGTCCTCGCGGTTGCTTTCCAGTCCATTCACAGCTCCCGTCCAGGCCCCTGTACGGTTCGATATCAGTGCGCACAAGTGGGTTCGATCCTCCCTTTCGAGCAATGCCGTCGGTGTTCGGGCCTGCACTGGAGGAGTTAGCGGTCACAGACCAGCCAGTGCTCGGCCCACGGTCGTTTCGTGACTACGTCACGACGCACGAGCTCGACGCCACCCGGACGGCGCGATACATTTCGGTCGATTCACTCGCCGATCTCGAGCCGGGGTTACGCGAGGCGGGCGTCATGGTGCTTCGGACGGGCTCCGCACCGAACGGGACGGGCACGGCCTTCCTGCTCGTCGACGGCCCGAACGGGGTAACTGATTTCTTCCTTCAGGATGCGGACCTCTTTGATGATCTGGAACCTGGACCGGTGCCGAGTACCGTCGAGCAGGCACAGCTGTTGAACTTCAGCGTGCTGCCGTCGCTCTCTGAAACCTCGTTCGTCAACCTCGGGCTCGCATCCGGTGCGCTCTCGCACGCACTCGATCTCGACACGACGGGGGCACTCGCACCGCCCGCCACCGGCCGGTCGACGTTCACGTTCGATTTCCGTCCGCACAGTGATATTGCGTCCACCGTCACACACCGAACCGGGCAGGTCGAGACTGACACGCTCTTCGTCGAGCGCCGGAACGGCGAGCCGACGCTGTTCGTGGTCGAAGCGAAAACCGGGCCACGAGCGACGCTGGCCAAGCATAAGCTGGTCTATCCAATCCTTGCCGTCGCGGATAGTGTTCCGTCCGACATCGAGATTGTACCCGTCTATCTGCGTTGTCGGCAGACGGACGATACCATCACGTTCGACGTTGCCGAGTGTTCGCTCCCTGATCCTCGAATGCGGGTTCCTGGTGTGGACGAACTCGAGGTGGTTCGGTCGAGCGTGATTACACTCGACGTGCCAGACGTCTAGTCTGTCTTCCAATCTGCTTTTACCATCTGCTTTTGCCATCTGGGTTTGTGACTGGAACTCGTGTGCAGTGTCGGAATTCAGTTATCAGCTATGCGAGAGTACACTCTTATCGTCGATTTTGCTAAGTTGGGTCCCGAGGCAGTCTGCGGTCGTGTGTTGCTCTTCGCTTTTCTTTCGATTCGAAACGACGAGAGTAATCAGCTTTAACGCAGACCAGCGAAGAGGGGATATCATGAATATTGTGGCGGAATACACGATACGGACCCCGATACTGCCGACGGTCCTGGAGGCGGTCCCGGAAATGGAAATCAGAAATACGGCGCTGTATCCCGACTCTGGTGACCGAGGGAAGATTCTCATCTGGGCGTGGGGAGACGATTTCGATGCGTTCGACGACGCGCTCGGCGACCACGATCTGGTTCGTGAGTACGACTGTCTCGCTCAAACCGGCGACCGGCGTCTCTACGCCATCGTTCACATCGCAGATCTGAAAGACGGCCTTCCCTATCCACTCCTGTTCGAGAATAATGGGGTCGTGCTGGACGCGACGGCAACGCGAGACGGGTTCGACATGCGAGTACGATTTCCTTCACGAGAGAGCCTGAGACGATATCGAGCGGGTTGCAAAGAGCGAGGGATCCCGTTTCGGTTGCAGACGCTCTCCGAAGCGGACGGGGCAATGAGTGACGGCGCATCGGGTGTAACCGACACCCAGCGTGAGGCGCTCGTGTGTGCACTCGAGCTCGGGTACTTCGATATTCCGCGACAGGTGACGATGGACGAGGTCGCAGACGAGTTAGCGATTTCGACGCAGGCAGTCTCGACACGTCTCAGACGCGGCCAACAGAATCTCGTTCGAAGTCTGTGACTCTTTGCACTTTTTGAACTCTTTGCAGCGAGTAGTCGACTCTTTATAATACATTGACCTGGTAAACGGGTATCGCTTCAATAGCGGTGTGTCTATGAGTGACTGTCCCACCCATGACACGACTGCGACGCTATTCGGACAGCACGGTCGCGAATCGTCGAGACCAGGCCACGACTCGCTTCAGAGCCGGCGCTACGAGCCATGTTCAGGTACATCGTGGACGCGACTCCCAAGCAACTCTCCAGAGCCATACCCAATGACGACCCCATCCACTCTCTCCGCACGACGTCTCGCGATGGATATCGAACGCGGCGATCTCACGCCAACGGACGCCGTCGATGCGGTGTACGAACGAATCGAGCGGACAACCGAGTCGATCAACGCGTTCGTCCACGTTCGTGAGGCAGAGGCCCGTGCGGAAGCGAAAGCGGCGACGCAAGCGGTTCAATCCGGCGAGCCGCTCGGCCGTCTTCACGGCGTCCCGATTGCGCTGAAAGACCTGGACTCCACGATCGAGGGGATGCCCTGTACGTACGGTTCGGCCGTCTTTGCAGAGTCCGTTGCCGACGAGACGTCGGTGATCGTCCAGCGGTTGCTGGACGAGGGCGCGATCGTCGTCGGGTCGACGAACAGTCCCGAGTTCGGCCACGCTGCCGACACCTCGAATCCGCTGCACGGCACGACCACCAACCCCTTCGATCCCAGCAAGACTGCCGGCGGCTCCTCCGGTGGGAGCGCCGCTGCCGTCGCGGCTGGTATCGTTTCAATCGCTCTCGGTTCCGACGCCGCAGGTTCGATACGAATTCCTGCGAGCGCCTGTGGTGTGTACGGTCTCAAACCGACGGCGGGAATCGTTCCCGAGGCGTCGAGGCCGGACGCGCTCGAAGGGAGTGCACCGTTCATGGCCCTCGGCGGACTCACGCGAACGGTCGCGGATACAGCACTGCTGCTCGAGATCATCACCGGTGTCCATTCGCGCGATCCAGTCAGTATGCCACCCGATGGGAGTGCGTACCTCTCGGCCACTCGCCAGCCGATCGAGTCGCTCTCTGTCGCGTACAGTCCCGATTTCGGTCTCTTCGAGGTCGAACCGGCGGTCGAAAAGCGGGTGGACGAGGTGGCCGAGACGCTTCGTGCGGGCGGGGCAACAGTCGAGCGTGTCGACCCCGAGTTCCCCGTTTCGTTCGAGGACATGCGGGACGCCGAAACGCTGCTCTTCGAATCCACACTGGCGTCGACCGCCGAGACCCTCAAACAGAATGAGGGAATCGATCTCCTCGGCGAGCACCGCGAGTCGGTCACCCCGACGTTGGTCGACCTCCTCGAGAACGGCTCCGACCACAGCGCCGTCGCGTTCAAACAGGCCGATGTGGTTCGCACACAGGTGTACGACGCGATCCAGGACGTGCTGGACGAGTACGATCTCCTTCTCACGCCGACACTCGCGTGTCCGCCGTTCGAAGCGGGACAGGTCGGTCCGTCGTCGATAGACGGGACCTCCATCGATCCGTATCTGGACTGGGTCCTCACGTGGCCGTTGAACCTCAGCGGTCACCCTGCCGCCTCGGTGCCAGCCGGTCTTTCCGAGAACGGACTGCCGATCGGTGCCCAGCTGATCGCTTCCCGGTTCGACGAGGAGACGATTCTGTCGGCCAGCGCGGCGATAGAGCGCCGCCAGCCGTGGCAGGACACCTATCCTTCCTGGTGATCGACTGCAGGTGCGTTTTTCGTACGAGAGTCCCAGCTGTGACGGCGGGGTGTGTTGGGGTGGGGGTACTCGAGTCCGTTCCTGCAATGGGTCGTGTTTCACTGGGTGGTGGGTTTGTTCGCGGCTCCGTGTGGTAGGGTGTCCGTGGCTGAATGACTGGGGAGCTGTGCGGGTGGGGATTGTAGTGTAGTGTTGTGTTCTCCCGGTAGTAGCGCAGTGTGACGCGATAGGGTCAGATTTTGTACGGACCCAAAGGGACAGCGCACCCTCTTACTCTTGCTCGAGAGGGTGTCTTAGAGGGATTCTATCAGGGCGTACAGTTACGGGGGATTCTCGAGTCCGTTTATGACGTCCAACGAGTCGTTCTCGTAGGCGTGTCTCCAGGCCTTGAGTACTGCCCTGGAGACTGTTTCGACGTCTCGCACTTCGATACAGGTGTCTTCTACGTCGTCATCATCGTTCGATGCGCGCGGTGGTGGATGATGGTGGCCGTCATCGTCGGGCTCGGTGTAGCTGTGGAGGTGGACGTCCCATCGGAAGTCGTGGGACGGATCCGAGTAGTGGATGTTGTAGTCGTCTTCAGTCGACCATCGCACGCCGAATCGACCAGTTGTGTGGTCACCGATCCCGTCGTCGAGGGTGATCGTGAGTTCACTGGGATCGATATAGTCGTCGAGTTCAGCTGTCGCCAGCGGTTCCTGCGTCTCGGCGATGTCGCGAACGTCGAGCAGGGATTTCCGATCGATCACTCCTCTGAGGCTGTGCGACTCATCATCATCGTCGAACGATGCCATCTATGTCGTCACGGTTTTCGGACGTTGTCTTCTGCCTGATCCAGCGCAAGGGCGACTTTTGCGAAGCTCAGATTCCGACGAGTGGTTTTCCATTGCTGGATCGTCTCCTCATCAGCGTCGGTCTCGGCCCAGGCGATGTCCGTTGGATCGTCGAGACCGGTCTCCCGTCGGTACGCCTCAATCTCGGCCTGCATTTCTTGTACCCTCGTGAGTAGCGTGTCCGAATCTGTGTTCTCGAGGATATCAGTGGCCTGCTCGAACGTAAGCGAGGCCCACGATCGAGCGTACAGCGTTGCTTTCGTCGTTGGGTCAGTCGCTGTTTCAACGAACCCATCTTCGGCAAGGTCCTCGAGGTGGGTTCGAGCTGTGTTTTCAGCAACGAGCGCACGCTCTGCGATCTCCCCCGCAGTCTGTCCGTCGTACGCCCGACCCACGACGGATTTTATTCGCTGAAAGGTGGTTGTTTCCTCCTTCCAGTCAGCTTCTGCTTCCTCGTTGACGTTCCTCATCGGTCGTCCACTCCTACACTGCGGAGATATATTAATCCGCGGACCAGCATATTGAGCTGGTGAGGAGCGGGGTGGTCTGGGAACTCGAAGTCGTTCGGTCGAGCGTGGTCACACTCGAGAGGATGGCTCTTTCTCGGTCGTAATCCCCAATCGGTTTCGTGGCCGACGGTCGTGACGTAGCTGACGATGCTTAGCCCATTGCGTGGTCACTCGGGTTTTCGAAACTGGTACCTGAGTATACCGAACCAGTACCGCCCACCCTCGCCCGCGAACCTCCCTGTCCAACGTATTCGCCGGCGACAGCCGGGAAACGCCACGATCTCGTTCAGGTCGTAATCCAACGTACCCGCTACACCCTCACTGACTAGTCAGTCAGCCACGAAAGTAGTTCGGGTAGCACACGGGTTCCACCGGGTTCCCAAGCAGCATCTTTCCATGGCCCGATGTACTACGTATGCCAGGTCAACTACTGGATGGGAGCGTAGCAGTGGTAACGGGCGGTGCAAGCGGGAACGGACGCGCAATCGTCGAAACGTATGCAGAAGAGGGCGCAGACATCGTTGTTGCGGACATTCAGGAGACGCCGCGTGAGGGTGGCGAACCCACACACGAACTCGTCGCGGACGAATACGGTGTCGACGCGAAGTACGTCGAGTGCGACGTCACAGACACCGACTCGCTCGTTGGGGCAGTCGACGCAGCAGACGAGTTTGGTGGGGTCGACATCATGGTGAACAACGCCGGCATCCTGGACCAGAACGACTTCGTCGACGTGACGGAAGCGGAGTACGATCGGATGATGGACATCAACGTCAAAGGCGTCTTTTTCGGCGCGCAGGCCGCAGCGAAGAAGATGCTCGAGTCGGGCGATGGAGGCGCAATCATCAACATGTCGAGTGTCGCCGGCCTGATCGGCCAGGCGACGTTCTCCGCCTACCACACCTCCAAGGGAGCGGTCCGCCTGCTTACGTATTCACTCGCGGATGAACTCGGACCGGACGGCATTCGTGTAAACTCGATTCACCCGGGTGTCATCGAGACGGAGATGACGAAAGACGATGTTCCAATCGCGACCCAGGAAAGTGCCGAAAACACGCCGCTGAATCGGCTTGGACAGCCCGAAGACGTCGCCGGGGCCGCGTTGTATCTCGCCTCCGACGAACTTGCTGGCTACGTGAACGGCGAGTCACTCGTTGTCGACGGCGGTCAGGCGAACACCTAAATTCACTTTGTCGGCCCCTTTCAGACTCCGGGCTGCCTTCTGCGGGGGTCCGTCTCGTTTTGCACCTGCGCTGGCGAGTGTCCGCTGTGTCACGCGGTCGGCAGCGGCGACTCCGGGGCGTCGACGCTCATTGGTTTTCGAGCCCGTTGCTGGCGGGTACTCGAGTCCTACGCTATGACGATAGGGTGGTGTAGGTGTGGGGGTACTCGAGTATGTTTCTGCAGTGGGTTGTGTCTCACTGGGTGGTGGGTTTGTTCGCGGCTCTGTGTGGTGGGGTTGTAGTGTAGTGTTCTCCCGGTAGTAGTGTAGTGTGACGCGATGGAACCGGATTTTGCACTGTCCCCAAGGGGACAGAGCCAAAAAATTACAGCGCCCCATCCCCACCTTCGCAGATCTCCAGTTGAAGCACACGAAACGGGGGTGGAAACTGTCAAAAGTCGTCGGGAAAGTATCATAAGTGAAAAGTCTATAGATTGAAATAGTCAATGGAAGATGAATACGATTCTGTAGCTGATCGCTTGAAGGCTAGCCAAGCTAGGGTGCATATCGATCTCACTGAAACAGCACGTGAACGGATTGCATACATAACTGCTAATCCGCTCAACCTCACTATTGCTGACCCCCAAAATGTAGCCGCTATACCAGAAAGATTGATAGATCGCGCAGTGAGTGAAACTTATGAGGATGTGGGATTCTCTGCGATCCGAGATCATGTGCGAATAAAACCCCTCTCGTCATTACAGATCCACAGAGAAATTTTAGATTCTTGTGAATACGCTACTGTATTTGCTTATATGGAGAACATTTTAGATTTTATTTATAGAAGCACACCACTACTTTGGTCCAATTATACTATTCCATCAAAGTCAGGCCGGAAAGAGTTCGAAAATGATCGTAAAGCAATTCAACACTTTGCGATAAAAACTGTAGATCGGATTAACAAAGTGCTGGAAACAGAGGGGATTCTTTGGGAGTTTGAGTTTGATTCTGAAGGATTCAATTTTAGACCTATTGGGTCTGAAATGATGGTGGCCGCAGATAATCAATTCCAGTCTGTTGCAAGCGGTAAACGATGGGCAACTGTCGCCTCTCCTTACAATGATGCATATGAACTTTATCGAAATCGAATTTATAGTAAAGAGATCCCAGAGAAACTTTACAATTCTATAGAGGAATTGGCAAGGGTAATTTGTGTTGACATGGAGGATTGGGAAGAGAATCGAGAATTAAATCTATCGAATTATTTAGATATAATGAGAGAAAAGGATATTTTTGAACCGAACCCAATTATGCGTGCTGAAATCAAGGATTTAGCGCAATCAATGGAAAAAGCCTTCCAGAAGGTAGGTGATGAAAGGCACAACAGACATCACGAGATTGACAAAGAATATTGTACTCTAATTCTTCATCAAACATCTGCATATCTCACATACCTTATTCGTCAGTATGAGAGCCAGTACTCTGGAGAAGAATGAACTAATTCTCTTTTTTGGATTTCTCCCCTGGGTTGTACGTTGACAGAATTTGCTTCCCGAATTTTCACACGAGATAACGAACCATGTGTACACATTAACGACGATCGCCGCGACGAACTTGAATTGTAGGTGTTAAATTGTAGTTTGGTGTCATTGATTTGTACTATACCTTTTACTCTCGATCACTATTCTTGTTCTCTTGCTGGTGATGGATTCACAATGAATTAAAATATAGAATTACATTTTATAGCTTGAGGGAGAAGGCGTACTGTGAACATTCGGCAGAGATTCCCACCTACAATATTAATTGGTTCATGTCTGATGGGAATAATCATATTATACTTCTTTTCATTTGGACTTTCATATATTATAATTTTTGGATTACTATTGGAAATTGTTGGAGTTTTCATCTTAGCTATCCCAGATTGGCCAAGAATTTATGCGACTTTTCCAACTGGCCGCCTTGAAAGTGGGAAAAACACACTTAATGAACGGCATGGTTCTGGAATTACAAAGGGTGGCGTGGGTGAACTGCAAGAAGGTGAATCGGGGTTTAAAGAAATGATTGATTCATTGTATGAAGCAGAGGGCAATGAGTGGCAACGCGGTGAACAGGCTAACCCAATCTCTTGGGAAGGAATTAAGCGGCTTAATATTAATACTGAGCATCCAGGAATTGATTCAAGTTGGTCGAGCCGTCATCAGGAACAGTATGCATTACTAGAACTTCAAGATGAGGACCGTGAAACTTTGATATCAATGTGGTTTGGAACTGCTAATGCTATCTTCGAGAAAGAAATCCGATCTGGGGAAAGTCGGATTCGTAGAGGAGGACTTCTACTGATTGGGACTGGGTTTATATTGATACTTATCGGGGAACTCCATAACGTGCTCTAAGTATAGTATTCCTTCTCCTCCCAACCACTCCTTGGGGTTCCACGTCAACAAAATTAGTTTCCTGAATATGCACACGAACACCGATCTGTTGTGTGCATATTTCGAACAGTGCTGTATACTCATTGAGAGTGACGATTTTAGCCAACGTTCCTTCTGCTATAGGATTGTTTTATAATTGGAACCTTTGACATGAACCCTCAGTGTTCACGAGCGACTATTTAGCCTCTGAGAACAGGCACAGCAGATTCAGTTAATCACATCATCATAACAGCAACCAGAACAACAATCCATCAAAAATTGGACCACACGAATTGGCCCCGAATTAATCTCCATTCGTTGGCCCTTCTAACTCATCGGCGTCGAGTTCACCCTCCAAGTACCTTTTTCCTTGCTCAGTGATCTGGTAATACCCTTCTTCAGGACACGCTACGAGCCCATATCTCTGAAGTTCTCTCAACCGGTCGCTCACTGTAACGCGATGTTTGTCGATGTTCTTCGCAATTGCAGTTGGACCAAGCAGTAACCCGGTGTCGAGAATCTCTAACACTCTGTCGTCAGTCGGATTCTGCATCCAACCTCCGGGCTTTCTCATTAGTTCGAACTCGCAGAACCAGTGCTTACATCCATCGAAATACCAGAATTTGGTTGCTATATCGAAACCCATCTATTACGATATCGTAGCTATATTTATTACAGTGGAGTCTAGAATGATTGGCTAACGGGAGATTCCGTACGTCCAACTATTCGTTGGAAAGTGCGGCAAAACGCGAGTCGGTGGTAGTGACACCGGCCCGCAGCGGCTCCCGTAATCACGGTACGGAAGCCATGTTCGACAAGCATCCACGGGACCTTGAAGGTCCCGACCGACGAGACGCATCACTCGAGTACCCACCCCACTCCACCCCCTCGTCCGCGGGTGATCGTCATGCCTAGGGTCGCCCCCGAGGTAACTGCCGCCGACCGCACCGCGACCGCGATCGGCGTCGACCTCGGCGAGTACAACCTCTACACCGCCTGCCCGGCCACGATGCCGGACTGGAAGGGAGCCTACGCAATCTGTGGCGACGACCTCTGCACCCGCCTGGACGAGCTCCGCGCACAGGTCGCCCACCTGCTCGGCAGCGAGTACGACCGCGAGACGATCACCGCGTACGTCGAGCAACGCCGTGCCGCGCTTCTCGACCGCCTCGACGACGCCGCGCGAACCATCTGCGACTACGCGAGCGCGTACGACCGGCCCGTGCTGGTCACCGAGAACAGCCACTTCGAGCCCGACCTCTGGGCGTGGCTGACCGATCCCAACGCCCACCGCGGGACGGCGTGGCTCCTCCCGGCGGCGCAGCTCCGACTCCGAGCCGTCGCCGCCGCGTACGCTATCGAGGTGACGACCGTGCCGGTGTCCTACTCCTCCCAGGAGTGTCACGCCTGCGGCGTCATCGGCGAGCGCGCCCAGAGTCCCTCGTTCCGCTGCACCAACCCCGACTGTGCCGTCGGCGTCGTCTCCGCGGATCACAACGCCGCGAAGGTCCTCGCACAGCGGTACTATCCCGGCCAGCGCTGTGCCTACCGGCCGCCGAACTCGGCCACGACAGCTACGGACGACCGTCCAGCGCCTCTCGCCGACGGTGGGTCTCCACAGTAGAACGCCTGACCCACCGTCACCGAGTGCCGACGACCGAACTGGGCAAGCACCACCGACTCACGCCGCAATCGCTACGCGCCGATCGACTCGGCTCCGGTTGCCCGCACGATCGTCCACGGCACGCCCGCTGTCTCGCCTCCCAACTGCTCACTGATGCCGACACCGACACACCCACGATCACTATGAGCACCCACTCCGAGCACGTTACCTCCACTGACATCGCCACCGATACCGACACCTGCACCGCCACCGACACTACCACCCCGGACGAACCGACCACCCACTCACTGGCCACCGAACTCGAGTCCCTCCGAAATCGACTCAAGACACTCGAGTCCACCCTCGAACAGAAAACCGCCCGGATCGAGCACCTCGAGCGGGAACTCGACCGTTCCCGGACGGAAAGCGAACGCCTCGAGAACCGTATAACCGAACTCGAGGAGACGCGAGCCCTCATCGCACCGATCGAGGCACGACTGGATGCCCACGAAAAGAAACTCACGGCGAACAAAGACCGCGTCAGCGAACTCCAGGCGCGCGAACTCGAGAAGGGTGCCCATCTGCTCGAATCCCACGTCGATCCCAGTACAATCGACGTCACCGATGGTCGCCTCGAGCGGATCACCAAGGACGACGGCGCGCAGTACGTCCGCCTGCCCGAGAGCGATGACCCACTCGAGCGCGGTGGCGACGTCGCCGTCGCCCACGGCGATCTGCTCCCGGTGCAGCAACTCGCGAGGATGGACGACGAGATGCGTCGTGCGACGACGTCTGCCCTCCCGGTCCGGCTCGCAGCGAAACTCTGGAAGGCTCGCACCGATCCGGGGGTCGGCGACAACCCGTGGAAACAGGGGTGCAAGAACGTCCGCGAGTACGTCACGGCGAGCGACATGAAACACTGGATCCGCAGGCAAGAGACGGGGATCAGCGACACGTACGCGAAAAAACTCGTCTCGCGAACGATCGACGCACTCCTCGATCTCTCGCGGAACCGGCTGGCGATCAGGCGCACCAGCCAGCGAAAGAACGGACTCGAGTACACCGAACGTCGCGTCCTGCTGCCGGCGGATGCGGCGATTCCAGGTGAGCGGCTGTGATGATCGAGACGCTGCGATACCGCGTAGCTGTGATGACCGGGACACCGCGATGTCACGTGGCTGCAACGACCGAGAGGGCCCAATAACACGTGACTGTGACGACCGGAACGGCCCGGTGACACGTGGCGTCGACGGCTGAAACTGTCGACGGCCGTCACACACTGTCCTGAGAGGGATTCGACTCTCCAGACGACACAGGAATCCAGCACAATGGGGGTGTAAGCGCGTCCGGCTACTCGTGAGTCTGTCGCTCGATCGGTCGTCGACGGTCCGCACCGAGCGACGGCCTAGGTGCGGTCACTGAAGACGTCAGGTGTCTCCGGGAGCTACCAGAAAGAGGGACAGACAGCAGTGAGTGTCCGCTTGGTGTCCTTCACTGCGCCTCGTGTTCCTCACGCAGCGCTGCGTCAGTGCCTCGCTGGATGCCAGTAATACGTCAGGGCCACAGTTTCGACCATCCCGTCCTTGCACCGATGGCAAGTGTTCGAACCGGCTCCAGTACGTACTGGCTGCGTCCGGTGGCCCCGATCCCTAGTCGGACTCGGACGCAACCCGTGTCTCAGTTTCACCCTGTGCTTCGGACGCTGGGTCTTCTTCTGACTCCGATGCCGGCCGAACCGCGAACGGGCGCATCATATCGTAATCTTCGTGCTCGACCATGTGGCAGTGCCACATGTACGTCCCCGTCTGGTCGTTGAACACCCCTTCGTACTCCCCGAAGTGGACGAGGATGTGGACCACCTCTGCCGGATGGACCGTGATCACGTCGTTCCATCCCTGCTCGTAGGCCTTCGGGGACTCGAGTGCATCGAGATCGATCTCGTCCTCGGTCGACTGGTACTCCCCGAGTGGTTGCCGGCCGAGCAACTGGAAGTGGACGAGGTGGAGGTGCATCGGGTGGGACATATCCGTGAGATTGGCGAAACTCCAGAGTTCGGTGTCACCGACGGTCGGTTCCTCGGTCACCGGATCGTCGACCGCGAGCCCGTCCGGTTCGTCCTCCGTACCGAGGAGATGGACCATCCGCCCGTGCTCGTCTTGGTCCGCCGTGAGCGTGAGATACCGTTTCGTGTCGACGTCCTCGAGTGTAATATCGGGGACGCGAGTCAGTTCGTTCGGTAGGTTCTCTGTCGCCTCTTCTGCCCCAGCCTCGCTCGCCTCGCCCCCAGCGTCCGCACCGTCCGCAACGTCGACGAGCAGAATCTCGTGGAGCGGGACGATATCGTCGTCGGCCGAACTCTGATCGCCGCGATACAGCGCGGGCGCATCGTTGTGAAGGAGCAGCGTCTCGCCCGCGTACTCGGAGAAGTCGACGACGACGTCGGCGCGCTGTCCGGAACCAATCTCGAGTCGGTCGTCGACGGGAACCGGTTCTGCGAGCAGTCCACCGTCGTTTCCGATCTGGGCGAACGCCGGCCCCTCGTCGCCGGTCTCGCCCGTCGATTCGTCGTACTCGAGTAGCGTGAGATTGTAGTACCGACTGTTCGATCCGTTCAGGAGCCGGAACCGGTAGGACGTGGGCCCGACGGAGAGGCGCGGCCAGGCTTTGCCGTTGACGACGGACGTGTCGCCGTAGAACTCCGGGACGATGCTCGGCTCCGGGTGGGAATCGCCGCGCCCGCTCTGTTCGTCCGCGATAGCCGTCGGATAGAACAGGGAGCCGTCGTCGCTGAAACTTCGATCCTGGAGGACGAGCGGAACCTCGTACTCGCCGCGAGGTAACTCGAGTGCGTCTTCCTCGTCGCTTCGGAGGAGGTAGAAGCCGGCGAGGCCGGCGTAGACGTTGAGTCGGGTGATGCCGAGTGCGTGGTCGTGGTACCAGAGCGTTGCGGCTGGCTGGTCGTTGACGTAGTGGTAGTCCTTCTGCTCGAATTCGGGGCCGGTCGCCGCGAAGTCGCGCGTGTACCACGCCTGCGATTTGCCGTCGCTTTCTGACTCGATGTTCCCGCCGTGGAGGTGGGTTACGGTGCGGACGCCGGGCGTTTCGTACGGGATGATATCGCTGTGGATCGTCGTGTCGACGGGCAACAGGTGCTCGTCGGGTAGCTTGTTCTGCCAGCGGACGGAGATCGGTTCGCCCTGTCGGGCCTCGATCGTCGGCCCGGGGAACTGGCCGTCGTACCCCCAGACCGTCGTTGGAGGGAGGTCGCGGTGAAGCTGGTGCTCGATTTCGCTCATCTCGATCTCGTAGTAGGGCTGGCCGTCTTTCTCGCCGGTTGGGTCAACGACGCCCGGCCGCGGGACCTCGTCTACCCAGCGCTCGAGCGCAGGCGAGGAGTGTGTCGTCACCGTGGCTGCTGGCGATGCCTCTCGTTCCGGCGTCGGTGTTTCGTCCGACATACACCCTGCGAGCGCCGAGACGCCCGCGACGCTGGTAGCGAGGACGACCTCCCGACGAGAGAGCCCGCCGAGTGGCAGTTCTGCCTGGTCACTCATAGACAGTTGCTACTATGGAGACGTGGGAGATGCACCACCGGCCGATTCCTACGGAGTCGGAATCAGAGCAAGCAATTCCACCGTTACAGTCCTATGAGTGCCATAGACGCCGAATACTCCCGTTCATGTTCGCTCGCCGACCTGGGTCGGAGTCCCTGGCGGCCTGCCGGGATACTCCATACTCCACTTCTTTCCAAGACTGCTTTGGAAAACCAATAGACAGATGTGTCCCCGTCAGCGTACGCTTTGTATGGCAGCTCAACAGGTTCCTGAGCGAGACCAGAGCCCCGACGAAACTGCACTGCTGGGGAACCCACCGATAAAGAACGCGCTCGTCGTCACTAGCCTCCTCTTCGGTTCACTACTCGTCGGCGGCTGGGCCGCACTCGAGTTCACGAACGAACTGGGCACTGCAGTCACCTGGCTCTGGATCGGCATCGGACTGTCTGTCCTTTACCTCCTCAACGATATCGCGAACACTGTGAAGGATCTCGTCAACTGACGTGCTCGTGTCTCGCTAGGTAGCCTCCGTTTCGTCGCGCTCCGGTACTCGTTCACCCTCGTGCTTCGATTTACCTGCGACCTGCTCGGCGTACTTCGCTTGCGATTTTGCTACCCCCTCAAATCTCGCCATCCGGGGTTCGAAGTTCGACTTTCACAACGGGGCTGCTCCACCTCCCGCACGTGGGCAACTCGAAACAGTAAGAGAGAGAGGGCGGGTGGGGAGAGGTGAACAACCGGAACGCCTCGGGACCGTGGGAGTCCCGGCTAGCGTCCGATCTCAGACCCCACTACGACGCTGATCGGGCAAATCGCTGTCGCGGTGAGGTCGGCTGGGGCATCCAGCACGATGTACTAACCGTTCAGTCAATATAGTTTTGTTGCAACCAGCCGAACCTGTCGACTGTGTCTACCCAACCGAGTCAGCACCGGGCAGTATCGACCGCAGAACGCGACTCCTCGCGTCGCCATCGGAGGGCACACCAATGAGCGCGATTACCGTCGAGCAACTGACGAAGGAGTTCGGCGACGTAACCGCCGTCGACGAGTTGTCCTTTACGGTCGAATCGGGCGAGCTCTTCGGCCTGCTCGGCCCCAACGGGGCGGGAAAGTCGACCCTGATCAAGATGCTCGTCACGCTCTTGCGGCCGACCGCGGGGACGGCGACGGTCAACGGCCACGATATCCACGACGAGCGAAGCGCCGTCCGCGACAGCCTGGGAATCGTGTTCCAGGAACCCGCCCTCGACGAGGAGTTGACCGGAGCGGAGAACCTCGCACTTCACGGCCGGTTGTACGGCCAGCGAACGGACGAACGCAACCGGCGCATCGACGAGGTACTCGAGTTGATCGACCTGGAAGACGAACGTGACGAACTCGTCGAGCACTACTCCGGCGGCATGAAGCGTCGCCTCGAGATCGGCCGCGGACTGATGCACGAGCCGTCGGTACTCTTTCTGGACGAGCCGACGGTCGGGCTCGACGCCCGCGCACGCCGAGACACGTGGGAGTACATTCAGAAGATGAACGCCCAGTCGGGCATCTCCATCGTGCTGACGACCCACTACATCGAGGAGGCCGAACAGCTCTGTGATCGGGTCGCCATCGTCGACGACGGCGACATTGTCGCACTCGATTCGCCAGCCGAGCTCAAATCGTCGCTCGGCGGCGATGTCGTGACGCTCGACCTCGAGTCCGACGACTCGATACCTCGATTGTGCGACCACCTCGAGACGGCGTCGTGGGTCACCGACTATACGACGGCAGCGGGGACTGCTCACGTGACGTTGACCAGGGGCGAGTCACGGATCGCCGAGCTGGTTCATCTCGCGGACGACGCCGATGTTCGCATTACGTCGATCGATCTGCACCGCCCGAACCTCGAGAGCGTGTTCCTCTCGGTGACGGGGCGGACGTTCGACGAGCGCGAGGGTGATGGCGCGGTCGCGGGCACGGGAACGGGCAAGTACGAGGGCGAACAGCACACAGCGAGTACCGACTCACCTTGTCACAACGATGCCGCTCCATCGGTCGAGAGGCAGCAATGAAACGAATCGACCCGCTCGGCATCTACGGTCTCTGGTTGCGCGACGTGACGCGGTTCGTCAGAACGCCATCGCGGATCATCGGTGCACTCTCGATGCCGCTTCTGTTTCTCGTCTTCCTCGGCTTTGGCTTCGAAGGCGCTGCGATTCCGGGGCTCCCCGAGGACGTGGACTATCTCGAGTTCCTCGTCCCCGGAATCGTCGGCTTCACGATGCTGTTCGGCGCGTCGTTCGCCGGCCTTTCGATCCTGTCGGATCGGGACGTCGGCTTCCTGAAGGAGATTCTGGTCGCACCGGTGAGTCGAACCTCGATCGTGCTCGGACGAATTGCCGGTGGATCGACGACGGCCTTCCTGCAGGGAATCCTGATTCTCCTGTTCTCGATCCCGCTCGGGTTCCGGTTCACGAGTCTTCTGTCGCTTCCGCTCGCGTTCGTGTTCCTCGTGTTGATCGCCGTCACGTTCGTCGGGTTTGGAATTGCCCTCGCGTCCCAGTTCCGCGACAGCGAGGGGTTCATGCTGATCGTCCAGTTCATCATCTTCCCGCTCTTCTTCCTCTCCGGTGCGCTGTTCCCGATTCAGGGGCTCCCCGGCCCCGTTCAGTACCTCGCGTACGTCAACCCGCTCACGTACGGCGTCGACGGATTGCGAGCGGTGCTGATCGGAACGTCGTCGTATCCGGTCGCCGTCAACGCCGGTGTTCTCACGCTCTCGTCGGTTGGCATGGTCGCACTCGGTGCGGCCCTCTTCGAGCGGGTCGAGTCGGTGTGATGACCGTGTCGTGACTCTCTGTTCTACACGTTTGCCCCATTTTACGACTGATCCGTGTCCGTCCTCACGTTTGCGTTCGCGTTCGTGTTCGCGTTGCGAGCAGCGCCAGGCGGGCTCACCGCCGCGGCCACGACGGCTCACGCTGGCGCTGCTCGCGAACAGTCTGGAGTTTCTCCGAGAGATAGCCGTAGTGGTCGATCAGGTCCTGCGTCGTGATGATTCCCTGTATCTCCAGCCCATCGACCACGACGAGCTTCTTGATCCGCTCGTCTTGCATTCGCTTGACCGCCAGTCTGGTCGACCGATTCGGTTCGATCGTCACGAGCGGATGGCTCGCGACGCGTTTGGTCGGAATGTCTGCCAACGGGCGACCCGACTGGTAGGCCGCTGAAACGATATCGGACTCCGTAATAATGCCGTACGGCGTCGACTCCGCCGTAATCACGACACTCCCAATATCCCGTCCGAGCATCTGGCGCGCAACGGACTCGAGTGTCGTCGTCTGCTCGACGGCGACGACATCGTCCGTCATGATTTCTGCCACGCGTGCGCACATCTGATTGTTCCCCCCGTTGGGCTGAGTGGCTGCTAACTGTTGTTGCCGTACCGGGTGTGAATCCGATAACCGAATCGATACTGTGTTGGACGCACAAACAATGCTATGGACTCACCGACAGCACTGCGAGCGGATATTCCGGCACTCGAGTCGACGACGTATCTGAACTACGGCGCGCATGGCCCGAGTCCACGAACCGTCGTCGACGCAGCCGAAGCGTGTACTCGGGAACACGAGTTCGACGCAGTTCCGCCGGCAGATCCGTACGAGATGGCGTTCGATATCTACGACCGAACGCGGGAGACGGTGGCGTCGTTTCTCGGTGCCAACACGGACGAAATCGCACTCACGGAAAGTACGACCGCTGGCATCGCTGCTGTCGCCGGTGCGATCGACTGGCAACCCGGTGACGTCGTCGTTCACACGGATCTCGAACATCCGGCCGGCATTCTCCCCTGGCAGCGACTGGAGCGGGACGGAGTCGAGGTCCGCGTCGTCGAAACGACGGACGGCCGGATCGACCGCGACGAGTACACCGCGGCCGTTAGTGACGCCCGCCTCGTCTGTTTCAGCGCGCTCACCTGGACGCACGGGACACAGCTACCTGTGGCCGATCTGGTCGACATTGCCCACGATGCCGGCGCACTGACGCTCGTCGACGCCGTCCAGGTGCCAGGCCAGCAGCCACTTGACGTCACGGAATGGGGAAGCGATATCGTTGCCGCAGCGGGACACAAGTGGCTCCTTGGGCTCTGGGGTGCTGGCTTCCTCTACGTCGATGCGGACGTCGCCGAGACACTCGAGCCCCGGTCGGTCGGCTACCGCAGCGTCGAGACGCCAACTGCCGACGCACTCGAGTTCGCACCCGGTGCTCGCCGGTTCGAAATCGGGACGACGAACCCGGCACAGTACGTCGCGCTGGAGCGGGCGATCGAACTGAACACAGCAGTCGGAACCGCCACCATCGAGGACCGAATCCACTCGCTCGCTGGTCGGTTGGCCGCCGGTATCCCAGATCACCGCCGTTTGAGCCCGGCCGAACCGGAGTCCGGACTGGTAACGATCGATGTCGACGAGCCGGAACAGGCAGTCGACCGCCTCGCCGACGAGGGCTTCGTCGTCCGCGATCTGCCGTACCCCGACGCAATCCGGGTCTCCGTCCACGCCGTCAATACGCGCGAGGAAATCGACGCGCTGCTCGAGGTACTCGAGTCGGAGTGGTAAGAGTAGCTGGACGGCCTCGGTAGGTGTCGCCCTTCCTTCGAAGGGGTCGAGCGAACTGCTGTCGGCGTTCGTCGCTTCGACGATAGCGGCTGACTCACGGAACGTACAGGAAATGGGCTCCGTAACTGCACAGATCACGGCCGGCCTGCCCGCCAGGTCAGGCGATCAGTGTCGCGGTCACTTCTCGAGTGTCCCTCCCAACACCTTTGCTGCCGTGAGGACCGGGTCCCAGACCGGACTGAACGGCGGGGCGTACGCAAGATCGAGGTTCTGGAGTTCGGTAACCGTTAGCGAGGCGTGGAGCGCGGTTGCAACCGTATCGATCCGTTTCGTTCCTTCGCGGCCGACGATGCTGGCACCGAGGACTCGTTCGCTCTCGCGGTCTGCGACCAGTGTGACGCGCAGATCCCTCGCGCCGGGATAATAGTGCGGCCGCGTCGGCGCTTCGATCGTCACCGACTCGGGATCGAAGCCGGCCTCGCGTGCCCGTTCCGGATCGAGGATTCCCGTTCTTGCAGCACCCAGATCGAACGCCTTGACGATCGCTGTCCCGGCTGTTCCGCCGGTTCTGGTCGGCTCGCCCGCCACAGTTGCGCCAATCGCACGACCCGCTCGGTTCGCCGTGAGGGCGAGCGGAACGTGATCCGGTTCGCCCGTTACGACGTTCGTCGCTTCGGCACAGTCTCCTGCGGCGTAGATCGACTCATCGCTCGTCCGGCCGAACTCGTCGGTTGCGATGGCACCCGTCGGTCCGAGTTCGAGTCCCGCGTCTTCGGCGAGGTCGACGTTCGGTGTGACGCCGACGCCAACGATTACGAGATCCGCCGGAACGGGTTCGTCGTCGCCTTCAATTTTGACCGCATCGACCGTATCACCTGCATCGACAGTCTCTGCACCGGTGAAGCCTTCGACGGCCGTCTCGAGCCTGAGGTCGACGCCCTGTTCGCGAAGGTGGTCCTCGACGGTGCGGGCAGTCTCTGCACCGAACGGCTGGAGCGTCCGCGGGAGCATTTCGAAGATTGTAACATCAATCCCGTGTTCGGTGAGCGCTTCGGCCATCTCGATGCCGACGTAGCCGCCGCCGACGATTGCGGCGGTCTCGGGTGCTGTGGTCTCGACGTAGTCCGAAATCTCTCCGGCCTCGTCCATGTCTCGCAGCGTGAACACGCCCTCGCGGTCGATGCCGTCGAACGGCGGGACGATCGCTCGTGCACCGGTTCCGAGCAACAGCTCGCCGTAGGGCTGTTCGAACGTTTCCTCCTCCGTTGAGACGGTAACCGTTTGCTCGTCACGATTGATCGAGACGACTTCGTGGCCCGTCCGAAGATCGATATCTCGTTCCTCGCGAGCCGTTTCCGGGGTCATCGCGACGAGGTCGTCGAGGTCGTCGACCGTCCCCTTCACGTAGTAGGGCATCCCGCAGGCTGCATAGGACACCCACGATCCCTTTTCGAAGACGATGACGTCTCGAGACGGGTCGTCCCGCTTTGCCTTGCTTGCGGCGCTCATTCCGGCTGCGTCTCCGCCGACGATGACGAACGGTGCTGTCATACCAGTCTCTACACACAGCTGCGTATAAAGAATTTCGTGGGTTTCCCAATACTGGGAACGCTATGTGTGGTATCGTTTCCGAAATCCGTTTGACTCCCCTCTGAACCACTCGTGCGTTTGGATTCGGGTCGCTGCGCCAATCGTCACTCTCTTCAACAAAGTTAACCAAATAGCGTCTCAGGATTGGGGTACTGAGATCCCGTGACCGATTCTCGCCACCACCTGCTTGCGATTCTCTCGGCGAATGGTGTCCCACTCATCGGTTTCGGCCTGTTCGACTGGTCGACGACAGTGTTCCTCGGCGTTCTCGTCCTCGACATCTGGGCGACGGTGGTCTGGACGCTGTGGAAGATGCCGTTCGCCGAAAAGCGGCCGCCGGCACTTCACCAGCGAGCGGGCCGAATCCTCGGAACACTGGCCCAGAAACGCGGTGGCGTTTCTGTTCTGCACTCCGTCCCTCCGGTCTATCCTCGCAATATTCCGTTTATCTTCGTTGGCTTCCTCAACAGCGTGATGCTCGTTGCCCTCTCGTTCGTTCTTTTGGTCCTTCCGTATCCGGCCCTCACTCCAGAGCAACTGGGCTGGATTCTCCTCGGCGGACTCGTCGTGTTTCTCGTTCGTGGAGTCGATACGTGGCGCGAGTACTTCCGGGGTCGCGGATACGAACGCCACTCTTCGCGAACAGTGGCGCTCGAGCAGACACAGCAACTCCTCGCAGTGGGTACCCTCGTCGGTGGGATCGTCACCACTGCTGTCGTCATGGGAACCACTGAACCACCCTTCGTCGGCGATTATACGCTCGTTGCAGTCGTCTTCCTCGGAAAGTTCGGTGCTGACCTTCGTGCGTGGCATATTGGGTCTGATCCAGACCGCCGCGGGTGGTTCACACGCATCTACGGCAGCCCCAACACGGAACATCCGTTCGTGTCTGTGACCGTGCCAGCCGAAGACCCGACAGTCCGCGTTCGTCCTGCACTCCCCGCGGCGCTTGCTGACGCGCTATTTCACGGTGTCCTCTACCTGTTTAGCTCAGTGGGACTGCTCCTGGTGCTCCTCGCTCTCACCGGCCTGTTTGGCGCACCAGTCCTTACTGTGGGTGGGCTAGCAATTCTCGGCGTTTTCATGGCAATTCGTGCTGTCGTCCGCTATCTCCACGTCGGGACACTCGAGTACCAGTGCTACGACGACACGATCGTCGTCTACGACACCGTTCTCGACGAACCGCAGGCGCGACTCGAGCGCTGGTCGATTGCGGACGTGTCTGCGTCGCCAACTGTTGTCGATCGACTCGGTGGGACTGAGACGATTACACTCGAGTCCCGTGTCGAACAGGAGTCCTCGCGTATTTCGGCACCCATTGGTTCTGCCGAGATTCCGGCTCCGGATCCGGACGCTAACCGTCCAGTCACCGTTGCGCTCGTCTCAGACGCGGCACCAGTACTCGATGCGATGGGCCTCGACGATCGACTGTAGTTGGTGTTTCGTCCGCTGTGTACGGGTCGTCGTTGGTGGTGTCGTTCGTCAGTTTCAGTTTTGTCTCAGGTCTGCCGTTCGTTGGTTGTAGTCGGCAGTAGCGCTCGTCGGTTGCATCCTCGATTTCCACTTCGCCGTCCACCGCCACCAACTCACCGCACCCACATGCAGTCCCAACCTACCCGTGTTGTGCGATCAGGGACTCGAGTGTCGCCTGATCTTGTGCGCCGACGAGTCGCTCGACCGGTTCGCCGTCGGCGTAGAGGACGAGTGTTGGGACGCCGCGAGCACCCAGTTGCTGGGCGAGATGCTGGTGCTGGTCGACGTCGACGGCTGCAACTGCTGCGGCTGATTCGGCAGCCAGTGCCCCGATTGTCGGTTCCATCATCTGGCAGGGACCACACCACTCGGCGTAGCAGTCGACCAGGACGATGTCGTGATTGGTGATGACTTCGTCGAGATGGTCTGCTCCGTCGATTTCGATCGGTTCAGATGGGGACGGAGTGGTGCCAGCGGTCGAATCTGTGTCGTCTCCCGCACCCACCGCTTCACCGTTCTCGAGTCGGTGCTGTAGCTCTCGTCTCTTTTGCTCGCGGATCTGCTCTCGCTCGTCGTCCAGTGACTCACTCATACGTCGGTGCTACGACAGCCTCGACTATAATTATTGTGTGGTGTGGACAATACTGCTTGGGCTGTGGCAGCCATGGGTCCAGTCACGACTGTCGGCGGCTCACTGAGCCACTCTCCGAACGAGCCGTCGAATACGCGAGGGGACGGGATCGTACCGCTTCGCCAGAAACACCGTTCCGCTTGCGTTCCGGCCGACGGCCTCCGAAATCGTCCCGAGCAGCGTTCGACGAACGAACCCGCCGCGTGACACACCCAGTATTGTGACATCGTGTGCCGTTGTCCGATCCGTAATCGCCCCGGCAACGTGGTCGTCGACGGCGACCTCGCGCCGAATCTCAGTCTCGCTGTCGAACTCGTCCGATGCGTTCAGCAGGAGCGCGTTTGCCTCCCCCTCTCGCTGTGCTGGGTCGGTTTCGGACCGAACGTGGAGCAGGTGGACGACCGCATCGTGCTGGGTCGCGAGCGCACTCGCCGTCTCGAGTGCAAGTCCCTCGTGTGGTCCGCCAGCGATGGGAACCAGAATCGAGTCGATATCTGGCTGGGGTGTCTGAATCCGCTTGACGAGCACGTCACACGTGGCTTTTCGAAGCACGACGTCGATGTAACTTCCCAGAACGACGTTCTGTCGTGGCGGCCGACCGCGCCAGCCAAGCAGCGTCAGTTCCACGTTTTCCTTCTCGATTGCGCCGAGAATTCCACTCGTGACGCTCCGTGCGAACCGTACCCGCTTGTCGGTCGGGACACCGTGTTCGGTTGCAGTCGCTGCTGCGTCTGCGAGCAACTGCTCGTCACTGTCGTCCAGGAGCCGGTAGCCAGCATCCAGGGGCAACTGGTCCGGAACGGCAACGACGTGAATAACGAGCAATCGCAACGATCGCTCGATAGCGATGTCTATCGCGGTCTCCAGCAACCGATCGGCCGTTTCCTCGTTTGCCACCGGTAGGAGTAGCGTCTTGTCGGGGGCTGAGGGACGGGATTCCATACCACCTTCTTTGGGTCCTGTCGCTATCATATCCTGCCGTGTCCTTGCCGGCGTCGGTCGGTTCGGTGGTTCACTCTACACGACACCCGTTGCACGACACCCCCCGCTACGAGCGGTACATTCATCACGACTGACACAGACTACGTAGTTGATGGACTCGAGTACGAACGCACAGTCAGGGACGGTCCGTCCCGCTCTCGTGCTCGGCGGGTGTGCGCTCGTTGCTGCGGTCGTCTACGTTGGACTCGTTCCGCAAGCGGTGCTCGCGGGTGATGAGTCGCGTGCACTGTTGTTCCTCGTTCTGGGGTGGGTGCCGTACACCATCGTGTTCTACGCGCTGGGTCGGTTCGTCTCATCGCCGGAGCAACTCCCGAACATGCGTGCGGCAGATTTCGGCCTGGCAGTGTTCCTCGTCTCGCTCCTGTTGAGCCTCGGCCTCGATGCCTGGGGGTTCTCACCGGAGCAGGTGCCAGCGGCGCACGTGGTGCAGGCGGTCGGCATCTTCGTCGGCCTCGCGCTCTTTGGCTGGGGACTTGGCCGGCGGTCACACGCGGTCGTCGCGTCCGGCCGTGATACGGCATCTAGCGACCAGAACCGGTAGCTTCAACAACGGGAGAGCCACGCTCGCAGGCGTGAGTTCGATTCGAACCGTCGATGAAGAGCGCGTTCAGCCACCCTCCGGATTGCCGCCGGTGTTCTTTTCTCACTGTTTCCATTGTCACAACTGTGGATCTTCGGGAGGCAATGCCTGGGGAACCCCGTCCTCGCAGACACGTTTTGATTGCAGCAGTCGCCCTCCCGCTTTTCGCATCGGTCCTGTTCCTACTCGAGTACGACCAGGGTCTTGGCGGTCTCCTGGTTTTTGTATCGGTACTTCTCGCCTGCTACGCCGGGTGGTCTCGAGCGGGTGCAGTTTCGGGGGGAGTGGTCGTTTTTGGTAGCATCCTGTGGCTGTTCGTGTTTCCACCGGCTATTGGCTACCTGCGCGGGTCGATGGTCACTCGATACACTCCGCCGAGAGCGTTAGGATACAAACTCGACCCGCGCGGCGAACTCGTCGAGGAGCTCACCAACGGACCGGTGGCGGCTCTCATTGGTGCCGTTCTCTTCGGTGGATTGGCCTCCCTTATGGGTGTGGCCGTTCGAGACGCGATCCAGCAGTGGCGGGCAGATACCTAGTCGGCCGTCCCGTTCGTCCGCCAATCACTGACCGCCTCGTTCACCCTTCGTGTCCAACCCGCTCATCACCAACGACGAGTACGTCCGTCGAGCTGTGGCGCGTCACCCCGTCCGTGACGCTTCCGAGCATCATTCGCCCGATTCCACCACGTCCACGCGTTCCCATGACGATGAGATCCGCGTCGATCTCGCCTGCGTACTCCAGAATCTCGTGTACCGGCGTCCCCGTTCGAACCGCCGTCGTCACTTCGATTCCACGTTCGGTCGCCGTCGACTCGAGTTCGGTGACGAACGACTCCGCTCGCTCGGTTAGCGTTTCGGCCGCGTTCGACCCCTCGCCGGGGAAGCGAACCGAGCCAAGCGGTCCGAGTTCGACGACACAGACGATTGCGACGGGACACTCGAGTGTCGCCGCGAGATCGAAGGCCGTCTCGGCGGCGTCGGTCGCGAACTCGCTGCCGTCGGTCGGGACGAGGATGTGGTCGTACATAGGCTCACTTCTCGGCAGAACAGCATAAACACGGGTGCTGCCGAACACGAGGTCGCTCGACTGTGTGAAGGTGGTGGAAGTCGTAGTGGTAGTTGTAGCCGCCCGGCATACACTATAGCGAGACGGGAATCCCCACAACGACTTTTTCACTGGTTCCCGTCACTGTACTCACGATGTACGACCGCCTGCTGCTTCCGACTGACATGAGTCCCGGCGTCGACCGTGCGATCGCACACGCAATCGATGCGGCCCAGCGATACGACGCCGAACTGCACATCCTCTACGTCGTCGACGCTGACGCGTACAGTTCCTATCCTGGCGATGAGTACGTCCACGAGTTCGAAGGACTCGAGTCGGCACTCGAACAGGCCGGCGAGAACGCAGTGACGGAAGTTGCCGATGCGGCGGCAACTGCCGACGTCGAGACGGTGACGGAGATCCGACACGGCGTCCCTCACGAGGAAATCCTTACCTACATCGATGCGGCGGACATCGACCTCACGGTCGTTGGGTCGAAGAACCGTTCCGGCGAGTACCGGCAACTGCTGGGCAGTGTCGCAGAACGCGTGGCGACACACGCCGAGCGACCGGTGACAATCGTCAAAACGCCGGTCGAGGACGCATCCTGATGCCCCCTCGCCAGGCCAACAGCGTACGTACATTTTTGCCGTTCGTCGGTGAGATGGCACTATGACTGTTCTCGTCCCAATCGACGACTCGGAACCGGCGATGAAAGCCGTCGAACACGCCGCCGAGACCTACGCTGGTGACACCGTAACGCTCCTGCACGTCATCAACCCCAGAGCCGGCATGTACGGCGATGAGGCGCTGTACGCATACGAGGCGATACTCGAATCGCGACAACAGGCTGCTGCGGACCTGTTCGACCGCGCCAGTGAACTGGCGGCAGCACACGACTGTTCCGTCCAGACGGAGTCGATCATCGGCTTCCCGGCGCGTGAAATCGTCTCCGTCGCAACCGAGGAGGACGTCGACCACATCATCATCGGCAGCCACGGTCGAACCGGCGCGTCACGGGTTCTCCTCGGAAGCGTTGCCGAGCAGGTCGTTCGGCGGGCTCCCTGTCCGGTAACCGTCGTGCGCTGAGAGCAACCAGCCGGCGTTTCGACCGACGTAATACCCTGCAGATCCGGCTCGGCGACAGCGGTCCTTATAAATACGCGATACATTTCGCCAGCAGCTACTCGCACGCTCTCGTCGATACTCGAGTATGGACACTGATTCACGGGACGTTCGGGCACACGGGAACGAGACCGCCGACGGCTCGCGTACCAAGCAGTACACGGCGCACCTCGAACGGAGTCGACGGGTGTGGGATCGCTGGAGCGACTGGTATGGCATGAGTGAGCGCGATTTCGAGCCGATTCGGGAGCGGGCGATCGACCGACTCGATCTCCAGGCCGGTGATCGGGTTCTCGATATTGGTTGCGGGCCCGGCGTGAACTTCGAACACATTCGGTCACAGATCGGCTCTGACGGGGACCTCGTCGCCGTCGACTATAGTCCCGAGATGGCCGATAACGCACGAGACCGTATCGACCGCCACGGCTGGGAGAACGTCGCTGTTCAGCGGGCAGACGCGACGACTGTCGACTTCGACGAACCGTTCGACGCCGCCGTCGCGACACTTTCACTGGGTGTGATGCCGGACGCCCACAGGACGGTCGAGAATATCCACCGACTGCTCGTTCCGGGCGGCCAACTCGCCGTCGTCGACGTCAGACCGACGCCGAGTGGTCCCCTCCGACTGTTGAATCCGCTCATCTGGCGGTTCTTCCGCTGGTACGCGAACTGGAACCCAGCGAACGATGTTCCCGGATCGCTCACTCATACCTTCGAAGAGTGCGAACTCACCGAGACTGCGGTCGGTGGAACTGCTTACACGATGATCTGTCGACGGGCTGGTTCTGGCGTCGAGGCTAGTCACGACGGCTCCGAAACTACTGATTAGTAACAACACCCCACACTGGGGTCAAGTCGAAGCACGCGTCACCGGGTGTTATCGGACGTCACCGGCTGTTATCGGGCACTATCGTGCACTATCAAGCACGTACTCCACCGCGTTCGCCTCCCCCCGACGCAACAACTCCGAGGCCGTCGACACCGCACAGTCGAGTTCGTCGGCAACCGCCTCGATACCGTTTCGCCGCGGGATCTCGTAGAACCCGAGCTCCCGCGCCATCTGCAGCGCCGTCACCTGCCGATCGGAGACGGCCCCACCAGCCATCGTCACACGATTGCTCGCCCACAGGACATCGACCGTGACACCGTCTGAAAGCTCCTCGAGTACACCCGCGAGATCCGCCGGGTGACCAACGACGGTCAACCGAATCGTCCGGTCCGACCGAATTTCGATCGGTGGGACAACGACGACGGTCTCCTGCGAGAGCGCCCCGAGCAACGACAGCCCCTCTGTCCCGAGCTCTCGACGAAGGTAGAGAAAGAAGCCGTCGCTCGTCTGTGTGATATCGTACTCGAGTACGGTGTCAAGCGTCTCGAGAATCGATTCGTAGGCGTCGGGATCGCCGTCGACGAACGAGGTGATCGTCTCGACGCCGTCGGCTGTCTGTCCACCGAGGATTATCTCGCGCTCGATGTCGGGTGCGGAGTAGAACTGTTCGAGAAATGGTGCAGCCGTCTCCTCGTCGTGGCCCAGCGAGACGCGCACGGATTTCATTGCGTGGCTCCACGCTGGCTACCGCAATAAACACCCGATACTATTCGTGACAGTCACGGCTCGGTGACGACTTCCTTGCGGCCCGAAATTCGGTCCGGATCGAGATAGTAGCTCTCGAAGGTCACGTCCTCTCGCGGCTGCTCGAAGATATCTACGTCGGGAAGGTCGATCGACCACATCCCCTGTACGACTGCGGATTCGTAGGGCTCGCCGCTGAGCTCGGCTAGCTGCCCCGTTACAACGACGCTTCGCCACCCCGCTGCTGTCTCGTCGTGAACGACGAACGAGACGCGCCGGTCGACCAGGTCGTGTTTTCTGCTCTCGGGCGTGAACGAGAGCTGAAAGTAGAGGACGGACTCTTCCTCGCTGTAGCCGTACGAGACCGGAATCGAAACCGGCGGCTCGTCTCCGTCGGTTGCAAACGACAGGACACCCGTCCCGCCACGGCCGAGGAACTCGTCTCGCTCGTCGTCGGTCAGTTGGAGCCACCGAATCCCTTGCATAGCGTTGCCTACGCGCTCGAGCAAGAAAATACTCGCAGCCGGTTCGTGGTGTGGCCCCGCTCGCTGCTCGCTGCTCGCTGTTAGTTGAACGCCGCTGCGACCAGCAGCGGGAAGACGAGCGTCGCTTCGGCTTCGATGAGCGTGTAGTTCGTCTCCTCCTCGTCCTTGATCTTGCCCCAGGAGACCGCTTCGTTCGGCGGTGCGCCGGAGAGCGAGCCGTCGCCTTCCATCCCGGTCGAAATGTAGATTGCGTGGTCGGCACCGCCACGGAAAAGGTTCGTCATGATCGCGTGATGTTTCGGCACGCCGCCGCCGACTGCGATGAGACCCGTTTCGTCGGCCAGCATCCCGTCCTCGATCAGGGAGTCGTAATCGTCGAGAATTTCGATGCCGACGTCCGAGTCGTAGCCCTGTCGGTAGTAGTAGAGGAAGTTTCCAACTTCGGCGTCCGTAAGCGCGGGACAGTAGACGGGAACGTCGTTGTCGGCGGCCTGTTTTAGTACCGAATCCTCGTCGTCGAGCGTCTCGCCGAGTTCACGGGCGAACGCCGTCGGCGTCCGAATCTTCTCGTCCGCGAAGAAGTCGTCGAAGAAGTCATAGAGGTACTCTTCGAGCCAGACGTACCGATCCGAGGGAACGTAGATGTTCCCGAGGCGGTTGATTCCGCGCTCGCGCAGTTCCGCTTCGTCTGCGTCCCACTCGCCCATCTTGAACGGCTTTTCCGTCTTGATCACGTCCTCGGTGAGTGAGCCGGACGTGGTGATGATCACGTCGACGTACCCCTTCCGAACGAGCGCGGCGACGACCTCTCGAAGACCGGAGGAGATGATATTCGAGGTGAACGTGAGATAGACCGTCGCGTCGTTCTCCTGCATCTTCTCTGCGATTTCGATTCCTTCAGCGAGCTGTGTCGCCTGAAACCCGGTTGTTGCGTACGTCTCCAGTAGCTCGTCGAAGTCGAACTCGCCACGGAAATCGTACCCGCGCACGTCCGCACTCGTCAACTCATCCTCGCTTCCGGGAACCACGTGATCGCGTGAATTGTCGGTCATATCCCCACAGATGGGCTTGGTCGGTTTGAATCACGCGGCTTTCGCTCGCGGTCTTCGCCCATCCCGTAGCACCCCCACGGCAAACGACTATACGCCCCGCTCGTGTGCCCATTGTATGGTCGAACAGCACTTCCCTGCACTCGAGGGTGAACGCGTCCAGTACAGCGGCGACACCTGGGAGCTGACGGGAGAGATCGACATCAAACAAAACGGCGACCTCATTCACGCCACAGCGCGCACCCCCGACCGCGTTCGCGGGAGTACCAGTCTGCTTGGATTCTCACTCGAGAGCCCACCGGCATCACTCAACCCTGGCAACCCTGGCGAACTTACAGGAGAACTCGAGCAGACCGATGCTGGATACGAACTCGTCGTTCACCGCCCACACGGGACGACGCGGTACAAACTCAACAATCTTCGATCGACGTGAGGCGGACACCTGGGCCGTGTAACTGTGTGAGCGTCGCTCCGTGACAAGTGCTGTGTGGTGGATCCTGAGTGGAATCTGGGTGGTACTCGAGTCGAGTCCCCCGTCGGTGAACGCTGTTTCACCGTATATGTCGGACCAGTCACACCCAGTACTCTCTTCGTTCTCTCAGTTGGCCGTCTATCTTGATCCGTCACAGAGTCTCAATCTCGCCGCCTGTGACCGCGTCACTCGGAGGGACCGAATCCGTGTGCTTAAGTAGTGGACGGCATAACGATCTGATCCCAACAAAGAACTGATGCACCACTCCGCGCAAGCGTGAGTGGGAAGGGTCAATGCAGGCCGGCCGTCTACCGGCGTGCAGATGAG
>NZ_MASN01000052.1 GCF_001861355.1 Natrialba sp. SSL1
CTTCGAACTCAAAAACACGAGTGGCCGAACTGTGCTTTCTCTTTCCAAAATCGGCGATATTCCAATGGTCTACCACCGCGACGTTCCCGACGATGCCACGATCAAAGAGGTCGTCGTCAAGCAGGAGCCGACCGGCGAATGGTTCGCCGTGCTCGGGATCGAAACCGAGGACGACGCGCCGCCGAAGCCCAAGAAACTCGAGGACTGTGTCGGGATCGACGTGGGAATCCTGAAGTACGCTCACGACACCGACGGCACCGCAGTCGAACGACCCGACCTGTCCGACGAACGCGACCGGCTGGAACGCGAGCAACGGAAACTCTCACGCAAAGAACACGGTTCCGCGAACTACCGCAAGCAACAGCGTACCGTCGCCAAACGCCACGCCGACCTGCAACGGAAGCGGCAGGACTTCTTACACAAGCTCTCGAACTACTACGCTCGAGAGTACGACCTCGTAGCCGTCGAAGATCTCGACGCCAAGGGGTTGATGGAACTCCCGTCGAACAGCCGCAACCGTGCCGGGGCGGCGTGGGGGACTTTCCTCCGAATGCTCGAGTACAAGTGCGAACGCGAAGGCACCCACTTCGTAGCTGTCGATCCGGCCGGGACGACCAAAGAATGTGCGGCCTGTGGTGTCGAGACCGACAAGCCGCTGTGGGTCCGCGAACACTCCTGCCCGTCGTGCGGTTTCACGTCCGACAGGGACTGGAACGCGGCCTACAACATCTTGGTGCGCGGACTGAAGCAAGTAGGGACGGGCTGTCCCGAATCAACGTCCTCAGAATCGAAAGATTCTGATGGGCTGCGAAAATCGGCAGACGATTTTCGAACGCCTGCGGAGACTGCGCTCCCTACGGGAACCGATTCGGTTCCTGCAAAGCGCGTCGTGGAAACAGGAAGCCCCATCTGCTTACGGGCGCGAAGCGCCCGTTCGCATGGTCCGTGAGACCTTTGGTCTCACGCTACCCTCAAGGAGCGAACGGCGCAAGCCGTGAGCGAGTAGGGTGGGGAGGAAGTCACAGCACCGTGTACTGTCTATTGCAGCCACTCGCTCGTGTGTATTCGATGGGATCAGGTCAGTCGCGATGCGAACCGAATGCTGGCTGTGGGTGTCCGAGTATCCGAATGCGCGGAACTCTCTGTGTTCCGTTAGCGGCGCAGAATCAACTTCAGCACGTCCTCGTCCTCGAGTACGTGCTCTTCTCCAACCTGCTGTTCGTCGTGGGTTGCGCTGGGGCCGCTGACGCGAGCGAAGCGGAACCGCTCTTCCATCTCGCCGCCGAGTTTCGCGATGGCTTCACCAACGGTGGAACCGCGCTCGATGACCAGCGGCTCGTCCCAGTCGACGCCGCGACCGGGTTTTTCCATGTAGACGCGGATGAGGTCTAAATTGTTCCAGATGCGATCCTTGAGCGCCTCGAGTCCTTTCTCCATCTCGGCGCTGATGAACGTCACCTCCTCGGGGTCGAGGTCGCGCTCGCGAAGTTGTTCGTCGACCGTCTCCTTGTAGTCGGGTTCGATGAGGTCGACCTTGTTGACGCACGTGATCGACGGGATGTACTCGCGGTTGTCCATCAGCCCGTCGATCAGGCGGTCGATAGAGACGTTCTCCTGGAGGTTGAGGTCGGCGTTGACGTAGCCCTGATCGCGGAGAACGTCCGAAATCGTCTCTTCGTCTAAGTCCTGCTCGGTACTCGAGGTAATCTTGATCCCGTCTTTGATCTTCGGGCGAACCGTCACGCCCGGCGGCTCCTCGTCGACGCGAATGTTGATGTCGTACAGCTCCTGCTGTAGGCGGTCGTACTGCTCGATTTCGAACACCGACAGTACGTACACGATCAGGTCGGCGTTTCGAACGACCGCGAGCACTTGCTTGCCGTCGCCACGCCCCGTCGCTGCGCCTTCGATCAGCCCGGGCACGTCCAGCATCTGGATGTTCGCCCCGCGATGGTTGAGCATGCCGGGGTTCACGTCGAGCGTCGTGAACTCGTACGAGCCGGTCTCGCTCTCCGCGTTGGTTACTGAGTTCAACAGCGATGATTTCCCGACGCTCGGGAAGCCGACCAGCGCGACCGTGGCGTCGCCGTGTTTCTCGACGGAGTAGCCACCGCCACCGCCCGAGCCGGACTGTTGCTTTTCGAGTTTCTCTTTTTTCTCGGCGAGCTTGGACTTCAGTCGACCGATGTGGGCCTCGGTCGACTTGTTGTAGGGCGTGTTGGCGATTTCGTCCTCGATCTCCTGGATGTCCTCCTCGAGCCCCATTTGTCTATACCCAGCCGGTCGTCCCGAAAAACACTTTCCATGCGAGGGAACGGCGAGTCGTGTTTGAGTCCCCGTTCCTGTTCACTGTTCCCGAGTCTATTACCAATACAAACTGAATTCCGACACAGGTAAACGGGACTAGGCGAAACCGCAGCGTAGACAGATGCCAGATCCGACACGGCTGCGTGACAGCACGCAAATCGTCCTTCCGGCAGAGGCTGTCGAGAGCCTCGAGCCACAGCTCACCGAGGAGTTTACCGTCACGGTGTTTCCGGAAGGCGAAAACTACTGTCGAATCATTGGCAGCCCGGTCGAGATCAAGGCCGTGAGCGAGTTCCTGGCTCGACGCGGTGTGAGTGTCCCGTAGGCTGGTTTCGCAGTGTGAGTGTCCCATCGGCTGCTTTCACAGTGTGAGCTGCTCGACGCTAGCCTCCTTCACTGTCTCTCCTTGCACACTCGATTCATTCACCGCCTCGTTCGCCACGAATCTCTCGTCTGAGCGATGCAAGCATAACCCCCAAAAGAAGTCCGATACCGAAGCCCGGAAGGAAATTCTCAGTCCCGCTCACCGCTGCGAGTCCAACGCCACCGACCAGCGGCGGAACGAGGAGCGCTATCAGCATCTCGAACGCGAACACACCCGGCGGCTTGGGGTCCGCACTCGTCGACAGTCCCATATCGGCTGCACGACGGCGGGAACAAAGAATCTCCGGTCGCGTTTCGGTGACTCCGCTCCAACGCGCCCCTAGCGCTCCGGATGCACCGGCCCGTCGAACCCGCCACGAACCAGCGGCTTCGCAATATGTCTCCGCGCACACGGCGGCACCTCGTACCAACCCAACTCGAGTACCCGCTCGATCTCAGTGCGTTCCTTCCCGGGTGCGTCGGTTCCACAGTCTCGGCAGCGATAGCCCTGGTCGCGGCCGGCGCTCTCCATCGTGCGCTCGCAGTCGGGACAGACCGGTGTCACGAGGTCGGTAGTATTGAGGCCTCGGACGGCGACCTTCTCGAGTTTGAGCGTGCCGTCGGCGAGTTCGCCGCAGACGGTGAGGCGGTCGCCGGGTCGCAGTGCGCGAACGTGGTCGCGAAAGCGTTTGGTGGGTTCGAAGGCGGCGCAGGGAAGTTTCGCCGGCGAGCTAGCGGCGTTGTCCGCATCGCCGGCTGCCACACCCTCCGGCGCAACGTCGACGAAGACGTGGCCGCCGCGTCGCGTCTCCGGCTCGGAGACAACTCGTGCGTCGAGTCGGTAGGCGCGGCCGTCCTGCAGGGGGGTCGCGGTCGCTGCACCGGTATCCGATCCGTTAGTCCCCGAGTCACTGTCAGCGCCCACAGTCACATCCCGCAAATGGACGTCCGTTCCCTGGTTCGTCACGAACGGGTGACTCGAGTACACCGGCTCGCTGTCGATCTGTTCGGCGATGCGGCGGACGGCCTGGGGGTCGTCGCCACGGATCCCGTGGAGGATCGGTCCCGGCGTGTGGGGTACGCAGACGGTTTCGTTCTCGCCGCGGTCGACGGTATCCCAGACATCGGGATAGCCGGATGCTGCGGCCGCGAAGACGCTGTCGTGGTCGACCTCACGTGTCGTCCCC
The DNA here is from genome assembly GCF_001861355.1 of Natrialba sp. SSL1. GTDB lineage: Archaea > Halobacteriota > Halobacteria > Halobacteriales > Natrialbaceae > Natrialba. The sequence continues at coordinate 3,858 of NZ_MASN01000052.1, forward strand.
CAGCGTTCAGGTTCGCGGTAGGTGATCTGTTCGTATGTCCAGTCAGAAAGCGCGCGCCAGGCACCGATGGCAGCCACCGCGCCGATTCGCCCGCGGCCGTTCCCTGCGTGCCAGGACTGGTAGCCGTGGTCGTCGATCAGGGCTTCTGCCCCAGCGCGCGAGAGATGATCGCGGATCGCGCGCATCGAAAAGCGGGCGAGTGACACTGGAATCGCGTCCTCGCCAGTGTCAGGATTGACGTCTGCGACGACCAGTCCCGGATTCGTCCGCTCGTCGCGTGTTTCTGCGAGGGACTCGAGTACCTCCCGAGCAATATCGAACGCGCGAGCAGGATCGCAGTCGGTGTGGATCGCGAGCGCGGCGTTACCGCGCGTTTTGTACTCGACGGCGGGGTTGAGCCGGACGAGCAGGGTTCGAGCGACCGCGGCGTCGGCCTCGCGACGCAGTCGCTTTGCAACTCGCGCTGCGACGTAGGTCGTACACATCCCGTGTTCGCGGGAGTCGGTGTCATCGAGCCCGACGATCGTCATCAGCGAGTCTTGTGACGGCTGTGAGTAACGCCTTTCGGTGTGTCAGCTGTTCCAGTAGACTGCATCGACCGTAGCCACAGAAGCAGTACGTGAGCGAGACGAACAATTATACACGAGCACTGTCAGCCCTATATAAGTATACTGCTGATACACCCCCAAATCGCGACACCGCAGGTAGCTATCTCGGGGAAACGCTCTTGTATGAGGAATCGCTTACAATACCCTATGTCCCGCTCCGCACTGGTCGGCAACGTGACCGCGATGTTAGAGGACGCGGGATTCGTCGTCAGTGACCGGTGTGCGATCCGCCCGAAGAGTTTCGATATCGCCGCGCGCCGCGGCGAAGATCTGTTGCTCGTCAAGATTCTCGGCAATATCGACGCGTTCAACGAGGCGACGGGCCACGAGATGCGCCGTCTCGGGACCTATCTCCAGGCGACGCCGCTCGTGCTCGGTCTGCGCAGTCGCGACGAGGATCTCAAGCCAGATGTCGTCTACTTCCGTCACGGCGTTCCGGTCCTGAGTCCCGACACCGCGTACAACCTGTTCATCGAGGACGTGCCGCCGCTGATCTACGCCGCGCCCGGCGGCCTCTACGTCAACATCGACGGCGACCTGCTCGCCGACGAACGCGAGGACCGCGACTGGAGTCTCGGCCAACTCGCGACCGAACTCGGCGTCTCCCGGCGCACCGTCTCGAAGTACGAAGACGGGATGAACGCCTCCGTCGAAGTCGCGATGGCGCTGGAGGACCTGTTCAACGAACCACTGACGAGTCCCGTCGACGTGCTCGAGGGTGCAGACGACGTCCACGAGACCGACGACACGCCGGACGACCCCGAGGCCGATCCCGACGACAAACAGGTCGTCGCCGTCCTCACACGGGCCGGCTACAGCGTCCACCCGACGATCCGCTCGCCGTTCAAGGCGATCAGCAAGGACGAAGACGACAGCGAGGTCGTCCTCACCGGCCACTCGGAGTTCACCAAGGCCGCAGAGAAGCGCGCCCGCATCATGAGTTCGATCGGCCAAGTCACCCGCACGCGATCGGTGTACGTCGTCGACCGTGCCAAGCAGGAGTCCGTCGACGGCACGGCGCTCGTCGAACGCGAGGAACTCGAGAACCTTCGCGATACGGACGAACTCCGTGACGTGATTCGCGAGCGTGCAGAGTACGAGGAAGCGGCCTGAACACAGCGACTCGGGTCGGTGGGTCAGTTTTCGAGACGAGAGTGTACGGCAGTCGAACTGCACATCAGCGACGGCTCTCTCACGTACAGTGATCAACGACGAGAATCCGACAGTACGGCGGGTTAGGCGTACGTCTCTTCCAGATACTCGACGATATCGTCGCTCTCGTGCATCCCCTCGACACCCTGGTCCTCGTCGGTGATGACCGGCACGCCCGTCTGGCCGCTTACCTCTTCGACTTCGGTTCGCTCGCCGTGCGAGCGTGGCACGTCGACAACGTCGTACTCGAGTTCGAGGTCGTCGAGTTTCGTACGGACCTTTGCGCAGAACGGACAGCCGGGGAGATTGTACAGTGTGATGTCAGCCATACGGAGTGCTAACGGATGGAGGTGTATGAGCGCACCGGTCGCGGTAGGTAGTTGGTTGTACGGTGTGGTGTAGCAAAAGGTGAGTAACGGGTAACAGAGGCGTCGACGATAGTGTCCGCCTTCAGCGTTTAACGGCGGCGTTTAGCGGCAGGCGTCAACCGTCAGTTGTCAGCCGCAGCCCTCAGTTACCAGCCAGCAGCCATCAGAACGCCAGCATGCCAGCATCCGTCGCGAAGTAGGCAATGTAGTAGACGATGAACGCGACGACGAGTGCCCACTGGCCGAGCGAGACGTCAGCGCGTTCGCCTACGGCGGTCTTGATCAGCGGGTAGCTCATGATCCCGGCGGCCAGTCCGTTCGCGATCGAGGCCGTCAGCGGCATGATCGTGATCGTGAGGCCACTCGAGATCAGCCAGGCTGGATCGCTCCAGTCGATGTCGGCAACGCCCTGGAGCATGATGATACCGACCACGACCAGCGCGATGTAGGTCGCGTACTGCGGAATCGCACCCATCAGCGGGACGACCAGCAGCGAGAGCGCGAAGAGGCCGGCGACGACCAGCGCGGTGAAGCCGGTTCGACCGCCCTCCTCGAGTCCGGCCGAGGATTCGATAAACGTCGTCACGGTCGAGGTGCCGATCATTGCGCCGACGGTCGTACCGACTGCGTCGGCCATTAGCGGGCGCTCCATCTCGGGCAGGTTGCCCTCCTCGTCGAGGAAGCCACCGATCTGGGAGACGCCGATGAGCGTGCCGGCGGTGTCGAAGAAGTCGACGAAGAAGAACGTGAAGACGACCAGTGCGAAGACGAGTGGCTCGTCGGTGATCATCCCCAGGCCGTCCACGAAGCCGTAGATGAGCGGCGTGAAGTCGTACTGGACGGTCGTGATCATTTCGGCGATGCCGCTCAGTCCCTCGTTCGTGATCTGGTTGTACTCGTCTTCGGGCGTGAGTTCACCGGGTGCAACGAAGCCGAGCAAGGTGAGCAGCCAGCCGCTAATCGCGGTGAAGAGAATACCGAGGACGATCCCACCGCGGATGCCGCGGGCGTAGAGGATGAACGTTAGCACCAGGCCGACGAGCGAGAGTGCGGCGACGGGACTCGTCGCGACGTTTCCGAGGTAGACCAGCGTTTCCGGATCAGCGACGACGAGTTCGATCTCTTGCAGCCCGAGGAAGAGCAAGAAGACACCGATACCGGCCCCGACGGCGAACTTGACGGGTTCCGGGAACAGTTCGATGATGTAGCGACGCGCACCGACCGCAGTCAGTGCAATGAAGATGATCCCTTCGACGAACACGGCGGCGAGAGCGACTTCCCAGGGAACGCCGAGTCCGAGGACGACGGTGAAGGCGAAGAAGGCGTTCAGCCCCATCCCGGGTGCGAGTCCGAACGGCCGATCCGCCCAGAACGCCATCACGATCGTCGCGACGATCGACGCGAGAATCGTCGCGACGGCGATCATCTGCAGTGTCTGTGTCTGGTCGTAACCGTCGATCTGGATCGCTTCGGCCAGAATCATCGGGTTGACGACGATGATGTACGACATCGCCAGGAACGTCGTCAGCCCGGCGACCGCCTCGGTCGACAGGTTGGTGTCGTACTCGTCGAATCCAAAGTAGTCCGCGATCGTTTCGGTAACCCCCATATTGGATGGTCAAGCATATCCACAGCGCTTAGTTAAAAGTTCTTGTCTCGGTTTCGGAAAAACACCCCATATTCGTGCATACATTCGGGCACCGTAGCAGAAATGCTCGTGTAATGATTGACACGAGTGGGGCGCAGTTCGCAACACGACGTGGGACGAACGTATTTCATCTCGGAGCATGTACTGTGTTATCATGAAGTTCGTCATCGTTGGGTACGGTCGCGTGGGCTCTCGAACCAGTCGGATCCTCAGCGAGGAGGGGCACGACGTCGTCGTCGTCGACAACGACCCCGACCGAATCGACCGAGCCGCTGACGACGGCTTCGAAACCGTTCAGGGCGACGGCGCGGACGAGGCCGTCCTGGTCGACGCCGGCATCGAAACCGCCGACGCGATCGGCGCGTTCACGCCAGACCTCAACGCCAACTTCGCCGCCTGCATGGTCGGCGACCACCACGACTGTCGGACCGCCCTGCGAATCGACGAAGACTATCGCGAGGAAATCTACGCCAGATACGCCGACGAAGTCGACGAGATCATCTACCCCGAGCGACTCGGCGCTGCCGGCGCGAAAACCGCCATGCTCGGCGGCGATTTCAACGTCGTTACCGACCTCGCGACAAATCTACAGCTTACCGTCCTCGAGATCCCCGATGGCTCAGCGGCGGTCGGAAAGCGCATGAGTGAACTCGAGTTACCCGAGTCGGCGCGGATCTATGCACACGGGCGAGCCCGCGAGTCGTTGACGATTCCGCTGCCTGGGACGGAACTCGAGGCGGGTGACGAGGTGGCGGTTGTGACGGAGACGAGCAGTGCGGACGAGGTGCGAACGGCGTTACAGTAGTGGCGGCCGAGGAACGGATTGTGCTGTAGGGGTTAGGGTTGGGATAGGTTGGGATGGGTTGGGATCGGACGAGTACCCGAGTACACACAACAAATCACCGATCAACCGTCACTCATCGGTCTCGTCCGGGCGGAACACGAGGATATTCTGGTGAACCATCGAGGGGACGAACGAGAACGGATAGCCGTAGACGTGGAGGTCTTTCGTCGGATCGTACCAGACCAGATTGGCCGCGAGGGTGACGGGTGCGGTCGATTCGATGGCTCGTGCAAGGTCGGCCGAGAGGAACTTGTAGGACTGGTCGCGGTACATGTCGCCGATGAAGACGACGATGTGGCCGTCGGGGGCGACGGCGTCGGTGAAGCGGTCGAACTTGGTGGCCATGTCGGCGAGCCAGTCGTCTTTTGTTGCGGTTTCGGCTGCGTCTCCTGTGGTTTCGGCCGCGTCTCCCGCAAATTCGGCTTCGTCACCAGTGACCTCCTCGTCTTCTGCCTCAGTTCCGGAATCCCCCGCTTCATCCACATCGAACGACCCCAACTTGCTCTCTCGGGTCTCGTTGACATTGCGCGTCTGCTCGAGTTCGTCCATATGCCAGTAGGGGACGTCGGTCAGCAGGAGGTCGACGCTATCGTCGTCGACCTCCTCGATCAGGTCCGCACAGTCGCCGTGGCGCATCTCCTGCGTGGCGAGTTCGGGTTCCCCGCGGGCGCGACGCTCCTCGTTTTCGCACTCGAGTACCTGGGCGTAGATCTCGGTCCAACGCTCGGTGCGTTCGAAGCCGATCGCGTCCCTGAGACCGGTTCCCTCGTGTTCGCAGAAACTCGCACCGAGGAGGGTGCCGCCGACGCCGGCGAACGGGTCCAGCACGGTGTCACCAGCTTTGCTGAACCGGCCGATGAGTTCCGCACAGAGTCGGGGCGGTTTCTGCCCGCCGTGTTCGCTTCGCAGGTCGTGCTGGACGGCGGGCGGGTAGCCCTCCGCGATCACGGACTTGGTCGCGTACTTCCACTCCTTGCCGGTGAGGTCGTTGACTCGATTTCGCTCGTCGTAGATGCCTCGTCCCTCGACGTAGTGCTGATGCTCAGCGAGGTCGTCGGTGTCGATGACCTCGCCGTCTTCGACCGGCAGGGACTCGTCACGGGCGCGTTCGGCGTCGAACGTGCCGTCGTCGTCGGTCAGGAGTCGGCTCTGTCGGTGTTTCCCTGTCCCGTCACCCTCGTCTGCCATCTTGTCCCGGAGTGAACGCCCAGTCCACTTAAATGCCGAACACTGGGCTTTCGATTGCAGCCACCAGCCATAGCTGTCAACACCTCGTCTGTCCAGCCATGGCTGGACCGATCGATACCCGCGCACTCGGACTCGCGTCCGGCATTTTCTGGGCGCTTCTCGTCGCCGCCCTCGAACTGACGGCCGACACCCGGTATGGAGAACGGTGGCGGTTGCTCTTCGAGGATATTTATCCGGGCTACGATCGAACGCCCGGTGACCTCCTCTGGGGAACGACGCTGGCGTTCGTAGATGGGTTCAGTGCCGCATTCGCGTTTGGTTGGCTGTACAACCGTCTCGCGGAGTGAGCCGCGAGTCGTAAGTTGCGAGCCACAGACCGCGGATCGCGGATCGCGGGCCGCGGGTCGCAGATTAGCTCGTGTACGAGCTCTCGCCGACGATCTCGATGAACTCGGCGCGTCCAGTAGCGTCTGTCTCGTCGAACTCGGTCACGCGAACGCGAACGCGCTTTTCGACTGTCGCCGGTCCCGCGTCCTCGACGAGCAGGTGTGTGTCGCCGATGTATACGTGGCCATTTCCGTCACTGTTCGACTCCGCGACGAAGACGTCGAGTTCGTCGCCCACCGCGAGCGACGGCGTCGTATCGCGGAACTGCCATCCTTTGAGGTACTTCGTGAAGATGCTCATATGCGTGCCACCTCCTCACTCTCGCGGTCGATTACGTACTCACGGCCGAAGCCGGTGAGCGCCGCAAGGACGAAGACTGCGACCAGCAGCCAGCCCTGGAAGACGAACGGAACGACGTCGATCGGCGTCACCAGCATCCCGGTGTCGAACCAATCGTAACTGTCCGGGAGATCTTGCATCGCGGTATACCCCGCGAGCACGCCGCCCGACCACGGGAAAATATACCCAAGCGCTGCCGTCTGGGCGTCCAGAATGTTCGCCCGCCGGTAGCCGTTCAGATTGAACCGCTCCCCGATCTTCGAGATGTACGGCCCGATCGCGACCTCTGCAGCCGTGTTGATCGTGATGACCGCATTGATTAGCGCTGCCGAGCCGACCATCGTGAGCTCGGCGTTGCGAACGTTCGTCGCCAGATTCTCGATCGACCAGTCCAGAATCGCCTGGAAGGCACCGCCGCGAATCATAATCTGGGCCGCCGCGATGATCAGCAAGACGAGAATCGCCAGCTCGAAGAAGCCCGACGCCCCCTCGATGAGGCTCCCGCCGACGCTGACCGCGTCGGGATCGTCGACGATCGTCAGGAACGGCAGGAACTCGAGTGGCTCTGCAAACGGCGCGTCCGCCGGTGCGTTGAAGGAGACGATGTCGCCGACCGTCATCAGGTTGAGCGTGAGACTCGAGATGACGGCGACGACGATGCCCCACGAGATGGCTTCGACGATGTGACGACCGGCGACGGCAGCGCCGATAACGACGCCCATCGAGATGAGGTGGATCAGCCCGATGGGGTTACTCTCCTCGACGAGCGGTTGCTGGGCGTTACCGCCGATGTCGAGGCCGGTCATGAACTGGCCGGCGACGAGGTAGCCGGCGAACGCGATGACTGCGGCGACGATGACGTACTTGAACCGCGAGGCGACGACGCCACCGATGTCGGAGTCTTGTGTGACGGCGCTGACAATGGTGGTGTCGCTTACGGGTGCGAGATTGTCGCCGAAGATCGCACCCGAGAGGATCGCCCCGAACAGGAGGACGGGGTCCGCGCCGAGCAACAGGCCGGCGGGGAAGAACAGGGTGACGAACGCGATGGCTGCACCATACCCTGTTCCGATTCCTGTCGTGAACAGCGCAGCGAGGACGAAGGTGATGGCGGGGAATAGCGTTGCGCCGATGCCGCCGACGTCGGCGAGCCAGACGAGACCGTCGACGAAGCCGCCGTCCTGCAACACTTCGGCGAACATGCCGGCCCAGATCCAGGCGACGATGGCCGTCACGGCGACGGGCTGGGTCATGCCTTCGAAGATCGTATTGGCGTAGTGTTTCCAGTTGCCGCGCGCGAAGAACATGCCCAGAATCAATCCAACCAGAATGCCGACGACGAGGCCACCGGTGTCTGAGATGCGCCAGAGTGCGGTCTGTGCGATCGCCCAGACGATGAAGAACGCGATAGGGAACGCGCTCATACCACGACCGCCGTAGAACTCGATCTGTGGTCCGCCGTCGTCAGCGCCCTGCACGAATGACTCACTCGGATCCGCGTCGGGTGAGTCACTGCTATCAGTATTCATCGTAACACACGACGGTCGTTTCAGAAAGCCAGGCAAAGTGTTGTCGATTCGCTTGGCACGGTGTTGGCACGCTGGCTGTATGCTTTACGTCTCGAAGCACTACGAACAGGCATGAACATGCTCGTCGACGGCGAGTGGCGGACGGATGCACACGAGTTGACTGATGGCGACGGCTCGTTCGAGCGTCAGGAAACCACGTTCCGCGACTGGGTACAGGACGATCCTGACGCCCGCTTTCAGCCCGAATCGGGCCGATACCACCTCTACGTCTCCTACGCGTGTCCCTGGGCCCACCGGACGCTCGTCACGCGCGCGCTGAAGGGACTCGAAGACGCAATCTCGGTGTCGGTGGTCGACCCCTACCGCGGCGAGGGCGGCTGGCAGTTTACGCCCGAAAAGGACGGCTGTACGCCGGATCACGTTCACGACGCCGACTACCTGCGCGAGCTATACGTTCGGGCCGATCCGGACGTGACCTGCCGTGTAACGGTGCCGGTCCTCTGGGACACCGAGGAAGACACCATCGTCAACAACGAATCGGAAGAGATCATGCGGATGCTCGACACCGAGTTCGACGAGTTCGCGGAGCACACAGTCGACCTCTATCCAGACGGAGATCAGGCGGAGGTCGACCGGATCATCGACGACATCTACGAACCGATCAACAACGGTGTCTACCGGGCCGGCTTCGCGACCGAACAGGAACCCTACGACGAGGCGGTCGACGAACTGTTCGGTGCACTCACCCACTGGGACGACGTGCTCGCAGACCAGCGCTATCTCGCCGGCGACCGGCTGACCGAGGCCGATATCGCGATGTTCACGACGCTGGTCCGATTCGACAACGTCTATCACACGCACTTCATGTGCAACGTCCAGTACATCCGCGAGTTCGACAATCTGTGGCCCTACCTCCGGGACCTCTATCAGACGGGCGTCACCGACCAGTCAGGGGCATCGGGTGTTGCCGAGACAGTAGACATGGACCACATCACGGAACACTACTACACGACCCATCCGGACGTGAACCCACACCGGATCGTCGCCCGCGGACCCGACCTCGACTTCGAGGCACCACACGGCCGGGACGAACTGGCCGGCGGGCCGCCGGCTGCGCTCGTCTCGTCTGCAAACCAGTGATTCGGCGGGCAGAAAGAGCCAGTCCGTCGCGATCAGGCGCCGTTCGGCGAGTTGGGCTCGCGGTCTCGTTCTCGGTTCGCCGTCTCGGTTCGCCAGCGTTCGTAACTCGACTCCGGCGGGTCCTCGGCGACGAAGGCACGCCAGAGAAGCCAGACGACAGCGATGACGGGGAGCGCCGGCAAAAGCAGTAGTGCGATCGCCACCGCCATCACGTAGCCGAACGCCGACATCTGCAGGTTCGGCACGTAGCCCGTCGACTCGGACACTTTCGTGGACATACGGCCTAGTAGAAACGTTCCGATATTCGGTCTTTCGATCCCAGCGACGACTCGACGGACTCCTGAACCGCGTTCTGAAAGTGCGAGTATCGGCTCCATTCGTGTAGCGCCTCACCGCGGAGATACCGACTGTCCTCGCTGTTGCTGCCAGTATCGGCCAGCACGAACGAGCGCCTCAGCCAGCACGACTCCCGCGAGGACCACCCCACAGATCAGGGTGAACGCCACGATGACGATCACACCGCTTCCCTCGCCGGCCCCCACCCACCGGAGATACGTCGCCAACACGGCAAGAAACAGCGTCAGCGTTCCCAGTAAGACGGTGATCGGCGTTACACCCCGCATCTCGGCCGTTTGCAAGCGGTGTAACACCACGAGGCCAAGCGAGCCAGCGGCGACGAGTTCGACCGAAACGGGAACGGGGACGGAGCCAGCGCTCAGCCACACCGGATACGGTCGCGGAATATCCGTAAACACCACGGCTGCAACACCCAGCACGAGCACGGCGAGTCCGTAGTCTACGAATCGCGCCAACGACCCGTCAGTCTCCCCCATTCGTATCGATTCTGATCTTTCACGTATTCCTATAAAAACGTACGTGTGACATCCCGTCCGCACAGAATCCGACACGCTACAATCAGGGTCTGCGAACGGGGACTACTCGAGTACCCGCGCCGAATCGTCCTGGGGTTGGTACTCGAGCCCGAGCATGGTTTCGGTGAGCGAGAGGAATCGCTCCGAGTTGTTCGAGATGCCGTGGGCGGTAAACGGTGTGTTCGGGAGCGAACTCGTCACAGCAGCCTCCATGAGTCGCTGGCAGTCGTCGGGACTGAGCCACATCGCGCGGGCGTAGCGTTCGCCGGCACCGTCGCGATCGGCGATTTCGGCTGCCAGTTCCTCGCGTGAGAGCAGCCAGCCGATTCGGAGGTTGATTACGTCGAGCCCGTGTCGTGTGGCGTAGTAGGAGCCCATCGCCTCGCCGAAGACTTTGGTGACGCCGTAGTACGTGTCCGGGTCCATCGAATCGTCCGGACGGACGGCGGTCGGCGTGCCGACGGTCGACTCCGGACGGGTGGGTGAGACGGTGTTTCCCATGTTGACCGCGTGGTTCGAACTCGCGAAGATGACGCGCTGGAGGTCGTGCTCGACCGCGGCCGCGTAGACGTTGTAGACGCCTTCGATGTTCGGCTCGCTCACCGCGTCCCACTCGGCGCGCGGGTCGGGATTAGCTGCGAGGTGGACGACGATATCCTGTCCGTCGAGTGCGTCCGTGACTTCCTCGCGGTTGCCGATCTCGATTGGAGTCGTCTCGAGGTCCTCGGTTTCGCTGTGCGAGAAGAGCGTGAGCGTTTCCTCGCGGTCCGCAAATGCCTCGATGGTTTCCCTGCCGACCCGTCCAGATGCACCGGTGATCGCAACGTTCGTCATAGCAGGAGGTCACCGACCGCGGGGAAATAGCTCGGGCCAGCGCGTTCCGGTGGCAGCGGTTGCGACCCGCTCGCGGACTCGACTGACCGTGACGATCATACCCATTCGGCGCGTTCACATAACACATGAAACAGATCGAGGTCTTCGAGGAAATCAACGCTCCGCCCGATGTCGTCTGGGACGTACTACTCGAGTTCGAGCGCTACCCGGAGTGGAACCCGTTCGTGCAGTCGATCGAGGGGACACCGGCGGAGGGAGAGCAGTTACGGGTTCGAATCCAGCCGCCCGGCGGCCGTGGAATGACGTTTAAACCGGAGGTCGTCGCATTCGAGGACCAGCGACGGCTGGCCTGGTTCGGTCGGCTGGTTGTCCCTTTCGCGTTCGACGGCTACCACGAATTCCGGTTAGAGCCGATCGACAGAGCCGAGCGAACGAGATTTCTGCAGCGAGAAACGTTCCGCGGCGCGCTCGTTCCGCTGCTCGCCAACCAAGATCGCCTCGAGCGCGGCTTTCGGTCGATGAACGAGGCGATCAAGGAGCGTGCCGAGGCGCGGGTTGCGGCGTCGAGCTAAGTCGCTATTGTCGTGACAGCGCTCGCAGGGACTCGATTTCGAACGTCGGTCGAGCGGGACCGTCGAGGGAGTAGCCCTCGCGATGCTCCCGCCGAATAAAGGCGACATCGATACCGAGCGCATCCGCGGCCGCAACATCGACGTAGCTGTCACCCACGTAGAGCGGCTCCGTCGCACCCAGTTCGTCGATCGCCTGCTCGAGATAGTACGGCCGCGGCTTCTTGCGGTTGATCCCCTCGAGTGTCGGTTCCCGCCCGTACCAGACCTCGAACGGCGGGAGGTCCAGTTCGTCCAGAATGTTCCCGATCGTCTCGTGCTGGTTGTTGCTCACGATCGCTGTCGGCTGGGGAAGGGACTCGAGTGCGGCCGTGTCGTCGTAGCACCGTTTGCGGCCGGCGGTGAGTTCGGCGCGCTGGGCGGCGATGGCGGCCTCCTCGCGGGCGGTCCAGAGCGTCTGCGGTTCGACGCCGTGCTCGGCCGCGATCGTCCGGAGCGAGTCGACATCCGGGCTGAGAAGGGTCTCGATGGCTGCTCGGGGCGGGTTCGAGACGCCGACGGTCGCGAACGCCTCGGTCATGGCCTCGAGGAGGACCTCTCGGTCCGTCGGGGTGGTCAACACGCCGTCGTTGTCGAAGAGGATCGCGTCGTACGAGCGGTCCGTATCCATTCGGTTTCAGTTCGAGAGAAGGGGGCGAGCCAGTTCGGTGTTTCGACGCGTCGCCGGCGAACCGACGTGAACTCGGTACGGTGACGCGGGGAGATTCGAGAAGGACTCGAGAAGAGCTGGTGGTCGGTATCTCCTACCCTGCTAGTGACGGTGCCTTCGCATGCCGGAGCCAGTCTTTTTCCCGGGACGGGCGGAGCGATGTGTATGCGAGAGACAACGGCCTCCGGTAAATCGACGGTACAGGGTGCGTGCCCGTACTGTTCGGCGGAAAACGACTTCTTCTATACGTTCTGCCGGAACTGTCTGCAGGAGTTACCGAGTAACGCGCGGCGTCACTCGCCTCACTGACGGGCCCCGGTTGGAGACACCAGGTCTCACTTGTCGACTGATCCGTCTGCTCCCGTTCGTCGACTGGTCCGGCTGTACCTGCTCGTCCACTGGTCCGGCTGCTCCCGCTCGTCGATTGACCCGCTGCTCTTGTTCGTCCGTTGGCACATCGCTCTCCGGTCCTGAGGTTCAAATACCGAAAGGCAACCAGAGTCGACAATGTCGATGCCGATACCGACGCTGCCACCGACACCGAGTAACCGACTCAGCGACGACAGACACCGGAGACACCGACGACCACCGAGCGCGAACTCCCTCAGGGACAGGAGCGGAACTGCAGCAATCACGGGCGACCTGGAGGGAACGCGTGGGACATAGAGCACTCGTCGGCTACCGCCGGCCGGACGGGCTCTACGACCTGCGATACAGCCACTGGGGCGGCACCGACCCCTCGCTCGCGGCCGAAATCACCGCCGACACACCGCTCGCCGACGGCACCGTCTCCGCGAGCCTGCTCGCCGACTCGATCGCCCGCGACCGCATCCTCACCGACCACCTCGATCCCTGCGTCCACGAGATGCTGTTTCTCGTCGAACCCAGTGCCGGCTACGAGGTCACACCCTACTACGTCTGCTGGCTCGAATGGGGTGACGGCCACGAGGACGGGCGTGGTGCGCTCATCGGAACTGACCAGACCGACGACTTCGTCAGAACGTGGTTTCGCGCGACCAAGACGACTCTCTCGGACGTACTCGAGATGGGAGTCCTCTCACAGCGAGCCGCGAAGGTGTATCTCGAGGCACGCGTCTGCGAGGAGTACGCGGGCGTCGTCTACACCTACACGGGGACGACTCCCGGGTCGGCGGAGACGGACCGGTCCGAACCCGCCGGCGAACCGTCGGTCCAGCCGACCTCACTCCCGAAGGGGGATCGATTCCCGCCGGAGCTTCGCGGCTGGTTCGACGAGACATCCTTCGACTCCCTCCCGCCGTACGACGACCGAACCGACGACGAGCAAGACGACGACCGAGGCCCAGACTGGTCGTAGCCACCCATCGACTCAGCCGCTCCAGCGAGCGTCCGCCAACGTCCGCTGGACCACGTCGTTGCCGACCGCCTCACCGAGCGTCTCGAAGCCCGAACGCTCGGCCCGGTCGTCCGCGTTCGCCACCAGTCGCGAGACGATGAACTCCGGCGTCGACCGCCCCACCGTGTCGAACCGCGGCTGGTAATCCACGAGCAACTCGAGTTCCGGACTCAGTCCCTCGGCGAAAATGCCGTCCACGCGAGCCTCGGGCGGCAGCGGCTCCAGATCGTCTGCGAGGTGCGTGACGAAGACGCCGAGCGCGTCGCGATCGACGGTCAGCGTCACGAGTCCGTGCAACAGATCGGCCGCACTTCCCGGCTCCGTGATCGCCTCGAACTCGTCGACTAACATTAGCGTCCGGCCATCCGAGGACAGCGGCGGCACGACCGAGCGCAGGGTGGACTCGAGTACCCCCGCGTTGAAACTGGCGTGGCGACGGTGGAACACGAGCGAGTCGACGGGCGTCACCTCGGCGCGCTCGGCGGGGACGGGCAGCCCCATCGAGGCGAGCAGGACGACCTGACAGAGCGTCTCGAGGAGGGTGGTTTTCCCGCCGCTGTTCGCGCCGGTGAGGACGGAGACACGTTCCCGTCCGGGAACTGCGTTTGCGCTGGCGTCGTCATTGGTATCGGTGCCGGTGCCGGCGCCGGTTCCGCTGCCGACGCTGATACCAGTGCCAACGTCGGTACCGATCCCGTCTCGGCCGGAGATCGCATCCGCCTCAGTGAGCCCGTGCGCACCCAGTGCGTAGGTGATCGGCTGGACCTGGTCGCCACTCTCACTCCGACCACCATCGCGCTGGTCGACACCCGAGTCGGTCGCCGGCGAGGCGAGCGTCAGATTCCGCGCCTCGACGACCGACACCGCAGCCGACTCGCCCTCGACGAACGTCGGCCGAGTACAGTCGTACGCGAGCGCGAAGCGCGCGAGCGAGAGGTGTAACGCGATGTCGTCGACCGCCGCGACCGCCTGGTTGATGGCGGCGCGAGCGCCCTCGAGTTCAGCCCGCAACTCCCCAGCGACCTGCTCTTCGCGTTCGTCGATCGCCGCCGTGAGATCGCCGCGCAAGGTCCGGAGCGTACTCCCCACGAAATCCGTCGCGTCGGTCGCGTCCGTCGGCATCGCCTCGCGAACCTGGTCGACCGTCACCGCCGTCTCCGAGAGCAGGTGATCCTCGAACGCCTCGCGGAACTGCCCCACGTCGCGGACGCCGTCGTCCCGCAACTCCTCGATCAACTCGAGTGCGTTCGCGTCCATGTCCTCGACAGTACCGAGGGCGTCGCGCAGGCGGTCGAGTTCGTCGTCGGCACCGCGGACGAGTCGACCCTGGCCGCCGTCGTCCGCGAACGCGGAGAGCGCGTCGGCGGCGGTTGCGAGCGTGTCGCGCTCGAGTTCGGCGACGGTTTCGAACGGGCCGGAGTCGACCCCGGCCTCGAGCAGAGCGAGCGCGGTTTCGACGGCGGCGCGTTCGCTCTCGTCGCGCTCGTCGTAGCGCTCGTAGGCTTCGAGGACGGCCTCGCGGTCTGCCTTCTCGAGTGCCGCCCAGGCGTCGCGGGCTGCGAGCACGTCGTCGAGTCGCGATTCCATCTCCTCGCGGCTGGTCAGCGGCGTGAGCACGCGGATTCGGTCGGCCGCGCGCTGCGTGACCGCGTGCTCGACCGCCAGATCGAGTAGATCTTTGTACGCCGCGCGTGCGTCGCTCGTCGCCAGCATGTCGATTCCGTCGCCGCCGGTCGCCCGCCGCAGGATGCGCGTTGCTCTGCCGCGAGCGAGGCCGGCTGTCGCGAGTTCGCGAACGTCGCCGCTCTCGATCGCCCGGATCGCGCGGTCCCGTCCCAGCTCCGACACAAGTGTCTCCCTCGTCTTCGGGCCGACGCCCCAGTACTCCTCGAGTCGCATAGTATACGCATCGCATTCGAGTCAGTACGCTTGAATACTGTGCCATCGGCTACCCGCTGGCGCGTGTCGGCGCAGATACAGGCGTGCATACAAACATATATTACCTCTTCATACATTCTTCCATGTCAACAGGAACCCCGAACCCGACTGCTATCAGGCTCGGATTCGTCTACTGCTGTGGCGTCGTGCTGGCGTTTACAGCCGGTCGGCTGTCCGACGGCACGGCAGAACAGGGCAACTGGCCGTTCCTCCTCGCAACCACCCTGCTGATCGGACTCGGACTCTACGGAATCGTCCGTTCCAGTGCACCTCGCTCGTAGCAGGCAGGGCTGTGCTCAGCGCGGTGTGTGCCAGGGCAGGAATTCTCGAATGGGGTGTACTCGAGTACACTCGACCGTAGATTTAAGCGGCCACCGACAACGTATCGAGTAATGGCAAACCGGCGTCACGAACGGCAGTACTCCGGCTGGGATGAGGCGGGTGCCAGCGACGGGATGGTTCGACAGTACGACACCACCCGAATGCGCTGGGTCGAACTCGACCTCGAAGACGTACCGGATCGCGTAATCGCGCGCCACCGCGGAGCGGACGGGTCAGCGGAAACAGACGGATCGCCGGAACCAGACAGCTCGTCGGAGTCTCCATCGAAACCCAACCGAGGGTCTGACCCGGCTGCACAGACAGGTGAGATCGTCGATGTCAAACTCGTACTCGAGTCCGCCCAGACGAAACACGCCGTCGAATCGTTCGTCGTCACCGTCGAAAACCGCGGTACTGAGCCGCTGACGGTCGACCGTGCAGGGCTCACGTTCGACGACGATCCCGAAAAGAGCGCGCCGATCGAGGCGGTGGCACTCGAGTCCGGTGGGACGGCAGCGATCGAGGTGCACTGGAGCTGGATTCATCAGGACCAGGACGTGTTGACGGTCGACGTTCGCTCGGGGAGTGAGTCGATTTCGTCGGCGACGGTCGATCTCGACGAGTACAGGTAGCGGTCTGTTCGACTATATGCACATTCGTGTATAATATTGTGTGATGAACCGTCTCTGGAGCGCACAAACACGGGGATTTTTATCCGGGCGGGCACCTATGGACGAGCATGACTGATGGGCGGGGCGAAACTCCCCGGCGAACAGGAATGACCGAAAAGTGCGGCGTCGTCGGCGTCTCACTGGACGGTCGAGACGCGGCACGACCGTTGTACTACGCGCTCTACGCACTCCAGCACCGCGGCCAGGAGTCCGCCGGAATCGTCACGCACGACGGCTTCCAGCAGCACAGCCACGTCGACATGGGCCTCGTCGGCGATGTCTTCGGCGAGGGCGACCTCGATCCACTCGCCGGCTCGGCCGGGATCGGCCACGTCCGCTATCCGACCGCCGGTTCCGTCGACTCCTCGTGTGCACAGCCCTTCTCCGTCTCGTTCAAGAGCGGCTCGCTCGGCCTCTCGCACAACGGCAACCTCGTCAACGCCGACGAGATCCGGGACGAGTTGGCCGCCCTCGGCCACGCGTTCACGAGCGACGGCGACACCGAGGTCATCGCACACGACCTCGCGCGCAACCTCCTGGAAGAAGACCTCGTGCGCGCCGTCAAACGCACGATGGGGCGCATCCACGGCTCCTACGCGCTGACGATCAGCCACGACGACACCGTCCTCGGCGTCCGCGACCCACAGGGGAACCGGCCGCTCTGTATCGGCGAACTCGAGGACGGCTACATCCTCGCCTCCGAGTCGGCTGCGATCGACACGCTCGACGGCGAACTGGTCCGTGACGTTCGGCCGGGCGAACTCGTCGTCCTGCAGGAAGACGGCGACGGCTTCGACTCCTACCAGCTCGTCGAGAAGGATAACACGGCCCATTGCTTCTTCGAGCACGTCTACTTCGCGCGCCCGGACAGCGTCATCGACGAGACGCTCGTCTACGAGGCGCGCCGGAACCTCGGGCGCAAGCTCTGGGAGGAAAGCGGCGTCGAGACGGACGTCGTCATGCCGGTGCCTGACTCCGGGCGCGCGTTCGCCTCGGGCTACGCCGACGCGGCGACCGAGACGACCGCCGACGGTGAGATTCGAGCCGAGGAGGATGACGGCGTCGAATTCGCCGAAGGCCTGATGAAGAACCGCTACGTCGGGCGGACGTTCATCATGCCGACCCAAGACGAGCGCGAACGCGCCGTCCGGCTGAAGCTCAACCCGATCAAGTCCACGATCGAGGGGAAAACCGTCACCGTCATCGACGACTCGATCGTCCGCGGGACGACCTCGACGCAGCTCGTCCAGCTCCTGAAAGACTGCGGTGCGGCAGAGGTTCACGTCCGGATCGGTGCGCCGGAAATCGTCGCCCCGTGTTACATGGGAATCGACATGGCTACTCGGGAAGAACTGATCGCCTCGGACAAGTCGACCGACGAGATTCGGGACGCGATCAGCGCCGACAGCCTGGCGTACCTCTCGACCGATGCCGTCGCAGATGTCCTCGGGAAAGAGCGCCTTGACCTCTGTCTGGGCTGTGTTACCGGCGAGTACCCCTACGATATCGAGGGCGAGGAAACCGACCGGGACGTCCAGCGACCGCAACTCGCCAGCCGGCAGCTGTCGGCAGACGACTAGGATCGCTGGCGGTTACGGGCGGCTACGGCCGGCTACGGCCGTGCCTGTTGCCGAAATATGACAGTCATCAAAACGCTGCGCTAATTTTAACATAGAGACGCGTGAACACCTCACTATGGACTTAAACGAGTTCCTCGAGGGGCACAATCTGACGGGACGACAGGCAGCGATCATCTTCTTTGGGTTCCTGTTACTGATCATCATCGCTGGACTGTTCCTGATACTGTTCAGTGACTTCTTCCAGGAGCTGATCTCGTAGCCCCCGGACTCACAGCGTTCCTCCGTCGACGCCCAGAATCGTTCTACCAGGATCGCTCAATACAGTACGTGACCGAGCACGTACACCACGATTCCCAGCGAAAACGAAATCAGCCAGAGGCTCGCCGCGATTCGTCCGATACGAGCGTGGCTCGTCTGTCGAAGCTCGGAAATCGGGCGCGAAACCGCCAGCAACAGCACATAGTACACGAGCGGAATACAGACGACTGCGAGGAGGATGTGGATCGCCAGAACCGGCAGGTAGACGGTGAGATAAACCGTCTCAGGGCCAGGGAACGGATCCGGGCCACCGGTCGCGATCAATCGATAGAGGTAGAACGTGAGAAACGCCCCAAAGAGGGCGAACGAAGCGAGCATCGCCCGTCGGTGTGCAACCACGTTACCACGGCGGATCGCTCGCCACCCCACCGCGATCGTCGCGATCGCCGTCGCGCTGATCACGACGTTGAGATGTGGAATGGACTCGAGTACCCATCCAGGCGCAGCGGGGACGGCCGACTGTGGAATGCGGCCGCCTGCGGCAGCAAAGACGACGATGAGTGAGACGACGCTCAGGACAGCAGTGAGTGGGGTAACACGGTCGCGCGAGACGTACTCCATTGTCTATAGGTGAGTGTTGGACGGAACGAGGAAGTGCGTATCGACTTTGCGTGCAGCGGTGCTCTCGAGTGAGAGTGGGTGTTGCGATATTCCCGAATTACAACACTGGCACTGTCGCTCTTTGGTGTAGTTTCCTGAAAGGATTATGCGTGGGTGATGTCCACGAAGGGAAATCACCTGCATCGTGTTGCTCGGCGGTGAAACCGCCTCGCGTTTCGCGGTACGATGTACCGCGCATGCGATGCGTGGGACCGGATTCGAACCGGCGGACCCCTACGGGACAGCGCCCTCAACGCTGCGCCGTTGGCCTGGCTTGGCTACCCACGCTCGCGTTTTCGTTCTTTGTCTGCACTCAATCGTATCCAGTGTGATTATAAAAGCCCTTTCCTTTGTGCTTGCGTCTGCGGCGGGGTCACACGGGACCGATTGGAACGGAGATTTCAAATGGCGCAATTGCCAAAGCATACCATGGCTAAATACTCGACCGGTTCGTCCGGCGGCGGTGGCGGGACGAACTGCGAACTCTGTGGTGCCGAAAGCGACTCCCTGCGGCTGGCGTCCGTCGCCGGTGCGGAACTCGAGGTCTGCCCCGACTGTGCGCCCCACGATGATACCCAGCAAACGTCGAGTCGCCGACGCTCCTCGCAGGACTCGGGCGGGTCGCGCTCACAGGACGAGCCGAGCCGCAAGCAGAAGGCCGCCCAGAACGTCGCGAAGGCGAACCCCGTCTGGGACGGCGACTCCGAGCACTGGGAGAAAGACGGCACGAACTACGACGACGACCCGCTGCCGTACCTCGTCTCGAACTACGGCGACGAACTCACCGAGGCCCGGCAGGAGGCTGGCCTCCAGCGCTCCGAACTCGCCGACGAGCTCGAGGTCCCCGAGAAGGATCTCCTCGCGGTCGAACAGGGCCGCGCAACGCAGGCTGGCATCGGCGGCGGGCTGATCGATGCACTCGAGGAGCACCTCGATATCGAACTGGCTGAGTGAGAGCGGAGGGATCAAACGGAATCGAGACCGAGCAGGGAACACTCGCAATCGGCGAGCAGCTTTTTAGTACCAGGCGACGGAGTGAGACCGATGAGTGGGCAACGGGCGGCAGCGGAGCCGTACGCCACGCGGTTCGAGACCGAAGTGACGGCGATCGACGGCCGACGAGTCTGGCTCGAGACGAGCTACTTCTACGGCGAGAGCGGCGGCCAGCCGGCCGACCGCGGGACGATTGATGGGACTGCAGTCGAGGACGTCCAACTCGAGGACGGTGAGCAGGTTCACGTATTGGCCGCGGAGCCGTCGTTCCGGGCCGGCCAGCGCGTCCTCTGTTCGATCGACTGGTCGTTCCGGATGTACTGCATGCGTGCACACACGGCCAGCCACGCCCTCTACGGAGCCGGCCGCCGGCTCCTCGACGACCTCGGCTACGGCGGCTTCGACATCGGCGAGGAGAAGGTCCGTGTCGACCTCGAGACGACCAGTGAACTCGACGATGAGACGCTGCTCGAACTCGACTCGCTCGTGAACAGAGCCGTCTGGGAGTCCCGTCCTGTTTCCTGGGAGGACATCCCGGTGGCCGACGCACGCGAGCGCGAAGATATCGCGTTCAACGAGGCCACCGAGGACGGCGCGTTCCAGAAGGGCCGCGTCCGCATCGTCACGATCGGCGGCGCGGACGAAAACGGCGGCAACGGCACACGTGCGCGAAACAGATCGTCTGCCGGGCCGACCGTCACCACGAGCACCGACGGTTCGGCAGAGCCCTGGGACATCGCCGCCTGTGGCGGCACGCACGTCCGAAACACGCGCGAAATCGGCCCCGTCACCGTCCTCGGACGATCGAACCCCGGCGAAGGCATGACGCGCGTCGAGTTCAGCGTCGGCCCGACGGCTATCGACCGCCGGCGCGAGGAGAAGGCCGTCGCACTCACCGCACGCCAGGAACTCGGCGTTCCCCTCGAGGAGGTCGGCGACGAACTGGCTCGCCTGCAGGACGAACGCGACGACCTCGCCGCCGAGGTACAGACACTCCAACGCGACCTGGTCGACCACCAACTCGAGTCCGCCGACTCGTTCGAACGGGACGGACTCGAGTGGCTGGCCGTCGCGGCCGGTGGAGAAGGCGGCGAGAGCACAGGTATCGACGCGAACGACGCGGGCGAAATCGCACGTGACGAAGCAGGTGACCGGGCAGCCGTCGTCGTCATTTCGGGTTCGGCTGGCTCACCGTACGCGGTCGCGAGTGTAGCCGAAGACGCACAGGAGACGATTTCGGCTAGCGCGGTAATCGACGCTCTGACGGCCGAATTCGGCGGCGGTGGCGGCGGCTCCGATGCGCTCGCACAGGCTGGTGGCTTTGCCGAGTTGCCAGACGAGGACGAGATTCGGGACGTACTCGAGTCGGTCGAGTTCCAGTAGGGTTTTGGCTGAGACTTCGGTTTTGGTTGGGTTACGTTTGTGTTGCCATTCAGATCTGGGTCCAGATTTGGATTCGGCTTCGGATTTGTCGTCTCCGAGGCGACTGTGCCAACGAACTGAGCGCTGGTGCCCCCAGCATTATGCCCGTCATCGGTGTACACGCCCCGATGGGAATCGATTACTCGCAGCTTCGCGATCCGAACGCTGAGTACACGATGCGCGAACTTTCGGCGGAGACGATGGGTGTGACGCGCGAGCGTGGCGGCGATCGGGATCTCGAGATCACCGACGTGCAGACGACGATGGTCGACGGCAACTTTCCGTGGACGCTCGTCCGAATCTACACCGACGCGGGCATCGTCGGCACCGGCGAGGCCTACTGGGGTGCGGGCGCGCCGGAGCTCATCGAGCGCATGGCACCCTTTCTCCGTGGCGAAAACCCGCTGGATATCGACCGGCTCACCGAGCACCTCGTCCAGAAGATGTCTGGTGAGGGCTCGATTGGCGGTGTCACCGTGACGGCAATCTCGGGGATCGAAATCGCACTTCACGATCTGGCCGGCAAAGTGCTCGACGTGCCGGCGTACCAGTTGTTGGGTGGGAAGTACCGCGACGATATCCGCGTCTACTGCGACTGCCACACCGAAGAAGAAGCCGATCCGATCGCCTGCGCGGACGAAGCCGAGCGCGTCGTAGACGAACTGGGGTACGACGCCCTCAAATTCGACCTCGACGTGCCCTCGGGTCACGAGAAGGACCGCGCGAACCGCCACCTTCGCGAACCCGAAATCGAGCACAAAGCGAGCATCGTCGAGGCTGTCACCGAGCGCGTCGGCTCGCGAGCCGACGTGGCCTTCGACTGTCACTGGACGTTCTCCGGTGGCAGCGCAAAACGCCTCGCCAGGCGGCTCGAGGAGTACGACGTCTGGTGGCTCGAAGATCCCGTCCCGCCGGAGAACCACGATGTCCAGCGCGAGATTTCCCACCAGACGTCGACACCGATCGCCGCCGGCGAGAACGTCTACCGAACCCACGGCCAGCGCCGACTCATCGAGGAACAGGCTGTCGATATTATCGCCCCCGACATGCCGAAGGTCGGCGGCATGCGCGAGACACAGAAGATCGCCGACCTCGCGGATCTCTACTACATGCCCGTCGCCATGCACAACGTCGCCTCTCCGATTGCAACCATGGGCGGCGTCCACGTCGCCGCCTCGATCTCGAACTCGCTGGCACTCGAGTACCACTCCTACGAACTGGGCTGGTGGGCGGACGTAGTTGAGGAGGACGTGATCGAAGACGGCTACATCGAGGTGCCGGAGGAGCCGGGACTGGGCGTCACACTCGATATGGACGCTGTGTCGGAGCGTATGGTCGACGGTGAAGAACTCTTCGACGAATCGTGATGTAATAGTACACCATAACTATACAACCGCCGCGCGTATCGGAGGTATGGCTCGCGAACACACCGACAGGCTCGAAAGCGGCGACGGTTCCCACCATCCCGGCCCGCCGCGTTTCGTCACCGTCGGCGAGGGACTGATCAACCCGAACGGGCACGAGATGGAGACGCGCGACGAACTCGCGCCGTGGAATCTCGACCGAAATCCCGACGGCGACTATGCCTGGCACGTCGCAGACGCGCCAGAGGGTTCGACTGCTACCCCCACCGACGCACCAATCGCGGAGTTCGTCCCCGACGTTCCCGGCGAGTACAGGCTCGTTCTCGAGGCTTCCGACGGCAAGCACGAACTCACAGTTCGTGCGTTTCCGAAGCAGGACGACGGGGGCGGGGGCGAACGGCCGCGTCCGCAGGTCCGACTCGAGGCAACCGTTGACGCGGATCGGGACCCGAATCAGGATCGGGACCAGGTACAGGATCAAGACCCGGATCGAATACAGTTTGACGCGACGGCGAAACTGGCGGGAAGCGACGCTGCAGTGGACGACGAGGACGGAACCCAAACAGACCTGACCGTCGAATACTACGTCGACGATCGGAGCGCACTCGAGTTGGACGAACAGAACGGGATTCGCACAGACGAACTCGTCGAGCGGGAACTCGAGTACCCCGTCCGCGTTTACGCGGTTGCGGTTACCGACGACGGCCGATATTCGATTCCTGACGCAGTGGAACTCGATTCAGCACCCGGCGCTGACCGTGTCCAACCCGAGCGCCCCTTCGAACCCCCGTCCTGGGTCGAAGACGCGATCGTCTACGAAATGTTCACGCGTCGGTTCCCGGACCAGGACGACCCGACCTTCGAGACGATCGCGGATCGGGTCGACCACCTCGCCGACCTCGGTATCGACGTGCTCTGGCTCACACCGATGCTCGAGACGGACCGCGGCTTCGGCACGCCGGATAGTCAGGGCGGACCCCACGGCTATCACACGGACGATTACCTCAGCGTTGACTCTGATCTGGGTTCGATGGCCGATTTCGAGGCGCTGGTCGAGACCTGCCACGACCACGACATCCGGGTCGTTTTCGACTTGGTGATCAACCACACCGGGGATACGCATCCGTTCTATCAGGCCGCCGTCGACGACTCCCATCCAGGGCACGAGCGCTACCGCGACTGGTACCGCTGGGAGGACTTCGAGGAGCGAAACGCGGACACCTACTTCGGCTGGGAGGGGATCCCGAATCTCGATCACAGCAACCCAGCCATGCGCGCGTACTTACTCGAGGTGATCGACTTCTGGGCCCCGCTGGTCGACGGCTTCCGCACGGACGTCGCCTGGGGCGTCCCGCTTGGCTTCTGGACGGAGGTTTCCGACCGACTGCGCCGGTACGACGCGGAGTTCTTCCTGCTCGATGAAACCATCCCGTCGGACGTCGAGATGGGCGGCGGCCGATTCCACATGCATCACGACGACGTGCTGCACGATACACTCGAGTCGGTTGCCACGGCGGCTGTATCTCGAGATGAGGCCGACGACGCTGATCGAGTTGAGGGGGAATGGCGAAGAGAAGGGGAAAACGAAGAAGCGGACGCAGAAACAGAAAACAGCGACACAGACACCGAAGACGCCGTCGCCGACACCTTCTCCGACATGTCCGTCGACGCCAGCGACGGCGCCAGCGCCATCCTCGACGCCGTCGCGGAACGAGCACGTCGCGGCGCACACCCCGACTCGGAGTGGCTCCTTTACGTCGAAAACCACGACACCGACCGCTTCCTCGCCGAACACGGACGCGGCGCACAGCAGGCCGCTGCCGCCGCGACCTTCACACTTCCCGGCTCGCCGATGCTCTACTACGGTCAGGAAACCGGTCTCACCGAGCGCCGCGAACCCATGAACTGGGGTTCGTTCGATGCGGCGCTACTCGAGTACTACCACCAACTCCTGGATCTTCGTCAGTCAGTGCCGGCGCTCCAGCGTGCGGCGGCACTCGAGCGGGTGGCCTACGAAGCGTCGACGAAGTATGCAGTTGCGTACGCGCGTGACGCATCGACGGCGGATCGGGCGGTGCAGGCGGATCAAGCGGACGCCGAGGACGGACCAGAGCGCGTCCTCGTCGTCCTCAATTTCAGCCCGGAGCCGACGACGGTGCGGGTGAACGAGCGCGTTTCGGGACCGGATCTGCTCTCTGGCGAGCAGGTGGTCAACGAGAGCGGCGGAGACGGATCTGAATGGGAGCGAACAGTGACTGTCGATTCGGCGGTGGTACTCGAGTCCACGGGACCGGGTATTGAGTAGCGCTGCTGGCGGGTTGTTGGTTCCTGGAGATGTTGTGTAAGTCGATAAAAACGTGACTCGAGCGGCGGATTGCAGCCGTTAGCCTTCCATCCCGCCAAAGGAGAGTCCGCTCTCGACGTAGCTCTGGGCGAAGAAGTAGATCAGTGCGACGGGCATCGCGAACAGGATCGCGAACGCCGAGAACTGAGTCCACGGCGTGTCGTACTGACCGGCCGTTGCGAGCGCGTAGAGTTCGACCGAGAGCGTGTAGTTCTCGGGACTGAGTAGCGTTCGTGCGACAATGAACTCGTTCCAACCCGCGAGGAAGGTAAAGACCAGCACGACGGCGATCCCGGGCTTCGAGAGCGGCAGGATCACCTCGCGGATGACCTCCCAGCGCCCCGCACCGTCGATGACGGCAGCCTCCTCGTAGGAGACCGGAATGTTGTCCATGAACGTCTTGAGTAGCCACGTGTTGAACGGAATTGCGCCTGCGGCGTAGAACAACCCGAGCACGAGCAGGTTGTTACTCAGGCCGAAGTTGACGAACAACACGTAGAGTGCGATGAGCGTCGCAATCGACAGCCCCGCACCGACCTGCGTGAACAGGACGTAGCCGTAGAGGATCTTCTTCCGGCCGCGGAACTCGTGGCGTGAGAGTGCGTACGCGCCGGGGACAACGACCGACATCGAGACCGAGACGGTCACGAAGACGACGATTAGGCTGTTGAGCAGCGCGTCCGTGAAGGACGACTCGAACAGCACCCAGCGGTAGGCATCGAGATTGTACGTCGACGGATCCGCGAAGACGCCCTCGGTGCTCATCAGTCCCGCACCCTCGGAGAGCGAGGCCGTGAAGATCCAGTAGATCGGGAACATGAGCACGACGAGGACGGCAATCGCACCAGCGGTCCCGGCCACTGTCTTGGCGAGGTCGCGAACGCTTCGCTTTCCGGTTCGGACCTGCTCGAGCGTCAGTCTGGTCGTTCTGGCGACCCGCATCGGCCATGTCACCTTCTGGTGTACCCAGGTCGTGAGCATGCCGATGACGTTCGCGAGGAGGGCGACAACCGCGATCATGCGGAATCCACCCCCTCCGCGAGGTTACCCTTTCTGACGGCGAGCCACATGAACAGACCGACGAATGCGATTGCGGTGACCATGATTGCAGACGCGTAGGCGTACTGATTGAGTTCGATTGCCTCTCGATAACCGTAGACGATAAGCAACTCGTTCTGGCGTGACGGACCACCCGAGTTGAAGATCCACGGGATGAGGAACTGCTGGAACGAGGTCGCGGCGGTCAGGATCGATGCGAACATGACCGGCCGCTTGACCGCTGGAAGCGTCACGTGAACGAACCGGTGGAGGTACCCCGCACCGTCGACCTTGGCTGCGTCGTGTAGCTCCATCGGAACGTCCTGCAGCGCACTCACGATGATGATCACCATGAACGGATACGCCAGCCAGACCTCCGTCGTGACGTACGCCATAAATGCACTCCAGCGACCGCTGAGCCAGCTCACTGGCATGTCCACGAGCAGAAATTCCGGCACCGACACGGCGACGAAGAATAGCGCCTGGTCGACGACGCCCGCAAGCGTCGTGACGGCGCTGTTGTACGTCGCTAACAGTTCGTTGAACGGACCGAATCTGGCACCGCTGAACATCCCGCGCCAGACGGTGATGATGAAAATCGCCGGGAGCCCCATCGGGATGATGACAATCGCTCGCATGTATCGCTTCCCGACGACGCGAGCATGCGTCAACAACATCGCGAGGCCGAGTCCGACGACGATCTTGATTACCAGGCTCACTGCCAGGAACAGCCAGGTTATCCCGAAGGACGTCCAGAACTGACTATCGGTAAAGAGGTCGACGTAGTTGTCGAACCCGACGAAGTTCGTGTCGCCACCGATGACGGTTCCTGCGTGGGTCGCGTCGGTCATCGAGAGATAGACCAGAAACGCGATCGGGAACAGCATGAACGACAGGAACAACACCGCACCCGGTGCGACGAGCAAGAGCCCAAACAGGTTGAGGTTGCGCGTATCGAACGGGAGCAACCGCTGACTCTCCGCAGACACGCGATCGAGGAATGACGTAGACATGGCGTGAAGGTACTAACTACAGCTGGGACCGACGACGGTTAGTCCCAGCGACCGCGGATCTCTTCGGCTGCCGCTTCCATCGCTTCGGCCGGCTCTTCGCTCTCGTTGAACACGCGCTCGAGTGCCTCCTCAAGTGGCGTGAACACGAGGTCCATCCGTGGGTCGGCCGGCATCGGCGTCCCCATCTCGACGGTCTCGACGAAGGTCTCGACGTCCTCACCGAGGTCCGCGCTCTCTGCGTACTCCTGGTGGACCGGAATCAGGCCGTGTCGTTCGGCGTTGTCGACGATCACGTCCTCGTTGGTCGTGTACCACTCCGCCCAGTCGATGGTCGTCTCGAGTGTCTCCTCGTCTGCGCCGTCGAGCCCCGAGGTGAAGTACCAGACCTGAATGCCCGTGTAGGGCGTCGGCGAACCGCCGTCGACGTCCGGCAGCGGCGCGAGCGTCGCGTCGACACCGGCGTCACGGAAGCCACCGACCTGCCACGGTCCGTTGATCGCGAACGGCGCGTTGCCGTCGTTGAACGGAGCCATCTGTGACCCGTATTCCGGATCAGACGGCACGTACTCCCAGAGGTTATCCTGGAGCAGTTCGAGACCCTCGATGAACTCGTCGTCTTCGATACCGAGCTCGCCGGTGTCCTCGTGGAAGATTCGACCGCCGAAGGCGTGCAGGAAGCCGCTCACGAAGTACGGATCGACCGGCGGGTACGAGAGTCCCCACTGGTTGTTGGCAGGATCGTGGTAATCGTCCATGATCTCGACCATCTCCTCGAGTGTCTCCGGCGGCTCGTCGACCAGGTCCGGATTGTACATGAGCGTCACCGTCTCGGATGCGAAGGGGAGGCCGTAGGTGTGGCCATCCCACTGGACCGCCTCGACGGCGTCAGCGGTATACTCGCTCTCGAGGTCGATATTCAGGTCGCCACTCGCGTCGTAGCCGAACTCCTGGTCGTGGTAGCGCCCGAGCCAGTCGTGGGCCCATGCGAACGTCGCCGGCCCGTCGCCGGCTGGAATCGCCGTCTCGAGCTGGTCTTCCATGTCGGCGATGTTGTCCGCGCTGATCTCGTTCTCGCGACCCTCGTTGAACGCTTCGAGATGCTCTTCGAGCGTCTCCTCCTCGGCATCTTCGAACTCGTTCCAGAGCGTCGTTCCCTGGTCTTCGTCGCCGAGACATCCTGCGACCGTCAGCATCGTGGCCCCCCCGATCCCCGCGAGGACTTGCCTGCGTTGCATTGGCATGGTGGAAACAGTGATGAATTATATCTTCATATATTTAATTGTTAGGATCCCGTATCCCGGGTTGCCGACCGAAAGCGACCCGCATGCGCCCGTTTCGTACGCGCGAATTGGCTACTCGTCGGAAACGGAGACGGATGAACACAGCGACTCAGTCCAGCTCACAACCCATCGAACTGTAATTAGTGGTGTAATATTTCTTCTAACATCTCTGATTTTGGGAAAGGACTTTATGTTCGCTCACCGAACGAACACGGAAATGGCACGTGTCAGGGTCGAATCGCTCCGAAAGGAATACGACGTTGGAACGGTCGTCGCGGTCGACGATCTGAACCTCGAAATCGAGGACGGCGAGTTCGTCACCGTCGTCGGTCCCTCCGGCTGTGGGAAGACAACGACACTTCGAATGCTGGCCGGACTCGAGGAGCCGACCAGCGGTCGGATCGAGATCGGCGACGAGGACGTCACCGACGTGCATGCTAAGAACCGGGACGTCGCGATGGTGTTCCAGAACTACGCGCTGTACCCGCACAAGAGCGTCTTCGAGAACATGGCGTTCGGGCTCCGGATGAGCACCGACCTCGACGCGGACGAGCGCGAACGGCGCGTCGTCGAGACCGCCGAGATGATGGATATCGAGAACCTACTCGAGGACAAACCCGACGAGCTCTCGGGTGGACAGAAACAGCGCGTCGCACTCGGGCGCGCAATCGTCAGAGAGCCCGACCTGTTCCTGTTCGACGAGCCGCTGAGTAATCTGGATGCCAAACTCCGAACGACCATGCGGGCCGAGATCCAGCGCCTGCAGGACGAACTCGGCATTACGGCGGTCTACGTCACGCACGACCAGCACGAGGCGATGACGATGGGCGATCGCATCGTCATCCTGAACGACGGCGAACTCCAACAGCAGGGCGCACCGACCGACGTCTACGAGAACCCCACGAACAAGTTCGTCGGCGGCTTTATCGGCTCGCCGTCGATGAACTTCATCGACGTCACCGTCGACCAGGTCAGCGACGGACTCCAGCTAACCGACGCCGACGGCGACTTCTCGTTCACGCTGTCCGCAGCGTACGCCACCGCGAACGACGCGGCACTCGGCATGGACAGCTACACGCTTGGCATTCGACCGGAGAACGTCGAAATCGCACGCGGCCAGCCAGCGAACACGATCTCGGCTGGGGTCGATGTCGTCGAACCGGTCGGGTCGGACAACTTCCTCCATCTCGACGTCGGCCCGGAGTTCATCGCTCGCGTGCCATCCGACGTCGATCTCGACGCCGGTGAGACGGTTTCGATCACCTTCGACGAGTCGGACATCCACCTGTTCGACGTCGAAACCGGCGCGGAAATCCTCGGTCGCGATCCGGAGTCCAAGCCGGCGACAGCGCCGTAACGGGGCGGATCGACGAGCCGAGATTCACTTCGAAAAACCGCAAGACGAAGCGCTCTTTGTTCGAATCGTCTGCCGACCGATCAGCAGCGAGTCACCGAAAACACGAAACCGAGACCCTGTCAGTCCTGCACCGGCGCGCGATCCGAGTTCATCGCTGACGCCGGCTCCTGCTCGACCGTCGCTAGCTCCGCCGCCGTCGCGAGTCGCAGTGCGTGCGGCCAACCAAGCGGCGTCGCGCTATCGGCCGTCCCGTCGTCGAAGAACTGCTCGGGAAGGTACTCACCATCGCGTCGGAGCTGTCCGCCCGGTTCGACGAGTGCAAGTAGCTCCCGCGCCCGCTCGTCGAATCGCGAGGCGGCCTCGTGGTCGTGTGCGGCGAGCAGCGACCCAATCTCGGCCGCGGCGTGTGCTCCCCACGCCGTCGTCACGGACCAGATCTTGGCGTCAGCCTGGTCGTCGACGCGCCACGGGTCGTCCTCGAAGCGAGCGATGCCCTCGAGTGGCCCCTCGGGATCGCGGTAGAGTCCGTCGATGGTCGTTTCGATATGGGTTACTAGTCGGGCGAGTCGGTCAGCGTCGACGCCGACATCAGCATTTTCGCCAGTTCCGTCAGTGTTTGACTGTTCGCGCTCGAGTACGTCGAACTCGCGGTGGGCTGCAGCAAGCGCGAAGGTGCTGCCGTCGAGGCGCTCGTCCAGGTCGCCGTCGTCGAGTCGGAGCGCGTAGCAGCCGCGGTCGGCGACCCAGAGATCGTCGAGCGCGCTGTAGACGGTGTGCGCCCGTTCCCGTGCGCGTTCGCGGTGCTCGTCCGCGATGGGAGCGCGGGCGATTGCTGCATAGGCCTCGAGGAACGTCGCGGCGGTGTGGGTGAACCGGCCGGTCATGTTCTCCCAGGCGTTCTGGACGCGCTCCGGCAGGCCGTCCTCGCCGAGCGTCGCGTCGAGGCCGTCGAGTGCGGCGACGAGCGCCTCCCGGACCTGCTCGTCGTCGGCGTCGACGGTGCGGAGGTACGTCGCGAGATAGGACGCGACGCTTGCGGTCTGGTCGGCCTGGTAATCCGTCGAGTCAACGGCTTCCTCGATGCGGCCGTGTGCCCAGCCGGGTGCGAGCCGTCCGTTTCGCGGCCAGACGCGGTGGGGCCAGGTTCCGTCTGCGAGCTGGCTCGTGGTGTAGAAGTGTGCGCTCTGGCGGTGCCACTGCTCGAGGCCGAGCCCGGCACGTTGATCAGCCGCGAGCAGGAAGCCGGCGATTTCGGCATCGTCGCGGAACCACGTGTAGCCGTAGCCGCCCGAGTAGCGGTAGAACGGGTCGAACTCGGGACCGGCAATGCGCGCCCCGGTTGGCGCGCGAAGCAGGCGCAACGTTCGCAAGTCGGCGATCGGATCGGCGATATCGACGGTCTCGCCGTCGTCTGTCGCCGCTCGAACGCCTTCGAACGCGGTTTCGGCCTGTGCCTGAGCCGCCTTGAGGAGTGCGTCACGAGTCGCGTGCTCCGCAGCGCCGGCGCGGGCGCGTTTGAGCGCGCCAGTTCGTGACTCGTCACCCCCCTCCAAATCGGCGAGTAACGTCGCCACGGTCGTCGAGGCATCCGATCCCGAGAGCTCGACTTCGGCCAGCGTGATCGGGCTCAGTTGCGCCTCCTCGTACCGGCCGTCGTCCTCACCGCGGGGGAGTTCAGTCGGCTCGGACTCGAGTAGCTCCGCAAATGTCGCGGGGATCTGGCCGGTGACCTCGATGTCGGTCGCGGCGGTCAGGAAGTCGTGTTCGCGGTCGTGGTGGACTTCGACGGCGTCGCCGTGGAGCAACTGGCCGATGCGGCTGACGCGGTCTTCGGGGGCGAAGGCGACGCAGGCGTGGAGGGTCGCGTCCGGGTCGGCGTCGTCGTGCTCGTCGTCGGTAGAGAGAGAGAAGTGTGTGAGATGGAGGCGGCCGAGCGTGAGATCGTACTGGGTGAGCGTGTGGCCGGCGACCTGGTGTGTCGTCTCCACGAGCGCTGTGTCGTCGACGTAGCGCTGGTCGCCCGGTTCGTCGAGCCAGTAGAGTGTGCCGTCAAGTTCGAGACCGAACCGCGAGTGATCGATACCAACCAGTCCCGAGAGCGGGTAGGAGTAGTCACTGAGCGCGCCGTTCGGTGCGACGTGGACGAGCCTGTCGTCGAAGCCGGAGAAGCGGCCCGTCGTCGACCGGCGCTCGCCGGGGAATCGGCGGTCGTCACCCCGTGAGCGCTTGACGTCGTTCAGGGCGCTGTGAAGTTTCATCGTGACGAACGACTACAACCCCCACCGATTAAAGTTTGTTGTAAAATGTAATCTCACTTTTCGAGTTCTCGCCTGGAGGCCGTAACCGGCTTGAGAGTCCGGCGCAACCGTGAAACTTTTTCACGCACCGTCGCAATCCGTGATGTACTGTATACTCATGGATACTGACGGGCTCGCCGACCTCCTCGAACGGTTCGGACTCTCTGACAAGGAAATCGACACCTACCTCGCGATTCTCGACCACGGCGCGTCGAAGGCGAGCACTATCGCCGACGCCGCCGACGTCTCGAAGCGCTACGTCTACAGCATCAGCGAGGAACTCGAGAACCGCGGCTTCGTCGAGGTCGACGACCATGCCGTGCCGACCGTGATCAGACCCGTCGATCCCGAAACCGTCGTCGACCGACTCACCCGGAGCGTCGAAGACATCGAGCCCGAACTCCGGGAACGCTACACCGCGACCGAACGCACCGGCGAGCAGTTCGAGGTGATCAAGTCCCGCCAGACCGTCGTCAAGCGACTCGAGGAACTGCTCGCGAGCGCCGATACCGAAGTGACGCTCTCTATTCCCGTCAGCATCCTCCCCCAGATTCGATCGACGCTCGAGGAGACCGTCGACCGCGGCGTCCTCGTGCTCCTTCTGCTCGGTGCAACGGGTGGCGATGAACAGGATATCGCCTCGCTTGCGGGCGCAGCGAGTACGGTGCGGACGTGGGACGCGTTGGTGCCAACGATGCTCACCGTAGACCGCCAGCACGGCCTGCTCGCGCCGAGTCAGCTGCTTACGAGTTCGACGAGCGATACGCGCGCGATTGCGCTCTCGCAAGAACAGCTTGTACCGGTGCTCGCGGGCTCGTTTCTGGCGAACTACTGGCCGACCGCCGAGGAGCGCTACGTGACGACGCCGCGCGCGCTGCCCGAAACCTACGACGGCTTCCGGAACGCCGTGTTCCAGATTGCACTCCACCGCGCGACGGATACCGCACTCGAAGCAGCGGTGACCGGTACTCCCGTTGGGGACGGAGACACCTCGACTGCCCCGGGAACGCTCACCGGCCGAGTCGTCGACGTGCGTCAGAGTCTCGTTCGCCCGGAGACGTCGTCCGTTCCGATCGAGAACTCGTTCACCATCGAGGTTACAGACGACCGAGACGGCGCGACCGAGCGCTACACGATCGGCGGCACCGGCGCGTTCCTCGAGGACTTCGAGGCCGAGTCGGTGACGCTCCGCGAACTGACCGGCGAGTAATAGAGTCGGCTGTGAGTAAATTTCTTGGTTAGTGGCCAGAAAGACGGGGTCGATGTTTAGAGACGCGCTCCGTGACACGTCCGTCCGGAACGGCCAGCCCGGTGAGAACTATCCGTCGGGCCCACGTGGAGGGACCCGATGACCGACAAACGAACC
This sequence comes from Natrialba sp. SSL1, assembly GCF_001861355.1. GTDB lineage: Archaea > Halobacteriota > Halobacteria > Halobacteriales > Natrialbaceae > Natrialba. The sequence goes on from NZ_MASN01000052.1 coordinate 37,322, forward strand.
ATCGAGGACCGTATCGTCGAGAGCGGCGTTATCGCCGTCCTGCGCGGCGTCGACGAGGACCAGATCGTCCCCGTCTCGCGCGCCCTCGCCGACGCTGGCGTCGAGGCGCTCGAGATCACCGCCGATGGAACCCGTTCCGCCGAGATGATCGCCGACGTAGATCGCGAACTCGCAGATACTGACGCCGTGATCGGCGCGGGGACCGTCCTCGACGCTGCGACGGCCCAGTCGGTGATCGACGCGGGCGCGACGTTCGTCGTCTCGCCACACACCAGTCCCGACGTCGTGCGGACGTGCAACCGCCACGGCGTGCTCGCAGCACCCGGTGTCATGACGCCGACCGAGGCCGTCACGGCGATGGAAGCCGGCGCGGATCTGTTGAAGATGTTCCCCGCCTCGACGGTCGGGCCGAGTCACATTGGTGCACTCAGCGGCCCACTCGGCGATGTAGACATCATTCCGACGGGTGGTGTCTCGCCCGACAACGTCGCCGACTTCTTCGACGCAGGTGCGGTCGCCGTCGGCGCGGGTGGTGCCATCCTCGACGACGAGGCTATCGAACGCGGCGACATGGAGCAGGTCCGCGAAACCGCCGAGGCGTTCGTTGCGGCGGTCGAGGACGCCCGATAGTAGTTGGCCCTCACGATAGTTACTGCCGACCCGGGGCCGCTGTTCACAATTTAATCAGCGATGGCAGTGTTTGCCAGCAAAACCCGTTTTGCTGGCCGACAAGTGGTACGTTGCCGACAGCAGCAGTGCTGTGTTTGATCCAACGAATCTGATATTTGTTCGAACATCAGTCGATCTATTGAAACTGACACAGCAGCCAACTCGAGTGTATTGGCCGAATACGACTCCGAGACTAGTTAATCGAAGGTTGAGGGTCGTATTGGGCAGTCGTCGAGGAGTGCATATATGTCGGAACGTGGATAAGTACTGGCGGTCATATCGCGCTGTTCAGAAGTTTACTACTGGAAGGGTAAATTTTTATCCCACTGGTTCCGTTGGTCGAGTATGAAAGCGATCGCTGTCGACCCAGGGGCCGGCGAACCCGCTCTCGTCGAGCGGCCCCGCCCCGATCCCGAGCCAGGCGAAGCCCTCGTCCGGACACTGCGTGTCGGTATCGACGGCACCGACCACGAGGTGATTGCGGGCCACCACGGCGATCTCCCAGACGGAGCGGACGAGCTCGTTCTCGGCCACGAAGCCGTCGGCGTCGTCGAGGATCCGAACGGCACGGCACTCGAGTCCGGCCAGTTCGTCGTCCCGACCGTGCGCCGTCGTCCCGGTGAGAGCAACGAGTTCTTCGAACGCGGCGAGCCAGACATGGCCCCCAGCGGTGCGTACGTCGAGCGCGGAATCGTCGGTGCCCACGGCTTCATGGCCGAATATTTCACCAGCCCGGCGGAGTACCTCGTTCCGATTCCCGCGGAACTCGCAGCGCTTGGCTTCCTCGTCGAACCGATCAGCATCACGGAGAAGGCGCTCGAGCACGCCGTCGCGAGCCGATCGGCGTTCGAGTGGGAACCTAACTCGGCGCTCGTCCTCGGGAACGGCCCGCTCGGGCTCATCACCCTCGCGATGTTCGAGTCGGTACTCGAGTTCGATCGGACCTACTGCCTCGGTCGTCGGGATCGGTCGCACCCGACGGTCGAACTGGTTTCGGAGCTTGGCGGCACCTACGTCGATTCGCGGGAGACACCGGTTGCAGAGATTCCGGCCGAACACGAGGCCGTCGACCTGGTCTACGAAGCGACTGGGCACGCAAAGCACGCCTTCGAAACGGTCGAGGCGCTCGCGCCGAACGGGGTCGGCGTCCTGCTGGGAGTGCCCGAACCCTGGGAGTTCGAGGTCGACGGCGGCCGGCTCCACCGCGAACTCGTCTTGCACAACAAGGCGCTGCTCGGCACTGTAAACTCCCACCGCGGGCACTTCGAGGCCGCGATCGACACGCTCGCACAGCTTCCCGACTGGTTCACCGAGGAACTCGCGGCCGGGGTGTACGACCTCGAGAACTATCAGGACGCCTTCGACGCGGGGGACGATGTCGTCAAGACTGCGATCGAGTTCGACGGCGTCTGAGTTTGGAGTGTTCGTTTGAGCGCCTGCACTGCAACGGGCGACTCGGAAATACAGACCGTCGAGGCGCGTTCGCACGCGCCGGATGCAAAACTATTACTATCATAGGTGTAAGTATTCATTCCATGGGTGTAGATTACACGCGGCTCCACGATCCGAACGCCGAGTACACGATGCGGGAGCTCTCGGCGGAAACGATGGGCGTGACACGCGAGCGCGGCGGCGGCCGTGACGTCGAGATTACCGACGTGCAAACGACGATGGTCGACGGAAACTTCCCGTGGACGCTCGTCCGAATCTACACGGACGCGGGCATCGTCGGCACCGGCGAGGCCTACTGGGGCGCGGGTGCGCCGGAACTCATCGAGCGCATGGCCCCTTTCCTGCGGGGCGAGAACCCGCTCGATATCGACCGGCTCACCGAACACCTCGTCCAGAAGATGTCCGGCGAGGGCTCGATCGGCGGCGTCACCGTGACGGCGATTTCGGGCATCGAAGTCGCCCTGCACGACCTCGCGGGCAAAATTCTCGAGGTGCCAGCCTACCAGCTGCTGGGCGGCAAGTACCGCGACGAGGTCCGCGTCTACTGCGACTGTCACACCGAGGACGAGGCCGACCCGATTTCTTGTGCGGACGAGGCAGAACGCGTCGTCGAAGAGCTCGGCTACGACGCGCTCAAATTCGACCTCGACGTCCCCTCCGGCCACGAGAAAGACCGCGCCAACCGCCACCTGCGAGAGCCCGAGATCGAACACAAGGCCTCGATCGTCGAGGCCATCACCGATCGCGTCGGCTCGCGTGCCGACGTGGCCTTCGACTGTCACTGGACCTTCTCCGGTGGCTCCGCAAAGCGCCTCGCGAAGCGACTCGAGGAGTACGACGTCTGGTGGCTCGAAGACCCCGTCCCGCCGGAGAATCACGACGTCCAGCGCGAAGTCACTCAGTCGACGACCACGCCCATCACCGTCGGCGAGAACGTCTACCGCAAACACGGCCAGCGCCGCCTCCTCGAAGAGCAGGCTGTCGACATCATCGCCCCCGACATGCCGAAGGTCGGCGGGATGCGCGAAACCCGGAAGATCGCCGACCTCGCGGATCTCTACTACGTCCCCGTCGCGATGCACAACGTCGCCTCGCCCGTCGCGACCATGGCCAGCGCCCACGTCGGCGCAGCCATCTCGAACTCGCTCGCCGTCGAGTACCACTCCTACGAACTCGAGTGGTGGTCGGATCTCGTCGAGGAAACTGTAATCGAAGACGGCTACATCGAGATTCCCGAGAAGCCAGGGCTCGGTGTCACGCTCGATCTGGATACCGTCGAGGAGCACATGGTCGAGGGCGAAGAGCTCTTTGACGAAGCGTAACGCCGGCACGCGTGAAGCGTTTTGCTGGTCGCTGAGTCGCTATTCGCTGAGTCGCTATTCGCTGATCGCTATTTAGTGGTCGCTGTTAGCTAGTCGCTGCTCGTTGATCACCAAGACGAAAGCACACCGAACGAACGCAGCGACTGAGACCCGGACGCCGCAAACCGTTCATCTGGGGACGCTGTCCTCGTCGACGCGCCGAAACAGCGTCTCCACATTCTCCGGATGGAAATCCTCGGGTGAAACGTCTCCCTCCGAATCCATCGCCCGCGCGAGATAACTCACGCTGTTGATCAACCCTAGATGCGAGAACGCCTGCGGGAAATTTCCGAGCAGTCGGCCGCTGTCGGGGTCGACCTTCTCCGAATACAGCCCGAGCGGCGAGGCGTACTCGAGTAGCGATTCGAAGTACTCTATTGCGAGTTCGAGTCGGTTCGAGAGGACGAGCGCGTCGATGAGCCAGAACGAACAGAGCAGGAACGCCTCTTCTTCGTCTTCCCGAACGTTGGTATCCACGAAGCGTACGACGAGCCCGTCGTCGGTTGCGAGCTTCTCGAGGACGGTGTCGATGGTCGACTGGACGCGCTCGTCCTCCGGCGGGAGGAACTCGTAAATGGGGATCAGAAGCGCCGTCGCGTCGACCGCCTCGTCACTGTCGAAGTACTGGACGAAGCTGCCGGCCTCTTCGCTGTAGCCGCGCGTTTCGATGGCGTCACGAACCTCGTCGCGCGTGCCTCTCCAGCGTTCGAGCGGCGCGTCGAAGTCGTTTGCCTCAGCCAGCGCGATACCGCGATCGAGAGCGACCCAGCACAGCAGCTTCGAGTGTAGGAAGTGACGATGTTCCTCGCGGAACTCCCAGATGCCGGCGTCCGGCTGGTCCCAGTTGCGACAGACGTAGTTGATGCTCTCGATGACGGCGTCCCAGCTGTCCTCGCTCAGCCCGGCGTCCTCGTCGAACTGGATGGTTTCGTAGATGGCCTGGACGAACGTACCGTAGACATCGAGCTGGAGCTGTGATGCTGCACCGTTGCCGATCCGAACCGGAGCTGTGTCCCGATAGCCGGAGAGATGATCGAGCGTCCGTTCTTCGAGTTCGTCGTCGCGTTCGCCGTGGAGTCCGTACAGCGGTCGAATCTCGGTTGGGTGGTCTGTCGCGATACCGACGAACCAGTCGAAGTAGTTCCTGGCTTCCTGGCGATGGCCGGTGTCGTGTAGCGACTGGACGGTGAATTTGGCGTCGCGAATCCAGTTGTACCGGTAATCCCACGTTCGCTCTGAGCCGATTTTCTCCGGGACCGATGTGGTCGCTGCAGCCGGAATGGCTCCCGTCTCGTGGTGAATCAGGAGTTTCAGGACGAGTTCCGCGCGGACGACCATCTCGTGCCAGCGCTCCGGAACCGAGTCGGCTGTGCCGTCCCGACTGCCGATCCACTCGCGCCAGTATCGCTTTGTCTCGTCGAGCCACGCTTGATACGACGGCGACGCCGGCGGCTCCTGGCCACCGTACTGGATACCAACCCAGCAGGAGTCACCAGCCTCGAGTGAGACGGTCCCGGTCGCTCGCGCTTCCTCGTGGTCGATTTCGAGGTCGGCGTCGCCGACGTAGTGGACCGGCTTATGGCGCTGGTCGAGCCAGTCGTCGCCATCGTCGCTTTCCTCGATATCGCCAGTAGCCGCCTCCTCACCGCCTCCTCGCCTCGCCGTAATACCATCCCCGACCGCCTCGAACGTCGGCGTCACTCGCGCGTACTCGAGTCGGGGTTCGAACACGACCTGGCACGCCATCGAACCGCGGTCGCACTCGAGTTGGCGGTAGATTGCGTGCTGGGGGTGTGAGTGTTGATGTTGGTGTTGGTGCTCGTGCTGGTCCCGGTGCTGGTCGTCAGAGTCCTGGTTGCGAGATTGCTGCTCCGCTGTATCCCCGTTCTGGATGGGCATGAAATCGGTCAGTGTCACCTGGCCCGATTCCGTCTCGAAGGTGGTTTGAAGGACGTTGGTTCGGTCGGCGTACTGATGACTCGACTCGAAGTCGTCTGCCGTCGGAGAGACGGTGAAGTGTCCCCCGTCAGTTGCATCGAGCAACCGGGCGAACACGCTCGGGGACTCGAGGTGGGGGAAACAACACCAGTCGATCGAGCCGTATCTGCTGACCAGTGCACACCGGTCGTCGTTGCCGATACTGCCGTAGTCTCGAAGGGGTGGATAGTCGTGTTCCATCGTTGCGTGTCACGCGGTGGTCGGATCAGTCGACAGGACCAACGGCACGGGCCTGGACTGTGAGCAGACTGGGAGCGGGCTGCGGGCTGTAAGACATGAGTACGTCCGTTGTGTCCTCGGTGGGCGAACAGTGATCGAGTGATCGGATATGGTACTGCACACACGGAGTATCCGTGACTCGTTACGTTGTCTACCGCGTGCGAGAATAAGTGTCGGCCAGCAGCGGCCGGGTGCGGCGAATAGGGGGTGCGTACACGATCTCGTCGTATGACCGGTGCCGTGGAACAATGGCGTGCTGGGCGGCGTTTTATGGCCCTCGTCGAGGTGGAAGTCTACGATGGGACGGCAACGACAGCACACACTCTCACGGCGACGGCTCCTTCGTGCAGGTACCGGTATCGCGTTCGCCGGAATCGGCGCAAGCGCAGGTGTCGGAACCGGCGGTGCTCGAGGGATCCAGGACGGCGGAAACGAGGGCACCGAGAACGGGGACGATCCGTTCGACGCCGGCGGCCCCTACGCGGACGTTTACGACGATATCATCGACGACGTCGTCCTGGTGACCGTCGTCGGTTCGGACGATCCGTTCGACGACGACCCCGGCGGCATCGGTTCCGGTTTCGTCGTCGACGATCACGTCGTCACCAACGCCCACGTCGTCAGGGAGGCCAGCACCGTCGAACTCCAGTTCCGTGACGAACAGTGGCGCGAGGGCGAGGTGGTCGGCACCGACAGCCACAGCGACCTCGCCGCGATCGCCGTCGATGACCTCCCGGATATCGCGGACGGACTCTCGTTTACGGCTGACGATCCAGTCATCGGTCAGGAAGCCCTCGTCCTCGGGAATCCGCTCGGACTCGACGCCTCGCTCTCGCAGGGGATCGTCAGCGGCATCGACCGCCAACTTCCGAGCCCGACCGGCTTTGCGATCCCGGCCGCGATCCAGACCGACGCGCCGGTCAACCCGGGCAACAGCGGCGGCCCGCTCGTCTCGCTCGACGGCGAGGTCCTCGGCGTCGTCTTCGCCGGTGCCGGCCAGACCATCGGCTTCGCGATCTCCGCACAACTCGCAGACCGCGTCATCCCGGCACTCATCGAAGACGGCGAGTACGAGCACCCATACATGGGGATCGGCGTCTCGGCTGTCGGACCGCAGGTCGCCGAGGCGAACGATCTCGAAGAAGCCCGCGGCGTTCTCGTCTCCGAAGTTGTCCCCGATTCGCCGGCAGACGGCGTCCTCGAACCGATCGACGGTGAAACGCTCATCGATGGCGCTCCGGTCCCGATCGGCGGCGATGTCATCGTCTCGATCGGGGACGAAGACATCCCGAACGAGGCGCGTCTCACGTCCGTCCTGGCACTCGAGACCTCGCCCGGCGAGACGGTCGAACTCGAGGTCATCCGCGAGGGCGAGCCCCAGCAGGAAGAGGTGACACTCGAGGAGCGACCGGATGTCGACCTCCCATAGCGACGGTGACGGACGACTGACAGACGAGGACGAGATGACTATCACCAGAACTGACAATTCCCCACACCACCCATGACACAACTCGGCTACAAACTCATCTGCGAGGAGCACGGCCCAACCGATCTCACCCAGTATGCAACACTCGCTGACCAGTCCACGTTCGAGTTCGCGATGATCTCGGACCACTTCCACCCCTGGACCTCGACACAGGGCGAGAGTCCGTTCGTCTGGAACGTCATCGGTGCGATTGCACAGGCGACCGACGACCTCCGCCTCGGCACGTCAATCACGTGTCCGATCATCCGATACCATCCCGGACTCATCGCGCAGGCTGCCGCGACGGCGGGCGTCCAGCTTCCCGGCCAGTTCTTCCTCGGCGTCGGCACCGGCGAGAACCTGAGCGAGCACGTCTTCGGCGACCGCTGGCCGCCACACGCGATCCGACTCGAGATGCTCCGCGAAGCCGTCGACCTCATCCGCACCCTCTGGGAAGGAGAGACGACGAGCTATCGCGGCGAGTACTACACCGTCGAGAACGCGCGCCTCTACACGCTGCCCGACGAACTGCCGCCGATTCCGATCGCCGCCGACGGGCCGAAAACGGCGCGCACTGCGGGCGAGATCGGCGACGGACTCGTGGCCGTCGCGCCGGACGAAGAACTCGTCGAGGCGTTCGAAGATGGCGGCGGCGAGGACAAGCCGCGCTACGCCGAGGTCGACGTCTGCTACGCTGAGGACGAACAGGAAGCCATCGAGACCGCCCACGAAATCTGGCCGCAGGCGGCGCTCCCCGGCGAACTGCTCTGGGAACTCGCGACACCTGCACACTTTCAGCAGGCGACCGAGGCCGTCTCCGAGGGGGACATCGCCGACCTCGTGGTCTGCGGGCCAGATCCCGACGCACACATCGAGACGATCCAGGAGTACGTCGACGCCGGCTTCGACCACATCGCGATCCACCAGATCGGCTCGAATCAGGCCGACTTCATCGAGTTCTACGAGGAGGAAGTCATTCCCGAGATCGATTGAGACGGGCTCCTTTCAAGACAGCCTACGAAACGGTCGGTCCGCCAAGAAGCAGTCGGCTCGCTACTCTTCAGTCTCCTCGAGTTCGGCTGCCTCCTCGCCCTCTTCTTCTTCCTGCTCGTCCTGCTCGCCGCGTTCGTCCCGCCTCGGCGCGCTCTGGGAACCAACGTCGGTACTCCCCTCGTCGACCTCGTCCGGATCGCGGTCGATGCGCTCGAGTTCGTCCTCGATCTCCGCCTTGCGCTCCGATTCGTACTCGTCCGTTCGATCGGTGTTGTCTTCTGCCATACTCCGACTTCAGCCGCGAGCCGTTTGGACGGCCGGCCGTCGAGTGCAACGTGGGTCGTTCGACTGATAATTTGAGCCGAGCCAACTGGTGACTGGCGGAACGGTTTGCACATGACGTTGGGTTGCCTTGTTTCACTGTGCAAGCGCTCCCTTGTTGGAACACGAATCCGGTTATCTCACCATGTCACAGGATGACCGCGGATCGGGGCGCAGTTCATCCACCCGTAGACGCTTTCTGCACTGTGCCAGTCTCGGCACGCTCGGAATCGCGGGGTGTACGGAACTCGACCCGAGACGGTTCGATCCGAGAGATAGAGGCCCCGACGAACCGGAATCGGACTTCTCGACCCTCATCGCCACGTGGCGGGGCCACGATCCAGCAACGACGATGACGCTCCAATGGCTCACTCCGGAGACCGAACTCGACGAATCTGTTTCCGTCGAACTCTCCCCAGAGGACGATACCAGCACCAGAAGAGTACAGACCGAGGTAGCACAGTTCGGCGGGTCAGACTTGAACCGCCACCGCGCTGATGTGACTGATCTAGCGCCGGATGCGCGGTATCGAATCGCTATCGACGGAGCCGAACTGGAAGGTGCCGTTCGAACGGCTCCCGAGGACGTTACCGAACCGATTACGTTCGCAGAGGGCGGTGACGTCGGAACCTCGTCGGACGTTCCGCCGTTACACGAGCAGGCGGCCGTGTGGGACCCCCTCTTTGCCGTCGTCGGTGGGGACCTGGCCTACGCTGACGGCTGGCACGAGGGTCGGTGGATTGCGTTCCTCGAACACTGGAACGAATATATGCGGTCCGGCAACCGACTCATCCCGCTGGTCGCCGCCATCGGGAATCACGAGGTACGGGGTGGACAGGGCGAAACGCCGGACGAAGCCCCGTTCTTCTACACGCTCTTCGACAACCCCCATCGAGAACACGCGTACTGGGCCTTAGATGTCGCTGACGAGCTCTCGATCCTGCTCCTCGACTCGAACCACACGACAGCGGTTGTCGGTGAGCAGACGGACTGGGTCGAAGACGCCCTAGCTGAACGAACCGACCGTAAACACCTGCTTGCCGTCTATCACGTCCCGATCTACCCATCGGTCAGGGAGATCGACGACCGAGGGAGAGAAGCGATGCGCCAGCACTGGGTGCCACTACTGGACGAGTACGATGTCGACGTCGCATTCGAACACGACGACCACGCGTACAAACGCACCCATCGACTCGCGGGCGGAGAACCCGACCCCGACGGCGTTCTCTATCTCGGCGATGGCGCATGGGGCCGGGGTACCCGCGACGTTCACTCGCCCGACGAACGATCGTATCTTGCGGTGAGCGAAAGCGAACTCCACGTGATACGCGTGGCCCTCTCGCCGGACGGATCGCGGCAGTTCCGTGCGGTCGGCCCCGATGAGAACCGTGTCGACCAGTTCGACTACGAGTCCGCTCATGGTTCTCCGGACAGTGGACTGGAGAATCTTCCAGCTGACTAGCCACGAGTAGAGACGGAACGATTATTGGACGGATTACAGCTGCAGAGATATGTCGTCGTGGGGCAGTCCACTCGTGACAGGTGACTATCGACCGACGATGAAAACGAATGACCCGGTCGCAGTTCCGCTAGTTCGGTTTCCGGATAAACGTGAGTACCTCGTCTACGAAGTCGTCTGGCGCGGTGTTCATCGGTTCGTGCTGGTGTCCGTCGAAGGTAACGGTCTTGCTGTTCGGGAGCGCATCGTTGAGTGCTTCTATTGCATCCTCGAAGAGGGGAGGGCTCTCGCTGCCGATCATCAGCAAGGTCGGCGCTGTCATCTCCTCAAACCGGGCACTGTCGAACTCGTACTCTTCGATCGCTTGCAACTCGCGGGGCAATGTATGCGCTGCGTCAACCATCTGTTGCCAGGTCGGACTGGCGCGAGCGGTATCGAGTTCAGCTGGCGTGAGTCCAGCGACTTCTTGGAGGAAGAACACGAGTACCTTCTCGTTATCGCCGTCATCAAGCAACCGATTCATTTCGGCAATTCCGGCTGCAACACCGAGTTCGTGATTGCGGACCATAATGGGAGGTTCGTTCAGGATGAGCGTGCGGAGATTGCTGGTTCGGAGGGTAGCCTCCAGCGAATAGAGTGCACCTCCGGAATGACCGACCACGACCACTGGCTCGTCGATCGTATTGATGACCGCAACCACGTCCTCGGCTTCCTGTTCCAGCCGGTACTCGGCAGCGTCACCGCTCTCACCGCGACCACGCCGCTCAATAGCATAGACCGTGCAATGGTCCGCGAGAGCGGGGCGCGCTCCAGCCAGATCCCAGAATGTGTGAACGTCGCCGTTCCCATGCACAAGCACGAGCGGTGGTCCGTTCCCCGTCCGCTCGAACGCAATCTCGGTGCCGTCTGCTGATGTGACTGTCTCCATTGTCCCTCTTCTCTCTGACTACACCGCCAACCTATGTTAACTACACGCACACATCCGAGTAGTGAACAATCGTTGTTCGCGCCCTCTGTACCGATCGGAACGATTCCAAACAGCCGCTAGCCAAGACGGGACCTCCAGCGCCGATTGACTCGAGTGCCACGACCGATCTCTCGGAAAACACGAAAGACAGATAAAAGTCCCCGCGTTGTGAACAGACAAATATGGACGTTCCCTACGATCTCACCTCGTACGTTCGGGTGTTGAAAATGGCGACGACACCCACCACCCAGGAGTTCCTCCAGGTGTCGAAGATCGCCGGTGCAGGCATCCTACTGGTCGGTTTCCTCGGCTTCATCATCGGCGGCATCATGCTGTTGCTGACCGGTAGTGGTGGTGTCTAATGGGCATCTTCGCTGTCAAAACGACGGCGAGCCAGGAGCGTACCGTCGCGGAGATGATCATCAACCGTGAGGAACCCGAGATTCACGCCGCGCTCGCGCCCGACTCGCTGACCTCGTACGTGATGGTCGAAGCTGAGGGCAGTGCCGTCCTGAACCGGGTACTCGAGGACATCCCCCACGCGCGCAGTATCGTCCCCGGCGAGTCCGATATTTCGGAAGTCGAGCACTTCCTCTCGCCAAAGCCGGACGTCGAGGGTATTGCAGAGGGTGACATCGTCGAACTCATCGCCGGCCCGTTCAAGGGCGAGAAGGCACAGGTCCAGCGTATCGACGAAGGCAAGGATCAGGTGACGGTCGAACTCTACGAGGCGACGGTCCCGATTCCGGTGACGGTTCGTGGCGACCAGATCCGCGTGCTCGACTCCGACGAGCGATAGCGCGCTGACGAGCGAGTGAGCCGGTATCTCTGGCAGCCAGTTCGTTTCGGTCTGTGAACTAATTATTCCTCGACTTCGGAGCCAAGCGACTCCGGATCAGCCACATCCGCAACTGTCTCAAGTAACTCCTCACGCTCGCGCACGTCGGCCGAGTTCGCGCCGTAGGCGCGGACGTACTCCGCACGGCTATGTTCCGTGAACGTGTGGCGAATCGCGAGATACCCATCGGGAACGAGCGCGTCACAGATTTCGCACTCGAGATGGTCGTGTGCTGTCGCCTGATGGGTGACAGCCGACTCGATATCGGCGAAGACCTCGCCGCAGCCGTCGATCTCGCATTCCCAGGCTAGTCCCGTTCCCATTCGTCTTCGCGTCGAACTGGACGGGCCGCCCTAATGGTCTTTTCGTAGTACATGTGACCCAGTAGACGAGTTCGACCCCGGTAGCTGGACCCGTGGCGAATCAGAATTCATAACTCTCCGGTCGTGAAACGAGCAGTCGTGAGTGATGGAGTGTCGTCTCAGGTCGACTGTCACGTGAAGGTGCTCGACGAAACCGTCGTCGAGCGCGCCACGCGAGCGGGACTCGACGTGATCGTCTACGCACCGCACTTCCAACGGCTGCCGGAGATTCGGGAGACGGCCACACGGTACTCGAGTAACGACCTGCTGGTCGTCCCCGGTCGCGAGGTGTTCACCGGTCCCTGGTCCAACCGCAAGCACGTGCTCGCGATCGGACTCGAGGAGCCGGTACCGGATTTCATCACACTCGAGGCGGCGATGACCGAGTTCGACCGACAGGACGCGACGGTGCTTGCTCCGCACCCTGCCTTTTTGAACGTGAGTCTCTCGCCGGCCGACCTGCGCCAGTACCGCGAGACGATCGATGCCGTCGAGGTTTTCAACCCGAAACACCTGCCGTGGCACAACCGACGGGCGCGCTGGTTAGCGGACGAACTCGAGTTGTCGCCGTTTACGTCGTCGTATGCACACCTGCCGAGTTCGGTGGGTGTGGCCCACACGGCATTCGAATCGGCGATCGAGTCCGAGGCGGAACTCTGTGAGGCGTTCGAGAACGATGCTCCGCGCCAGATCGTCCGCTCGAACGGACTCGACCGGTGGCGGACAACGGCGGCCGAGTTGCTCCACCTCGGCTACGAGAACACGTGGAAGAAGGCGGAGCGGCTGTTTCTCTCGGGGACCGAGCCGACGCATCCGGATCACATCGCCTACGACGGGCGGTTCGACGATGCAGCGGTGTACTAACTGCTGTGTGAACGGCGATTAGACGAACGTGGGTTAGTGCATCGCATCCCCACCGTCGGGACTGAGCGTCTGCCCCGTATAGTAGTCGCCGCCCTCTCCAGCGAGCAGTACCGCCGTGGGAACGACCTCGTCGACGGTACCGATCCGACCGAGAGGGACCTCCGCTTCTTTGCGCTCACGCCACTCCTCGGTAGTGTCGTCGAGCATATCCGTTTCGATGGGACCGGGTGCGATGGCGTTGACCTGCACGTCGGGTGCGACCTCACGGGCAAGCGCCCGTGTGAACGATATGACGCCGCCCTTCGCGGCTGAGTAGTGCGTGAGTTCCGAAGCGCCCTTGATCCCCAGCTGCGAGGCGACGTTGATGACCCGGCCGCTACCCCGGTCGAGCATCCCTTCGATAGCGAACCGCGTGACCAAAAACGTCCCGCGGAGATCGGTCGAAATGGTCCGGTCCCACGTTTCGATGTCCATCTCGTCGAGCGTCGCCGGTTCGAGAATGCCCGCGTTATTCACGAGGACGTCGATGCTGCCGAACTCCTCTTCGGCCGTCTCGACGAGTGTCCGGGCCTCGTCCTCGTCGCTCACGTCTGCCTGTACGGAGATAGCGGAACCGCCTTCGTTCTCGATGATCTCGACCGTCTCTTCGGCACCGTCCTCGTTCGAGTGATAGTTCACGACCACCGCAGCACCCTCGCGACCGAACGCTTCTGCAATCCCGCGTCCGATACTTCGCGATGCGCCGGTAATCAGAGCCGACTGGTCCTCGAGTGCTCCCATACTCACCCTGTTCAGATGAGGTCCCGTTAACACCCACCCGGAGATATCAGCGTCTCATCTGGTAGACGTCGACTGAGCGCGTCAGGTGAGAGATGAGTAACGCGCCAGGACCTGCGCGACACAATCCCAGTGACTCCCACGCCAGAAGTACTGCCCGCACGACTGACAGCGCCAGACGGCCATCGCATCGCTGTCCTCGTCTTCGCCACCACTGTCGTCGACTGGGTCCGCAACTGGACTCGGTGCATACTCCGGCGTCTCCGCCGACGGATCGACGCGCTCGAGTCCACCGTTGCATCGCCCGCAGTACGACGGCGCAGCCGCGAGCTCGAGTTCCACACCCGCCTCGCTGAGTTCTCCCAGTTGTTCCTCCACTTCGAGTGCCGTCAGCAGAATCGCGTCCGCAGCACGGGCCGCGAGTTCGGTATCTCGCGTGACGAGCGTGCGGTCCTCGGCTGCCGCGACGGCGAGCAGGTCGTCGTCGGACTCGAGTACCGGCTCGCGATCTCCCGCGTAGACCGTGTCGTAGTCGCACATCCGAAGGTAGGCGACGAGCCCGCCGCACATGGTGTCGAGGAGGAATCGCATAGGTCGAAAGGAACGCCTGGGTGCGCGCTCAGTGCAGGAACGCCTGCAACTCCGCAAGTTCCCACGTGTTGATCACGTCCGCGGGCTCGGCCCACCCCCGCCGCGCCGTGTGGACGCCCCAGCGCATGTACTCGAGTGTCGACGGCTGATGAGAGTCCGTGTTGACGGCGATTACTGCGCCCTCGTCGATGGCGGCCTGGACGGCGCTCCCCCAGAGGTCGAGGCGGCGCGGATTGGCGTTGACCTCGAGTGCGGTGTCGTGCTCGGCGGCGGCCGCACCGAGCGCGCTCGCGTCGAAGTCGAGGCCGGAGCGCTCGTTCAGCATGCGTCCGCTGGGGTGGCCGAGGACGTCGATGGCGGGATTTTCGACGGCGGTGATGAGCCGTTTGGTTGCTCGCTCGGCGTCCTGATCGAGCGCGCTGTGGGTCGAGGCGACGATGACGTCGAGCGCGTCGATGACCTCCTCGGAGAGGTCGATCTCACCTTCGGCGTCGACGTTCGCCTCGATGCCGGCGAAGACGGTGATCTCGCTCTCGTCGTCGACCGCGCGGATTTCTTCGACTTGCTCCAGAATTTCGGCGTCCGAGAGCCCCATACCGCCGACGATACCGGGGCCTTCGGCGTGGTCGGCGAGGCCGAAGTAGTCGTAGCCCCGGTCCTCGGCGGCCGCCACCATCGCCTCGATGGAGGTGTTGCCGTCGGACCACTCGGTGTGGCTGTGGAGGTCGCCGCGAATGTCTTTGCGTGTGAGCAGGTCCGGCAGAGCGTCGTTCTCGGCGGCCGCGATTTCGCCGCGGTCGGTTCGCAGTTCCGGCGGAATCCACGGTAGCCCGAGTGCGTTGTACATCCCTTCCTCGGTCTCGCCAGCGATGCGCTCGCCGACGCGCTGGCCCTCGTCTCCGTCTTCGAGGTCGCTGACGTCGAAGACGCCGTACTCGTTGACCTTCAGGTCGCGGTCGATGGCGTAGTTACGGAGCCGGACGTTGTGGTCCTTGCTTCCCGTGAAGTACTGCAGCGCGGAGCCGAACTCGTCGGGGACGACCACGCGGAGGTCGACGCGACTCTCGCCGATTCGTACGCTCGCCTTCGCCGGTCCGGACTCGATTTCGCTGTCGACCGAGCCCCAGCCGACGAACTGCTCGACGACGGTTTCGTTCTCGTCCGTCGCAACGAGTACGTCCACGTCGCCGATGGTCTCGCGCCAGCGCCGGATCGAGCCAGCCACCTCGCAGCGCTCGACGGCGTCGAGTGACTCGAGAAAGGCAAGCACGTCGTCGGCGAGCGGACGGGCCTCGCCGAGCAACTGGCGCTGACCGACCTCGCGTGCGAACTCGATGTTGTCGCGGATGTTTTCCTCCGTCTTCGGGCCGAAGCCCTTGACTTCCTGAATCTCGCCGGCCTCAGCAGCGTCCTCGAGATCGTCCAGCGTTTCGATCCCCAGTTCGCGGTACAGTTTGCCGGCCGTCTTGGGGCCGACGCCCTCGATTCGGGTGATGTCCGCGATGTCGATCGGCAGTTCGGCTTTGAGTTCCTCGAGTTCCTCGATCTCGCCGGTCTCGACGTACTCGACGATCTTCGCGGAAATCGCGTCGCCGACGCCGTCGATTTCGTCGAGAATCTCCTCGTCGCCGTCTGCAACGCGGTCACCGATCGGAACGGGATGGGCACGAATGTTCTCAGCCGCACGGCGGTACGCGCGGGGTTTGTACTCCACGTCGTCGGCCTCGAGCAAGTCGGCGAACTCCTCGAAGCGGCCGGCGAGTTCGGCGTTGGTCGCCACCGTGATCACCGCCCCCGCCGTGCGCTCTGGTCGTCGTCGCGGCCGAGCGCCTGCTTGAGGAACGACATCCAGCGTTTGGTGTCGGCAGCCTGCTTGGCCTGCTGTTCGCGCTCTATGTCCGTTGGGCCGAGGTTCTCGAGTGCGTTCAGCGCGCGGTCGATCCCGATGATGCTCTGGGCGAGTTTTTCGCCCTCCGCACGAGGGATCTCACCGTCCTCAATCCGCTCTATGCGCTCGACGCGCTCTCGTCTGAGGTTTCGTTTCGCCTGCTCGACGCGGTCGCGCTCGCCCGGTGGAACCGTCTCGCGGCGTTTGATCTCGAAGACGAAGGTTCGAAGGTCGATCTCCTCACCTTGCACCGTGATCGTCTCGGGAATGTCCGCGCCGACGGTCGCGCCCTCGCGCTCGACGCGCTCGAGCAGTTGCTTTCGCTCGAACTCTTGCACGTCTCTGTGTTGGGGACTGAGGGCCAAAAGTGTACACCGTCGTCGGCAGACGCAGCGGTCGAAGCTGGTTCGCACGTCGCGCTCCAGACCGCGCCCCGAGACGAGGACAACGTCGGTTCGAGACGCGGATTCGAGATTGAGGACGCACCCGCGGAGCCGTTTGAGGACATCGAAGTCGCCCATGCCGCGAATCATAAATCCATAGCAGTCACGAGAAAATGAACGTCTCGGCGAGTGATGAAGACGAATCAGCCGTCGAGCGGACGCGCCGGCGACCGTTGAACGGTCGATGAGCGGAACCCCAAACCCCTTAGCGACGCCGCACATACCCCCCGCCAATGGCCAAGTGCGACGTGTGTCGGAAGGACGAAAGCATGCCGTACAACTGTCGGCACTGCGGGGGGACCTACTGTGCCGACCATCGGCTGCCGGAGAACCACGACTGTTCCGGGCTTCGAAACTGGAACGATCCGGGCGGCGTCTTCGATAGCGGTTTCGACGAGAGTGTCAACGGCGGGAGTGCAAGCGGGAGCACGTCGAAAACGGCGAGCATCGCCGACAAGGTGCCGATAGACACCGGTCCCGGCGGACCGCTCGCGTACTTCCGCGGGAACATGACCTACACGGTCCTCGCGCTGATGGGGATCACGTTCCTCGCGCAGTTGCTCGTCGGCACGTTCGGCTCCGCCAACCTCTCTCGCTCGCTGTTCGTGTTGACGCCGCAGAATCCGGAGTACGTCTGGACCTGGGTAACCTCGATTTTCGCCCACGGTGACATCATCCACATCGCGTTCAACGCCATCGTGATATTCTTCTTCGGCCCGCTCGTCGAGCGCTACGTCGGGTCGCGGAACTTCCTCATCCTGTTCCTCGTCAGCGGCGCTGTCGCTGGCCTGAGTCAGGTTGCGATCCAGATCTACCAGGGGCCGGTGCTGCCCGGAACCGGCGGCGTCCTCGGAGCCAGCGGTGCCGCCCTCGCGATCATGGGCGTGCTCACCGTCCTGAACCCCAACCTCACCGTCTACCTCTACATGATCGTCCCCGTCCGACTCTGGATGCTCGCGGTGGGGACAGCGCTTATCAGTGTCGGCTTCATCGGCACCGGCGCGGGCGGTGCCGGCGGCATCGCTCACGCAGCCCACCTCGTTGGCCTCGTCATCGGGCTGGCCTACGGCGTATACATCAAGCGAACGAAGAACGTCCGCACCGCGAATCAGTTCCAGCTCGGCGGCGGTGGCGGTGGACCGGGTGGCCCAGGCGGTCCTGGTGGCCCTGGCGGCCCAGGCGGACGGCGTCGCTTCTAACTCACAACGCTCACCACGCATCTCCCAAAGCCCGTTCTCACACCGGAATTTGATTCTACACACCGTTTAGCTTCCACGAGCCAACCCAGCGATTGCGCCACAGAATCCTTCTCATGGTATTGATTCCATCAGTTCTCTCGGTGAACTAGCGGATGAGTAGGTCTGCGAATGGAACGCTGCGGGAGGACTTTGGCATCCGCGAGCGAAGCGAGCGGTTTCCCGCCAGAGCGGGGTGGAACCCCGCGACGGCGGCCTTTTGGCATCAACGGGTTTTGCCGGGGTTCGACCGAGTGAGCAACGCGAGCGAGGGAGGACTCCGGTAAAAGAGGTTGCTGTACTTATCGTTTGTCGGGAAGTCACAGAGAAGCCATACGAACTATACTCTGATCGGCTCGACCCAACGCCTATTTTCGTCCGCCCGTACCACCCCGTATCAATGACCGCTCCCCACCGCACATCGCAGCCACGTCCCGACCTCGCGCCAGATCCATCCCTCAGCCGCGCGGAGATGGAAACGCTGCAGCGCGACATCGCCGATGCCGCGGTGTTCGAGGACGAGTTCGGATTCGACCCCGAACCGCTGACCAACCCGCTCGCTGCGAGCGCCGCAGCGGCAACGACAGCTAGCGACGCTGCTGCCACCGACGAAACCAACACTAACGTCGACGACAGCGACACACCCCTCCCCACCGTCGTCGGCGTCGACCAATCGTTCCTCACCAACAACGCGGGCGACCAGGACCGCGCCCTGAGCGCCCTCGTCGCCATGCGCGGCGGCGAAGTGGTCGAACGCGTCCACGCCGTCACCGACCTCGAAACCCCCTACATCCCCGGCCTCCTCTCGTTTCGTGAAGGTGGCGCAATTCTGGCTGCACTCGAGTCCCTCGCAGTCGAACCCGACCTCTTTCTCTTCGATGGAAGCGGGCGGATCCACTTCCGACAGGCGGGCATTGCGACGCACATCGGGGTCGTTCGTGACGTGCCGAGCATCGGAGTCGCGAAGAGTCTGCTCTGTGGTCGTCTGCAGGGCGAGACTGACAATCTGTCTGCAGGCACACGAGTCGCCATCGAGGCCGACGACTCGGTCGACGCGCCCGAGGGGACGCTGCTCGGCTACGCCGTCCAGACGCGCCAGTACGACTCGCCAAACCGGTACATCAATCCGCTGTACGTGAGCCCCGGCCACCGTGTTGCTCCGGAGACGGCAGCCGATCTCGCGCTCGGACTCGCAGGCTCTTACAAGTTGCCGGAGCCGGTTCGGCTGGCGGATTCCTATGCCACCGAGGCCAAACGCGAGTTCCTCGATTGAGTTTCAGGGGCGCCCTGACAGTCACACGATCCGGAGCTTCCACGCAGCGCGACAAACCGTCGATACTTAGGTATCGTCTCACGAACGGGTCACGTATGGCCACCGCTGAGGAAGCCGATCGTCCCGCGGACTCCGACGGGGTCGGGGCCGATAGCGCCGACACGAATCGGGAGACGGACACGCGCACGAACACGGGTGCACAGACGGATCCAGAGACGGAGACGGAAACGGAAACGGATCCGAAGACCGGCACAACCACAGCCGACGACCGCTACACCCGCAAACAGTGCGTCCTGATCACCGGCTGCTCCTCCGGGATCGGGCGGGCAACCGCACTCGCATTTCTCCAGCGTGACTGGCAGGTCGTCGCGACCGCCCGCAACACCGACGACATCGCCGACCTCGCAGAGGCCGGCTGTACCACGCTCGAACTCGATGTCACCGACCCCGAACAGGTCGCTACCGCCGTCGAGCGGACCGTCGAGATCGGCGACGCAATCGACTGTCTCGTCAACAACGCCGGCTACGCACAGACGGGGCCACTCGAGGATGTCTCCACGGCGGACCTCCACCGGCAGTTCGACGTGAACGTCTACGGTCCGCACCGACTCACCCGCGCCGCACTCCCGCACATGCGCGCTCAGGGCGAGGGTCGAATCATCAACGTCTCGAGTGTGGTCGGCCGCATCTCGGTGCCGGGGATGGGATCCTACGCTGGCTCGAAGCACGCACTCGAGGCGATGACCGACTCGCTTCGTGCTGAGGTCGAGGAGTTCGATATCGAAGTGACGCTGATCGAACCCGGGCCGGTGCAGACGAACTTCTCCGAGCGCCTGGACGAGGAGTTACCGGAGGACGAGCGAACGCCGGCTTACGGGACGCTGTACGAGTTGCTCGACGAAGCGGAGTTGATCGGCAGCGGTGCCGGTGGCCCGTTCGCATCCGAGCCGAAAGACGTTGCGGCGGCGATTCTCGACGCAGCGTCGACGCCTGAACCACCGGCTCGGTATCCCGTCGGTCCGATCGCTCAGTACGGTGTCTACGCACGATTCCTGCCGGACCGGCTGCGTGATGCGGCCTACGGCCTGATTCAGCGGTTGGTGTAAGGTAGTGTGGTCTAGGGTGGTGTGGTGTAGGATGGGGTAAGGTGGGTAGGATGGTGGAAGGCTTCGTCAGAGTTACAGAACGCGAACACGTAACCCGACACCAGAACCCGGATGTCCGATTCGAACAGCGCTGTCGTTGTACTCGCTGACACCGTCTCTGAACTCCTCTACGGTATCGTTGGCTGGCTTCTGGTCGGTTTCGGACTCTTCGCCGCCATCACCGTCTCCCTGAACGCCGTTGGAGAGGGACTGGCCGGTATGGAAGCGTTATTGGCTGCGCTCATGCTCGCCGTTTCGTTCGTCTTTGTTGCGCTCGGTATCTTCGTCAACCCGCGGTTTCGTCGTCGACTCGACCGGCGTCACTCACCCTCGATGTTTGGCCGCGTCCAATCCGTCGACCAGCGCGTGATTCGACCCGAGGAGAACTGCACCGAACGCTGTGTCGCCTGCCAGTCACCTATCGAGAACGGCATGGTTCGGCGCTATCGAACCGAGTTCGCACTTGCGGGCGTGCCGATATACACCGCTTCTGTGGGGCACAACCACTACTGTCTCTCGTGTGCGAGCGAGGAACTCCAGCTCCAGCCGCCGGTCGCTGGTGATCAGCGCGAGTTCGAATCGACGGACGTGACCGGGGCCGTGACTGCGGACGAGCAGACGGCATCCAGCGAAACCGCAGCAGACACAGAAACGGCCAGTGAGAAAGACAGCGACCTCGAGACGGACCCCGAAACCGATCTCGAAACCGAGGCGGCCGACGAGACCGAGACAACACGGAACTAGTCGCAAACCAAAACCGAGAGAGGGAACCAGACCACTCAATCCGCAGCCGTCTGCCGCCTCGACGCCCCCGCCCTCGTCAACCGATAGGCACCGCCCGGTCCGCGATTCAGATACCCCGCCTGCTGTAACGCCCGGCAGCGACGCTCGACGGTCATCGGATGCGGCCTGGTCTCGAGTGCGGCTGCAAGTTCAGCGACGGTCGCCGGCTGTGCGCTGTCGAGGGCGGCGAGAATCGATCGGTCTTGTGACGAGAGACGGGTCATCCGCGTAGCTAGTGATTCCCGACGGGAGAAATCAAGCGACGAGGCGATTCTCAGTCGGTGGGAACCAGCGCCAGTGCCGGTATCAGTATCAACGCCAGTGCCGGTATCAGTATCAACACCAGTGCCGGTTCCAGTGCCAACGCCGGTACCAGAACCAGAACCAGCACCAGCACCAGCGCCAGCACCAACACCAACACTGGTCGGGACGCACCTACCGGAGACAGGCAGCCACGACCTCGAGCATCCCCTCACCGCGGACTTCGTCCGCAAACAGCGGGACGCGCCGTACCTCCGGCCCGCGGAAGAGGTCTTGGGCTTCGGCAAGGGCACTCTGCTGGACGTCCCAGCGCCGCTGACAGAACTCACAGTCGTCCAGATTCGGCTGGAGGAACTCGCCGTGGACGTCGTCGGTCACGTTCGACAGCGGCTCCATCACGCGGTTGACGACGACTGTCCCCACCGGAATGTCGAACTCCTGGAGTTGCTGGCGCAGTCGCATCGACTCATAGACGCTCATCTCCTCGGGGATCATCACGATCCGGAAGTCCGTCCGCGTCGGGTCCTGGAGCGCCGTCCGCAGGCGTTCGATCCGCTCCTGCAGTTCGTCCAGATCGGAGAGATCCGGCGTCTGCTCTGCCGGCTGGTCCTGGCCGCCGAACATCCCCTTCATCCCCTCGAAAAGGCCGCTCATGCGCTGGCGGAACTGCAGGATTTTCCCGACCATCGAGTCCATAATTTCGGGTAGCTGGAGCAGTCTGAGGGTGTGGCCCGTCGGCGCGGTGTCGATCACGACGCGCTCGAATCGCGGGTCGTCCATGTACTCGAGTAGCAACTGCATCGCGGCGGCTTCGTCTGCGCCGGGCATGGACCCGCCGAAGAGGGCGTCCATGGGATTGTCGTCGCCGAGGAGTTGGCCGATGCCGCCGAGATCGCCGAGGCCGCCCTGGTCGCCGCCAAAGGGGTTGCCGTCGCCTCCGAAGCCGTCGTCTCCGAGTCCATCGTCTTCCCGCCCGGCGTCTGTGTCTGCACTCGCGTTACTCCCGAAGACGGCCTGCCCGCGCTCAGCGGCCGCCTCGGGGTCGATCTCGGCGCCGTACAGCGGGACGTCCTCGCGAAGCCGGCCGGGTTCTGCGGGCACGTCCGTCTTGAAGGTATCGGAGAGGGAGTGGGCGGGGTCCGTGGAGACGACGAGCGTGCTGGTGCCGCCGCGAGCGCTGTCGAGTGCGGTGGCTGCGGCCATGGTCGTCTTACCGACGCCGCCCTTGCCGCCGTAGAGGATGTAGTCGGGGCCGTCGATCGGCTCGTCGGACGGCTCGACATCGATGGCTGTGCGGTCGTCCGCGTCCGTCTCCGGGCTGTCGGTCGAACTGGTCGGCGTGACCTCGATGGTGTTGTCCGACTCGACATCGCCCTCGTTCCCACCGTCTGCTGCGGTGTCCGCGTCGTCCTCGTCGACGACTTCGACGTCGATTCCACTCATGGCAGGCGGTTCGCGGTGATCACACGAGTATTCGTCGGTCCCGTGTGCTCGGTCAGCTCTGTGCCGGTCCCGATCGGGATCCCGGTCCCGATCTGCGTGCAACTCGGCTATCGAACCACCGTCACCGGAATCGGAGCTTGTCGAACGACCCGTTCCGCAACGCTACCGAGCAACACACGCGAGGCCAGCGGCCGACCGTGCGCGCCAATAACGATATACTCGTACCCCTCGCCCGCTCGTTCGACGATCCGTCGCTCCGGCCGACCCGTCGCGGTGGCGGTATCGATCGTCCGGTCCGCAGCCGTCGCGCGCTCCGTCGCCTCCTCGAGTACCCCCGCTGCGTACTCCCGCGCCTGCTCGGAAACCGGCGGGGTGAGGTCCGGTCCGTCGATACGTTGGAGGTCCAGTTCCGGTATCGGAATGACGTAGAGGGCGGTGATGTCGGCGTCGGGGTGTGCATCGAGTGCGTACTCGAGTGCGGCGGTCGCTGGCTCTGACCCGTCGTAGGGGACGAGCACGCGGTCGGTCATGGCGAGAACTCCAACGGCCGGCGGCATAAGCGTAGAGACGTATTCGGAAAGGGTGTGTTCACGTTGGTCGGTCGGACTCGCCGCCCGGTTCGGTCCGGTACGTTACTGAGTCGCCCTGAGTCGTGCAGTTACGGCGGTTACGATGACTCCTGTTCGTCAGCCGTCTCGACCAGTTCGAACAGCGGGTCGAAGTCCTCGGGGAGCCCGTTGTCGACCTTCTCGATATTTCCCGGCGGAACGACCGATGCGACGACGGCCATCACCTGCTGGGCGTGGTAGTTCGCATCCGACTGATCGACGCCTTCTCGCTCCGCGACCCGGTCGAGAAACTCTTGATAATCAAAGCGCTGTCCGTGGGCTGCTGTCGTCAGGTAGCGGTCGATCTCCATCGGAAGCGGACTGGCGAGATCCGTTGCCTCACCCTCCGGCAGCCGCTCGCCGAGCGTCGTCAGGACGGCACGAGTGGCGCGAACGGCCTGGCCAATCTGGGCGTACTCGAGTCGGTGCTGGACCTGCCCGGTGAATTCGTTGTACTTCATCGGCTCGGAGGTGACGACACCGACGATGAGTATAAAGGATGGTGCACAGAGAGTGGCCGATAGTGGACGGCCCTCCGTCACTCGAAATATCGCGCCAACCGCTCTGCTGCCTCCTCGACACGAGGCGAGACCAGCGCGAATCGGAGCCACTCCCCGCGGGAGTCGCCGAACGCCTCGCCCGGCATCCCTGCGACGCCCGTCTCGTCGATCAGTCGCTCGACGTTCTCGAGTGTTCCCGGATAGCCGTCGAAGCGCGCCATCACGTAGAACGCACCCTGCGGTGTCGTGTACTCAGCACCCGCAGCGTCCAGCGCATCGGTAAACGTCTCGACCCGCTCGCGTAGCAGGTCCCGATTCTGCTCGTAGTAGTCGGGACCTGTCTCCCGGAGCGCGTGCAACACCGCGTACTGCGAGGGCCGACTTCCAGCCACGTTCACCAGCATGTGGCGGCTCTTCGCGTTCTCGACGAGTTCCGGCGGGAAAATCGCATAGCCCACGCGAAAACCCGTGATTGCGAGCGACTTCGAGAACGCGTTGGTGACGATCCGATTGTCGGAGTCGAACTCGAGTGCGCTCGCGAAGCGCCCGGCGTGATCGAAGTGGTCGTAGACTTCGTCGCTGACGAGGATCGCGTCGTTCTCCTCGGCGATTGCGACGAGTTCGCGGATCGTCTCCCGTGGGTAGACCGCGCCCGTCGGGTTGTTCGGCGAGTTGACGACGATGGCGGCCGTTTCGTCGCTGGCGGACGCGCGCACGTCTTCGGGGTCGAGTTGGCCGTCCGCTGCCGTCTCGACGAACGTTTTCGTGCCGCCGAGCATCGTCGTCTTCCCCGGATAGTAGGGGTAGACCGGCTCCGTGAGTATGATTTCGCTTCCACGATCGCGTTCCAGGGCGCGCGCCATCGCGAGATAGTTCGCCTCGCCCGCGCCGTTGGTGATGACGACCTGCTCGGTGGCGACGCCGCGTCGCTCCGCGATTTCCTCGCGTAACTCGAGTAGCCCCTCGCTCGGTGGGTACTGGAACTGGTCGGGCTCGCTGTCGGCGTACTCGTGGAGACCTTCGCGAAGCGCTGTTGGCGGCTCCCAGTCGGGGTTGCCGCTGACCATGTCGATCACGTCGGTGTCCGCGTTGCCGGCGTACTCCATGACGTGGAAGAAAAGCGGCGTCTCGTACTCCGTGTCCATAGGTGAGTGTGTGCACGCTGGGACCGTCGTTCTTTCCGTTCGCCGCTCGCGCGACGTGAGCATGACGGGTGAAGACCGCGCCTTGACAAAGCTGGCGCTCCTCTGGAGAGCCATGAACGACGACATCGACCGCACCCTCCCGATGGATGTCGCGGATGCCCTGCGAGAGACCGAGGAAACCCTCGCAGTCGCCGAATCGTGTACTGGCGGGCTGATCGGCGCGGCGATCACGGCCGTCCCAGGCGCGAGCGACTACTTCGATTCGGGGCTGACGACCTATGCCTACGACGCGAAGCGCCGTCATCTCGGCGTGAGCCGCGAGATACTCGACGAGCACGGTGCAGTCTCGGAACCGGTCGCACGCGAGATGGCCCGCGGCGTCCGCGACGTGACGGACGTGACCTGGGGAATCGCGACGACCGGCGTTGCGGGACCGACCGGCGGTACCGAGGACGAACCGGTCGGGACGGTCTATATCGCCATTTCCTACGCCGGCCCCTGGGGGAGCGAATCCTCCTACGCGACTGTCTCACGCTACCAGTTCGACGGCGACCGGGCGGATGTGCGGGCCAAAACCGTTGACCAGGCGCTGCTGGACCTCCTCACCGCAGTCGAGCGCCAGCATCCCGAGGCGGTCGACCCCGAGTCGACGGACTGAGTGCGGGAACTGGTTCTGGGAAAAGACACGGTGAACTGACACGGCGAACTGAGAGTCACGACAGAAAGCTATTCGGCGGTCGGGTCGCCAGTTGCGGGTGATGAACAAGAAGGGGCACGTTCTCAACGCCGTCTTGCTGAGTATCGGGCTGGGATATCTCCTCGAGCCGTCCGGGAGCATGGAGACGTTCGAGATGATCATCGCCATCGGCGTCCCGATCACGCTCGGAGCGATGGTTCCCGACATCGACACCGCGTTCGGGAAACACCGAAAGACGCTGCACAATCTTCCACTGCTCGCCGGATTCATGGCGTTTCCGTACTTCTTCGGCAATCTGGAGTGGGTCTGGGTCGGCATCCTGACCCACTACGTGCTCGACATCGCAGGGAGCAAACGCGGCATCGCGCTCTTCTACCCGCTCCTGAAGAAGGAGTACGGGCTGCCGGTCGGTGTCGCGGTCAGTAGCAAGCGCGCCGACTTCGTGACGGTGCTCGTCACCGCAGGAGAGCTCATCATCGCAGCCGTCATCATCTTCGAACTGCCACAGGAAGGGTTCGAGTTGGCGCGCCAGTCGATCGGCGTCTAAGTCGGAGAACAGTTCTCGCCGATTTGGCGTCTAAGCCACAACACAGTTATCGCCGATTCGGCGTCCACTCCTCACACGCATCCATATCGTCCATCGCCTGCTCGTGACGACCACAGTACGGCACCATACCCGACGACGAGCGCACGTACTCGAAGTGCCGACAGTTACCACAGTACCGATCCGTCGGCGCAGTCGTCGACTCGTCAGCGTCCGAGGCATCCGTCACGATCTCGGCATCCCGGCCATCGCCGATCGGCTGGGACTCGAGTGGCGAGGAGATATCCTGGGTGGTCGAGCCGCCGTCGCTGGTGACGGCTGCGCGGCCGCCGAGTCCGGAGCGGGAGGCGTTCGACTGTGATTTCGACTGCGTGCGGCTCGTGGTCGACTGTGACTCGCTGTAGGAGAACGTCGAGTCGCCAGTGGCTGCGTCAGTTTGTCTGCCGGATGCGGTCGTGCGCTCGTCGTTGCCACCGTCCTCGTTCGAGGCGTTCGTCTGCGTCTCAACGTCACCGTCGGGCGTGCCACCGAGGAAGCCGATACCGCCGAAGCCGCCGGTGTCGGTCGACTCATCGACCTCGACGACAGTCTGGTTGTGGCGCGTCACGTTCATCTCGAGCATGCCGCCGGGATCGTTCCGGGTCTTGAAGTTGACGACGGCGACGAACAGACACCAGAGGGCGATGAAGAGCCCGAGCAGGTAAATCGCAGAGACGTGAAGCGTGAGGTCCTCGCCGTAGCCACGCCAGTGGTGGGGGTATGCGTACCAGAAGAGAACGACGCCGAGGAGACAGAGACTCGCGCTGATTGCAGCAGCGGCCCGAACGCGGGGGCTGGCAGGGAGGACGGTGAACACGCCGACGAGCGCCGCCGGCACACCGGTCCCTGCGAGAACGCCGGCGATTGCCACGATGGCGAACTGGTCGCCCATTCCCCAATCAGTGAGTCCAAGCACGAACTCGGCGAAGACATCCGTCGTCGCGACGAGCACAGCGATCACTGCAAGCGTCGCACCGAGCAGGACGAGGGCGGTTCCCGCGTACAGCCGCCGGAGGCTCGTCACCTCCCGTGCGTTTCCCTGATACGCCTCCGTCAGGCTTGTCATGCTGGGTCGTTCGTGGTCCCAGCACAAAACGATACGTCAGACATATGTCAGCGGCAGAAGAGTATCGCTGCCGCCGACCAGTCACCGCCCCGTCGGCCAGACACCAGTCACTCGTCGGTCACTGGCACATCTACGACTGCAGGTCCCGCCGTCGTCAGTGCCTCATCGAGTACCGACTCGAGTTCCCCCGGCTCCTCGACAGTCACTCCCGTCGCACCGTGGGCGGCGGCGCTCGCTGCGATATCGACGGGCGGCTCAAAGTCAAAGCCGTCGTATTCGTACTCGTCGGGGTCGCCGCCGAGCAGGTTCGCCGTGTTCTCCTTGAGGATCCGGTAGTTGCGGTTGTCGGGGACGACGACTGTGAGGTCGAGCTCGTTTCGAACCGCCGTATACAGCGCCTGTGGGTAGTACAGGTACGAACCGTCGCCGACGTAGCCGAGCACCGAGCGGTCGCCGCCGGCTTCCCGCTCTGCGACCGCAGCGCCTACGCTGGCCGGCAGTCCGTAACCGAGGCCGCCGCCTTTCGTGCCCAGGAGCTGGTTGGCCTCAAACTCGAACTCGTCGAACAGCGGGGGCGACGCGGTGATGGCCTCGCTGACCACGAGTGCGTCCGGTGCGACGCTGTCGAACGCCCGGGCGAGCCCCGCTTTCGTCAGCGTGCCGTTGATCGTTTCGGGGACAGGATCAGTGTCGTGCGCGCTCGCCCAGTCACGGACGGACTCGAGTCGACGCTCGCGTTCGCCGTCGTCGACGATGTCGCTGACACGAGCGGCGAGATCCGAGAGAACGGCGGTGGGGTCGCCGATCACCGCGGTCTCTGCAGGTGCGTGCTTGCCGAGTTCCCACGCGTCGGGCGAGATGTGGACGCGCGTCGCCTCATCGGGGACGAGTTGAGTCGTCGGCCGCGTTACCGTCGTGTTCGTCGAACAGCCGACGAAAACGAGCGTGTCGGTGTCCATCGCGGCCGCCGAGCCGGGTGCTTTCGTCGAGAGAGCGCCCTGCCACTGGTCGTGATCCGTCGGGAAGTTCGCCTCGTAAGCGAGGATTTCGTTGTGGACGCGCGCCCCTGTTGCTTCGGCGAGGGCGACCGCAGCGTCGACCGCTGCCGGGCCGCTGCGACCGATTTCGTCCCCGAGGACGAAGACCGGTTCGTCAGCGTCGGCGAGGGCTGTGGCTGCCTCCTGAATCGCCGCCTCGTCACCGCGACCCGCCGTCGGAATGCGACCGAGCGGCTCCGGTGTGACTGTCGTCTCCTCCGTCTGCACATCGACCGGAATCGAAAGGAAGACCGGCCCCGTCGGCGGCGTCAACGCGGTTCGGACGGCCCGACGGACCATCGTCGGCAGCGCGTCGACGTGCTTCACCTCGGCGCTCCACTTCGTGAACGGCTCGGCCATCTCGACGAGGTCGCCGCTGAGGATCGGTTCCTCCTGCTGGTAGTCCCGGCTGTGGGTTCCCGACGTGACCAGCAGCGGCGCGCCCGAGACGTCCGCGTTGTAGAGGTTTCCCAGCCCGTGTGCCAGTCCGCCGGCGAGGTGAAGGTTCGCGACGCCGAGCGGGAGCACGTCGTCAGCATCGCGATCATCAGTACCAGTTGCCGATTCGTTCGCGTGATGTCGCCGTCGCATCGCATACCCCGCCGCCGCCCCCACCGCTACGTCCTCGTGCAACCCGAGTACGTACTCCAGTTCACTCTCGACGAGCGACTGCATGAGCGGGAGTTCGGTCGTGCCGGGATTGCCGAACAGGGTCGTCACACCGTACGATTCCAGACTGTCGATGAAGAGATCAGCACCCGTCGCTGCCATAGCGCTATCTCTCGATGGAGGTCTCTTATATCATAATCACGGATGGATTGACGTGTCTCTGCAAGGTCACGAGTGTCACCCACGAGCGGCGCGTGGAAGCGAAACCTTGAATCGACGCGCTTGCAAACCTCCGGCCATGAGTGACGAGGACGATTCCGAGCCGGCCGTCGAACTCGGCGAGCACGTACCCGTCGAGGGCGCACCCCTCGCTCGCGTGAGTTCGCGACTGACCTGGCCGAAAGAGCGCAGCGAGGTCGACCGCATGGAGGGCGACAGCGTCATCCGCACGCCCGAGGGCCCGGTCGAACTCTCGACGGTACTCGAGTCGGTCGACGAGACGTACTTCCAGCGTCGCCAGGAGTTCGAGTCTCACGTGCGCGACGTGATCGGAACCGGCCCGGTCCCGACCGCGGACGAGTAACGACCCGTGGCGACCGAGGACGACCGGCGTCTCGCCGGCCTGCTCGGCTGGGTTCGCGACCAGACGGATCGCCTTTCCTGGTTTCAGAAGTCGTTACTGACCGGCGCGGTGCTCACGCTGCTGTGGATGCACTACGTCCCCGGCGAGCTCGACCGTCGCGTCGTCGTCGACAGTATCCTGTTGATCGGCGGCCCGCTCACGCTCGGCCTGACACACGGTCGCCACATCGGCTGGAACATCAACCGGGTCGCCGTCCGCAACGCGGTCTTGCTCTCGATGTTCGTCCTTCCCTTCTACCTCGTCGGCTCGACGCTGCCGACGATCCGCGAGTTCTACCCGATGTGGGAGACCTCGACAGCCCCCGGCGAGTTCGTCCCGCACGCGTTTCAGCTGTTCATGCTCGCGCTCGCCGCCGAAACCTACTACCGCGGGTTGCTCTGTGTCGGCGTCAAGGATATCGGCTTCAAGGCGGTGTTCATCAGCCCCATCGTCTACATGATCCACCACGCCTCGAAGCCGCCGATCGAGTTCCTGCTCTCGGGGCCGACGGACGTCCTCTTCGGCGCAGTGGACTACAAATCGAACTCGATTCTCCCCTCCGTTATCGCCCACGGCGTCGGCCTCGTCCTCCTCGACTGGCTCGTCCTCCACGACCCGCTGTTCGACCCGGGACTGTTCCTCGGGGTACTCGAGTGGACTCCGATCCCGCTGTAGCGCGGGCTGCGTCCAAGATCCTTGGCGGACCCAACTGCTTTTCATCGCCGAGTGCGAATCGCCTGTATGTCACTTCCCTTCGATCCCGCCGCGATCGACCCGGAGGCCTACGGCGAAAAACAGGCCGTACTCGAGATGGACCACGAGGAAGCAGTCGAGTTCGTCCGCGAGGTCTGTACCGACTGCGGCTTCGGGATTCCGGTCGAGTTCTCGCCCTCCGAGTTGCTGAACGAGAAGGTCGGTGCCGACCGCGATCCGTACTACGTGCTCGGGGCCTGCAACCCCGAAATCGCGAATAAGGCACTCGACGAGACCAAGCAGATCGGCGGCCTGTTCCCCTGCAACGTAATCGTCTGGGAGGAGGAACCGGGTCGGCAGCGCGTCTACCACGTTTCGATCATGAAGATTGCCCGCCTGCTCGGCACCGCGCCGGACAACGAGGCCTGGGACGAGATTCTCGACGAAACCGGCGAGCTTACCGACACGCTGTTCGAGGAACTCGAGTCCGCTGACGCCGCCGTCTCGCCGTAATTCGGTCTGTCACGCTGCGTTTTCATCGGTTGCTCACCCGCTACAAGATACCAAGACTTACGTGTCAGACGGCTCACGTAGCGCCATGGACGTTCGAACCGCCGCCTTCGCCCTCCTCCTCCTCGTCCTCGCCGCAATTGCTGCCCTGATGGTCGCACCGCTGCTCCAGTACGTGATGGGTGCTGCGCTCCTCGCGTTCATTCTCTATCCGGCCTATGAGCGACTCGAACCCAAACTCGGCACACGACTCAGTGCGCTCCTGTTGACTGTTGTCGCCATCGTCGGCGCGATTGTCCCGCTCTTGCTCGTATCCCTGATCGTGCTCGATACCGTCGTCTCGTTCCTGGTTAGCTTCGACGCCGCTGGCTCTATCGAAGACCTCCGAACGATCGCAGAGGACGACCTCGGTATCGACACCGAACAGATTCAGTCGCTCGAAACTGCCGTCGTCGAGGAACTCGAAGACTCCGTCGCGGGTGCACTCGAGCTCGCCCTGTTCGAACTCGTCGGTCTCCTCAACCGCGGAATCGAGATGGGGATCGGGCTGCTCGTGTTCATTTTCCTGCTGTACTACCTGCTCGCCGACGGCGACACCTTCGTCGCCTGGCTGCGCGATGTCGTCCCGCTCAAAGACCACATTCGCGAGGAGCTATTCACCGAGATCAACGTCGTGACCTGGGCGGTGATCAAGAGCCACGTCCTCGTCGCGGTGATCGAGGGACTGCTCGGTGGACTCGGCTTCTACCTGCTCGGCGTGCCGAACGTCGCCTTCTGGACGGTGATCATGATCATCGTCTCCTTCCTGCCGGCGATCGGCGTCTGGCTCGTCTGGGGGCCCGCGGTGGGGTATCTGCTGATGACCGCGAGTCCAGTGAGTGCGGTCGCGCTGTTGCTCTATGGAATTACGGTTCTCTCGCTGGTCGACAACTACCTTCGGGCGTACGTGGTCGACCGCGGCTCCGGGCTCCACCCTGCAGTGGTTATCGTCGGTGTCATCGGCGGAATCTACCTGCTCGGCATCATGGGCTTGTTCCTCGGTCCGGTCCTGCTCGCTGTGTTCAAAGCGGGACTGAACGTCTTCAACAAGACGTCATTGTCCGCCAGCCAGCCCGAAAGCGGGTCGGTACAGCCGCCAGAGCCACCCGACTCTCCCGAGCCAACCGGACCGACTGGACGGGGACCAGCAGACGCAGGTCCGAATACGCCGGGGGCGAACGACTGACTCTGCAACCAACGGGGCGACAAAACGGCGGGATTCTCTCCTCGTAGAAAAATAGACCCGATCATCGACCACTGCCTCACGGCACAGCCGCGACACGACCTGCAACACCTCCTGACCGAGCTATACGCACCTCAGTCCGCACTCTGAACCCGCTCTGCGCGGTGCGTCGTCGGCACATCCCACCCCATCGCAACCATTGCGAACAACACCAGCGGCGAGAGGAACCCGAACAGGTAGAACGGCGCGTACTCGAGTGTCGCCACGCCAGTCGCCGAGGCCATGAAGACACCGCCGGCGTGCCACGGGATGAGCGCGCCGGTTGGCGTCCCGGCAGCCTCGACAGCTCGCGAGAGTTCGTCGCTATCCAGCGAGAAGTCCTCGTAGAGGTTCCGGAGCGTCATGCCCGGGAGGACGATGCTCATGTACTGTTGGGCGGTGAGGACGTTGATCGCCATCGCCGAGACGCCGGTGCCGGCGATGAGCGAGCCGGAACTGCGGACACCCTGCGAGAGGTGGTGAGCGAGGACGGCGAGCACGCCGGTCTTCTCGAGAAGGCCGCCCAGGACGAGAGCGGCGACGACAACAGTAATCGTCCAGGCCGATCCAGTGAGTCCGTCGGTTGCGAGCAACTCGTTCACGAGCGAGGAGGTTGTCTCCGGATCGGTCCCCTCGATGAAGACCTCCCACGCCGGGACGAAGCCGGTTCCCTGGACGAGAATTGACGTGATGACGCCGGCGAACGCGCCGACGACGAGCGTCGGGAGGGCGGGATACCCGCGCAGTGCGAGTCCGAAGGTGACGGCCAGCGGAGCGAAGACGAGTAGGGAAAGTGAGTACGCTCCTGCCACTGCGGTCTGTATCTCGTCAATCTGGCCGGATGGAACGGTGCCGCTGGCCTGTAGACCGAGAGCGGCGAACGCGAGGACGGCGATGCCGAACGCGATGGCGGTTCCGGTTCGCATGCGGTAAATGTGCTCGTACAGCGGCGTGTTCGTCACGCCGGCGGCGAGGTTCGTGGTGTCCGAGAGCGGCGACTGCTTGTCGCCCGCGTAGGCACCGGAGATGACCGCACCGACGGTCATTGGTGCGGGCACGCCCAGCCCGGAGCCAATGCCGACGAAGGCGACACCGAGCGTTCCCACCGTCGTCCACGAGGAACCGATAGCGAACGCGACGACTGCCGCGAGGACTGCTGCGACAGGCAGGAATATCTGCGGTGAGAGGAGTTCGAGACCGTAGTACATCATCGCAGGAATCGTCCCGGCGTCGACCCAGGTGGCAATGAGTGCGTAGATGGTGAAGATAATCAAGATCGCTTGCATCCCCATGAGGAGTGCGTCCGCGGCACCCTCGTAGAGGTCGTCCCAGCTGTAGCCGAGATAGTGGCCGAACGCGCCGGTAACGACGATACTCCACAGCAGCGGCACGTGCGGATCCAGCCCAAGGAGTGCCGAGCCGATGCCGAGGAAGACGACGACAGAAATCACGGGGACGAGTGCGAGCCGAAACGTGGGTCGTCGCTCCGGATCGAGTTCGTCAAAGGTAGTTGGTGTAAAGTCGAGTGCCATCGACCAGTTTATGCAGGTGAAGAATAAAAGCGCCGCGGTTAATTACTCTGGAGTATGGTTCATGGTGCCGAGAACCACGTACACGCGAGACACAGATCAGAAGTCATGAACGAATCACTGAAACCGGCGACACCGATAACAGAGATCGAACGACGCAGTCACTCCCGGATGGAGCCAGCTGAAACGACCAGTGCTGTCTCCCAGTTCTGATGTTCGCCCTGATTCACAGCGTCACCCGAGCCGACTGACCGACTCACTCACGATCCGCTTCGTGATCCGTCTCCGTCTCGGTCGAACGGTTCGGATCTGCTGACTGTGCTGTTTGCGTGCCATTGTGGGCACCCTCTCCCTCCACTACCTCCCCGTTCTCGAGTTCCTCGAGTTCGTCGAGATACTGCTCGGCGTCGTACCTGACGTACCCCGTATAGAGAAAGATGAGCCCAAAGAGGATCATCGGGACGCCAATGAGCATGAACAGCACTGCCAGAATCGTCCCGAGATCAGACGGGAGCGAAGCAGGAACCGGCGTGAACGCAACCGGAGCCGTAATCGAATTCATACTGGGGTTGAGTCGCCGTCCGACCAAAGGCGTTCCCCTGTCACTGCGAAAACGCGTTCAGATTCGTCTGCAACCCCGCCGCAAGCTCGGACTTGCGCTGTAAGCGCGCGTGAGACACCGGCAACTGCGTCGCAATCTCCGCGATTGCCCCGTGGAACGTCTCCGCCTCACCGTACTGGCCGTCGAAGGCGTTTCGCACGCTCTCCCGAACCTGCCAGACACCAACGGGTGCCCAGTAGTCGTCCGACACCTCACGGAGGACCAGACACTTCGCCTGGCGGCCGATCGATTCGAGGTACTCGAGTACACCCAGTCTCGCCGCGTAGTACGCGCCGGCGGTTTCCTCGACGTAGCTGGTGCGGCCCTCGTAGCCCTCGCTGGCGCTCTGGAGCCAGATGTCGCCGTCGCTGTTTGGATTCCAGATGCTGCCGGGGGCCTTCATCTCGACGAGTTCGAACTCCCAGGTGCCGGGCGCGAGGACGACCCAGTAGCGGTTGCCCATGTACTCGTTGGCCCAGACCTGGACCTCGTCGATGCTCTGTTCGGTTCGGATACGGCCGCGGAGGAACTGGCTGACGGTGTCGTCGACTGCGGTGATCGACCAGCGGGTTGGGACGAGACGACGCTGCTTGGTTTCGCCGAGTGCGCCGGCCGAGAGAATCGAGTTGATCTCGTAGACGTCGAAGCCGCGCCGGTAGAGGTAGGTCATCGCGCCCTGGGCCTGCCAGTCGTCGTCCTCTAGGGTTTTCTTGACCGGCTTCGGGACGTAGGGGTTCTCTCGAAGCTCTGCGTTCCGGGCGTTGGCGCGCGGGCCGCGCGGCGTTGCGACGTCCGTCCCGGCATCGAGCCCGAGGTCGGGCGTGTCGTCGAGGCCGATTTCGAGGTCGACCGGGTTGCCGGCGATGGCGACCTCGCGCTGGACGCCGACGAAGCCGTCCCAGGTGTCGTGAACGGAGGGCGTGAGGCGACTCGCGATAGATGGTGAGTCGACGTTCGCCCGCTTGTTGGAGTTCAGCAGGCCGGTTCGGCGCTGGAGTACGTCGTCGATGGCGTACCCCTGATTGTACCAGTTGCCGTCGGTGACGTACTCCTGAGCGTCGTCCTCGTCGCCGACAGGCGAGAGCACGCCGATCGGAATGTCGGGGTAGTTCGATCGGCCGACGAAGATAGATGGGGCAGTCGAACCGACGAGGGTGTCGCCACTCAGCGCGTCGTCGAAGCGGCGTTCGAACTCCTCGAGGTGGTCCGTGATCGCGTAGGACTTCTCCTTTGCGAGGCGCCGTCGCTCGGCTTCCTCGTCGGGTTCGAGTTCCTCGATGTAGTCGTCGAGGCGCATTCACTCACTGTAAGGATGGCTGGGGTTTGAATGTTGAGTTGCACAGCGCTCCGCGGGCTGGCAGTGTGCGTCCCCAGCGAAATGTCAGAGGCACGGCCAGGCATTCCACCACCCATCGGGCACGCCGAAACCGGTGTTGGATCGGTGTCGGCAGAGTGTGGCACCAGGCCGCACCCGATGATTCGGCGTGGGGTATAAAATATACGGCTGGGTGTTTTCTGGGTGAGAAACTACGGCACGCAGCGGTGGCCCGGCTGGCGGAGCCGAATTCAGGACGGCACAGGCAGTTATTGTGGTTGCACACGAACAGGACTGCATGGAAGCTGACGGCGAAGCGCCGGTGTACTACGTCATCAGTGACCTCCACATCGGCGGCGACGAACAGTTGGGCGACGTTGCGTTCCTTCCGGAGCTACTCACCTTCCTTCGACGACTCGAAACGACGGCCGAACCCGCTGAACTCGTGATCAACGGCGACCTGTTTGGGCTCTGGGAGTTCACGGAATCCCAGGGCGTCGCAAAGTTCGACACACTGGTCGAACGCTATCCCGACCTGTTCGAACAGCTCCGTGCGACGGGTGCTGAAATTCCAATTACGCTGCTTCCGGGCAATCACGACACCGAACTCGCCGCGTACGAGGAGTACGAACGCCTGCTGGCAGCGTACAACGTCACGCTCGTTCGAGCCGAGTCGCTCACCCGACCGCTCGGCGACCGGACGATTCACTTCGAACACGGTCATCGGCAGGATCCCAACAATCGATTCGAGGATTTCGGCAATCCCTACGAGAAACCGCTCGGCTACTACTACAATACGCTGGTGACGAGTCGAGCGGGACGACTCTCGGACCGCGGCCGGTACAACTGGCTCAAGGACGTTCAGGCGGTGACGCCGACCGAACGCGTGCCCCGCTGGCTCCTCTCGAAGTACTTCTACCGTGAGATGAGGCCGACGCTTCGGTACGCCTTGCTGCCGGTCCTCCTGCTATTCAACGTCAGCATCGTCATCACCGTGCTGGCAGCCCTCGATGTCGCAGGCATCTGGACCATGCCGGTCACCGTAACGGACGACGTACTCGCACAGTTGGGACTCGTCGGCGAAGCGGTCCACTTCCTGCTCGTCGCTAACGTCGTTATCGTCGGTATTCTGCTGCTTGCGAGCATTCCAGTCTACCTCGTTCTCCGCGACCTCAGCGCAACCATCGACCGGTTCGGTATCCGCGAAACCGATCTCACCGTCGACCCGGACGAACCGTACAGAGAGGCCGCACGAGAGGTCTTCGACGAACGGCCGGACACCGCCGTCTTCTGCTACGGGCATACCCACCGACCGATGATGTCCGTCGTCGACAATCGGTTGCTCGTCAACACCGGTACCTGGCTGAAGCGA
Source organism: Natrialba sp. SSL1 (assembly GCF_001861355.1). Classification (GTDB taxonomy): domain Archaea; phylum Halobacteriota; class Halobacteria; order Halobacteriales; family Natrialbaceae; genus Natrialba. Next base: position 74,277 of record NZ_MASN01000052.1, read on the forward strand.
CTCCACCGCCGGGATGTCGTCGCCGGCCTGCTCCCACCCGTCTACTACCCGTCGTACCACCTGAGTATCGTGCGTATATCGGCCGCCAACGACGCCGACGGGAACGGTAACGGCGGCGACAGCGATCGGGACGGCTACGAGAGCGCCAACAGCGACAACAGGAACAGCAGTGACAGCAACGGTAACAGGAACAGCAGCAACAGCAGCAAGAACGGCATCATCGTCGAATACACCCCCGCAGACAAACCAAGCCCCGCCGCAAACGAGATGACCCTCCTCGAGCGACTGCTGACACTGGGCCGCGCGCCGGCACTCGAGTACCCCGACCGGGCGTACGTGACGGAGTCGGGGACGACGATCGATCCGGACGACTGACGGGGGTGGCGATGTCCACGCTGGGAGTGGCGATGGGGAGAGACGTGCAAGGACGAGCAAAGACGAGCGGTGACGAACGGCGGCCTGTCGTACACGGCGTAGACATCGTACGTGTCGTGGACACACACAAGGAACGCGCAAAAGACAACCGTTAAAAACGGCGGGCGGAAAGGAAGGGGTATGAGTACGACGGACGATCAGCAGACACGATCCTGTGTCTCCTGCGGGATCAACATCGCCGGCACGAACGCTGCGGCGTTCAAGTGCCCAGAGTGTGGCAAGCAGATTTACCGCTGTGCCAAGTGCCGCAAGCAGAGCAACCTCTATGAGTGCACCGAGTGCGGATTCACCGGACCCTGATCTCCATGGGAAAAGTCGCTGCCAAAATCAAGGTCATGCCGGACAGCCCAGAAATCGACCTGGACGCACTCCAGGAGCGTCTCGAGAGCGCACTCCCTGAGGGTGCGAAGATCAACGGCGTCGAGCGCGAGGAAGTCGCGTTCGGCCTCGTTGCACTCTACCCGACCGTAATCGTCCCTGACGGCTCCGGCGGCACGGAAACCGTCGAAGAAAACTTCGATGACGTCGAAGGCGTCGAGAGTGTCGGCGTCGAGAACGTCGGCCGTATCTAACTCGGATTCGAATCGATTTTCGATCCGTGTTCGCTGTTATTGGTCGTGAGCGACTGCGTTGACCGCTTGGCTACGTTGGTGTCGCTGGTCGCGTCGTGTAGCTGGCCACATTTGGGAGCACACCGTCGTGGCTCCCAAACCTGCTCGTACTGCTGGCATACCACCACCCACCGCTAGTGCAGACAGTGGACTCGGAAACTCGGAAGAACTCGAAGTAGCTCGGAACGTACTCGAGTACCATCGATCCAGCGCGGGCCGATTCGAAGATACTGAAAAAGTGACTCGTCAGGCGGATTCCCGGTACGCGTCGAATCGGCCCTTCAGGAACGGCCCGAACAGAATCGCGACGATTGCGACCACGAGCAACGGCGAGAGCCAGCCGTACTCGATCGGGTTGAGGAAGATCATGTACGAGCCATCAGAGATCTGCAGCGAGGTGTAGAGGTTCTCCTCAGCAATGCTGCCGAGGACCACTCCGAGAACGAACGCGATCACGGAGTAGTTGTACCGCACCATGTAGAAGCCGATCACGCCGAAGACGATGATCGTCACGACGTCGATCGGGTTCGAATCGAGGGCGTACGTCCCGAGGAACGAGAGGACGACGACCATCGGGATGAGGTAGTTCGTGTCGATTCGGGTCAGGACGCCGAGCCGGGTGACCAGCGTGAGCCCGACGAGGAGGATGATGATGTTTCCGACCAGCAACGCGAGCAACATCGTGTAGGTCAACGCGAGTTCGCCGCTCGGATCGAACATACTCTGGCCGGGTCGCAGGTTGTGCATGAGCAGGCCGGCGATGAGGACGGCCGTCGACGAACTCCCGGGGATACCGAAGGAGATCGCAGGAATGAGCGAGCCCGCGACGGTGCCGTTGTTCGACGCCTCCGAGGCGACGACACCGGTCTCGTTACCGGAGCCGAACGAATCAGGGTCGTCCGAACTGCGGACGGCCTCGGAGTAGGCGACGAAGTTCGAGACCGTCGAGCCGGCACCCGGAATGGAGCCGACGATCATCCCGATCATGCTCGATTTGAACACCGTGAGCGGACGCCTGACCGTCTCGACTGCACCGTCGATAATGCCGCCGCCGATGTCGACCGCCTGATCGGCGATACCGCCCGTCTGCCCGGCGAGTTTCATCATCTCCGCGATCGCGAACAATCCGATGAGGACGGCGACGAAGTCGATCCCATCGTACAGCAGCATCGAGTCCGTGTATCGGTTGTCGAGACTCATCGGGGCCGACCCGACTGTCGTCACGAGCAGGCCGGCGACACCGGCGAGCAGTCCTTTCGCCATCGAGCCGCGGGTGACGACGGTGATCATCGCCAGGCCGAGGACGGCGACGAGGAACCGCTCCGGCGAACCGACGGCCAGCACGATCTCGACGAGGAACGGCGAGAACAGGATCAGCGCCGTAATCGTGAACAGCCCGGCGATCGTCGACGCTGTCGCCGAAATCGACAGCGCCGTGGCTGCTTTCCCCTGTTTCGACATGGGGTAGCCGTCGAACATCGTTGCCGCCGAGGACGACACCCCGGGCGTATTGATGAGGATCGCCGCGATCGACCCGCCGTACATCGAGCCGCTGTAGATCCCGATCAAGAGGATAATCGCGTTCTCCGGCGACAGCGGCGCCGTCATCGGCAGGATAATCGCCATCCCGAGCGGCGGTCCGAGTCCCGGCAGCGCGCCGACGATGATCCCCAGCAGAACGCCGATGATCACCCAGATCATCGTCTCGAACGTGAGCAGCGTCTCGAGTGCCCCGAACAGTGACTCGACTGTCATTGGTTCTGGTTCACCCCGTGCTTGCGGCGAGTGGTTCCCTCTCGGTCAGCGGTAGTGCCGTGTGAACGGGCCGTTTCGCGCGTTGTCCGACCGCCACCGACGCCAGAGAGTACGGTGAGTGTTGCCAATGCACTGGTGTCACCCCCACCGATGAACAGCGGTGCCGGTGGTTCCCAGCCGGTGTACCAGCCGACCGCGATTTCCGGCGCGATGACGAGGTAGAACACGAGCGCGGTGAGAAAGCCGACGCCGACGAGTGCGATGGACCGCCGTCGGTCGATTCCCGCCCACCATGCAAAGAGGGCGACGAAAATCGGCGTCGCGTACAGCATCCCGATCGTGAACGTCAGGCCGAGATACAGTACACACAGTCCCGCGGTGACGGCGGGACCCCACGGGTCGTCGATGTCGTACGTGTAGGCACCTGCAGTCGGCTCCTCGGCTGACTGGTCGTCAGTGTCAGTGTCAGCGTCAGTGTCGCCGTCGCCGTCGTCCTCGTCAGCGCCGAGTAACTGTGCCGGCTCGGCGACGAATCGCCGGAGCGGACCCGGCAGATAGTTTCGCCCGAGGAGCAAGAGCGAGAGCACGATCGTCGCCCCCGCCGTTAGCCGGGGAAACGTCGCCGCACTCGCGGTAAACTCGCTGGCTCCCCAGAACATGTAGCTCGCAGCGACGAGGAAACAGAGCAACAACACGTGCTCCATCGTCCCTCGTTCGCGGAACACGACTTCGCCCGCGTCACTGAGTCGGGTCGTGACCGTTTCGAACCCCTCTCGGGCTGTGCGTGAAACGGTCTCGCCAACGGTGTCTGTGTCGTCCATCGATTGTGTTTTTCTGGGTTGTCGGTTGGTGTTGGTGCTGGTACTGGGACTGGTACTGGCGGTATCCCACCCCACCCACGCTATTCACGTACGGACACTCCACACGCTACTTCCGCCACACTGGTTCTGTCCACACGCTACATCCACCACACTAGTTCTGTCACTCAACTACGGACACTACACACGCTACTCACACCCGCAGACACCGCACCAGACCAGCGACTGTGAGCGGCCACGTCAGGTTATGCGTCTTCGTCGATCCGCTCCTCGAACGCCTCGAAGTCGACGTTCGCCTCGAGTTCGTCGAGTGCGCCATCGAGGTCGTCGGCCGCCGCATTCATGTCGCCGTACTCGAGTACGTTGCCGGTTTCTTCGGCCCACTCCTGGGCCTCGTCGTGGGTTGCGGCGTACTCGATGGCGTCGGCGAGGTCCTGGCGGACGTCTTCCGGGGTGCCAGGTGGCGCGATCTGGGTCTGTCTGAATTCGGAGATGTACGCGAGGCTGTCGCCGTAGTTGGTGATCTGGTCGATCTCCGGGAAGGCGTCGATATCGGTGTCCATCAGGTTGACGATGGCGCTGACGTCGCCGGAGTCGGCGGCGTCGGCGGCGGAGGTGTTCGTTGCGATACCGACCGGCGTTTCGCCGGAGATGACGGCTTCGTTGACTTCGCCACCGCCGTCGTAGGCGACGGCGTTCTCCCACTCGAGATCGTACTCGTCGCGAAGCAGGTAGGAGATGACGTGGCTGTCGTGGCCGGTTCCCTGATGAGCGAAGTTGTCGACCTCGCCGTCGGCGTAGGCGTCCTGCAGTTCGCTGAAGTCGCTGACGCCGAGTTCGTCGTTGACGATGATCGTGTAGCCGAAGACGCCGGAGTACGCGATCGGTTCGAAGTCAGACGGCTGCCAGTCGTCGATGCCTTCGAGCCGCCAGCCGAACTGCCAGCTTGGCGTGTTCGCGGTGCCGAAGACGGTGCCGTCGTCCTCCTGGTCGTGGAGCCACTCGATACCGCGAAGGCTTCCTGCACCGGGCTGGTTGTCGATGACGACGGAGCCGTCGAGTTCTTCTTCCATGAGTGGGCCGAGCTGGCGGGCGTAGGTGTCCGTGCCACCGCCCTCGGACCACGGAATCATCCAGGTCAGTTCTTCGTTGTCGAGACAGCCGGCAAGGCCAGCAAGCGAGACAGTAGATGCTGCACCAATTCCTTTCAGCAGACGTCGTCGATTCACAGTCCACCGTATCCGCTGAAACGGTGATAAGGATGGCCACCTATGCAAGAGTTACAGGTATCTCGAACACAGATGAAAGATAATTTGGTATAGATGCGGACACTCCTCTTCTTTCCCACCCAATAATCATACGATTGTGTTATGGTGGCATACCACTCACGATCTACGATACCAAGGACCGAATCGGACCGTCCCATCTGGGGCGGTGTCATCGAGACGACTGCACTGCCGCCAGCGCAACGTTTACTGGACGCTACCTGTGAGTGAGTGTAGACGTGAACCTGCTCTCGGATCCGACGAACCGTCGCTGGCTTGCGTGGGGTGCGCTCGCAACAGTGTTCCTTCTCGTCAATCTACACCGACTTTCGACCGGCGTTCTCTCCGAACAGTTGACTGTCGACTTCGAGACGACGGCCGCACAACTGGGCACCCTCCACGCCTCGTTCTTCCTCATTTACGCAGTAATCCAGATTCCGACCGGCGTCCTCGCCGATCGTGTTGGGCCGCGATACGTCGGAACGGCTGGCGGTGTCGTCCTCAGCGTCGGTGCGATCGGATTCGCGCTCAGTAGCAGCTACCTCACGGCGTTTCTCTCACGTGCCCTGATCGGACTCGGCAGCGGCGTTATCTTCGTCTCGATTCTTCGATTCTGTGCGAACTGGTATCGCGCGGACGAGTTCGCCACGATGACCGGCTTGACGGCAAGTGTTGCCGGCCTCGGCGCAATCCTCGCGACGACGCCGCTCGCCGTCGCCGTCGGCACGGTCGGATGGCGGTCAACTATCCTCGGCCTTGCTGCAGTCGGACTGGGGGCTGCCGGGGCGGTGTACATCCTCGCGCGGAGTTCGCCCGCCGACGCCGGACTCGAACCGATCGACGGCGTCCCCGAGCAGCCATCGATTTCGCTCACAGAAACCTGGCAAAACCTTCGACTGCTCGCGAAAGACCGGGTCCAGTGGCTGCTCTCGATCGTCTTCTTTGCGGGCAACGGTGCGCTCCTCACCCTGCTCGGACTCTGGGGAATCCCGTATCTGGTCGTCGTCTACGGCGTCGATACGACGACGGCTTCCTACTACACGCTGCTTGGCTCCGTCGGAATGCTGGTCGGCCCGCCAGTCATCGGCTGGGTTTCGGACCGCATCGCACGACGGCGACTCCCGATGGCGATCGGACTCGGCTGCTTCGCCATCGCACTGAGCGTAATTCCAGTGTTCGGACAGCCACCACTCTATCTCGTCGCCGTCTCGTACTTCTGTTGTGGACTGCTGGCCGGGGCGGCCATGCTCTCGCTTTCGATCGTCAAAGAGCGCTACCCTGCTAGCGCGAGCGGCGTCGCGACGGCAACCGTCAACACCGCCGGCTTCGTCGGCGCAACCGTGCTTCCCGCCGTGATGGGGCTCGCGCTCGACCAGTACCAGACCGGCGAAACCATCGACGGCACGGTCGCCTATACGGAGTTCGGCTACCGCATCGCGTTCGGAATCCTTGCCGGTGCCGTCGCCATCGCGTTCCTGTGTTCGCTGTGGCTCCTGTTCGCGGAGCAACGGACGGATACGCCCACCGTGGCGACCGCAGATGCCGAGTAGTGACGTTGCCGTTGGATAGTGGGTCGCGAATATCGGATAACAAACGAACTCAGTCGATCGTCCGCCGCGTCTCCGGATCCACCGCCGTCAAATACTGCTCCAGGAGCGTCGGGAACTCCCGACCCCGGATGAACCGGAGGCCGAAATCCTCCGTCCAGTCGATGATCCCTCTATCCTCGGTGACCACGCCGGCATCGAGTTCGCGGGCAAGAATCAAGAGATCGAAGTCCTCGCGCGAGTCCAGCACCCCCGTCCGCATCGCGGTACGATACTTCTCGCGCAGATCCGAGACGATGGCGTCGATCTCCGTCTTGTACTCGTGGTCCTCGAGTGGCTCGTCGACTGCGTCCTCCGCCTGCCGGACCGCCTTCTCCGATACCCGGAGTCCCCGGTCGACGCGGCCGCTCATCTCGTCGACGAAACTGTAGACGACGTTCGCGGGGATCGTCACGGCGTAGCGGTCGGGATGCTTGCGGATCACCCAGGTGTGCAGTCGGGAATACACCTCGTCGTTCACGTCGCGGGCCGCGAGCATCGTCGTGAACTCGTCGTGGATCGTCGGCGGCATGTAACACGAGATGCCCAGATTGAGCCGCGCGTTGGCGATCAACTCGAGGAGGCGCAAGATGGCGTCCTCGAGTGACTCGTCGTCGCGGCGGATCTCCTCGGTGAGGAAGAGGGAGGTGTCGAGGACGAACCGTTGCTTGAAGGCCTCGCTGGAGGTGGCCATGGGGTGTGTAGGGGGCGAAGGAGGAAATAACTACGTCGAGAGAGGAGCCAGGAAGTGTCGGCCAGTCGCGTCAGGTGTCAGGCCTCAGGCGTCAGGCGTTGGGTGTCAGGTATTAGGTGTCAGATGTTGGGCGTCAGGTATCAGGTGCCAGGCGTCAGATCACGGCCCTGGCGATGGACCCGGCCCCTGGCCCTGTCCGTCTCCCTGTGGCCCCTTGGCACCAAGATCCGCCTGCGAGACGATCTGTGCACCGCGCTCGGAGAGGTCGACGGTTACGTCCTCGTGGACGGCCTTGCTGATCTCGTCGATGTTCCCCGCGAGCACCGTCAGGATGTCGCTCGGGTTCGCGTACAGCAGCATGTTCCCGTCCTGGCCCTCCGCGACGAGCTGGGTGTCGTTGAGAACGATCTGATTGTTCTGGATGGTCGCCGCGACGACCGGCAGCGCCTCGGGCTTGCCCGGTTCGTCGTCCCGAACGCGGCGAATGTGGACCGCATCGAGGTCGAGGACGTGTTTGTGCTCTTTGATCTTCTCGGCGCAGGCCACCATGTCCTGCAACAGCTTCGACTTCTCCTCGGTCGCGTGATCGCCGTCGAGACAGTGCTGGCAAACGCGGAGTTCGATTCGCATTACCACCCGTTTGGGACGCCAGCCCGATGAGAATTCCGTTTCGGCGACCGCGAGTGATGGGAGACAGCGAGCGGGTCGGGGTTCATTCCGCTGCTCGTCGTACGTTCACCGATGGGCACACCAGACGACACTCCCGACACGGACGCCGAGACAGAATCCAGCAACGACAGGGGTGACGACGCCAGCTATCACCGCCAACTCGGCATCGGCGATGCCGCCTTCGACGGCCTTCAACCTCATCTTCAACAGCGAAACTACGAGGGACTCGAGTACCGTCACGTCCCGGACTACCGCCGCGGAGTCGAGCGCGGGACCGTCCTGATCGACGGCGAGGTGGTCCGGGGCTTTCCGAAGGTACCTCGAACGCTGGTACTCGAGACGGGAATTCCGACGCAGTTCGAGGAGCACGAGCGGATCGCTGTCGAAGAGAAGCTGAACGGTTACAACGTTCGCATCGCCCGGCTCGACGGCGAACAGCTCGCGTTCTCCAGAAGCGGGATGGTCTGTCCGTTCACGACGCGCGTGCTCCCGCGGTTAGTCGACCTCTCTGAACTGTTCGAGAAACACCCCAACGCACTGGTTTGCGGCGAGATGATCGGTCCCGAAAACCCCTATACTGCACACGAGTACCCCGGCGTCGACTCGATCGCGTTCCGGGCGTTCGACTGGCGTGACCGGGAGTCTGGCGAGCCACTGCCAGTTCAGGAGCGCCGCGAGCGCTACGAGGCGTTCGGCGTCCCGCAGACGCCGCTGTTCGAAATCGTCGACGTCGACGACGCGGCCGCGAGCGTACAGGAGATTATCCGCGAACTCGACGCCGAAGACCGCGAGGGTGTCATACTGAAATCGCTCGACGGGAACACGCTGCTCAAGTACACGACCTCGGCGTCGACGAACTCGGACCTCGCGTACGCGTTCTCGCTCCCGTTCGACTACGGCCAGGCGTTCATGTTCCGCCGACTACTCAGAGTGGGGTTCCAGACCGTCGAGTGGGACGAAGACGACGAGGTCGCTCGCGAGCGCGCACACGAAGTCGGTGAATCGATCCTTTGCTCGATGCGAGAGGCGATCCAGACGGTCGAGGACGGCGACACCCTCGGCGAGCGCCACACCGTTCGCGCGAGCGACGAGACGATCGACGTACTCTTCGAACACCTCCGCGGCCAGGGACTCGACATCGACATCGAAGCCGACTATCACGAAGACGGCGACCGCGTCGTGACGTTCTGCAAGCGGACGCCCTCCTCCAACGACACGATTCGGAACTATCTCGACGGTCACATCGTCCGCGAGTAGCGGTGTTTGCTGTCAGTGTTGGTCCGTTTCTGCGATCTCGCGAATCCGATCCGCTCCTGCCGGAACGTAACCGCCGTGATAGCAGAGCGTGTGCTCGATATCGAGCTCGGCGAGCGTCGCGACGGACTCGAGTGCCCGCTCCATCTCTGGCGTAAACTCCGGCTTCGGTCCGGCAAGTTGGTCGGGACCGTCGCCCGGACCGTCTGCAACCAGCGCGTCGCCGGCGACCAACAGCCCGCCGTCGGGGAAGTACAGTGAGATGTGGCCTGGCGCGTGCCCCGGCGTCTCGACGACCTCGAACGGGCCCGCGAGCGTCGGAACGCGAACGCCGCCAGCGAGTTCGATATCGACCGATACTGGCGGATACCTGTCGTCTCCACTGCCCTTGATCGGATCGCGCTCGCCCGTCACGTACGGCGTCTCGTCGCGGTGGGCCGCGACCACCGCGTCGGTGCGTTCGAGCAACGTCGCAAGCGCGCCCGCGTGATCACCGTCGTGGTGCGTGAGCACGACCAGCCAGATGTCTGTGAGGTCGTACTCGAGTGCCCGTAGGTGCGTTTCGATGGCGTCGACCGCGCCGGAGTCGGCGGGGCCGATGTCGAACAGGACGAGGCCGCGCTCGGTTTCGACGACCGCGGGCGCGATCGCGAGGTCCTGTCCGCCGTAGTCGACTGTGATCGGCAGTGCGTGCAAACCGGCATCAGTGTCCATGTGTGGCGGCTATGGGTCGCCGCCCCGATAGCTCTGCGGGGTTCTCTCACTACACGACAGCGATGCAACTAATACAGTCAGTTTCCATTGGAAATACGATGGAGAACGAGTCTACCATCGGACACCGCTCTTCGCTCGTCCCACGAGTCCCCGCGCTCGACAGCGAAACCGATCCGATTACGGACCGAAAACAGGACCCACTCCCCGAATCGATCACCGGCACCGACCTTCTCGCACGCTACGAGGAGATCCTCGGGGACCGGGGGTACTCGAGTTGGCGCTGGCTCTACAGCGCGTTCCCCGAGTTTCGACTCTCGTGTGTTGCCACCGACTGTGAAGAGAGAGTCCGGACGGCGAAACTGCTCTCGACACTGTTCGTCACGATCGCGGACGATGTTGCAGAACTGCACGGCGACCGGGCCACGTTCGCACAACTGGCGAACGTCCCGTTCGACAGCCAGCGCGCCGACCCCGACCGCGCGGGCGTCGACGGTCCGGTGGTCGACCTCGCGACCGACGTCTGGAGCCGTTTTCGGGAACTGTACGACGCGAGCCCGCGTGCGGGCGAATTTGCCGACATCCTCGCGTTCGACCTGCGGCAGGTGTTCGACGCCATCGAGTACTCGCTGCTCGCGAATCGCGACCCGAATCTCGTCTCGGAGCAGGAGCTGTGGACCTACGACTCGTACAACATGATGGTGTTCGTCCACGCCCTCACCGATCTGGCGAACGCGCCGACGTTCGACCGAGGAGAACTCGCGTCGCTCCGGCAGGTGCTCGACAGAACCCAGCGCATGGCCCGGATCGGAAACTGGCTCGCGACCTGGCGGCGCGAACTCGTCGAGGGCGACTACAGTTCGGGCGTCGTCGTCCGGGCGGTCGAAACGGGCGTGATCGAACGCGACGCGTTAGATGGAGATGGGTTGTACTCGAGTCCAGCTGGTGACGAAAGGACGAATCAAGACACGGAGGCGCAGACAGACACGGGCACAAAGACAGCCGCGGGTCGAGACACGGGAGCAGAAACAGACCCAACGAGAGACGTCGACACGCTCATTCAGGCGATCGAAGACTCTTCCGTCGAGGCCTACTTCCTCGACCGCTGGCACGTCGAGTGCGCCGACGCGGCGCGCTTCGACGACGCGCTCGCAAGCGTGGATCTCGGAGCCTACCTCGATGGACTCCAGACCGTTCTGTGTTCCCACATCGGGAAGCGCAACGCGCCGCGCTAGTTGGGACGGTGGGTAGCATTTGGGGCGTCAAGACTCGAGTCGAGTACGCCCGCAGTCAGCTGACCGCAGTTCGCAGGTCGCAGCAGTTCAGGACTCGAGTGCGCCGTCGATCGCCTGCTCGAGGTCGCCGATCAGGTCGTCGACGTGTTCGATGCCGACCGAGACGCGGACGAGGCCATCCGTGAGTCCCGCTTCGATGCGCTCCTCGCGCGGAATCGCGGCGTGGGTCATCGGCGCGGGCTGTTCGATCAGGCTCTCGACGCCGCCGAGACTCTCAGCGAGCGTGAACACCTCGGTGTTCGAGACGACCTCGCTGGCCTCCTCCAGGCTGGCATCGAGTTCAAAGCTCAGCATGCCGCCGAAGTCGGTCATCTGTTCGCTGGCGATCTCGTGGCCGGGGTGAGAGTCGAGTCCGGGGTAGTAGACGCGGTCGACATCGGGGTGGTCGTCGAGCCACTCTGCGATGGCGCGGGCGTTCTCGCAGTGGCGGTCCATCCGGACGGGCAGGGTCTTGGTGCCCCGGAGGACGAGGAAGCTCTCGAAGGGGCCGGGCGTCGCGCCGACGGCGTTCTGATAGAAGCCGAAGCGTTCGTCCAGTTCTTCGTCGTTCGTGAGGAGTGCGCCACCGACCACGTCGGAGTGGCCGCCGAGGTACTTGGTCAACGAGTGCGAGACGATGTCTGCACCGAGGTCGAGCGGTTGCTGGAGGTACGGCGTCGCGAAGGTGTTGTCGATCGCACAGAGTGCGTCGTGGTCGTGGGCGATGTCCGCTGCGCCCGCGATATCGACGATCGACATGAGCGGGTTCGTCGGCGTCTCGAGCCAGAGCAGTTCCGTGTTCTCCTGGAACGCCGCGTCGATGGCGTCGAGGTCGGTCATATCGACGAACGAGAACTCGATGTCGTAGTCCTCGTACACCTGCGTGAAGATGCGGTGGGTGCCGCCGTAGACGTCGTTGCCCGTGACGACGTGGTCGCCGGAGTCGAGCAGGTTGAGCACGGTGTTGATCGAGGCCATCCCGCTCGCGAACGCGCGGCCGTACTCGGCGTTCTCGAGGCTGGCAAGGTTGGCCTCGAGATCAGATCTGGTCGGGTTGCCGGTTCGCGAGTACTCGTAGCCGCGGTGTTCTCCCGGCGCGTCCTGCTCGTACGTTGAGTTCGCGTGGATCGGTGTCATCAGCGCGCCGGTCTCCTCGTCGGGTTCCTGACCGGCGTGAATCGAGCGCGTTTCGATCCGGAACTGATCTGCGTCGGCGTCAGCATCGTCGTCCATACAGAGGGACGCGTTGCGCGGTCGGATTATTGTTACTGTTACGATGACGGCGACTGTTGCGAGCGGGGGGTGGTGTTCGGCGTCTGAACGAGCGGATATCTGCAATAGTATGGGAACTGTCGACACAGACAGCGGCCGAGCGGGAGCGAAAGACGTGCGTTTTATAACCATCACCGGTCAAGACGGGCGTACGACTATGCCGAAATCTAATGGCCCTCGTCAGGGAACCCGGAACAAGCTATCCAACAGTCCACGAGACCGCGGATCCTCGCCACCACAGCGTGCGATTCAGCAGTACGAGGTCGGTGAGAAGGTCCACCTGAAGATCGACCCAAGCGTTCACAAGGGTCGCTTCCACCCACGCTTCGACGGTCACACGGGCGAAGTCATCGGCACGCAGGGCGACGCCTTCAAGGTTGAGATCAACGACGGTGGCAAAGACAAGACGCTCATCGTCACCGCAGCACACCTGCGCGCCCAGGATCGCTCGGAAGAGCGTGTCTGAGACCGCACAGCGCCCTCGAACACAGATACCACTATGACGATCTTCAAAGAGATCGTCGACGAGGAGTTCCTGACGGTCTCGGAGACGAAGGGGCTGCTCGCCGACATCGAAGCCGACCGCGCACTGGACGAGGAGCGGGAACTGCCGTACGAACTCGCGCGAGCGATCGACCACGTCAACCAGTTCACCGTCCTCGAACCCGACGACGCACAGGACCTCGTCACCGATCTGCAGGAGATCGAGAAAGTCGACGAACCGACGGCGTACAAGATCGCCAATCTCCTGCCACGTAACCGAAGCGAACTGCGCTCGGTCTACGCACAGCAGCGCTACTCGCTCTCCGGCGAGGAGCTCGACGACATTCTCAACGTCGTCGCGAAGTACGCCTGAGCGATCACCACCCGATCGAACGATCGAACGACGGGGGACCGACACACTGCTGCAGCGCTCGCTGCAAGCGGGCCGACTCTTTAAGTACGCCGTGCCCGTATCGCCTGACAATGAGCGAAGTCGATAGCGATGGGACGGACGTTCGGCGCGCGGTCGTGTTGGACTACCTCGCACATGGCCTCTCCGACGACGGCCGACCGCAGTACGCGAAGTCACCCGCGGGCTACGCCCTCGGCACGACGGACTTCCAGCTCTACGAAGTCGCCTTCGACGAGGACGAACGCCTCACCATCGGCAGCGAGGTCGTCGTCGAACCCGCGTCCGAACGCGACATCGTCACCGAGAGCAACCGCGTCGAGTACGAGGATCTCTCCTCCGGTGCCCAGTCGGAACTCGAGTACGTCGTCGCTGACCTCGTCGAGGAAGACGAACAGCGCTTCGTCGACTTCTATAACGACGCCCAGCCGATCACGCTGCGACTCCACCAGCTCAATCTGCTTCCGGGGATCGGGAAGAAACTCCGCAACGGGATCCTCGACGAGCGAAAGCGAAAGCCGTTCGAGAGCTTCGAGGAGCTCTCTGAGCGCGTCTCCGGCCTCCACGATCCGGACGAGATCATCGTCGAGCGTATTATTCAGGAGTTGCGCGACGAGGATCTGAAGTACCAGACGTTCGTCGGACGACGCGAGCAAGAACAGAACCAGTAGCCGCGACGGCGAGGCGTTTCGACAGTCCGATCAGTGATCAGTGATCAGCGACCACACGCCAAAGCCACAAACCACAACGACGCCACAGTCTCGGAGTACGGTTGGACGACCCGACGAGGGGCACAGTCACCGGCCAGACCGTTGTTCCTGCGTTGCAGACGGCTCTTCCACTACACCAGAGCGCTCGTCTCGGTCGGCGGATTGGTCGTCCGGTGACTGCTGGACGATCGTGAGCCAGAACTCCTCGACCGACTGGACGAACTCGAGAAACTCGTCCGCCGAGACCGGCTTCTGGAGATAGTAATCCGCCTCGATGTCGTGTGACTTGACGATCTTTTCGCCCGTACTCGAACTGGTCAGGACGACGACGGGGATCTCACACAGCGCCGGTTCGCCCTTCAACTCCGCGAGTACGTCGAAGCCAGTCGTTCTGGGGAGTTGCGGTTCGAGGAGGATCAGGTCGGGCGTCGGCTCGTCCGCGTAGGGCTCGCGCTGGTGGACGTAGTCGAGCGCAGACTCGCCGTCCGTGACCGTGTGGATCGTGTTGGTCAAACTGGCGTCCTGGAACGACTCGGTGAAGAGACGGGAGTCACCGGAATTCGGCTCGATGAGCAAGATATCGATCGGACTGTCTGCGGCCGTCATTACAGTCCGTTCCCACCGAGAGAATAAAACAACGTGGGTCACAGCTGTCAACTGTACACCACTAGTGTCAGTCCCCAGTCTCCAGCCCCCAGTCACCACTGCACTCAGGACAACTCGTCACTGCGACCGACAGCCGTTCCAGAAATCACGAGACGGTGCGTTTACACCGCTGCCACCCATACCGCCGGCAATGAGAGACCCAGACGGACTGATCGCCCGCGCGGGCGTCCGGGGCGATCCGAACCGCGATCAACACTTTCTCGTCGACGATCGCGTCCTCGATCGCCTGCCAACCTATCTAACCGACATCGATGCCGACACGAGCCACGTCCTCGAGATCGGCGGCGGCACCGGCGTGCTGACCGACCGCCTACTCGAGACGATCGGCGCGGACGATCACCTCACTGTCGTCGAGCGAGACCCACCGCTCGCCGAGTTCCTGCAGGAGGAGTTCAACGATGCGATCGATGCGGGCCGCCTGACCGTGATCGAGGGTGATGCACTCGAGGTCGACCTCCCGGAGTTCACGTCGTCGGTGTCGAATCTGCCCTACGGCGTCTCGAGTGAGATCACGTTCCGACTGCTGCCCGAGCAGCGTCCGCTCGTGTTGATGTTCCAGCAGGAGTTCGCAGAGCGGATGGTTGCCGAGCCCGATACGTCGGAGTATGGCCGGCTGTCAGTGTCGACCCAGCACTACGCCGACGCCGAACTCGTCGAGTCGATCCCGAAGGAGGCGTTCTCGCCGCCGCCGGCGGTCCAGAGTGCGGTTGTTCGATTGATTCCGCGGGAGCCGGAGTACGACGTAGAGAACGAGGCGTTCTTCCTTCGGTTCGTCAAGGCACTGTTCACGCAGCGTCGCAAGACGATCCGCAACGGGATTCGGAATACAGCCCACATTTCGGGACTTCAGGACCCCGAGGCGGTCGTCGACGCGGCAGACGAGGACGTGCTCCAGAAGCGCGCCGGCGCAATGGCACCGGCCGAGTTCGCCGCGCTCGCGGAACTCGCGAGCGAGGTCGGTGAGCTAGAGGCGGAGTCAGAATGAGAGTCGGCGTCAGAATCCTGATGGAGTAATATGGGTTCTACTGCCCAAGCACCCCAAGCTGTCTGTCCGACGACGCGACCAGCGCCTGACCGACGGATACTCAAAGCTGTACGAACGAGAGAGTCGAGAGACCGACGATAGCTATGGATGCCGGATTATCGGGCTTCGACTGGCTCGCAGAGACGTTCCAGGCGACCGAACTCAGAGTCGCCATCACCGTCGCAGCCGCTTGCCTCCTGATTGCGGTATTGCTTTTTTACCGACGGTTGCAAGCCTGGATTAGCAATCGGAGCCGACCGCTGTACGGCGATATCGCCTCGACGGTCGTGCTGATCGGAACCTGTCTCTTCTCGCTCGTGATCGTCCTCGGCGTCTGGGGACAGACCGACGAGATCTACGAACTCTCGGACCGGCTCGATCTGAGCGGCGCGGTCGTCGCACAGGCGATCGTCTCGTTCATCCTGATCGTCGGTTCGTTCATCGTCATGCGGTTCGTCAAGCGCGTGCTGGACGAGGTGCTCGGCTCCGCGTCGGCCGTGACGGACCACCAGCGCGAGGTCACCCATCGCGTCTCGCAGGTCATCATCTGGTCGGTCGCGCTCGTGATGATCCTCGGCGTCTGGATCGACGACCTCGGCGGCCTCCTCGTCGGTGCCGGCTTCCTCGGCATCGTCGTCGGGATGGCCGCCCAGCAGGTCCTCGGAACCGTCCTCGCCGGCTTCGTCCTGATGTTCGCCCGCCCGTTCGAAATCGGCGACTGGATCGAAGTCGAGGACAACCAGGGGATCGTCACCGACATCTCGATCGTCAACACGCGCATCCGATCCTTCGACGGCGAGTACATCATGATCCCCAACGATGTCATCTCCTCGAGTATGGTGACGAACCGATCGAAGCGCGGTCGCCTCCGTGTCGAAATCGACGTCGGCGTGGACTACGACGCCGACATCGAACGCGCCGCGGAACTCGCCGAGGAGACTATCGACGATCTCGAGCGCCCGCTCTCCGCACCGGGGCCGCAAGTAATCACCAAACAGCTCGGTGATTCCTCGGTCGTGCTCGGCGTCCGCTTCTGGATCGACAAGCCGAGTGCCAGACGGTACATGCAGACCCAGACCGCCGCGATCAACGCAATCAAGGAGACCTTCGACGAGGAAGGGATCGGCATCCCGTACCCACAGCGAGAGCTCTCGAGTCGCCCCGATACTGACGTTCCCCTCGCGGGCGTCGGCGCGACACCGGATGGCACCTCGTCGGCGGACGAGGAGAACGGCGGCACGGAGTACCAGATGACCGAACCGGAGGACCGCTGAGATGGACCTACGAGACCAACGCGGCATCGAAACGGAGGTGTATCAGCCCGCAGAGGATTCGGAACTCCTCGCCGAGGCGGCGTGTGGCTACCTCGACAAACACGACCGTGACGGCCCCGGGGCGACGATTCTCGAGGTCGGCACCGGCTCGGGCTACGTCGCCAACCGCGTCGCCGACGAGACGGCCGCCCGCGTTATCGCGTCGGATCTGAACCCCCACGCCGTCCGGCAGGCGCGGAGCGACGGCAGCGAGGAGGAGACGGGCAGAGGCGGAGCCGTCGAGACCGTGCGCGCCGACCTCGTCTCACCGTTCGCCGACGACAGCTTCGACGCCGTGCTGTTCAACCCGCCGTACCTGCCGACCGAACCCGAAAACGAGTGGGACGACTGGATGGAACACGCCCTGTCTGGCGGCGAAGACGGCCGCGCCGTCATCGACCCGTTCCTCGCCTCCGTCGGGCGCGTGCTCGCCCCCGGCGGCGTCGTCTACCTGCTCGTCAGTAGCCTCACCGGCGTCGACGAAGTGGTCGAACGCGCCGGCGAGGAAGGCTTCAGCGCCGTCGCTATCGCCGACGAGTCGTTCCCCTTCGAGACGCTGACGGTACTCGAGTTACACTGTTGAGTCCCGTGCCCTGAATCCGAAACTACTTTTCAAGCGGCTGAACACTCTCGATTAATGCCCTCTACACGTCGCTCCCTGCTGGCGAGTACACTCGTCGGTAGTGCCGCCCTCGCCGGCTGCCTGTCGCGTGTCCGGTCACCGTCGCCCAGCGAGCCGCCGGCCGCTGGCGTCGACGAACTCCCCGATCCCGAAAGTCACATTCTCGGTGCGAACGGCTCGTGGTCGAGCGTTGGCTGCAATGCGGCTAACACTCGCGAAGTGGCTGACGGCGAGGCGCCGGTCGAGGGCGTGACCGAACGCTGGCGTGTCGAAACCACACAGCTGACCTACCACGAACCAATCGTCGCCGACGGGACCCTCTATCTGTTCGAGTCCCAACAGCGGCTTCGCGCGCTGGACACAGCCGATGGCGACGAACTCTGGACGTTCGACGACGCCAGAGCGCCACCGCTGGTCCGCGACGGTGTCGCGTACGTCCCGACATCGGGTGCGATGTACGCGCTCGACGCGACCACCGGCGAACAGGTGTGGGATCAGTCGTTCGACGAGTCAGGACACGTGACGGCACCGGCGACCGACGCTAGGGGCGAACTGCGCTTCGGTGCAGGCGAGACGCTCGTCGCACTCGAGTCCGACACCGGCGAGGCACTGTGGCGACGCGAGTTGTTCGGGCAGATTCACGACCACGCTGCGTTCTACCGAGGGTATGGAACCGTCGTCGCGACAGATGCGGGAATGCTCTACGTCGTTGGCGACGACAGCACTGGATTCCGCCGGTGGCAACTCCCCGCAGCGCCGATGGCACCCCCGAGCGTCGACTCGGGCACCATTTACGTCAGTTGCCGGGACGGGATGACCTACGCGCTGACCGACGAGGCCGGTCGCGCGGACGACATTTACTGGTCGGCAGACACCGGCTGGACGGAACGCGGCATCGCCGTCGCAGACGGCTCCGTCTTCCTCACAGGGAGGGGTAGACTCCACGCACTCGAGACCGACACCGGCTCGGCCCACTGGGAGTACGACATCGGCGACTGGCGACACACCGCGCCCGCGTACGGCCGCGAGACGGTGTTCGTCGGCGGTGACGCGCTGTACGCGCTCGATCCGACACCTGGCGAAATTCTTTCGGACGGTCCCGCGGTCCGATTTCGACGAGAGTTCGACGGCCGTGTCGGCCCCGGCCCCGTCCTCGACGACGGCGTGCTCTACGTCGTCGCCGAAGTCGATGTTGAGGAGTTTGCACTGCTTGCACTCGAGTAGCACCAGCCACGGCTGAGAGTAGTGCAGCTGGAAAAACGCCTCCCTTCTGAAATTTCCGTGTTGCTATTTCCCGCTGTCGGGCTTCCTCCTGCCGTTCACTGTCTGTACGTGAGAAGAACACACCCCACCGAAGCCCCGATAAGATTACTGTAATGCATTACAGAGGATGGAAAATATTAAGCACCGGTATAGCCTAGCCAGCAATACGATGACCGAGTACGTTTCGACCACACCGGGACTCTTTCCGCTCCCGGACTGGGCGAAAGACAACCTCTCCGACCTGAAAGGCCACCAGAAACACGACCTCATCAGCGGTGACGAGGGCGGCGAGATCGCCGCCGCCTACGAGGACGCACGCGAGGAAGTGATCGGGATTCAGCAGGACGCCGGCCTCGACCGCATCGCCGAGGGCCAACTGCGCTGGGACGACATGCTCGCCCACCCGCTGGCCGTCAACGACGCCGTCGAGACACGCGGGATCGTCCGCTACTACGACAACAACAACTTCTACCGAGAGCCCGTCGTCAGCGGCGACCTCGAGGCCTCCGGCGACGTGGCGGCCGAACTCGAGACGGCCGCCGAACTCGCAGGCGACGATTCCCTGCAGGCCGTCCTCCCCGGTCCGTACTCGCTCGCCGATCTGGCGACCGACGAACACTACGGCGACGAGGCCGCGTTCCTCGGCGCGATCGCCGACTTCCTCGAGGGCGAAGCAGCAGCCTTCCCCGAGGTCGAGACGCTGTTCCTGCTCGAGCCATCCCTCGTCGAGAACGCGCCCGAAGACGGCGTCGACGAACGCGCAAGCGAAGCGATCGACCAGGTCGCCGGCGCGGTCGACGCCGACGTGGTCGTCCAGCCGTACTGGGGGGCACTCGAGGAGAAGGTGTACGCACACCTGCTCGATGCCGACATCGACGCGGTTGGCTTCGACTTCGTCGCGAACCAGGAGGACAACCTCTACAACATTCAGGAGTACGGTGCGACGGACGACATCTCTCTCGGCCTCGCTGACGGGCAGAACACGCTCGTCGAAGAGCCAGAAGCGATCCGCGACCGCGTGGACTGGGTGTACGACCAGATCCCCGTCTCCGAGTTCGAGACGGTGTACCTGACGACGAACACCGAGACGTTCTACCTGCCGTACGCGAAGTTCGAGGAGAAACTCGCCGCCCTTGCTGCGGCCGCAGAACTCGCGGAGGTGAAAGCCGCATGAGCGCAAACGAGGACACACCAGTGACCGTCAACGAGAACAAAGACCAGTTCCGACCCGAGGACCACGAGCACGACCACTTCCTGCTGACGACCGTCGTCGGCAGCTATCCGAAGCCAAAGTGGCTGAACCGCGCAAAAGAGCTCTATCAGGACCCGGACCACGAGTTCGACGAGGACGACTGGCAGGAGGCAAAAGACGACGCCTCCCGCCTCATCACGGCCGAGCACGAACGCGCGGGTCTCGACGCTGTCGTCGACGGTGAGATGCGCCGGAACGAGATGGTGGAGTTCTTCGCCCACCGGATCGACGGCTACGAGTTCAACGGCCCGGTCAAGGTCTGGGGCCACAACTACTTCGACAAGCCCTCCGTCGTGAGCGAAGTCGAGTACGACGAGAGTTGGCTGGTCGACGAGTACGAGTTCACCGCGGCTGCCAGCGATCGACCCGTCAAGGTGCCGATTACGGGTCCCTACACGCTCGCGAACTGGTCGTTCAACGAGGCCTACGAGGACGACGAGGCACTCACCTACGACCTCGCGGATCTCGTCAACGAGGAGATCGAGAAGCTCGTCGAGGCCGGCGCGCGCTACATCCAGATCGACGAGCCGGCGCTCGCGACGACGCCGGACGATCACGCCATCGTCGGCGAGGCCTTAGAACGCATCGTCGCCGACATCCCCGAGGAGGTCCGCATCGGCCTCCACGTCTGTTACGGTGACTACTCGCGCATCTACCCCGAAATTCTGGAGTTCCCCGTCGACGAGTTCGACCTCGAACTCGCAAACGGCGACTACGAGCAGCTCGACGTCTTCAAAGACCCCGAGTTCTCGAAGGATCTCGCACTCGGCGTTACGGACGCCCACGTCGCCGAGGTCGAGTCCGTCGAGCAGATCGAGGAGAACATTTTGAAGGGACTGGAGGTTGTCCCACCGGAACAGCTCGTCGTCTCGCCAGACTGCGGCGTGAAGCTGCTCCCCCGTGAGGTCGCTTACGGCAAGATGGCGAACATGGTCGAAGCCGCCCGGAACGTCGAGGCTGATCTCGACGCGGGGAACATCGACATCGAACGCGGCGCGCCCGCACCGGCCGACGACTAACGACCCGGAACTGGTAACTGAAGACTAGCAACTGGGGGCTGACGGTGTCGTTCCCGGAGACCAACTGAAAGCTGGCCACTGCGGTCCGGCCGAACCGCGGATCTACACGAGTTCGTTCGTGTTCGCCGTCCACTGAACCCACTCACCGTACGACTCGAACTGTGCGAGCTGCGTCTCTGTCGCCTCACCGTCTGAGAAGGTTACCAGCCGGTACGTCGGGGTTCCGAGACCTTCGTTAGGATCGATCGAGAGCCACCGCACTCGCCGTTCTGAACTGTGATCCGAGAGCAGTGCGCGGAGCGCTGCGATCGTTTCATCGTCGAGTTGATACAGCACGTGCGTACTGAAGACGACGAGTTCCGCGTCGGTCGGCGCGTCCGAAAGCTGGCGCGGGAGTTCGTCGAGGACGTCGCCTTCTTTGAGTGGCGGCTGATTCTCCCGTGCGATGTCGAGGGCCGTCTCGAGTCGTTCGTGGCGCCGATCTTGAGCGGGCGGAATCAGCGCGCGGAGCCATCGTGCATCCGCCTCGTCAGTTACGTCGAGCGTATTCAGGTCGATGCCACACCGATGTGCAACGCTCGGAAGCTCCTGTGCAAGCGGTGGCCGTCTGTCTCCGCGGACCATCGTCGAAATCGTGACGGGTGAGTCCGAGTTTCCGAATCGCCCCGCATCACCCATGTCGTACTGATACCGGTCCCAGTTGAGATTCAGTCCGGCACTCGCCCCGATTTCGACCTGGGCCAGCGACCGCTGTTCGGCGGTTCTGGCGACGTGTTCGAACGCCGGTGCGAGCATCGCAGATCGGCCAATGGCGTTCGTTTGACAGCGACGGGTCGCAATCAGCGACCGTAATCGGTCCTCGTTTTCCAGACAGAAGTCACGAAAGACGGGAACCGGGTCCACCGCTGGATCTGGATAGTCACCGTCACACGACCGGTACAGGTTGGCCAGTGGATGGTCTTCATCGTCGAGCAGGAGCGAGTGTACCGCCGCGAGCAACAGTTCCGGTTCGGGTTGTTCCGCTCGGGCTTCTGCAGCGATCGCGAGAAGTCGGCTGTCGTCTGCGACTGCGGCCGTGATAGTCGCATACAACGGCGATATCTCGCTCACCCACGCTGCATAGCGCTCGAACGCCGTGGGAGTATCCATACCACGGATTGTCGAGAGTGTTACAAGATACTGGTGAAAGCGGGACAGAGCGTGCTGCCAGTTGTTCGTTGTGAAGGATTCGAGCAACCTCGTATTGATAGTCAGTACATTGGAATGAGATCACATTCGGGAACTGTGAACACGAGTCGGCGACGTGACTGTTACCAGGTTACCCGTATGTCAGGAAACACATACATAGGATCAGTTCCAAGAAACGGCCGATGCAACAATCCGTTTCGAAGCCCCGCGAACTCGACGAGGAAGTCGCCGACCACCGCGACACAGCGTACGATATCGACCCCCTGTTCGTCAACCGCTGGTCGCCGCGCGCGATGACCGGCGAACCGCTCGACGAAGAAGAGTACCTGCCGCTGTTCGAAGCCGCCCGCTGGGCGCCCTCTGCGTACAACAACCAGCACTGGCGGTTCATCTACGCGAGCCGCGAGGACGAGGAGTGGGACACGTTCGCCGACCTCCTGCTCGGCGGAAACGAGGAGTGGGCGACCGACGCCGCTGTTCTCGCTGTCATTGTCTCGAAGACGACGTTTGACCACAACGGCGAACCCGCCCCAGTCCACTCCTTCGACACCGGTGCCGCCTGGCAGAACCTCGCACTCGAGGGAGCGCGCCGCGGGCTGGCCGTCCACGGGATGGCCGGCTTCGACTACGAGCGCGCCGCCGAGGAACTCGACGTGCCCGAGGAGTTCGAGGTCGAGGCGATGTTCGCCGTCGGCGAACGTGCACCCGCTGAGTCGCTCCCCGAAGAACTGCAGGAGCGCGAACAGCCGAGCGACCGCAAGCCGGTCGACGAAATCGTGTACCACGGCAGTTTCGAGTAACGACCACTTGACTCTTCGCTGGCTCTCCTGGTGCCACTTCTCTGGGACTTTTGAAGCCATTCCTGGGCATCTCGTTGCGTCTCCGCCGGTCGCGTAGCCCTGTACTCGCGACGGAAACGGCTAACTGCGCGACGGCTGAAGAGACAGCCATGACCCTCGACGTCGGCGTTCTCGGCTACCGATTCATGGGAAAAGCACACGCAAACGCGATGGCGCGCCTGCCAATGTTCTTCCCGGACGCGCCCGAGATCGAACGCTCCGTCCTGGTCGGCCGCGACGAGGAAAGTCTCCGCGAAGCCGCCGATCAACTCGGCTTCGACTCCGTTTCGACGGATTGGAAAGCCGTCGTCGACGACGTCGACGTCTTCTACAACCTCGGCCCGAACCACGTCCACCCCGAACCATCGATCGCCGCACTCGAGTCCGGGACGCCAGTGTTCTGCGAGAAGCCACTCGCACCGACGCTCGAAGACGCAGAGCGGATGGCCGAGGCGGCGGCCGACGCCGGCGAGAGCGTCCCCGCCGGCACTGCGTTCAACTACCGGTTCGTGCCGGCCATCCAGTACGCGAAGGGGCTACTCGAGTCGGGCGAGCTCGGCGAGATTCGGCACGTCCGCGGGAGCTATCTGCAGGACTGGCTCGTCGACCCCGAGGCGGCCTGGTCATGGCGCAACGACGCGGAGATGGCGGGTGCGGGCGCGCTCGGCGACCTGGGATCGCATACGGTTGACCTGGTGCGGTTCCTCGTCGGCGACGACGGTCTCGCGGGGGATATCGAGCGGGTTAGCGGGTATCTCGAGACGTTCGTCGACGAGCGGCCGGTTGCGGGTGACGGTGATGGGGACGACGACGGCAACGAAACCCGACCCGTCACCGTCGACGACGCCTACGCCGCCCATCTCGAGTTCGAAAACGGTGCGATGGGGACACTCGAGGCGACCCGCTACGCAACAGGGCACAAGAACGATCACACGATCGAGATCCACGGCTCGAAGGGGAGCCTGCGCTTCTCGCTCGAACGGCTGAACGAACTCGAGGTCTTACGCGAGGGCGACCGCGGCTACGAGACGATTCTCGTCACGGACGAGGACGACCCGTACGTCGACCACTGGTGGCCGCCGGGGCACGTCCTCGGCTGGGAACACACGTTCGTCCACGAGAACTACGAGTTCCTGAGTGCCGTCGCGGAGGGCCGCGAATGTAGTCCGAGCTTCGCCGACGGGCTGGCCGCCCAGCGCGTGCTGACGGCGATTCAGGAGAGCGACGAGCGCGGCGAGTGGGTGTCGGTCGACTAACGCTCCGGATCGGGAACCGCTGAAACGTTTTCTACTCACTCCAGAACGATACACGTCCGCGTGTGGCCAACGTTTTCGACGGATTGGATCTCTTCCGTGATCACCGATAGCAGTTCCTGGTTCGACGCCGCCTCGACCTCGGCGATGACATCGAACTCGCCGGCAATGACGCGTGCACGGCTGACTTCGTCCCGTTCATTGATCGTCTCGGCGACTGTACGGGCGGTTCCGGCGGCAGCCGTAATCATTACGTATGCCTCAACCATGGGTGGCTGCTCCTGCTGAAACGGCGTCTGGACGGCGCCACATCTCAGCGCCCACCGGTGTCGGCGTCGACTCTCGTCACGATACGCATCTCATCGTACCGGGGACTGCCCTCGTCGGGAGATTTGCCGTCGAGTTCGAGATAGCCGGGTTCAACTCCCGTCACTTCGCCGGTTATCTCGACATCGTCGCCACCAGTGCGGTCACCTTCGCGGATTTCGACGTAGTCGCCAACCTCGACGTGTTCCTTGACGAGTGCGGAGGCTTCCTGCGTATCGGCGTCTCGCGGAATCGTGAGCTCAGTCATTGAACCGGATTCAACGACGGCGAGGCGGGTAAAAGCGCACACGTCAGGTGACGGCCGCTTTTGTGCCAGTGTCGGTTCTGTCACACTGGCTCAGTTCGCCTGTGAGGAGCACAACACACCAACACCGGCGAGAACGGTTATGTACCCTCACGCGAGTCACTACTACGAAATGTCGGATCGACGAGCCACGCAGGAGACGGGCCGAATCGACCTCGAGAGCGGCTTTACGATGCACGACTACCGAACGAAGCTCAAACTCCTGAAGGACTCGGGAACGACACGGACACTCGAGAACCGCGAGGGACTGTTGTGTCCGGCCTGTGGCCGTGAGTTCGATCGGCTATTCGTCACCGAAGAGGAGACGACGACGTTCGAGACGCCGGCGGAGCGACCGTTCTGCCTTGCGAGAACCGCCGAGAAGTTGCTGTTGTGTACACACTGAACGAAGGGCTGCCGGACTGATCACGCCACTACTCAACAGATTCGTCCACCGCGTTCTCGTGCGTTCACGACAGTTTTTCTACGATAGCGCCACAACGGCGGGTATGAAGATCATCAAGGACAGCGTCCACGACCACATCTCCGTGGACGGCGTCGCCCGAGATCTCGTCGACACCCCCGCAGTCCAGCGACTCCGGCGGATCGCCCAACTGGGTACCGTCTCGCTCGTCTACCCCTCCGCGAACCACACCCGTTTCGAACACAGCCTCGGCGTCTACCACATCGCCTGCGAGGCCCTCGACCACCTCGGCGTCGAAGGGAAACAGGCAGACCGCGTCCAGGCCGCAGCCATGCTGCACGATGTCGGTCACGGTCCGTTCAGTCACAACCTCGAGTCACTTACCTATCGTCGGACCGGCCGCTACCACGACGACGTTCACGATCTCCTCACGAACGGCGAAGTCGGCGACGTTCTGCGCGATCACGACATCGACCCCGACGCCGTCGCCGACCTCGTCGCCGGCGACGGCCGCTTCGGCCAACTCGTCTCCGGCGAACTCGACGTCGACCGCATGGACTACCTCGTGCGCGACGCCCACCACACCGGCGTCCCTTACGGCACCATCGACCACGGCCGGCTGATCCGTGAACTCGTCTTCGTCGACGACGAACTCGTCCTCGACGAGGGCAACGTCCAGGCCGCCGAGAGCCTGCTCGTCGCCCGCGCGCTCATGAACCCGACCGTCTACAGCCACAGCGTCGCCCGCATCAGCAAGGCGATGCTCCGGCGGGCCAGCGAGCGGCTACTCGAGTCCCCTGATACCGACGTCGACGCAGCAACGTTGCAGCGGATGGACGACTACGACCTGCTCGTCGCGCTGCGTTCGTGTGAGTCAACGCAGGCGTTCTCCCGGCGCTACGACCAGCGGGACCTGTTCAAGCGGGCCGTCTGGGCCGAAATCGACGACGTGCCGGGTGGCGTCATCGAGGCCGAACACGAGGCCATCCGCGAGTTCGAGCAGGATATCGCTGCACGAGCGGACGTTGATCCGTCGAGTGTCATCCTCGATGTGCCGAGTCGGCCGTCGATGACCGAGTCGTCCTCGCGCGTGATGGTGAACGGGGACATTCGCCGACTCGAGCAGCAGTCCCCGCTGGTCGAGGCGCTGCGGGCGGCACAGTACTCCCAGTGGCGGCTGGGCGTCTACTCGCCGCCGGAGTTACAGGAGCAGGTCGGCCACGCCGCGGTCGACGTGCTGGGCCTCGATATCGACGGCGCGCTGGTCAGTGAAGTTCGAGATGGGCTGGATACGACGCTGGATCAGTTCACGGAGTGAACTAAACCCGACCCAGCACTGCTTCCCTGCCAGTCCGGAATCGAACGAACCGTTCATGGAACTGCCCACGAACACACGCGTATGGAACGAACGGGCACGATTCTTTGCGGCCGCGAGTTCACTCCCGTCGAGGGACGGATCGTTATCGACGACGAGGGGCGAATCGAGGCCATCGAAGAGGAATCCGTCGACGCAACCGATATCATCCTCCCGGCGTTCGTCAACGCCCACACCCACATCGGCGACTCCATCGCCAAGGAGGCCGGCGGCGGCCTCTCGCTCGAGGAACTCGTCGCCCCACCCGACGGCCTGAAACACCGCCTGCTCCGGGCCGCCTCGCGCGAGGAACTCGTCGCCGCGATGACCACTTCACTCGAGTTCATGCACCAGAGCGGGACGGCGGCCTGTCTCGAGTTTCGCGAGGGCGACGTAGCGGGTGTCGAGATGCTTCGAGAGGCGGTCACCGCCGCAGATGGTGCCGTCGAGGCGCTCGCGTTCGCCCGCGGCTCTATCGACGCAATGCACGCCGGGGACGGCTTCGGCGCGAGCGGGGCCAACGACGCCGAGTTCGGCGAGGAGCGGACGGCGACTCGCGAGGCGAACAAGCCGTTCGGCATCCACGCCGGCGAGGTCGACGCGAGCGACATCGATCCAGCGCTCGATCTCGAACCCGATTTCCTCGTTCACATGGTGCACCTCGAACCGGACCATCTTGAGCGAGTCGACGAGCAGGACGTACCGATCGTCGTCTGTCCACGCTCGAATCTGGTTACCGGCGTCGGGCTCTCTCCGTACACCGAACTCGCCGAGCGAACGACGCTCGCGCTCGGCACCGACAACGTCATGTTGAACTCGCCGTCGATGTTCCGCGAGATGGCGTTCCTCGCCAAACTCTCCGAGCTCTCCGCGATCGAAATTTTGCGGATGGCGACGATCAACGGGGCCGAAATCGCCGGCCTCGACTACGGCGTGATCGAACCCGGTCGAGAGGCACGCCTGCAGGTTCTGGACGGAAATTCGTCGAATCTTCGGGGTGCACAGGACCTCGTCCGCGCCGTCGTGCGCCGGGCGGGCGTCGACGACGTGCGCGAGGTCCAGACGGAACCGGCGGCAGAATGATCAATCCGGACTTCAGACGGATTGAGGGTCACGATTTTCACGGAAACGTTCTTAAGATCCTATGCCATATACTACCATAGCACAATGTACGACTGTATCCTCGTTCCGACGGACGGCTCCGCCGAGGGCGAGCGCGCACTCGAGTACGCGTTCGACCTGGCCCGCGCCCACGATGCGACGATCAGGGCGCTGTACGTCGTGAACGTCAGCGGGTACGGGGGGCTGCCGATGGAGACTGCCTGGGATGGGATTAGCACCGCGTTGCGCGACGAGGGTGAGGCGGCGGTCGAGCGGGTCAGGGAGCTCGCGCCGGACGATATCGAGGTCGAGACAGCGGTGCTCGAGGGCTCGCCGAGCCGGGTGATCGTCGAGGAGGCGAGACCGTCGACGTGTGATCTGGTCGTGATGGGGACCCACGGGCGAGGTGGGATCGACCGGCTGCTTCTCGGGAGTGTAACCGAGCGTGTGGTTCGACAGGCACCGGTGCCGGTGCTGACGGTGCAGGTCGATCCGCCGGATGTGTCAGAGCAGCCGGGAGAGTCGCAGGTCGCGGTAGAGTGAGTCACAGCGCGAGAGACAGTCGCGAGAGACGAACGGAGTCGTTCTCAAACCGGTCGCAGATGCTCGCAATCGGGCTCAAACCGGTCGTAAATGCTCGCAGTCGCCAGCAGCGATCGGTTCTCGTTCTCCCGACTCGTCGGATTCGACGACGAGCGCGCCAGCGTTGGTAATGTCGACCGCCTCACCGACGAGTTCGCCCGACGATCGGTCGACACGGACGCGCTGACCGAGCGTAAGCGCGAGGTCACGCCAGGCTGGGACGACGCCGTCGAGGTCGGCCCGCGCAGCGTCGAATTCCTCGAGGAGCCGCTGGACGAACACGCGCCGGTCGATGTCCTCGCCGGCTTCGTCGCGGATCGTCGTGGCACCCTCGGGCAAGCCGTCTGCATCGAGGTTCGCGTTGACGCCGATACCGACGGTGAGCCACTCGACACGATCAGTTTCGCCCTCCATCTCGGTGAGGATCCCTGCGAGCTTTCGGTACGCGCCGTCCTCGTCGACGGGAACGACCACGTCGTTAGGCCACTTGATACGGGCGTCGACGCCAGCTTCCCGCGCCGCACGGGTCGTTGCGACGGCGGCGGCGAGGGTGTAGAGCGGCGCGCGTGCCGGCGTGATCGCCGGGCGCGTCACGATACTCAGCCAGACGCCACCCGCGGGCGAGGACCACTCGCGCTCGAGTCGGCCGCGACCGCCGGTTTGTTCGTCTGCGAGGACGACCACGTCGGTTGCGCCGTCGGTCGCGCGCTCACGCGCTACTGCGTTCGTACTCCCGACTGCGTCGTGGTACTCGACAGCGAAGGGGGCCTCGAGGCCGAACTCGACTGCGGGACCGCTGTAGGCGTCCGCCGAGACGAGTTCGTACCCCGACGAATTGCTCTCGATCTCGAAGCCGGCCTCACGGAGCGCGTCGACGTGTTTCCAGACAGCGGCCCGCGAGACGGACAGCGAGTCCGCAAGCTCAGGACCGGAGACGGGGCCGTCAGCAATCGCGTCGAGAATTGCGCGTCGCGTCTCGTTCATGCGCGAACGCGGGTCGCGCTCGCACTTCAATCAGCGGGATTAGGATTCGAATTGGAACGAGGGAGAGAGCAGGGCGAGCCTGTCGCTTCGTTCGTCGCCGTTCATACTGCCGACAGAACTATTCGAAGATCAGTCACACTACTGCAGCCGTCACCTTCGGGGACGGCCACGACTTCGCGACCGACTTCTCGCTGACTTCTCGCTGACTTCTGTCCGGCAGTATCAGGACCGAATCTCGCGCAACTTCTCGCGACCCGGCGCGATGAGTTCGTCGAGGTACGTCGCGAGCGTTCCCTTCGCGTCGGCTGGATGGAGGTCGCCGGACTCGAGATCGGCCGCCAGCGTCTCGTAGTCGTCGTAGGTCAGGTCGCCGCCGTACTCCTCGGGGCGCTCGACGACGATTTCGTCGAAGCGCGGGAAGACGTGGTACTCGAACAGTTCGAGCACGGGATTCTCGAGGTCGCCCTCGGGATCGCGCGTCGGTGGACAGAACGCCGAGTTGACCTTCTCCTCGAGTTCCTCGGTGGAGTCTTCCATCGAGATGGTGACGCCCTCGCTGGAGGACATCTTCCCCTCGCCGCTGGTGAGGTCGGCCACGATGGGCGTGTGCAGCGCCGGGCGCACGTCGTAGCCCAGCTCTGGGAGTTCCTCGCGAGCGAGCATGTGGACCTTTCGCTGGTCGAGTCCGCCGACTGCGAGGTCGAGATCGAGGTACTCGATGTCGAGCGTCTGCATCAGCGGGTAGACGACGTGGCTCACCTTCGCGGTCTCGCCTCCCTGAATCTCGGCCATCGCGCGCTGGGCGCGGTTGAGCGTCGTCGCCAACTCGAGTTCGTGCAGGTCGAGAGTGTAGTCCTCGTCGAGCTGGAACTCGGAGCCGTAGACGAATTCGGTGTTGTCCTCGTCGAGCCCGTAGGCGATGAACTGGGCTTTCATCTGTTCTGCGGTCTCGCGGATCTCCTCGAAGGTGCCCTTCCCGTTCAGGTAGGCGTGGACGTCCGCGAGGAGGACGACGACCTCCATGCCGGCGTCCTGGAGGTCGATGAGTTTGTTCGCGGTCAGCAGGTGCCCGAGGTGGAGCACGCCCGAGGGCTCGTAGCCGACGTAGGCGCGCGTTCCGTCCGGCTCGTCGGCGAGCTCGCGCACCTCCTCGTCGGTCACGACTTCCTCGGCGTTTCGCGTGATCAGATCGTACGTCTCCATAGCTTGTCTCACCTGAATCAACGAACGGGCTTATGCGTTCTTGAACGATGTTCGCATAGCGGACGGTCGCGAGCCGGGAGGTTCGAGAGTCAACGGCGACCGATCCGATCACGACGCGGACTCGAACTCGAGTTCCTGTACTTTCTGGTCAATTCGGTCGAGGTACGATCTCAGCAACTGGTCGGTGGCCGGTCCGTCGCCGACCAGCGCCGTTTCCGCATAGCGGTGGTCGTCTCGCTGCTCGCCGAGCGTTCCGAACAGAAGTGAGTCGCGGTCGGCGAGCAAGAGGCGGCCGATAGGCTCTCCCTGTACGGAGAGTGACAGCCACTCGTCAGTCGGTTCCCAGAGCGTAATTTCCGGTACGTTCTCTTGGATGAGGTCATGCACAACCGGGTCAGTCGTCCCGAGATAGACATCGACCCCTCGCTGGACGGCGTCTATAACGCGTGTGAAGCAGCCGGACTCGAGTAGCCGCGGCGAAGTAAAGACCGAGAACAGTTCCTCCTCGGCTCGCTCGAGGAGCGATTGACTATAGGCGACGATACCGTCACGGCCGTCGATTGCGCGTACGGTGGCTGATGGTGGCTGGTCGATGGTGAGTGGCCAGTCCGCGGCTGACGCATCGGTCGACAGGTGGGTTCGAAGGTCCTGATTGAGTACCGAGTGCAGCCAGGAGACACAGAGGTTCGGATGGCCGTTGTAGGCGGCTGTCCCCGATTCGGGGTCGAAATCGATCAGTTCGGCCGCCGAAAGAGACGGAACGTGAGTGTGGCGAAGGTGTTTGAGAACGGTGTCGGTGTCGGCGTCTGTCTGTGCCTGTGCCTCTGCTTCTGCCTCTGCGTCGACCAACTCTTTCGTCGCGACGTCGCGTGCGAGCGTTTCGAGATGGATCGCCTGGAACGAGTGGTTGAGACACGCGAGAGTGCGGCGCCGTCGAGGGTCACTGAGTGCATCGAACAGCGCATCGAGCGAGGAGTCCCGCGCCGTCTCCGGCGATTCGATCACGTCGATGAGCGCAGCGTCGCGATATGCGCGGTGGGACGTAAGTGAAATGTCGTTGTCGGCGTCAGCATCAGCGATATCGTACTCGATCAGGCCGGCATCCGCCAGAACCGGGAGATGTACGTGATGAAGCGAAACCAGCGTTCGCTGTACCGCGTCTTCCGAGACGGTCGGCCGTGATACCCCTGCTTCCCTGGATGCGATCCGCGTTGCACATGCAGTAAGAGAGAGTGACGCTGCATTGTGTTCGTACAGCACACCGAGAAGGTGTCGGCGAGGTTCGCGAGCGAGCGCGGAGAAGAGCGCAGCTAACGGGTCGTCATCGTCGCTTGCTGTTCCGTGACCATAGTCCATCGACAGTTGGTCTGTCCGCAACGGCAAAAAATCCTCGAGCCGGTGGCAACGGTTCCCTGCTGACGACGGGTGCCTGCCGAACACTCATCCCCCTCGAACGCGTGACTTTGCACCCATATGGGGTACACAGAGGACTTCGTCAACGCCGTTCGCCGCAGTTTCGTCCCACAGATACACTACCTGCTGCAGGGAAGCTTCGACGGCTACGCCGTCAGCCACACCTCCGCCGACGAGTACGCGCTCACTGCCCACTGTTCCGAGGAGACCATCGAGGAAATCCTCTCCTCGCTCGGCTTCTCGCGCAATCCAATCGCGGCACTGAAGGTACGCGCTGACGGCAACACCTCGGAGGGATCGTGGGTTTGGCGACCCTCGCCGCTCTCGTCGTACCAGGTCCACGTCGTCCTCCACGAACTCGAGAACGAGGCCGGCGTCGACGTCTACGCCCATTGGGAGTGCTCGTGGATCCGCCACCCCTACAAACACTACGTCACGCGCGGCTACAACGCCGAGAAGGGCGTCACGCTCACCCGCCGCTGGCTCACGAACTACGAAGGCGAGGAACTCGAGGGCCGCGGCATCGAGTTCGAGATCGACGACTCGCCGGCCCGGCAGGCGAGCGAGTATTTCTCGCTGTCGTACTACCAACTCGAGGAGGCGGTGGCTGGCGTCAGATCGCGGTTGCCGCTCGTCGACGGTGACGGATCGCTGACGATCGACCGGGACGAGGAACGTGACGGCGTCTCGCCACGGATAGTCGATCAGTAGCGTGTTCTGTTGTCTCCCCGACGGGGTGGCGGTGAGCAGCCTGCTCTGACTCGTCCTCCTGCGTTGCTTCGGGATGGCACTCGAGACGATCCGGCGGGATCGGCCGTCTCGGTGGCGTCACCTTCGCTGAGGGCGAATAAACGACGGGGCTGCGATAGCTCGAAAACGAGAACAGGAGAAGTGACAGACGAGGTTCGACCTCTTGCCTAGACACCGTTTCGGATCCGTTCCTCGGCCGCCGCCAGCGCGTGCTCGCGGTCGAACTCCTCGATAATCGTCCGCAGTTCCGCCTCGCTCGCCGTCGCAAGCTCCTCGGCGTGTGCCGTCATGTTCGGCACCGCCCGGATGATGTTGTCGACGATCGGAATCTCGGCAACCTGCGGCGAGCGCGAGAGCGGGTTCAGGTCGATCACGATCTCGGTCTTCTCCATCTCCTGCAGGGCCTCCGCTCGGTCGCCATCTTCGAGGGGAACGACCACCACGTCCGCCGCGTAGATGCCGTCGGCGTCGACCTTCGCCCGCTGGTGGTCGAGATTCGGGATGCGAGCATCCGCAGTCAGCCCCTTCACGTCCTCGGCACCGTGCTCTCGCAGATGGTCGGCGATCGCTTCGATTCGCTCCGGCGTCCGGTTGAAGAGGTTCACCTCGAGATCGGCGTCCACCGCGTCGGCCAGCTCGACCATCTCGCCGGGCACCAGCGCGGCGACGTTTCCATTGATCGATAATACTGGCTTCTCGGCGAGCAGCAGGTGGGCCGCCGCCGCCCGCTCTGCCGCGTCGGCGCTCGGAATCGTCTCCTCACCCAGCAGGTAATCGAACGCGCTGCCACGTCCCTCCGCGTGCATCCCCTGCAAGTGCGTAATCCCCTTCTCGACACCGTTCTCGATCCGGTGGCGGGTAATCAGATCCTGATATCTGGGATGGTCCTCCGGTATCTCCTCCTCGTGTTGGACATCTGCCGAGACGGTGTCGTACTCGCTCACGATCGAGTACTCGAGTGCGTCGATAAAAAGGAGACCGATCTGCAAAAAACAGCGTCGGAATCAGTCGGCCGACGCCGTGCTACAGCGCGATTACTCCGTGAACGTGATCCACCCTTCTGGTGCTTCGGCTTTCACGTTGTTCATCGCCTCGCGGGCGTTCGTCCGGGACTCGTAGACCTGCGTGCTCTGGGCCATCGTCGAGCCGTACTCGTCGACCAGCCGCCAGACCCAGCCGTCTTCGTCCTCCGCGGTGTGGAGTTCGAAGGAGACGCTGTCGATCTCGAGGATGCTCGCTGCGTCGATCAGTTCGCGGACGTTCTCGAGTGCCTCGCGAGCGGCCTCGCTCGATTCGTGCGATTCGGAGCCGGTGGCGACCGTGCGGCCGTCCTCGTCGATGAGCCGCCACTGCCAGCGGTCGTCCTCGTCGGCGACGAGTTCGAACGAGGCGACGTCGAAGTCGACGCGGCCGGCCATCGGTGCGAGCTGGCGAACGGTTTCGATCTCCTCGTGGAGTTCCTCGCGGCTCGCTGCGGTGTCGACGGCGCTTGCGAGGACGGTGCGCTCGCGGTCGACGAGGTCCCAGCTCCAGCCTTCCTCGTCATCGGTGACGCGGATCGCGGCGTCCTCGATCGTGAAGATCGGTGCATCGTCGGCGTGTGCCTTGAGATCCTCGACGATCTCGAGTGCGGCGTCGCGTTCTGCGTAGGTGTCGGTCGCGTCGGCGATCTCCTCGCGATCGCGGTCGAGGAGTCGGAAGCTCCAGTCGCCGCTGCGGTAGAGTTGGATCGTGACGGTGCCGATCGTGTAGTCCTGTGCGGATTCGGCTGCGTCGCGAACGGCAGGAATGGCGTCGACGAGTTCGTCGCGTGTCGCGTAGGTGTCGCCGGCGGTAGCGACCGTTTCGCCGGTCGGCAGGACGAACCGCCAGTGCCAGTCGTCCGCTGCGTACGGCTGGAAGATCGCATCTTCCATGGTTCGCACGTCAGAGTCGAGGTACTCGAGGAGCCGGTTCATCGCCTTGCGCGCGGCACCGCGGGTTGGGTGCGTCGACGGATCTTCGGCGACGAGCTGACCGGCTTCGTCGATCAGTCGCCAGCCCCACTCGTCGTCCTCGTTGACGAAGAGTTCGAAGGCTGCCGTTTCGATTTCGAGCAGTTCAGCGTCCGGTGCCTGCTCTTTGAGCGTCATCATCGCTTCTGCGGCCTCGCCGCGGGAGGTGTGTTCTGCGCCGCTGTCTGCGAGGACGTTGCCGTCCTCGTCGATGAGCCGCCAGCGCCACTCGCCGTCGTCGGCCTCGTAGACCTGGAAGGCGGCCTCCTCGAACTCGATGAGTTCGGCTTCGCTCGCCTGCTCGCGAACGCGCTGAATCGCCTCGGTCGCCGTCTCGGCGTCGTAGTGTGGTTCGGTGCTTCCGGCGATCACGTCGCGGTCTTCGGTGACGAGCCGCCAGTGCCAGGAGCGACCGTCGTCTGCGCCGCCCTCGCCGCCGTCGCTGTTTGCAGTCGCCGTCCCGCCGTCAGTCGAAACCATCTGCTGCTCGTCGGACGTCGCAGGCAGCGCGTCGTCCTCGTCGTACGTCAGCTCCTCGCTGTCGGTCGGGTAGACCTCGTACTCTGCGTCCTCGATCTCGACGACATCGGCGTCGCGAGCGTGCTCCCCGAACGTATCGGTCTCGTGGGCCGCGTCAGCCTCCGTTTCGACATCGCTCGGACTCTGCGCGACGACGTGTTCGGACTCGTCGACGAGCCGCCAGCGCCACTGCTCGCCAGTCTGGTAGCGTTCGTAGGTTGGTTCGCCGGCCACCGTCACCGACGCGGTGCCGAGTTCCGAAAGTAGCGCGTCCGCAGCTTCCTCTGCGTCCCGCCGGGCGTCGTACGCCTCGGTTGCGGCGGCGAGCGGCGAATCCTGATCGTCGACGAAGCGCCACGACCAGCCGTTTGCACCGTTGTCGCCCGTTCGCTCGTAGAGTTCGGCACCAACGTGTTCGAGGTCGAGTACGCGCGCCTGATCGAATCGTTCGGCGAACGTTCGTGCGGCCGTCTCGGCGTTCTCCTGCGTGCCGTGACCGTTCGCACCCGAGGCCAGCGGCAGCCGCTCGTCGTCGACCAGTTGCCAGTGCCACTGGTCGCGTTCTTCGGCGTACGTGAACGCTGCACCGTCGATTTCGATCACGTCGGCCGTCGGCCCGCGGTCCTTGAGGAAGCTCACGGACTCTTCAGCCCCATCGCGCTCGCTGAACTCGCCAGCACAGGTGCCGACGACGCTGCCGTCGTCCCGTGCGAGTGTCCACTGCCAGCTTCCGTCTCTGTCCTCGTAGAGCCGGAACGCGGAGGTCGTGAGTTCCATCAGCCCGGCCGAACTGATCTGGGACTGCACGCGTTCGATTCCCTCGGTTGCTTTCGGCCGGGTCACGGCGCTCTCGTTGCTCGTCGCCAGCGCTTCGAGGTGGAGTACGTTCCACTTCCAGTCGCCGTTGTCGTCGCGGAAGACGGCGAACTGGGCACCCTCCAGCGCGTCGCCGGTGAGAATCGGTGGGTCCTCCGTGTCGCCTTCCTCCTCGACGAACATGCCCTTCCGCCCGGTCAGGACGGGGACCAACGCGGTGACACCCGCGATGATCCCGACGCCGATCGTGTAGACGAGGATAACGTGAACGCTGTAGTCCGTGCCGAGCTCTCGCCAGTTGTACGGATACGCCCACGCGAAGAACGCAACACCACCAAACGAA
The DNA here is from genome assembly GCF_001861355.1 of Natrialba sp. SSL1. Lineage (GTDB taxonomy): Archaea > Halobacteriota > Halobacteria > Halobacteriales > Natrialbaceae > Natrialba. Next base: position 110,755 of record NZ_MASN01000052.1, read on the forward strand.
ATCAGCAGTCCCAGCAGGCTCGCTTGAATCCCTCGTTTTCGAACTGGAAGCATGAGCACGATCCCGAACAGACAGAGTGCAAGTCCTGTCCCGGCGATGACGCCGGACATCCTGATCAGTCCGTACGTGTCTGCGTCACCCGCATAGCCGACGACGAACGTAAACACGGCCGCTGCGGCGATGACGTAGCCAACGATGAACAGCCAGTAGCCGTAAACGTCCTTCGTCGAGTCGGGTTCCCCGACGTAGCGTTCGTACAGCCGGTACAGTTTGTGGTGAACGTCACTTGGTGAAGACATTCGAAATGTGAGCGGAGAACTGCAACCCACCATAATAAACCTCCGGCCACCTGGCAACAAACAGATATGTAAGAATTAGTTTGGAAGGGCGACAACGGTTTCAACTTTGATTTTTAGATCCGATGTGGTGATCGGCCGGGAGTGGCGGCTAAACGGGCGTCTGTGAAACGAATGGACTGCTTGAAGCGATACCAGCCACCCTTGTCATTAAACATATCTGTGTTGTGACTGTCTTGGTACCCAAAAATAAGCCAGCAAACTGGTCTGGGAGCCGAGAAGTGTGCTCGAATAAATGAGCAGTCGAGACGACGGGCGATGCGAGCAGGCCAGTATCCAAACTGACGACGACCTACCGCAACAGCGCACCCGCGGGATGGGTCGCACAGACAGAGGGCTCGTAACCAGCATCCGAGAGCCCGGTTCCGAGGGCGAACACCGTTTCGCCAAGCATCGCCATCGACGCCTGTCCGTTGACATCTGTTACGTCACCGATCGTATGTGCGACCTCCTCCGTTAGCAGTTCAGCCTCACGCGCGAACAGGCGCGAGGCGTACATGAACGACAGCAACGTCGGCTCCTCGACGACGCGCGAGAGCGCCTCCTTCCCCGCAGCCGTCAACTGGTCCGTATCGCCCGCGAGCACGTCGGCCGTCGACAGTTCGCCGAACGAAACGTACTCGACACGGGCACGCGCCGGAATCGCATCGAGTTTGTTCTCCTGTGGCCCACCCGGTTCGAGTCGGATCGGAATCCCGCCACAGTCCTGGGCGACGACATCGCCGAGTCCCGTTCCAGCCTGTACTTCCGCGCCGTGGGCAATCGTGACGAGTTCGTTCCGGGACAGCTTACAGCCAAACACACGGTTCGCGGCGAGCGCTGTCCCGAGCGCCATCGCACCCGAAATACCGAATCCTGCCCCGAGCGGCAGATCCGACTCCGCCTCGACGCGGGCGACCACGTCGAGCGTCTCGAGGACGATGTCGACCGGTTCGATCTCGATCATTTCCCCGTCGAGGATGACGATCGACTCCGAGGCCTCCTCGGCTACCGGTTCGACCGTCACCGTCACGCCGTCGGTCAACGTCAGCCCTGCCCCCCGCGACCCGGCCATCGTCGGATCATCGGCCGGGTGAGCGCTGAAAAAGCCCGTAATGTGCCCTGGTACGAACGCCGTCGCCTCCTCGCGCATTGGCGACCCTTGCGACTCGGACAGTATAACGTTGCGGATTCCAGCCACTACAACCGCCGCTGCCGGCGTTTTGTCGTTCGTGTCACACTTCACCATCGCGACTGGGCACTGTACTCGAGACGGTCGCGCTGACGAGTGCTGATTCGATGCGCCGAAGCGTCTGGCCGACGGCGCTCGCAGAACAATCCAGTTCCGCTGCGATATCGCTGTAGGTCGCCTCTCGAGGAACCTCGTAGTAGCCACACTCGTACGCCGTGTGCAGCACCGCTCGCTGGTGGGCAGTGAGTTCGTGACACTGTGAACTCGCTGTCGGGTCGTACCGTGTCACGTTCTCGACCGTCAGGTCCGCGAGTTCACGGGTTTCATCGACGAGTTGCTGGACATCTGCTATCGGCCCGGCGACCGTCACTCGTAGCGACGAGCGGTCCGGCTCGACGAACCGCATCGGATACTCGACGATCACGCCGTAGTTTCGATGCGGTTCGAGAATCGCCCGATTGAACGCCGTCGGCTGGTACCGAAGCTGCACCATCGTCGCCTCCGGTGTGACGATTACTTCGCTGTCGTGCAGCCGCGGCAACGACTGATCGAAGCTTGCTCGGATCTGCGACGGCGCACCCGACAACTCGAGGAACACCGCAATCGTTCCATCCGCGAGAACGTCGACATCGTGGATCGCCTCTAGCGTCACCCCGCGGTCTCGCCACCGTGTTTCCGTTGGATCGAAGTATCCTTCCTGAGGAGTGACAACATATGCCACTCGCTTCATACAACCTTCGAACATAACCATTGGTAAAAGCGTTCCGAAGAGTCAGTGTCTCGTGACTCCCATCGAACCCAGTCAATCTTCTCCCCCTAGTATTCCGACCCGAATATAAATGCGTTCGTTCGTGAAGAATTGCAGCTTTGCGCATACCAATCAATGCCAATACTGCGCTATGGCACCACCCAACAGCCACAACACGAACGAGAGTGAATCGACCGAACAGGAACCCGTACAGGAACCGGCCAACGACTCGACAACCGAGCCATCGCCGTCGACAACCGCCTCCTCGCCGTCGACAACCCGCCGATCAATCCTCGCTGCCAGCGGTGCAACCGTCGCCGGCCTGGCAGGCACAGCTGCCGCCTCGACCTCCGACACCGCGCTCTTCAGCGACGTCGACACCATCGAAATCGACGACGGCTTCTTCGGCTGGAGCGCCGACGGCAGCCTCCCCATCGCCGACGACGTCTACGTCTTCATCCACGGCTGGTTCGGTGACTCCACCGCAGAGAGCCAGGCTGAAGACGTCCTCGACACCATCGAAGACGGCGGCTACGAACCCGACGAAGCCGTCGTACTCGAGTGGCCCGCGAGCACGGTCAACTACTTCGGTGCCGAGTCGGATACCGAGGACGTGGGCGAGGTCGCCGCGGAGCTCGCCGAGGAGTTCTACGACGACGGCGGCGGCAACCTGCGATTCGTGGGCCACTCACTCGGCGGCCGGTGTGTCCTCTGGACGGCAACGAAACTGAGCTCAGGCTACGAACTCGAGACGGTCGCGCCGCTGGGCGCTGCGGCCGACGGCTCGGAGGTCTGTGGTGAGCCCTGGAACGACGGACTCGAGAACGCCTGCGAGGTCCGCAACTACCATTCGGAGAACGATTCGACGGTCGGCGCTGCGTACGGCGGGCTCTTCGATACCGCGCTCGGGAACGAGGGAGCGGACTGCGATCCGGCGCCGAACTACACGGATGTCGACGTGACGGACGACGTGAGCAGCCATATGGACTTCCTCGGGAACGAGGCGGTCGGTGCGGATATCGCGGATGCGATTCTGGACGGCGACTGCGGTGACGGTGGCGACGATGACGATGATGACGGCGGCTGGTGGTGACTACGGCGTCAAACACACACGTCGCTAGCGAGTCGGAACTGCATCGAGAAATGGAGCCACGACCCTCACTACAGGAGGGTCGTTGTACCGGTTACGGGCTCAGCCGCTGGCGGTCTCGCGGGAACAACACAGCCTCTCGGATGTTGTCCAGCCCGAGAATCGTCATGATCAGGCGCTCGCCACCCAGGCCGAAGCCGGCGTGGGGTGGCATGCCATACTTGAACATCTTCGTGTAGTACTCGAACTGGTCAGGGTCGAGTCCCTGCTGTTCGAAGCCCTCGATCAGGTGCTCGTGGCGGTGCTCACGCTGGCCACCCGAAACGAGCTCCATCCGCGGGTGCATCAGGTCGAAGCCGGTCGAGAGCTGCTCGTCGTCGTCGTGGTCTTTGATGTAGAACGGCTTGATCTCGCTCGGCCAATCCGTGATAAAGTAGTGGCCGCCGACATCGTCACCGAGCGCCTTCTCGCCCTCGGTTGGCAGGTCGTCGCCCCAGACGAGCTGCTCGTCGAGTTCACCAGTCGCGTTGATGCGCTCGATGGCCTCCTCGTAGCTGAGCCGCGGGAAGTCGCCCTCAGGAACCTCGAATTCGTCTTCGAGGCCGAGCGCCTCGAGTTCCTCGCTGCAGTTCTCGGTGACTGCCTCGTAGGCTGCCTTCACGATGCCCTCGGCGACATCCATGGCGTCGTTCTGGTCGCAGAACGCACCTTCGAAGTCGATCGAGGTCGCCTCGTTCAGGTGGCGGGGCGTGTTGTGCTCCTCGGCGCGGAAGATCGGACCGATCTCGAAGACGCGCTCGACGTTGGAGCCCGCAATGAGCTGCTTGAACAGCTGTGGGGACTGGTTCATGAACGCCTCCTCGCCGAAGTACGTGATCGGGAAGAGCTCCGTCCCGCCCTCGGTACCCGTCGCGACGATCTTCGGCGTGTTGATCTCGGTACAGTAGAACTCGCGGAACTGCTCGCGGACCGCGCGCAGGATCTCGGCGCGGATCTCGAAGACCGCCTGGACCTCGTCCTTGCGCAGGTCGAGCGTGCGGTTGTCGAGGCGGGTCGAGAGGTCGGCGTCGACCTTGCCCGATGGGTCGAGTGGCAGTTCGGGATCGGCGGCGGAGATGACGTCGACCGATTCGGGAGTGACCTCGACGCCCGTCGGGGCGCGCGGCTCCTCCTCGACGGTGCCGGTGACGCTCACGACGCTCTCGCGGGAGACACCGAGACCGGTGTCGACGAGCTCGTCGTCCATCTCGTCCTTCTCGAATTTGATCTGAATCTTTCCGGTAGCGTCTCGGAGAATCAGGAAGGCGATCCCGCCGAGGTCACGAATCTCGTGCACCCAACCGGCGACGGTCGCGTCGTCGCCCGGCTCGGCGTCGGCAGTGTAGGTTCTGTCCTGCATACCACCCGATTCCCGTCGCCGCAACTTAAGCGCAATCGTTCTGGTTCGGCAGTTGGTGTCTCGAGTGTGGCTGTGCGACTGGCAACTCGAAACTCGAGTTACCTGTACAGTCCGACCTGTTTTTGCCGCCGGCGGACTGTGATCGGGTATGACCGACCTCGAACACCTGGCATCCAGCATCGACGACGCGGAGACGGCGGTCGCGTTCACCGGTGCCGGAATCTCCGCGCCCTCCGGCATCCCCACCTTCCGCGGCGACGACGGCGTCTGGGATGCGTTCGACGAAGGGCAGTTCACCTACGGCCGGTTCCAGCGCGATCCCTCGGGCTTCTGGGCGGACCGCGTCGACCTCTACCGGACGATGTTCGACGAGAAGTACGAGCCCAACGCGGCACACGACGTGCTCGCCGAGTTTGCTCGCGAGGGAGTACTCGAGTTCGTGCTCACGCAGAACACGGACGGGCTTCACGCGAAGGCAGCGACTCGGGCGAGCAGCGGCGGCGAGACTGGCGAAGCCGAAAGAGAAACCGATACCGACGAGTTCGCAACCCACGAGTCGATCCTCGAACTGCACGGCAACGCGAGGCGCGTTCGTTGCACCGACTGCGGAAATCGAGTGGACAGCGATCCGATCGTCGGGCGAGCCGAGGACGGCGAACTCCCGCCCCGCTGCGAGTGTGGTGGCATCTACAAACCGGACGTGGTGCTGTTCGGTGAACAACTCCCGAAGACGGTCCTCCAGCGCGCCCGATCACTCGCGCGCGAGAGCGATGTCTTTCTCGCAATCGGCTCTTCGCTGGTCGTCGAGCCTGCAGCCTCCCTCCCGCGAATCGCCGCCTCGAACGGGGCGACCGTGGGCATCGTCAATCTCGAGTCGACGCCAGTCGACAGCGTAGCGGACGTCTGTCTGCGCGACGATGTGACGACGGCGCTGCCACGGCTCCAGGAGCTGGTCGATTCGGCAGCGTCGGCGTGAGATTGACTCGTCAGAATCAGCGTGACTCGCGGGTGAAACAGACGGCGTGCGGCTACGAAGAACAGTCCAATTTCAGGCGTCGTTGGCTGCCTCGACCGTTTCCCGAACCGCGTCGACGCCCTCGTCGTGTGCGAGGTCGCCGACGACGATCACGTCCGCGTACTGGGCCATCGAGTACGCCGAATCGTAATCGTGGATGCCGCCGCCGTAGAACAGCGTTGCGTCGTCGACTGCACCGCTTGCAGCCTCAACGATGTCCTCGTCGCCGAGCATCCCCGAGTACTCGATGTAGACGATTTCCTGGCCGAACATCCGCTCTGCGACCTCGGCGTAGGCCGCCACGTCGTCGGCGTCCAGATCACAGTCGGCTTCGGTGTACGTCGCCACGTCCGCGTCTGGGTTCATCACAATGTAGGCCTCCGTCGCGGTTCGGTCCCAGTCCAGGCCGTTGTCGATGCGGACCCACTCCTTGTGCGCGCCGGTGATCCAGAACGGCGAGCCAGCGTTGAAGACGGTCGGGATAAGGTACCCCTCTAGTGCCCGGTTGTCGATGACGACATCGGGGCTCGATGGTTCCTGGTAGAGCGGCACGTCGTGTTCGGCACAGGCCTCGACGACAGCTTCCATGTTCTCCTCGGTGATCCCCATCGTGCCGCCGACTTCGATCGCGTCGGTGCCCGTGGCACAGAGATCGCCGTAGGTGATCCCGTCAGGTAACTCCTTGTCGGGGTCTATCTTGAGAATATGGTCCCACTCCTCCCAGGGCGTCTCGGCAGTCATACCGCCTCGTTTCCCGAGGGGTGAGAAAAACGCTACGAAACGAACCATCTTTGATCGCATCGTCGGCACCGATTTGCAGCGCCTCGTGACCGCCAACCGCCAGCCACCAGCCGCCGCTCCTACCAGCACTCCGTGAACTCCTGCCCTTACTCCGCGATCCAGACCATCTCCTGCGTCGCCGTCTCGAGTGGGTCGAACTCGAAGTCACCGAACACGTCCCACGAGGCAAACGGCGAGAGACGAAAGAGCAACTCGAACTCGGCTTTCGAAACGAGCGACAGTTCGTGGCTGCTGTCGACGACCAGCGACTCGTCTGCGTCGAGAACCTCCGTTTGGACGCGAACCCGCTGTTCGACGGCGTCGACGACGGTGGATCTGGTCCGGTGGGTGTAGCGCTCGCCGTCGACTTCGAGTTCCCGTGCTCGCCACTCACCGTAGTGTTCGGCGACGATCTCCGGATCGGGAACGAACGCGTTGAGCGCCAGTCGGCCGTCGGGGCCGAGCGCGCTGTAGAGGGACTCGAGTGCCGCCAGCCTGTCATCGACTGTCTCCAGGTAGAGAAACGTCCGGAAGGGGACAATAACGAGGTCGTACTCGCGGCCGGGTTCGGGATCAAACGTGCGCATATCGGCCTGCCGAACATCGACCGCCAGGTCGTCCTGCGCGGCTTTGTCGCGGAGTGCGTCCAGCGAGTCCGCAGAGACGTCGATACCTGTGACATCGACACCAGCACGACGGAGTTCGAGATAGATTCGGCCGGTGCCACAGCCGACTTCGAGAACGGGGCCGTCGCACTCGAGTGCGAGATCACGGTAGAACTCGATGTCGGCCTGCTGTTGGTGTACTGCGTCGTAAAAGGGTGTGATGCTATCGAACGAGTCGGCAGCGGTCATACCGGTTCAATGCACACTGTTGACAAGTACGTATTTGTGGTGTGGTATCACCCAACAGTAGAATCCAGCGCGGCTCTCGTCATCTCTCGTCACACCCCATTTCGACACCCTTCGGTTCGACGCCGCTCTTTTCGACACCGCTCAACTGTAGGTCGAAAGCGGAGACGAACAGCGAAACAGCCCTATACTCCCTGACTCATCAGGTGACTACGCAACACGTCCGCGTCCTTGTTCCCCGTTCCCGTATTCAGGATGACGACCGTCTCGTCGCCGTCGAACTCGCCGCGCTCTGCGAGCGCCCACGCACCGCTGGCTGCGGCCGCGCAGGTCGGAGCCATCTCGATCCCTTCGTGCTGGGCTACCTGGATCGCCGCATCGAGAATCTCCGTATCGTCCGTCGCCACCGCACCACCGTCGCTCTCGCGCAGCGCCTCGAGTACCCACGGGCTCGCGCCGGGGTCCGGGATCTCGATGCCGCCGCAGATCGTGTCCGGCGTCTCGACTGCCTCGTGGATGTCCTTCCCTTCGTCGAAGGCGTCGACGATCGGCGCACAGCCCGCCGACTGCGCCGCGTAGAAGCCCGGCAGTTCGTCGGTGAGCCCGAGGTCGACGTACTCCTGAGCGGCCTTGTACATCCCGACTAGCCCGACGCCGCCACCGGTCGGATAACAGATCGCGTCGGGCACCTCCCACTCGAGTTGTTCGACGAGTTCGTAGAACATCGTTTTCTTTCCCTCGTGGCGGTAGGGCGTGACGAACGTCTGGAGTGGGTACCACTCATCGTGTTCTGCGAGACCCTCCTCGAAGGCTGCGCCGGCGTCGCCGATCCGACCGCCGACGACGTTCATGTCGCCGCCGTGGACGTTGACCATCGCCTTGTTGGTAAAGCCAGAGCGCGCGGGAAGGTAGACGTTCGACTCCAGGCCAGCGCGGCCGGCGTAGGCGGCGGCGGACTGCCCGGCGTTGCCAGCGGAGGCGAGGGCGACCTCGCTCGCGCCGTGGCGCACCGCGGCCGTGACGGCGAGCGTCTGTCCGCGGTCCTTGAAGGTTCCCGTCGGATTTCGGCCCTCGTCCTTGATCAGGACGCGCCCGACGCCCATCTCCGCGGCCAGTTTGGGACAGTCGACGAGCGGGGTCGCGCCCTCGTCCATCGTGACGGCCGAGTCGCGGGTGAACGGCAGCAACTCCTCGTAGCGCCACATGGAGTCGAATGTCCGCGATTCGAGCGTCTCGCGGTCGAGTTCCGCACTGATCGCGTCGTAATCGTAGGTGGGATCGAGAATGCCGTCACAGTCGGGACAGCGATGCGTCACCTCGTCGGCATCGAACGTACCGCCACAGTCGTAGCACTCGAGTCCGGTGAAGGAGCTGGTGGTTTCGACCGGGGATTCGATCTGTGGTTCCGCCTCCGCGAGTGGCTCCGCATCTGACTCCGACTCCGATTCCGATTCCGACTCTGGGTCCGGGTCCGCCTCGTGGGTCATACGCGGCCGTTCGCTGTGTAGGCCTATAGAAGCCACTAAACCGGAACGAGTCGCAAGTCGGTGGACGAGCGTTGGGACTCAGTGTGCAGTACTCACAACCGAACTGGAAACCGAAAACCGGCGCCCGCAATCGTCGAACAGCAAACAGATGTCGACAGGATCGTCTGCGGGCCGTTCAGTTGTCGCCGGCTTTCGACTGCCACTCGTACTCACGGCGCTTGGCGGACTTGCCAAAGCCGCAGGACGAGCAGACCTTCTTCTTCGTGTGGTAGGACTTCTCTCCGCAGCGACGACACTTGGTGTGGGTCGTCTTATTCTTCTTTCCTTGGCTCGGGGTTCCTGCACCAGTCATGGAGTGATCGAAACGACGTTATCGCCGCGTATAATGGTTGTGTCTTCGACCGGCTCCGCTGCTGGCGATTCCGTCTCAGCCTCGTCGTCGCTGTCAGCGCCGTCGGCGCCGTCCGCGGCAACCTCGAGGACGAGGTTCATGTGCTGGTCGTAGCCAGCGAGTTCGCCGGCGAACTCGTCGCCACTCTTGAGTCGTACCATCACGCGTTCGCCAAGCGACGCCTCGAGGACGTCTAGCGGTCGTCCACTCATACGAAAGACCGCAGTTGACGGACACTTAATCGTACCGGTCCAGCGCCCGTATGCGTGCGGTCCGCTCACGCTGGTCTCATCACACTGGTTTCGTGCTCTCGTACACCTCCTCTCCCGTCAGCCCGCTCTGCACCACGGATGCGCCTCATGCACCGCATGCAAACCGATAAGTGCTCACTCGTTGACTCCCGGGCTATGGGTGACGTCAAATTCACAGTCATCGAGTTGTACATCGACGGCGAACAGGTCGGACCACGATCGATCGGCTCGCTCCTCCCGTTCGGGACCGTCACAGACGAAGAACAGGCCGAACTCGCCGAAGCCGCACAGGAAGAAGAGGGTGTACTCGAGTCCGATGCCGACGACGAGATGGACGCCGAAGCCGACGATGACGACTCCGGCTCGAGTCTCGTCGGCGCGCTCATCGCGCTCGCGTTACTCGTCGCTGCGGGCGTCGCCATGAAGAAGTATCGCGGCGGCGACGAGGACGGGCCGGAGTACGAAGCCGAAACCGAACCCGACGTCGTCGTCGACTGAGCCGGCGGGCAGTTCGGCGGACTCAACCAGGAGCCAACCGATTCATCCCACCGCAGCCGAACGCTTTTGCGCTTCCCGGTCGTACTCATCGTCGTGAACCTCTATCGTAGCGCCCGGACCGTCGCCGGCGCATCCGGGACCGGTGACGACGCGATCGATTGGCAGTCCGCGGCCGACGCTGCGAAGGCGGCGACCGAGCCCGGCTCACTCGCACTCGAGTCCGGCGAGCGCGAGGGCTATGCGCGTGACGTTCGCGATGCTCGCGCGGCCGTCCGATCGGTCGCCGATATGGAGTTCGACGTGCCGGAGACGATCGAGATCCAGAATCGCCATCACTGGATCGACGCCAACGTCGCCACCTTTGAGCGCGTGATGGGCACGCTCGAGACCCACACCGAGACGTTTCCGGGAATCGCCCGCACGATCAACACGGGCACCATGACGGTTCTCCTCGCGTTTCTCGGCCGGAACGTGTTGGGACAGTACGATCCGCTCTTGCTCGCCGAGCGACCGGCGGACGACCACGCGCTGTACTTCGTCCGACCGAATATCCGCAACGCAGCGGAGGTACTCGAGGTCGATCCAGACCGATTCCGTCGCTGGATCGCGTTCCACGAGGTGACTCACGCCGCCGAGTTCGGTGCTGCGCCGTGGCTCTCGGACCACCTCGAGGATCGAATGGAGTCGGGCATCGCCGCGCTCTCAGACGGCTCGTTCGACCGGGATTCGTTCCGCGATCTGGATGCGGCGATGACGGTCGTCGAGGGCTATGCCGAACTGCTGATGGACCACGCCTTCGACGACGAGTACGAGGACCTGCGCCGAAAGCTCGATGCGCGTCGACAGGGTCGTGGCCCGCTGCAGAAGCTCTTCCGACAGCTGCTCGGCCTGGGTCTCAAGCAGCGCCAGTACGAGCGCGGCAAGGAGTTCTTCGAGCACGTCATCGCCAGCCGTGACCTCGAGACGGCGAGTCTGGTCTGGGAGCAGCCTGAGAACCTGCCGACGCACGACGAACTCGATTCACCGGGGCTGTGGATTCGGCGGGTCGAGCGCTGAGCGCTTCTTCTGGCTTCGCTGTCAGCACGGTCGCACTGTCGTCACTGGCGGCACTACCTTCACCATCCTCACTGTCGTCACTGGTTTACACCTTTCACAGCAGATTCGTCGTCTCCAATCTGCGCTAGCTCACGATCCACTGCAGATACCAGAGCAACGCGCCGCCCGCGACCAGAAAGCCGAGCGTCGAGAGGGCGACCATCTGGAGTGATGCCCCACCTTGGAGCGCCATCGTGCCGCCGGAGAGTCCGACCAGCAGCACGAAGGCGAGCCCGAGTCGCCGGAGCTGTTGCTTGTTTCCGTGCGCTTCCTGTCGTCGTGGGTCACGTCGCCCGCTCATACCTCGTCGTCGGTACTCACGTGCATCGACCCAAATACCCATTCACTTTCGTCCGTGGTGTGCTCTGCTTTCGCTTCCCCTTCCGCATCACTTTCACTCTCACCCTCCCGCTTACGCTCTCCATCCCCCGCCGAAAGCCGAATCAGCGTCCCACTCCACCGGGTTCGAAACTCGCGGCGCTCGCCGCTACTCGAGTCCGTCCACGCCATCGTCACCTCGTCTCCGAACGTCGCACAGTCCCGATCACCGTGTTCGGCGACCGTGAGAGTCGAACTCTCGACGGTCCAGTCTTCGGTCGTCTCGGTCTGTTCCTGCAGCGCATCCGCGACCGCCTCGTAGCCGAACAGCCGGTCGCTGATACCGAATTTGAGTGTTGACTCGTCCTCCAGAAAGAACGGATCAAGTGGGTCGCCGTTCCGTAGGGCGTCGTAGTACGCGCGGACGGTCGTCTCGGGGTCGTCGGTCGGTACTGGTGTCGTCGACATAGCTCGTAGTCACTCGCACTCTCTGCCCGCTGGCTGCAAAGGTGCGCTGGACGCGATTGCAGGGGGTCGAACTCAGAGGTATGAAGGTGGCGAGCGGCTCACATAAAGCCCCGATCGACCTCGTCCGTCTCGATCAGGTCCTCGAGTTCGGCGTGCAACAGCTCGTCGGCCTCCTCGAACCGATCCGCGAGATCGTCGAGCTCCTCGGGCCGGTCGTACTGGTCGTACTCCATCGGGCCGAACGCGGGGCTCTCGAGTGCCTCCATCATGTCGTCGAACAAATCCTGCGGCCGGGTCGGCGCGTCGGAGTGCGTCTCGAGGACCGTCTTGAGACGCTTCGAGACGGTCTCGGCCTGGTCTTCGTCCTCCGGTGGGGACTGGACGGCGAAGCGGCCGCCCGACTCCTGCTGGGGCATGAACGAGCCGATCTCGTCGTCGAGCTTGCGCGCGACCTGCGTGCCGACGCCGCGGACCTCGTAGGGGTTCTTCGCGTACGTCTTGAGGAAGAAGACGCCGGCACGAGGGTGTGCGAGGTACATATCCTCGCCGACGCCGCCGGCCCGGTCGCCGGCGACTGCGCGCCAGTCTTCGGGATCGACAGCTCGGTCGGTGACGTCCTCGAGTATGTCCTGCCACTCGCGAATCCGCATACTATCGTGTGCTGTTGGGACGGCGGGAGAAAGAACGTATCGGTCCCGGCGAACGTCAGCCGGCAAAATCAAAAGGAATACAGCGCCGCCGCAGAAGGACACGTAACGAACGGTTGCGTATGGCAGGAACTCACAAATCTTCGCTCCTCGAACTGTTTCGCGCGACGCCAGTGACGAGTTCGTTGCTCTCTGTCGCGCCGCTCGCGCTCGCGGTCGGACAGCTCGGAAACAGCTACGTACACGGCGTTTCGCCGATCGTGTCGATCGCGTTTGCGGTCGGTATGGTCGGCTTTTCGGTTGTCGCGATGGGCCACCACGCCGCCGAGTATCGGCTACGTCAACTCGAGTCGAGTGTGCGATTCGGGAACGCCAACGAGTCGGAGTCTGGAGGCGATTCGGAACTGAAACTGGAGACGGAATCGGACTCCGAGCCGGAATCCGTTCACCGATAGGCCGAGCAATCCTGGAGCGAGCGTTGCGAATTAGGCCCCTGTTTCCTCACCAGTCACCAACTGCGCCTCGCGCGCCTCGTAGGCGTTGTATCCCGAGAGACCGGCGACGAGCAAGCCGGTAGCGAGCGTGCTCCAGAACAGTCCGCCGAGCATCTCGAACAGTGCCGCGGAGATGATGAGCCAGATGCCAAGCACCGCAGCAAGCGTCGCAACACCAACGCTTAGCGGCACGTCGGTCGCGAGCCGGTAGTAGTTGTACGCGCCGGCGACGAAGACGACTGCGCCGACGAGCACGTTGTTCCAGAAGGCGGCTTCTGATGCGTCGTAGATGAGCAGCGAGGCGGCGACCCAGAGCCCGAGGACGGCGATGACGGCGCTAATAAGCGAGGTGTTTCGGCGCCGCTCCTCGCTGACGATCCGTGTGTTCTGATCCCGCGGGTCGCGGTCATCTGGGTTGTCGCCAACGCCGGTTCCGGAGTCGACCTCGGAGACTGGCTCGGCGTCGGCCTCGACGGCTGTACTCGAGTCCGTGCTGCTGGTGGTTCTCGAGTCCGTGTTTGTGTTCGTGTCCGCGTCCGTATCCCTGTCCATGTCTGTCTCTGTGCCTGTGCTCGTGTCCGGATCTGGATCTGGATCTGGGTCTGGGTCTGGATCTGAATCCGAGTTCGCCGTTATCGCTGCATCCGCCGCCGACTCCTGGTCGGACTGGTGGGACTCGCTCTCGTTCTGGTTCTTGCGCTCACGCTCGTGGTCCGATGCGTGGACGTCGTCTGGACCGGAATCTGCAGGAGGACGTTCTCGATCCGACGACTGGTCCGCGTTCGACTCGGACCGGTCGGTGTCGGATGGATCTTGGTCGGGGTCACTCATCGTCACTGTCGACTCGGTCGACGGGCAAAAGCGGTCACGACCGTTTCGATTTTGCAGGTTCGACTCGTCGCGAGTAAGCTACTCTTACGGTGACGGCGGCCGGATCCGCGTTCGACGAGACACCTAAATTGGGGTAAATTGACGGTCACCCCGTGTCTTCGGGAGCCGGTAAAAGGGAGTGGTGCGTCGTACGCGGAGCGGACCGACACCGAGTCGCGACCGATAGCGTTTTTGATCGTTCGGTACTGCTAGAGAGCCGTGCACGTACGCGGAACCGTCGCGGGTGAGGTCGAGGTGCGAACGGTATCGACCAGTTACGGCGAAAGTGATCTCGCCGAGGTCCCCGTTCGACTGGCGACAGCGGCCGACGGACTCGACGATGGGAACGATGAGAACGACAGAGACAGCGGAAGCGACGCGACGACGCCCGAAGAGAATCGCGCGCAGATCACAGAGCGCAGCGGGCAGGTAACGCTCGGGGAACTCGAGTCCGAGCCTGCGTCTGGCTCCGGCCTCGATTCGAGTTCCGACTCCGATACTGACGCCGATCTCGGTGCAGCCACGGGCGCAGACGCCGATTCTGACGCCGACGGTGACATCGAGCCAACCACCGTCACGCTCTGGAACAAGTGGACCGAATCCGCGGAGCTACTCGAGCCCGGGATGGAACTGCTCGTGACGAACGCCGCGGAAGACGAGTACCAGGGCGAGCAGCGATACAAGACGACCGGCGACTCCTACGTCGTCGTCGAGCCGAGCTTTCACGTCAACGTCACCTCGATCCGCAACTGGGTCGAGTGTCCGCGTCTGTACTTCCTGAACAAGCTCTCCGGCGTGCCGCTGAACTACCCCGTGGTGAAGGGGACCCTCGTCCACGAGGTGTTCGGCGACCTGCTTCGCGGGCGCGACCTGGAGGAGTCCATCGACGCCCGCGTCGACGAGCGCGGCCTCGAACTCGGCCTGCTCGGTGAGACAGCTGACGGTGCTGCCGAGGACGTCCGCGAGAACGCGAAGGCGATCGAGGGCTGGCTCGAGCAAGGCCGCCTTACAGACGAGGATAGGGCGGCGACAGCCGCCGACAACCCGGAGCGGGCGTTCGAGCCCGCGGAGGGGAGCTGGCGTTCCGAGCAGCTGCTCATCAGCGAGACGTTCGGCATCCGCGGGCGCGCCGACGCCATCCGCCGCGGCGCGCCGGTCGAACTCAAGACCGGGAAGAACCTCAAGAAAGAACCCCGGTTCAAGGACAAGGTGCAGGCCGCCTGCTACGCGCTGCTCCTCGAGGAGCACGGCAGCGACGTCGACACCGGCACGCTTCTCTACACCAAGAACTCCGCGCTCGACCGCAACGAGGAAACCGGCGACCTCACGCCCGCAAAGGAGTTCTCGATGGGCAGCGGGCTGCTCAAGTTCGTCGTCCGCCTGCGTAACGAAATCGCCGCGATGGAGGTCAAGGGCGACATTCCGACCGGCTACGAGGGCAGCGCGAAGTGTGAGTACTGCTTCGAGCAGGACACCTGCATGGTCGTCTCGGGCCGGCTCGATCAGGAGTCGAAAGCCGGCCAGATCGGGCAGCCACTCCCCGCGGAGGAACGCGAGTTCTTCGAGCGCTTCTATCACGCTATCGAAGAGGAGCGTCGAGAAGTCCACCGCGAGTTCGCCAAACTCTGGGAACAGGACGCTCAGGAACGGGCCGACGACGACCGCGCGCTGATCGACCTCGCGTTCGAAGAGAGTCGGGCACTCGAGGAGGGCCGCTGGGAACTCCACGCGCGCCGGACGGGAAGTGCGACCTCGAAGCTCCGTGAGGGTGATCTGGTATTGGCGAGCGACGGGCACCCGGTTCGCGGGAGTTCCGAACTCGCCCGAATCGAACGACTGGGGGAGCACGAGGTGGTCCTCACGGCCGACGAGCGGGTCGAAGTTACCCGCCTCGATGTCTATCCATCCGAACTCACTACTGACCGCCTTCTCGCCGCGCTCCACGACGCGCTCCTGAAGGGAGACAAGCGGCGCAAAGACGTGCTGTTCGGCCGGGAAGAACCCGAGTTTGACGCGCCAGACGAGGTGTTCATCGACAACAACGAGGCCCAGGACGAGGCCGTGCGGAAGGCTGTCGGCGCGGAGGACTGCGCGCTGATCCATGGCCCACCCGGTACCGGAAAGACCTACACCATCGCTCGCGCGATCCGCGCGATGGTCGAACGTGGCGAGCGCGTCCTCCTCTCGGCGTTTACGAACCGCGCGGTCGACAACGCGCTGGAGGCGCTGCTCGACCAACTCGAGGGCGTCATCGACGAGGATCGGATTATCCGCGTCGGCTCCGAGAGCGGCGTCCGCGAGGACATGCAGCCTTACCGGTTCGACCGCTCGGGCGACCCCGGCGACCGCGCCGCCGCGTTGCAGAACGCACAGGTCGTCGCCGCGACCACCGCAACCTGCGGCTCGCGAGTGATGAAGGAGCAGGCCTTCGATGTGGCGCTGGTCGACGAGGCCGCGCAGTTGACGGAGCCGGGGACCTTCGCGGCGGTCAACCTCGCGGATCGGTTCGTGCTCGTCGGGGATCACGAACAGCTTCCGCCGGTGGTTCGGGCTGAGGGCGGGACGCAAGGCGTCCCGGAGAAGGCGAGCGGCGACGAGCCGCGAGTAGCCGATCTCACGGAGTCGCTGTTCGAGCGCCTCGTCGAACTCCACCCCGAGGCCGGCGTCATGCTCACCCAGCAGTACCGGATGAACCAGCGCATCCAGGCGTTCGCCTCGCAGGAGTTCTACGACGGCAAGCTCCGGCCCGCAGACGGCGAGGTCGCGGGGCGGACGCTCGACGACCTTGCCGGAGTCTCACGCGAGGACCTGCCAGCCAGCATTCGGGACGCCGTCTCGTTCGTCGCAGTCGAGGGCGAGGGCAGTCGGTACACGGATAGCGCCGAAGCCGCTCGAATCGCAGATCTGATCGAAGACTATCGTGCCGCCGGCCTCGACCCGTCTGATATCGGTGTCATCGCCCCCTTCCGCGCACAGGTCTCGGAAATCTCGAGACACGTCCCCGAGGCAGTCGCTGTTGACACCGTCGACCGCTTCCAGGGCTCGAGTCAAGAGGTCATCATCGTCTCGTTCACCGCGACGGGGACGCTCGAGGGCCCCATCTTCGACGACTACCGGCGGATCAACGTCGCCCTCACCCGGCCGAAGCGCGCGCTCGTGCTCGTCGGCGATCCGAACGCACTCGAGACGGACCCGGTGTACGCACGGATGCTCGAGTGGGCGCGGCGCTGACAGCGGACCGGTCACTGATCCCGATCAGCATCACGAACGTCGAACCGGGACGCAGGACTAGTTTTACCGCCCCCGCCGGTGTGCGATTGCTATGCTCGATCGGACGCGCCGTTCCATTCGGCGGGCGACCACACAGCACCAACCCAGTGCACGGGTCGTCGTCTGGCTCGTCACCGCCATCGCGGTGGTCTCTATTGCGACTGGCCTGCTCGCGATCATCACGCAGCCGTCGGTCGATGCCGGCGGCACGGTCGGTCTCCTTCAGTCGGCCGCCGAGTTCAGCGGCACCGTCCTCGGCTTCGCACTGCTCGTGACCGCCTGGGGGATGCGCCGAGGCTACCGGCTGGCCTACCTCGCTGCGGCAGCACTCATCCTCCTCGCTGCTGCACACGGCGTCGTCCAGTCACGGTGGCTATCGGTGCCGCTCGTCATCCTCTCGATCGGCGGGCTGGTCGTGTTGGCCTTTACGAGCGCGCGATTCACCCGCTCGAGTGCACTCACACCGACCCAGATGGGGAGTCTCGTCGCCATCGTCGGCGTCGGCTGTTACGGCATCGCCGGCGCGTACGCGCTCCGACACGAGTTCAGCGAACTGCACACCGTCGTCGACGCGACGTATTTTACAGTCGTAACGGCGAGCACGGTCGGCTACGGCGACGTCCACCCGACGAGCGAGGCCGGCCGCCTGTTCGCCATCTCGCTCGCTATCCTCGGCCCGACGACCGTCGCCGTCGCCGCCGGCAGTCTGTTTGGGCCCGGTCTGCAGGCCCGACTCACGAGGACCGGTCAGCGGGCGGCGGCACACACGAGAGAACAGACCCCTCACGAGCGCGTCGTCGTCCTCGGAACCGCCGGCCCGGTCTCGAACGTCGTGGCCGAACTCGCGAGTCGCAAGTCATCGGTGCTCGTGGTGACGGCCGACGACGAGAACGGGGCTGAGCAGACAACTGAGGACCGAACAGGTGAAACTACCGTCCGCATCGGCGACCCAACCGATGAAGAGGTACTCGAGTCCGCCCGTCTTGACGAGGCCGATGCAGTGCTTGTGGCGACGGGTGAGCCCGCCCAGGATAGCTACGCCGTGTTGCTGGCGCGCGACAGAACGGACGCGAGAATCGTTGCGATTACCGAGGACGCGTCGGCGGGAGCACTCGATCGGGCCGGCGCTGACGTGGTCCTCTCTCCCGCGCAGGTACTGACGAACGCAGCGGTTGACGCGACGCTCGGGGCAGGAGAAAACGAGGGTTACTCGTCCTGAGCGGCGTCGGCAGCCTCCCAGAGCGGATAGAGGTCGTCCTGAATTGGCTCCGTAATCGTCTCGCCGTCGAGGTGGAGCGCCGGTTCGCTGTCGGCGTCGGCGTCGGTATCGCTGCCGGGATCCCGAACGACACCGATCGATTCGGCCTCGATACCCGCCTCCGAGAGCGTTTGCAGGCACTCCGCGGCTGACTCGTCCGGAACGGTCGCGAGCAGCGCACCAGACCCGAAGATCCGCAGTGGATCGACGCCTGCGGCTTCACACAGCGTCACCGTCTCCTCGCGAACCGGAATCGCGTCCGCGTCCACCTCGAGTCGAACGTCCGATGCACGGGCGAGCTCGAGTAGCCCCGCAGCGACGCCGCCCTCGGTCGGGTCGTGCATCGCCGTCGCGAACTCGCGGACGATGCGGGCGTCGGGGACGACGCTGATCTCCTCGAGGAACGACTCGGCGCGGGTTCGGGTCTCTTCGTCCACGCCGAGTTCGTCGCCGAAGTCGGCGGTGAGAATCGCGGTGCCCTCGACGCCGGCGGCTTTCGTGATGATGACGCGGTCGCCGGGTTCGGCACCGCCGGTCGGGACGAACCGCTCGGCGGCACCCATCGCGGTCAGCGAGACCAGCGGGCGCTCGAGTTGGTCGACGTATTCGGAGTGGCCACCGACGATGGATGCGCCGACTTCGCTGGCGGCGGTGTCCAGATCAGTCGTGATCGTCTCGATCGACACGCTCTCGTCGGGCAGCAGGATGACGACGGTCAGCCAGCGCGGGTCCGCGCCGGAGGCGGCGACATCGTTGCAGGCGACGTAGACGCCGAGCGAGCCGACCTGCGAGGCCGCGAGCGAGATCGGGTCGGAGCTGACGACCAGCGTGCCGCCGGGCCAATCGACGGCAGCGGCGTCCTCGCCATCTGCAGGTCCCTGCATGACTGTTTCGTCCGCGTCGGCCCCCGTCCGATCGAAGACGTGTGCGAGCAAGTCGTCCGGCGACACCTTCCCGGGCATATCACGGAATGAGAGGAAGGGCGGCTTGTACCTGTCGACGGTTGCAAACGAGTTCGTTTCCCGGCTGCAGTCAGAACCTGAGACAACAGTCGCCCGGAAGTCAGGAGACTGACCGAACCGGAGAGCAGTTACAGTAACAGGTCAGTGAACAGTTACAGCGACAGCTCAGTGCACGCTTTCTGCGGGCGCAAGCACGTCCATCGTCTGTGTCACGTCCGCTTCGTCGGCCTCGCGCGGGAAACTCACTGCGACCGCGTCGATACCGTCGACCGCCTCGTAGCGCTCAACCTGTTCGCGGACTTCCGCCGGAGTGCCGGCCGCACACAGATCGTCCAGAATCGCCTCGTCGACGAGTTCGAGTGCCCGCTCGCGGTCACCCGCCTGCCAGGCGTCGTGAATCTCGGGTGCCTCATCGTACCCCTGGCGCTCGAGTGCATCCCGATAGAACGTCCCCATTCCGCCGATGTAGAACGCGGTGTGCTGGCGCGCGAGGTCGCGGGCGCGGTCGGCGTCCTCGAGTGCACAGCAGGTGACACCGATCGTGACCTGCACGTCGTCGGGGTCGCGGTCGCCGAGGTCTGCACCGCGCTCGATGTCTTCGATCCGATCCGACACGCCCTCGGGGGTGAGCATGATGCCGTGCCAGCCGTCGGCGAAGCGGCCAGCGAGTTCGACGGCCTTGGGGCCCATGCCGGTTACCTCGACGGGAGGCGACGGGTCGGGCACCTCGCAGCGAAGCCGGAAGCCGGACAGCGAGAAGTAGTCACCGTCGTACTCGACTGGCTCGCCCGAGAGCACCGCACGGACGATATCAACCGTCTCGCGCGTTCGCTTGAGCGGGTTGCCGTACTCGATGCCGTGCCAGTTCTCGATCACGACGGGGCCGCTCGGCCCGAGTCCGAGGCGGAAGCGGCCGTCGGAGACCTCCTGCAGCGTGGCAGCGGTCTGGCCGAGCAGCGCGGGTGATCGCGAGTAGGTGTTGACGATACTCGAGCCGAGGTCGATTTCGTCAGTACGCTCGGCGATCGAGGTCAGGACGGTGACTGCGTCCCGTCCCCAGGTTTCGGGGAGCCAGGCGCAGTCGTAGCCGCCCGCTTCGGCTGTCTGGGCGTACTCGACGAGTGAATCGACGCTGGGCTGGGCAGCGACCGGCAGGTGGACGTCTCGCTCAGTCATACAGGATCTAGTTCATAATCGGCTGACAGTGATTTGAGTGTGTGGGAACTGGTGGCGATAGCGAGGGTGGTTTAGATTTCGC
This sequence comes from Natrialba sp. SSL1, assembly GCF_001861355.1. Classification (GTDB taxonomy): domain Archaea; phylum Halobacteriota; class Halobacteria; order Halobacteriales; family Natrialbaceae; genus Natrialba. Next base: position 131,432 of record NZ_MASN01000052.1, read on the forward strand.
GATCCTCGCTAAGCTGTGGGACGCCCTGTGCGGTGATCGTCTCGCCGACGACGTAGGAGGCGGCCGGACTGGCGAGGAACTGCGTAATGTCGGCGATCTCGTCGACGGTGCCGATACGCCGCGCGACCTCCTCGCGGTCGATGTTCTCGGCGGAGACGCCCATCTGGCTCTCGACGCCCGGCGTCGCGACGAAGCCCGGCGCGATGCAGTTGACGCGCACGTCGTCGTGAGCCCACTCGTAGGACAGCGTCGACGTGAGGTTGACGACCGCCGCCTTGGCCGCGCCGTAGGGACTCATCAGCGGCGAGCCGCGCTGGCCCGCAACGCTCGCGAAGTTGATGACGGAGCCGCCGCCATCCTTCAGATACTCTTCTGCCGCGTGAGTGCAGTGGTAGGTCCCGTGAAGGTTGATATCGACGATGGTCTTCCAGCCGTTCGGCGAAATATCGTCGAAGTCGGCCATGAACGACGCACCCGCGTTGTTCACCAGCACGTCGAGACCACCGAACTGCTCGACAGTCGCCTCGACGAGCGCCTCGACAGCCTCGCGGTCGGTCACGTCGCACTCGAGTGCCAGCGCCTCGCCGGGCAGTTCGCTCTCGTTGATCGCCTCGGCGACCGGGTCGACGTTTGCCTGCTCGCGCGAGCAGACCACCACGTCGACGCCGTCCGCAGCGAACCGCTTTGCGATTCCCTTGCCGATGCCACTCGAGGAGCCGGTGATGATGGCGACATCGCCGTCGACGCTGAACTGTGCCGTGCTCGCGTCGGTTTCCGGTCTCGTACTCATACGCACTCACCCGCTTGTCGCAGTTTCGCTACCATTGTTAGCAACATCAACCGATATGCAGACATTGTTAATAAAGATAGGGTCATAACCCGTATTGTTAAGTAAGCACCACGACAGTGTGAAGCAGAGACAGCGACCGGAACCAGGCGGCCACAGGAGACTCCACCGATGAGAGGAATACGGACACGACGGCACAGCAGACGGTCGGCCAGTACGCATCGACAGTCGGGCGCTCCCGCTGCTCATCACATGGTGCGGTCCCATGGCGATCAGTCCACAATCCACCACAACGGAGGAGAGCAGCGTGAGTAGCGGCGTTGACGAAGAACCCAACGAGTGGGAGGCCGTCTTCTGGGACATCGGCGGCGTCATCCTCGACCTCGAGTCCGTTCAGGCAGCCCACGCCGCGGCCATCGAGGAGTTCTGTGAGCGACGCGAACTCGAGACACCGACCGACGAGGCGGTCGAGACCTGGCGAACGGCGGTTGGCGAGCACTTTCGCGAACGAGACGGCACTGAGTTCAGAGCCGCGCGCGAGGCCTACGCGGTGGGATTCGAGGCCGTCGCCGGCGAACCCGTCCCGCGCGAGACGTGGCAGCCCGCGTTCGAGAAAACCGTCCAGGAGACCATCGAACCAGTGCCGGGAGTCGTCGAGGCAATCGAGGGCCTCGCCGACCGTGACCTCCACGTCGGCGTCATCAGCGACGTGGACGACGAGGCCGGCCGCGAGATGCTCGCCCAGTTCGACCTCCGCGAACAGTTCGATTCGATCACGACCTCGGAGGAAGTGGGCCGAACCAAACCCGACCCCGATATTTTCGAGACCGCACTCGAGAAGGCCAACGTGTCGCCTGAGCGGTCGCTGATGATCGGTGACCGGTACGACCACGACGTGAAGGGGGCCGCTGAGGTGGGGATGCACGGCGTCGCGTTCGGGGCCGAGGAGGGACCTGCGGTTTCCTATCGGATCGCTTCGCCGCTGGAGGTACTCGAGATCGTCGGCACTGCGGAGCGGTAGGGGTCGGTACTGCGAAACAGGAGGGAGTCAGCACTGCGGAACGGGAGGGAGTCGGACGTGGGCTGGGCGTGGGCGTGAGCAGCCCATTCTGGTGACGGCCGATTCGGGGTTTGTGTCTATTGGGTCCCAGCGTACAGCAACGAGCCCAGACTGAGCCCCGCAGCGAAAGACTGCAGTGTCGCCTCGTCGTCGGCCGTCCAGACGAGTGCGGCTCCGATCGGCCACCAGCTGACCGTGAGAAGTGCGTACCGGCCCGGATGATCGCGAATCCGGCCGACGTAGCGTCGTTGTAGCCCGCGGTACAGGAAGCCGGCACCGAGTCCAATCAAAAAGTAACTGCTCACGAGACCGCGCTCGGAGCGGGCGGCGACCGCGAGGTTCCAGACTGCCGTCGCGCCGTCGATGATGCGACTGAGTGTCCTGAGACGACCCATAGCGGATCGTCCAGTACGAGCAACATATTTCTTCGGTCGGGCGGCGAACGACTCGCTGTGGCCGTGTTGCCGACGATTTCGGCCACAGCGATGGCCGTACTGCCTCAAAAGTAGCGAACAATGTAAATTATACTGTGTGGCGTAACTATTTTCGTTAAGAAGAACGAGGGTAGGGTCGTACCGATAATGTCGAGCGCGACCAGCAATTCCACATCCACACCCGCGGCCGTACCGACCAGCGAGCCAGACCGCAGCACAGACCGACAGCACGATCCACGTCTCCCATGAGCGAAACCTACTACGAGCGACTCGTCGACGAAGACGCGCTGGCGGCCTACCTGACGGACGAACTCGGTCCGGTCGAGACCTACGAGATCAGCCGCCACCAGGAGGGCCACTCGAACGAAACGCTGTTCGTCGCCTGGGGCGACCGCGACCTCGTCATCCGCCGGCCGCCGCCGGGCGAAACCGCCGACACCGCACACGACGTCCTTCGAGAATACCGCGTCACGAACGCCATCGTCGACACCGACGTGCCCGTCCCCGAACCGCTGCTCGCCTGCGACGACCACGACGTCATCGGCAGCGACTTCTATGTCATGGACCAACTCGAGGGCGACGTGCTCCGGGCGGACGAGCCAGAGCGGTTCGCCGACCCTGACAGGCGGGCACGGATCGGCGAGGAACTGGTCGACACGCTGGCGTCGATCCACGCAGTCGACTACGAGGCTGTCGGTCTCGAGGAGTTCGGCTATCCAGAGGGGTACACCGACCGGCAGGTCGAACGCTGGGGCCAGCAGCTGATGTGGGCCTTCGAGGTGACGGCTGAAGAGCGCGAGGTACCGACCCTCTACGAGGTCGGCTCGTGGCTTCAGGAGAACGCGCCCGACGAGCACCCGCACACGCTCGTCCACGGCGACTACAAGCTCGACAACGTGATGTTCGGCCCCGGCGATTCGCCGGAGCTGATCGGCGTCTTCGACTGGGAGATGTCGACGCTCGGCGACCCGCGAGCCGACCTGGGCTGGATGCTCTCCTACTGGCGGGACGCGAAGGACCCCGATCCGGCGATTCCAGAGCTGACGACCCGGTTTATGGAACGCGAAGGATACTCAACACGCCGAGAACTCGTCGACCGCTGGGAGGACCAGACCGGCTTCGAGTTCGAGCACGAGCGGTTCTACCGGGCGCTCGCGGTGTACAAGCTCGCCGGCCTCGGCGAGATGTTCTTCCGAAGATTCCTCGAGGGGAACAGCGACGATCCAATGTATCCACAGATGGAAGAGCGCGTTCCCGCACTTGCAGCGCGCGCACAGCGGATTATCGACGGAGAGGAACCGCTCTGATCGCCCCGTCGGTCAGCCCGTTCTCCCAGGACAGTCTTACTTGAGTTTACACCAGCGCGACGACAGCGAACAGCTGTTACACTGGCCTGCTTGAACTTAACGATGGTAACTTTCGTCGGTGGAGTTAAGGCGCTCCCGGCCGACGAATCGCGTATGTCATTCGACAGCATCGACCGCGTCGCCGTCCTCGGCGCGGGGAACATGGGACACGGCATCACCGAAGTCACCGCCATGGGCGGCTACGAGGTCACGATGCGCGACATCGAACAGGACCTCGTCGACGACGGCTACGAGCAGATCGCCTGGAGCCTCGAGAAACTCGAGGAGAAAGACTTGCTCGGCGAGTCGGCCGACACCGTCCTCGACCGGATCGACACGACGACCGACCTGAAAGAAGCAGTCGTGGACGCGGATCTCGTCATCGAGGCGGCACCCGAGAACCTCGAACTGAAACACGACATCTTCAGCGATCTGGAGGAGTTCACGACGGACGACACGCTACTCGCGACGAACACCTCGAGTCTGCCGATTTCGGACATCGCGGAAGTCCTCGACACACCCGAGCGCGTGCTCGGCCTGCACTTTTTCAACCCGCCGGTGAAGATGGACCTGGTCGAGGTAATCTACGGCCAGGAGACGACCGACGAGGTCGCCGACGCCGGCTACGAGTGGGTCGAATCGATCGACAAGACGCCGATCTACGTCCGCAAGGACGTTCGCGGCTTCGTCGTCAACACCATCGTCGGTCCGTTCGGCGGCGAGCCCGCGTTCATGGTCTCAGAAGGCGAGGCGACCATCCGCGAGGCCGACGCCACGATGGCCCACGATCGGGGCTACCCGATGGGGCCGTTCGAACTCGGTGACCTGACCGGGATCGACGTGGGCTACCACGTTCGCAAGGAGGGCGGGAGCCCGATCCCACCGATTACCGAGGAGAAAGTCGAGGCCGAGGAACTCGGCCAGAAGACCGGGAAGGGGTTCTACGACTACGAAGACGGCGACGGCGCGGATTACCAGCCCGAGGACGCGGGCGACTTCGACTGGCTCCGCGTCGAAGCGCGCATGATCAACCGCGCCGCGTTCCTCGTCGGCGAGGGCGTCGCCAAACCCGAGGAGGTCGACACCGGCGTCCAGCTCGGCCTCGGCTTCCCTGAGGGCATCTGCCGCCGCGCGGACAAGATCGGACTGGACACCGTCCTCGAGAAACTCGAGACGCTCCACGAGGAGACCGGCGCAGACCGATTCGAACCACACTCCTATCTCGAGGAGCTCGTCGAGGAGGACAAAACCGGCGAAGACGCCGGACAGGGCTTCTACGAGTACGACACCGACGACGGCGCGCTGGATTCGTACCACAACATCAACGTCGACCTCGCGGACGGCGTGCTCGCAATCGAACTCGATCGCCCCTCCCGAATGAACGCCATCTCGGGCGACCTACTCGAGGAGGTCGACGACCTGTTCTCGACGGTCGACACCGACGACGTGCGCTGTGTCACTATCGAGGGCGTCGGCGACCGCGCGTTCAGCGCCGGTGCGGACATCGGCGGCTTCGGCGGGACGGAGCCAACTGACATGATGGACGTGACGCCCGCCTTCGAGACGGTCAACGACTTCCCGCGGCCCGTCGTGGCCAAGATCGACGGCTACTGTCTCGGGGCCGGACTCGAGCTCGCGCTGGCCTGTGATCTGCGCCTTGCGACCGAGCGGTCGTCGTTCGGCGCGCCGGAGATCGGCCTCGGGCTGATCCCCGGCGGGGGCGGCACGCAGCGGCTCATGCGCGTACTCGGCGAAACGCGGGCGAAGGAGCTCGTCTTCCGCGGGAACCACATCGACGCCGAGCGCGCCGAGCAGTGGGGACTGGTCAACCGTGCAGTCGACCGCGACGAGTTCGACGACGTGGTCGGCGAGTTCGTCGACGATCTGCGCAACGGCCCGCCGATCGGCCTCAAGGTCGCAAAGAAGGTGATGAACGAGGGCCAGGACGCGAGTCTGGAGGCTGCCCTCGCGATGGAGAGCCAGGGCTTCGGACTCCTGTTTACGACCGAGGATATGCGCGAGGGGACGGCTGCGTTCGCGGAGGACCGCGAGCCAGAGTTCGACGGAAAGTAACGGACTCGGATATTCGATTTCCGTTCCGCTGGGTACTCGTTACTCGTCGTCTTGTTCTTCGCCCAGATCCTCGTAGATTCGTGGATCCGTTTTGAACTTGAGGACGTTGTGCACCGCCGAGTTGCGCACGTTCGCGATTACGTCGCCGTACTCCGTGTAACACTCGTGGATCCACCGGGAGACCTCCTCGCGGTTGCGGAACATCATCACCGTCTTCCACTGGTACTCGCCGTCCGAGAGGAAGAAAAACAGCGTGTGCTTGTCCTGCTTGATGTGCTCCATCGCGTCCCGCCAGCGGTCGGCGAAGTTCTCCGCGTTGAACTTGAACTCGAACAGTGCGAAGATGTAGTACTCCTCGTTCGGGATGATTGCCTCCCGAAACACGCCCTCGTCGCGCATCCGACGAATGGACTCGCTGACGGTGACGTGAGAAACGTCGATATCGTACTGCTCCTCGAGAACAGTCGTGAGTTCGCGCGAGGAGAGTTGCGGGTCGTTCGAGAGTTCACAGAGGATGGCGATGTCGCGGTCTTTGAACTCCCAGCTCGGTGCGTCGTCGTTCGTGGATTCGTATGTCATCTGTGGTCTGTGTCGTGAGTTGTTGGGGTCGTTGGGATTGTGGGGGCCGACCGTACCGGCTATGTCGTCCGCGTCGGCTGTGACTGCAGTCGAAGGCTGGCCCAGGGTGTCGTGTGCCCCCGAATGGCTCCGCAGTCGCCCGTCGACCAGTCGGATCGTTCAGACAGTGACTCTGTTTCGTTTCCATTGTAAAGTCACTTTGGGAGTAGCCAAGAATAGACTCCAAGCTGAGAGGTCACCGAATAGATAAGGAATATTGTAGAAAGAGTGGCGAACCCAGAAACTGCAGCGAAGGGTAACATGAGCCAAACGAACGCCACGTGGTGTGAAATGCAGACGGTCTGTGACAGGCCAGGGCCTGCTCTGTTCTGGGTGAGTGCTCCACCGAAAACCGGACACGGCCGCAGATATAAGAGATAACGGTCGTGATTTGTCCCGATGAACGAATCACTACGCAGTGGTTTCGGCTCACTCGAGATCCGTTCCCAGAGCGAGTGTCACTGCCGCTCGTTCAGCCGGTATCGGCATGAACAATCAGATGGGAATGTATATCAGAATTCAGTTATCTTGGCCCGAGTCCTCACGACCACTGCCATCGAACGACGGCGTCCGTCGATTCAGGAACGCATCCACGCCCTCCTCGTGGGCCGGCGTCCCGTACGCCAGCGATTGCGTGAGTGCCTCGTACTCGAGTCCATCCGACCACGACCGGCCCAGATTGTCGTGGATGGCGCGCTTTGCGAGGCCAATGTTGGCGGTCGGCTTTGCAGCGAGCGTCTCGATGCAATCCCCAACGCGGTCGTCGAGATCGTCGTCGGGCACGGTCTCGTTGACCAGATCGAGTTCGGCGGCTGTCTCGGCGTCGATCAGTCGGCCGGTGAGCACGAGGTCCTTCGCAGTGCGCAGCCCGACGAGTTGCGGGAGCGTGACCGAGCCGCCCATGTCGGGGACGAGGCCGACGTTGATGAACGTCGCGCCGAATCTGGCGGAGTCGGCGGCGTAGGCGAAGTCCGCGGCGGCGACGAGCGAGAGACCCGCGCCGACGGCGTCGCCGTTAACCTTCGCGATGATTGGCACCGAACTCGTCAGCAGTTGTTCGGCGACCCGGCCGACGGTTTCCCGAACCCGGTCGGCGGCCTGCTGTGGCGTCTCGTCGCGCTCGGCCATCGCCTCGATGTCGCCGCCGGCGCTGAAGGCCTGCCCCTCGCCAGTCAGGACCGCGGCGTCGAGGTCGCCTGGGTCGAGGGACTCGAGTTCGGCTGCCAGCTCGCGGGCGACCTCGGCGGTGAACGCGTTCCGGCTGTCGGGGCGGTCGAACGTGAGGTAACGGACGCCGTTGTCGTCGTGAACCCGCATTTGATGTTAGGCTGACTCGTCGCTCTTGGTCTTGATGAGGAACTTCATGTCGCCCTCGAAGACGACGGTGTCGTCCTGGTTCGTCATCACGGTATCGAGAACGACGAGGCCGGCGTCGTCGCGGCTGCTGACGTCCTTCTTCTCGGTGACCTCCATCTCGAGCGAGAGCGTGTCGCCGATGTAGACCGGGTTCGGGAGGTCCATATAGTTCATCCCGAGGAAGGCGAAGGCGGTCCGCTCGACGATGCCGGTCCGGTAGACGAAGCCGGTCGCCTGGACGAACGTCATCGGGCCGTGGGCGATGCGCCCCTCGAAGGGGCCGTCTTCGGCGTAGTGTTTGTTCGTGTGCAGCTCCGTCCAGTCGCCCGACAGCGCCGAGTGCATGACGAAATCCGCTTCCGTGACGGTCCGACCGACGCTTTCGAACTCCTGACCCGCTTCGAAGTCCTCGAAGTAGTGTGGCTCGTAACTGTATGCCATACCTAGAGCTTCGAACCAGTCTACAAATAGTTTGTCACGAAGACGGATCGGCGCAACGCACCGGTGGATTGATAGCGCCGACGGCGACGGCTTTGGCTTCGGTTGTGGGTGTGACTGTGGGGTTAGTTATGGTCGCGGCTTCAACGCCAACCGAAACGCCCCACCCGAGGGTTGGAACGCTACCGGTGGTCGTACACCCGTTTCACCTTCCCGACCTCCGTCCGTTCGATCTCACCAGGCCCGACGAGCGTCAACTCGTCCGGCGTGAACGAAAGCACGTTCTCGAGTCGGGTCAGCAGTCGGTCACGTAACGTCTCGCGCTCAGCCGCACTCAGTCCAGCCTCGTGCTCGACCGTCACCGCCATCCTGTCGAGTTCGTCCTCCCGTGTGAGGTCGATCCGATAGTACGGCTCGACAGCATCGAACTCGAGTACCACGTCCTCGATTTCGCTCGGGTAACAGTTGACGCCGCGGATAATGATGAGGTCGTCGGCGCGGCCGGTGACGTTGTCCATACGGACCATCGTTCGGCCACAGTCACAGTCGTCGGTGGTCAGCGTCGTCAGATCGCCCGTCCGATAGCGCAATACTGGGAGCGCCTCTTTCGAGAGCGTCGTGAGCACGAGTTCCCCCTCCTCACCCTCGGGCAGCACCTCGCCGGTCTTCGGGTCGATCACTTCGGGGTAGAAGTGGTCCTCCCAGATGTGCAGGCCGTCCTGGGCCTCGTGGCACTCAATCGAGACACCGGGGCCGACTATTTCAGAGAGCCCGTAGAGGTCGATACCGGTGACACCAAGGCGCTCCTCGATCTCCTCGCGCATCGGATCGGTACAGGGTTCGGCACCGAAGATAACCGTCGAAACGGGGAGGTCTGCCACGTCGATGCCCATCTCGGCCGCTGTCTCCGCGAGGTACAGCGAGTACGACGGCGTACAGCAGAGCGAGTCGCTCTCGAGATCCTGCAACAGTTCGATCTGGCGCTGGGTCTGGCCGCCGCCGACCGGGATCACCGTTGCACCGAGTTCCTCGATACCGTAGTGGAGGCCGAGACCGCCGGTGAACAGCCCGTAGCCGTACCCGTTCTGGACGGTGTCGCCCGGTTCGATGCCCGCTGCGGCGAGCGAGCGGGCGACGACCTCGCTCCAGACGTCGATATCGGCGTCGGTGTAGGGGACGATTTTCGGCTTCCCGGTCGTCCCTGAGGAGGCGTGAATTCGCTGTACATCCGCATCGTCGACGGCAAAGAGGCCGTCCGGGTACTCGGCGCGGAAGTCCTCCTTCGTGGTAAACGGCAGGGCGTGAATGTCTTCGACGGTCTGGATATCCGCTGGCGCGACACCGGCCGCATCGAGTTCGTCGCGGTAGAAGTCGACATTCTCGTAGGCGGTTCGAACCGTTTCTTGGAGCCGTTCGTTCTGTAACTCCCTGATATCCGTCCGCGGAGCCGTCTCTCGCTGCGTGTAACCCATATCTGATCAAACATCTACGGCGGCCGATAAAAGTAGTGGGGTGTGGGAACACACCACTATTTTGGGAGCGAAGGAGCCGATGATGACCGACAGTACAGCAACGAATCGACACCGGAGTTCAACTGAAAATCTGGCGAAACAGCGCCTCTTCTGCCCGCCGAAGCCGTTCTAGAAATGCCGACTTGCTGATCCCCAGTTCCGCCGCAACCGACTCCGAGGATGTCTCGCGCGGAATCGCGAAGTAGCCCATCTCGAGTGCCGTCCGAATACACTCCTCCTGGGCGGGGGTGAGATCCCAGCGCTGGGTCGGCGTCTCCCTGGCCTCGGCCTGCAGCGGGTAGACGCGCTCGAGTCGAACACCCACCGTCTCGCCCGCGGCTTCCATGACGCCCTTGAGGACGTCCCGACCGACCACGGCGCCGAAGATCATGGCCGCACCGTCGCGATACTGCAGGGTCTCGACGATGAGGCCGGCGTCGACGAGCCGGTGGACCACGCAGGGCTGTTTCGAGAGACACCGATACCGGGAGCGCCCGTTCGTTCTGGAGACGTGGAGGTAGCGAATGCGGTCGTCGGACTCGAGTTGGTCGACGAGCGCGTCGGACTGGGCGGAACTGAACTGGAGGAGGTCGTAGCCGTCGTCGCGTCGCTGTGGTGGACGGGCGTCGATGTCGATCCCGTCGCCGACGGCGCGGGTTGCCTCGGCGAGCGGGCAGTCGTCGTGGTGGACGCGAAATTCGACGGCGAGGCACTCCTCTATCATGGTAGCTGTGGTGTACCGGACACCACTGTAGTATTTAAAACCCGTGTATATGGCAGTTAACCGCTAAGGGCGTTTCCGGCCACTAGTGTGGTATGATGGATCTTAACACAGTGAAGGAACGCGCGGGGCCGCGGGAGTTCAGCCCCGCGGACGACCTTCCCAGGGAGTACCGGGAGGCGGCAACCCGGATGATCGAGTTCCACGCCAACAGCGAGATTATGGGGGCGTACCTCGAGCGGCCGTTCATCCGCCAGTCGCCGAGTATCGACCGCAAACTGGCGTTCTCCGCGAAAGTACAGGACGAGATCGGCCACGGACAGTTGCTCTACCGCGCGGCGGAATCGCTCGGCGTGAAGACCCGCGAGGAGATGCTCGACGACCTCGCAAACGGCGACGGCAAGTTCCTCAACTGCTTCCACTATCCGCTGAAGAGCTGGGTCGAGGTGCCGATGATCTCGTTCTTCGTCGACGGAGCCGCAATGCGTCGGCAGGCGACCCTGCGCCGGACCAGTTGGGAGCCTTACGCCCACGCCATGGATAAGGTATGCTTCGAGGAAGGCTTCCACGTCAAACACGGCGAGGATATCCTGAAGGAGCTGATGACGGGGTCGCGAAAGGAACAGCAGATGACCCAGGACGCGTTCGAGGAGTGGTGGCCGCGCATCATCCAGTTCTTCGGACCGACGGACGACAAGAGCACACACCACGACTTTGCAGCCGCGGTCGGGCTGAAACAGCAGTCTAACGACGACCTGCGAAACGCCTTCCTCGATCAGTACATCCCGAAGGCCAGAAAGTACGGCCTCGAAATTCCCGACGAGCCGCGCATTCGCGAGCGCGACGACGGCACCTACGCCGTCGAGGAAGACGACCTCGACTGGGACGAGTTCTTCACCATCGCGAAGAACGAGTACGAGCCAGGACTGGGCCAGATCAACGGCCGCAAGCAAGCGCAGGAGGCCGTCGACTGGGTCCGTGAGACGATCGAAGCAGACGCACCTACCGCCGGTGGCCACGAGCCACAGGCGGCCGACTGACCATGATCTGGGAAGTCTTCCGCCAGGCGAAGACCGGGGAGTACCACACCCACTGCGGCAACGTCCACGCGCCCGACCGTGAGATGGCCAAACAGTTCGCCGCCATCCAGCACGGCCGACGAAAGCCCACGAACAGCCTCTGGGTCGTTCCCCGCCATGAAATCGGCGAGATCGACGCCGAGGACGTCTCCTTCGGCGGCACAACGGACAAAAGCTACCGCTGGGCGACCGCCTACAACACGACCGGCAGCGACGCCCGCGAGGTCGTCGAATCCGAAGACGAGCAGGCAACCGCCGAGAAGCAGCAAGGTGATGACTGATGGCGACACCAGATTTCAGTGATCCCGAGGAGCTGAGCGCTCGCGAACGGCAGGCACTCGAGTGCCTGATCAAACGGCTCGCCGACGACGAGTTCGTCCTCGCCGAGCGCTACACCGAGTGGCAGGTTCGCGCGCCGACACTCGAGTCCGACCTCGCGCTGGCGAACAACGCGCAGGACGAACTCGGACACGCCCGGCTCTGGTACGACGTGCTGGGCGACCTCGGATACACGGAGCGAGAACTCGTCTACGAGCGTGAGCCGGCGGAGTTCCGCCACAGTACGCTCGTTGAACTCCCCTTCGAAGAAGGCGACTGGGCTGACGCAGTGCTCCGGTCGTATCTCTACGACGTGGCCGAAGAGCTTCGACTGGAGGCACTCGAAGACTCGTCGTCACCGACAATCGCGAATCGAGTTGCGAAGATTCAGCAAGAAGAAGGGTATCACCGCGAGCACGCCCAGAACTGGCTCGAACGGCTGGCCGAGGGTGAGAGCGGCAGTGGAGAAGGCCACGAGCGACTGCAGGCGGTGCTCGACCGGCTGTTTCCGCATGCGCTGACGATCTTTGAGTCGTGCGCGCCGCCACGCGGCGCGAACGACGCAAACGACGCGAGCGGCGACGAGCCGCGAGCAGCCGGCTCCGACGTCGAGGCAGACATCGTCGACTTCGGCCTCCGAACCGCGACACTCGAGGAACTCGGTGAGGAGTGGCTCGCGATCGTCGTTCCATACCTCGAGTCGCTCGGCCTCGACGTTCCCGAGAGCGGGCAGACAGGTGACGGCGAGTTCGAATTCGAGGTCACCCAGGAGATGCTCCCCCCCGAACGCGGCCGGGACGGCACCCACACCGACGCGTGGGTCGACCTCTACGACGACTTCACGCACACCTACCGCGAACTGGGGCGGAGCGAGCCGACGAAGATCATGGACACCCCGGAGTGAATCAGAATGAGTAGCAATCGTCCAGAACCGACCGAGACCGATGCAACGCCCTGTGCCTACACCGAGTACCAATCAGCCGACGGCGACGTTGCTTCGGAGCTCCCAGCGACTGGTGCAAACGCGACCGGACTCGAGTCCGATGTCTGGGGTGCCCTCTACGAAATCGAAGATCCGGAGATGCCGATCAGCATCGTCGATCTCGGGCTGATCTACGGCGTCAGCGTTTCTGAGGGCGTCGCGACCGTCGACATGACGCTCACCTACTCGGGCTGTCCGGCACGAGAAATGCTAACCGAGGAGGTCGAGGAGACGGCAGCGGCGGTCGAGGGTGTCGACGACGCCGAGCTTCGGCTCGTCTGGAATCCGCCGTGGACGGTCGATCTGGTAACCGAACAGGGGAAAGAAGATCTGCGGGAGTTCGGACTGAGTATCTGACCAGTGAGCGTGAACCCATGAGGAGACACACCAATCCGGACCCGAGCACGACGACGAGCGGCGAGACGGCGGGCGCGACGTGTCCGTACTGCGACTCGACGAACACCGTCCGCGAGCACCCGAAGGGGCCGTCGCTCTGTCGGTCGATGCACTACTGTAACGAGTGCGAGCAGCCCTTCGAAGCGTTCGGGTGAGTGGCAAAGGCTGCCCGTCCACGCCGTCCGTTCGAACCCGTTCGCTGGCAGTGCGAGCGGTGCGAGTCGCCGTCAACGACCTGCAGAACTAGCCACCCGACTGCCACATTTATTATCGATCGTGCGACACTGTGAGGCATGGACACCGAAGCCTTCTTCGAGGGCATGCCCTTCGCATCGCTGCTTGGGATCACCATCACCGAGTGCGCCGACGGCCACGCCGAAGGGGAACTCGAGATGACCGAGGACCTCTCCTGGAACGAAGACCAGTTGATGGCCCACGGTGGGGTCACGTTCACGCTAGCGGACACCGTTGGCGGGGCTGCACTTGTCTCGCTGGTCGACCAGCCGGTGCCGACGATCGACATGCGAATCGACTACCTGTCGGCCGGGACGGGCGATCTCTACGCCGAGGCCGAGGTCGTCCGCTGTGGGAGCGACGTCGGCGTGGTCGACGTCGACGTCTACGCGGTCGACGACGAGACACACGTCGCGGACGCGCGCGGTGTGTACAAAACAGGGTAACGCACGACAGCAGAAACAGCAAAATCGAGCTCGGAGACTCAGACCGACTCGAGTCCGTTCTCTTCCCGGAGCACGTTGATGTACTGTCGGAAGCCGGACTCGAGATCGTACTCGGGATCGTACCCCAGATCGGACTGGGCCGCCGTCATATCCAGATTCTGGGTCCAGGGGAGTTCGCCGTCGTCGGAGACGTCGATGTCGGCGTCTGGAAGCACGGTTTCGACCGCCTCGGCGGCCTCGCGAACCGTTGCGAGCACGCCGCGAACGTTGTACACGCGCTGGGTGAGCTCGTCCTCGGGTGCAAAGGCCGCCTTCCGGAACGCCTGCGCGATATCCGCGACGTGTTGCCAGTCGATGGCCTGATCGCCGTAGTCGACGCTGTAGGGCTCGCCGAGCGCCGGCTTCTCGATGATGTTCGCGAGGAACGCCGAGCCGCCGGTTTCGCGGTACGGACCGTAGGCGACGGTCGGCCGGAGTGCGACGTGGTCGAGGCCGTACTCCTCGTGGTAGACCCGCGCCTGGTGCTCGTTGTACTCCTTCGTCGCGCCGTAGAGCGTGTCCGGGTAGACGAGTTCGTCTTCGTCGACCCAGTCGGCGTCGTAGTTGTGCGGCGGGGCGTAGGCCGCCGCGGAAGAGGCCCAGGCGACGCGCTCGACTTGATCGTCAAGTGTGCGTGCAGCCTCGAAGACGTTGTTCGTTCCCAGGATATTCACGTCGGCCGCCGCGCGCGGATTCTCGCGCGCCGTCGTCGTCAGAAGTGCGGCGAGGTGGATGATGTGCGTCGCACCGGTCTCCTTGACCGCTCGGATGACCTCCGTCGGCTCCGAGATGTCGCCGCGGCGGACCTCGACGTCATCCGCGACGCCGAGATTCTCGAGTATCTCCGTGTCCGTCGAGAGATCGTAGGCGACCACGTCGTGGCCGTACTCGAGTAGGTCGCGAGCGACGTAGGAGCCGATAAAGCCGGTGCCGCCGGTCACCAGGACGGTGGCGTCGGCGTGCTCGCTCGTCATCGCTCGCTCACCACGGCGTCTCGAGTGCGGTCGCTGCGGAGTGGCCCACGAACGGAACAGCCGCTGTGCGCGAGGGGTTCTGTCATACGGTCTCACTGTCGCTGGCTAGTGACTTTGCTCTACCGGTGGGGTGCACCCGGAGAGACCTGGGCCGACGATCGACCAGTGGTGAAGCCCAACCGCGAGACGAAACGCGCCGGTACGATTTATGACACTGTATGTGAAAACGAAACGTGATCACGTGATGTACAAGCACGTCGCACTCCTGGTCCGGCAGGATGACCTCTCTCACGAGGAGTTCGTCGACTACTGGCAGACCAATCATACCCCCATCGCGAAGGAAATCGAGGGCGTCGTTCGCTACCAGCAGGTGCTCCCGACGGACCCCGAAAACGCCGAGTTCGACGGCATCGCCGAACTCTACTTCGAGACACTCGAGGACCTACACGCCGCGCTTGGCAGTCCAGGCTCGCGCGACTACGACCCGACAAAGGATGTTGCCGCAGAGGCCCGGCGAGACGTGAACAATTTCCTCGCGATCGACGAGCGCCCGCGGCTCATCGGCGAGGAGATCGTCCAGAAAGACGAGGTCGACGGCGATACTGACGGCCTCTACAAGCACTCGGCGTTCCTCGTCCGCCAGGACGGGATGAGCCACGAGGAGTTCGTCGACTACTGGCAGGAGAACCACACCCCCATCGCCCGCGAGATCGAGGGCGTCGTGAAGTACAACACGGTGCTCCCAACCGACCCCGAAAACGCCGAGTTCGACGGCGTGGCCGAACTCTACTTCGACGATCTGGAGAAGCTGTACGACGCGCTCGGCAGCGAGGGCTCACGGGACTACGACCCGGACCGGGGCAAGGCGAAGGAAGCCCGCGAAGACGTGAACAACTTCCTCGCGATCGACGAGCGACCGCGGCTCATCGGCCGCGAACGACTCGTCACAGACGAGGGGTGACGAGACGATGACTGACTTCGAAACACAGGTCCGCGACGCCTTTCCCGAACTCGAGTCCATCGAGGACGAGGACCTCCGTGAGCGAGTCGTCGAAGCGTGGATGCTCGGACTCGAGCGCGGCGGCTGGCAAGATATTTCGGATATTCCCTACGCCTGGAACATCGACGAGGTGACCAACGTCGATCACGTCCGCGGCGTGACGCGGATCGCAATCGACTCGGCGACCCAGCAACGCGAGTTCCACGGCGCTGGCCCCGATCTGGACACCATCGTCGCGGCATGTCTCCTCCACGACGTGGGGAAGTGCTACGAGTATCCGCCGTTTGTCGCAGACGACCTGCTCGACGACCCCGATCCGCGCTACGTCAGCGAGGAGATTCCCCACTCGATTTCGGGCTACGCGCTCGCCCACGAGGTCGGCTGTCCGCTCGCGGTGCAGCGGGCGATTCCGCACTTCCTGGGCGAAGTTCCGACGCGGACGCTCGAGGCCGAACTCGTCAAAAGCGCCAACTCGGCGTCCTCGAACGCGATCACGCAGTCCGCGATGGGGATCACGCTGCAGGAGTGGGTCGAGGAGTACTCGCAAACGTCCTGACGGCGTCATAGCGGCACATGACCGGACAGACAGCTTGTGTTCGAATAGCGGGAACACACTTTTTACAGTTCCACGTGAGAGTGAACTCATGACAGCACACACGGATCACCGCCCCGTCGAAACCGTCGAGACGGCGATTGACCTGCTCGGCGTGCTCAAACAGGCCGGACGGACAGGGATGGGCGTTACCGAGGTCGCAACCGAACTGGGACTCGCAAAGAGCACCGCACACCGCCACCTCCAGACGCTCGCCGACCGTGGCCTGATCGTCCGGACGGGTGACAACTACCGTCTCAGTTCCTGGTTTCTCGACTACGGCGTTCACGTCCGGAACCAACACCCGCTGTACGACCTCGCCAGGCCGAAGGTGGACGAACTCGCCGCCGAAACCGACGAGAAGGTCTGGTGTGTGATCGAGGAGGACGACATCGGTGTCCACCTCTACGGCGCAACGGGAAAACACTCGGTCACGACCCACGCTCGCGTCGGCAATCGCACGCCTCTACACCAGTTCGCCGCCGGCAAAGCGATCCTCGCGAACCTCCCCGACGGACAGGTCGACCGGATCATCGATGGCCACGGGCTGAACGAACGGACGCCCCAGACAATTACTGACCCTGGCGAATTGCGGGCCGAACTCGAGTCCATCCGCGAGCAGGGCTATGCACTCAACCGAGAGGAGTCCGTTCCGGGCGTCCACGCGGTGGGTGCGCCGGTCCGAGGCGAAGACGGGCACGCCATAGGGGCCATCAGCATCGCCGGTCCCGCAAACCGGCTTCGCGGTGAGTTGCTCACGCAGGACCTGCCGGATCTCCTGCTCGGTGCGGTCAACGAGGTCGAGGTCAATCTGGCTCACGCCTGACCGGGCCTCCCCAGGGAGTCTGCTTCGTCACTACCCAGAATAAAATCGGTTTAGCAACCCACTGGCGCCAATTCTGAGACTGTGTTCGAACAAATCGAACAGGAGTCTACGCGCGAGAATTGACGGTTAATCGCCCACGTATTACAGATGTACACCCGTAATATGCTGTGCTGTTCCGTGCACGTAACTGGAACTGTGTACCGACACTGACGGTTACCCATGATTTCGCCATATTGTTGTTCCCACTATTCGAACAGAGCGGGATGGTGTGGTGGTGAGTGAGATAGAGGGGGATGGGGTAGAGGGGACTCGAGTACCCCTACCACAACCTCACTCATCCAGTCCGAGGAATTCTTCTGCGTTTTCCCAGAGAATCTTGCGCTGGGTCTCCTCGTCAAAGTCCAGTTCGGCGAACTGCTCGAGCCACGGTTTCGGTTCGAGCATCGGGTAGTCGGTGCCGAACATGACTTTGTCCGAGAGCAGCGTCTTGGCGTAGTGCAGCACCTGATCGTCGATGTACCGCGGCATCCAGCCCGAGAGGTCCATGTAGACGTTGCCCTTCTGCTGGCAGATAGCGAGCTGTTCTTTCTCCCAGGGGTAGGCCGGGTGAGCGATGAGAATCTGCAGGTCGGGGTACTCGGCCGCGACGTCGTCGATCAACATCGGATTGCCGTACTTGATCTTCAGTCCGCGGCCGCCGGGCGAGCACGCGCCGAGTGTCGAGTTCCCGCCGTGGAAGACGACGGGGACGCCGAGATCCTCGATGGTTGCCCAGAGCTCCTCGTATTCGGGGTCGGAGGGGTCGAATCCCTGGGCGATTTGCTGGAACTTGAACCCCGACAGTTCGAGGTCCTCGACGCAACGGATCGCCTCCTCGACGCAGTCGTCCTTGAGCGGGTCGACGGAGCCGAAGCCGATGAAGAAGTCATTGAACTCGTCACGGATCTCGGCGACGTAGTCGTTCGGAACGGGCGGGTTGCCGGTGTTCGTCTCGGCGTCCCAGCCGAGCAAAATTGCCTTCCAGACGCCGGCCTCGCGGTACTCCGCGCGCATGTTCTCGTAGGTGTCCGTCTCGAGATCAGCGCCGAAGCGGTCGGCGGCGTCGCGCATCATCTGGCCGCCGGCGTCGTGGAGGAACTCGCTGGTCGGCTGGTGGGCGTGCATGTCGATTGCGCGTGGCTCGTCGGAATCGAGCACCGTCGGCAAGTCCATGTGTGGATTGACAACGTGCGTCTACATGTAGCTTCGGACGAATGTGCTGCCGTCGACTGTGAAGTGTGAAATCCGACAGTATCAAATTCATTCCTGCAAGTTGCATTGTCAGCCACCTTCACTACTCCAAATCCCATTTCAAGGAAATAGTTCGTATAATGGTCGTTTACAGTCCGAGAGTGTCGTTCTATACTCAGGTCTGTCCTGTGGTTCACTACCACTGGAAAATGAGTGAATCCGCCGACCTTACGGCATCTATTGTCGATGTACTAGCATGCTCGGAGTATTCATTATCGAATGTTCCTCACCTAACTAATACTATACCAGACATACCTGTTGATCGGACATGTAGCTACGAACCGGACGAGAGTTCCCGAATCGACTCGTCCCCAATCTCGTCGATGACGTGCTCGTGAAACGCCTGGAGTGCCGCACTCTCGTCCTCCGCGAGCACCACGTCGCTCGCCGAAAGCGTCGCCAGTCCGAACGCCCGCGGCGTCGGCGAGTCGAGCAGCGTGCGCTCGACAGTGATCTCGTCCGATGCGAGTGCAGCGACGAACGACTCGAGTGCGTCCACGTTGAGTTTGTCCTCGAGAATTTCGCGGTAGGTCTCCTCGATGACGGCAAACTCCTCCAGATCCTGCGCGAATCCGAGCAGCATCTCGCTCGAGACCTGCTGTTCGCTGGCGGACTTCTCGTAGCCCTTGTAGCGTTTGAGGATCATCAGCGCTCGGGTTGCGTTGATTCGGAAGTAGCGCTGGAGGAGGTCGGTGCCGTCGATGGCAGCGCGCAGGTCTTCGCGGACCCGCTCGGGCTCTAAATCGTCGAAGATGCCCTCCACGTCGACCTTCCGGTTGAGCGGCATCGAGAGCACGAAGCCGTTGTCCGCGACCGCGACGCGGACATTGGCCGTCGCCTCCTGGGCGCAGTAGTAGGCGAGCAGCCGCGAGAGGCCGTCGTTGAATTTGCGCCCATACGTGGAGTGCACGTAGTAGTGGCGCTCGTACTCCTCGCGGTCGCGTTCGACCTCGATCGCGAGCCGGTCCGGTGTGCTCACACTCTCCGCGCCGGCGTACCGAAGCTGGTGGTCGAACAGCCGTGCAATCGCGCGGACGCTGTCGTCGTCCAGCGGGAACTCGCGGAGCCAGGCGCGAACGCGCGGCGGGCCGCCCGCCTCGTAGTGGGCGAGCAGTTCTGCCTGAAAGTTGAGAATCTCACAGCCGAGGTCGTAGGAGAGCGGGAGTCGTTCGGAGTACCACGACGGAACCGTCGGCCGGGCGCTCGTGCGGTCGACGTAGACCTTCGAGCCGCGCCGATAGCGGAACTCGAAGTGGTCGCCGCCGAGGACGAAGACGTCGCCCTTCTCTAAGGTGTCGAGGTAGTTCTCGTCGAGTTGGCCGACCCACTCGTCGCCGGCACGGGTGGAGACGTCGCAGGTGAACGAGTCCGGAATCGTCCCGATGTTGGTCATGTAGATCACCCGCGCGAGCCGGCCGCGCTTGCCGATCAGTGGTTTGCCGACGGGGAACTCCTCGTAGTGGTGCTCGCCGTCGGGCGCGTCGTTCGTATCACGCCAGACTTTCGCGTAGACGTTCTTCTCCTCCATGCCGGCGTACTCGGCGGTCAGATAGCGCATGAGCGACTCGAACTCGGCTTCGGAGTAGTTGCGGTACGGGTAGGCCCGGCGGAGGATCTCTGTGATTTCGGACTCCGGTCGAATCTCCGCGATCGCCATCCCGTAGACGTGCTGGGCCGCCACGTCCTGGGCGTTCTCGGGAATCGAGACGGAGTCGACGAACCCGTCTTCGGCCTTCTTCAGCATGACCGCGCACTCGAGTAGCTCGTCCCGGTCGAGGGCGATCACCCGACCCGTCACGGTCTGGCCGACGCGGTGGCCCGCGCGGCCGACGCGCTGGAGAAGTGCGGCGACGGATTTGGGCGAGCCGACCTGCACGACGAGGTCGACGTGGGGCATGTCGATCCCCAACTCGAGACTCGTCGAAGAGGTGACGACGTCGAGGCTGCCCTCCTTCAGTCGGGCCTCGATATCCTGTCGGACGTCCTTCGAGAGGCTGCCGTGGTGACAGCCCGAGTTGTCCTCGTCGTAGGCGTCGAATCGCTCGCGGAGGGTATGGAGCACCCGTTCCGCGCCGGATCTGGTGTTGGTGAAAACGAGGGTGTTCGTGTGGTTCTGAATGTGGTCGTGAAGCTGTCGGTAGAATCGCTCCTGGACGACCTCGCGGGAGGTGTTGATCAGGTCGTCAGTGGGGCACTCGAGTTCGATGTCGAACTCGCGGGCGAAGCGGGCGTCGACGATGTCGTAGTTGCGTGGTTCGCTTTTCGGTTCGGCTTCGGAAGGCGCTGGTGCTGCGTCGCCAGCCGCTGCGTCGCCGCCCGCTGGCATGCTCGGCTCCTCGCGCCCGACAAGAAACTCCGCAACCTCCGAGAGCGGTTCGATGGTCGCCGAGCAGCCGATTCTGGTGATTTCGTGGTCGGTCATCGCCGCGAGTCGTTCGAGGCTGACCGACAGGTGGGTGCCCCGCTTGCCCGCTGCGAGTGAGTGAATTTCGTCGACAATGACGTACTCCACCGTCCGAAGCTTCTCGCGGAATTTCGGCGAGTTCAGCAGGATGGCCAGCGTCTCGGGCGTCGTATTGAGGATGTGTGGCGTTTCCTCGAGCATCTTCTGGCGGTCACTCGAGGACGTGTCACCGTGGCGGATGGCGTGGCGTATGTCGCCCATCGATTCCCCGTCGTCCCGTTCGTCGACGATCGATTCGATCCCCTCGAGTGGCACCTCGAGATTGCGATGGATGTCGTTGGCGAGGGATTTGAGCGGGGAGATGTAGAGACAGTAGACGGAGTTTTCGAGGCCACAGGTGGTGTCGCTGTTGGTGGTGACGTCGCCGGTGGTGCCGTTGCTAGTGTTGGCGTTGTCGGTGGTGTCGGTGTTGGCGGTGGCCTCGTCGGTGGTGTCAACACCAGCGGCGGTCGTGGTGTCAGTATCAGCGTCGGCGTTGTCGGCATCAGGGACCGCCTCGCGCTCGCGTCGATAGAGTTCGTTGATGATCGCTGCAAATGACGCTAACGTCTTTCCCGCTCCCGTCGGCGCACAGATGAGCGTGTTCGTCCCGTCGTGGATGTTCGGGATCGCGCCGCGTTGCGGTGGCGTAAAGAAACCGTCGTTCTCGGGGACGAACTCGCCGAACTCCGCGAGCCACCACTCCTGAACAGCGGGTTCGAGCAGGTCGAAGACGTCCCGGTCGTCGATCGTCGCAGTCTCGGGATCGAAGGGGAGAGCGTCGTCGTCGATCGGCAACTCGCGGCGCGCGGTCCCATCCATCACCACCGTCTGGGGGACCGGCGTGTAAGAGGGTTTGCCCACCGGAGCGAAAGTGAAGCAGTGGCTGGATGTCGGTTGACGACTGGTTGGCAGCGGTGGACGACTGCAGAACCTGCAACGATCGGCAGATTCATTGGAACCGCCGGACAGAGAGTGCCTATGTTCGAACTACCACTCCACGCCGGCAGCGGGCACCCGAACCTCTTCTGGATTCTCGTCCCCAGTTTCCTCACGTTCCTCGCCGGACTCGGTCTCGGCGCGCGTTCAGAGCGCGTTCTCGAGGTGCTGCGACCGAACGACGCGTCCTCCAGCGAGTAAGTCGGTCGCGAATTATCGGTGCCGACGACGTCGCAGCGTCCCACGAACGATCGGCGTCGCCGGGAAGACGCCGCGGTCGATCCGCTCGATCTGTTCGACGGCGAACTCGTCGTGGCAGACGAACCGCTCAACGGTGTCGCGAGTGAGTTGACAGCCGCCGGCAACCCGCTCCCAGAGCGGGTTCAGGACGTGTTGTCCAGTTGCGCGCCAGCCGTCGGCGTGAACGTGCTCGAGGAACCGAAACTCACCGTCGGGTTTGAGCACGCGTGCGACCTCCTCGAGTGCGGCGTCAGGATCCTGGATCGTACAGAAGACGAGACTGGCGAGCACGACGTCGAAAGCGTCGTCTGGATACGGAAGCGATTCGGCGCGGGCGTCGCGAAGGTCGACTGCACAGCCGTACTCTCTGGCCTTGGTAACTGCCTGGCGGCGCATGTGTTGGTCCGGTTCGATTGCATGGATCTCGACCGTCGAATCCGCTTCCGCGAGATACGGAACGTTCGCACCCGTTCCCGCACCGATGTCGAGCACGCGACCCGAGAGGTCTCGCGTCAGGTAGTGTCGATGCGGCTCGAACAGGAGCCGATCCGGGACGACGAGGTCGTAGACTGTCGCGACCAGCGGATGCGAGATTTCGTTCGTGTCAGCGGGTGCGCCCATATTACGGTCTACGACGTGGCGTGTGTTATCGGTTCGGCCAACGCGTCGGTCGGTTTCGGCCAACGCATCGGTCGGTCGTCGAAACACATCCTACTTAGCGGATCGTCTTCGGAATACACTCGATCACGTCCGTGGCAATCACGCCCGGCCCGTACTCGGCCGTCGCGAGTTCACCGCTCTTGCCGAGAATCCAGGCACCGAGCTCCGCCGCTTCCTGGCGATCCATTCCCTGACCCAGCAACGACGCTGTGATCCCGGCCAGCGTATCGCCCGTTCCCGCAACAGTCAGCGCCGACGTCCCGGTGTCGTTCTCGAGTCGCTCACCCGCCGTCACGATCTCGTCCACGCCACCGGTCAGCGTAATCACAGCGTCTGTCTCCTCGGTAAACGCTTCGAGCGAGCCGTAGGCCTCGTAGATCGGATCGTCCTCTGACCCACTCGGTGTGAGCACGGCCGTCGAGAGATCCGACTCGAGTGCGGGTTCGATTGCGAGTGCGTCGACAACGACGGGGATGTCGGTTCGCTCGAGAACGTCACGGATCGCGTCCACCTCGGCGTCGACGAGACCGGGGCCGATGACGAGTGCGTCGGCCCACTCACAGACGTTGACTGTGTTGTCTGCTGCGTCCTGATCGAACTGATCGCCGTCGTAGGGGCTCACGAGCAGATTCGGTGACGAGCCGGCGACGGGAGCGTAGAGCGGGTCCGGGACGAGCACGCGGACGTGGTCCGTGCCGGTCCGAAGCGCTGCGCGTCCGACGAGCGCGGGCTGGTTTGGATAGTCGATGCTCCCGCCGACGACGGCGACACGGCCGTTGTCCGTGTCACTCTCTTCGGAAATGTTCGAGAGTGTTCGTTGCAGGCGACCCATACGAGCGGTAGGGCAGCCTCGCGGGAGTGGATTCGGCAGGCGTGTTCCGGTTTGGACGCAGTCGCCCTCGACGTGGGTAGAAGTGATCGGTGCGAGACGCCAGTCAGGACCTCGTTATTCGATGGGGGTTCCGCGATTTCGCATGTCCGCGCCGCAGTCGGGACAGGAGCCGGGTGCAATCGCTGTTACGACGGTTCCGCAGGCGAAACACTCGTATACCGATTCCTCGCTTGGGTCGAGTTTGACGTCTTTCATCGTGGTGGACACCGTGACGCACCGGTCGTCACATTCAGGAATATTAGGGATATTAGGTTGAAGCTGTCCGTTGAGTATCTAGCGTCGGTAATAAAACATGGTTCACTATTCAACCATGGCGTGAGACGGTACGCCAAGCTCGTCGAAAATCACCGAGAAGAGCTTTCGCTGAACCGTCCGGTGGTGTCGATAGAACGCCGCCGGTGAAATCGAGAGCATCGACGCGATATCTTCACCAGAGCGCTCGCGCGGTGACTCGAAGTAGCCACTGTAGTACGCGAGTTGGACTACCTCGAGTTGCCTGTCAGTCAGCCGATCGAGCAGTTCGGCACGCAGATCTCGCGGCGTCGTCCGATCGACCCGCCGCTTCGAACGGAGTTCGATGTCTGGGAAGGCTGTCGTCACGATATCGGTGCTGGCACCGGTGTCGGCACCGCGACCGACACCGGCAGTGCCAACAGTGTTATCAGCGCCACCAGCGCCACCACCACCGTCTACATCTGCTGGCACGTCGACGACGACGCGAGTCGAATCGGGCGTCGCCCGAACGCTGCGAAGGATGGCACCGTGGTCCGCGAGCGTGAGCGCCGGGAACGGCCGCGCGAGTTCGAGTTTGATCGTCCCGCCGTTCTTACCACCTGCGTTCGCGGTCGCACTTCCACTCCCGTTCGCGTTCTCGTATCCGTGCCCACCGCGTCGATGGTCGCTGACGACCTGTGCGTCGGTGACCGCGACGAGTTCAGTCGCGGCGGCGGCCACGTCGGCTGCCGGTGCGCCCTCGACCGAGGCGAACACCGTCGCGCCGTCTTCGTGCTGGCGAACACCGCCGTCGAACGAGAGCGTACAGTCTGCCCGCGTCGCGAGGCGAGTGAAAACGAAGCTCTCGTCTGCGACGTCGAACTCGAGTCGCGTGTTCGCGTTCGAGAGGAGTGCGCGCTTGCGGTCGACCGCGGCGATGGCCGAGGCGATCGTCTCGCCGAGTTCGGTGAGGACGGCGCGGGTGACGTCGTCGAAGGCGTCGGGGCGGTCCGCGTAGACGGTCAACACGCCGTAGGAGAACTCGTCGTAGGAGAGCGGGACGCTGATGACCGACTGATACTCGCGAGCGAGCGCCTCGCTCCGCCAGGGCTGCTCGCGCAGGTTGTCGACGACGTTGGAGACGACCGTTCCCTCACGTGTGAGGGCGGTTCTAACGGCGGGTTCGCAGTCGTGGAGGGACGTTTCGGTTGCAGTTGCAGTCTCCGCTGTCGCTACCGACTCGTCTCCCGTGGCACCGTCACCCGGCTCTGCTGGCTGTGCGGGGAGCGAGAACGACACGCTGTCGAGGTAGTCCCGCCCGCCATCCGTTCCGCCGTGGGCACGGGACTCGAGTCGCTCCCCGGACGGATCGTCGGTGCCGATCCAGGCGAACGAGAAACGATCGGTGGCCGTCAGCCGGTCGCAGACGCCGTGTTCGATCTCCTCGCGCGTTTCGGCCTGGACGAGTTCCTG
This sequence comes from Natrialba sp. SSL1, assembly GCF_001861355.1. Taxonomy (GTDB): domain Archaea; phylum Halobacteriota; class Halobacteria; order Halobacteriales; family Natrialbaceae; genus Natrialba. The sequence continues at coordinate 156,812 of NZ_MASN01000052.1, forward strand.
GTCGATTTCACGGATGATCTCGTTGATCTGGTTGAGACTGGTGAGTTGGCGGTTCTGGCGCTTGAGTTCGCGGTCGCGCTCCCGAAGCGTGCGCTCGCGTTCGACGCGGTCGAGTGCGGCCTCCGCCGTCGCCGCCAGCAGGTCAGTCACCTCGCCGGAGACCTCATCGAAGACGTCCGCCTCGGCCGAGCCGGCGACGAAGACGCCGTGATCGCCGAGCGGGACGAACGCGGCGCTTCTGATCTCCGTCGTCGGATCGGCGAGCAGCGGCGAGTCGTGGACATCCGCCAGGAACCGGCTCTCGCCGTCGACAAAGACATCGCCGACGATACTCTCGCCGACCTGTTTGGCAGAGAGCGGGCCGTGGAGCGCCGTCATCGAGTCCGAGCGGGCAGCCGGACGAAGCACGTTCTCGTCGGTATCGAACAGGTAGACCGCACTCGCCTCGAGGTCGAGCACGTCCGTCGCGTCGTCGACGGTGACAGCCGCGATTTCGCGATCCGTCTCGGCGTACAGCAGTTCGCGAGCAGTCCGGTGGAGCGCCGTCAGCGCTTCCTCACGACGCTTGCGAGTCGTAATATCGCGACAGCTGTAGAGGAGCGTCCCGTCCTGGATCGAGACTTCGCGAACGTTGACCAGCAGAGTATGCTCGCGGCCCGCCTTGTCCGTCGCCGTACACTCGATATTCGTGAGGACGCCGTCCTCGGCGAGCTCCGCGCGGTCGAACAGGTCCGCACCGAGGAGTTCGTCGATCGACCCCATCTCGTGGATTTCCTCGTCCGTATAGCCGAAGATGAAGTGCACGTTCGGACAGACGTAGGTGAACTCGCCCTCGTCGTTCGTGATGAGGACTGTGTCGGTCATGTGGTTGAGCGTCACCCGGTGGAGTTCCTCGGACTCGCGCAGGTCGGACTCGAGTGCCGCGCGCTCGGTGACGTCCGTCGCGCGGACGAGAATCGTCGTGACGCGGTCGCCGTCGGTGACCGGCCGGACGGTGAGATCGAGGGTTTGGCGGGTACTTTCCGCTGTCTCACCAGTGCCCGCCGGTCTGTTAGCCCCATTGTTCGGCCACTTGCGCGTTATCTCCTGTCGCACAACCTGGCCGTTCGCAGCTTCTTCGACGGCCTGGTGGATCGTATCGCGACAGTTCTCGAGTTGGTCCCACGAGCCGAGCGACCAGAGGTCGCGTCCGCGAACGTCGGAGAGCGTCGCATCGAGGTCGGCGAGCGCAGCCTCGTTCGCCCGTCGAACCGTTCCGTTGGGGTCGAGCACCCAGCCGTACGCCGACGGATCGTCGAAGATAGCCTCGAACTGCCGGGCCTGCTCTCGGCGTCGGTCTCGTCTCTCAGCCTGCGAGAGGACTCGCTCGACGACCGCTGGGAGCACGTCGTCCACGGGAGCAGTATCGGAGTCGCCGTCGACAGCCGTGTCCGTGTCTGTCCCCGCCTCACAACCGCGTGGAACGTACTCAACACCCCCGACTGCGGCTGTCGCCCGTGCGAGTGCAGCATCCCCGTCACCCGCCTCGGGTGAGAGAACGACCGGAATCTCCTCGCACTCACCAGCGACGATGTCATCCTCGCGAATCGACTCGAGTAGCTCCAGCCCTGACCCGTCGGGAAGGATGGCTGACGTCACGACGCAATCGACACAATCGACGCCGCTGGCCGCGCGCTGGTCGAGCCACTCGAGTGCAGCGGCCGCCGACGGGACTGACTCGATGGTGGCGTCGGCGAGTCGCCCGTCCCATGTGGAGACGAGCGAGTCGAACTCGGTTGCGAGCGCCGAGCCGACGACGAGGAGCCGTGGCGGGGGCGCGTCGACAGTCCGTGCGGTATGCATTCGATGGGAATACGTGACAGGGATGAGTGAAAGCATCGGTTCCGAAGCCCGAAGCACGGATTGGGGAGAGCGCTTAGACGAACCGGAACAGTCCCGCGAGAACGACCAGCAAGAGAAGTACCGGAACCACTCTGAGTGCCACGTTCCGAACCGGTAGTAGCCGCGCCTTGTTCGACCAGTTGACGAGCGAACAGCCGATCTGTACCGGTCCGAGGATATCGCGCCGCCGGAGTTTGGTCGCGTTCGCCGTTAGCTCGGTGGCCCACTCGAGGAACGGTCGAAGATCCGGATGGTCGATGCTGTCCCGGACGAGTTCGGCGCTCAACTCGATGTTGTACTCGAAGGCGACCTGTGTGATGTTCGCAGAGCCGATGATGCAGACCGGGTCCGGCCCGTCGCGAAGGTAGAGCTTTGCGTGGAGGCCGCGTGGGCGCTTGTACAGCGACACCTGGTCGTGCTCGTCGTTCGTCCAGAGGTCGTCGGCAATCCGTGCAGAGAACTGATCCGAGGCAGGGCCGACGACGACGATCAGTTCGTTCTCCCGCGAGCGCTCGAGAAACGAGATGACGTCGTCTCGGATCCGGCGATAGCCCTGGTACGTGAAGTAGCCGCTGATGAGATAGACCGTGCCGTCGGCGGCGAAGAGGTCGGCCAGCGCATCCTCGAACCGGCGCGTGCCGTCGACCGTTCCCAGCAACCGGACGGCAGGTTCGGCGTCGATCATTACCAGCCGTCACGACGCGCGGACGTATTGAACTCGGGGTGTCACGCGCTGTCAGTTTCGGCTGGCGGGGTCAGCGATCCAGTTCCAGGACGACCGGCCGATGATCCGACAACTGCACATCGAGCACGTCACAGCGCGCCACGTCGAGCGACGGCGAGCAACAGAACAGATCGAGCTGTCGCGAGCTAACGAGCCAGTCGTCGAACGGGCGCGCCGGCACCGTCTCGCCCGGCACCTGTAACTCGAGTGCTGTTCGTTGCGTGAACTCACGCAGTTCCTCGGTCGCGGCGAAGGTGTTGAAATCGCCGGTGACGACGACCTGCCGCCCGTCAGCGCGGTCGCGGATTAGGGCTGCAAGTTCCGAGAGCTGGCGCGCTCTGCTCCGCGCGCCCAGCGAAAGGTGGACCATGAACAGGACCACGTCGGCGGCGGCTTCGATCTCGAGGACCAGTCGCTTGCGACCGACAGAGAGGTAGTGGGGAACGATCGTGGGATTGCGGTCGGCGCGTGAGAGCACGCCGTTGCCGAGCTGGCCGAAGAACGGCAGCGACTGGACGAGTCCGCTGTCGCCGTACTTGTTCGCGATTTCGCCGCCATAGGAGAGGCCGCGTCGGCGGAGTGAGTCACGTAGCGTCTGGAACTGTCCGTCCGTAATCGTGCGGTGAGAGCCACGGTCGATCTCGAGTAGCGAGACGACGTCGGGGCGTTCGCGCTCGATGAGCGAGACGAGTTGCTCGAACGCCTGTCGCTCGGCGACGGTGTCGCCAAGGGTGGCACCGATCGGTGGCGGGACGTAGCCGCCGAGGACGTTCTGGTAGCCGAGCAGATAGCCAGCGTTGCAAGAGAGGATTTTCATTTGTATAGCAGCGAGCGGATGACGGATCAGAGGCCAGGGGAACGAGTGCAACGTGTGAATCACAACCCGGCGGATGCAGGTCGTCAGATCGTGACGCCATTCAGGTAGTGGTGCATATAACGATTACCCCGAGCACGGCCGACTCGTATGTGGACAGACGGAGACCGACGGAGAGGACGATCGAGGACAGCGACCACTACACGTCGGCTGGCACTGCGTCCTGTACAGGTTCCCACTCCTCGTCAGGATCGACTCGACCAGCACGGACGGCGTTAAGAATAGCCCCGAGCAGCAAGCAAAAACCACCGAAGTAGACCCACGTCAGGATCAACAGCACGGCCCCTGCGATGCCGAACAGCGCGACACTCTCCGATGTCGCGACGTAGAGCCGGAAGCCAAGCGCCAGCACCGTCCAGGAGAGCGCCGCGAAGGCCGTCCCCGGGAGGACCTCGCGGGCCGAAACGTCCGCCTGCGGGAAGAGATAGTACATCGGGAAGAAGAGTACGGTGAGAAGCCCCAGGAGGATGACGCCGCTGACAAGCGTCGCCACCACGCCGCCGACAAAGACCGAGACGCTGACACCGACGACGCTGACCAGCGCGACCCCGAGTGCAAGCGTCACGGTCAGCAACGCGGTGTTGAGCGCCGTCACGATCGTCACCGTCATCACACTCCCGACGTACGACTGGTTCTTTCGAGAGCCGTAAATTCCCGTAAACGCGCTGTTGACCGCTTGAAAGAGCCGTGCGCCACTCCACAGCAAGATTGCCAGCGCGAGCACACCTGCCCGGGCCAGATCGACGCCTGCGCCGCCAGTCACCTCGCTTGCATCGGACGTGAGCATCCCCTCGAGTCCGGCTGCCTCCTCAATGGTCTCGAGGAGCGGTTCGAGTGCGTCGACGAGCGTCATACCGACGAGCAGGAGGATGACCAGCGGGACGAGCGTGTTGAACGCGTGGTAGGCAAGTCCCGCAGCGGTGACGCTGATCTGGCGTTGGCGCGCGACTGCAGCGACGGAGCGAGCGAGCGGGAGGAGAGCCGTCGGTCCGGGGGCGGGTGGTGGGTCGGATGTGGATTCAGGTGCACTCGAGTCGCTGCCAGAGGTCATGGCTGTCAGAAGGAGACAACGGTGGGGCAGAAGTGGTTGGTGGTGGTGACAGCGGGTGCTGGTGTTGCTGTTGGTGCTGGTGCCGGTGTTGCTGTTTCCGTTGGTGCCGGTGTTGCTGTTTCCGTTGGTGCCGGTGTCGCTGTTGATGTTGCTGTCGGTGTCGGTGTCGGTGCTGTCAGTATCGGTGCTGTCGCAACTGTTGTCGCTGCTAACAAGGCTGGTGCAGATGGTCGCACCGGTGCTGGTGGGGTGACTAGCCGTCCGTAGCTGAAGACGACGCTCACTCGTCGTGAACGACCGACTGGACGTGGCCGACGACGCCGCTTTTCAGTTCGACCTTCGGACCGGCCGGATCGTCCTCATAGATCGTGCCGATCTCGCCGATGATCGGCTCCTGGTCCTCCGATTCAACGTCTTGATCGCCCTGGACGATTTCGACGGTGATCCCCTGGCGGAGTTCCTCCGCGGTTGGTCGATCGCTGGACATAGACGTTGGTGGGACAGGTCGCTCGAAAAGGGTGGTGCCTGCGTTTGCGTTTGCGTTCGCGGTGGCAGGGTGGAGTGAAACGGCTCAGGGTCCAGGTTTCGGTTTCGTCCTCGGACCTCAATTCACAGTCCTTAGTCCTCAGTCTCTTCGTCCTCGAAATCCAGCGCAACGGAGTTGATACAGTAGCGCTTGCCGGTCGGCTCCGGCCCGTCCTCAAAGACGTGGCCGAGGTGGCCGTCGCAGTTGGCACAGAGGACCTCCGTGCGTTGCATCCCGTGGCTGGTGTCGCGTCGCGTCTCGATCCGGTCGTCGTCGACGTCGTAGAAGCTCGGCCAGCCGCAGCCGGAGTCGTACTTCGTGTCGCCGTCGAACAGTTCGGCCCCGCAGCCGGCACACTCGTAGCTGCCGTCGGCCTTGTGGTCGACGTACTCGCCGCTGAAGGGAGCCTCGGTGCCCGCCTCACGAAGGACTCGGTACTCCTCCTCGTCGAGTTCTGCGCGCCACTCCGCGTCGCTCTTGTCGTTCGCCGGTCGCTGTTCCGACGCTGCTGCGCGCTCGCGGTCGTCGTTTCCCATGCGTCTAGCAAGAACTGAGACGGCCAAGAGTCTGTTGTAACACGACGTCGGTACGCCGGTTCGATGCCTCGCAAGTAGGTCGGTTCTCAGTCGGCTGTTGGGTGCCCCAGCGTTCGTCCACGACTTCCACGACTACCTGCTCGTAATGACGTCCGTGCTCTCGCAGTCCGGACACTGCGTCATGCGACCGAGTTTCGGGACGGTGATTCGATGCCACTGGTCGTCCCCGCCGGGGGCTTCGAAGCCACACCGCCGGCACCGCGACTGGCCACGGGATGTTGGTGTGCTGGCCATGTGTGACAGTATGGCAAAAGCGGGCATATAGGTTGGTACTCTCACGCACACTGATACGCGCGAGGATGGGGGTGCGACAGTGATAACACAAACCGGCACAACACTGGCCGAAGACACACACCTTGACGGTGATCGCCCGCCAACTCGTCCCAATGACTGTTTCCCAGACCGTCGAACTCGAGGGCCACATCATCGACTCCGGGTCGATGGGCCACTGTTTCGGGGCCGTCATGGAGATGGGCGGCGAGTTCGAAGTCGAGGAGTTCGAAGTCGGCCGTCACAAGCACGACGAGACGTACTGCCGGATGACCGTCACCGCGGAGACGCCGGCGGACCTCCGCGCGATCCTCCACGAACTCAACCAGCAGGGCGCGACCGTGACCGACCCACGGGACGCGACCATCGAGCCTGCGCCGGACGACCAGGTCGTCCCGGTCGACTTCTACTCGACGACGAACCACCCTACTTACGTCCGCGTCAACGGCGACTGGGTGGAGGTCGAGGATATCGAGATGGATTGTGCGCTCGTCGTCGAGAAAAATGGTGGTGAGAGTGACGGCGATGGCGGTGACAGCAGCGACGACGATGGCAGCGACAGCAGCGATAGCAATACCGACAGCGCCGAACCACGAGTCTACACCAAAGTCTTAAACGCCGTCGAGGAAGGCGACCTCGTCGTCACCGGCGAGAGCGGCATCCGCGTCGAACCGCCCGAGCGCCCGCGCAACGGCGGCGGCTCCTTCGGCTTCATGCAAGGCGGCGTCTCCAGCGAACGACCGTCCAAATCGCTGATCGAGGAAATCGCCGACGAGATGCGCGACGTACGCGAGAACGACGGCACCGTGCTCGCCGTCTGCGGCCCCGCGATCGTCCACTCGGGAGGACGCAACGCCCTCGCCGAACTCGTTCGAGAGGGGTACGTCGACGCGATCAGCGCGGGCAACGGCTTCGCCGTCCACGACCTGGAGCGAGACCTCTACGGTACCTCCCTCGGCGTCGACACCGAGAGCCTCGAACACCCACGGAAGGGACACAAACACCACATCTACACGATCAGCGAAATCGTCCGCCACGGCGGCATCCCCGAGGCCGTCGACGCCGGCGTCGTCGACGAGGGCGTGATGTACGAGTGTGTCCAAAACGACGTCCCCTACGTGCTTGCTGGCTCGATCCGCGACGACGGCCCGTTGCCCGATACCATCACGGACGCGATCGAGGCACAGGATGCAATCCGCAAGCAGGCCCAGGACGCCGACCTCGTGCTCATGCTCTCGACGCTCTTGCACTCCGTCGCCGTCGGCAACTGCCTGCCGTCGACGACCAAAACCGTCTGCGTCGACATCAACCCCGCAACCGTCACCCAACTGCTCGACCGCGGCAGCGCACAGGCCATCGGCCTCGTCACCGACATCGGCGCGTTCCTCCCGATGCTCACCGACGAGTTACTCGAGTCCGACTCGAGTGAGTCCAGTTCGAATTGAACTCCCAGAGAGCCAGCTGGCGATTCCATCCGAGTTCGCTCGTCCGTCAATTCGTTGGCCCGCGATCTGACGCTCCGTCGAACTGCAGTCAGGGCAAGGTATTTTATATCGTACTGTGGTACCTCGTATCCATCACCTGTCAGCGGCCAGTGGGTCGGAACCGACGCCTGTGATCGTGACACGGAGGGAGGATGCAACAGGAACACATCGACGCCAGCAAGCAGATTCAGCGACGGACCGGAAAGACGTTTTACCTCGCAACCAAATTCCTGCCCCAGCGCGTCCGCCACGCGACGCACGTCCTGTACGCCTTCTTCCGCATCGCCGACGAAATCGTCGACGACGCAGAGGGCGTACCTCCCGAAACCCAGCGCGCCGAACTCGAGTCCCTCCGCGCACAGGCACTCGGCGAGACCGACCCCGAGGACCCGGTTCTCGAGGCGTTCCAGACGCTCTGTGAGCGCTACGAGATTTCGAACGAAGAGATCAACGTCTTCATCGACGCGATGGCGACCGACATCACGAAGAGCCGTTACGAAACCGCCGCCGAACTCGATGACTATATGCGCGGCTCCGCGGCCGCCGTCGGCGTCATGATGACCGCGATCATGAAACCCGAGTTCCCCGAAACCGCCCGTCCGCACGCCATCAAACTCGGCGAAGCCTTCCAGTTGACCAACTTTCTGCGCGACGTACGCGAGGATATCCTCGACCGCGACCGGATCTACCTCCCGCAAGAAACGCTCCACAAACACGGTGTCGCGGACGAGCAGATCGCGGCACTCGAGTTCGACGAGTCGTTCGCGGCGGCGATGGCAGCGGAGTTACAGCGGACGGAGGCGCGGTACCGGGCGGGGGTGGCGGGGATTCGCTACCTACCGGACGATTGCCAGTTCCCGGTGCTCGTCGCGGCGGTGCTCTACGCGGAGCACCACGCGCTGATTCGTGCGCAGGGCTACGACGTGCTCACGTCGGAGCCGTCGCTGTCGACGGCGCGAAAGCTTCGGTGCGTCCTCCAGACGCGCTGGCACTGGCAGTGGAATCGCGATCCGGAGGCGGTGTTTCAGCGCGTTTCAGCCGTTCCCGCTGCTGACGCGAGCAGGGAGATGCGACACACCGAACACGGTGAGCGTACGCCGATTCAGTGACGGCCGGATGACCCCAGGTCGGTTCAGGTAGGAACTGCCGTCCGGAGCAGATCACGATCGTACCGGCCTGTGCTGAACAGTCCAAGGCAGAACAGGCCAGCGATGGCAGCGGGGACCCAGTTGCCGTAGAGCAGGTTGATCGACCCCCACAGCAGGACGAAGCTCACCAGATCGTCGAGGATGAACTCACAGGAGCGGACGCGATCGAGTAGTGCCTCGCGGTCGAACGCGAGGTCGACGAGCACGACCGCGATGGTCCCAGAGAGCAGCCAGCCGAGGTAGTTCGACACCGGAACGCCGTAGTAGACCCCTGCTGGGATAAACTCCCAGAAGCCAATCGCGACGGCCGCAGGATCGAGCACGAGGTCGACGGCGATCACCGCCGTGACGGCACCAGCCAGCCTGAGGACAGGATTGTGGTGTCGCTCACCGAGCACCAGTAGCGTCAACAGATAGGCGTTGAGCACCAGCGGGATGAAAAACAGCGGTAGCGCCAGTGGTACCTCGCCGAGGAGCATCGGCCCGAGCTGGATCGTATACTCGAACGCGCCGTAGGGCCAGTCGGTCCGCACGCCGACGATTTCGATCGCGTACGTGTACGCAGTTAACAGACCGAGACAGCCGAGCGCCCACCAGCCGATCCGAGGCAAAAGCCCGACGAGCAGCGGCGAGCGCATCACGGCGGTCCCGAAGAGCAACAGCAGCGGGTTGTACGCGAGGGGTTCCGGCAACAGCCCGAGATCACTCGCCACGAGCGTCACCGCACCGATGACCGGGAATACCACCGCGATGGTGAATCGGTTCTCACGGATGATGGACTCGAGTCGGTGCTGGAGCACAGCGCGCGAGCCCTCGCCGGCTCGAGTTGGAGTGGTTGGGGTCGAGGGGGACGAGGAGGGAGAGCCAGGAGTAGCGGTCGAGCCAGATTCAGAGCCAGAGGTCGAGGGAGACTCCGGCGACGTGCTCGCTTCCGAGCCCGAGTCCGGACTATCCATAGAGCATCACCCAGAGGCCGCCCATAGTCATCGCCGCGCCGACGACAGTGTTGATCGCCGGAAACCACCAGTAGGCGCGGTCGACGTCGATTCTGGTCGCGACGATAGTGGCGACGAGTGCCGGATAGACCAGTAACAGCGCACCGAGGCGCACGTCGAGCGCGGCGAACGCGCCCGCGCTGCCCAGCCAGCAGGCAGCACAGTAGCCGTACGTCCACGTTTCACCGAGGACGGTCGCAGTCGTACGGATCCCGGTCTCCCGGTCGGGTGCGATATCGGGAATCGCAGAGAACGTGTGCATTCCCATCGCCCAGAGCCAGGCACCTACAACGGCGAGCACTGGAGGCTGCGTGCCAGCGACCGCAGCATAGGCTGCCGCTCCCGGCGCGATGTAGAGCCCGTTCGAGACCGAGTCGAGGAACGGCGTTGTCTTGAACCGAACCGGCGGCGCGCTGTAGGCTGCGCCGAGAACGAGGAAGACGGCGATCCAGGGCCACGCCGCGCTCGGCACGAGCGGAACGAGGACGACTGCCAGCGCCGCACAGAGCGCAACGGCGACCGGCACGTACCCCTGGCCGCGGTAGCGCGCTTCCCGTTCGTCGGCCGCTTTCTTCGGGTTCTTCGCGTCTATCTCGCGGTCGTAGATGTCGTTGATTCCGTAGAGGAACACGTTCGCCGGTACGAGGAAGTACGCGAACAGCGCGACCGTCGCGAGCGTGACCAGGTCACCTGTGCCCTCAGCCGCGTAGGCGATGCCCACCAGCACGGGTCCGGCGAGGTAGAACCAGAATCGCGGGCGCGAGAGCGTGAACAGGTACGAGAGCGACTCGAAACCGCCTCGGCCAGCGGTCTCGCTGGCTCCGCTGGTATTCCCGTTGTCAGCACTGGCTGAAGGGGTGCTGTCGTCCGATACGTCGTCCGCACGAGAGGATGGAGAAAGCAGAGCGGTACTCGAGTCCCCCTCCACACGCAATCCCATCCTCGCAAGTCCAAGTATGCTCTCAGGCACTCCCATGATCCTCCAGTACGGCCTCAGCCGTCAGCTCGCCGCTGATCAGACACATCGGGACGCCGATTCCCGGCGTGGTATCGGCCCCGGTGAAATAGAGCCCGTCGACCTGCTTCGAGCGGTGTGGCGGACGGAACAGGGCCGTCTGTCTGAGCGTGTGGGCGAGCCCGAGTGCGGTCCCGTCGTAGCTGTTGTACCGACTGGCGAAGTCGGAGACACAGAAGTCCTCCTCGAAGACGATCCGATCGCGGAGGCTGGTTCCCGTGTACGTCTCGATATCGTCGAGGATGAGATCCCGATACTGGTCGCGCATTTCGGGGGTGTCCTCGAGTCCCGGTGCGATCGGGACGAGGACGAACAGCGCGCTGTGGCCGTCGGGCGCGACGGTGTCGTCGGTTTCGGAGGGGACACAGAGGTAGTACGCCGGGTCCTCGGGCCACTGCGGATCATCGAAGATCTGGCCGAAGTGCTCCTCCCAGTCGGTCGGGAGGACGAGCGTGTGGTGGGCAAGCTCGTCGACATCGCCCTCGACACCGAGATAGAGCAAGAACGCAGAGGGGGCGTAAGTTCGGGACTCCCAGTAGTCGGCGTCGTAGCCGCGCCGTTCGGGCGTGAGCAGTTCCTGTTCGGCATGCGCGTAATCGGTGTTGCTCACCACCAGATCCGGCCGGAGCGGCCCGTCGGTCGTCTCGACGAGGAACGCCCCTGTCCGGCCCTTGATTGTCGTCACCGGTCGCCCGGTATCGTACTGGACACCGAGTTCGCGGCCGAGCTCGACGAAGGCGTCGATGACGGCACCGATCCCGCCCTCGGGATACCAGACGCCGAGGTTGAAATCGACGTGGCTCATCAGGTTGTACAGCGCCGGCGTGTTCGACGGCGAGCCGCCGAGGAAGACCAGCGTGTACTGCATGATCTGTTGTAACTGTGGATGGTCGAAGTAGTCCTCGACGTGGCCCTGCATCGATCCGAGCAACGAGAGCCCGCGTGCCTGCCGCGCAACGGCCGGGTCGATGTAATCTCGCAGCCGCGGCCGATCCTCGTAGACGAAGTGCTCCATACCAACCTCGTAATTCTCTCGAGATTTCTCGAGGTAACGCTCGAGTGCCTCACCAGCGCCGTCTTCGTACATCTCGAACAGTTCCTTCGTTCGCTCCAGTTCCGGTGTGATGTCGATTCGGTCGCCCGGAATCTGGGCCGAGGCCGTCATCGCGGTTGTCGCTGGGGGGCTTCCATCTGTTCGTACTCGAGTCCCGTCTGATTCGAGACCCGGGCTTGTGTTCTCTTTGAAGAAAATTCGGTAGTGGGGATCGAGGTGCGTAAGGTCGTAGTAGTCCGTTGGCGTTCGATCGAAGGTGGCGAAGAATCGCTCGAAGACATCGGGCATCAGATACCAGGATGGACCCATGTCGAACCGGAAGCCGTCGCGTTCGAGGCGGCTCGCACGGCCGCCGAGTTGGTCGTTTTTTTCGACGACGCGAACGTCAGCGCCGGCGTCGGCGAGGTAGCAAGCGGTAGAGAGGCCGCCGACACCGGCTCCGACGACGACGACGGAGCTCCCGGAGAGTGGTTGCATAGTCGACCTGACTCTCGGTGGAGTGAAAAACCTAGGTCCTGACAGTGTGGGGCGCGAGGCGATAACGGGACGCCTTCTGGAGAAATAGCTGCTGCTGTGGTCGATCCGATTGGGTAACTCGAGGGCCGGAAACAGCTACGGTGTGATGGTATCGACCCTATTGCAAGACACGTTCGCGAGTGGGGGAGCGGCGGCTCTGTGGGGTGTAAGGGCGGATGTGAACGTGGCTGGAGCTATGGGTCCAACGCGGATATGGGTATAGAGATCAGCGCAGCGCTACTGCCACCGAAGTATAATTAGTCGATGTGGCCTTCGCGACGGAGCTGGTCGGCGTCCTGGCTGGTGTAGCGCCACTCGATCGTGGCCTTCTCGTCCTGCCAGTCCCAGGGCTCGGCGACGACAATGTCGTCTTGCTCGATCCAGGTTCGGTACTTCATTCGGCCTGGAATACGGCCGAGACGTTCCTCGCCGTCCTCACACCGCAGTTGCACGTGGTTGCCACCGAGGTGTTCGGTTACGACGGCGAATACTTCATCGCTGTTGGGCATACGGAGGTTCCGTCGCCCGGAGTCTTCTGTCACACCTGACCTACGTTCGGCAGACGTTTAAATCATCGGAAAGTCGTGGTACCACGCACCACAGCCCTGGTACGGGGAAATCAGCTATTTCAGTGAATACATATCAGTTGTGTTATAACTCGCGCTCTGAATCGGGGTTCTCGAGTTCCCACAACAGTTCTGGCAGGAAAGCCTCGAGGTTGTCAATGACGCGGCGTTCGCTGACGTTCAGGCCGTCACAGTGGTCGTGGGCAGACTCGCGGATGTCGACGTGGAGGTCGCCGTCCTCGAGCCAGACGCCGAGCGGGAAGACAGAACACCGCGCCGGTTTCCAGTCCTCTTCCAGATGTAACGAGCAGAGGCCATCCTCGCGGAGAAACGCGCAGGCGGCGCCGTCGTCTGCGACGTGTTCCTCTCGGTCTTTCTCCTCGCGCGTGACGAACTTCTCGCCGCGGAAGTCGGTCGTCGTCTCGGCGAGGTTCGCTCGCTGAGCGAGCTCGAGAAGGTCCCGATCGTAGAGGAGGACGCCGTGGTGACAGCACCAAGTGCAGTCGTCGACGCACTCGAAGGTGAGATCGGGATCGAACTCGACGACGGCCTCGCGGTCGGGGTAGACTTCGACACGTCGTGTCGCGTCAGCGCTCACGTGTTCGTGGAGATGGTTCGCGCTGAAGTGCCTTTCTACCTTCCGACCGGAACCGATTGTGGACCGGAGTCGTCTGCGGACGACTGTTCGAGACGAACAGTTATACTCGTCGATAGAAAACCGTACAGCAAGCAACGGATGCCCGACCAACCGCACAACGAGCAAGAGATACCCGACCGATTCACCGAAATTCTCGGCGGTGCTGGCTTCGTCTTCCTCGTCTCGTACGTCCTCACGGTGCCAGCGCGTGATGCCTGGTCGACGGTCGATGCCTGGGTCGGCGAACCGGGACTAATCCTCTCGCTGGTACTCGTCTGCGCCGTCTCCGGGGCGCTGTTCTCGCGGCTCACCGGGGTGCGCACCGACTCTCTCCTTGCCGGGGGATTTCCCGTCTACGTCGCTTGGTGGGGCTACCTCGAGGTGACCGCGGGGCCGTTCGACAGCCCCGTACACATTCTCCTCGGTGCCTTCTTCCTGATCGGATTTGGTCTCGGTGCGAAGGGTGGCGAACGCCTCGGTAATGGGAGCGGTTGGCGGGCGAACACCGCCGGATGAGAGTGGCTACCGGCTCGTCTCGGCAACCGTATTCCGCAGCGTTCCGACACCCTCGTAGGTTATTTCGACCGTGTCACCAGGTTCGACGAGGCCGGGGTTGGCGGGACTGCCGAAGGCGACGACGTCGCCCGGGCGGAACGTAAACCGCTTCGAGAGGTACGAGATGATTTCGGCAACATCGAACAGCATCAGATCCGTCGTCGCTTCCTGGCGGCGTTCGCCCGCCACGTCGGTGTGCATCTCGATTTCTGTGTCCGTCGCGTCGAGTTCGGTTTCAATCCACGGTCCGAGCGGGCCTGAGCCGTCGAACGCCTTCCGCGCGGTGCGACCCTGCTGGTCGAGTGCGTCCACGTCGTTCATGATCGTGTAGCCGCGGACGACCTCAGATACTTCGTCCTCGGTCACGTCGTGGCACTCCTCGTCGATGACGGCCGCGAGTTCACCTGCGTACGTGAGTTCGTCGGTGAACGCAGGGTAGGGAATCGGCTCCTCGTGGGCCAGTAACGATGCCGGCGGTTTGATGAAGAAATCCGGCTCCTCGGGACGCTCGTACTCCATCTGCTCGAGCGTCTCGGCGTAGTTTCGACCGACGCAGTAGAGCGCCGTCGGCTCGCAGGGTGGGAGCAGGTCGCCGTCGACGCCGACCTCGTACGTGCTGTCGTCGGTGTCGTCCGTCGGGTGAACGACGCCGTCCTCGTACCGCCCAACCACCGGCCCGTCCTCGGTCTCGATCCGTGCGAGTCGCATACAGGGGGTCGTGAACCGATCGAAGTAGGCCTACCGGTTCGATTTCGGACGTGTCCGACAGCCGCGTGTTACGTTTTTGACGGTGCTCGTCGGAGTGGCCTCCGCATGTCCGACCACGACAGCGACGTATTAGTTTCGGCGGATTGGGTCGAAGACCACCTAGATGAGTTTCAGGCGGACGAGCCGGACTACCGGCTCGTGGAGGTCAACAGCCCCGAGTCTCCCGACGAAGGCGATTTCCCCTCGCGGTACGACGAAGGCCACATCCCCGGAGCGATCGGGATGCAGTGGGACGAAGACCTCTCCGATCAGGACCAGCGAGACATCCTAAAGAAGGACGACTTCGAGGCGACAGTCGGCGAACATGGTATCAGTGAGGACTCCACGGTCGTCTTCTACGGCAACGGTTGGATTCCGAACTGGTTCGCGCTCTTTGCCTACTGGGAGTTCAAATACTACGGCCACGACGACGCGCGCGTTCTCGACGGCGGCAAGGACTACTGGGTGAACGAGGACTATCCGCTAACCGACGAGGTGCCCGACTTCGATTCCGTCGAGTACACCGCGAAGGGACCGTTCGAGAGCATCCGCGCCTACAAAGACGACGTGGACAAGGCCCGCGAGGCCGGCATCCCGATGGTCGACGTTCGCTCACCGGAGGAGTTCTCCGGCGAACTTATCGCCCCCGAGGGACTGCAGGAAACCGCCCAGCGTGGCGGCCACATCCCCGGCGCGTCGAACGTCCCGGTGAAGACCAACCTGCGCGACGACGGCCGATTCAAGGAGCCGGACGAGCTCGAGGAACTGTACGCAGACGAGGGCATCGACGGCGACGAATCCGTCGTCACCTACTGTCGCGTCGGCGAGCGCTCCGCAATCGCGTGGTTCGCGCTCCACGAGTTACTCGAGTACGACGACGTGCACAACTACGACGGCTCTTGGACAGAGTGGGGGAATCTCGTTCGCGCGCCGATCGAGCGGGGTGAGGCGGAGTGAAGTGTGGTGGTATGGGTGGTGTGGTCGGTGTGGGTTGAGTAGTTGACTAGCGGTGTGACGTGACTGCGGGTGGCTTCGCCAGAGCCGTTTCTGCTGTGGCCGAGGGTCGACGGGAGACAGTCGGCTTACTCCTCGAGAACGAGGTACGTACGCGCACCCCGGTGCTCGAGTGAGACCTGGTCGGTGTCGACGTCAGTCCGATCGTGGATGAACTCCTCGACGCCAGCCGCGTGCAGTTCGGTGACTTCGATTCGTTCGCGCTGAGCGGCTGCGCTGTGGCCGGCTTCGTCCTCGGTGAGCTCGCCTCGGGAGCGGTCATCACTTCGGTCGACGATCAGTGTCATACGCATCACTTGGACTGACAGTATGTCAATCCGATCCGTCCGTGGTGAAAGTGAAAGTGGTCGGTATCGAACCTCTCTCGTTCGAATTCTCCCGGGTGAAATTCACTGTCGACACGCTATACTGGTCGGCAACGCTCTCCGCTCAGCCGAGCGACTTGACATCGACCGTTCGCTGGCCATTCTCTGTATCAATCTGAACTGACTCAAGAATTGCCTCACGCGCCTGTGCCTGCCACTCCTCGACAGCTTCTGCATGGCGCTTACGGCGGTTGGCGGAGCCAGTATCGGTAGCAATAGCAGAATCAGTC
The DNA here is from genome assembly GCF_001861355.1 of Natrialba sp. SSL1. GTDB lineage: Archaea > Halobacteriota > Halobacteria > Halobacteriales > Natrialbaceae > Natrialba. Next base: position 173,060 of record NZ_MASN01000052.1, read on the forward strand.
TCATTCTCCGCATTATCCGCATCATCCGCACCGCCCTCGCTTCTCCCCTCACCGGCTGGCCCTCCACCGGCCGCCACCTCGTCGAACGCCGGATAGGCCTCGAGCACGTCGGACTCGAGTACGTTCGCCGGCCGAACGTGAACCGCACCGGTCAGTTCGGCATCGTCGTGTCGGTAGACGTGGATACGAGCGCGCATCCGGCCGTGGAACGGGGGCGTGATCCGGAGGACGGCCTCGCCGGGATTCTCCTGTGTATAGGCGTAGGCGTCGACGACATCGGCTGGCGAGACGGCGATCGATCGAATCGCTGCCGGATCCAAGTCGGAGTCGTCAGCCATCGGTGTGGCTTCGGTTCGGAGGGAGTTAATCCTGGCCGTCGTGGCCAATCTCTGCGTTCTGACTGGGAACGGGATCAACGTCCTGAGCGTCAGCCCCCGGCGGTTCGAACACCGTCGCCTCAACGTCGGTCGAAACACCGTACGCCGCGTCCGCAACGGAAGCAGGGAGCGCGTACTCGTCTCCCTCGTAGTGGACGCGGAGCGACGATTGAACCGCCTCACGGACACAGGCCCGTGTCGCCGCGCCAACGCGAGTCGCGCTGCCGGTGAACTCGTCTGAGTCGCCCGCCGGATCGTGGCCGACGATCACCGCGTCGGTCGTCGTTCCCGGGAAACCGGTTTCGGCGAGCAGCGTCGCGGTCTTGGCCTCGACGGCGACCGCCAGAAGGTTCGCGAGCGCGCCGGACTCGAGTGCGCGCGTGGTTCCGACGATGACGTTAACGGTGCCGATGGTGGTCGCTGTGTCATCCGTCTCGCTAGTCTGAGCGTCTGTGGGAGGCAGCGAACCACCCGCGGGATCCATCGGAAGCGCGGCGGGGTTCGAGATGCCGGCGGTTGCGTACGCCGTGACGGGACCGCAGTGTGCGCCGCGGGCGTCGGCCATATCCACGCCGGTGAGGAGCGCCGGTCCTGGTTGCCGTTGCTGTTGGTTGGCGTCCGATCGACCATCGCGGCCGGGAGACGCCCCTTCCTGAAACCCCGCCCGTTCGAGTCGCGACGCGACGTACGCGCCGAGTTCCTGGCGGCCCCAGCCGTCTGGAACCGAGATGTTGTACGCAGCCTCGGACTGCCAGCGGCCGCCGTTCCAGCCACTCGAGAGCCACTCGGTTCCGGGTCGGGACACCCGAAGCACGCCGGCGCGGCGAACGGCCTGATAGGCGGGCTCGTCGGCGGTCATCGGTCACCGTCGCCGTCCGTATCCTCCGGCTCGCCAGCGCCGAGCGCCGCGAGCACCCGATCGTTCGTCTCCCGATCTTTGATTGCGATTCGGATGTGCGAGTCGAGCGCCCGGAACGTACGGGCATCGCGGATGGCCACCCCGCGCTCGCGCGCCGTCTCGATCACGTCGGTGACGTTGTGCTCTCCAACGTCACACAGCAGATACGGCGCGTCCGACGGCGCAACGTCGAACCCGAGTTCGGTCTCCACCCGCTCGCGAACTCGCGCGCGCTCCTCGGTGACTCGCTCGCGTGTCTCGTGGACGAACTCGTCCTGTCGGAGACAGTACGCACCGACGCGCGCGGCCGGCGTTCCGAGAGACCACGCGCGACGGGCCGACTCGAGTGCCCGACGATTCTCACCGAACCCGATGGCGAAGCCGGCGCGTAGACCCGGCAGGCCGAACAGCTTGGTGAGTGAGCGGGCAACGATGACGTGTTCGCGGCCGTGCGCGTAGTCGGACTCGAGTGCAGCGGCTGCCGCGGAGGGTAAGTCGGTAAAGCCGAGAAACGCCTCGTCGACGAGCAGCGTCGTTCCCGCCTCCGCACAGCGGTTCGCGAACGCGACGAGGTCGGCCACCTCGACCGCGTCACCCGTCGGATTGTTCGGCGTGCAGATAATCGCGAGCGAGGTGGACTCGAGTGCAGCCGTGCGCAGCGACAGGAGGTCGTCGTAGCGGACGAACTGCGGCGTTGCACCTTGTAGGCGAACTTCGCGGGCGTACTCGCCAAAACTGGGGTACGGGACGAGCGCCTCGTCGCCGGGCTCAAGCGCGAGTTCCATCGCTAGTCGAATCGCGGCCAGCCCGCCGGGTGTTGGGATCACCTGATCGGAGTCACAGCCCACGAAGTCGGCTGCCGAAGCCCGAAACTCGGCGTACTCGTCGTCGGGATAGCGGCGGGACTCCTCGAGTGCACTGCGGTAGATTTCGCCGACGCCGTCGGGCGTGTTCGGGTTGGTGTTCGCCGAGGCATCGACGACGGCCGGGTCGGGTTCGCCGCCGTGGGGAACACGACCGATGGTGTGAATGGAGTTAGAGTCCATGGTCGGCTTCGGGTGCTTATTCCGGTTCGCCGCTGGAAGGTGTGTCGGTGTTGGGGTCGGTGTCGGTGGCTGTATCCGAGCCAGAACGTTCTGCAAGCCCGTCAGACTCGATCCCCAGCCGCCGACAAACCGTCTCGAACCGGTCTCTGACCGCCGACAGCTCGCCCTCGGGAACCAGCGAGAGCGCACCGCCCATGGCGACGCCTTCCTTCGCCTCGCCGGCGCAGTAGCGGTCCATCGCGACGTGCTCGCGCTCGTGGTCGGCGAAGCCAGGATCGGTCACCGTCAGCTCGCAGTCGAGCGCAGCGCAGGCCGACTCGAGTTGGTCGCCCTGCTCGGCCGCGACGAACGAGGTCGTCGCAATTTCGAGCGGTGCGTCGACACCCGCGTGACGGAGGATCGCGGCTACGGCGACCATTTGCGTCCCGCCCGCGAGAGTGACGCTCGCAGCGGGGCTGGACTCGAGTACCCCTGCCGCGATGCCGGCGACGGTCGGCTGGACCGGGTCGCCGACGGCCCGAATCGCGTCGAAAGGTGCGGATTCGCAGTCGCCGGCCGCAAGGTCGCTCGCGGCGAGGGCCTCGTCGACGACGCGGCGCTTTCGCTCGACAGGGTTCTCCGGAAGCGACGAGGAGACGCTGGTCGGCTCGCCGAGGGCGGTGAGCACGCCGAGTGCGGTCGTCGTGCCGCCGGGAACCGTCTCGCCGATGACGATGTCGTCTTCGCCGTCGGGAAGGCTCGCTCCGTAGCCGTGTGCGCGGTCGAAAATCGCCGCTGCGTCCGGGACAGCCGCGGTCTCGCGGACATCGTTCCCCGGCTCGATACCGAGGTCGACCGTGGGGACGCTCGTCGGCTTGGCCAGCCCGGCGTCGACTACCGTCACGTCGAATCCGCACACCTCGCGGACGGCCCGCGTGACCGCCGCCGGCGTCGGACAGCCGTTCGGACTGACCGGCGTCACCGGCGAGCGCGCGGGCGCGCCGAACTCGAGTATCTCCACGTCGGCGGAGGGAGTGTGAGCCATCAGTTCGGGAGCCGCGCCGGCGGCGCTGATGCCGTCGATGAGCGCAGTTTCGGTGGTGCCGGCGGGAAGGATGATTCGCGGCTGTGTCATCGCTCGTCACTCCGGCTGTCGTCCGTTTCTCGCGCCGCGCGCGTTGCTCGTGTTTCCGGGTCCCGGATGTGCGTGGCAGCAATGTGGGCGTCTTCGCGTCGGTTCACGTTGATCGCGAGTCGTGGGTCGTCGGTTACGTAAGTCATGGATGGTGGGGTGTCGTCTGTCGTGTCGTGATCGGTCGTGTTGTTGTCCGTCGTAGTGTGGTCGGTTGTGTTGTGGGCAGTCGTATCGTTGTCAGTCGTAGTGTGGTCACTCGTGTCGTCAGCGGTCGTCTCGCCGACGACATTAATTCCGGTCGGGACAAGAGCAGTTTCGTCGGGGGCAGTGGCAGCGTCACCACCTGTCCGCTCGAGCCGCGAATCGACACTGACACCGAGTTCTCGCTTTCGGGATTCGGGAACGCAAACAGTCATCGACCCGGTTGCGCCGCGCTCGTCGTACGTCGCGAGCACCCGGTCGACGGCGGCTGCGGAGAGCAACGGGAGGTCCGCTGCGACTGTGAGTAGTGGCTGGGAAATCTCCGGCCGGTCGAGCGCAGCCAACAGGTCGGCAACGTACCCCTCGCCCGCGGTATCGACGAGACGGACATCTCGGTCTGATTCGGAAAGGTGTGCGTGCGTCTCCGGCGCATTGGGCGAGACTGCAGCGTAGATCGTCTCGATCTGGCTGGACTCGAGTGCACCCACGACGCGGTCGACCATCGCGACACCCGCGATGGGGTGGAGCGGCTTTTCGTGGTCGCTCTCGAGTCGGGTGCCCTTCCCGCCGCACATCACAAGAGCGTCCACGCGATCACCCCCGCGTGCAGTCCTGCGATGCGGCCGAGTTCGTTCGCCGCGCCGAAGATATCGCCGTTGATGCCGCCGAGGTGGCGGGTCGCCCAGTACCAGGGGAGACAAACGCCGGCGATGCCCCCAACGACGGCGGGCGCGACCGGTTGCGGCCAGGCGAGCGCCGCCGCCGAGAGGACGAGCGCTGCCGGGACGAGCCAGTCACCGGGCGTCGACGCCTCGGTGAACTGCTGGCCCATGCCTTCGTACGGCGCGCGGCCGAAGCAGGCCATCGTCGCCATGCCGAGCTTCGAGCCGACTTCGGTGCCGATGGCGACCGTGACAGCCGTCAACGCTGGAAGTGCAGCGAGACCGAGTCCGCCGAGTGCGAGTCCCGAAATCGTGATTGCGACGGCGAGGATCGCACCGACGCCAGTCGTCGTATCCTTCAGGACCTCGCGCCGGCGGTCGGCGTCGCCGTGGACGACGAGCGCGTCGCCGAGGTCGGCGACGCCGTCGAGGTGGTGAATCCCGGTCACCGCGTAGACGGCGAGCAGGTAGCCGAAGGCGACGACCGGCGGTGTGAGCACGTCGACCGCGAGCAACGGCACTGCGGCGAGTGTGCCCGCGACGAGTCCGACGAGCGGGAACGCGGCCGGCGTGGATCGGAACGCATCCCAGTCGCCATCACGGTGGCGAACGGGCAGTCGCGTCAGGAAGCCGAGCGCGCCGCGGGTTGCGCGGAGCCAGCGTCTTACAGCCACTGTCCCGCCTCCGCGAGAGGCGGCTGTGGCTGCAGTAAGTGGATTTCAGCGATCAGTGGTCCGTCCACAATGCCGAACTGGGCTGCGAGAACAGCGACCCCCGTCGCGAGAACCAGCGCAAGCACGGCCGAGACGACGGCAGCCGCACGGATCACGCTCGTCGCGCGCTCGCCGTCCTCGAGTGCCGGCAGTTCTGCGTCGGGGTTGAGGTCGTATACATCTCGTTTGCGCAGGCGAACCGAAAGCGCGCACGCGAGCGTCGCCATCGGCCACCCCGAGTTTGGCGACGGTGGCGTCCGAGCCCACGTGGCTGCACATCGGAGCGCGAGCGGTGCACCCGCACCGAGTGCGATCGCGACCGCCGAGAGACGGGCGGGAACCCACATCACGAAATCGTCCAGCCGCGCGCTCGCGGTTCCGTGTGGCTTCGACGGGTAGCCGAGCATCGAATCGAGCGTGTTGACGCCCTTGACCCACGCGGCCGCCGCTGCGGCAGCGGGCAGCGAAAACGGAGCGAGGAGCGCGAACGGCAAGAGCGTCGCGACGAGACCGTCCGCGAGATTCTCCGCCGCGCTCTCGAGTGCCCCACTGCGGAGTTCGGCCGGCGAAAGCGAGGTCGTGTCACGTCCGACAAGGCCGCGTACGCGGTCGCGAGCCGTCTCGAGTGCCGCCGCAGACCCGGCCGTCGCGCGGACGACCTCGTCGGTCAACTCGAGTAACGAGCGCAAACTGATCGTCAGCCAAAGGACGAGTGCGGCGGCCCCGATGCCGGCGAGCGGTGACAGGACGGTTGCGGTGAGAACGAACCCGGCGGCCGCGGCGGCGGGGACGAGCGGCACGACGAGTGCGATCGGAATGCCGACGAGGCGTTGATACCGCTCGTGTTCGCTCCACTCGCGGTCGAACGGCGCGATGAGGCGGCCGAGCCAGGCGACCGGATGGAACGCATTTCGCGGCTCGCCAGCGACGTGATCGAGCGCAAGCGCGACCGCGAGGAGGATAGCCGTGGTCACCATGAGTCTCCCCTCGCGCGTTCGGCCCGATGAGCTGGTACAGTGGTCGTCATTGCTGTCGCTCACCTTCGGACTCGAGTTCATCGACGTCGGCGAGGGAATCGAGTGCGTCGAGTGTGTCAGGAAATTCGGCGAGGGACTCGAGTACGTGTGTGTCTCCTAAGTCGTCACTCGTCTCCTCGCCTGGCGTACTGCTGTCGTCTGTCATCCGTTCGTCGGCGAGCAAAAGTGCGGTTCCCCCGACGGACACGATACCGCCGTCGGTTCGCGGATCGTCGCCGACGTGGACGAGGTCGGCGAGCGAGATACCGAGTTCGGTCGCGGTTTGCTCGAAGATTTCGGGTGCGGGTTTTCGCCAGCCGCAGCCGACGCTCGTGACGATGGTATCGAACTCATCGCGCGAGAGGGTAGATCGGACGAGTGTTCGTCCGACGAGTTCTGGAACGCTGCAGTTCGAGCAGAGCGCGACTTCGTGGCCGCGGTCGCGAGCGGCGTCGATCGCCGCCCGTGCACCCGGTCTGGTTTCGATGTCAGGGTCGAACGCGGCGACGACTGCTCGCCTGGCTGCGTTCCCCTGAACTGTGACACCGCGACTCGCGAGCGCGTGCGAGACGTGCGCGGGGAGCGGTACTTCCGCGCCGTCGGGAGCGTCGATGTGGATCTCCGTGTACGCGTCCGCCCAGTCGTCGGGCACCGAGACGCCGCGTTCGGCGAGTTCGGTTCCGACGGCTGCGGCGGGATCGGCCGGGTAGTCGGCGGTAACGAGCGTATCGAAGAGGTCGAACGAGACTCCCACGTTCGTGTGATTACCCCAAGTTAACTTTATCTTCGCGGTTCTCGCGAATCGGCCAGAAGTGGTGTCGGTGTGCCAGAGCGTGAACTACCCCACCCTACCTCTCGCCTGACGGCTCGCGCTTGAGGGTGGGGCTTCCTGCTTCTACGACGCGCTTTGCAGACACTGAATCGGTATCCACAGGAAGCGCAGTCTCCACAGGCGTTCGAAAATCACTGAGTGATTTTCGCAGCCCATCAGAACCGACAGGTTCTGAGGACGTTGATTCGGAGTGTCCCTCTCCTAACTGCTTGATGCCGCGAGAAAGGATGTTCCACGCTGCGTTCGCGTCTCTATCCGCTTCAAACCCACAGGCAGGACACGAGTGTTCGCGCACCCACAGCGGTTTGTCCGTCGAAACGCCGCAGGACGCACATTCCTTGGTTGTGCCACTCGGGTCTACGGCAACAAAATACGTACCTTCGCGTTCGCACTTGTATTCGAGCATCCGCAGGAACGTTCCCCACGCCGCTCCTGCTCGGTTCCGTGAATTGCCCGGTAGTTCAACCAAGCCTTTCGCGTCTAAGTCCTCCACAGCTACTAAATCGTACTCGATAGCGTAGTAGTTCGACAACTTGTGGAGAAAGTCACGGCGCTTTCGCTTGAGGTCAGCGTAGCGTTGGGCCACAACTCGGCGTTGTTTCTCCCAATTCGCAGAGCCGTGTTCTTTTCGTGAAAGGGAACGCTGTGCCTGTTCCAAGCGTTCGCGCTTGTCGGATAAGGCGGGAGATTCAACGGCGGTTCCGTCCGTGTCGTGAGCGTACTTGAGAATCCCAACGTCAATACCGACGCACTTCTCGGGATTCTCAGGCTTCTCTGGTGGGGATTTGGCCGTTTCGATGCCGAGTATGGCGTACCACTCGCCGGTGGGTTCCTGCTTGATTGTGACCGTCTTGATTTCGGCGTCGTCGGGCAGGTCACGGTGGAAGGTAAGTGGGATTTCTCCGAGTTTCGAGAGCCACAGTCGCGTCCGACCGCTCTTGTTTTTGAGCTTGAAGCCGGATTGACTGTAAGTGAAACTGCGGAACTCCCCCGGAGCTTTCCAGTTGAGCGTGCCGACGTGGTATCCGTTCTCTTTGCGACCACGAAGCGTCGTGAGATTGTCATACAACCGTTGAACGACCTTCTGAAGAACCTTTGAGTGTACTTGTTTCAGGTCGTTCCACCATTTCTTGAGGCTGGGCAGGAGTTTCTGTTCGCTGTATGCCGAGGTGTCGTCGGTGCGGTTGAGGCGGTGAAGGAAATGGTTGTAGACCTGTCTACAGGTATCGACAGTCCACGCTAACTGTTCTTCGAGAGCGTCGGACGGTCGGAGCTGATACCTGTAGTTGTAGTTCATCTACGAGCGTTCTTCGATGTGTTCGTCAAGTTTCTCTTGGACAAACGAAGACAGACTCAGGTGGTTCTCCTGAATCCACTCGGCTTGGTCGTCGCGGATAGAGATGTTCTTGCGTGTTGCCACACTACAATATACACAAAATACACAAATAAGGGTTGCGATTGCGTGGGCCTGTGGGCCGAGCGTCGGACGTGCTTGATACTTGTGCGGCGTTGACGAGACGCTCCGCGTCTCGTTCGCACACCAGAAATCGGAGATTTCTGGGGACGCTGTATCCCCTCCCTACTCGCTCCCTCCGGTCGCTCGTTGAGGAAGGGGCCTTAGCGCCTCAATTCAGGTAAGAGAGTGAGCGAGAGGGGACGAGAAGGAGTGAGAGAGAACAAATCGAACACCAGTGGATGGCTCTCAGACGGTGTCGGAAAAACGAATGAAACAGGGGCAGCAGAGAGATCAGCAGGAGATGAACGGAGAGAAACCGCGCTATACGTTCCGGTGAGCCAGCAATTCAGTCGAGTCGCGCGAACGCGAGGTTGCCCGAGATATTCTTGATGTAGATATCGACGACGTCACCCTCCTGTGCGCCGGGGACGAAAATCGTGTACTCGCCCTTTTCGGCGACACCGTCGCCCTTGCGGCCGGTGCCGGTAATTTCGACGGTGTAGGTCTTGCCCTCCTCGACGGCTTCCTGCTGTTGCTGCTGTGCGGCGCTCGTCGAGCGCTTGGTGACCGGTCGGAACGCACCACAGGCGTCACAGCGCAGCATTGGCGTGCGGTCCTCGCGAACGAGGCGGGTGTCCGGCAGGCCACACTCCGTACAGAGGACGTACTCGTCGACGTAGGCGTCGACCGCCGCGTTGAAGTCCTGCTCGGAGAAGGTCCCGTTGTACCGGCCGCGTCCGTCCTCGAACTTGCCGCTGGTTCCCATCTCTCGCTGAACGAACCGGTGAAGGTGCTCGTCCTCACGCGAGAGCACGTCGGCGATTTCGCCCAGGTTCGTAAACCGGGTGAACGCGCCGTCTTTCTGTGTCTGTGCGTCGGGGATCTGTAACCGTTCTTCGTCGCCCCCAATGTCGGGAACGTCCGCCATCGCTCGGTCGAGACTCGACTCGTAATCCATATGCGAGGAAAGACGACGCTGACGTAAATCCGTTCTGCTATCACGATCCGGCGACGGAACCGGGACAGGAACCCGGTATCCTCCGGTATCCTCAGAGCGACTCGCTTCCCGCGTCGCTGGCCGACCCCTGCGTCTCGTCATCGAGACTGTCCAGATCCCGCTCCGGATTCGCCTCTGCTCGACCAGCCGCTTCGCCCGTCACTTCGCCATAAATCGCCTCCCTCGCCGCCGCTTCGCTCTCGAACTCCTCGGTTGCAAGCCGGTCAAACACACTGCCAAGCGACTCCGTCTCGTTCGGCATGTCGATCGGGTCGCTCCCGTACTCGGTCGCGATCTCCTCGCCAGTGACTGGGTACTCGAGTTCCCCGAGATGCCGCTCGACATCCTCAAGGACGGATTCGGTGGTCTCGGCGCGCTGGGACTGTCGTTGTTCGGCCTGGTCCTGGACGCGATCGACATCAGGGTCCGGGCCGCTTCCGTTCTCGCTGCCGTCGTTGCTCCCGCCGGGGCCGTTTTCACTCATACGCGGCGCTATCATCACGTCGACCAAAAGCCGTCGGCCAGCGCGTGCGTGCACGACTACGATGACCTAGAGACGCAGACGATGACGCAGAGCCACGTAATCACGGTCAACCACAGCCGAAGAGTGACAATCGTAGGGGACTCGAGTAGACTACGGCCGGCAGGAAGACACCCTGTTCGCAATCGAACCTTCGACTTCGAAGTTATGCAAACGTCGTTTGCCACGTTCACAGGCACTTACTCCCGGGATCACTATGGGACCAATGCCCGCGGTAGTGTCAGTTACCACCGTCACCACCTACCACTACCGCAGGGCACACTGCGCTCTGCTGGCGATCACTGCGTTTTCCCGCTGTTTGCCCGCGGTAGGCAGCCAGGAGACAATAGACCATCGTGATAGACGCGTTACTGCACGCCGTCTACAGTAGCTGGAGGAGACGTCGGTTCGAACGGAAGTGACTGTCGGAAAGGCAGATCAATCGTCAGTCAACTACGAAGCGGCTGGAAAACGAGTCCGCCCTCCCCGATTTGAACGGGGGGCAAGTCGATCTACAGTCGACTGCTCTACCAGTCTGAGCTAAGGGCGGTCGCACTCAAACGTAGTCGCCGAGGTAGACATAAGGGTTATTATTTCTGCGCCGACCCAACTATGGTACCACGTAACAGCATGATTGATATAGGAGGCGTATCAATATGCCTGTATATCGGCCATGAGCAAGATCACGTTCCGCGCTGACGACGACCTCGTCGAGGAACTCGAGTCCCTCGAACTCTCCAAGAGCGAGGCGATGCGTCAGGCCCTTCGGTCCTATCTCGGCCACGACGATGCCGAGCGACGGACCGCCGACGAGGCGCGTGCGGAACGAGCAGCGGCATCGACACCCACCGAAGAACCATCACTCGGCACGCAACTCGAGTGCATGCTCGAGGAGTTCGTCTGCGAGCATGTCGACGAACGGCTCGATGAGCGACTCGAGTCCCAAGCGGACGAGAGTCGCGGTCGTCGAGTCAGAGCGGTGGAAACGACGTCAGACACCGGGCGTCGCGGTGAGAGTCGGATGCGGAGGCAGCCGCCAGCACGTGACCCACAGGATGTAAACGTCAGTATTTCGCTGACTGGCGTTGCCGAGGGTATCCCCAGGCAGTCCTCGGCTGAACAGGAGCAAGCGCCGAGCGTGCAGACGCGTGAGACAACACGGACGAACAGTCCACAACCGGGCACTCAGACAGACAGTGGTCAGGCTAGCCCAACCGATCGCAGTGCTGTCGGACAGGATCGATCGGCACCCACTCGGACCAACGAGCAGTCACAGATGAACACACAGACAGCGTCGACAGAGAGCCACACCTGTGATCAGTGTGGTGAAGCCGTCGACGCAGACCACGTCCACTGTCCGAACTGTGGCGAGAAGTCCTCGCGACGGCTGTTCTGTGAGTGTGGCGATGAGTACCGGTCAGACTGGTCGTTCTGCCCCGGTTGTGGACGGCGGACGCCGGCAGCAGACGTCTTAGAGCCCCGATAGCTGTCTGACAGTCACAGCTGACGAACAGTTGTAAGACACTGAAACTCCGGCTCGCCGATAGTTTTATTATGAAGGACGGTATTCTGTTTATTCGCGTAAGACGATTGTCTTACACCGGGCAGGAACTGCCCAAAATCGCCCGATTGTGGGCGATCGCGGTGTAAGACACGGCGCGTCTGACAGGGGCGCGCCATCGTCTTACCCAACGGGGAATACAACAATGGAGCGTGTGACACTGCGAATTCCGAAACAGCAGATCGATGAGGTAGAGCAGCTGGTTGACTCGGGCGAGTTCCCGAACCGGAGTGAAGCGATCCGGTCGGCCGTCCGCGAGATGATCAACGAGCAGTACGACGGCCACAGCGAACAGGCCGGGAAACACAACTGGGCAAAGGTCTAACAATGCAGGATATTGTTCAGGACGCCCTTGAGAACGCGGAACAGGAAGCCCGAGAGATGGACGCCACGATGGACGACGACGAGTTCGGTGACCCCCGAATCGTCATCGTCGGCTGTGGCGGTGCCGGCAACAACACCATCAACCGGCTGTATAACATTGGCGTCGACGGCGCTGACACCGTGGCGATCAACACGGACAAACAGCACCTGAAGATGATCGAAGCCGACACGAAGATCCTCGTCGGCAAGTCGCTCACGAACGGGCTCGGCGCTGGCGGTGACCCGTCGATGGGCGAACGCGCAACGGAAATGGCCCAGAGCACGGTCAAAGAGGTCCTCGGTGACGCAGACCTCGTCTTCGTGACAGCAGGTATGGGCGGTGGCACCGGCACGGGTGCCGCCCCCGTCGTCTCGAAGATCGCCAAAGAGCAGGGTGCGATCGTCGTCGGCATGGTCTCGACGCCGTTCAACGTCGAGCGTGCCCGCACGGTCAAGGCTGAGGAAGGACTCGAGAAGCTCCGCGATCAGGCGGACTCGATCATCGTCCTCGACAACAACCGACTGCTCGATTACGTCCCGAACCTTCCGATCGGCAAGGCGTTCTCGGTGATGGACCAGATCATCGCCGAAACCGTCAAGGGAATCTCGGAGACGATCACCCAGCCGTCGCTGATCAATCTGGACTACGCAGACATGTCCACGATCATGAATCAGGGCGGCGTCGCGGTGATGCTCGTCGGCGAGACACAGGATAAGAACAAGACCGACGAGGTCGTCAAGGACGCGATGAACCACCCGCTACTGGACGTCGACTACCGTGGTGCATCCGGTGGTCTCGTCCACATTACGGGTGGCCCGGACCTCACACTCAAAGAGGCCGAGGGCATCGCGGACAACATCACGGAGCGCCTCGAGGCGTCTGCAAACGTCATCTGGGGCGCCCGGATTCAAGAGAACTACAAGGGCAAGGTCCGCGTCATGGCGATCATGACCGGTGTTCAGAGCGCGCAGGTGCTGGGCCCGACGACGCAGAAGCAGGCCGACAAGTCCCGTGCGAGCATCGAGGGACTCAACGACGGCGACTTCGACGCGAGCAACAACGTCGAACAGTCCGGCCAGAGCTTCGGTGCCCAGAGCGACGGCGGCCGAAGCGAACTCGACAAGCAAAACGGCGTCGACGTTATCCGTTAACTGACGCCAGACTGCGGCGCAGTCACTGCAGTACGGTTGCGGTTCGATTTCGATTTTGTGTGGACCGCTTCGTTTCGTTTCATCTCGTTTCCGAGTGTCTTACTTGACGTGAGACTGTGTGCGGACAGCGCCTCGTATTCGATACCACCGGTTCGTGCGGTATTCGACCGGAATGTACAACAGGCCCCACGAAGACAGTGTGAGACGACCAGCGATGCACGCACTCGTCTTTGCTGCCGGGCGTGGCACGCGGCTCCAGCCGTACACCGACGACACGCCGAAGCCGCTGCTCGAGGTCGGTGGCGAGCCGTTGCTCCGCCGAACGCTGCAGACGGTCACTGACACCGTTCCCGGGATCGAGCAGTTCACCATCGTCGTCGGCTACCGGGGTGACAAAATCGTCGACTGCATCGGGAGCACGGTCGACGGCGTGCCAGTGTCTTACGCGTGGCAACGCAATCGGAAAGGACTCGCACACGCTGTCTGCCGGGCGGCCGAGGATGGCTACGGTGTCACACTCGCACCTGATGACGAGAACGTGAACGTGAACGTGAACGAAAACGAGAACGAGAACGAGGACGGAGAGGAGGACAAAGACGCAAACGTGTCAGACACCGCCTTTCCGGACGACGTACTGACGATCAACGGCGACAACGCCCTCGACTGTGACCTCTCGGCGCTCGTCGACCGTCACCGCGAACCCGGCGTCGACGGGACACTCCTACTCGACCGCGTCTCGCGAAACGAAGCCGAAGCGACAGCACTGTGTTCGCTCGCAGCCGACGGCCGTATTCGATCCGTCGAGTCGACACTCGAACGTGGGCAGACGACGGGCTACATGGCCGCCGGCGTCCAGACCCACGACGGGCCCGACCTGCTCGACGCCTGTCGGACACTCGACCGCGCCGACAGCGGCGAGTTCGAACTCACGGCTGCACTCGAGTCCCTGCTCGCTGACGGTGCCCAGTACGTCGGGGTCGAACTCGATGGCTGGCATCGAAACGTGAATACGCCGACTGATCTCGAGCGGGCGCGAGAACGGTTCGAAGGGAGCGCGGTTCGGAGCGAGCGCGGTTCGGAGCGAACGAAGTGAGCGAGAACCGCGGAACAGCGAACGGGGAACAGCGTGACCCGTGAGCGAACGAAGTGAGTGAGAACCGCGGACGAGGAGCGGAGAACAACGTGACCCGCGAGCGAGTGAACTGGGTGAGAACCGCGAAAGTGCGATCAGTGTGTACCTAGTTGCAGTTGTTACTATAAGCCAGAACGGCGGCAGGTGGGAAGCATCCTGCCGATGACTACACGTGGCCGTGATCGTCCCTGAAACTTACGTGGCGTGAATCCGAACCCGGACGAAATGACGGTCTCGCTTGCGCTTCGGATCCTTGGCGTTCTCGCCGCCGGCTATCTGCTGTTCGTCACGCTGCTGGCGATGGGCCCGATCGGGATGGCGGTGTTCGTGCCATTGCTCGTGATCGGGGCCGTCCAGGTGTATCGAACTCGAACCCGTCCCGAAAACGGCGGGCCAAGTGGCGAACTGCCGGACTACTGTCCGAACTGCGGCACGGCAATCGAGGCGGATGTATTCGACGCTACGGCTACGGACACTGCTGCTGGCGAGAAGGGCGATCAGGGTGACGAGCGTAATCGCCACGCGGACAGCAAGGGTTCCGATGAACAGCCGTGGCGCGTCCACTACTGTGCCGGCTGTGGTGCACCGCTTCAAGCCGGTGACGACAGTGACTCGAGATTCGAGGCGGGCGAAACGGGCACCACCGGTCACACTGGCTCGACGAACTGCCCGAGCTGTGGCTCACCGAACGATGCGGGACGGGAGACGTGTGCGTACTGCGAGACGGTACTCGAGTAGCTACACCAGCGCCTCGAGCAGGGAGCACTTCCGGCAGATATCACGGGTCGTCGTGGATCCACACTCGGTACAGTCTTGAAGGTCTGCGCCGTCGTCGCCGCTGAACTCGTCGGACGTGATGCCCGCGAGTTCTTCGTATCCAGAGAGAATCGAGTGGCGGGTACCGGGGTGGTTTTCCTCCAGGTCGTACAACAGCTGCTGAATCTCGCCGCGATAGGCCTCGCTCGCGTGTGGACACTCCGTGATGTGTGCTGGCAGGTCGTTGATGTGGGCGTAGAGTGCGACTTCCTTCTCGGGAACGTCACGAAGCGGCTTGGCTCGCGGGACGAACTCGTCCTGTTGCTCGCGCTCGGAGAGCGGTCCGAGGCTCGCATCGAAGTGTTTGGCGATTTGTTCGACGTCGCCCTCGAGGAAGTTCATCAGCGCGGTCTGGGCTTCGTCGTCCAGGTTGTGGCCCGTCAAGAGGAGGTCTGCGCCGAGGTCGTCTGCGTAGCGCGAGAGGATATCGCGCCGGAAGACGCCGCAGTAGGCGCAGGCGGCCATGTTTTCGGGGTCGTCCTCGACCACGTCGTCCATCTGGATGCCGAACTCCTCCTCGTAGCTGACGACCTCGTGGCGAATGTCGAGCTCGTCGGACAGTTCGACGCAGGCGTCGAGGCTCTTGTCGCGGTAGCCCTCGATCCCTTCGTGAATCGTCAGGCCGACGAGTTCGATGCGCGGGTCCTTGGCGAACGTTTCGTGGAGAATCTGGGTGAGGACGACGCTGTCCTTGCCCCCAGAGAGGCCGATGACCCACGTTTGCGGGTTCTCCGGCGTCGCGTCCTTCGGGACCAGGTCGTCCCGGCGCACGCGCCGGCGTACCCGCTTCTCGACCGATTCACGGAAGTGATCCGCACAGAGGTGTGCCCCGGAGTAGGCGGCGTGCATGACCGCCTCCTCGTCACACCGATTGCAGTCCATCGCGGTGGCTTTGCCGTCGAACGCGTATGTCGGTTTCGTCTCCTGCGTGCGCTGTGGTCACTGGGATCGTTGGTGGGGACGTTGTCTGGGTCGCTACCAGGACGTTGTCTGAGTCGTTACCGGGATCGTGTCTGGATCGCTACCAGGCTCGTTGCTGGAATCACTACTCGGCAGACTCGGGCGCTGCTGGTGTCCGTGGCGGGACGACCGAGCGATCCTCGATGGCTTCAGCACCGTCCTGCAGCGAGTCGAGGAGCAGATCGACGTAGCGCTCGCGCGTCGGCGAGGAGAACAGTTCGTGGCCGCCGTCGTAGAGCACGACGTGCTCTGCGGGGACGCGCTCGCCGATCGGCTCGAGGTCGACGACGGAGTCACGCAGCGTACAGAAGACCACCGCATCGTGGTCGATCGTCAGGAGATTTTGCTGGGCGTGGTGGATCTCCCGGACGAACGCCGGTGAGACCCAGCGCGGAGTCGTCGAAATCTGGTGGTCCGTCGCCTTCTCGCCGAGCGCGTCGCGTCCCATTTCGCCGACCGGAATACACGGGAGCGTCGTCGGGACGCTGGAAACGAGATCGAGCGCTTGTTCGGGCAGATCAATGTTGTACCCCCACCACGGGCTCAGGTAGACGTGGTTGTCCGCACCGTCGAGCGCCTGCGCGACGAGTGCGCCCGCGCTGTGGGCGAGTAGCTGATACTCCTCCAGGTCGAGGACGTACTCTGCAACCGGCTCGAGCCAGTCAGCTTTGAAGTCCTCGATGTTCGTCGGAAGCTCGAAGGCGTGAACCCGGTAGCCGGCGTCGGTGAGCTTCCCGATGAGCCAGCTGACGTTCTCGTGGGTCCAGCGGTTGCCCCAGCCCATGACGAAGACGAGTTCGGTCTCGCCGTCCTCGTTGAAGACGCGGTGTCGCATACGGTTCACTTCGGGCGGATCAGATAAAAACCTGCTCTCTTGACAGGACAGTGTGGTGACGTTGCCGGCGAGAGAACGGGCCGACGGCTCACCGAGCAACAACGCACAGCCACGAACACAGTGTTTGGGAACTGCTTTGAAAGCGCCCGTGCGAGTCGACCCATGTTCGATTCCCTCCGCGCCCGACTCTATCGGCTCGGGTTCAATCTCTTTCCCGCCTATCGACGCACCGGCGGCCGAGTCACCTATATCGCGCCCGACTGGCAGGAGATCCGCATCAAACTCCCCCACACCTGGCGGACGCGCAACTACGTCGGGACGACCTTCGGTGGCAGCATGTACGCCGCAACTGATCCGTTCCACATGATGATGCTCCTGAAAACCCTCGGCGACGAGTACACCGTCTGGGACAAGGAAGCCGAGATTCGCTTCACAAAACCCGGCACCGAGACGCTGTACGCGCGATTCACGATGACCGACGAAGAACTCGACGCGATCCGCGCCGAACTCGACCGCGAGGGAACGGACTCGATCGATCGCCACTACACCGTCGACCTCGTCGACGCCGAGGGCACCGTTCACGCGACGATTCGAAAGACCGTCTACGTGACGACGGATCGGTCGAAACGCGCCTGAGCGGGCGTCGGCTGAGAAACCGTTTTGCAACTCGAGTACCCACCGTCGATAATGAGCGACACTGGTGGCGATAGCGGGCGCGAGAGCGAAGCCGAGAGTGGAGGCGGGAACGGGAACAGGAATGAGAGCGGAAGCGAGACTGAGAGTGAAAACAGGAACGGATTCGACCGCGCCGACGCAGTCGACCGACTCGAGTCCCTCGTCGACACCGTGGAGAACGAACGGATGCCGGTTCCGGTCCGCGAGGTCTGGGCCTTCGGTGACGTTGCACTGGGGCTGGATCCGGTCGAACGGCTCGATATCTATCTGACCAAGGATATTCTGCTGCGTGACGAAAGCGCGCCCGCTGCAGGCGGCAGTGGAGGGAGCGACGAGCAGAATCCCGACGAGCGCTTTCAGGAATCCCACGGGATCGAAGGCGTCGGCAAATCCGTCCGCGCGGACTGGGCCGAGGAGTACCCCGAGTTCCTGCGCGCGAACGCAAACGGGCACGCCGCACCGGAGCAGTGTCTCGCAGCGCACCTCCTCGGAGACGAACACGGGACCGGCGACGAACCGATCCACTTCGAGGTCTGCAACGCCTCCTTCGAGGACAACGTCACGCAGCGCCTTCGGGGTGCAAAACTGCGCGAAGACTATACCCAACTGCTCGATCCTCGCGGCGTCTGCCTCTGGGCCGACGGTACCCGAAGCGACGAGGCGTTCCGAAAGCTCCGCGAGAGCGAACTCGCGCTCCCAACGCTGTCGGCGGCTCTGGAGATGCTCGGGATGGAAGACGAGGAGGCGACGACCGCGGCCAAGGAGCTACACGCCTGGCGCGAAGAGCAGGATGGCGTAACGGTACGCGGCGACGTCGTTTGAGGGGCGTCGGTTTACAGACCTAACCGTCTTCGGCCACCGGAATCGCACGCGCAGCCGTCGCCTTGAACGAAGCCTGAACGTCCGCCCCGGACTCGAGTGCCAGTCGCTCCAGACTCGTCCGTGTGATGACGGTTTGCAGGCTCTGTCCCTCCCCCAGATCGAGCGTCACGCTTGCGATGGCGTCAGCGGCGTCAATGGCGGCGACGGTGCCCGTAAACTGGTTTCTGAGGCTCGTTTGCGCGGTCGTCTGTTCTTTCGCACCAGCACCGTCGGCGGACCCAGACGACGCAGAGAGAACGACCGCATCCGAGCGCACGCTGACCTGGACCGACGAGTCGTCGGCAGGAACCAGCGCGACGATCCGCCCGACGGGCGTCTCGACCGTTCCGAGTTCGCCCGTCCGATCGACGACGGTGCCCGGGAAGACGGATGCCGTGGCGCGAGCGACGCCGTCCAGTTCGGTCTGATGGCGTTCGAACTGCCGGAGCAGGTCGCGGGCGACGGGCGTGAGTTCGGTTCCGCCGCCGTCCGCGCCACCGCGGCGGCGTTCGGTGACCGCGCCGACGGCGTCCTCGAGTGCGACCACGCGACGCTGGAGGCGAGCGTAGGAGCGACCGAGCGCGTCGGCGGCAGCGTGCATCGAGCCGTGGTCGTCGATCGCGGCGAGCATCTCGACGTCCTGGCGGTCGATCGTTACGTCGCCGATCGTGAGTTCAGTCTGGTAGTCTTTTTCGACGGTCATGTGAGGGCGAGGTGATGGTAGTGGTATCGACTGCGAGCCATCAGTAAATCAATTCTCCGTCGATAAACTTGCGGGTTCGCGGGTCGGCCGGCTCCTCGAAGACCGTCTCAGTATCGTCGACCTCGATGATACCGTCGCCGAGCAACACCGCGACGCGGTCGGCGACCCGCCGGGCCTGGTTCATGTCGTGCGTCGCAATTGCGACGCCGATCCCGCGCACACTGGCCTCGCGGACTGCATCCTCGATCACGGCCGTATTCCGCGGGTCGAGGTCCGACGTGGGCTCGTCGAGCAGGAGCACGTCAGGATCGTACGCCAGCGCTCGCGCGAACGCGACGCGCTGGGCCTCGCCGCCCGAGAGGGAACTGGCGTGGCGATCGAGTTCGTCCGCGAGTCCGACGATGTCGAGCGCCTCCAGCGCGTCGCTGGTCCCGTTTCGAAGTCCGACGAGATCGGCGATCTCGCGACGCAACCGGTCGGACCACGACTGACGGACGTGCAGGCCGTACTCCGCGTTCCGGCGCACGCTCGCGTCGAAGAGACTGGCGTCCTGAAACACCATGCCGATGCGCCGACGGAGTGCAAGACGCTCCTGCTGGCTGGTCGCCCAGACGTCGACGCCGTCGTACTCGAGTACGCCCTCGCGCGGTCGGTCGAAGAGCGCGAGGAGGCGCAGGAGTGTGGTCTTGCCGACGCCGGAGGGGCCGATGATGGCGACAACCTCGCCGGGGTCGACGCTGAGCGAGACGTTCTCGAGGACGGTGGTGTCGGCGTAGCCGTGGCGGATGGTGTCGGCGCGGAGAGTCATCGGGGACCACCGCCGTTGTCTCCGCTGCTGCCGGTACCGGTGTTACCACCGCTCCCACCCCCACTGCCGCCTCCGCTGTTCCCGAGCCAGATCACGAGCGCGTTGACGAACAGGACGAGGCCGACCAGGATCACGCCGAGGATTAGTGCCGGTTCGAAGCGCCCCTGGCGGGCCTCGAGCTGGATCGCGGTCGTGATGGTCCGTGTGTAGGACTCGCCTTCGGGGCCGACGATGTTGCCGCCGACGATGAGGACGCCGCCGACCTCGCTGATCGCGCGACCGAAGCCGGCGAGGACAGCTGTCGCGATGCCGTAGCGGGCTTCCTTGATCGTCACGAGTGCGACATCGAGGCGGGTCCCGCCCATCGCGAACGCCGCGTCCCGAACCTGCTGTTCGACGCTCGTGACGGCCGCGAGGCTCACGCCGGTGATCACCGGTGCCGCGAGCACGATCTGGGAGAGGATCATCGCCTCGGGGGTGAACACGAGGTCGAGCGAGCCGAGCGGGCCCTGATTCGAAACGGCGAGCAAGACGACGAGCCCGACGACGACGCTCGGAAAGCCCATCCCCGTCGTAATGACCGAGGCGAGTACGCTCTTTCCGGGGAACTCTTTGAAGCCGACGAACAGGGCGAGTGGGATGCTGATGAGCGTGCTCAGGACGACGGCGGTGAGACTCACGTAGAGCGAGACCTCGACGATGCTCCTGATGTAGGTCCACTCGAACGGGAAGTCAGCGGCGAACGCGACGGTACCGGGTGCCGACTGGGCCACCCCACTCCATAGCTGGGAGCTGAACGCTGTCATCGACACTACGACCCATCACCGGCATCATTGCCTGATACTCGCCACTCCGCTGGGACGTACTGTTCGAAGTTCGGCTCCTCGCTGAGCGCCTCGGGATAGAACAACTGCTCGTCGTCGACGGTGTACTCCTCGATGATCGACTGCCCTTCGAGGCTCGTGATGAAACCGATGTAGGCCATCGCCAGTTCGTAGTTGACGTTCTCGTGCACCGCGGGATTCACGGCGACGATCCCGTAGGGGTTGGCCAGATGGTCCGATCCGCCCTCGACCGGCCCCTGAACGTGGATCTCGAGGTCCAGATCGGCGCGCATCGAGAGGTACGTTCCCCGGTCCGTAAGCGTGTAGTCTCCCTGCTGGTTCGTCATCGAGAGCACGCTGCTCATCCCCTGGCCGGCATCGAGGTACCACTCGCCACCCGGCTCGCCGACGTCCGTCTCCTCCCAGAGCTCGAGCTCCTTCGTGTGCGTCCCCGAGTTGTCGCCGCGGGAGACGAACGTCGAGTCGGTTTCCGCGATGGACTCGAGTGCCCCGATCACGTCGTCGGCGTCTGCGGTCCCAGCCGGATCATCCGCAGGGCCGACGATCACGAAATCGTTGAACATCAGATCGCGCCGGTTCACGCCGTGACCGTCTTCGATGAACTCGTCCTCCAGCGGCCGGGCGTGGACCATGACGACGTCGGCGTCGCCACGGCGACCGATCTGGAGCGCCGCACCCGTTCCCTCGGGAATCGTGTCGATCGTCACGCCGTAGCGGTTCTGAAACGGGACGTGGAGGTCGTCGAGCAGTCCCGTGTCGTACGTGCTAGTCGTCGTTGTCAGCGTGAGCGTCTCGCCTGCGACTCCCGGTGCGTCCTCGGCCGTCTCGTCGCCACCGAGACAGCCTGCGGCACCGGCAGCGAGGCCGCTTCCGATCGTCGCGATGAACGACCGCCGTTGTATCGCCATGGACATAACGATGTGAGAGAGGGAGCAAATAGCTATGGGACCTGGAGTAACCAGAATTGGTTCCTCCTCTCTTAGTTGACAACCAGAATAGGACACTACGGGTGATATCGCCGCGTTTGATAGCACCCGTAACCAGTTTTGGTTCGGAGACAGGGAACGGGGATGGTGAGTACCGAGCTACGGAACCGACCCGACTGGCGTCGACAGCGGCCGTCAGGAAATGTCGCGCCGCCTGAACCAGAACTGGCTGGCCAGCAGGAGGATGATCACCATCCCGATCAGCACCGCAGCGTCGCCGACAGCGTAGGTACTCTCGATGAGAATCTCGTTCGGGTCGAAGTACCGCATCGGAGCGATGGCCCCGACCGCCTCGTAATCCGTTCCCTCGAGGAGAGACTCGACGAGGAACAGCGCGAAGGTGACGCCGAGAGCGACGCGCTGGGCGATGCTCGCGCGGTCGAAGACCACAGATGCGAGCAAGCCGATGGCGGCACAGGCAAAGAGATACGGAATCGAGAACAGGTGAACGGCGAGCAGGTCGGCCCCCGAAATCGACTCGTCGATCAACGGCGCGCCGACGTAGACGACGATGGGGGTGAGGATGTTGACGAGCACGATCGGAACGGCCATCGCAGCGAACTTCTCGCCGACGACGCGGGCGCGGGAGATGGGCAGCGAGAGAAGAACGTCCATCCGGCCGCGGTCGACATCGTCCGCAATGACGCCCGCCGTACTGTAGGCGAGGTAAAGCCCGAGGAGGATGATCCAGCCGAAGACGTAGAGTTCGACGGCGAGAAAGCCCTCGAGCGTCGCCATCGTTCGAATGCCCATGACCTGTAAGACGGGTTCCGGATAGGCCGCGAGCAGTTCGTCCATGTCCATCGCGTCACGAAACGACGGAAAGATCCAGACGATGAGCGCGGCGAGCAGTGTGAGACCGATCGAGAGGTAGACACTCCCTTTGAACCGACGACGGCCATCGTAGCGCGCGAGATCAAGCATCGTCGCCACCTCCGCTGGATCGCGCCGTTCCATGCGTCTGTTCGTCGCCCACCTCGTCTTCCGACTCGTCTCTCCCGACACTGTCCGGCGATCGCTCGGCACCCACCTCGTCCTCCGCGCCGTAGAACCGCATGAAGATGTCCTCGAGTGGCGCCTCCTCAACCGAGAGGTCGAGCAGCCCGATTCCGTCGACTCGTTCGACCAGCGCGTTCACGTCACCGGTGAAGGTAAACGTACACTCCGTAAACGCTGCTTCCGAGTCATCCGCCGCCCCGTCCTCTCGGTCGAGACTCGTCTCGAGATCGTGGACACCCGCGAGCGACGACGGATCGAACCGCTCGAACGGGACCGGCTCTGCCGTCCGAAGCCGAACCACCTTCCCGCTCCTGTCGAGCAACGACTCGACCGGTTCGACCGTCACGAGCTGGCCCTCCCGAATGATGGCCACTCGGTCGCAGAGCCGACGCACCTCCCCCAGCACGTGCGACGAGAAGAACACCGTCACGCCCCGCTCTCGCTCGGCTCGCAGAAACTCGGCGAATCGCTGTTGCATCAGCGGATCGAGCCCGCTCGTCGGCTCGTCCAGGATCACCAGCTCCGGATCGTGCATGAACGTCAGCACCAGCCCCAGTTTGCGGACGTTGCCGTGTGAGTACTCGCGTACCTCCCTGTCGAGGGGTGGATCGAACAGTTCGAGGAGGTCCTCGCTTCGCTCGTCTCCCTTGATTCGGGCGTGTAACTCGAGTACGTCCCGCCCAGTCGCCCCCTCATCGAAGGACGGACTATCGGGCAGGTAGCCGATATCGCGTTTGCCCTCGAGCAGGTCCGATTCGTCGGTGATGTCGTGGCCGAGCACGCGTGCGGTGCCGTCGGTCGGGGAGATGAGTCCGAGAAGCGCGCGGATCGTCGTCGTCTTGCCGGCCCCGTTCGGGCCGAGGTAACCGAAGATTTCGCCGCGCTCGACGGAGAACGTGACGTCGTCGTTGGCGACCACCTCGCCGTAGTCCTTCGTCAGTCCCGCGAGTTCGATTGCAGCCATGGTAAACAGTTCACAGAGAGAGCATATGTAAGTCCGGTCGCTCGCCCTGCGTGGCAGGCGGTGGACACAGAGACGCTCAGTACCGACTACTCGATGCTGCGAGCGTAATACGAAGAATTTTGTCGCTGCTGTCGGTGGTCACCGATATGAGTTCGCTGTCGCCGTCTGCGCTTCTCGATCTGATTCAGTCGCCGCGTGTCGCGCTGCTCGCGAACGTCGCGCTCGTCCTCACCGGATCGGTGCTCGCACTGCTTTCGCTGATCGACCTGCTCACCGGCGTTCTCATCGTCGTAATCGGGTTCGTCGGCATCTACGCGTCGTTGCTCGGACAGCGCACTGAGGACGAGGGGTAGCCGGAAAACAACACTGCTCACCTGTCGAAAAGCGCGTCACACTCGACCAACAGTAACAAAAAACGGAACGGCCTCGCGCCGGCGATACGCTCGCGCTTCCATCTGCTCGATTACGTCACGGCCCATCGCTCGCCACTCGCTTCGCAGGTCGTCGTACTCCGCCGCCGTCAACGCACCCTCGAGCATTGTCTCTCGGTCGTCGGCTAGCCCCGCACCCGTCGCCTTTCGCCGCGCCGCAGCGACTGCTCCCTCACTGTAGGGCGGTTCGACGGTTCGAACGTGGTCGTACCGGCGCGTCTCGAATACCTCAAAATCAGCATCCGCCGCTGCGAACGCCTCGCGGGCGTCGGCCCCGAGCGCAACGTCGGTCGCAACGCCGTCGAGATAGGCGTCGCGAGCCCGCCGCTCGAGAGCGTCCTCAGCACCGACACTCGAGTCCACCTCGACGGCACCGTTATCCGGCTCGACGGCTGCGACAAGGTCGCGCGAGACGCGAGCGAACTCGGAGAGCGCGGCCGCCGGGTCGGGCAGGTTAATCAACAGCGCCTGACAGACGACGAGGTCGAAGGCGTCGTCGGGGAACGGCAGTCGGTAGGCGTCACCGGCGACGGTTGGGATGGGCGGCGCGTTCGCCGCTGCGGCCCGAAGCAGGTCAGGGTCTGCGTCGCAGCCGACGACCTCGCCCGGCGACTCCGCCGCGAGCACGCGGCTCAGTTCGCCGGTCCCGCAGCCGACATCGAGAATCCGCTCGCGGGACTCGAGTGCGAGTGGTTCGAGTGCCGCCCGGGAGTCATCCCACATGCCCTCGCGGGTCCGGTGAAGGTAGTCTTCGGAGAACTCGCGCACGGCTGCCAGTAAACGTGTGTTGGGTAAAAACGGGTCGATTTTCGGGGTGGAATTGGGGGTGGGGTTGGGATGTCTCGGGACGGAACCCGGGAGCTACTGACACTCCCGATCGCCACACACCCTTTCTGTCGCAGTGATCAGGCCTCTACTTCCGCCTCTCGCAGCTCCTTGACTTTCTCGATGTTCCAGGCGAAGCCGCGACCGTCCTCGGTCGGCGTCTCGAGTGCAAACGGCAACTCGCGCAGGTCTGGGTGGTTGACGATCGCCTGCATACCGTCCTCTCCGATGTAACCCTCGCCAACGTGAGCGTGCTCGTCCTTGTGCGTGCCCACGTCGTGCTTCGAGTCGTTCAGGTGAATGTACTTGAGGTACTCGAGTCCGACCTCGTCGTCGAACCGGCCGACGGTCTCGTCGACCGCCTCGGGTGTCGTGAGGTCGTTGCCCGCGACGAGCGTGTGAGCGGTGTCGATACAGATGCCGATCTCCGTCTCTGTGCGGTCGATGATGCCCGCGAGGTGGGCGAACTCGCCGCCGAGTTTCGTGCCGCTGCCCGCGTCGGACTCGATCAGGATCTCGACGCCCTCGGGAACGTCGAGTTCGTCGATCAGGCTCGCCGCGTTGTCGAGGCCGCCCTCGACACCGGCCCCGGTGTGTGCGCCGAGGTGGACGTTGACGTACGGAACGCCGAGTTTGTCGGCGGCGTCGAGTTCGGCCTGCATGCTCTCTTTGGACTTCCGACGGAGGTCGTCCTTCGGGGTACAGAGGTTGACGAGGTACGAGGAGTGGATCACCCACGGTCCCTCGAGTTCCGCGTCAGTCTCCTCGCGGAAGCCTGCGGCGGCCTCGTCGCTGATCTCGGGCTGGGCCCAGACTTGCGGCGAGGTGGTGAAGATCTGTCCGCAGTTGCCGCCGAAGGCGAGCTGGCGGGAGATTGCGTTGCGAACGTCGTCGTACGGCGGCGTCTCGGTGTCGGAGGAGACGCGCGAACCGGAGATCGAAACGTGTGCGCCGACCTTCATGGTCATGAATCCTCGTCAGTACCGGTTCGTGATAGGTACTTCGGACCAATCCGATCGTCCGCTCGCTACGAGCCGACCGTTCACTCACTACGAGCCGACCGTCCGCTCGCGACGTTCCAACCGGGGATCGCTACGCGGCGGCCACCGACCGCAGCGCCCTGAGTCGCACCTCGAGCGGTGGATGCGTCGATCGCAGACCACCCGAGTCGACACCCTCGCCCAGCGTCGGCACGACGTTGATCGCGTTCGTCGACTGCGCGTGACGGAGGTCCGTCGATGGTCGGCGACGGCGACGACGACGGCGATTCGCGAGCCGCTCGAGTGCTGACGCGAGCGCGCCAGGATCGCCGGTGGCTTCGACAGCCGCGCAGTCCGCGGCGAGTTCGCGCCCGCGAGCGAACACGCCGACGCCGACGAGCGACAGCGACGTGAGCGCCCAACCGAGCGGGTCGAGTCGCCAGTGGTCGTCTTCGTCGTTTTCGTCGGCTTCGTACAGGAACTCGGCAGCGAACAACGGGACGAGCAGCCACGAGGTGAGCTGGAGGTCGTCGTTCGCCAAGTGGGCACACTCGTGAGCCAGCACGGCCTCGCGTTCGTCACTCGAGAGCGTCTGCACGAGTCCCTTCGAAACGACAATGACGGGTGAGCCACGGCGGCGGACAGCGAGTACCGGGTCGGTCGGCCGAGCGGTCGTGTACGCCAGCGGCATCACGTCCGGCCGCACCCGAACCTCGGGTGTTGCAATGCCGAACTGCGTCGCCAGTCGCGTCACCGAGGCCTCGAGCGATCGCCCTCCATCCGCGTCGATCTCCGCGGCTGGAACGGTCCCCTCGAGAAGTTCGACGCGCTCCAGTCGAATGGCGTGTGCGATGACGATCGCAAAACAGGGCAGGACCGGAATCGCGCCGATGGCGAGCGCCCACAGGAATCCCGTCTCGGTGAACTCGAGTGGCCCGAGTTGCATCGCGACGAAGATGAGAACAGCCGCGGCGAAGACGGTGACGACGTACGCGCTCGCGAGCAGCGTAACCGCGGTGATGCCGGCACCGAGCAGGGCTCGAATACCGATCCCGGTCGGTCCGGTCAGTCGCATACTGAGCGGTACGGCCGTCGGATCAAAAGCAGTCCGTTTTCGGGACCCGCCGAGCGAGTGGCGACGACAGACGCTACTGCTCTCCCGCCTCGAGAACCTCTCGCTCTCGGATCCACGCGTCCGATCCGTACTTTCGGTCAGCGAGCTCGCGGGCGGTCGCCAGTTCCTCGTCTCGCCACTCGCCCGGCGTCGCGTCACACCAGTCACCGAGCGCCGCCGCAAGGGTGTCGACTGCGTCCTCGCGGTCGATCCCGGACTCCTCGCGGATGCTCGTCACCCGGTCGGTGAAGGTGTCCATCTCGAGTACCTCGTCGAATACGCCGACGTGTTTGTCGGGTTCGCGGGCGTAACTCAGCGAGCCGTGCTGGATGACAACGTCGCGCTGGCGGTACTGGGCGTTACCGCTGATTTTTCGGGACTCTGTGGGCGAACTCGCCGGCGCGACCACGTCGTGGGCCGGGTTGATGTCCCGCAGATAGCACGACGGTTTGTAGATCGCCGACTGCTCGGCGGCGGCGAAGTCGGCGTCGACGCCCATCTCTTCGAAGGCTGTGAGGATCGGCTCACAAAAGAGCGCGTAGCACTCCATCAGATCGCCCGGTACCTCCTCGGCCGGCGCGACGACCGTGTAGGAGATGTCGGCGTATCGGTCGTGATAGATTCCGCCGCCACCCGTCTGGCGGCGGGTTACGTCGATCCCCTCACGTTCACAAAAGTCCCAGTCCACTGAGTCTGCCTCCTGTCGGTAGCCAAGTGACAGGGTACTCGGCTCCCAGGAGTAGACGCGAACCGTTCGAACGTCCTCTTCAAGTGCCGTCCGAGCGGCGGCCTCCTCGAGTGCCATCTGTGTCGCCCCGTCGCGGGCCTCGTCGGTGATGAGTCGCCACTCGCGGTCGGCAAGCGCAGTCATACCTGTTCCTTGCCGCCGGTTGAGTTAGTGGTATGGGTTCGGTTCGTGAGAGAATGAGAATTCGGCACCCAGACAGAATCGGGAAATTCGTCGGATTCGATATAGCCCTATCCAGTTTACTTCGACAGTGTGCCGTGTCACGACGTTTTTACGTACACGGCGGCTACGCCGACTATATGGTGCGGAACGTCGCCGAAATGTTGCCCGAACTCGAGGAGCAGGATTTCTATCTCCTCTCGGGGGTCGAACAGGGGATGCGCTTCTCGGAGTGGGTCCAGCGTGAGAAGCTCCCGAAGTTCTCGAGTCTCACCGAAGAGGAGGTGGACTACCGCCTCGAGCGCTGTCTCAAACGGGGGCTCGTCGAGAAGAAAACCATCCAGTACGAGGGGTACACCCTGCAGTTCGAGGGCTACGACATCCTCGCGTTGCGCGCGCTCGTCGAGCGCGAGACGATCTCCGAGTTTGGCTCGCCACTGGGCGTCGGCAAGGAGAGTGACGTCTACGAGGTTCGATCGTACAAACCGCTCGCGCTGAAGTACCACCGCGAGGGGTATACGAACTTCCGTGAAGTGCAGAAAGAACGCGACTACACGTCCGACAAGGAGCACGTCTCCTGGATGTACACCGCCCGGAAGGCCGCTGAGCGCGAATACGAGATTCTCGAGGAGCTATACCCAGATGTCGCGGTTCCCCAGCCGATCGACCAGAACCGCCACGCCATCGTCATGGAGAAGATGGACGGCGTCGAACTCTCACGGACGAAACTCGAGGACGACCAGGTGCTCGGCGTACTCGATCTGCTCGTCTCCGAAATCGCACGTGCGTACGAACACGGCTACGTTCACGCAGACATGAGCGAGTACAACGTCTTCTTGGACGAGGGAGGCGTCACAATCTTCGACTGGCCCCAGGCCGTGCCGACGAATCACGAAAACGCCGAGGAGTTCCTCCGGCGCGATCTCCGAAATGCGGTGGGGTACTTTCGCCGAAAGTATCCACAGCACGTTTCAGATGAAATCGATGGCGACGAGGTTGCGACCGAAATTATCGACGGCGAGTTCGAGACGATTCGTCGGACACAAGCAAACAACGACGACTAACGATCCGCACGGCCCTATTTTGCGTCATTTTGGGCGACTGAGTGTGAGTTGCTCGCAGTATCTGCCAGATGATTACTGTGAGACATTATGAAGTGGAACTAATAAACAGGATTTCGATATACAGAATTTCGTGACTATCTGAAAGTATGTAATTCGCCTTCCCCGCATGGAACTCGTAGAGAATACGCTGCTGATGGCCCGAGTGACCTCCTCCTCGCCGTTTACGGAGAGGGATCGAAGATCCCTCAGGCAGTCGGGCTACGCCCGACGACGGCGAGGCTTCCCACGAACCGAGGCCCGCTGCGTTGGGAACTTCCGTTTACACACCGACGGGGTGCTGGCGGGGCCACGCCGCCGTTACTCCTATCCGGCAGTGGGACCGAGGTTCTACCCTGCTGACTCGGAGTTATCTGGCTTGTTTTACGTCGGTCAGCACCCAGTGCGGCCACAGAACACGTACGTCTGTGGTGCGGCGATTCACGCCCGCCGTAAAACGACGGGATTCTCTCGCCTCAAGAAGATAGAACCGTTCTGTATACAGAACCGCGGTTCACGTCGAACACCGAACCGTTTCAACGAGTGGGATCTCGAAAAGCCTGCAGGCGATTTCTGAACCGGACGACCGTGAACTGTAATTACGGCTGATCAATCAACGGAACGCATCGATTAGCAGCCTGTTAGTCGTATAGAAACGGTCTAGTGCTGTGCATAGCTATCACTCACTGTGTCATCTGTTCACTCGGGATGTCAGAGACAGCACTCGAGTACCAAAAGCACGTGCTCGCAACGGTGATCGATGAGGCAGTGTACGTCGGATCGACCTCAGAGGCGGAGGCCGAGCGGTTGCACAACCGACTCGCGGACGTAGAGTCACTGCAGTCGGTGGATCAGTTTTGGGATGATCTCTCGCGGGAGTACGAGGTACTTGAGGCCGAACTCGAGGCCAGAGAGGCCTGAACAGCGGGCGGATTGCGGTGGATCGTCACGACACGACACGGTCCGCCCGCTTCGAAGCTCTTATACTCGGGAGTTGGATAGGTGAAACCGACTCGCTGGATCGCGGGCACCAGCGGGCACCTGTTCGGCACGCGACGCCGCCACAGGACGGGATGTGATCCGGCGCTCGGATTGAACCAGGAAACGCCCGCGGTGACAAACAATGGCAAAAAGCTTCTACTCCCACATCAAGGAGGCATGGAAGGACCCCGACGACGGCAAGCTCGGGGAACTGCAGTGGCAGCGAAAGCAGGAATGGCGAAAGCAGGGCGCAATCGAGCGCATCGACCGTCCGACCCGCCTCGACAAGGCGCGCGAACTCGGCTACAAGGCAAAGCAGGGCATCATCGTGACCCGCGTGTCGGTCCGCAAGGGGACTGCACGCAAGCAGCGCTTCAAGGCCGGTCGCCGAACCAAGCGCCAGGGTGTCAACCGCATCGGGCGGCGCAAGAACATCCAGCGCATCGGTGAGGAGCGCGTTTCGCGCAAGTACCCCAACCTGCGCGTCCTCAACAGCTACTGGGTCGGCGAAGACGGCAGCCAGAAGTGGTTCGAAGTGATCCTCGTGGATCCCGAACACCCTGCGATCCAGAACGACGACGACCTGAACTGGATCTGCGACGACGCCCACACGAACCGCGCGTTCCGTGGGCTCACCAACGCCGGCAAGGACAACCGCGGTCTCAACAACCGCGGCAAGGGCGCAGAGAAGGTCCGACCGTCCAACACGGGCGGTCGGGGTCGCGCGAAGTAAGGTCTCGAATTCGATTCCGCTTTTGTATTTGTATTTGTATTTCTACGCCCACATAGCGACAGCGTCGTCGACGGGAGCCGTCGCGACAACAATCCGTGGTCCCCCCACTTACGGTGAGGCGCTTGCACAGCAACCCGCAGGAGCAGGACGAATCGGCCATCCCAGCGCCCGAGAGAACGGCCTGGAGTTTAAATCACAGTCAGCCGTAGTGGCGACTATGCCAAGCCACGTCCTCGTCCCAGTCGACGACTCGGACCGCTCGACCGACGCACTCGAGTTCGCCTGCCAGGAGTACCCCGACGCGACGATCACGGCACTACACGTCATCGATCCGGGTGACTTCTACGCCGCAACGGGGATCGAAGGCGGTGCGATGGCGAACTACGAAGAAATTCAGAAACACCACGAGAGCCGCGCCGACGAGCTACTCGAATCGGCCCGCGAACAGGCCGACACGCACGGGGTCGAGATCCAGACGGATCGCGTCGTCGGCGGCATCTCGCGCTCGATCGTGAACTATGCCGAGGAGAACGACGTTGACCACATTACACTCGGGAGCCACGGCCGGACTGGTGCGAGCCGGATTCTGCTGGGCAGCGTCGCGGAGAACGTCGCACGACGGTCGCCGGTGCCGGTGACGATCGTTCGGTAAGCAACTCTACCAGTTCACGCCGACTCAAGAACAGGTCACTTGCTTGATGCCAGCGACTCCGGCTGGCTGTATCCGTGTCTACGTTCCGCACACGAGAACTCATACGAACGCTTAGGACCCCAACTGCGCTACGACCAGCCATGAGTGCGCCACACACGACGCCTCCGCTCCAGGTCGCGTTCGTCTGCGTCCAGAACGCCGGCCGGAGCCAGATGGCGACCGCCTACGCCGAACGCGAGCGCAGTAGCCGGGACCTCGAAGATCAGATCGAAATCCGCACCGGCGGCACTAGCCCTGCAGAAAGCGTCCACGACGAGGTGGTTGAGGTACTGTACGGTGATAAGATCGACATCTCGGATCGGACCCCGCGGGAGATTTCGGACGCGGTACTCGAGTCCAGCGACTACGTCGTGACGATGGGCTGTTCGACGCTGTCACTACCCGACGCCGTAGACAGCCGCGATTGGGATCTCCCGGACCCACACGGACAGAACCGTGAGCGAGTGCGCGAGATTCGCGACGAAATCGAGGAACGCGTGTCGTCGCTCTTCGATGAGTTCGAGGCGGGACTCGAGAACTGAGCGTCGGGTGGATTGATCGGACGGAGAGACGTGTTTGTGGAGGATATCAACGAGAGGCGGACAGCGATCAGACGGTCGTCAGCGCACCAACCGGTGCGTCGGTTCGCTCGCGGGCGCGTTCGATCCCGTCGTCACCGGCAGCGATGAGTGCGAAGACGCCGGCGACCTCCGCCTCGGAGGTTTCGACGATGTCGAGGAGTAGTTCCTGCGTTTCGCCCGAGCGGATGAGGTCGTCGACGACGAGAACGGAGTCACCGGCGTCGACGGCAGAGGCGGGTAGGTAGTAGGTGAGTTCGATGCCGGATTGGAGGCGCTGGCGGGCCTCGATGAACTCCTCGACGGCGGTCTCCTTGCTTTTCTTCGCGTAGGCACAGCGAGTGCCGTAGTAGCTCGCGAGCGAGGCGGCGAGCGTGATTCCGTCCGTCGCGGCGGTGAGGACGACATCTGGACGGTCGAACTCGAAGCCGTTGGCGACGACGGGCGCAACGAGATCGAGGAAGGACTGATCGAAGACGGTGCCGGAGTTGTCGACGTACCCCTCGTCGTCGACGCGAATGCGGGCGTTGAGTTCGTCCGCGATGGCCTCGCGACCGATGTCGTCGACGACTTCGCGGGCGCGTTCGGTACCGGGAAGGACGTGGCCGTTGACGTAGCGGTTGAGGTCGCCCGCCGGGAGGCCCGTCGTCTCCGCAAGTTCGTCGTAGGTTCGCGTCTCTTTCAGCATCCGCAAAACGTCGACCGCCCGAAGCTGGAGGGCAGCCTTCTCGGCTCGGTTCATATAGGTATGCACGATTCCGCAACCATGTGGATTTCGATCTCCCCGTGAGTGAGAGACCATCACGAACATGGGATTTCGAGAGATGAAGCCGACTGTTAGAGAGAACGGCGGGACGAACCGTGGGTCGACTATTTTCGACCGTACCGCCGCACCAGACGCCGCATCACACGTGCCTGCGCCTTCTGGAGTAGTCGCGACGCCGTACTCGAGGCACAGCCCAATTCGTCGGCAACCTCATCAACGCCGGCCTCACGCGGGACTTCGAAGTAGCCGACCTCAACAGCTGCCTCGAGCGCTTCGAACTGCCGCTCCGTCAGGTCGCCGCTGAGCGGGACGTGACGGCGGTCGTACTCACCGATCGCACGAACGTCGACGCCGATTTCGTCGGGCAACCCATCGAGTAGCGCCTGTAGATCGTCGCCAGCGCCGACGATCGTCATGTAGAAATCGGCTACAGAATCGTAGACGATTGGTGGCACGACCACGAGATCGAGCGCGGCGAACGCCTCGCGCCATCGGATGTCCTCCTGACGCGTCTCCTGACAGATGTAGACGTAAAACGTCTCGTCGTCGATCGGCGTGAGATCGTACCAGCGAACCGAGTCGACGGCTTCGATTCTCTCTTCGTAGGGGCTGCGATCGGCGTCGACGTAGAACAGTTCGTACTCGAGTCCGTCCTCGCGACCGACGACGTTCCACGTCAGTAGTTCTTCGTAGCGAACCACATTCGTCTCGCGGATGAATCGCTGCATCGGATGGAGCATCCAGTCGGGCTGTGAAAGGCGGACATCGAGGTGCTTCATCGGTCGTCGTTCAGTTCTGCGAGGACAGTTCACTTATATATACACTAGTAGAGCCGCGAAAACGCGAACGGTGGTCCCGCCGTGACAATCCCATATGGGTCGACAACAGTTGGTGAAACGCGAGCAGCGAGCGACAACCGAGGAGCACGTGGCGGAGGTGCCGCCGTGATCGAACTCGGTTCGCTGTCGATACCGACTGCGGTGTTCGCCGTAAGTCTCGCACTCGTGATCGCAAACCTCTCGGGCATCGTCGCCAGCGCGCTCGGCGTTGCCACCTACTGGCCACCGGGCGAACGAACGTGGCAGTTCTACGCGCACTGGACGATTTCGCACCTGCTCAACGTCGTCCTGGCTGTACTCGCGTATCTGGACTGGAACAGCCTCGGGCTTCCACGAGTCCCGAGTTTCGCTGCGGGTGCGGTCCTGTTCCTCGGCGGCTTCGCGGTCGCCTTCGCGGCCGGCCGTGATCTTGGCGTCGAGGAAACGAAGGGGCTGTCCGGTGAGTTGCGGACTGGTGGCTGGTATCGGTACTCGAGAAATCCGCAGTACGTCGGCTACATCGCCGCAACGGTCGGGTTTGCGTTGCTCACAAACTCGGCATTGGTGGCCATCGTCTGTACCGTCTTCCTCTGCTGGTGGCTCGCATTACCGTTCGCTGAAGAGCCCTGGCTACGCGAGCAGTACGGTGAGGGGTACGAACGCTACGCGGAACGCGTGCCCCGATTCATCGGCATCGAGACCGTTCGCGAACTCACTGGCGCACGAGATCAAGAGTCCACACTCACGGAGTGAGACTGCCAAAGCAGAAATCGGTGAACAGAAACCGGCGAGCGTCCCTCAGACGGACACTTGGGCAGCATTTCCGGCACAATCCCATCGTTCCGTGGGTGCGTGATTGCGTGGATGCGTGGTGGGTACGTGATTGCGTGGGTATGTGGATACGCCGGTAGATCGCTATAGCAGCCCGTCTCAGCCCTGGAGGAAGTCCGGCTCGGAGCGCTGCTCGTCGCGCTCGGCGACGAGGTGGTCACGGAAGTCCTCGATTTCGACGTCGTACTCCTGATCCTCGAAGCGGTCGCGGACCGAGATGTTCCCGTCCTCTTCCTCGTTGTCGCCGACGATGATCTGGTACGGCACCCGGTCGTCGTGGGCCGCGCGGATCTTTCGCTCGAGGGTGCTGTCGCGGTCGTCGACCTCGACACGGAAGTCGTCGAACTCGTTTGCGACCTGGTAGGCGTAGCCGAGGTTCGCGTCCGAAATCGGGAGGACGCGGACCTGTTCCGGCGCGAGCCAGAGCGGGAACTTGCCCTCGTAGTGCTCGATGAGCATCATGAAGAACCGCTCGTAGCTGCCGTAGAGCGCGCGGTGGATCATCACCGGCTCGTGCTCTTCGTTGTCCTCGCCCACGTAGGAGAGGTCGAAGCGGTCTGGCATGTTGAAGTCCAGCTGGACCGTCGGCCCGTCCCACGCACGGCCGATGGCGTCCTCGAACGCAAAGTCGATCTTCGGCCCGTAGAACGCGCCGTCGCCCTCCTCGATATCGTAGTCGAGATTGCGCTTTTCGAGGACGTTCTCGAGTTGCTCCTCTGCGTGCTCCCAGATCTCGTCGCTGCCGACGGACTTCTCGGGGCGCGTGGCGAGTGCCATCTCGTACTCGAGGTCGAACGTCTCGAGTACGTCGATGATCATGTCCATGATCTCCTCGACTTCCTGTTCGATCTGGTCGGGGCGGATGAACAGGTGGCCGTCGTCGATCGTAAAGGCCCAGACGCGCGAGAGGCCCGAGAGTTCGCCGCGCTGCTCCTTGCGGTAGACCTTGCCGTTCTCGGCGTAGCGGATCGGCAGGTCGCGATAGCTCCAGGATTGATCCTGGAAGATAGCGGCGTGGCCGGGGCAGTTCATCGGCTTTAGGCCGAACTCGTCGTCGCCGACATCGAAGATGAACATGTCGTCGGCGTAGTTCTCGTAGTGGCCGGAGCGGTGCCAGAGGTCCGTCTTGAAGACGTGTGGCGTCTCGACGTAGTCGTAGCCGGCGTCCTTGTTCAGGTCCTCGACGAAGTCCTCGAGTTCCTTCAGTACCGTCTTCCCCGGCGGGTGGTACAGCGGCAGGCCGGGACCAGTTACGTCCTGAATCGAGAACAGGTTCATCTCGTTGCCGATGCGGCGGTGGTCGCGCTTCTCGGCTTCCTGCTTTCGCTCGAGGAAGTCCTGGAGATCGCTCTCGTCTTCGAACGCGGTGCCGTAGATGCGCGTCTGCATTGGGTTCTCCTCGTCGCCGCGCCAGTAGGCGCCAGCGATTTCTAGGAGCTTGACGGGGCCGATCTCGCCCGTCGAGTCGACGTGCGGGCCGGCACAGAGGTCCTCCCACTCGCCCTGCTTGTAGAAGGTGACCTGCTCGTTCTCGTCGGCGAACTCGGAGAGGAGTTCGAGCTTGTAGGGCTCGTCCGCGAGACGCTCTTCGGCCTCTTCGATCGTGACTTCCTCGCGCTCGATCTCGTAATCCTCGTCGACGATGTCTGCGATTTCGGACTCGAGTGCGGCGAGATCTTCCTCGTCGATGTCGAGGTTGTCGAAGTCGTAGTAGAAGCCCTCGTCCGTCGGTGGACCGATGGCGAGGTCGACGTCGTCGTAGTGGCGCTCGACTGCCTGTGCGAGGCAGTGGGAGGCCGAGTGTCGCATGACGGCGAGGTACTCGTCGGACTGGTCCGTGATGATCTCGAGTTCGGCGCCGTCGTAGGCTGGTTGCTCCTTGGCGACGAGGTCGCCGTCGAGTTTGCCGGCGACGGTGTCGCGGCCGAGACCGGGGCCGATTTCGTAGGCGCAGTCTTCGACCGTTGCGCCCTCGTCGACGTGGAGTTCGGAGCCGTCCGGGAGGACGACCGTTAGCTGTGCTGGTTCTGATTGTGGGTCTGATTCTGACATGGCTCTGGCTGGTTGTGACTGGTGAACTTCTGTTGGTGGTGGCCCTGCGAGAAGTTCGGATCGGTGTCCGCCTGACCGTGTTCGGGTCCGAGTTCGTGGCCGTGTGTGGCGTGTACGTGTGCCGCTCTGCTGTGGGTCGCGGCCGACACAGCGAGCGGTAGGTGAGGGTTAGAAGCGGGCGAAAGCCCCTGTAAAGCGGACACCTACCATCGTAGCTACGGTTTGTCCGGTGCAGGATAAAAACATTGTGATGAGGGTGCTCCAACGGATGTGAGCCGGGACGAAACGGGCAGGCAGAACGAAACGGATGGAAAGCGTGAGAGTGAGAGAGACGGCGGCCGAACGGTTTTGAGTCCACCTCGCGAACCGATCACCGTGTTGGACCCATCAGACGACGATCCGTTCGAGGACCCGTTTGGGGATGACCCGCTCGACGATCCCTTCGGCGACGGCTCCACCGGAGACGGCGAAGCCGACGAGGACATCGCGAGTACGTTCGAGTCGATCGATCGGTCGACACTGCTGGCGTTCGTCACCGTCGGGGTCCTCGTTCACGGCGGGATCTTCGCAGCGAGTCTCGGCGCGATGCTGGTCGGATTCCGTGGGCAGTGGGTCGTCGGTGGATCACTCGCAGTCGCTGGAGTTGCAGCGCTCGTCCTCTCGGTGGGGATCTACCGTCGATACAAGGCCAAAGAGGACGCGTAGCTCAGTAGCAGAACGACGCACGTAGACAGCATCTCAGTCACGGTCAGTCACGGTCAGTCGCGGTCAGTCGCGGTCAGCCACGGTCAGCGAGCAACTCACTCGCTGTCACCAGCGCTTCCATCTCGACATCTGCATCTTCGACGTTCTCACGGCCGCCCTCCTCGCGGTCGACGACCACCAGCGCGCGGTCGACCGTCGCGCCAGCCTCTCGAAGCGACTCGATCGCATCGACCAGACTCGTTCCCGTCGTCACGATGTCCTCGAGTACCACCACTTCCTCGCCCGCCTCGAGTTCGCCCTCGATCAGGTTGGCCGTGCCGTACTCCTTGCGCTGTTTGCGCGCGATCACGTAGGGTGCGCCGGCGACGACACTGGTTGCGGCGGCGAGCGGGACAGCGCCAAGGGCGACGCCGGCGAGTTTATCGTCGGCGTCGATTCGGTCTGCAAAGGCCTCGGCGACGGTTTCGAGGCAGTCGGGGTCGGTTTCGAAGCGGTACTTGTCGACGTAGTACTCGCTGGTGCCGCCGTGGGCGAGTTCGAACTCGCCGAACTGGACGGCGTCGGCGTCTCGAAGTGCCTCGATGAGTGTTTCTGTGTCGACGGTGGTGTCGGTAGCGTCGGTAGCATCGGTGGCGCTCTCTCCCTCCTCGGAATCGGTCGTCATTGCTCGAAGTGGCGAGACGAACCGAAATAAGCGGTGTGGAACCGAGTCGCCGAAGTCAATATTGTGGCACCCTCGTTCGTGGCTCACACTATACGCACCGCGGACACCGTTCGTACAGCCAACCCCATCCCGACGCTCTCCCAGACGATACAGAACTCTCCGAAACCGACCGCATACCAAGGCTATTTGTACACAGCCTTATCTGAATAGTCCGGTTTTGTACTAGTAACCCATGAGTACCCCATCACCCTCTCCATCGACGAACGAGTCGGTACATATCCTGTTGGTCGAGGACAACCCGGGCGACGTTCGGCTGGCACAGGAAGCGTTCCGGACCGTCGATATCGAGACGACGTTTCACACCGCCCGCGATGGCGACGAGGCGCTGTCGTTCCTGCAAGAGCAGGTGTCGACAAGCACTGGTTCGGAGACGGACTCGAATCCAAGCATCGACCTCGTCTTGCTCGATCTGAACCTCCCCCGAACGAGCGGCTTCGAGGTACTCGAGGAGATCCGAAGCGATCCCGACCTCGCGTCGTTACCGGTCCTCGTGTTGACGAGTTCGGAAGCGACCGAGGATATCGCCAAGAGCTACGATCTGTGCGCGAACGCTTATCTCACGAAGCCAGACAGTCCGGGCGAGTTCGCTTCGCTCGGAAAGGCCGTCGAGTCGTTCTGGATGGACGAGGCGATGTTGCCGCCGGCACCGTCGTAAGCGGGTATGTCGACCTCGATACCGTGCTCAGTTCTCGACTGCTCGAGACGACGGTCGGATCGGTGACCGACCGTTACCAGGGCTCGTTCTTCAGTCCGAGTTTGTACGCGATCATGTTCGTCGTCACGTGAAGAATCGGCGTCAGCACGACGACGACGAGGATGACGTCCCACGTAAACCACGTGAAGAACCACTGCGTCGCGAGCAGCGCTGTCAGCGGGAGCGAGACGACGACGAAGTCGAGCTGATCAAGTCCGGGGAACATCGCGCCGCGCTGGCGGCCAGTGCGGCGCTTGAGGAACGAAGCGAGAATATCACCGAGCATCGCACCGGCGGCGAGTCCGAGCGCTGCGAGCGGCTCGAACGCCGGCACGGCAAAGCCGAGCACGCTACTCACGTCGTCGGCGAAAAAGGTCAGCACGCCCGCGAGGACGAGTCCTGCCGTGATTCCCGCCGCCGTTCCGCGCCAGGTCTTGCCGTCGCCAAGCAGCCGCGCGTCGCCCATCGTCCGGCCGCCATCGATCGGTCTGCCTCCGCCGCCGAGCACCGCCGCGTTGTTCGGAACGTACGCCGGCAACATCGCCCAGAACGCAATCACGACTGTCTCGAGTACTGCCATATTCGCCGCGATGCGCCGAGATGCCTTAACCGGCAGTGATTCGGTCTCGCCTCGGAGGCGGTTGTGTTACACACGGAACACGACGGGATGACGGATGTTAGGACGAATCGGGACGAACGACGACGTTCTCGAGTTCGGAGTCCTCATCGTGCTGTTTTCCTGCTGTCGCTTCGCTCGCACTGTCCTCACCAGCGGCTTCGAGCGTTCGGACGTTGCTCGCGACGATATCCGCCAGTCGGTCCCAGTGCTTCGGCGTGTGGCCGCCCGTGTGCGGCGTGATGAGACAGTTCTCGAGGTCCCACAGCGGGTGATCCGCTGGCAGCGGTTCGGGTTCGGTCACGTCCAGCGCCGCGCCGCGAATCGCGTTCGACTGGAGCGCGGACACCAGCGCGTCAGTGTCTACGATCCCGCCGCGAGCGACGTTGACGACGACTGCGTTCGGCGGCAGCGTCGCGAGTTCCGCTTCGCCGACGAGGCCACGGGTCAGGTCGTTCAGCGGACAGGCGAGCACGACGTAGTCGCTACGGGCGAACGCGTCGTGGATGGCCGCCTCGTCGAAGCCGATGATCTCGTCGGTCGGTCCGCCCTTCGACGGCGTGTACCTGACGCCGATCGTGTCGACGTCGAAGCCCTCGAGTCGCGTGACGGTTTCTTGGCCGATCGAACCGAGGCCGACGACCGTGACGGTGCTATCGGTGAACTCGTGGGACTGGAAGTGTCGCCACTCGTTTTGTTGCTTGCGTCGCCACCCCTCGTGGAGATTCCGCGCGAACACCAGCATGTTGCCGATGGCTTGCTCGGCGATGCCAGGGGCGTGAATCCCGCCCGCGTTCGTTACGGTGACGCCGTGCTCACGGAACGCCGCCGACGGAAGGTGGTCAGTGCCCGCGAAGACGCAGGCGAACAACTCGAGTTGGTCGGCGCGCGCTAACTGGTCTTCGTCGATACTGATCCCGGTCACGACGCGAGCCTGTGGGACGAGGTCGCGTTCGTCAGCAGGTGTTCGGGCGAGCGCGACGGTGCGGTTCGGAAGTCGCTCGCGCAGTCGGTCGGCGTACGAGTCCATCGAGAGCCCCTCCGTTCCTTCACGGAGGACGACGATATCGGGAGCGTCCATGCTGGACGAGAGTAGTGAGAGGGTGCTCTTACCGGTTGTGACCGGTCGCGATGGTAAAGCCGTTGGCTAGGGGATGGCGCGTTGGCTGGGAGATGGTGGGTTCGTCACGAATCCGACTCAGCAGCGCCCATTCGTTCACTAATCGGAGAGTATTCGGATGCAGAGAGAGGCAGTCAGCGCGAGATATTAAACTCCTTATGACTGGCCAGCGAGGTCATCGATATGATCCCGCCGATCGCAAACCGGTTCGTTGCCGGGGAGTCTCCCGCCGAGGCCCTCGATCACGTCCGAACCGTCAACCAGCGAGATGTCAACGTAATCGTCAATCTGCTCGGCGAACACTACGACGACCGCGCGCCCGCGAGCGACGACGCCGCGGAGTATCGCTCGCTTATCGAAGATATCGCAAACGCCGATCTCGACGCCTGTATCTCCGTCAAACCCTCTCAACTCGGTCTCGACCTCGGCGAGGATGTCTTCCGCGAGGAACTTGAGGACATCGTCGCTACAGCAGCCGACCGCGGCGTTTTCGTCTGGGTCGATATGGAAGACCACACGACGACCGATGCGACCCTCGACGCCTACGAAGAACTTGCCCGGGAGTACTACGGCGGTGACGGTGGCGGCGAAACAGACTCTTCGTCGGACCCGTGGGCCGACGGCGGCGTTGGCGTCTGCGTCCAGGCGAACCTCAAGCGCACGCGCGAGGACATCGAACGCCTCGCCGACGTGCCGGGCAAGGTCCGCTTCGTCAAGGGCGCGTACGACGAGCCAGCCGACGTAGCCTACACGAACAGCCAGCGGGTCAACGAAGAATACGAGGCGCTACTCGAGTACGCCTTCGAGCACTTCGAGGATGGCGTCGCGGTCGGCAGTCACGATCCGGCGATGATCGAGCGGGCGATCGAGTTGCACGAGGAGTACGGGACGGAGTTCGAGATTCAGATGCTGATGGGTGTGCGAGAGGACGCACAGTACGACCTCGCCGAGGAGCACGAGGTCTGGCAGTACGTCCCCTACGGCGGGCGCTGGAAGTCGTACTTCTATCGGCGTGTTATGGAGCGAAAGGAGAACCTCTGGTTCGCGCTGCGTGCGATCATCGGCCGGTAACGAGTGCAAACGGGACCCAAAGGGAAGGGCTCATTAGCCCGTAGTGAGAGGGAATCGACATGGCTTCGTGGAAGCGGGACTTTGCGAGCGGCCTGATCGTCCTCGGGCCCGTCCTCATTACGCTCTACGTCATCTACTGGCTCTACGGCCTCATCGCCGGCATTACGCCCGGCCTCATTCTCGAAGCGGAGGCACTCGAGCCGTTGATTGCCGGCGAGCAGACGCGCGAGCAGCTCGCACAGTTCCTTCGTGTCGTCGTCGCACTGACGGTCCTCATTATTCTGACGTTCTCCGTCGGCTATCTCATGCGGACGACGGTCGGCAGTCTGGTCGAGCGCCTCGTCGACAACGTCGCCAATCGGGTCCCCGTCATGCGCGTCGTCTACAACGCGTCGAAGATGGCCGCCGAAACCGCCTTCGGTGAGCAGGAATCGCTCCAGACACCCGTCAAACTCGAGGTGTGGGACGGGCTTCGAATGACGGCGTTCAAGACGGGGAAAGTCACCGAAGACGGCAGAGAGGTGCTGTTCCTCCCAACGTCGCCGAACATTACGACCGGGTTCGTCATCGAAGTCCACTCAGAGCGCATTACGGAGCTAGATGAGGACGTCGAGGATGCGCTGACGCGGGTGTTGAGCGCGGGCTTCGGCGATGCGGACCGAACACGCGGGATGGATGCGGGTGTTCCGATCGACGTGATCGACGAGAGCAGCGCGAAGAAGACACAGTCCGACGACGATTGAGCGGTTTTCCGTTTCCGTTTCTGTTTCTGTTCGCGTTCCCGTTCTCCCCTCCGATTCCTGTCGCGGGCCACGGCAAGTAGCCTAGTCGCTCCTGGAAGAAGTCACGAAAGTAGAATCGACGCAGAAACCCGGTTTTGAGTGTGAACGTGTCCGTTCCCACCTCACGTTTTCCAGAACCGTTCCAAAGACGCGAGCAAGCAGAGCGTGACTCTCAAACGTACTGGAACCACTCGTCGTACTCGTCGGTCGTCCGCTCGACGACATCGAAGAACCGCGACTGGATATCCTCGGTCACGGGACCGCGCGAACCGTCACCGATGACGACGTTGTCGACCTTCCGGATCGGCGTCACCTCTGCCGCAGAGCCGGTGAAGAACAGTTCGTCAGCCGTGTTGAGTTCGCCTCGCGAAATCGAGACGTTGTCGTGGACCGTATAGCCCAGATCCTCGGCGAGCGTGATCACCGTGTTGCGGGTGATGCCGTCGAGAATCGACTCCGAGAGCCCCGGCGTGAAGATCTCGCCGTCACGGACGAGGAAGATGTTCTCCCCTGGCCCTTCGGCGACGTTACCCTCCTTGTTGAGGACCAGTGCCTCGGCGTAGCCGTTCCGGCGTGCCTCCTCGCCCGCGAGCAGACTGTTGGCGTACAGCCCCGTGGTCTTGGCGTTCGTCGGCACCTGACTCGAGGCGTGCTTGCGCCAGGAAGAGACCATCACGTCGATACCCTTCTCGAGTGCCTCCTCGCCGAGGTAGGTGCCCCAGGGCCAGGCGGCGATAGCGGTTCGAGTCGGGCAGTCGTCGGGGCTGACGCCGAGTGAGTTGTAGCCGTAGAAAGCCACTGGGCGAATGTAACACGAGGAGAGATCCTGGCGGCGGATGAGCTCGAGCGTGGCCTCGGTGAGCTCCTCGCGCGAGTGGTCGATCTCCATCTCGTAGGGCTGTGCGGACTGGAAGAGACGGTCGAGGTGTTCCTCCCAGCGGAAGATTGCGGGGCCGTTTTCGGTCTCGTAGCAACGTGCGCCTTCGAAGATGCCGCTGCCGTAGTGGAGGCCGTGCGTGAGGACGTGGATTTGGGCGTCGTCCCAGTCGACGAATTCACCGTCCATCCAGATCGTGTCGACGTCCATGTCGTCGAATCCCATGATGAAGTGTGTTGCAAGCCACCGTACTAAGTGTTCGCGATTTCCGAGGCAAGCCCTGCCTGTGGTGAGTCTCACGGCGGGGCGGACAAGTCACGGCTTACCGGTCCGGATTAGTCCCGGAAGCGGGTTGTCTCGATCACGACAGCGACGAAACCGACGACACCGATGGCAACGGCCCCGAACTGTAACAGCGTCGCGAAAGCGCTGTCGGGACTCGAGTCGTGGTCTTCGTGCTCGTCGTGAGCATGGTCCGCATGGTCATCGTGCTCGTCGTCATGCTCGTGATCGTGCTCGCCGTGGGCGTGACCGCCGTGACCGTCCGCCGACACGGCAGTTGCATCGATCCATTCACTCACGTACGATCCGTCGGGAGCGCCGGTCACGCGAAGCTCCCAGTGACCCTCGTCTGGAAGGGGTTGAACCGTCGCGTACGTGCCGTCGTCGTGGGCCTCGAGTTCGACCTCGATCTCCGTCCCCTCCTCGCTGCTTGCAAGCAGTCGGACAGATTGGTCCGATTCGATCGGCTCCCCGTCGTCAAGGAATGTAATCTCGAAGACGATCGGCTCGTCCGTCTCGAGCGTGAACGACTCGTTTGTCCCGTCGACGGCCGGGAGCGCTGTCACCTCGACGAGCACATCGTCGTACTCGTACTCGATCGTCGCTTCGGTAACGTCGTCGTCAACACCCGCGACCGCGGCCGTCGGCGCGGACGTAAGCACACCAGAGAGGAGCACGACCACGATCAAGAGTGCGACCTCGAGTCGAACAGCGTGAGCAATTCGGGATCCCGTGGTGAAGTCATCGTCCCGGTCGACTCCACCGTCGGTGCTCGCCGGTCGTGCGTCGCCAGTCGCCCCAGTTTTGCCGGCCGACTCGAGTCGTCCCAGGAGGACGAACCGAGTGACGCCACCGAGTGCGAGCGCCGCGGCGATGAGGACCAGTTTCGCGACCAGCGTGAGGCCGTAGAACGTGTCCGTGAGACCGTCAGCGGTCGGAACGTGCCAGGAGGCAAGGACGAGTCCCGTCGTCACGACGAGTGTGACGCCGACGAGCGCAAGGATCGAGTATCGGCGGATCGTTCGCGCGAGGAGCGCGGATCGGTCGTCGGTGTCGGCCGCGCGAACGTGTGGAAGGACGACGAACGCGAGGACGACCAGGCCACCGACCCAGAGGCCAGCGCCGACGAGGTGGACGAAGTCGACGAGCGCTCCCTGGAGTCGGTCGATCGCAGTCGCCGAGTGACTCGTCCAGGCGATCGTTCCCGCGATAGCGAGTGCCCCGATGAACGTGCCGACGAGCGACGTGCGACGGGGAGGCCGTCTACGAGTTATCGCCACCGTGAGCCCGACCAACGCGAGGCTGAGGACGGACTGGACGAGCCAGGCCTGACCGAGTGGCGTCTCCGCGAATTGGGTGATCGTCTCGACCGAGAGTGGCCCCAGTGCCGTGCTCCGAGCGAGTCCGAGGGCGAACGCCCCGACG
Source organism: Natrialba sp. SSL1 (assembly GCF_001861355.1). Taxonomy (GTDB): domain Archaea; phylum Halobacteriota; class Halobacteria; order Halobacteriales; family Natrialbaceae; genus Natrialba. The sequence continues at coordinate 217,655 of NZ_MASN01000052.1, forward strand.
AACATGAGTACTGCAGCACCGACGAGTAGTCGGGTGAGGCGGCGGTCGATTGCCTCTCGTCGCTGCGTGCGAGCGAAGGCTGGACCGACCGCAAGGGTCGTGATCGCCGGAATGCCGATCAGGCCGACGACGCCGATGAGCAACAGCGCTTTCGCGCCCGCCTCGACCGGTGGAACCGACTCGTCCGTCTCGTCGTCTTCGTACCCCTCGAGAACGGCGTCGCGGTCGAGCGGTTCGTCGCCGACGGCGAAGAAGAACGAGCCCGAGGTGGTGTGGCCGTCGTCAGCGAGGACTTCCCAGTCGACGGTGTACATGCCGTCCTCACCGCCACTGTCAGCGTCAACGTCGGCGTCAGCCTCGGCGTCGGCGTCTTCAATCGGCACGCGAACGATCTGCGTATCGTCGGAATCGATCTCGGGTTCGGCCGAGACGACCTCGCCGTCCGGACCCTCAATGGTGATGTCAGCATTGACAACGCCGTCACCCGAGAAGTAGAGGGATACCTCCTCGGGTACGTCATCAACCTGCTCACCGTTTGCCGGGTCCGATTCGCTCAGGTAGGCGTGGGCCGCGGCCGGCGTCGCGACGAGTCCAATCGCGAGTGCAGCGACGACGAGACACGCGAGTATCGCCGCGAGAAGCGACCGGCGAGCGGGCACGTCGCGTTCAGTGAGCGACGATCTCGAACGCATTAGTTAGCGGAGTCGACTGGAGTAGCCGACGCCCGAGTCTCCGACGTACTGGACTGTGTCGACGCCTTCCTCGACCTCAACGTGGTCGACGACTTCCTGTGCTTCCATATCCACGATCGCGATGATTCCGTCCTCGTCGGCGGGCGTAATGAAGTAGTCGCCGCCGGCGACGCCGGAACGGTGGAAGTGGTGGGCACCCTCGGGGCGGACGATGTCGCCGACGTCGACCGTCTCGACGACGGCGAGTTCGTCGACGTCGATGATCGACGCCTCGTCGGTGTGGGTGTGGGCGGTTGCGGCGTAGAGCGTGCCGTCCTCACTCTCGTGATAGCGAAGCGCGTCGGGGCCCTCCCCGACGTCGACGACGCCGAGTTCCTCGCTATCCTCGCTGGTCGCGTCGATGAACCGGATGCTGTCCCCGTCGAGGAAGCCGAGTACCTGCTCGTCGGGCGAGAGATACATCCCGCCAGAGAACTCGAGTGTGTCGACGATGTCGTCGTCCTCGGTGTCCACGACGACAGTCTCGTCCCCGAACTCGAAGTACGCCAGCCCCGTTTCAGGGCTGTACGCCTTGTAGTGGGTTCCCTGATCGTCGTCGTCGAATTCGATGAAGTCGCTTCGCTCGTAGTTTTCGAGGTCGATCACCGGTGCGCCGGGATCGTTCACGTTCGTCGCGTACCCCATCGAGCCGAAGTCCTCGTGGTAGAGCAGTTTGCCGTGGCCCTCGTTCTCGAGGCCCGATTCGACGATGTCGGTGACCTCGTGAGAGTCAGTGTCGATGACGTAGAACATGCCTTCGTCGTCCGAGTGAACCCACATCTCGTCGTCGTTCGGGTGATACATGTGCGTTGGCCCCGGACCGATGTCGACTTCGTCGACGATCTCGCGGCCGTCGGTGTCGATGACGAGCACCTGCGAGGGTGACTCTCGAATGACGTAGATCTCGCTGTAGTCCGCAGTGATTCGCGGATCGCCCCACCCTTCGTCGTCGAGATCATCCGTGATCTCGTCGACGACCGCACCGTTCTCGGGGTCGATGATCGCGATTGTATTCGGCGCGAAGGCGTACACGAGCCCTTCACTGCCATCACCATCACCATCGCCATCGCCGTTACCATTGTCGTCACCGTTCCCCGTCCCGTCTCCACCGTTCTCCGCACCGTTTTCATCGTCGTCGCTCAGACAGCCGGCGAGCGCAACCACAAACCCGCCGCCCATTGCCTGCACGAACCGTCGTCGATCTGTGGAGGGATCCATACCCGACTCTCCACACTCCGTATTATTCGTGGTTATGGTACGGCTGTCGAAAACGTGGTTCAGTTCTTGAATCCCGAACGCGGGGACGACCGCTACCGGTCTACCAGTCTAGCGACCTGACCATCTATCCACCTACCGCTCTCCCGACTCGTCGAGCAGTCCATCCACCAGCCGCGTAAACCGGTCGACCAACCGATCCGGCACCGTCGGCTCGACCGTCGACAGCAACCGACCGGTCCCCTCCGCGTTCGCGAGTCGAAGCGTCACTCGATTGCGCTCGTCGTAGGACTTCTCGACGACCCCCTGTTCGACGAGTCGGTCGAGGTGGTACTCGAGTGTACTCCGTGCAATGCCGAGCGTGTCAGCGACCGCGCCCGGAGTTGCGGGTTCGTGTTCGATGAGATGGACGACGATGGTGCGGGCGGTTTCGCGCCGGAAGAGTGCAAGGGTGGCGCGTTCCCACTCGTCGTACTCGGGAGGATAGTAGTGGGTTCGACCGTAGAACTCGCTGCGGACGAGTTCGTCCGCGGCGAGGAGTTGGCGGATGTGGTACTGGACCTGTCCGGGGGCGAACTCGGATTCGCGGACGAGTTCGTTGAAGTGAATGCCGGCGTTGTCCTGTACGTGGGTTCGAATCTGGCGTCGGGTTGTCGTCATAGTGTGAGAGAGTGGTGTGTCTGCTGGAGATTGGCAGTGGATAGGGGGTGGGGTACAGTTGCGTTGGGGAGATTGGTTGTAGTTGTGGTCGCGGTTGTGGTTGTGGTCGCGGTCGCGGTTGTGGTCACGGTCGCAATCGTAATCGTAATCGTAGTCGACTACGAGTTGGGTAGCAGCGCCTATGGGCGCGACCACCATAACGCGTTTTGCTCGTTCCCGATCGTCGGGAACGTTCCGAAATCCGAATCGTGAGCGTCGTGAGGGAGAGCGTATCGCCGGTCAGCGGACGGCGGTTCGCTCTGCCGCCGGAAAAGGGACGATCGAAGCACATACGTCGGTTCGTTCCGGACCATCGCACGTAGCTTCGTGTCGATGAACCATACGAATCCGTTCGAGGTCGAGTGGCTCGCGCCCGAGTTCGCGCCCGTGTTACTCGCCGTAATTTTCCTCGCGGTCGCCGGCACGACGATCCTCTTTGGCGCGGCGGTCGTGGCCTACTCGCGGCGGCGAACGACCCGTTATCTGTTGATCACGATCGTGCTCGGGCTGCTCGTCGCGCGGTCGCTGGTCGGACTCGGAACCGTGTTCGGCCTCGTCCCGATGACGGTACACCACCTCGTCGAACACAGCAGCGACTTCGCGATTGCTGTCCTCGTCCTGTACGCCGTCTATCGCAGCGGAACGGCAGCATCGACCGAGTAAGAGACCGACGTATGCTCGGTGGTCTGTTCCTCAGGCAAGCCGGTCGATGACGTCCCGTCCCTCGAGGTACGCGAACTCGTGGTCGGCGGCGTATGCGCGCGCATCTGCCGGCGAGAGTGCTTCACCCGTTTCGTCGTCTAACATCTCACAGACGACGACGGCGGGCGAGAGCGTGGTTTCCGCGGCGAGCGCGAGGCCGAGTTCGGTGTGGCCCTCACGCTGTGCCAGCAGCTCCGGTGCACCCTTCAGCAGGTGGACGTGGCCCGGAACGCGGAACTCCTCGGCGAACGCGGTCGCGTCAGGATCGGCCGCAGCCTCACCGAGCGCCTGAATCGTCGTCGAACGGTCGTTGTCCGTGATCCCGGTGTAGGTGTCGCGGTGATTGACCGTCAGCGAGAACGACGAGCGCTCGTCGTAGCCGAGCTGGTGGTCGGCGGTCGCGGGATGGTCGACCTCCTCGCCGTAGAACGGCAGGTCGAACGCCTCGGCCGTCTCGTGCCCGAGTGCGACACAGACCAGTCCGCCGGCGTCGTTTCGGAGTCGAGCAACGGCATCTGGTGTGACGAAATCGGCGTGATAGATCAGGTCAGTCTCGCCTTCACGGTCCGCCGCATCGTGGACGAGAATCGGCTCACCGGCCTGTAACGCGGCCAGCGCGTCGTCCACGGAGGCGTCACCAGCGGTGTCGAGACTCGCGTTCGCATCGCCGGATCCGCTCGTCCCGCCCGACGTCGTTCCCGCGTGCTGGCCCGTCATTCGCGATCACCCACCGAAATCGTGACGTGGTCGTCGTCGGCCAACTCGAGTTCGTCCCGGAGCTTCTCGGGGGCGATGACCTCGAGTTGGTCCTCGTCGTGGTGGGTCCGTTCCGGCGCGATGGTGTGGGCGTTCTCGTAGGTCTGCCCGTCGGCGGTCTCGACCGTGGCCGAGTAGCAGACGGCGGGACCGTAGGTGCGGTCGTCGTCCTCCCAGCCGTCGATCGGGACGGGATCGAGCGAGGAGACGGCGCTCCGGCGGCGGACGCTCTCGTCTCGAAGTTCGACGTTGAGCGTGCCGGGAAACGGCTCGTATCCGAGGCGGTCCTCAAACTGGCGCTGGTAGCCGGGCAGCGAGATGTAGTGGCGACCCTCACCCATACCGCTGGTGACGGTGCCTTCGAGTTCGACCTCCGAGTCTGCCTCGAAGATGCGACGATAGTCCTCATACTCGGCGTGGAGCGCGCGCTCGCCATCGTCGGTGATGGCCACCCACTGTCCGTCGCTGACCGTATCGCGTTCGAGGAGGGCAGCGCTTTCGAGGCGCTGGAGGCGACGGGAGGCGGTCTGGTTGGAGGCGTCGAGGCGGTCTGCGAGGTGAGAACAGGAGATTTTGACGTCGCCCGCGAGCCCGCCCTCGAGTGCGAGAAGCTTCAGGACGGCGAGTTCGTCGTGGCCGACGGCAGATTCCGCTGTCGTTGACATAGACGAGGCTTTGTCAGCGCCAGTCAAAAGCGTACCGAATGTGGTATGCATATCAAAACTGCTACGCCGTTCGTGAGCGTTTATTCGCGCTTCGCTACCGTCGTCTTCGTGTGGCCGAGCAAAAGCCCTCCGATAGCGGTGGCGTTTCTGGAGGGTCGCTCATTACAGCTCCGCTGCGATGCTTTCCTCGATCGCCGCAACCCGATCCGGAGCGAACGTGAAGAACCCCTCCCAGCTGCGATCGGCAGTCTCGAGACAGACGAGCGCCGCGCTACGAGGAGGAGTACTCGAGTCCCCATCGGATCGAAGGAGCGGATCGAAATCGGTCCGGCTGACTCCCGTCGCGTCCTCGCGCGGCTTCTGGTCAGTCGATCCCTCGCTGTCGGGACGATAGACGACGAACCAGGCGGTTCGGTACAGACGACTCCGCCCGGTGTGGACGGTGGCCTCGACCGCAGGCGGTTCGGGACCGCCGACACCGTAGACGTGAACATCGATGTCCGTTCGCCCGAGTTGGTCGTATACGGCATGAGTTCCGACTTCGTCCTCGATCCGAGAGAGATGCTGGAACGAGCTCCGGAGAATGCCGCTCCCGTCCGACCAGGCGAGTTGCTCGATGTAGCGCGAGAGCAGGATCAACAGCAGCTTCTCCTTGTGCGAGCGGGGATACCCCCGCAGCTCGAGCCGGGTGTTCTCGAGTGCGGCCAGCACGGACGGAGCTCGATCTCGCCGAGGCCGCGGCTTCCGGTCGTGAACAGGTCGGAGTTGATCGCGAGAATCGCGTCGTACAGGTCAGCCATTGGCGACGCTGCAATCGGTTCGCCATCTTCGAGTGCGACGACGACGGTGTCGTGTGCGTCGAGAACATCGTCGAGGTGGCGGTGGCGGTCGGCTCCCGCGGCTATCGATCGATCAGCGACCGTTACCTCGACGTGCGGACTGTCGACGGAATCCGCAAGGAGGTCGGTCAACGGTCCGCGCTCGGCACTCTCATCCGCAGCGACGACGGCAAGCGTCCGGCTGGCTGTCCCGAGCGAATCGAAAAACGGTCGAAGCGTCACTCCCAGACGTTCTGTGTGCGCGGTTGTAAGGATTATTGCCAACAATGCCGGTCTGGAGCCAGCGACGACCAGGATTTCGGGTTGGTTTGCTTCGTCTTGCCTCGTTTCGCTTCGAGTACGATTGCACTCGAGTACCCAGATTGGAGTCGCGATGCAGTCACGGGTTCGTGCTGATCCAGTCGGAGGTAGCGCCGTTCAGTCGCCCGTGACTGGATCGCGCGCCCAGAATTCGCTTCCCTTCTTCAGCTTGGGCACCCACGTATCGCTGGTCTTCGAAAGGAGCGCGACGCGCGAGGAGGGGACACCTTTGCACTCGGTGAATTCGGGCATGTACTCCGCGACGGATTCGGCGAACTCGACAACTTCCTCGTGGTCGGGCATCGACGACCGGTCGAGTCGTCCCTGGGAGTGGCCGACGTGCATGTACGCCTTGAGTTCGATGAAATCGGGGTCGGCCTGCTGGTAGAAGCCGGCGTACCAGTCGGGGTGGTGCATGTTCTCGCCTTTGACCAGCGTCGTTCGGAGGACCGTCCGGGTTTCCTCTTTCTCCCGCAGGACCTCCATCGTCTCGAGGAGGCGGTCCCAAGCGTCGTCCTCGACGGCCTTGACGACCTGATCGAACGTGTGGCGTTCGGGGGCGTCGACGCTGACGTACAGCTGGGTGGGGTCACACTCCCGAAGCATCTCGGGACGGGTACCGTTCGAGACGAGGAAGGTGGTGATGTCCCGGTCGTGGAACGCCTCGAGCAGTTCCGGCAGGTAGGGGTACAGCGTCGGTTCGCCGTCGAGGGAGATGGCGACGTGACGGGGTTCCATCGCCTCGTCGAAGACCTCCCGGGGAACCTCGTCGTTCCCGCCGAAGCCCGACAGGAGCCGCTTCTGCAGGTCGATCGAGGCGTCCACGACGGCCTCAGGGTCGTCCCACTCGACGCCGTCCATCTCGTAGGCGTGGCCCTGGTGGTCGCGCCAGCAGAAGACACAGCGCTCGTTGCACTTCACGACCGGCGTCATCTGGATGCAGCGGTGAGACTCGATACCGTAGTAGATGTTCTTGTAACAGCGGCCCTCACCGCGCAGGGCGTTTGCCGTCCATCCACAGGTCTGGGCGGCGGTGTGGTTCTCGCTGTGGTAGTTCGGACTCGAGACCTGTGCCGGTCCACCGTCGCGGTTACCATCGTCTGTCCCTGAATCGGCATCGGCGTCGGCCCCCACCTCGACATCGACGCCTGCGTCGGCGGAATCGCTCATGTTGCTCTCGCTTGGACAGGAGCCACTAAAAGACGTGTGGTGTCGCGCGTCGAACGAGCAGGATACCGGGATACGGAGGGTTACTCCGTCCGTTCCTCGGAGCTACTGCCAACGTTCGGACCGGGCGGCAACTCTCCCGGTTCGGCCGGTTCGTCCTCCTCGTTCGCGATTTCGCGCTCGAACGTGTACAGGACGAGTCCGGTGTTCGCCGTCATGATGACACCCGTCGTCGGAACCGACGCGAACAGGTGAAGACCGACGCCGAGCAGAAAGGGGACCGCCGCGACTGCAGCCCAGAGTTGTGAGCGTGACACGTCGTTTCGCACCGCGTCGCGACCGATATAGACGTATATCAGCACCGTTCCGACGACGCCGAACAGCGCGATCGCCGCGTCGACTGCATCCATACGTGGCTCTTCGCCGGGACATGCAAAAGCGTTCTGCGTGGCGTCGGCCGCTGCTGACACGCCTGCCCACAGAGCCCCTCATCGACCCCGCTCGAACGCGCGCTTATCGAACTCGATCGAGCACCGACAGCGTCCCGTCGGCGTGTGCCTCTGCGAGCACCTCGTCGGCTGCCGCCCGTGCGGCGTCGTCAGCGTTCGAGACGGCAAAACTGCGGCCGACGGTCTCGAACGTCGAGACGTCGTTGATCGAGTCGCCGATCGCGACGCAGTCCGCGAGATCGAACCCGACGTGGTCCGCGATGAGTCTGACGCCCTCGCCCTTGTTCTGGTCGGTGTCCTTCACGTGGTAGGCGTAGCCGGTGTCGATCACCTCGAGTCCGGCCGCGGCGGCGAGTTCGCGCAGCGGTTCCAGCGGCTGGTCCCGGCTGACGGCAACCTCCGTCTCGCGCCAGCGGTTGACCGTGTCGCCCTCACCCCAACCGAGGTCGTAACCGGCGGCGCGGTACTCCGTGGCGACTGTCCGTGAAGCGTCGGCGTCGGCCGTGACGTGAACGTCGTCACCGGTGTAGACGATACCGCCGTTTTCGGCGACGACGAGTTCCGGAACACCGATGAAGTGACAGAGTGCGATCGGATAGGGAAAGGCCTTCCCGGTGGCGAGCACGACCGGTGCGTTCCACTCGCGAAGCGGGTCGAACACGCGCGGATCGATGCCCCACCCATCGGGCCGAGTCAGCGTTCCGTCGATATCGAGAATCAGCGGTGGCGTGGACATACACGCAGCTAGCGGACCAGTACCTAAAACCATCTGACTGTCGTCGTCAGTTGCAACCGGACTGCACCGATTCGACCGTCGTCTCGAGTGGCCGAGAACTGAGGTCACACCACCAGTAATTCACAACGGTTGTACCAATTGATACAGATGCGCGAATAGTTATACCATCTCCAATATGTCCTGTGTGGCGATAAGAACTAAGACCAGTGCTGGGCGTTAGCACCTATGGTGTGGAAGGGACGACGTCTCATACCGTCGTTCATCAGACGAAGTTACGCATTGAAGTTCGGTGTTGTCTTCCTCGTCCTCGGGCTCACGATCGGTGGTCTCGGGCTCGTTTCGACGACGCTGCTCTCCGAAAACGTCGAGGAAACCGCCCTCGATGACCGGCAAGACGCAGCCTATCAGGAAGGCATCGCCATGGAAAACTGGCTCGAACAGAATCACAACCTCGTCGCTGCGACGGCAGACGCCCCCGTAACCGACAGCGGTGACCCGGAGCAAGTCGACGACTATCTTCAAGAAATATACTACGACATGCCCGAAGAGCGCATGAACGCACTCTACGTCGACACCGAATCCGGCGACATCATCACGGGCATCGGTGCCGACGTCGATAATCTGGATGGTCTCGAGTTCCCCGATACTGCGGACCTCGATGGCGGTATGTCGACGAATCTAGTGCAGCAGACGGAGCCGTACATGATGCCGGATCAGCTGGGACTCTCGACGGATGCACATCCGGTCATTTCGTACTACGTCGGTGTCAACGACGGCGAAGGGGCGATCGTGTTCACGTTCGACCTCTCCGAACGCTCGACTGAGATGGTCTCCGCCGCGGATTCGGGGACCGTCGTGACGATCGTCAACGAGGACGGGCAGATCGTCGGTGACGACGCCTATCTGGGTAACGACGGCGAGGGGAACGAGGAAACGCTGTCGTTCCTCTCCACGTACGAGGATCAAAGCGGCGTCCTCGAAGCAGCCCAACTCGAGAACCGCGGCTCGGTTCGCGTCGATGGCGCGCCGAGCGAGACGCTACAGAGCGAGCCGTACAACTTCGATCCTGACGGCTACGTCGTCGGGTACTACACGACGAGCGAGGACTGGACCGTGCTCGTGCACACGACGGAGGCAGACGCGCTCGGCTTTGCCAACACCGCGACCCAGTTCGGCCTCTTGATCACGTTCGTCGGCGTCGCCGTCATCGGCGTGTTCGGCACCGTTCTGGGACGAAACACGGCCCGATCGCTCAGCGATCTCTCCGGACGGGCAGCCGCGATCGAAGATGGCGAGTACGACACCGCGGTCGAATCCGATCGTATCGACGAAATCGGCGGGCTCTACAGTTCGATCGACGACATGCGTATCTCGCTGGTCGACCAGATCGAAGAGTCCGAGCAGGCCCGAACGCAGGCCGAACAGGCCCGCGAGGAGTCAGAACAGGCCAGAGAGCAGGCCGACGAGGCTCGCGAAGAGGCAGAAGTGGCGAAAGAACGCGCAGAGCGCGCCCGCCAGGACGCCCAGGAGATGAACGAGCAGCTCGAACGGACCGCGACCGAGTACTGCGCCGTCATGCAGACCTGCGCCGACGGCGACCTGACCCAGCGTCTCGATCCGGACACCGAAAGCGAGCCGATGGCTGAGATTGCCGTCACGTTCAACGAGATGCTTGACGACCTCGAGCGCACCGTCGGCACCGTCTCGACGTTCGCCGGCGACGTCTCCGAGGCGACCGACGACGTGCAGGCTCGCGCGACCGAACTCGAGTCCACGAGCGAGACGGTCAGCGACTCCGTCCAGCAGATTACGGGCTACGCGGACCAGCAACACGAGCGCATGGAGACCATCTCCGGCGAGGTGCAGGGCATCTCCGCGAACATCGAGGAGATTGCAGCGACGGCTGACACCCTCGCGGAAACCTCACAGCACGCCGCCGAGCGCGCGAACGACGGCCGCGAGTCGGCCGGCGACCTCGTCAGCGAGATGGAAGACATCGAGGAGCGAACCGAGGCAACACTCGAGGCGATCCGCGACCTCGACGAGTCGATGGCAGAGATCGACGAGATCATCGACGTCATCACGGATATCGCAGACCAGACGAACATTCTGGCGTTGAACGCCTCCATCGAGGCGGCACACGCCAGCAACGCGAGTGCCAGCGACGGCGGCAGTAGCCGCGCCGGAAACGGCTTCGCCGTCGTCGCCAACGAGGTCAAACAGCTCGCAGAGGAGACCAAGGAGTCCGCCGCGGAAATCGACCAACTCATCGACACCGTCCAGTCCCAGACCGACGAGACAGTCGACGAGATGGAAGCAATGCGCGAACACGTCGTCGCAGGCACCGAGACGGTCGAGCAGTCCGCGACGGCGTTCCGCGAAATCGAGACCGAAGTGACCGAAGCCGACCACGGCGTTCAGGAAATCAGCGACGCGACCGACGGCATCGCCACCTCCACCCAGGACCTGGTCACGATGGTCGACGACGTGACCGAAATCAGCACGGAGACGGCGAGCGAGGCAAGCGACGTCGCCGCCGCCGTCGAGCAGCAGACGGCCGCAATTTCGACCGTGAGCGAGAACGCAGACGACCTCTCCGAGCAGTCGATAACGCTTCAGGAGTCACTCGCCGCGTTCACGACCGATGTCGACGGCGGAGCTGTTGATCCTGGCACGGGTGATGCGGCCGGGGCTGGGGAGCGGAGCGACACCGACGACAGCGCCGACGACGACCATCCCGGCACCGAACTCGAGTACGTCGACCCAGACGGACCCGAAACACTGCCGGCGGATGCTGCCGAATCGGATGCACTCGAGGAGGGTCAGGAGAGCCGTACAGACGAGGAAAGCGAGGGGGGCGACGCCGGCGAAGTTGAAGCAACGGAACAAGCACAAGCGCACGTCCAGACACAAGCCCGATCGACCGCGGCGGCCGCTGGCGAAGGGAGTACGTCAGCAGGTGAAACTGCAGCCGACGATGCCGACGATGCCGACGATGACGACCCGCACGCACTCCCCGCCGGCAAGACCGAGTCGGAACCGAGTGCACTCGAGTCCGGACTCGAGGATGACGAGAGTGATATGGGTGATGTGGGTGAGGTGAGTGAGAGCGATGATGACGGTGATGACGATGGTGACGGTGACAATGGGAGCGACGATGACGGCGAACCCGACGACGCAGAACCTGCAGACAGTGCCGAAGACGGCGATGAGGACGACACCGAGAGCCAGGATGCGGATCAGACCGTAGACACCGTCGACGACGACCGGCCGGCAGAGGGCGACAGTGACGACGAGGACGGTGTGGACAGCGACACCCAATCCAGTGCCGACTCCGATAGTGAGGATGGCGCAGACGACGCAGGTGACGCAGACAACGTAGACGACACGGACAGGACACCCGACACACCCGACACAGACGACGAGAACACTGCGACCGAAGCAGACGGCGAAGCGGCCGAAACTGAAGTCGATGGAGAAACAGACGCAGACGAACCCCGACCCGACGGGGAGACAGATGCAGACGAGACCGAAGTCGACGACGGGGCAGACACCACCGACTCGAGTACGTAGCTGAACGTCCCCTCAGACTGGTGTCGGAAACGGGGTCTTGTCGCTGGTTCTCGAGTACCTGTTTTCTGCGGTGTGCTGCGAGAGCGCGTGTGTGCAGTGTCAGTACGTGTTGGTACGTGGTGGCTGCGTGCAAATTTATGGACGCATCTCTGGTAGCGGTTGTATGACTGAAACGAAAGTGGCAATCGTGACAGCGGCGGGAAGCGGTATCGGCGAAGCGTGTGCCCGACAACTCGCCGCGGATGGCTACACGCCGGTATTGTTGTCACGATCCGGAAGCGCTGTCGAGGTAGCGAACGACCTCGGCGGGGATGGCTTCGAAGGCTCAGTGACGGACCCCGACGACCTGGCAGCCCTCGTAGAAGCGACACACGACCGGTACGGGCGTATCGACGCCGTGGTGAACAACACCGGTCACCCGCCGTCCGGCGACCTCCTCGAGATCACTGACGAGGAGTGGCACGACGGACTCGACCTCGTGCTGTTGAACACCGTCCGGATGGCCCGACTCGTCACACCGGTCATGGAGGAGCAGGGCCACGGATCGATCGTGAATATCTCCACGTTCTCGGCGTTCGAACCCTCGAGTGCGTTTCCCGTCTCGTCGGTGCTTCGAGCGGGCCTCGGGAGTTTTACCAAACTCTACGCCGACCAGTATGCCTCGGCGGGACTCCGGATGAACACGGTCCAGCCCGGATTCGTCGACAGTTACGACGTCGACGAGAAGACCACGGCCCAGATTCCGATGGAGCGGCCGGCAGAGACGACAGAGATCGCAGACGCGGTCGCGTACCTGCTCTCGCCCGCGGCAAGCTATCTGACCGGGCAGAACATCCGCGTCGATGGCGGGTTGACCGCGTCCGTGTGAGCGGTGACGAGGTGGGGTTACTCGAGTACAACCGACGACGAACAGCTACCAACTGGTAGCCAACGGCCAACAGCCAGTCGCCCCAGACGACATCGAACAGCCAAAAGAATGGAAAAAGCGCCTCCAGTGACGGGTAGCAGCTCAGAACCACGGGACCCAGACCGTCGTCGGGAAGACGCCGGCAACGTAGAGCAGCGCCACCAGGAAAGTCCCGAAGACGATTGCTGCTGCGGGTGGGTCGACGTGGGTGTCGCCGTGGGCGTAGAAGGTGCGCTGGAAGACTTCACCGAAGAGCGCGCAGATGATCCCGAAGGCGAGGCCGACGATCAGCGCGATCTCGAGCCCCGTGTTCGCGAGGAGTGCGGCACTGTCGTAGGCGACTGGCGCGCCATCTGCAGCCTCAGCAGGGAGCGAGACGGCAAGTGCGGCGGTCGCCGCCGGCAGTGTGATGTGGTGAGTCACCGGCACCTTCTCGACGCCGCAGTTGAGGAAGACCAGCGAGGCCGCGCTGATCCCGAATCCGAGGAAGGCGCTGCCGGACGCGATTCCGACGTACGCACCGAGGATACCCGCGACGAGGCCGATCATGGCGACGTGAGTCCAGCGGTACTGATGGGGGAGCCACGGCTCGACAGTGAACCGAGCCTGCTGCGTCGGGGTCTGCGTCGTCGACGCGTCGGTCACGGCCTGTGTTTCGCTCTCAGGTCGAGACTTGTTCTGACCGCCGTCGGTTGCCGTCCGGCGCTCCTCGCGCTCGAACGGCGTCATGTCGAGGATACCCGACCCGCGAACCTTGCCGATGATGCTGTAGCCGAGAATCAGCCGGTGGAACAGCGCGGAGAGCACGACACCCATCGCAATGGGATCGTAGGGCATCCCCAGCTCCGCCGATACGACGACGAGCCAGTAGCCGATAATACCGAACGCGCCACCCACGGCGAGCACGTCGGGCTTCGTCCCGAGCGCGTAGGCGATGTTCTTCGCCTCGTGGTAGTCGTAATCGGTGTCGAGATAGCCTTTCCGCGCGGCGTATGCCGTCGCAGCGACACCGCCTGCGAACGAAATCGCAGGCGAGAACGGTGGTCCGAAGGCGATTTCGTCGGTGATCGCAGCGGCCTCCGGATCGACGAGCACCGCCGCCTCCCCGGCGATCACCATGAAGCCGGTGAAGATGAACGCCGGCAGCGGCCCGAGTGCAGCGCCGAACGCACCGCCCGCGAAGGCGGCGATCATCTCGGCGAGGTCGAGTAGTTGCTCGATCATGCACCGTCACCGCTGTCGCTCGCGTCACCGTCGGTTCCCGTCTCAGAACCGTCCCGCGCCCAGTCGAGCGATCGGTCGACCGCGTCGAGCCAACGCTCGTAGCGCGCGTCCGCCGTCTCGGCGTCCATCGTCGGATCGAAAGTCCGGTCGACCTGCCAATTGTCGCGCAGGCTGTCGACGTCGTCCCAGTAACCGACCGCGAGGCCGGCCGCGTAGGCCGAGCCAAGTGCCGTCGTCTCGTCGACGACCGGGCGAACGATCTCCGAACCGATGATGTCCGACTGCAGCTGACAGAGGAAGTTATTCTTGACCGCGCCGCCGTCGACCTTCAACGACCGCATCTCGATCCCCGAATCGGCCTCCATCGCCTCCGCAACGTCCCGGGTCTGGTACGCGATGGACTCGAGTGTCGCGCGGACGACGTGGGCCTTGCGAGTGCCGCGAGTCATCCCGACGATGGTGCCGCGGGCGCGCTGATCCCAGTGGGGCGCGCCGAGGCCGGTGAAGGCAGGGACGACGTAGACGCCGTCGGTCGTGTCGACGCTGCGGGCGAGTTCGGCCGTCTCGGAGGGGTTATCGATCAGCGACATGTCCTCCAGCCACTCGATGGCCGCGCCGGTGACGAAGATGGAGCCCTCGAGTGCGTACTGGACTGGCTCGCCAGAGCGCTGGAAGCCGATGGTCGTCAGCAGGCCGTGGTCGCTCTTGACGGCCTCGTTGCCGGTGTTCATCAGGAAGAACGAGCCCGTGCCGTAGGTGTTCTTGGCGTCGCCGGCGTCGAAACAGGTCTGGCCGAACAGGGCCGCCTGCTGGTCGCCGAGCGCGCCGGCGACGGGAACCTCGGCCTCGAGGAAGCCCTCGGGGTCGGTGGTACCGTAGGTCTCGTCGTCGCTGGAGGGCCGAACTTCGGGCAGCATGGCTTCGGGAATCGAGAACTCCTCGAGGAGGTCGTCGTCCCACTCGAGGTCGTGGATGTTGTACAGCATCGTCCGCGAGGCGTTCGTGACCTCGGTGATGTGCTCGCCCGTCAGGTTGTAGATCAGCCAGCTATCGATCGTGCCGAAGAGCACGTCGCCGGCCTCCGCGCGGTCGCGGATGTCCGCCGGGCGGGCGCGCTCCATCTTGATCGGATCGGCCTCCTCGAGTAGCCACTCGGCCTTGGTCGCCGAGAAGTAGGCGTCGGGTTCGAGGCCGGTCTTCTCGCGGACGGTCTCGACCGTGCCGTTCGCCTCGAGTTCCTCGATGCGCTCGGTCGTCCGGCGGTCCTGCCAGACGATGGCGTTGTGGACCGGTTTACCCGAGTCGGCGTTCCACAGCACGGTGGTCTCGCGCTGGTTGGTGACGCCGATCGTCTCGAGTTGGTCGGGACTGATGCCGGCCTGGCCGAGCGCCTGCGTGATGACGGTCTTCGTGTTCTCCCAGATCTCCATCGGGTCGTGTTCGACCCAACCGGGTTCGGGATAGAACTGCTCGTGTGTTTCGTACGCGTTCGCGACGACCTGCCCATCGTGATTGAAGACGATGAAGCGGGTGCCGGTCGTTCCCTGGTCAACTGCGCCGACGTATGTTGTGTCTGTCACTGTGGTCACCCCGGATCGGTCACGCACCGAGTTTACCGTCGGTTACGTGTTATTGATAAACAGTCACGACGATCATTATAAATGTTACCGAATTCGTAGTGTATCAACAAATCTGAACTACTGGAAACAGCCCACAGGGGAGCAGAACGGACCGCTACAGAGCGATCTATAGCAATGAGTATATTCGGACCATCGTCGCGAGCTGCTGTGTTCCGTGTTCACAGGATTGCTGTTCGTTATGGGCGCTTTACTGGCGTCGATAAAATAAAGGTCGCGGCGACCGACTGTGTCGAACGAAGGGATGGCACACGATACGGCGGTCCTCGTCCTCGGCGGCGGTTCGACCGGCTGTGGCATCGCCCGCGATCTGGCGATGCGCGGCGTCGACGTCACGCTCGTCGAGCGGGGCAACCTCACGGACGGAACGACTGGCCGAATGCACGGTCTCTTGCACAGCGGCGGCCGCTACGCCGTCTCCGACCAGGCCAGTGCGACGGAGTGTATCGAGGAGAACGAAATTCTCCGGGAGATCGCGAGCCACTGCGTCGAGGAGACCGGCGGCCTGTTCGTCCAGCGCCCCGAGGACTCGGACGAGTACTTTCAGGAGAAACTCGAGGGCTGTCGTGACTGCGGCATTCCCGCGACGGTACTTTCGGGGCGCGAAGCCCGCGGAGTTGAGCCGTACCTCGCCGAGGATGTCTCGCGCGCGATTCAGGTGCCGGACGGTGCGGTCGATCCGTTCCGCCTCTGCGTTGCGAACGCACTTGACGCCGAACGCCACGGCGCGCGCATCGAGACTCACGCCGAGGTGATCGACCTTCTGCGCGACGGCGACGAGATCTACGGCGTCGAAGTTCGTCACGACTCCGGCCCGGGAAAACGAACCCACAAATCGCCGGGCACGACCGAGGAAATCACCGCCGAGTACGTCGTCAACGCGACGGGTGCGTGGGCCGGCCAGATCGGCGACATGGCCGACCTCGACGTAGCCGTCCGGCCCTCGAAGGGCGTCATGACCATCATGAACGTCCGACAAGTCGACACCGTCATCAACCGCTGCCGGCCGAAGGGCGACGCCGACATCATCGTCCCCCACGAGACGACCGCCATTCTGGGCACCACGGACGAGGAGGTCGCAGATCCGGACGACTACCCCGAAGAGCAGTGGGAGGTCGACATGATGATCGACACCCTCTCCGAACTCGTTCCGATACTCGAGGAGGCCCGCACGATCCGATCGTTCTGGGGTGTCCGTCCGCTGTACGAGCCACCCGGAACCGGGACGCAGGACCCGACCGACATCACACGAGATTTCTTCCTGCTCGACCACGACGAGCGCGACGGCGTCAGCGGCATGTCGAGCATCGTCGGCGGGAAGTTCACCACCTACCGCGCGATGGCCGAGGAGATTACCGACCACGTTTGCGCAAAACTCGGCGTCAGCGCGACCTGTGCCACCGCCGAGGAACCGCTGCCCGGCAGCGAGGATATCTCGGTGCTCGAAGAGGGCATGGACGACTTCGGCCTTCGATCGCCGATCGCCCGCCGAAGCAATCAGCGACTCGGCAGCCGCGCCGCGGACGTGCTGGAGACGGACGAGCCGAACCCCGTCGTCTGTGAGTGCGAGGGTGTCACCCGCGCTGAGGTACAGGACGCCATCGACCAGTCCGGCTCGGATCTGAACGCCGTTCGCATCCGCACCCGCGCCTCTATGGGCAACTGCCAGGGCGGCTTCTGCTGTCAAAACATGGCGACCGAACTCCACCCGCGCTACGACGAGGCAACCGTCCGCGAGGCGCTCGACGAACTCTTTCAGGAACGCTGGAAGGGCGAACGACACGCGCTCTGGGGCGAACAGCTCTCGCAGGCGATGTTGAACTACGCGCTCCACGCGACGACGATGAACCGCGACAACGACCCCGCTGGCGCATCGACACAGGTCGACTACGCACAGTTCGACGGAGGTGCCTAGATGGCGATCACCGACGACGTACTCGTGATCGGCGGCGGCCTCGCCGGTGCGACCGCCGCGCTCGCCGCCTCGGACGCGGCCGAAGACGCACGCGTTCGCCTCGTAACGTACAAGCAGAGCACCCTCCGACATGCGAGCGGACTGATCGACGTTCTGGGGTACGCGCCGAGCGGCGACGGACAACAACAGCCCATCGCCGATCCGTTCACCGCACTCGAGTCCCTCCCAGAAAGCCACCCCTACCAGCGCGTCGGAGTCGACGCCGTTCGAGAGGCACTCGCCTTCTTCGACGAGGTTGCCGGCGACGCCTACGCGGGCGCACATACCGACAGGAACGCGCTCGTCCCGACCCACGGCGGCACGGTCAAGCCGACCGCGCGGTATCCGGTTTCGACGGCCGAGGGGCTGGCGAGCGACGACCGCGACACCCTCCTCGTCGGCTTCAAGACGCTGCCCGACTTCGACGCTCCGCTCGCTGCGGCCCATCTCGAAGCGGCGGGCGCACCGTTCGACGCGCGCGGTGTGACGCTCTCGTTCCCAGGTATCGGCCGGGACGACGCGAAGGTAACGCGGTACGCGCATCTGCTGGATCACGACGAGCGCGTCGAGACGCTGACCGGCGAGACCGGCGCTCGGGAGGCGATCGCCGCGACCGTGAAACCGCATCTCGACGGGGAGTCACGCGTCGGCTTCCCGGCGATTCTGGGTGACGAACACCCCACTGCCGTCCGCGAAGCGCTCTCGGACGCGCTCGGCGCAGACGTCTTCGAAGTCCCGATGGGGCCGCCGAGTTTGCCCGGTCTTCGACTCGAGGATCTGTTGTACGATGCACTCGAGTCGGCCGGCGTTCGCGTGACTGCGGGTGTGCCGGTGGTCGGGCACGAGACGACGAGTGAGGGGATGACAGCTGCCATCGACCACGTCGTCGTCGACCGCCACGGTGCCGAGATTCCCCACGAGGCCGACCAGTACGTCCTCGCGACGGGCGGACTGGTCGGGAAAGGGATCGAATCGAACCGCAAGCGAGTGACCGAACCGCTGTTCGACTGCTACGTTCCGCACGCGACGGATCGCTACAACTGGTTCGTCGACGACGTCTTCGGCGAACAGCCGTACGCCCGCTTTGGTGTAGTCCCGGATACGGAGCTTCGGCCACTCGATGCGGATGATGATCCCGAGTTTTCGAACCTGCGAGCGGCGGGGGCCGTGCTGGGCGGCTACGACTACGCGGCCGAGAAATCCGGCGCTGGCGTCTCGCTCGCGACGGGCTACGTCGCCGGTACGCACGCTGGGGAGGCGTGTCAGTGATGCTGTATTCTCCTCCTCCCCCGCCCGTTCGGTTTCTACACCGACTGGCCGTGAATCGGACTCGAGTACCACCCCAGACGACAGGCGACACCGATCTCTCTGAGCTATGAGTGATGCACAGCGACCGAGCGACGACGGCGTATCGAGCGAGCAACCGAGCACTGGCGGTGTGGGCGGAGGCGACAGCGACAGCGGCGACGGCAACGACGAGTTCGAACCCGTCCAGGTCTTCCCCGAGGCCGAAGAGATGGACCTCCGGCCCGGTGCGGACAGCTGTTACAAGTGCTCGACCTGCGATACGAACTGCCCCGTCGCCGAGGTCGACGACGAGTTCCCCGGGCCGAAGTTCCAGGGGCCGGAGCAGTGGCGGCTAAAGCGCCAGGACGACCACGACATCGACGACTCGGTGATGAAGTGTTCGAACTGCATGCGCTGTGATAGTGCCTGTCCCTCGAGTGTCCCGCTCTCGCAGATGCACAACACGGCGCGGGCGGAGTACGTTGAGGAGAACATGAGCAAATTCTCGCGCGAGTACCTTCGCAACCGGGTGCTCGCGAACTACCGCCGCCTCGCGCCGCTGGCGTCGATGTTCCCGCGAACGGCGAACTTCGTGATGGGACGCTCGGTCACGAAGTGGCTCGGCGAGAAGACCCTGGGGATCACGAGCGAGCGCGACTTTCCCGAGTTCGCGACGGAGACGTTCCGCGAGTGGTGGACGGACAGGGGCGGGGCGAACGTCGAAAACGAGGATAAGCGCATCGCCTACTTCCACGGCTGTTATTCGAACTACAACACCCCCGAGGTCGCGAAGGCACTCGTGCACGTCTACGAGCACTTCGGCTACGAGGTCATGGTCCCCGAACAGTCCTGTTCCGGCACGCCGATGTTCGCCAATGGCATGCTCGAGGACGCCCGCCGCGCGGCCGAGACGAACGTCCGCGAACTCGCCGCAGCCATCGAGGACGGCGCAGACGTTATCGCGTCGTGTAGCTCCTGCTCGATGTCGATTCGCCAGGAGTACCCCGAACTGTTCGACTTCGAGAATACCGAGGACGTCGCCGCGAATACCTGGGACGCCGTCGAGTACCTCCGCGTCCACGAGGATTTGATGGGTGCACTCGAGAACACCACCGTCGGCGACGAGTTCGACGACATGGCATATCACGCACCGTGTCATTCACGTAACCAGGGACTCGATGGACAGACGATCGAAGTGATGGACGCGATCGACGGCATCGACGCCCACGACGTGGGGGACTCCTGTTCGGGCATCTCGGGCACCTACGGGTGGAAAGAAGAGAACTACGAGACGTCGATGAAGATCGGCGAGGAGATGTTCGAGCACATGGACGCAGCCGAGGCCGAGACCGGCCTGACGGAGTGTCCGACCTGTTCGATGCAGATGGAACACGGCACCGGCTACGAGATCAAGCACACGCTCGAGGTACTCGAGGCGGCCCTCGTCGGAGACAGGGACGGAAGCGGGAGTGGCTCGCACGCAAGCGCAGGTGCGGGTACCGAGACAGCGACGGAGTCGAACTGATGAACCTTCAGGAGCGCATCGCACGACGACGATCGGCACACCAGGGGCGAACGGTGGTGGTCGACCGCGACCATCTGAGTCCAGTCGTCCACCGCCCGGAGCCGATCGGCCGCGGCCCCGTTCTGGAGCAGTTGCTGGACGAACTCGAGCCCGTCTTCGACGGCGAGTTGCCGGAGCCGGTCGCCGTTGTCGGCCCGCCGGGTTCGGGGACATCCGCGATCGTTACTGCGCTGTTCGATGCGCTCAACGACCGACTCGGAGAATCGAGCCGATCGATTGCAACGACGACGCGCGCGGGCAGCACCGGCCCGGTGACCTGGTTCGTCTACGTCGACGGTCGCCGCGTCGAGAGCGCCTTTGCGTTCTACCAATCCGTTCTCTCCGTGATTTCGGCGGAGCCGGTGCCCGAGAGCGGAATTGGAACGGATGACCTCCGAGAGCGACTGACCGCGCGCCTCGCGCGCCACGACCGTCGGGCTGTCGTCGCCATCGACCACCACGACGAACCCGAAACGCTTCGGTACGAACGGGCCAGAGAGCTCCTCGAACCGGTCAGTGACAGTGTCGCGACGATAGCGGTCGGCCAGTCGACACCCGAGAAGTGGGTGCCCGCTGACGGCGAGGCTGACGGCGATGTAGACGGCAATGCGGACCGGGATGAAGACGGAACCGGAATCAAGGCCGGCAAGAGCCGGACAGCGACCGGAGACGAGAGCACACAGCCAGCGCGCTCGGTCGTGACTGTGCCGGCCTACCGCCATCACGAACTCGTCGATGTCATCACCGACCGCGCCTCGACCGGCCTCGCCGCGGGTGTCCTCGACCACGAGTCGGTGCGCGAACTCGCCATCTGGGCCGACGGCAACGCCCACGACGCGCTCGCCGCACTGTTCGGAGCGGCCTGCCATGCCACCGAGACCGACGCAACACGTATCGATGCCTCCCACCTCGAGGCGGCGCGGAGCGCGGTCCCTGCGGACGGCGTCCACATCGACCGCGCGCTTGCACTCTCCGAGACGCGCCAGCAAGTGCTCGTCCATCTCGTCGATGTCGACACCGACGGCCGTCCGATCCGAGAGGTCGCGAGTGCCATTGCCGAGCGCTCGACGCTCACCAACGGCACGGTCAAGCGGTTCCTCTACGAGCTCGCAGATCGGGGCGTCATCGAACGCGTTCCGCTCCCGACGAGTGGCAGCGGTCGCCGTCCGAGCACAGTCGAACCTCGCTTCCCGACGCTCGTCTTTGGAGCACTCACGTCAGCAACGGCGGAGACAGCGACCAGCATGGATACGGAAGAGGACTCAGACACAGATCTGGATGCGGTACCGGACACGAATACAGAGACAGAGACGAATACGAACACAGAAACGGATACAAGCACCGACACGGACACGGACACGGACACGGACGTAAATAGAGACGAAAACACAAAAGCAGATACGGACACAAGTACGGACACAGACACGGACACCGATAGAGACGCAGACACAAACGCGAACACCAGCACGAACAGATCACCCTAACACACTAGCACACTAAACAGACCACCCGCCACTGGACCGATAGTACTCTTTTTAACAATCGGCGTGAATGAGATGAATATTCCGGAGAAGACATGACGATTGAGTTCGCGGCAGTCACCGATCCGTCAGGGCTCGAGTTCCACGATTCGATCGAACAGCGGCATCTCCGCGTCGGCACACCGGAAACCGTCTCGCCCACCTCGGTCGATCCCCAGAACTTTCGATTCCCAGTCAACAAAACCTGCACAATAGCGACCGACGAAATCCGGTTCGATCAACCCTACTCCGTGACCATCCACGACGAAACGGGTCGAACCGAAGCGAACGTCGGCGTCGGCGAACGCACCACACTCGAGAACCGCCCGCAGTTCGTCGGACTCAGCGGCCCGATCAAACTCTACTGTCGCATCGATACCGCAGGGACGGTCGACATCGGACTTACCGCCGTCCGAATCGAACTCGAGTGCGAGACCACAGTTACGATCGGTGCGCGCTCGCTGCACGACCAGCCGGCGGGAACGATTACGACGCCGCCGGATATCGAATCGATGGCGGCAGCGCTCTCTGCGTTCCCCTCCGCGTTGAAGACCACGTCTCCGGAGCGGACGTGGCCAACGCTGCGCGGTCACCCACCGTTGATCGAACTCGGCGAAACGCTCGAAATCCCGAACGCGGTCAGGAAGTCGAATATCGGTCCCGAAACCGGAGCGAGAATACGGGCTGTGTCAGATACCGGCTCGCTGCCGGCCGACGAGACAGCAGTTGCGACTGCAAACACACCAGCAGGAGACTCAGTGGTGGGACGAGGTACTGATACTGGCACTGGCACTGGTGCTGATGCTGGTACCGGCACCAGCACTGACGCCGAAACCACCACCGAAACACCGGGCGAGGGAATCACGATAACCGTCCCAGAGCGCTACCTCGCGCTCTTTCAGGCCGCCCCGCTCGCGTTCTTCCTCGATGCCCAGATTCGGCCTGGAACCGAACCCGCGCTGCAGACGCCAGCGTTCGAGTACCCGCTCCCGAACGACGAGACGTTCGGTGACGAGATTGCGAACTTGCTCAAGCGCTTCTTCTTCCTCGACTGTCTCACCAGAACGGAGGGAATCTTCCAGTACGACCTCCTCGAGCGCTCCGAACTCGAAGACGAACTGCCGTTTGATCTCGGGACCACCTATGAGGAACCCCTCCCCGAACGGTTAGCGCGATATCTCGAGGTGCCGTTCGACCTCATCGAGACGCACGCACCTCGATGGCCACTGACTGCGCACATCCCGCCCGAACCGGAGAGTATCGAGCTGTTGCCGTTCATCGTCAACGAACTGGGTATCGTCCGTCCCTCGCGCGGCAAGACACCGGCCGAACCACCGGCTGCGCCCGCAGCAGACGCCCGACTCGTTCGCTCGACGAGCGAGGCACCACCCGACACAATCGATCGATCACCCGCTCCATCACCGCCGCCCTCACCAGCCGATCCACCGGATGAATCCGCGTTCGTCATCCCCACCGTCACCGACGAGTCCGTCGAACACGCCTGGTTCGGCAACAACGTCCCCCAGAACGCCTCGAAGGCGACTATCGAGGCCTATCGAAATCAGCTGCATCGCGACACGCGAAACGAATCGATCGAAATTCTCCTCGTCTGCAACGACGTCCGCATGCTCGACGAGCACGATCTGCTCGATGAGACCTACGGGAATCGAGACGAACTCCCGTTCAAGATCGACTCCGAGTTCGGCGTCGACAGCAACCAACTTGCAACACTCCTCACCGAAGGCGGGTACGATTTCGTCCACTACATCGGCCACGCAACCGAAGACGGGCTGCGCTGTCCCGACGGTGAGCTAGACATCCGGACACTCGAGTCGGTCGACGTGGGCGTCTTCTTCCTGAACGCCTGTCGCTCCTATCAACAGGGGCTCGCGATGATCCGCCGTGGCGCGTTCGGCGGCGTCAGCACGTACGGTGACGTTGCCAACGAAGATGCTGTCGAAGCGGGCGAGACGATGGCCCGATTGCTCAACCGGGGCTTCCCGCTTCGGGGGGCACTCGAGATCGCTCGCCAGAATACGGCACTCGGGGAACAGTATCTGATCGTTGGTGACGGGTCTGCTGATATTGCGCAGTCGGATGGGGGTGCGCCTGCTGTTGTCAAACTCAACCGTTGCGAGGCAGGAGTGATGGATTTCGCTATCCAGTCGTATTCCACAAAGGAGTTCCAGTTAGGAACGGCAACTGCTTCGAACCTCCCGTACGTCAAAGATCGGCACTTGAGTCCTGGATGTACGCCATTCTCCAGTGTTAATGAGAGTGAGTTGCACGAGTATCTCTCCTGGAATGAGTTACCGATGTTAATCGAGGAGACGCTCTCGTGGAACGACGGGATTGGTCCGTTTAGCGGTGACTGACCGGTCTCTAGAAGACTAGTTGATTCTGCTCCGAGGACAGGGGTAAAATTATACGGTTAGCAGCTGATCTCGAGGTAGTTACGGACCAACCTGCGAGTTGGTGCCTGCAACAACCGTCCCTGCCTGGCTGAGCAGGATGCAGAGCGTGAACAGTGCGCCGATCATTCGTGGGTGCTGGGCAAGGTAATCCTTCATGCTGTCAGTTACGGACATTACACTCCTATGGTTACCACCAATGGAAATAAATATATCTTATACTTTCATATGCAATGTTACAGAAATAAGTGACACGGTGCTGAACAGAGCATGTCAAACGATCCCGTGACTAGAACGCAGGTAAGTAAGGGCACACACGAGAGAAATTGGTCTGGGTGGCGCTGAGACAACAGAAATGCGGTGTCAGTGAGAATAGGGAACCGAACTCCCTAGAACAGCATCCGAAAAATTCGATCGGTCAGCGAACGCAACGGGCAGCTATGTGAGGGGAGACTGTTTAGATGTCATCCGTCTCATCGTCTGCTGCTTCCTCGTCTGCGACGGTGTCATCGCCGCCCTCCTCATCGTCGTCAGCTGTCTCGTCTTCATCGTCGTCCGCCGGCTCCTCGTCCTCAGTCTCGACCTCCTCGAGTTCGACGTCGAGCGTTTCACCGTCGATGACTGCAGATTCCGAAACTTCCTGCGCTCCCTGGTACACGGTGAATGTCTCGCCGTCGGACATCGTGAACGAGAGTTCGTACTCGTCGTCAAGCGCTTCGACGGCACTGTTCGTGTAGCCGTCTTCGACGCCGAGTTCGTCGTCCGTCGCGTACGGGACCGTCAGCTCGAACGCACCGTTCTCGTCGACTTCACCCTGCTGGGTGTAGTTGAACGTGGTTCCGGTGTTGGTCTCGATCTCGAGCGTTGCAGTGACGATGTCGCCTGCAGAGACGTTCTCGTCATCAACGGTTCCGCTAAGGGTTGCACCTTCGACGCGCTCGTAGGTCTTGACGGAGGCGGTCTCACGCTGTCCGATCTCTTCGTACTCGAGGTTTGGATGCTGCTGGATCTGCTGCAGTTCGAGAAGCGTGTGCTGGCTCGATAGGTCCTGGTTGAGGCGGACTTGCGGTGTTCCGTCCTCCGCCGTTAGCACCTGATCGGTGTCGGAGTTGATGATCGCGTAACTCATGAACTGCGTCGCGTGCTCCTCGTTTTCGTGGACGAGGCGGTAGTTCTCCATTCCGACCGCGTTGTTGAAGTACAGCGACGAGAGGACCGTATCGTCGTACGGAACGTCGTTGAACATCTCCGCGACCTCGTCACGGTCGATCTGTTCGGTTCCGTCGTAGTCTTCCGGCGTAACGTAGTGGCTATGATCGGGTTCGGACCAGGTCGTGATGGCGGAGAACTTTCCGCTCGCCATTGCGTCGTCAATCATCACGTACCGGATCTCCTCGTCAGTCTGGTCGGCATCCGCGATGAGCTGCTCGAGTTCCTCGTCCGAGTGGTCATCGACCGACTCACCCGTCGCAATCGCATCGAGAATTAGCTCTGCGCGCTCCTCAGATTCAGCCGTTAAGAACGCCGATGAGGAGCGAGCATTCTGCTGGAACGGGTTCGAATGCGGGATCCGCTCTGACTGTGTCGTAATCAGATGGCCATAGTCCCACCACGACATGACGCCGTAGCTTCCAACCGGATAATCAAAGTTCCCGTCCTCCGGATAGTCATAGCTGCCGAAGTAGTCGAGTTCACTGGCGTTGTCAGCGCCGCCCCAGTTACCTGGTTCGGGCGTGTTTTCTGCCAGCCAGTGGTTCGACTCTTCCCAGGTCGTCGCGTCGTCGTGTGGCTGTGCGTAGCTTCCCTGCTCCCACGCAGTGTTTCCTGCCTGTGCGATCGGCGGGAGCAACGGGGCAAACAGCAGCAGTGCGACCATGAACAGGACGATAACCTGGTATGTCTCGATCTGTCGGATCGAATTGACGCCGCTTCGGATATCGAAGTCGAACAGACGGACGACGTCAGCCACGAAGACGGCGTTCATGGCTACGACCGCGAGGACGAGATAGTAGGAGAATCGGATCTGGGTCGCTGCCATACTCATCAGGAACAACGACCAGACGATGATGAGAGTGTATTCGGTGCGGTACTCACGGCCGAGGAACGGCCGTGCGATCAGCAGGCCGAGACCGGCGAGCATCGTGTAGAACGCTGCGCCGAACTCGTCGAACATGAAGCTGGTGAAGTCACTAGGTGGTTGTGCTTCCTGGATGGTGAGGTCCGTGGCAGTCTCACCGAACGGCAGCACGCGGCGGGTCGCGTTGTCCACGATCGTACTGAACAAGTCAGGAAGAACGACCCACATCAGACCGAACGTGACAGCGAGCAAGCCACCGATCGCTGCGGGATAGAATCGTCGGTCGACATCGAATCCGTTCCACTGGCGCGCGAACCAGGCCATGAACACACAGCCACCAGCAACGAGTGCGGCGCTTAGCGGCTGGAGGTAGCTAAAGCTCGTCACACTCGTTCCGGGGTCTTCGATCAGCAATGCCGTCACGAGCGCGGTAATGCCGAGACTGGTCGCACCAACGAATGCGACGTGGTCCGGCGAAATGTTTCGGACGTAGTCGAGACAGAGCTGGACGGTGAAGAAGATCGCGAGGATCCCGATCAGGACGACCCCTGGTGGCCAAACCCAGATGTAGAGCGACAGCGCGAGACCGGCAAGAGCGCTGTATATCGTCGGTTCACGAAGCGTCTCCCAGTCCTTGTCGACGAGGAGTTCGTAGATCGGTTGTTCGCGTTCTGCAGCGCGCAGCGCCACCATCAGCGCCAGGATGGCAATCGCCATAAACAGCACTTCGGCGACGTGGTGCTGGAGTTGTCCGACCGTCGTTCGCGTGAGGAACTGTCCCGGGACGAGTGCGAGGAGCAGAATCGAAACGATTCCGCCGAGCGTTCCGCCGAGTCGGCGGCCGATGTAGAACACCGGAATCGCAACGAGGGCAGCCATCACGGGAACAGCGATCAGCGAGACCGTGTACAGTGTCTCCGTCGATGGATCGCCGAGGCCGACGATCATCGCGACGGTGACGATGAGCTGGTCGAACAGCGTTCCGAACTGGCCGACATACCGCCCAGTCGGGAACCCGGT
Organism: Natrialba sp. SSL1; assembly: GCF_001861355.1. Lineage (GTDB taxonomy): Archaea > Halobacteriota > Halobacteria > Halobacteriales > Natrialbaceae > Natrialba. Next base: position 245,088 of record NZ_MASN01000052.1, read on the forward strand.
CCAAATATCGTACGGCATCGTGTACGGGTAGTTCTCTGCCGTCCACTCGATCGTTCGCCAGTGATACCACGAGTCGACTGCAGCGAGGCTCGGCGTTCCGTCCTCGGTGGTAAACGCACTGTAAGACTGCAGCCGAACCCAGAGCATGAACAGTATCACAGCCCCGATTACGGGGATATGATACCAGTCGTCCCACGTCTCGAGAATGGAGGTGTTCGTCTCCTCCTCTTCGACGTGTTCAGTGTTGGTACTCATTAGGTTGCACCAGACCCAAGCCGGGAATAAGTCTTGTTATATACACGTCGTGTTTTGATGACCGGTCGCACAGGGAGACTACTGTTGATGGGGATGAGTAGACCGCCATTCTGGAACGGACTGCATCGGACTCCATCGAAGGAAAAGGCTTATTCGCCACTCACAGCAATGCTGCGGACGATGAAGGTCTCCGTCGTCATCTGCACGTACGCGATGGAACGCTACGACGTCTTCTCCGAGTGCGTCGATAGCGTTCTCGAACAAACCTACGACCCGCTCGAGGTCGTCATCGTTGTAGACGGCAACGAGACTGTCTTCGAGCGCGTTACGGACGACTATGGAGACCTCGACGGTGTCGAATGCTACTGCAACGACGACAATCAGGGCATCTCCTACAGTCGAACCCGTGGTGCCAAACTTGCAACCGGTGATGTCGTCGCGTTCATCGACGACGACGCCGTCGCCGAACCCGACTGGATCGACGAACTCGCGCGGGTCTACGACGAAACCGACGCCATCGCCGTCGGCGGACACGCCAAACCCGACTGGGTGACCGACAAACCCGATTTCTTCCCCGAGGAGTTCTACTGGCTCGTCGGCTGTGACGAACGCGGAATGGGCGAGCACATGGAGGAACTTCGGAACACGTACGGCTCCAACATTTCTTTCCGGCGAAACGTCTTTCTGAACGTCGGCGGCTACGACGAGAACACCGGCCGGAAGGGCGACCGACACATCCAGGCCCACGAAGCGCCGGTCTGCATCCGGATGGCGAACAAGTACGGGAAGGGCGTCATCTACAACACTGACGCCGTCGTAAACCACAAGCTGTTCGACTATCGCGGGGAGTTCCGATGGCTGGTCTTTCGCTCGTTCTGGCAGGGCTACTCGAAGCGAATTATGGACTTGCTCCTACCCGAAGCCGCGGGAGACAAGAACGACTATCTGAAACAGCTCATGCTCGAGTTCGTTCCTTCCAGACTGCGAGACCTAATTCGGAATCCATCGAGCCCGAAGGCGAAACAACTCGTCACGATTTTCATCTTTACCGCGGCAGTCGGCTTCGGCTATCTGTACGGACTTATCCAATCGGATGACAAACTCGTCGGTGCGGCTACGTAGCGACTCTACTCGAGTGTAGGTGGCCCGCTGTTCGTCTCATTGTTTGCACCGCGGACGTACTCGAGATACTCGCGGTAGTACCCAAGACCACGAACACCCGTAAGAAACGTCGAAAGGGCACTGAAGGCCGCACGGTCGCTTGTCGGGAGATCCCGATCGGGAGATTTAATCCCTGACGGTCGCGGTGGAACGCCTAGCTCTCCGTATCGCTCTGGATAGTACTGCTGGAGTTGACAGAGTCCACGACCGACTCGACGATCCTTTTTGATCAGTGCACGCAGTGAGTTCCGAGTAGGGTGGGTCATCGTCACGTCCTCGGCGAAGTGCATCTTGTAGCCGGCTTCGTGTACCCGATTGCCGAATTCTTTGTCCCCACCGGATGTCAGGCGATGATCGAAGAGACCCACGTCCTCGAACACGTGGCGGCGAACGAACAGACAACACGTCGGTACGAACTGCTGGTACTCGAGATACTGTTCGATCGGAAACCCAGTGTGATGATCGTATCGGGCTGCGACCGTTGGGTTGTCGGGTAGCGTGAGTTCAACGTTACAGCCCATATAATCCGCATTGGTGGTTTCGAACTCGTTGAGTGCAGATTCTACCCAGTCATCAGGGACGGTCATGTCTGCGTCGACGAAGGCTAGAATTTCACTGTCGGTTTCTCGAATTCCAGTGTTGCGGGCAGCGTAGGAGGACTGTCTCTCCCTTTCAAAGCGGAGTGTGGCCTGATCGCTCTCCGTAATGCCTTCAGCGACAACATGTGGTGTATTGTCGTTTGAGTTATTATCGACGACAGTTAGTGTAGCATCTCCCTCGAGTTGTGGAAGGATGGATTCAATCGTCTCACTAGCGCCAACAGGATCATTGTATACGGGGACAACGATCGAGAGTTTTGCTGCTGTCTGTTGCTCACTCATATTGGGTCATGATCCGGGAGCGCTATGTCACTAAGCCGGGTAGCTTGATACAGTCTCGCTGTGAGCGTTTCGGCGTCTGGGGTGTTCCGGTCCATTCGATTTGTGTTCATGTTGTAGTGACGATTGAACTGTTTCGTGATCCACCATCGTCGCTCGTCTGCTGAACCGATGTCAAAGACTTCCATCGCAAAGGGCACCTCAAATCCAACGGGATTGTATGCCGGTCCATATTCGTTTTCCCATACCTTTTCCCGATACGCTGAGGATGTAATGTAGTTCAGGCTACGAGTACACTTTTCAGAACTCCAGAACGAGTGGTCGGGATATTGTTGTTTCAACAGCGCGAACGCATACAGGTTGAATGCGTGATACCCGATAGCCTTCCATCGAAGTTGCTGTTTCCGCGACGGCAGTGGAATACTGCTCGTCCCGAACGTCACACCAATACGGTTACGCTCGTCAACCCATGCAAGGTGCAGTAGCCGTCGAAGCGAGTCCGTCGGTTTGAGCGGGTGGAACACAAGACCCGATGGATAAAGCCGGAGATTCTGTTCCAGTTCATCGAGAAATCGCCGAACCCGAGTATCAATCTGTGAACTTGTCCAAGAAAGATTAGCCAATATGCCACCCGCTGCAGCGAACCAGATCTGATGGTTGAACGTTGCATCGAACGGCAGTGTTCGTCCGTCGATTTCCACGCGTTTCCAGATTCCCGTTCGCTCGTCCTGAGGGTGCATGAGAAAAACATCCTCGGCAAGTTGAGCGAGTTCTCGATCAGCGAGTGCGTCCGCAGCGACCGCTAGCGCCTCGATTGTCCAGGCCTGTCCGATGAGACCGTTACAGGCGTCCTTCCCATCTTCTGCCCGGTGGTGAAACGTCCATCCCTCGGGCCGCGAATCTTGGCTGCGAAGGTATGAACTTGTCCGCTCGGCTGCATTACGAAACGAATTATTACCTGTTTGTTGGTACAGGTGAGAAAAAGTGAGAAGCCAATGCGAAGTGTTCCGTACGGGCGTCTCTTTGTCGCCGTACAATCCGTTGTGTCCGGGAGAAATTGACCCATCGTCTCGTATTTCTGAGCGATGAGTGTTTGCCGTTTTGGCAATGTGTGATGACAAATTCATGTGTATTGATCGGATATGAATATAAAGTAGAGTATGATCTTTAATCTGTATTTTGAAGGAGTCCTAACAGAGAATGAGATGGGGGTTAAAAACATAATAACATCTACATCACTTGGCAAGATGTGTGGGAGAGTGCGGAATAGTCGTATAATACATCATCAAACAGAGTATTATTCTATATAAAATATATAGATGAATACATTCGTTATTATTAATGTTCCCCATATTGAACTATTAGTGTGGACGAATCGCCACCTTCTACAATATCATAATCACCTTTGCTTGAGAGTTGTAAATTAACAATTCACAAGTTACTTACCCCACTATTTGAGTTGTATCCCTAATGACGAGTGCTGCTCCAAATATTCTACTTGTGGTTTTAGACAGTACAAGAGCAAAAAACACGAGTTTACATGATTACGAACGGAAGACAACACCCTTCTTAGACCAATTCTCTGAGAACGCAACATTATACACACAAGCCCGTGCACCAGGGATGACCAGTTACCCTAGTCATGCAAGTATATTCACTGGCATGGAGGTTAAAGAACACGGTGCACATGATCTTCTTACCCACCAGCTAGATCCCACTAGTACGATTTGGCATACACTCAGTGAAGAACACGGATATACGACTGGTGTTTTCTCAGATAATGTCAATCTCACAGGCGACAAATCGCTCAAATCCTGCTTTGATCATGTTGTAGGCCGCCGGGGCCGACTATTTCCAAAGGCAGACGACCCCGATATCTTCTTCAATAGTCCAGAATATCTTGAAAATAATAACAACCGGTCAAAGTATATTGATTTCCTGACGCACTGTCTTAGGAGTGATCGCCCAATTAGAGGACTAGCAAATGGCGCTGCAAAACAACTTAGCCTTTCTCTCTCATCATCCAGATTGGAACAACAACTTGACCATTCGGCAGATCGCTTCCTGAATCCATTTTATTCATGGATTGATTCACAGAACGGGCCATGGGCGGCTTGTCTCAATCTAATGGACACACATTTGCCGTTTTACCCTGCAAAAGAGTATGACCTCTGGGGGGGAAAAGAACTGCAACAGAAACAGGCAGATCTTGATCCTACTTCGTGGAAAGTATACGGTGAACAGGTCTCCTGGGAGGATTGGAATGCTTTTGAAAATATCTACGACGGCACAATTAGGCAAGTGGATTCGTATCTCGAAGACCTTGTCACAGAACTTGAAGAACGTGAGATTCTTGACGAGACGCTCCTTGTCATAACATCTGATCACGGTGAGGGGTTTGGCGAATATAGTCGTGTCCGCCCTGATTTTCCCATTGCGGGACATATTGTGGGGTTGCATGAATCTCTTCTCCATGTTCCACTAATCGTCTCGTATCCTAACCAGTCGTATGGACGCGAAGTCTCTGACGCAGCGACACTTCGTTGTTTTCCAGAGGCAGTTAAGGCTGCTGTGAAAGGGGAATGGGACGGTAACGAGTTTGTTCCAGATGGGCCAGTTGTAGCATCCGCATCAACAATTGACCACAAGAAGAAAAATGCTCAACGGGCGGGGAAGTTCTGCGATGATATTGACCCCTATGGAGGAGAAATTCAGGCAGTGTACAAAAACGAAACCGGAAGTGTTAAGAAGTATTTAAAATGGGATGATAATGCTGTCACGGTTGAGATTAAAGATGCACACACCGCGACAGTCATCGATCAGGATAATGCTCACGAGGTTGTTACAGACGTATTTGATCGCTATTCCGATTTGGGAGTTTCATCGCATCAGGACCGGATCAACAATAGAACACTGGAGCACTTAGAGAGTTTGGGGTATGTATAGTATGAGCCAAAATTATTTTCTGTTCCACAAGTGCGTTCAGGTTTGTTTGTGAGGGCGAGCATAATCCGGACATTCTATAGTAGCCACTGCAAGTCAATGCACACCTGATCACACGACTGCTGTGCGATCAGTGTGTAAATAGTTGCAGTTGTTACTATAGCGGGTGTCAGGGCGTGCTGCTTTTGATTGAATTGTTGCTTTGGAAGCTGATGTAGTGGTCAACGAAGAACAGGTCGAATAAACGATAGAAGAACTTACGGAACTCTTAATATCAGGATCGCACACGCGCGGCATCGCCGAACGTGCGCTAGATCACCGAGAAGACGATCCCAGATAACGCTCTCTGCCCGTAGAGAGTACCCATCAATCCGTGCGTTGTGCGCGTGATCAATGGGATGTAATTCACGATGCCTGATTAGCGGTCTCACGCCTTCTTTTCTCAGCTTATCTCGAAATTACTGCCAGTTGTAGCCTTTGTCGGCAGCGAGATTGTGTAACTCACGGCGGACGAGTTGCCAGCCGAGTTGGGTGTCGCAACGTTTCTCGGTCATGTATTGAACGTCGAGAACAGTTTGTGACTTCACATCGACAAGAGCCGTTGTCTTGAGCGTGTGCACACGTGGTAATTCGTCCATCAGAAATAGTATTGTTGGCGTTTTCACGGTCAAAAACGTCGCGTCTATCTCTGCATGACCAGTGGCTCATGCAGTTCGCCGACAGGCGTAGCAGCACTCACCGGACCGGCATCTTAGTCTTGCCAAACGATTTCACTAGCGCCGAGTGATCAAGGAAATTGACCTTCTTAAGGCTAATTACCGCCAATATTTCCGGCACCTCACTCAGAGAATTAAACGCTTCACGGTAGGATTTCTCTAAGTATACCCGCAGACAATGCAACGAAACGACGGCGTAGTCGACGAATCCGCCACCATCGTTTGGGGGGCGGCGGTTTCGGCTCAACTACCAACAGCACTTTTAGCCAACATCACGGCATTCCCAGCGAATGAATAAAAATTTGACATAATCAATAGGATCCTCCTGTTTTAACTCCCTAGTTCTATCGGTTAAAGTCTACGTAGTTATTCGATTCACCAGAGCCCACAGAAAGGAAATCATCAATGGGTTGCAATCGTAACCGAATTATATCACCATGTCCCCAATGCAATTACTCACAACTATCCAATCTTTATTCCGGGATGGGTTTTACATTCTCCGAAATGAAGGTATTCTATCCTTTTTCAGTACAGTACTGAGGATCATAGGATTGAATTATCAAGGTATAAACTATTATATAATATATTTTTATAAACAATATCTACACTTTCACCAGCGAATGGCAGAACCCTTCACAGTTATAAAAGTGAATCCTAAGAAGATACAGAGCACTGCGCCAGGGAATATTGATCGATGGAAACACATCGGTGAGGTTCGGTCTGGAAACTGGGATCAGTCGAACAAATCACTCAATGAACTCATAAAATATCGTAGCGTTGTTGATCGGTTCCAAAATGATGTTGCTTGGGAAAACACAGAGATATATTCTACAGCTATAGAACGCGTCAGTGAAGGGGAAGTGTACTGGAACGGTTGTCGAACAATCAATGATATTGAACAACGAGCGAAGAGCATCGAAGATTTGTATGCTTCTATTCAAGAGTCTGGTTTCAAATCACAATCCGAATTGCAGGGCAGGAGCGTCAAATCTATAGTTCTGAGCGGTTCATTTGATCGATCAAAGACCGATATAGCGGTAGCTATCAGTCGTAACGGCGACTTCTTATTCATTGATGGCAACCATCGGCTTGCGATTTCTCATGTGCTTGAACTTGACGAAATCCCCGTTCGTATTGTTGTTCGCCACTCCGAATGGCAAAATCTACGCGAAGAAGTCATGAACGCTAACTCAAAAGAAGAACTATCTGAACGCGCAAAAAGCAACATTAACCACCCAGATATTGCTGAGACCGTTCCAGATAGTTGGGTGACTGAACAAAGCGATGAATAAAAGTTCTACCTCAGACAACAATCTACTTTATCACCGGACCCTGACAACCGAATTAGATAGAGTGAGTTATTTGTATGCGATTGGGACAGACATCAATTATATATTTTGTATCTAAATTCCTCGGTGCCTCACTAGGTTTTCTCGCAACAGTCTACTTCGCCCGAGTCCTCGGCGAAGACATCCTCGGCCAGTACGCGCTCGTCATAACGCTTGTTACGTGGTTCGCGATTGGTGGTCAGGTCGGGTTCTCCGGAGCAATTACCAAACGGATCAGCGAAGGTGAAGAAGCGGAGGAATTCGTCGGCGCTGGACTCATAGTAATGGGGGCGATGATGACCGCGGTTGCTGTCCTCGTCGTCGTCTTTCGTGAACAGGTGAACGCATACGTTGGCGTGCCAGTTGCCGAATTTGTCGTTCTTATCCTCTTTGTTACTCTCTACAAAGAACTCATCAACGCATCGCTGAAAGGGACCCATCTCGTGCACGTCTACGCAGTTCTCTCGAGTGGCAAGCAGATTACGCGCGCGATTGTACAGGTTGCGCTCGTCGTGATCGGCTTCGAACTCGCAGGAATGCTCTGGGGATACGCGATCGCCTACATCATGACGGCGACGATCGGCATCTGGATTCTCGGCCTTCGACCCGCACTCCCACGGAAGGAACACGTCGTCAGTCTCTTCAAGTACGCCAAATTTGCCTGGCTCGGAAAGATGCGCAGCAAGACGTTCGATACCGTCGATATCGCCGTGCTCGGCTTCTTCGTCACCCAGGGACTGATCGGCATCTACTCTGTCGTCTGGTCGCTCAGCAAGTTTCTGGATATCTTCGGTGATGCGATCAGTAGCACGCTCTTTCCCGAGATGAGTAAGGTCTCCGCGGAGAAGGACTCGAGTGCAGTCGCCGGGCTCACGAGAGATGCGCTCTCCTATGCAGGACTGATTCTGATTCCAGGCCTCGTCGGTGCACTGGTCATTGGTGATCGACTACTACTGGTCTACGGCGAACCGTTCGTCGCCGGGACAGAGGTGCTTACAGTTCTCATCGTCGCGTTGCTCGTCTACACCTATAACAAACAGTTGCTGAATACGCTCAATGCGATCGACAGACCTGACCTTGCGTTTCGGGCAAACGGTGTCTTCATCGCTACGAACGTCATCCTCAACGTCGTTCTCATCTGGCAGCTCGGCTGGGTCGGTGCAGCCATTGCAACAGCACTATCTGCTGCAGTTGGGCTCGTAGTCGCCTACTACTACGTCAGATCAAACGTTCCAATTACGGTTCCACTGTCCGAGATCAGCCGTCAGTGGGCTGCAGCAGTTGGAATGGGGCTCATTGTCTACGGTACCCGTCAGTTGGGAGAAGCGCACTGGCTGGCCGAGTACAACACTGTGTTCGTCGGCATCTTGGTGACTATCGGTGCAGTGGTCTACTTCGGGGCACTGTTTGGAATCTCGAGTTCGTTCCGAACGACAGTAACGAACAATCTCCCGTTCGATATACCACTCCTCCCAAATTGAGGACGTATCCTGTGCTTGGTTATTCGACCGTAACGCTCTTCGCCAGATTCCGCGGCTTGTCGATCGGCCGATCCTGCAGATCCGCGATGTAGTACGCGAACAGTTGCAGGTAGACGTTCGCCACGAGTGGCGTCGCGGTCCCAAGTGATGGCACCTCGAACGAGACATCCAGCGCGTTCGTCTCGACGGTGCCGTCGACGATACCGATCGCGGGTGACCCGCGGGTCTGTGCTTCGGCGACGTTGTTGAGCGTCTCTGCCGGCCGCGTTCCCTCGGTCAGGACGGCGAGAACTGGCGTCTCGTCGGTCACGAGCGCGAGCGGGCCGTGTTTCAACTCGCCTGCAGCGAATCCTTCCGCATGGTCGTAGGCGATCTCCTTCAACTTGAGCGCGCCCTCGAGTGCAACCGGATAGCCGTAGGTCCGGCCGACGAAGAAGTACGCCGAGGCGTCGACGTAGGTTTCGGCCGCCTCGCGGACTGTGTCGGCTTCGTCGAGGACCTGCTGGACTGCGCCGGGGAGTCCGCGGAGGTCTGCGAGTGCACTTCGAGCGTCGGCCGCCGAGAGCGTCCCGCGTTCTCGGCCGATGAAGAGTGAGAGGAGCGCAAGGGTCGTCACCTGCGAGGCGAACGTCTTGGTCGCGGCGACGCCGATTTCCGGCCCCGCACGGATGAAGAGGCTGTCGTCGGCTTCCCGTGTGACCGTGCTGCCGAGCGTATTCGTCACTGCGAGTGTGCGTACGCCAGCGCCACTGGCGCGACGCAGCGCGCTGAGCGTGTCGGCCGTCTCGCCGCTCTGCGTGACGGCGACAGTGAGCGTCCGCCAGGGGTCGCGGCCGCCGTTGAACGTGTACTCACTGGCGAGTTGGGCCGACGCGCGAACGTCGGCGACGCTTTCGAGGAGCCCCGCCGCGTACTGGGCGGCGTAGTACGAGGTGCCACAGGCGATCAACTGGATCTCCTCGAGTGACTCCAGAAATCCGGGCGGGAACTCGAGGTTGAGGTCGGCAGTTCCGTCGTCGAGGTTCACCCGCCCCGAGAGCGCCTGCCGGAGCGCGGTGGGCTGTTCGTGGATCTCCTTGAGCATGTAGTGGTCGTAGCCGCCCTTTTCGGCGGCGTCGGCGTCCCAGTCGACGGTTTCGATGGGGCGGTCGACAGGGTCCCTATCCTGTGTGATCGTCACTGTGCCGTCCTCCAGAACGACGACGTCGCCGTCTTGCAGATACGTGACATCGCGCGTGTGCTCCAGGAAGGCGGTGACGTCGCTCGCAAGAAAGGCAGTTCCGTCGCCGTGGCCGACGACCAGCGGGCTCTCGTGGCGCGTCGCGACGATTCGATCCGAGCCAGCCTCGACGGCGGCGATTGCGTAACTGCCCTCGAGTTCGTCGACGACGGACTCGAGTGCCGACTGGAGATCGTGGCCCGCTTCGAGTCGTTGCTCGAGCAGGTGGGGGACGACCTCGGTGTCGGTATCGCTCGTGAACTCGTGGCCGTCTGCAATGAGTTCGTCCTTGAGGGTCGCGTAGTTCTCGACGATACCGTTGTGGACGACGGCGACCTCGCCCGTCATGCCCGTGTGCGGGTGGGCATTGGTATCGGTCGGCGGGCCGTGTGTCGACCAGCGCGTGTGGCCGATCCCACAGGTTGCACTCGAGACGGACGGCACGTCGAGGCCGCTGACTTCGCCCTCGCGTTTGGTGATGGCCAGGTCGTCTGAGCCGCGGTCGACGAGCGCGATGCCCGCCGAGTCGTAGCCGCGGTAGTCGAGGTTTTCGAGGCCGCTGTGGACGATCGATCCGACGGGACCCTCACCGACGTAGCCGACGATTCCACACATGATTACCCCCTCCTGACGACCGCATCGGGTTCGATTCGACCGGTGACGTGCGCGCCGGCGTCGACGACGGCGTCGTCGCCGAGAACGGTGCCGGGATCGACGGTGACGCCGCCGCCGAGGGTGGCGTTGTCGCCGATCGCGCCGCCGAAGTCGACGTCTTCGTGGACCTCGCCGTCGACAACAACGGTGCTCGTTCCGCCTGCGATCGTCGTGTTCGCTCCGATTCTGGCGTTGCTCGCGACGATGGCATCGCGGACGACGGCACCGGATTCGATCACTGCGTCGGGGAAGACGACCGCGTTCGAGACGACCGCGTTCGGCTGAATCGTGACGTTGTCGCCGAGCGCGGTGCTGCCGCCGACGGTCGCGTTGGCACCCAACGAAACGTCGGTGCCGATCGCCGTATCCGTCGCGACTGCGCCCTCGAGTGCCGACTCCTGGGTCGTTTCGAACTTGTCGTCGCCGAGAATTGCCGCGTTGACGCTGAGCAGGTCCCAGAGGTAGGAAACATCCAGCCAGGTGTCGTGTTCCCGAACGGCGCTGGCGGGCCGGTCAGCGAGGATGGTCTCGAGTGTCGTCGTGATTGCGAGCTCTCCTTTCTCCGTCGGCGTCTCCCGGATCGCATCGAAGATGTCGTTCGAGAAGCCGTAGACGCCCGCGTTGATCAATTCCGAGCGGGCTGGGGCGGTCGGCTTTTCGGTGATTTCGGTGACGCGGTCGCCTTCGATGGAGACGACGCCGTAGTCGCTCGCGTGGGCCGACCGGGTGACCGAGAGGACGGGTCGGTCGGCGTCGGTTGCGACCGCGTCGCGGACCTGCGAGACGAGTGAGGGATCGACGATTCGGTCGCCGTTGAGCACGAGGAACGGACCGTCAACGACCGCCTCGGCCTGCAAGACCGCGTGGGCGGTCCCGAGCTGTGTGTCCTGGACGACGTACTCGATGTCGACGTTCCAGTCGTCGCCGTCGCCGAAGTAGTTCCTGATCCGTTCCTGGCGGTAGCCGACGACGAGTACAATGCGGTCGATACCGGCACCTGCGAGTGCCGAGACGACGTAGTCCAGTATCGGTCGGTTCGCGACCGGAACCATGGGTTTTGGTCGCCGGTTCGTCAGCGGATCGAGCCGACGACCCTCTCCGGCCGCGAGTACGACGGCCGGCACGGTCTCTTCGCTCATAGGTGCTCTTGCCCGAGTATCCTTGAATAACTGCTGGTAGGCAGGCTCAGGGTAACAGGTCACGATCGAGAGTTGCACCGGTCTGTCTCGTGAGTGGAGAACGGTCTCCGGTTGTACACCAGCACCAACAAAAGAAGATCGCCGATAAAACTGAACAATCACGATGCCCGAAGACATATAGGACTTGCATCGGACCTCTATCCATATGCAAGCAGTCGTACTGGCCGCGGGCAAGGGAACCCGCCTTCGGCCCCTGACCGAGGACAAACCGAAGGTCCTCGTCGAAGTCGACGGAACGCCGCTCATCGAAGACGTCTTCGACAATCTTCTCGAGATCGGTGCAACGGAGTTCATCGTCGTCGTCGGCTACCAGAAAGAGCAGATCATCGAACGCTACGGCGACGAGTATGAGGACGTTCCGATCACCTACGCTCATCAGCGCGAGCAGCTGGGTCTCGCTCATGCCATCCTACAGGCCGAACCACACATCGATGACGACTTCATGCTCATGCTCGGGGACAACATCTTCCGGGGCAACCTCGGTGACGTAGTCAACCGTCAGCAAGAGGAGCGAGCCGACGCAGCGTTCCTCGTCGAAGAAGTCCCCTACGAGGAGGCCTCGCGCTACGGCGTCCTCGATACGAACGAGTACGGCGAAATCGTCGAGGTCGTCGAGAAACCCGACGAACCCCCATCGAATCTCGTCATGACCGGCTTCTATACGTTCACGCCCGCGATCTTCCACGCTTGCCACCTCGTCCAGCCCAGCGATCGCGGGGAGTACGAACTTCCCGACGCGATCGACCTCCTCATCCAGTCCGGCCGAACGATCGACGCGATCCGCATGGACGGCTGGCGCATCGACGTCGGCTATCCCGAAGACCAGGAAACCGCAACGGAGCGCCTCCAGGGAGACTCACCGATGGCCAGTCAGACTGAGTGAGCGTCCGCGATCGAGGCTGACTCAGCAAGGTGTACTCGAGTAGCGCAGCCAATCCGTTTTCCCTGCGCTCAATCGAACGACAGCCAAGGTTTTGACGTGCGGGATTATCTCAATTGTGTGGGATCTTGTGTTGATGTGTTGAGTCAAACAGTACGTGACTGGTGGCTATCGGCACCCCCACACCAGATTTCAGATGAAATGGAGGGGGACGTGAGGGGTGGGGTGTGAGATGCGGATGATGGTGTAGTTGGGTCCAAGTGCTGAATATCGGCTGTAGAAACGTTTGAAGAGCGACATTCTACCGACAAGCTATCGGCGGCCTTGGATGTTTATTATAACTATTACTGTACAGGTTATCTAGTACTACTACTAGCGTAGTAGAAAGGTAAGATAGACGATGATGAGAAACATACTGGTTCTGCATGTTTTGGAGACAATCTATTTATATTGTCTGCAGCGTTTTCCGCGAATTGGTGCGGCGGGCATACCCAGTTGGGACACCGGGTTTCAGATGAATTCGGTGGCCACCGATGCACTGTTCTCCAGACGGTTCCTGCCTCAATCAGGCACTCGTCAACCATCACAGCAATCCAGACCACCGGATCACCAGTCCACCAGATTACCAGATCACCAGTCCACCAGATTACCAGATCACCAGTCCACCAGACCGTTCTCGGCGTTACTCTCATCACCAATTCTCTCCTATCCCGTTGTTACCTTCAGTATCGCCGTTCCACTGTTTCATCATCCCCACCCACAGTTCCATCATCGCCATTCCACTGTTTCGCCATTCCATCAGCCCTATCGCTCGACCACTGCTCTACTTCCCCACCTCCTACCACCCCACCCACACCCTCCCGACAATTACATCTGAAATCCGGTGTGAGTGTCCCGTCTTCGTCGCCACTACTCGAGTTCCCACCAGCCCATTTTCCATCAGTTCATTTCCCAACAACCAGATCTGTCCACCACCCCATCTACCCAGTGACGAAATCATCTGAAATCTGGTGTGGGTCCCCACCCCGCCACCAAGCACCAGCGGAGCCAGCACCACACTGTGATGCCAATTCATTTGAAATCCGGTGTCTATCTCGTCACATCGACAGCATTCAGCCGTTATATCGCCGTATGCTGATCGTGAAATGTAAGAACGGCACTCGAGTACCTCCCGACCGAAGATAGGTGAGAAAGAAAGAACTAAACCAAATTCATTTGAAAGACGGTGTATGACACTGTCGACGGAGGGGGGAGCAACGCTCGGCGAGTTCGCGGCCGAGCACGGGGCGGTTGCTCACTCTCGCTCCGAATCTCGCGACGATCCGCTGGCGGTTCTCGACGAGGAGGATCGCATTTTCGCGAACGAGGATCTGCTACGGATCGATCACGTCCCCGACCAGAACAAGATTGTCGGGCGAAACAACCAGATCGAGACCGTCGCACGGCGATTGAAGCCGACGATTTCTGGTGGTACGGGGAAGGGAACACTCTTGCTCGGCAAGTCCGGCTCCGGAAAGACGCTCGTCACCCGCTACGTCAGCCGTGAAGTCGTCGAGCGCGGCGAGGAAAACAACGTTCGCATCGGCCGCGCGGTCATCGACTGTGCCCAGCGCCGGTCAGAGGTGCAGACCGTGATCCACCTCGCGAAACGGCTCAACGAACCCGAGGAAACTGGAATCACGATTCCGCACTCAGGGATCGCGACGGGGGCGTACTACGACCGTCTGTGGCAGGTAATCGACGAACTGTACGACGCTATCATCGTCGTGTTAGACGAAATTGACCGACTTGCGCCGCCGGACGACGTCCAGAACGTCCCACCAGAAGACGCCGACGACAGCAAACTCCTGATGCAACTCTCCCGGGCCGGCGAGGAGAACGACGTCGACGCGAGTATTACGGTCATCGGCATCAGCAACGACCTCAAGTACGGCGATCGACTCGACACCCGCGTCGAGAGTTCGTTCTCGCCGGACGAGATCGTCTTCCCGGCCTACGATGCGAACCAACTCGGCGATATCCTCACTCGACGGCGTGACGCCTACCGAGCTGATGTCCTCTCGGATGATGTGATCCCGCTCTGTTCAGCCTTCTCTGCCCAGGAACACGGCGACGCCCGACGGGCGATCGATCTCTTCCGACTCGCCGGCGAGGTCGCACGGGACAACGACGCCGACTGCGTTCGCGAGGAACACGTCCGCGTCGCGAACGACGACGCCGAAGTCACGCGCATTCAGGATCTGATCCGTGGCTGTCCGACACAGGCGAAGATTGCTATCGCCGCGCTCGCGACGATGGACGAGTTCACCGATCGCTCGGCGTTCAAAGCGACAGAGATGTACCGCGTCTACCGGGCGTTTGCAGAAGCCATCGACGCGAACGTCCTCGGGAAGAAGCGAATCACGGATCAGTTGCGCGAGTACGAAACGCTGAAAATCATCGATATGAAGCGGACGAGCGACGGCTACCGGGAGGGGACCTACCTCCAGCTCTCGTTGCTCGACGACTCGAGTCTCATCTTGCAGACGATCGGCCTCGACGAGCGCTGTGCGAAAATTCCGATCGACGCGCGGATGCGCCGGCAGATGGAGACGATCCTCGACGGCTAACTGCCGCCGTTCTCGTCTACGGCCGTCCCAATCCGACAGGGTTTCAGATCCAAAAACGACTAATCGCAGTCGCTCGTCTGCTCGTGTACGACTCACAGTATGCACGTCTCTATCATTGGCAGCGGCTACGTCGGAACGACGATCGCCGCCTGTCTCGCGGATCTCGGCCACGAGGTCGTCAACGTCGAAATCGACGAGGCAATCGTCGAGACGATCAACGCCGGCGAGGCCCCGATTCACGAGTCCGGGCTGGCAGAGCGAATCGCCGACCACGCCGGTCCCGACGCCGACCACGCCGATTCCGATGGTCCCAGTATGAGCGGGAACCTGCGCGCGACGACCGACTACGCCGACGTTCGCGAGACCGACGTCACG
Source organism: Natrialba sp. SSL1 (assembly GCF_001861355.1). GTDB lineage: Archaea > Halobacteriota > Halobacteria > Halobacteriales > Natrialbaceae > Natrialba. The sequence goes on from NZ_MASN01000052.1 coordinate 260,786, forward strand.
TTCCTCTGTCTCCCGACGCCACAGGCCGAGGACGGCAGTCTCGACCTCGCGCCGATGCGCGCCGGTTCGGAGTCACTCGGCCGTGCACTCGAGCCAACGGTTGGCGAAAGCGACGCCGAGAGCGATCACCTCGTCGTCGTCAAGAGCACCGTCCTGCCCGGAACCACCGAAGACGTCGTCGGCCCCATCCTCGAGCGCGAGTCCGGCACCGCGATCGGTGAGGGTCTCGACCTCGCGATGAATCCAGAATTCCTGCGGATGGGAACCGCGGTGCGGGACTTCCTCGAACCCGACAAGGTTGTCGTCGGCGCGACGAGCGACGCCGCCGCTGCGACGCTCCGCGACCTCTACGCGCCTATCCTCGAACGCGAGGAAACGGATCTCGTCGAAACGGATGTCCGCGAGGCCGAACTCATCAAGTACGCGAACAACGCCTTCCTCGCGTCGAAGGTCTCGCTGGTGAACGAACTGGGCAATATCGCCAAGGAGTACGGTGCTGACGCCTACGAGGTCCTCGAGGCGGTCGGCCTCGACGACCGCATCTCGGCTCGCTTCATGCGCTCGGGGCTCGGCTGGGGCGGCTCCTGTTTCCCCAAAGATGTCGCCGCGCTCCGGGCCGGCGCTCGCGAGCAGGGCTACGACCCCGACCTGCTCGACGCCGTCGTCTCGGTCAACGACGAGCAGCCGACCCGACTGGTCTCCCTGCTCGCAGACCACGTTTCACTTGATTCTGCGCGGATTGCTGTCCTGGGACTCTCGTTCAAGCCGGGTACCGACGATATCCGCAAGTCTCGTGCACTCGACGTGATCGACGAACTGCAATCACGCGGCGCGAGCGTCGTCGCCTACGATCCGGTCGCGATGGACAACGTCAGAGAGCAGTACGGGGAGACGCGATTCGACGGGGCACTCGAGTTCGCTGCCTCACCGGACGACGCCCTTTCTAATGCGGACGGGGCGGTGGTGGCGACGGATTGGCCAGAGTTCGACGAGTTGTCGTTCGATGAGATGGCACAGCGAGTGGTCGTCGACGGCCGACGGGTTGAGATTGATGAGCGCAAACTCGACGTGTACGAGGGGCTGACCTGGTAGCGCTGCGGAGCAAGGTTTGGGGTTATCAGAGTCCAAGGAGGCGAGGGGATGAGCGGTCCCTCGACAGCGTGGCAACCAGCGTATCAGTATCCTTTTGCATACCGCCCAACGAGTGACTGGCGATGGAGTATGACGGAACTCGTGCAGAGTCGGTCGATCCGGCCTCCGAGACCGGAGGCGTGCTCGCCATGACCGACGAGCGGCGCGAGATTTCGGCCGCGGACGTTTGTATCCTCCTTCCGACCCTCGACGAGGCGGCGACGATCGGTGACGTAATCGACGACTTTCAGGACCTCGGCTATGGAAACGTCGTCGTCATCGACGGCGGATCCACAGACGGGACGCGAGAGATTGCAAGCGAGCACGGCGCACAGGTGCTAACCCAGTCCGGCAAGGGGAAGGGACAGGCCGTACGCGAAGCAGTGTCCTACATCGATGTGCCCTACGTCCTGATGCTCGATGGCGACGGCACGTACGATCCGGCGGATGCGGAGACGATGCTCGAACCGCTCTCCCGTGGCTACGAGCACGTCATCGGCAACCGCTTTGCCGATATGGACGACGACGCGATGAAGGCGCTGAACGGCGTTGGAAACCGACTCATCAATCGCTCGTTCCGGTTCATCCACGGCGCAGCGTACGAGGACATCCTCTCGGGCTACCGGGCGTTCACCGTCGACTCGTTCGATCGGCTCTCGCTCGACTCGGACGGCTTTACGATCGAGACCGAACTCGCCGTCGAGTGTGTGAAACACGGCGTCGAGACGACGGTCGTCCCGGTCAGTTACAGCGCCCGACCGGAGGAGTCGGAGACGAACCTCCACCCGATCAAAGACGGCGGGACGATCATCCTCGCGCTGTACTCGCTGGCGAAGACGAACAACCCGCTGTTTTACTTCGGGAGTCTCGGCATCGGCGGCATCGCGGCCGGTGGCGCAATCGCGACCTACGTGCTCTGGCGCTGGCTCCAGTACGGCGTTGGCCACGAGATTCTCGCGCTCGTCTCGGCGGCCGCCATCTTACTCGGCGTACAGCTACTCATGTTCGGCGTCCTCTCGGACATGCTCGTGACCCTGCATCGCGAGCAGCGGCGGCGACTCGAGCAGATTACGCGGAAGGCACGCGACCAGCAGCCGGCAACAGAAGGTGATCGCGCGTTCGAGTACGATGACGACGGCGGCGAACAACACGACGAGTAATCGAGCGACGGTCTCGTCTTTTGTCTCTCATCTCTCTTCTCTCTTCTCCGGGGCAGAGCATCCAATACGTACTGCGTTCAACGCGCCCAGAGCGGGCAAGAACGGACGCTCAGAGACTCAAACTCAGAACGGCAGCATCGACCGCACCTGCTGAAACATCCCACCCGAATGCTCCTTGCGATATTCCTCGAACGGCTGGTGCAACTCGTTCAGTAACTGCTGTCTCGAGCGGAACTCGCGCGCCTGGACCTCGTCGAGCATTTCGCCCAGTGTAACGTCATTTCCGTGGACGTCGTACGGAACGCGTTCGTGGCCGAGCTCTGCTGCGACGTCGTCTTTCGTTGCCGGAAACGAGAGGTCAGCAGTTCGGAGGTGCGCATCGACGGCGGCGATTCCGAACTCGACACTCTCCGGGTCGTCGTCGTCTCCGCTCGATGGTGGCCGGACTCCCATACCATGCGATAGACTGCCGAAATATAAAAACCGCTACGGAGTCCGTGCGGTTTTCAGGGCAGAATTGGATGCGCCACGATTCCGAATGCAGAAACCGGAGACATCTCTCGGTGGCGATACGCATTTGACGCCCGCGACGGAGTATCGACTATGACCGAGTACACGACGGTGTCGATCCCGAAGGATCTCGCCAACCGAGTCGACGAAACCATCGAAGGAACGAGCTTCCAGAGCACGAGCGACCTCGTCCGATTCCTGCTGCGAAGCATCGTCATCCAGCACCAGAAACAGGGCGAACTTACGGAGGCGGAGTTCGAGGAGATCACCGAACAGCTTCGTGGACTCGGGTATCTCGAGTAGTCCTCGTGCGCACCGAAGAGAGTGTGTAGAGAGCGGAGGGGGCGAACAGCGCTCGGCAATGCTATTTTCCGACTCGAAACTGTATTCCTACACGGAGGTCGACCAAATCATGCCACACGTTCCGAACTTCCCATCGTCAGACCGTGATGAGGAGGACGAACGCAGCGAGACGGGACGTCGGGGTATCATCGACCGAATTATCGACGGCGGCGTGCCGAGTGGCGGTTGACGTTGTCGGCAGCGGCTGGTGAGACTGCTGTACAGCGGCTGATGGCCGTCGTCGTTGCTGTTGCTGTTGTTGTTGCTTTCGCTGCCGCCGCTGCTGGTGTCGTTCTCACCACTGCGGCCACAAATCGACTATTTTGCGGGGTATGAGTGTTGTCCGAGACAAAGATCGGTGGCCTGCTTACCGTCTCGGTGGACGCGTTTGCATCTTCGACCCATCAATTCCTGCGGTTAGCCGGATAGCGACTGCTCTGGTGGCTCGGCGTCGATAATCTCGAGCGGCTTGCGGTTCCCCGACCGGTCGAACGCACCGAAGGAATCCTCGTCGTCCGACCACGGCGGTACCGCGACGAAGACCACCTGTGCGAGGTCGTCTCGCTTCGTCACCTCGAGTTCGCGTAGCGGATGTGAAACGAACTGTCCCTGGGCCTGGCGCGCAGGTGTCGAGAGATCGACGCCGAAGACGGCGTTGATCGCGTTCCCGGGATCGGGTAGGTAAAAATCGGTGAAGACGGGCGTGTCGGGTGGGATTGCGCCCGCACCGCCGCCCGCGAGCTCACCCGCGGGTGTCACCGATACGCCGGTCGTCACGCGATCCGGATCCGCATCGCTGGCGAGATCGAGCAGGACGTCGACGAGTGCGCGGGTGATGTACACCATGTGGGCGGTCCCTACGCGGAGCGCGTAGTTAGATGTACGCCCCGGCAAACCCAGACCCTGACCCGAGTCCATGCGCAGATCCAGCCTAAACCCAGACTCAGATCCAAACCCAGGTCTGGGCGCAGAACTCCCGGCGAGCAACTGTCGAGCAACTGTCGGCAACCGCCGCACTACACCGGCAACAACCGCCTCACTGCACCGGCATACACCCGCGGTGCACCACGCCGGGCGTTCAACAGTGCCTCCTCGAGTGCAACCGCTGCGGACTCGGTGACGCCTGCGCCGTGGCCGACGAGGACGCGCTCGGGGGCGAACCCGCTCAGGGCGTCCGTCGGCGGGACGGGCCGAAGCATCGGATGGACACCGAGGCGTTCGTCGCCGGCGAGGAAGTACGAAACCGTGCCGACCGCTTCGGGGACGAGCAGGGTTCCGCGTTCGGGGTCGTAGATCGCGACCTCCTGCCAGAATCGGTTGTCGACCACCGTATGTGCCTCGAAGCCGGTATCGGAGAGTTCGCTGGTGAAGCGTGCGACCGGGGCGTCGATCTCCTCTGAGACATCCTCATACGTGGCCGGCAAATAGACCGGCACGTCGTGCCGGTTCGCGATCGCCGCCGCGTCGCGTGTATGTCGATCTAGCAGGACGACGACACCGGCAACCTCGCCGTACTCGGCGAGCAACTGGTCGAGTCCCTCCGCGTCGACCGGGTCGAAGACCCAGACATCCTTGCCCGACGCGCTTCGGGTCTGATCACCGTCGACGACCAGGGCGTGGCTCGCACGCTGCATGCGCTCGTCGGGGTGGGCGATCCAGCCGACGCCGCCGTCGAACCGATCGATCACCTGAAACTCGCTCGCGCGTTCGTCGACGCGAAATGCCATGCTGATCGCTACGGGCGGTCGTCACATAAACGTGACAGGCAACTACCGTGGACGCCCGTTCTCTCGTCGTCCGCACTCCACCCCGCAATCCCGTCGTCCGCGTTCCACTCTCGCGACCCAGTCGCCCGAACTCGGCGATGCCTCTATACCTCTCTCCAAAGAAGGGCCGCTATGCTCACTACCCTCTCCTGGCTCGGACTCGAGGTCAAGTCCCTCGAGTCAGCGCGGGAGTTCTATACGGATGTACTCGAGTTGTCGGTACGACGAGACGCGAACGACGAAAGACACTGCGCGGGCGAGTCCGGCCACGAGAACGAACTCGCGCTCGCGGCCGGCGACACGAACCTCGTCCTGCGCCGTCCCGACGGCGTACCCCGCGGCGGCCTGCACACCCACTACGCGTTCTCGATTCCGGAGGGGGAGTACGACGACTGGTGGGATCGACTCGAGGCAGCCGGATACGACCTCGACGAGGCGCAGTTCGGCCCCGTCCGATCGCTCTATCTCTACGATCCCGACGGCAACTGTGTCGAACTCGGCCAGCAAGATGTCGCCGGCCCGGGAATCGACGGCATCTTCGAGGTCGTGCTCGAAGTGGAGTCACTCGAGCGCGCCGAATCCTTTTACAGCGACCTCGGCTTCGAGACCGTCGACATCGGCGACGACAGAAAACGCGTCCGGATGAACGGCCCGATGGCACTCGAGTTGTGGGAGCCCCATCTTGGAATTGCGGATGCCCGGGGCGGGGTTCACGTCGACCTTGGGTTCGAGACCGACGAACCGACTGCTGCGCTGGAGGCGGTGGCAGAGCAGGTACGACAGGTAGACGAGGAGTCCGCCGAACGCGTGGTCGTTCGGGATCCGGACGGACACGTGGTTACGTTCGTGTCGCCGTCCTCACGTTAGTCGGGTTTGCACGGATAACCGGTCAGTCGGATTTGCACGGATAACCGAGCGCTCGCGAGCGAGCAGCGTCCACTACTCGGTGAGCGGGAGCAGGACGCCGAACACCCACGGAGAGAAAAAGCCGATAAGGAGGCCGAATACCTCGGCGTAGAAAAAGAGCGTGTGTTCCCAGGCGGGCAACGAACCGTAGACGAGGTGACCGACGAGTTCGCCGGTGGCCCCGAGAACGAACAGACCGAGCCCCAGGAAGAAGCCGCCTTTGGTTAACCGGGCGTAATCTAGCGAGCCGTATCGTCCCATACGGACAGATGCGAGCCCACTTCCCTAACTGTTTTGACCGCTGTGCTGTCACTCCTGCCGTTCGCGATTCAGCGTTCCGGACGGGTATGGTTGTGGGCGGGTGAGTGCGGTGAGACGCGAGATGGGTATCACTACGACCGTCGAACGGCTATCTTCTTGAGGCGAGAGAATCCCGTCGTTTTACGGCGGACGTGAATCGCCGCACCACAGACGTACGTGTTCTGTGGCCGTACTGGGTGCTGACCGACGTAAAACAAGCCAGATAACTCCGAGCCAGCAGGGCAGAACCTCGGTCCCACTGCCGGATAGGAGTAACGGCGGCGTGGCCCCGCCAGCACCCCGTCGGTGTGTAAACGGAAGTTCCCAACGCAGCGGGCCTCAGTTCGTGGGAAGCCTCGCCGTCGTCGGGCGTAGCCCGACTGCCTGAGGGATCTTCGATCCCTCTCCGTAAACGGCGAGGAGGAGGTCACGCTACGCCACTCTCCGAAGGGCAAGCAGGAGGAATGAATCGGACGGGAGCCGGCTCAGAGTCGATCCGTACTGACGTCGACGCCCGGCGGCGTTACGAGCAGGAATCCACGAAAGTGCACGAGATTCCCGCCTGCCTCCTTGACGTCGCGGGCGAAACCGGACGCCAGTTCGTTGACGTCACCCTCGACGCAGAGAACGAGCACGTTCCCCTTCGAAATCGCCTCGACCCACTCGTCTTCCGGCGTCTCCCCGTCGAGAACGCCGAGCACGATGCTCCCTTCGATATCGAGTTCCTCGTCGATATGTTCCTCGACCGTCCGCAGATCGAGGTCGAAGTCGCTCATGTGCGCTTCGTGGGAGCGCGACGAGAAAAACGTTCCTCTGCGAGAGAGTCTTCGCGCGCCGCATCACTCTGGCTCGCGTCGTCGGCTGAGCGAGCGCCGCGGAAGTGCCAGCTATAGTAGCCACTGCAAGTCAATGCACACCTGATCGCACAGCTGTCGTGCGATCAGTGTGTAAATAGTTGCAGTTGTTACTATAACGCGTCAGTCCGTCGGAAACTCCTTCTGAAAACCGCGGAACTCCGTCCGATGGGCTTCCTCGTCGGAGAGGATCGACACCGCCACGTCCTCGGTCACCGGATCGTTCGCCTCCGAGGCGGCTTCGTGAAGCGCCCGATACGTCTCGATCGCGTCGTCCTCTGCCTCGAGTACCCCCTCGATGACCGACTGCACGTCTGTCGTGTCCTCGGGCGGCTGCAGACTCGACTGACTCGCCTCGAACGCCGCTGAACCTGGCGGGGACTCCTCGAGTTGCTTCAGTCTGTTGCCGAGCTGGCGCGCGTGCTCGAGTTCCTCCTGCACGTCGGCTTCGAGGCTCTCTTTGACCTCCTCGGCGTGGACGCCGTCCAGGACGATGGCGTTGGTCAGGTAGTTCATCACGGTCTCGAGTTCGTCGATGTAGGCTTCGGTCAGCAGGTCGGTGATCTCGTCGCTGGTCATATGGACAGTGCTCCCACAACCGGGCGTAAAATGCTGGTACCTGCACACGAGGTGATACCGACACGCGTAGGTGGCATCTGAACACGAGTTCCGACTCCGTGCCACCGCCGTCCGCAATCCGCTCTCAGCGCAGTCTTTACCCGCTTGCCCACGTGAGAGACGACCATGCGCGACCTCGACGACACCGACCTCGAAATTCTCTCCCTGCTCACCGAGGATGCCCGTCGGCCCTACAACGAAATCGCCGACCACGTCGGCCTCACCCCGCCCGCCGTCTCCGACCGCATCTCGCGGCTCGAGGAGCAGGGCGTCATCCAGGGCTTCACCGTCGACATCGACCGCTCGACGCTCCGCCAGGAAACCGCCGTCCTCGTCAACCTCCACCCCAAACCCGACGCCGTCGCCGATGTCTACGACGCCGCCACCACCCTCGACGGCGTCGATCACGTTTTCGAAGGCATGGACGGCCACGTTCTCGTCCACGCCGCCATCTCCGGTGGCAACGTCCGCTCCTGGCTCGCGACCGAACTCGATCTCTCGCGTGTACTCGAGTACGACGTGACACCGCTCACTCGCTCCGATCGGCGACTCGCGCTGTCGGCGGCTGGGTTTGCCCTCGACTGTGTCCTTTGCGGGAAGGAGATTACGGACGGTGGCGTGACGACGACGGTCGACGGGGAGCGAAAGACGTTCTGTTGTCGTTCCTGTGAGGGACAGTACGTCGAGGAGTACGAAGCGCGTCGGGGGGCACTCGAGAGTGAGTAGGAGGTGGTGGTGATGGCGGTGGTGGTGATGCAGTGGTAGTGATGGCGGTGGTGGTGATGGCGGTGGTGGTGATGAAAGTGGAAGTGATGAGGCAGCGGTGATGAGTGGATACGTCGATGAGTGAACGTCTCGGCTGAGAATTTCCGATGCGTCGAATGGATCGTTTCCCGGCGTTCGTTCATCTGTTTCTCGGTGACCTCCTTGGACACGTGTTCTTGTGGGAGTCGATTATTGGACGAAGGACTACTCCAGGGCAGATTGGTCGGACGTCAGTGACCGAACGTCCATCGAGTTGCGCGCGCCAGCAAATCGGCCGTGGATTCGAGGCAAATTTGGTCACCTTTGTTCCGACGAATAGACAAATCGGCTTGCCGACGTTGTATTCTATTAGGGCATATAAACACACTATAGGCGTCGCTGTCTGTCGGTTTTGTAGACGAGACATCTGTAATAATTCATCACGGCACGCAAATCGAGGTCTTTCTGCACCAGATTTATATACCACTTCCTCCCTGGGAACGGATACAATGTCTCACCAAGACAGCCCATCCTCTGATACCAATCAGGGGGGTCGAGTTCTTCCAGGGCACGTTAGATTCCACTGACGAAATTGAGTCAGCACGTGTCTTCGATACCACCCTCCGGGATGGTGAACAGTCACCCGGAACGTCGTTTTCCTACGACGACAAACGGCAGATCGCCGCGATTCTGGACGACATGGGAACCCACGTCATCGAGGCTGGCTTCCCGGTCAATTCGGACGCGGAGTTCGAGGCCGTTCGTGATATTGCTTCCTCGACGTCGACGACAACCTGCGGGTTAGCCCGCGTCGTCGACGGCGACATCGAAGCGGCGCTCGATTCCGGCGTCGAGATGGTGCACACGTTCGTGAGCACCAGCGACGTCCAGATCGAGGATTCGATGCACGCCACGCGGGAGGAGGTCGCACAGCGCGCAGTCGACTCGGTCGAACGCATCAAAGAGGCGGGCGTGACCTGCATGTTCTCGCCGATGGATGCGACGCGAACCGACGAGACGTTCCTGCTCGACGTCGTCGAAGCGGTCAGCGAGGCCGGCGTCGACTGGATCAACGTTCCCGACACCTGCGGCGTCGCGACGCCGGGCCGGTTCGGCGACATGATCGAGAAGATCAGCGCCCACACCGACGCCCGGATCGACGTCCACACCCACGACGATTTCGGGCTGGCCACCGCGAACGCGCTGGCCGGCATCGAAGCGGGAGCCGATCAGGCGCAGGTCTCGGTCAACTCGATCGGCGAGCGGGCCGGCAACGCCGCCTACGAGGAGTTCGTCATGTCCGTCGAGTCGCTCTACCAGTGTGACACCGGTATCGACACCACGCGCATCACCGAACTCTCCGAGATCGTCGAGGAGAAGAGCGAGATGGCGACGCCGGGCAACAAGCCCATCGTCGGCGACAACGCCTTCTCCCACGAGAGCGGCATCCACGCCGCCGGCGTCATCGAGAACTCCGATACCTTCGAGCCCGGAGTAATGACTCCCGAGATGGTCGGTGCCGAGCGCCGACTGGTCATGGGCAAACATACGGGCACCCACTCGGTACGGGAGCGACTGCGCGAGCGCGGCTACGATCCAACCGACGACGAGGTACGGGCGGTAACCCGCCGCGTCAAGGACTACGGCGCAGAGAAGCGCCGCGTCACGGTCAGCGATCTGGAGCGCTTCGCCGAAGATGCTGACGTCGACCGTCGGCAGGAGTCAGAGCAAGCGCACGAATTCACGGAGCGAGACCGCGACGACCGCGATCACGAGGAGCACGAGGAGGTGCGCATCTGAGGAATGACCGCCTCGTTTGCACCCACTCCTGAGCCCCTGCTCTCTCGATCGCCCGTGTCGGCAGGCAACGATTACCCCACCCCCAACAGTTATAACGATCGGCGGACCTACGTTATCAGCAATGACGGTCCGCGCTTCGCTGTCGGCTCGCCAGTCGGGCGACAGCAGCGCGTTCGCTTCGATTCGTATTGTAGGGGCCTACTAGCCCCTCACATCACTCCTTATCGCCGACCCGAATTTGCCGCATCGTCTTCAGAGCCAGCAGTTACGACACAGATGACAACACGGACACAACGGTATCGCTCGCAGCGATTCACCCGATCGAATCGCCGCACGACGGCGGGAGGGAACCGATGAGCGAACGCGCAACCTCGATCCCACCGGAGGAACAGCACGACGACCAGGACCAGGACCAGGACCAAGACCAGGACGCGGACGCAACAGCCAACGCGGACGGAAACGACACCACCGCAGGCGCTACCGGCGCTGACGCGGCTGTCACTGGTGACGGCACACAGCCCAAGCCAGTCACGACGGGTGCCGAATCCGTCGTCCGCGCACTCGAGAACGCCGGCGTCGAGTACGCCTTCGGCGTGCAGGGCGGGGCCATCATGCCCGTCTACGACGCGCTCTACGATTCGGATATCACGCACGTGACGATGGCCCACGAACAGGGCGCATCGCACGCGGCCGACGCCTACGGCATCGTCTCGGGCGAACCGGGCGTCTGTCTGGCGACCTCGGGGCCGGGCGCGACGAACCTCGTCACGGGCATCGCGGACGCCGACATGGACTCGGACCCGATGCTCGCGCTGACGGGCCAGGTTCCGACGGACTTCGTCGGCAACGACGCGTTCCAGGAGACGGACACGACAGGTGTCACGACGCCGGTCACGAAGGACAACACGTTCGCTGCCGATCCGGACCGTGTCGGCACCGATGTCAGCGAAGCCTTCGCGCTCGCCCGTGAGGGGCGTCCAGGACCGACGCTGGTCGACCTGCCGAAGGACGTCACGAACGCCGAGACGGACCGCGAACCCGACGAGCCGGCGACGCCTGACACGTACGAGGTGACGGAGGAAGCCGATCCGACGATCGTCGCGTCCGCGGCCGAACGGATCGAGAACGCGACCCGACCGATCATGCTGCTCGGCGGCGGCGTCATCAAGGGCGAGGCCAGCGAGACCTGCCGCGAGTTCGCCATCGAGCACGACATTCCGGTCGTCACGACGATGCCCGGTATCGGCTCGTTCCCGGAGGACCACGAGCTCTCGATGGAGATGGCCGGCATGCACGGCACCGGCTACGCCAACATGGCGATCACCCACTGCGACACGATGATCGCCGTCGGCACCCGATTCGACGACCGCCTCACGGGCGGCATCGAGACGTTCGCGCCCGACGCGGAGATCATCCACGTCGACATCGACCCCGCGGAGATCTCGAAGAACATCCACGCGGACTACCCGCTGGTCGGCGACGCCGACACCGTCGTCTCCCAGCTCGCCCGCGCCGTCGAGACCTCGCCGCAGGCGACGAAGTGGCGCGCGCAGTGCCAGCAGTGGAAGTCGGACTACTCGATGGCCTACGACGCGCCTGAAGACGAACCGATTCAACCGGAGTTCGTCGTCGAGGCGCTGGACGAAGCCACGAGCGACCGCGCGGTCGTCACGACCGGCGTCGGCCAGCACCAGATGTGGGCCTGCCAGTACTGGACGTTCACCGAGCCTCGGACGTGGGTCTCGAGTCACGGGCTCGGCACGATGGGGTACGGACTGCCCGCCGCCATCGGCGCGCGCCTCGCCGCCGACGACGACCAGGAAGTCGTCTGCATCGACGGCGACGGCTCGTTCCTGATGACGCTACAGGGCCTCTCCGTGGCCGTCCGCGAGAACCTGGACATCACCGTCGCCGTGCTCAACAACGAGTACATCGGCATGGTCCGCCAGTGGCAGGACGCCTTCTTCGAGGGCCGCCACTCCGCGTCGGACTACGGCTGGATGCCCGAGTTCGACAAACTCGCCGAAGCCTTCGGCGCGAGCGGCTTCCGGATCGACGAGTACGACGAGGTCGCCGACACGATCGAGGCCGCACTCGCTGAAGACGGCCCCTCGGTGATCGACGTCCACATCGACCCGCAGGCGAACGTCTACCCGATGGTTCCGAGCGGCGGCGACAACGGCCAGTTCGCGCTGGCGGAGGATCAGCTATGAGCGGAGACGGCTCTGGACGCCGACGCGGCCTGGACGGCCCCGCTCCCGAGGAGCGACCGACCCCAGCGGGGCGGCGCAACGAGCAGGGCATCCGGATCGACCCCGAGGTCGAGGCCAAGCAAGAGCCGCGCCGGACCGTCATCTCGACGCTCGTCGAACACGAACCCGGCGTGCTCTCTGACGTTTCGGGGCTGTTCTCGAGACGGCAGTTCAACATCGAGAGCCTCACCGTCGGCCCGACGACCGACGACGACCGCGCGCGGATCACGCTGGTCGTCGAGGAACCCGACCCCGGCATCGACCAGATCAAGAAGCAACTGCGCAAACTGATCCCGGTCATCTCCGTGCGCGAACTCGAGTCCGACGCGATGCGACGCGAACTCGCGCTCGTGAAGATCGACGCGGATCAGCCAGCGGAGGTCGCAGCCGTCGCGGACATGTACGACGGCAAGACCGTCGACTCCTGTCCCGAGACGGCGACGATCGAGATCACCGGTTCGCGCCAGAAGATCGACGCCGCGATCGAGACGTTCGAGCAGTTCGGCATCCGCGAGATCGACCGGACGGGAACCACGGCGCTCGCCCGTGGCACTCAGAGCACCGCCGCACCCGCGAGCACGACCGAATCGACCGCCGAAGCGGCGAGCCACCCGCAGAATCAATACGCACCAGCAGACGATGACTGACGAATTCACCAGCGAGATTTACTACGACGACGACGCAGACGTATCGACCCTCGACGACGACACCGTGGCCGTGCTCGGCTACGGCAGCCAGGGCCACGCCCACGCGCAGAACCTCCACGAGAGCGGGGTCGACGTGGTCGTCGGCCTGCGCGAGGACTCGTCCTCGCGCTCCGCTGCCGAAGCGGACGGGCTGACGGTCGAGACGCCGGCAGACGCCGTCTCCCGGGCGTCCTACGTGTCCGTGCTCGTTCCCGACACCGTCCAGCCGACGGTCTACGAGAACGCCATCGAGCCGAATCTGGAGGCCGGCGACACGCTGCAGTTCGCCCACGGGCTGAACATCCACTACAACCAGATCCAGCCGCCGGAAGACGTCGACGTGACGATGGTCGCCCCGAAGAGTCCGGGCCACCTCGTCCGCCGAAACTACGAGAACGACGAGGGGACCCCGGGTCTGCTCGCGATCGACCAGGACGCGACCGGCAACGCCCAGGAGCGGTCACTCGCGTACGCGAAGGCAATCGGCTGCACTCGCGCCGGCGTCATCGAGACCGACTTCCAGGAGGAAGTCGAGTCCGACCTCTTCGGCGAGCAGGCCGTCCTCTGTGGCGGCGTCACCGCGCTGGTCAAGCACGGCTACGAGACGCTCGTCGACGCGGGCTACTCCCCGGAGATCGCGTACTTCGAGTGCCTGAACGAGCTCAAGCTGATCGTCGACCTGATGTACGAAGGCGGGAACGGCGGCATGTGGGACTCCGTCTCCGACACCGCCGAATACGGCGGGCTCACCCGCGGCGAGCGCATCCTCGACGACTCCGTCCGCGAGAATATGGAGGAGGTACTCGAGGAGGTCCAGAACGGCGAGTTCACTCGCGAGTGGATTCTCGAGAACCAGGCCGGCCGTCCGAGCTACAACCAGCTTCGCCAGGCCGAGAAGGATCACGAGATCGAGGAGGTCGGCGAGCGGCTGCGCGACCTCTTCGCGTGGGCGGACGAGGAATCGAGCGAGAGCGAATCAGAGAAAGCGGAAGTGCCGGCTGACGACTGAGACTGCGACCGAGTCAGCGCGCATTGCGACCCGAAACAGGAACCAGGAACTGACGAACTACGAACCGATGACCACGAACGAATCACAGTCGACCGAAATGAAACGGAACCGAAATCGAACGAACGCGAATCAGAAGATGGGCGAGGTCAGCCACACCAACCCCTACACCGGCGAGACGGCGGGCAACCTGTTCAACCGCGGCCCGATCGTCGCGACGGACGGTGGTGAACCGGCTGCAACAGATCCGGAGTCTCGGTCTCGGTCCCGCTCCCAGCGCAAGAGCGATGCCGAGACGATGCGTGACGTCTCCCACACGCCGCCGAACGACAGCGACGACGCAAACCGAGTCTTCGAACGCGGCCGAGACACCGGCTCTGACGAGGTCGTAGACGAAGAATGAGCGAGGGAACGCTCTACGACAAGGTCTGGGACCACCACACGGTGACCACCCTGCCGACCGGACAGGATCAGCTGTTCATCGGCCTCCACCTCATCCACGAGGTCACGAGCCCGCAGGCGTTCGGCATGCTCGAGGAACGCGACCTCGATGTCGCCTACCCCGAACTCACCCACGCAACCGTCGACCACATCATCCCGACCGCGGATCAGTCCCGCCCCTACGAGGAGGATGCCGCCGAGGAAATGATGACCGAACTCGAGGAGAACGTCCGCGAGGCCGGTATCGAGTTCTCCGATCCGGACTCGGGCGACCAGGGAATCGTCCACGTCGTCGGCCCGGAACAGGGGCTCACCCAGCCCGGCAAGACGATCGTCTGTGGCGACTCCCACACTTCGACCCACGGCGCGTTCGGCGCGCTCGCGTTCGGGATCGGGACCAGCCAGATCCGCGACGTGCTCGCGACGGGCACGGTCGCCATGGAGAAACAGAAGGTCCGCAAGATCCAGATCGACGGCGAACTCGGCGACGGCGTCGAAGCCAAGGACGTCATTCTGGAGATCATCAGCCGTCTCGGCACCGAGGGCGGCGTCGGCTACGTCTACGAGTACGCCGGCGAGGCCATCGAAAACCTGGGCATGGAGGGTCGGATGTCGATCTGCAACATGTCCATCGAGGGCGGCGCTCGCGCGGGCTACATCAACCCCGACGAGACCACCTACGAGTGGCTTGCGGAGACGGACTACTTCCAGGAGAACCCCGAGAAGTTCGAGGAACTGAAGCCCTACTGGGAGTCCATTCGGTCGGACGACGACGCGGAGTACGACGACATCGTCCACATCGACGCGGACGAACTCGAGCCGGTCGTCACCTGGGGGACTACGCCCGGCCAGGGAATCGGTATTTCAGAGCCAATCCCGGAACCCGAAGCCCTCGCCGAAGACAAGCAGGATACCGCCCGCCGCGCACAGGAGCACATGCGCGTCGAGCCCGGCGAGACGATGGACGGCTACGAAATCGACGTGGCCTTCCTCGGCTCCTGTACGAACGCTCGCCTGCCCGACCTCCGTCGCGCAGCGCGGATCGTCGAGGGCCGTCAGGTCGCAGACGACGTGCGCGCGATGGTCGTCCCCGGCAGCCAGCGCGTGCAGCAGACCGCCGAAGAGGAAGGCCTGAAGGACGTCTTCGAGGCGGCCGGCTTCGACTGGCGTAACGCCGGCTGCTCGATGTGTCTCGGCATGAACGAGGACCAACTCGAGGGCGACGAGGCTTGCGCCTCCTCCTCGAACCGGAACTTCGTGGGCCGCCAAGGCAGCAAGGACGGGCGCACCGTCCTGATGAACCCACGGATGGTCGCCGCAGCGGCGATCGAGGGGAAGGTAACAGACGTTCGCGAGTTGCCGGAAGCGGAGGTGACTGCCTAATGACCGACACAGACGAGGTCGAAATTCCCGAGGTCAACTACGTCTCGGGGTCGGGCCTCCCGGTCCGCGGCAACGACATCGACACCGACCAGATCATTCCCGCGCGCTTCATGAAGGTCGTTACCTTCGACGGCCTCGGCGAGTTCGCGTTCTTCGACCAGCGGTTTACCGAGGACGACGACCTGAAAGACCACCCGTTCAACGAGGACCGGTTCCAGGACTCCTCGGTGATGGTCGTCAACTCGAACTTCGGCTGCGGTTCTTCGCGCGAGCACGCGCCCCAGGCGCTGATGCGCTGGGGGATCGATGCGGTCATCGGTGAGAGCTTCGCCGAGATTTTCGCGGGCAACTGCCTGGCGCTTGGCATTCCAACCGTCACGGCTGACAGCGAAACGATCCAGAGCCTGCAGGACTGGGTCGACGCGAATCCCGACGGGGAACTCGAGATCGATATCGAAGCAGAACAGGTCAGATACGATGACACCACTATCGATGTCACCGTCGACGACGCCCAGCGTAAGGCACTCGTCGAGGGCGTCTGGGACACGACGGCGTTGATGAAGTCGAACGCCGGCGCGGTGCAGGAGACTGCAGCCGAGCTTCCCTACGTTTCGGACGCGACTGCGAACGGGTCCGGGTCCGAGTCCAGTTCGAACGCCGACTGAGAAGCGGACTACGTCGGCTGTCGGTTCCTGTTTTCGGTTGTCTGTTCATTTTGGTACTGCCCTGTCCACACTGTGCCCGACTGAAGGCGAAGTCTCTCACCGGCCAGCAGAGGACAAAGCACTTGTTACCTTGCCTAAAACTCAGGATAGTCAACCGACTGGTCCCTGATGACATCCCGACCGTCCACACTCCATGCAGTGGTAGCAGCACCCGATTCCTGGACCGACACACTCGAGTCCCGGCTCGGAATCGACCTGCGAGCGCTGGCTGCGTTTCGGATCGGACTCGGTCTCGTGCTGCTCATTGATCTCCTTACGTTGCGACTACCGGGGCTGCGAACGTTCTACACCGATCAGGGCGTCTTCCCCAGGGACACACTCGCGGAAACGTACCCCGTCTTCGAGGCGGTCTCGATCCACGCCCTCTCGGGCGCTGCGTGGTTCCAGGCGCTGCTTCTCGCGCTCGCCGGCCTGTTCGCAGCCTCGCTGCTCGTCGGCTACCGAACGCGACTCGCGACCGCTGGTGCGCTCGTCCTAACGGCCTCGCTTTACGCCCGCAACCCGCTGGCACTCAACGGCGGCGACACGATCCTGCTGACGTTTCTCGCACTCGGGCTCTTTCTCCCGCTCAACGCTCGGTGGTCGATCGACGCGTATCGGCGCGCGAACGAGCGGACGAACCAGCTAGTTCTCGACAGTCGAACCTGCTCCCTCGCAACCGCGACCATTCTGGTCCACTTCACACTCATCTACGTCACCAACGCAATTCTCAAGTTCCAGAGCGACGCCTGGCTCAGCGGCATCGCCGTCCAGCGGACACTCCACCTCGAGCAGTACCTGACACCGCTCGGCTCCGCCCTTTCTGATCTCTCACTGGTCCTCACCGCGGTCAACTGGTTCTGGATCGCGCTGCTCTCGAGTAGCATCGCACTGCTCGTCGTCACCGGCCGACTCCGACTCACGCTCGTGGCGGGTTTCGTCGGGACACACCTGGGAATGGCTGCGACGATGCGACTCGGCGTCTTTCCGCTCGTCATGATCGCGGGCCTGCTGTTGTTCGTGCCGTCGTCAGTCTGGCGGCAACTCGAGTCCCTCGTCGAAACGCGGACGCCGGATCGGCTGGTGGCTGGCAGGCCGGCGCGTGGTGATGGCGGAACAGCGGGACGCGGTGCTGATGCTATGGCGTCCATGTCGTCTGAAGCCGCGTCAGTGTCGTCGTCCGAATTCGTGCCGTCCACGCCGTCCGAATCACCTCAGGGCTGGTGGGCCACGCTGAACGTGAGCCGCAGTGTGCGTGTGCTCAGCACCGCCCTCGTCGTGTGTCTCTTCGCGATACTGCTGTTCTGGCACGCTGCGGCCGTCGGCGTTGGCGGCCCCGCCGCAATCACCGACGTTGACGAGGACCTCGGTAGCTGGTCGTTCTTCGCACCGAGTCCGCCCGACGCCTACAGCTGGTACGCTATCGACGCGACACTCGAGTCGAGCCAGTCAGGTGAGGCGGGCGAGACGATCGAGACCCACGTAGACGGGACCACCGTGAGCGCCGACCGGCCACCGGACGGAACGGACGCCTATCCGTCGACGCTCTGGAAGCGCTACGGGATGGACGTCCGGTATGTTGGAGACATCTACTACGAACCGGTGGCTGCATTCAGTTGCGAGCAGGTCAGCGGGCAGTTCGACCAGCCGGTCGAGTCGGTAACCGTCGTCCACGTCGAACAGCCCGTCGGGCCAGATGGCCCGCTGGGCGAGCCGGATCGACAGGAGCGCATCGAGTACGGCTGCTGAGAGCCGACGCGACAGGAGAAAGAGCAACTCGAGGTGGCAACTCGAAGTAGCAACGTTGACGCTATCGATACCCTCTTTTCGCCGCCCGAGAGAGGTGTCGACATGACTCACGAGATCGCCGTCATCCCCGGCGACGGAATCGGACAGGAGGTCACACCCGCCGCAGTCGAGGTGCTCGAGGCGCTGGACGTCGACTTTTCGTTCACCGAAGCTGACGCCGGCGACGCAGTCGAGGAAGAGACCGGTGAGGCACTGCCCGACGAGACGTACGAGCTCGCGGCCACGGCCGACGCGACGCTGTTCGGCGCAGCGGGCGAGACCGCCGCAGACGTAATCCTCCCACTGCGGGAGGCCGTCGGCTCGTTCGTCAACATCCGCCCGGCGAAGGCGTACCCGGGCATCGACGCCGTCCGTCCCGAGACCGACCTGGTCTTCCTCCGGGAGAACACCGAGGGCGTCTACTCGGGCCACGAGGACCGGCTAACCGAGGACGTGGCGACGCTGACCCGCGTGACGACCCAGTCCGCTTCTGAACAGCTAGCTGAATTCGCCTGCGAGTACGCCGGCCCGGAGAGCGAGCACGACGGCTTCACCATCGCGCACAAGGCGAACGTCATGCGCGAAACCGACGGGCTCTTCCGGGACACCGTCGCCGAGGTCGCCGCCGACAACGGCGTCGACACCGACGAGGTGCTCATCGACGCCTTCGCGACGAAAGTCTGTCTCGACCCCACGCAGTTCGACGTCATCGTCTGCCCGAATCTCGCGGGCGACGTGCTCTCGGACCTCGCCGCCGGTCTCGTCGGCGGTCTCGGCCTTCTCCCCAGCGCGAACATCGGCCCCGACCGCGGCCTGTTCGAACCCGTCCACGGCACCGCCCCCGACATCGCCGGCGAGGGCGTCGCCAACCCCGCCGCGACGATCATCTCCGCAGCGATGCTACTCGAGTACTTAGAGTACGACGAGGAGGCGGCGGCGGTTCATGCGGCAGTCGAAGAGACGCTCGCGGATGGGCCGCGAACGCCGGATCTGGGTGGCGAGGCGTCGACCGAGGATGTGACGAAAGCGGTTATCGATCGGTTGTAGCTGTTCTCTCTGGTGTTGCAGGTCGAACTTTCGGTTTTGGTACGATAGAGGGGTGTACTCGAGTGCGTACCGCGGCTCGATTCAACCGTCAGTTCACACGATATCCAGCGTGTCGCGATCCGCATCCGCGAGTTCACAGAGCGCGTCGGCTTCGAGCAGGTGACAGTCGCCGGGGACCACGAGCAGGTGTAACGGCTCGCCGAACTCCCGGTCTGCGAGTTCGCTCATCGTCCCGGCCTCGACGAGCGGCTCCGGACTGCCCGCGCGGGCGACGACGACGCCGACGAGGTCTGGGTACTCCTCGGCGAGCAGGTCCGCACCGACGTCCGCGGTCATGTACTCGTCTTCGTCGGTTCGCTCGTGGCCAACCTTGATATCGAGGTAGACCACGGTATGGAGGCCGTCTGCGCGATTCTCGTCGATGGTGTCGGTGACGCTCGCAGGCAAGCCGTCCGCGCCGTGGGCGTAGGGGAACGGCAGCGTCGTCGCCTTGCCGAAGCGGTAGTTCTGGAGTCCCGTGAGCGAACTCGTCGCCGTCTGGGCCGTCACGCCGTGAATGACGTGGGTGTCGATCCCGCGCTCGTGTGCCCGCAGTCGGAGGTCGACGTGCGTCGTCGAGATCATCGTATCGCCGGCCGTCAGGAAGGCAACGTCCTCGTTCTCGGCGGCGTCGAGCATCTCTTCGGGGTGTTGTTCGACACCCGCACGGTCCCGGACCTCGATCTCGATATCGTGGGCGGACTCGAGTTCCTCGACGGTTGCGCCGATCAGTTTGCTGGTGTAGAACTCGGCGTAGACGCGGTCGGCGCTTCGCAGGGCCTCCCGGCCCTCGACGGTGATCGAGCGGTCGTCGTAGAGGCCGAGGCCGATGAAGGTGAGCATAGCAGTGACTGCGCCGCGGTCGTACTTCAGCGACCGGATTTGGCTGTTACCTCCAGTGGCTCTGCTGCGGGCCTCACAGCGACAGGTGCGAGGTCGAGGACGGGCCGTCGTCCCCGTCGTCGATGCCGCCCTGGTGCATGAACGTCACGTCGCCATCAGTCAGGTAGACATCGCCGCGGTCGACGGTGATCTCGATCGAGGGCAGTGTCGTGTCCGCGGCCTCGCCGTTGTCGCAGTAGCCCGAACAGGAGTCGAACATCGACCCGTGTTTCGGACAGATGATCTGTCCGTCGCGCATTGCTACACCCCGTCCCACGTCGAGTCGCTGGAACTCGTGGGTACACTGGTTCACCCAGGCTTCGACGCCGCGATTCTCAGCTGTCGGTTCCTCTACTGCTGCTTCCTCCCCCGCTGCTTGCTCTCTCTCTGTTTCCGAGGAGGATGCTGTCTCAGCCTCCTCGTCTGTACACGGCACCAGGATCACCTCCTCCGGGTCGCCGTGCTGATCACGAACCGTAAACAGCCACGACCGCTCCTCGTACACCGTCTCGACCGATGTCAGCCGCATTCGAACACCCATACGTACGATCCTTATCGACTGGAAACGTCAGCGTTACGGCGACCGACCGGTGACTACCGGTATGTCCGGGGAAGTGCCGTGCGTTCGCGTCGCCCGCGAACACGGCGAAGCCACGCGTCGCACACTCGCCGACGCGGACCTGATCGCAGACGACTACGAGATCACCGTCGAGGACGGCTGGCTCTACATCCCGATCAGCGATGCCGACGCCGTTCGCGAGGTGCTCGAACTCGAGGGCGCTGTGCTCGAGCACGATACCCACGACACCGACGCCGGTTCCGACTCCAACTCCGACAGCCCCAGCCACAACCCCGAACTCGTCACCAAAACCGTCGGCGAACGCGACACCCAGACCACCCCCGCCGAACTCCTCGGCTTCGATCCGTCCTACGAACGCCTCGGCACCGCCGTCCTCCTCGATGAGGACGACGACGAACGAGCGCGGGACATTTCCGCGGCTGTACTCGAGTCCGATCTTCCAGTCGACACCGTCCTGAACAAAGCCTCGAAGGTGAAAGGCGAGACACGCGTTCGCGACTGGGATCTCCTCGCGGGCGACGATACCGAGGTCGTCCACCGCGAGTACGGCTGCGAGTTCGCACTCGACCTTGCCGAAGTCTACTTCTCGCCGCGCCTCGCAACGGAGCGCCACCGAGTCACCGAGCAGGTCGCTTCTGACGAGCAGGCGTTCGACATGTTCGCCGGCGTCGGCCCGTTTGTCATCCCGTTCGCAAAACGCGGCGCAGAGTGTGTCGGCGTCGACGTAAACCCCGACGCACTCGAATACCTGCGCGAGAACGCGCGCCGCAACGGTGTCGCGGACCGTGTGACGGCAATCTGCGACGACGTTCGTGATGTTGCGAGCGAGTACGACGGCTGGGCAGACCGCATCGTGATGAACCTGCCCCACAGCGCGAACGAATTCGTTGAGTCGGCGGTTGCGATTGCAGGTGACGACTGCGTGATTCACTACTACGACATCCAGCACGAAGACGACCCGTTCGGGCCGGGTGAGCGCGCGATCCGCGAGGCAGCGGAACCAGCATACGAGGTGACTGTGGAAACGCAGCGGGTCGTTCGATCGTATGCTCCGCACGAACTCAACGTCTGTCTGGACGTTCGACTCGAGCGATAGGCCGTTCCACGAAACAGACTGGCACGACCGCGACGATTCGCAATCCTTATGCCTGCTATCGACCCTACGAATAAACGCACTCGAACCGCGCCGGTGTAGCTCAGACTGGCAGAGCGAATCCTTCGTAAGGATTAGGTCGAGGGTTCAAATCCCTCCACCGGCTCTTTCTGCGACGAACATTACGTGAGGAGCGAAAGAGCTACTAGAAGGATTTGAACTAGACGAGACGCGCAGCGAAGCGAGCAGTCTCGGCGTAGTTCACAATCCCTCCACCGGCCTGCTTCGCAGGGTGTGTAGTAAATTACCACACAACTCCACTTTTACATCCCGACTGCTAGCTATCGGATTGGAACGTGAGAACTAGAGTGAGCCATCCGTACGCACGCTCTCTACTCGAATTTCTTGCTCACGTGCGGCCGTTCGAAGCGCGCTATCTTCAGTTACCAGGGTGAGATCATTACGCTCTGCGGTTGCAAGATACGCCGCATCATAGAACGTAAGTCCGTTTGATTGGGCGACGTCCATTGTTAGAGAGAGGTTTTCGTTACTCACGGTCTCGAGTCGAACCTCTGTACCAAGTCGTGAGAGGATAGTAACAGCGGCTTCTAATTCGGAATTAGTCAGATTATCGTGAGCAAGGCCGTTTTTCCAGAGTGCATTCCCCGCCTCGTACATCGTCAAATCGAGCAGATACTCGTCGAACAGGATACTAATATCCACATCGACGCCGCTTTCTCCAATGAGAAGTTCTACCACCGAACTTGCGTCAAAGAGATAGTCAGACATTAGTTCTCCTGGCGGGTTTCGCGAACCGCTCCAACGATCTCATCAGTTTCAACACCGTCATCTACCTTCTCTCGGAGGGAATTGACATCCCGTCTCAGCTTCTCGCGCCGGCGTTTGGTGATTTCCTCCTCGAGTGCGTTCCGGATAACCTCGCTAACGTTGATATCTTCCTTTTCGAGTTCCTCCTTCATGTCATCGGGAATTTTTGCTGAGACGGTAGTCATACGTGTGGGTATTACGAGACGGTATTACAAAAATGTTCCATCAGGGATTAATAAGGTTGGTGTGGGCCAGTGCTCGGCGAATTCGTTCTCGTCGCCTGGGGAACGCGGCGGCACTCACCTCGACGGTGTTCATAGTAGCACGCTACTCGGGAAGCGATGGCTGAGTACAATCCGAACGAAACACGCACCGAGCAACCACATTCTTCCACTCCGGCGGTAGATATAAGTCATCACCAGTCAACAATTAGAACGGAAGCCACAACGTGGGTACGAAAGTGCCCCGGGTGTTGCAGCACCCGAGACGTGGCTTCCAAAACGCGACTTGCGTTGAAGCCATGATTACATACATCCGACCGGGATATAAACGTCCCGCACGATACCCACCGAACAGCACCCAACTACCCGCAGGACTGCGATTTTTCCTCGGTGGTCGCTATGAGTGACGACATCGATACCGACTCGGGTTCGGACTCCAACGCTGACGCTGGCAGCGAGAGCAACACTACTCGAGACCTCAAAGCTGCCCTCGGATTCGATGCCGACTACACTCCTGATCCCGACACAACATCGCTTCCCAACTGTCCCCGCTGTGACCACCCCGTCGCACGAACCAGCATCATCGGCCCCACAGACGCTATCGCCGGCCCCTGCGGCTGTCGTGTCGCCCCAAGATTCGCTCGGCGGGCGCGCAACCGCCGACGCAACGGGCGGGACGATTCGCCGTCCGCGACTGGTCACGATACCGACTGCACCAACACCCGAAACAACTCACACACCCAGTAACCACACCACCGCCACTCGAGTACCCTCCCGCTCCCGTCGACCTCCCAGTGACGGCCGCAGGGCAGCGGGTGGCTCGGTTCGGCCCCACTCGAGTAGAACCAGAGATCCGTACACCCGTAGATCCACCAGAATCCGAGCCGACTCGATCCGTCTGTCTCACCTGGACTCGAGTTGCGGCGGAACACTGGGTGGGTGTGGGAGTGAGTGCTGGGCTGGTGTGGTAGCGATGTGGTGTTGGTGTGCTGGTGTTGGCAACGGGGGTGGCGTTACCCTGGGGGTGGCGTTCTTCGCCTCGTTGCCATCGGTCGGCTCCCACTGACAGCTCGAACCCACCGTGGTGACTCGCTGTCAATCGCGGTGTTACCACCATCGAAACCATCGAGCCACCGAAGCCACTCGACCACCGACTGTAGTTGCCGATCGACGTCTCTCAGTCTCGCCAGCACTCCACGCGCTACCTGCCACCCCGCGCACTCACACTTCCCCCACATCACCCACAGCCCACCCAGGCCGAACTCGCAACTCGAGGAGTTGTTCTCGAGTAGCAAAATGATATGCATTATTTGGGAGAAGAAGAGTTCACGACAGAACAGACTACTTAAGAGATTGACCGGACTTACAAGACGATCTTAGACTTCGTGGAGCAATCTACAAATGAACGCAACGTCTTTTATTTTGAGTCAGCAGTATCTTGTCATGCGCACCAGAACAGAATGGTATCTATGAGTGACAATCCGTTCGAAAACCCATCAGGAACACGTGAAGAGATTCTCGCAGCAACTGCAGAATCACTTCGAAAACACGGATATGCAGACCTCACAATAAATAAAATCGGCAATGAGTTTGAAAAAACCAGTCTCTCATTTACCACCACTACGATGGGAAAGATGATCTCATCCTCGATACACTGCAACAGTTCCTCAAACAGTCTCACCCCAAGTCGTTTACTGAGGATGCAAACAATCCGCAAGAGCAACTTGCTGACCTCATTGAGATATTCTTTGGTCAAAGTCTCAGCGAAAGGAGACAAAAATTGTTAGCTACGGTGTTTGAACTTCGAACTCGAGCGATCCATAGTGAGGACTATCGAGAGCACTTCTCACAGAGTGATTCCATGTTCGAAGAATATATCGCCAGTCTCATTCAGGAAGGTATGAATGACGGCGTATTCCAATCGTGTAATCCATCTACTGTGGCTGCAATGACAACTCTACTGGCTAATGGTGCACTCGTTCGACGCACCACAAGAGACAATGATGACTGGATTGATGACGTTCGAAAAGAGTTTCAGCGATACCGTGAGCAGTGTGTGTATGAGAACTGACGTCACTTTTTCTGTGACGTTCTCTTGCCCAGATACAATTCGGAACTATGTGAATTTGTTGCCATGCTCTGTCCTCGGTTTATGTCATGAAGTATATGATGGCTACACTAACAGGAACGTGGAACGATGTAGCAGAGGATCTCGAAGAGAACGAGGAGATTACTAACGACACAACGGTCGTCAGTGACAAAGAATCCTCATGGACGCCTTCGATACTAGCTACCGATCTCATCAGGTCGATCTCGTTCACGTCGGCCAAACGATTAGAGACAACCTGTGGGAGGGAGGTGAGTTCCCCATCGAAATACGGAAAACAATCGCCTCAGGTGGAACAAACGATTTGTTCTACCTGAAGAAACCAGTTGTGCTCCACGCACCGAAGAATGAGCGTTTGGCGACTCGCTTGCGGGTCGACCAAACGCTCGAGAACCTCACAAACAGGTGTGGCGGTTAGAACAAGAGGACTCTCCAAAAGCAGCAGCGTACCTCCGGGAATGGCGTCAGTGAATGGGTGTTACAGTCCGGGTACCACGTCCCTGAACCCGCGTTCAGCCTTGTCGTAGCGCGACCACAGGAATAGCGCCGAGGGCAACACCACGACCGAGGCGACAAACGAGTAGAACACACTCATCGCCACCAGAATCCCGAAGTCACCCAGTACTGGCGTGATCGCAAGCGCGAGTGCCCCGGTCCCGAGCGAGGTCGTCACCATGCTGCCCGCCAGCGCGCCGCCGGTTCCCGACAGCGTCGTTGTCATCGCCTCGAGCGGGTCGCCGTGCTTGCCGTACTCGTCGATAAACCGTGCGGTCGTGTGCACGGTGTAGGCGATCCCGAGGCCGATCGAGATGGCCAAAATCGTCGCTGTCATCGCATTGAGCGGCATCTCGAGCAGGCGCATCGTCCCGATCAGGAAGGCGACGGCGATCGCGATCGGGAACAGGTTGACCATGCCCAGCAGCGGCCGCCGTTCGACGATTCCGTAGATGACGACGAGGAAGATCGCTGACAGTGCGAGCGCGAGCACCAGCCCGTCGATCGCCGACGCGAAGATCATCTCGGTGATCGCGTCGAAGATGACGATCATCCCGGTCGCGGTCGCCGAGTGATGGAAGTTCTCGGCGAACGCCGCGCCGTCCTCGGCCGCCTCTTCCTGGCTGGCCTCCGCGTCGATGACGTACTCGATCTGGGCGGCCCCGCGGTCGTCCGTCAGATACTGCTCGGCGTTGTTATCGGACGCGGCGAACAGTTCGTCGTAGATCCGATCGAGGTTCCGGTCCGGGATCCCGTTGCCGCTCCGATCGTTTCGGTCGACGAGCGCGGCGAACTCCTCGTCCTGTTCGGCGTACGAGTGGATCGCCGTGATGATGCTTTGCTCGTCGGTCCCGCCACCTGGCCCGACGGCCAGGCTGTCTGGCGGATCGTCGCCCGCTCGATCCAGCGCCTCGAGCGCGTGGTCCTCTTCGAACGGTCCTTCGACGTATATCGTTATCGTGCTGTCCTGGTCGGCGTCGAACCGCTCCTCGAGCGTGTTGATCGTCTGTGTGGTGGTGTACTCACCGGGGGCGAACGGTTCGGGGACGTGTTCGACGTACCACGCCTCCTCTTCGGGCGGGAGGAAGTCCTCGTCGTCGAAGGTGGTGTCGACACCCATGCCGTAGACGCCCATCCCGCCGCCAAGGACGAGGATGACGACTACGAAGATCGCTGGCGCATGCTGGCTCACGATCGCCGGATAGGTCAAGAGACGCCCGAGAGAGGAGTCCTCAGAGGCAATCGGCGAGGAGTTAAACTCCGGCACGCCGTATTGCTCTCGGAAGTCGTCGACGATCAGCTTCAGCGAGGGCAGGAAGATCCCGAAGATGAGGAAGGTGAACACCATCCCGATCCCGGCCGCGATCCCCATGTTCTGGATTGGCTCGAGGTCCGAGACGACGTTCGCGCCGAAGCCGAAGACCGACGTCACCGTCACAATGACGAACGCGATCATCAACTGGCCGTTCGCGGCTCGCATCGCCGCGAGCGGCTCGTACCCCTGAGCGGTCTCTTCCCGATAGCGGTTGATGATGTGGATCCCGAAGTCGATCCCGACCGCCAGCAACAGGACGGGGACGGCGATCATCTGCTGATCGAACGGGATGCCCACGAATCCGAGGAAGCCGAAGGTCCAGATGATCGTCAACACGAGCGAGAGCAACCCGAGGCCGAGATCGATCGGATCCCGGTAGGCCGCGATGAGGAACCCGAGCATGAGCACGATGACGACCGGCATCACGATTGCCAGCGAGTCGCCGATAACGTGCTCGAACTCGTCGAACATGATCCCGGGGCCGAACGCGACGATGTCGTTGTTCTCTTCCTCGGCGATCGACTGGACCGCAAGCTGCAGGTCGGCGAGGTCTTCGTCGTCGAACTCGGGCGGTACGTCGTGGTAGACGACAGTGATCGACGCCGACGCCGACGGTTCCTCCGGGTTGAAGTCCTCGCCGATAATACCTGCGAACCCAGGCTCGTCACCGAGTGCCCGGATCGTTTCCCGGAGTTCGTACTGTGATGCTCCCTCAACGACCCGTCGCTGTTCGGCTGCCGTCGTCGCTTCTTCGTCGAGCGTCTGGGCGACGATCGGTGCCGGCCCACTTGCACCCGACATCCGTAACTCGGAGCGCTCCTCAACCTGCTCGAGCACCCGCAAACTGGCGACTAGCTCCTCCTGGGCCAAGACATTCGAGCCTGTATGGATGAGCTGGGTCGACTCGTCGTCAACCGTGAACGGATCGTCGAACTCCTCTTCGATTGCGTCAAGGGCCTGTTGCTCTTCGAGGCCCTCGGTAAACGCGTCCGTCGCCTCCGTCTCGGTCTCGACGAGCATCACCCCACCCGCGAAGACGGCTGTCAATACCAGAAAGATCGCAACGGTTGTCTTCGGACGGGAGACAATGATCTCGTTGAGGCGATCAACGCCCGCCTCGATTCGGTCGCTCGGGTCCAGCATCTATCGCCTCTGGAAGACGTACGCGCCGGCTCCGAGCCCGGTGAGCGTGAGCACGCTGATCAGACCGACTGGGAAGCTTCCTCCGCTTTCGACCACGTCGATCGCGATCCGGGTGGTATCCGAGAGCTGGCTGGTTCCGGACGCGTCATCGTACCGAAAGTCGATCGAAATCGGGTAGGTCTTCTCGGTCGCGCCGCCGTCGGCGTCGAGGTCGAAGACGAGCGTGACCGTCTCGCCGGGCTCAAGTTCCTCGACGAACGCGTCGTTGTCGTCGCTGTTGAGCGGATCGTCCGCGAACAGGTTCGCTTCGATGTCGGTTACCGTCTCGTCGAGGTTGTTCGTCACGTCGACCTCGAGGGTACGGTCGTCGCCCGCGGCGATCTCGCGGTCGGCGACATCGACGATGAATTCGTCACGCTGTTCGTTGACGTGGGTCATCACTTCGATGTCCTCGTACATGCGTTGATCGAAGTCGGCGTTGCGGTACTGCACCCCGAGGTCGATCACCCGGTCGACGGCCTCGGCTTCGCCGCTGACCGACAGTGGCAGCCGGAACGCCTCGTCCTCGCCCGGCTCGAGCGAGCCGACGGCGATGCTTCGCTCGATCGGGATCAGCGTCGGGGACTCTTCGGTGAACGTCACGACCACGTTCTCAGCCTTGCTTGGCCCCTCGTTCGTGACGGTACCGTAGAGGTAGCCGTCCTCGCCGACGTGGAGGTCGGATTCGATGTTGCCGACGCCGAACTGCTGTTCCGGCTGCGGGATCACCCCCGCCATCGGACTCTCGTCGATGCGGTCGTGCCCGTCAGGCGTTTTGAAGGTGACCGTCCCGTCGAGCATGTACTGTCGTTCGGAGGTATCGGGCATCACCGAGACATCGTAGATCACCGTCGCGGTCTCGTTCGCCTCGAGTTCGTCGATCCGGGCCGAATCCTGCATGGCCGTCGCCTCGTGTTCCATGCTGCCGAACATGAGGCCGCTGCTCATCGACTCAAGGGCGACGTTGACGTCGGTTGCAGTCTCATTCCCGGTGTTTTTGACGTCGGCCTCGAGGACTCCCGTATCGCCGATCTGGGCGTCGGTTCGGACATCAACGATTTCGAACCGTGCGTCGTCGTCGACTTCGACGTCGAAGGAGATGGAGTCAGTTTCCGAGTCCTCCCAGACGTTCGAACTCCCGATACGTTCCGTGTATGTGTAGGAGACGTCGGCATCGATCGTGTACGTGCCCGCCTCGACGTCGTCGGGGACATCGATGGCGATCGGGGCTTCTCTCGGTTGCGTCTCCGATACGGGGCCGACCGGGACCGTCCCGCCTCTGACGGTCAGCGGCGTATCGTCGGCGTCGGCCTCGATTTCGACGTTCCGGGCCGTCGTCACGGCCTCGCGTGCGTCAGCGGGTCCGCGATCGAGTTCACCGTCGTTTATCACCTGAACGTTTACCTCGTTTGTTTCGCCGGGCTGTACGTACGGGTTTGGAAC
Organism: Natrialba sp. SSL1; assembly: GCF_001861355.1. GTDB lineage: Archaea > Halobacteriota > Halobacteria > Halobacteriales > Natrialbaceae > Natrialba. The sequence continues at coordinate 290,409 of NZ_MASN01000052.1, forward strand.
GCGCAGGTCGAGATCTGGCTCACCCTGAACGACGCTGCCCGCCTCCATCTGGTCTTGGATCATCTGCATTTCCATCTGGAGCTGGGCCAACTCCTGTTCGATCTCTGCCTGACCGTCACCGTTTTCTTCAGAATCGTCAGCAGTCACCGATCCAGCACCAGCGACAAACATGCCCGATGTGACCAGCAAGATTACCATGATAACGGTCCCAGCAGATCGAACCGTCATCCAACCACCCCAGCTCGATGCAGTGACCTATTCCCTTGAGTGCCAGCCCTCAATTTCTTGAAATTACAGTCAAATATTTGATGTGTAATTAGTGATTTCTCAGTCATAATCCCTACCTACCCCTTAGGAATAGAAAAATAAAAAAGGTTCCCATTCGTTCGTTCATAGTAATAGTGTGATAGGGATGATAGTGAGATACCACCTCGGGTCCAACAAGCGTGTGGGAACCGGTGTCGCCAAGGCCATTGCACGGGTCAAACTAAGGGAATCGACCGACGAGCAACCGAGACACTACGCCACCGGTGTCGACGCGTTGAAGCCGCTGTTCCAGCCAGTCCACGGCAGCCGGTCGGTCGCCACCTTCGAGTATCTCGTCTGCGATGACCGAATTGGCCCCAATCGAACGGGCGTCGTACGCGAGCACAACGACCTCGCCTACCGGTTCGGGCCGGAGAACCGCTCCGGAAGCCGTGACAAACTACCAAATTAATACATGAGTGGCTCCGATATCTACCAAACCAACGAATGAACGGGTTCAGCGACGAGGAACGAAAGCGAATCAGAGAGGAGTTGATCGAATCAGGCCGTGATCTGTTCGTCCGGTACGGCCTCGAGCGCACACGCATCAAAGACATCACCGACGAGGTCGGGATCGGCACCAGTACGTTCTACCAGTTTTTCGACTCGAAGGAACTACTCTACGCCGAGGTACTCTACCGGGAACTGACGCGGTTCGAGACCGACATCGAGGAGGAAGTCATGGGGGTTGATGATCCGCACGAACAGGTACGGACGGTCCTGCAACGTACCTTCGAGGAAGTCGAATCGAACCCGATCATCCACAATCTCATTATCGAGGACGAAATTCGTGCTCTCCAGACCCAACTCTCGGACGATGACCGTGAGTACATCTCCGAGAAACTCTCGGTTGGCATGACCGACATATATAACACGTGGGTGAATCACGAGTCGTTCAAATACGACGATCCGGAGGTGGTCAACGAACTGTTCCGATCGCTGGTCTTCATGACTCATCGAAAGGATCTCGCCCGTCCGGACGGTGAGACCTCATACGATCAGATCCGCGATACGCTGATCGATGTCGTCGTCGACGGCCTCTTCGATGACTGATCGTTCGATACTGCTGATCAGGTGCGGCTCGAGTTGCGGGTGTGGGCAGTAACGCACGACAGAGCTTACGCAATTCACTACCGCCCTGTTCGATCCTCGGTTCCGACCGAGCGTCGGAACACTCGTCACTCACGGGAAGGTCGGGGAGTCTCTCGCTGAATCAAGATAGGACGTGAGAGAAGTCTTGGTCCTATCCCAAAGTCGTCTAGAGTCGCAACTGGTACCCTTTCACGAGAGTCTGACTGTTATAATAGGTTGTCCCGACGCTGTCAGTGAATGCACTACAACCGAACGCTACAGCTGTCGCTGGTTGGTGTAGCGGTCGAAAGAAAATCAAGGTGCGGCAA
>NZ_MASN01000053.1 GCF_001861355.1 Natrialba sp. SSL1
GAGGGTGTCATAGAACAGTTCTCATACCAGAGAGCAGGGTGAATGCTGAGATGGTATGGCCTCAGCGACCCTGCAAGATGATCCTTCGGTAGAGACGTTCTTCAATGTCGCGGAGACTGAGACGCTAGCGCTGTTTGAGCATCTCTCCTTCGAGTTTCTCGAAGAGTTCGACGTGTTCGCCCCGGCGCAGACGGGGCGAACACGAGATCACGAACCACCTGAGATGATGCGTGGGTTTCTGCACTGCTACTACAAGGATATCTACGGCATTCGTCCGGTTGCGCGAGAACTGAACAACACAGTGGTCTGGCTCAGCTGTGGCTTCGATCGACCGCCGTCGAGAGACGCGGTCGATCGCTTCCTCACCGATCTCGAACACGTCATCGATGAGATTTTCGACCACCTCGTCGAGCAGGCCGCCTTGCGGGGCCTGCTCGACTTGACCTACTCCATTGATTCAACTGACGTGAGGGCGATGCCTGCCGATCAAGACGCGTCGAAGTGCTACGATCCAACCAACGACGAGTACTACCACGGCTACGGCTGTACAATCGTCTCGACCGGGCAAAAGATCCCGATTGCGGCGGAGTTCACAGAGAGTAAACAAGCGACAGAGGAGACGGCGATGCGCGTCACCCGTGACGCGCTCGCCGTCGCCAAGCCGATTTGGATGGTCGGTGACAGTGCCTACGACACGCTGGACTGGCACGACCACCTGCTGGCTGCAGGGGTCGTGCCAGTCGCCCCGTACAACGCGCGAAACACCGACGACCCGAAAGATATCGAGTATAGGGTCGAAGACCGTATCGAACAACACAGCGAGGACGTTCAGTTGAAGCAGTCCACGTTGGATGAGACGTACAACCGCCGTACTGGAGTCGAACGAACCAACGAATCAGTGAAGGACTGCGGCCTCGGGCGAACGCACGCCCGAGGCCGCGTTCACGCACGATCGCAGGTGTTCCTCGCTCTGTGCCTTCGTCTCGTCATCGCAATTACCAACTACGAACGTGGAGACAATCCGGGAAGCACCGTGATCACGGTGTGAGAACTCTTCTATGACACCCTTTAGTTGGGTTACTAGGCACGCATCACGCGGGCGGGCCGTAACTGGGCTGCAACTCGAGTGCAGAGCGACGGCTCGTCGGGGGAGGCTCCGCCATCTCTACTGCAACTGCCGCTGTGACGCGTTGCCCAGTCGCCACTCATCACGGATTGGCACTTGAACCCGGAGAACGGTTTCAGTAGAAGTAGTGTATTAGAATCGTTGTGGGGACTATTCGGTTGTCACTCGAGAGAGTTCACAGCCGACGATCGAACTTCTGTTCCCGGTACGACGATACTATACCGGTCGTTTCTCTCAGTTACAGCCTGCGTCCAGTGACGGAAACCTCGAGTAACAGTCGAATAGTGGACTGATTACTGACAGCGGGTACCGGTTGGTGATGCCGACAGTCGTCGATCTCGACAGTTCACTGCAAACGAGACCGTAACTGCCCGTCCTCCCGAGAATCTCGTTTGCTACCAACCCACACGAAATCGGGTATCCACCGCCTGTAATTCGAAGTTTCCGCTTTCGATCTCGCTGTGTCCGGCCCCGATCGGGTAGGCCACAGCATTTCTC
>NZ_MASN01000054.1 GCF_001861355.1 Natrialba sp. SSL1
TCGCTGAAGAACACACGAGCAACGTTCAGTGCCCCGATGTAGTCCCGGTCGCCCTCGAACCCACACCGCGTGTTATCACACCGGAAGTGCCCGCCCCACCTGTGTTCTTCGTGGTGGTCGGGTGACTTGCAGATGTGGCCGGTCGAACCACACCGGGGACACGACCGACTTGTTCCCTGTGGATAGACTCGCTCAACAACGAGACCGGCACACTCTGCCCGGTATTCGATGTTCTCGATGATGTCTCGACGCGCCCACGACGACAATTCCCACGACAACGTGCCTTCGTCACTCGGCGGGGAGAGCGACCGCAAGTCCTCGTGGACGATGGCGTCTACGTCGTAGGCGAGTGCAAGTGCGAGGACTTGGTTTGCGACGTCGTGTGTTAGTTGCTCGCGCTTGTGTCGAATCTTGCTGTTCACTCGCTCGTACTCACTGTGGATGTGGGCGAACTCGTCAGTATGCGAGCGATCGCCACGGCGCAACGCGGCAAGGCGGTCGTTCAGGCGGGTACGTTCGCGGTGGAGTCGTCGCATCTTCTCGCGGTCTGTGAACTGGATGAACTGTGGCGTGGATCGTTGCTCGCC
>NZ_MASN01000055.1 GCF_001861355.1 Natrialba sp. SSL1
AAGCGTGAGTGGGAAGGGTCAATGCAGGCCGGCCGTCTACCGGCGTGCAGATGAGACCGTGTGTACGTGTAGTCCAGGCGTCCACTGGACCCGTTCCCGGGTCACGATATGCTACACCTCTGGTGTAGCGCCGATCCGATGAACGTGGCTACTGTGCCAGCTGGTGGATCGCTCGGCTTGAGAGCTGAAGACGGACGTGCCAAGCTGCGATAAGCCTGAGGGACCCGCACGGAGGGAAAGAACTCAGGATTTCCGAATGGGAATCCCCACCGCAATTGCTTCGCGCAATGGGGAACGCCGAGAACTGAAACATCTCAGTATCGGCAGGAAAAGAAAACGTAATGTGATGTCGTTAGTACTGGCGAAGGAACGCGATACAGTCCAAACCGAAGCCTTCGGGCAATGTGGTGTTCGGACTGACGATCACTCTCCGAAACTCGACACGAAGTCTCTTGGAATAGAGCACGAAACAGGGTGACAGTCCCGTACTGTCGACGAGTAAGAGACGAGTCAGCTCCAGAGTATCGGGGGTTGGATATCCCTCGTGAATATCCCAGGCATCGACTGGGAAGACTAAACACTCCTCAAGACCGATAGCGAACAAGTAGTGTGAACGAACGCTGAAAAGCACCCCACAAAGGGAGGTGCAATAGGGCGTGAAATCAGTTGGCGATAGAGCGAC
>NZ_MASN01000056.1 GCF_001861355.1 Natrialba sp. SSL1
AGGGCGACCGGGACTACATCGGGGCGCTGAACGTTGCTCGTGTGTTCTTCAGCGAGACGGACGAGTTAGACCACGGTTTCACGTCCTCCTATACGGGGGATTCTGAAATCGTGCTAGCTGGCCGTTCCGCTGGTGAGCAGTCCGATGGACTGCGATCCTCGTCAGAAGCGAGTTCTGACGCTGGCACGCGGCTCACGTTCGGATCTGGCATCGTCGCCTACGAACCTGAACAGGCAGCGGCGACCACTGGTGGTGGGTCGGCTGTCATAGCACCCGCTGTCGCCTTGCCCGAGTCGAATGCGGATGGTAGTGATGGACGCGGCCCAGTCGTCCAACAGTGTACCCGTTTCTTACGGTGTACTACTGAAAGATACTGAAAATTGGAACGGTCTGCAACCTACATGAGCCGGTGTGGTATTCCCGGGAGCACCCGAAGTACGCCCCCGCGATGAGACGCGCAACCACGACTACTCGGTCGCGGTTGCACAGTTGGAAACAGTCGTACAGATAGCGAATCAGCTGCCGAACGCTCGGCAGTCCCGTGAGTCGATGGTCCAGCGGACGACGATCTGTGCCTTGGGCGCACAGGACCGAGGTTCGAATCCTCGTCGACTCACTGTGCCGCGACTGGGTATTGGGGAACCCAGCGGCCTGCTATGCCGTAGCCGTCTGCTATCGGTCTCCCGGTTCGAATCCGGGTCGCGGCGTCATGACAACGAATGTCTGCCCTGCCTGCGAGGAGGAAGCGTTCCGTCACGTCCCGCTCGGTGAAACAACGTCTATCGACACGATTGGAAGCGTGGAAATCTGCGTCACCGAGGACGGCGCATACTTCCACGGAACGAGGTGACCGCCATTCGTCCCTGCCGTGACCAGGTGCTGGTGAACTCACTCTCCCCGAAAGCGAGGGTCAGGATCTGAGCAATACGCATCTTCCGACATCCCGTGAGTAACGCAAAAGGGGCTCGTCAGAGCAAGCTCCGACGGCGTGTGGTGAGACAAGCAGATTGGTGACTGCACTCGGTTTGAATCGTGACACTGGGAAGTGATTTCCGCCGATGACCCGTTCAGGCGAGGCCAGTGTTCCAGTGGAGTAGCGGCCAAACTCACGGCCCTCTCACGGCCGAACCCCCGGTTCGAATCCGGGCTGGAGCATTCTCCAACAGTCCGAAACCTCTCACTTCCAACCGACTAGCCTGAGGGACGGACAGCTGTGGAGAAATGAGAGATGCCCATGAGTGAGTTCCGAATTGTGGTGCTGCGGGATAGGGTGATGGCAGTCCACGGGGCTCATGTCCCCGAGGTCCAGGTTCGATTCCTGGTCCCGCAATGGAAGACAACAATGGGACTATTCGATACAGTCGAAATCTACGACGACGTCCACCTGCCGGAGTACCCCGAAGGGATTACGGGGAATCAAGGAGAAAGCCTCGCCCCTTCAGGGCGGGGATGAATCCGACAATACCCTACGCAAACCACTGCTCGATGCCACGGCAGGATATTCCACGCGACACAATCCATATCTTCAAGTAGGTTTGTCTACATAGGTTACGTATGGCGAAACAGGTCGTCACCCGCACCTACACTGCTTCCATCAGGAATCAGCAACAGGTGTCTGACGACCTCGATTCGCTCGGGTTCTCAGCCTCGAAACTCTGGAACGTCGGACGGTGGACAATCAGTCGTGTCTGGGACGAAATCGACTACATCCCTGAACATGACGAACTCACCGCGTATCTCAAGAACCACGAACGCTACGGTGACCTGCATTCTCAGTCAAGTCAGCGAGTCCTTCAAGAACTCGCTGAGGCGTTCAACGGCTGGTACGGCAAACGACGCAACGGAGACACACGAGCGAACCCGCCTGGCTACCGCAAACACGGCGGCGAACACCCACGAAGCACGATCACGTTTAAAGCCGCTGGCTTCAAACTCGACACCCAGTACGACCGCGTTCGACTCTCGAAAGGGTCGAACCTCAAGGAATACTGGTCAGACTTCATCCTCTGCGAATACCAGACTCGCCTCGACGTTGACCTCTCCACAGTCGAGAGCGTCCAACAAGTACGAGCGATCTGGACGGGTGACGAGTGGGAACTGCACTTCGTGTGCAAAGTCGAGGTCGACGTGGCCGACACACCGGGTGAGAAGACCGTTGGTGTCGATCTCGGCATCAACAACTTTGCAGCACTCGCCTACGAGGACGGCCACAGCGAGTTGTACCCGCTGAACTGCCTGAAGCAAGATGACTACTACTTCAGCAAGCGGATTGCTCGGTGCGACGACTCCGACTCTGAGCAGGCCACCCGGCTGAACCAGAAAAAGTCTCGACGGCGTACTCACTACTTCCACACACTCTCCAAGCACATTGTTCGGCGGTGTGTTGCGGAAGGCGTTGGAACGATCGTGGTGGGCGATCTCTCCGGAATCCGTGAGGATGAGGTGAGCGGCGAGTCGAAAGACTGGGGCAAACACGGCAACCTCGACCTGCACTCGTGGGCGTTCGACCGATTCACCGACCTGCTCGAATACAAGGCCGAGATGGAAGGTATCACAGTTGAGGAAGTGTCTGAGCGTGATACGTCGAAGTCATGTTCGAGTTGCGGTCGCACGCGGGACGCGAACCGTGTTGAACGCGGATTGTACGTCTGCGATGAGTGTGGGACGGTGGCGAACGCAGACGTGAACGGTGCTGAGAACATTCGACAGAAAGTATCTCCGAGTCTCGCCTGTGATGGGGGAGATAGGAGTAACGGCTGGTTGGCACAGCCATCGACGTTCCTGTTTGACAAGGAAACTGGTGCGTTCGCACCGCAAGAACAGGTCACGTCGTAAACCACAATATCCCAACGCGGTCGGGAATCTTCGCCCTTCAGGGCGGAGAGGATATCAATCCTGCCGAGGACGTCGACTGGCAGACGAAAAGCATCGATCGACCGACCATGACCACATTTCGAATTACGGCGGATGGTCGGCTCATAGAAGAGGAGTGGCACACCGAAGCGGTCCCACCGGAAGACCGGCCATACGCGAGCCGTGACGACGTCGACGAGGACGATTTTCGCTACATGGCCGGCAGTCTGAATCGAGTCCACGACGGCTGGATCGAACGAGACGACTACCACGGCCGCTTCAAGCTCAAACACTCCTTCGAGGATCTCGAGACACTCGTCACGTATCAAGTGACGTTCACGCACGGGCAACTCGAGGGCTTCGAGCACTTGCAGTAATCCGTGCGTGTCCGCCGCACCTCAGCGCTTGATTTCGTCCCTACAGCGCTCCCGGAGTCTCCGTTGGCGAGAGACGCCAGTTTTTCAAACTGGAGGCCAGGGGTTCGATTCCCTTCGGGAGCACTCGGGGGGCTGGCTCTGACAGCGTTTTCCCGTGTCTGACATAGCGGGCAGCCACGGATCCGTGACGCTGTCACGGTCGGCTTTCCCCAAGCGTGTGGTCGTCGAGGTGGTGCGTTTCTTCGCCCGCAAAGCACACCAACGGGAGTCATAGCCCGTCGCACCACCGGTTGCCCGACCGCACGCGGCGACCGTCGAGTCGGAGCGTTACTTCGCCAGGAACTCGCAGGTTCAAATCCTGTCGGTGGCGCAGTCCATCGAGAACATCCCGGACAAAGAGCGTACGAGAGGACGCTCGACACCGATCCCGCTCCGACAGTTTTCCGGTCGCCGTGTCGCCAGTGGCCGTCGATCTGGAGCAATACGTCGATAGCACTCTACGGGTTCGAATCCCGTCGTTCGCTCCAGGAATTGTCCGGCCACTCGTGTTCCCGTAGCTCAGTCAGGACAGAGCACCGTCAGAGTGAACTCTGACGAGCCCTCGTTCGGGTCTTCGACCCTCACGAGGACACCGGCCTTCGAGGCCGGGTGTCGCACGTTCGAATCGTGCCGGGAACGTCCAGCCGAGCGAAGCGAGGCTGGTTCGGGAAGTTTCTCTCCCGATACTCGCTGCTCACAGAACATGTGGGCAGCTGCGATCGGAGTCGTCTGTTGCGGCTCCGGGTGATAGTATGGAATTCAACACGCCGAAGCAAACGGTCGCGGAGGCAACGCGGACCACCAACTACGAAGGTGGGGAAGCATTCGAGCCTGCCGACCCTCGACTCGCATTGTACAAGCGCACGATCAATCAGTTGCTGGAAGGATCGTTCTACGAGTCCGATGACGAGCAATTGGCTGCTGTCGTTCACCAGTTCGATGCCGCCGCAAACGAAGACCCGGAGTTCGTCCTGAAGCTCGCAGCCTATGCGCGCCAGGAGCTCTACTTGCGGGACATCCCACAAGTGCTACTCGTATTGGCGGCCAACGACGATCGGTTCAAGGACGACTCCCCCGAGTCGCTCATCCGCGAATGGGCACCGGCGATCATCCAGCGGATGGACGAGACGGCCACCGCGCTCGCTGTCCACGATCAGCTGTTCGGTGGAACTGCACCGTGGCCGCTTCGACGCGGGATCGAGGACGCGCTAGTGGAGATGGCCGACGCCTACACGCTAGGCAAGTACGATCTGTCGCGGCGCGAGGTGACGCTGCACGACATCTTCAACCGCGTTCACCCCACACCCGTCGACGCCGAGCAGGAAGCGCTCTTCGAGCGGTTCATGCGTGGCGGACTCGACGACTACCCCGACGTCGACCCGTTGCCAGCGCCGAACACATGGGAGACAGTCATCTCCGAGCGCGGCAACACCCAAGACGCCTGGGAACTACTCCTCGAGGACGACGAGTACACGCTACCCATCTTCGCGTCGATCCGGAACCTCCGGAACATACTCGAAGCCGGCGTTCCGGAGGACACCGTCGTGAATCACCTCGACCTGGAGGCAGTCCGACACGCGCCACTGTACCCGTTCCGGTACTACCAGGCCTACACCGCGCTGCAAGACGCGGATGTCCAGGCACCGACGATCGAGCAGTGGCTCGAAGACGCAATTGATGTCGCGGTCGAGACGGTGCCTGGCGGATTCGGTGATACCTTTGTCGCGGTCGACCTGTCGGGATCGATGGATCAGTCGCTGTCCGCGAACAGCACGCTCCGACTGAAGGAGATCGGTGCGTTGTTCGGTGCGATGCTGGCCGACCAGGGTGCCGAAGTCGGCGGGTTCGGCGACGACTCCCAGACAGTTCCGATGCACGTCGACACGCCAGTCCTGCAGCGCCAAGCGGCGGTGTTGGCGATCGACGAAGACGTCGGGAACTCGACGAACGGCTGGAAGGCAATCGATTACCTCCGCGAGCGAGGTGAGCCCGTCGAACGCATCGTCGTCTTCACCGATATGCAGATCTGGGACAACACGCCGTTCACGGCCCGCGATTCCCAGACGGTCAAGGACGCGTTCGATGCGTATCGGGATGAGGTGTCTGCGGACACCGCGCTGTATCTCGTCGACCTCGCGGCCTACGGCGACCTGGTGACGCCAGAAGGCTACGAGAACGTCTACAACATCAAGCGTGCCGTGAAACAGGAATTCAACCGCCATATGGCGATTCAACACAGCCATACGAAGGGACACGAACTCCACGTCGCCCCAGATCCTGACCCAGAGACCATCGACTTTCCAGGAATCGAAGAACTGTACGAACGCTTCCGGAACGAAATTCCGAAACCGAAATTCGGCCCCGACACAGAGGACTGAAACTCATGACTGCAAATAACGTACTCCTGGTGACGATCGACGGTGGCACAGACGTCTATGAAGAAGGACTCGAGGCGATTCAGTCGCTGAAAGAGGGTGAATCTGTTGACAGACCCGCCAGGCTCACTGTTCCCAACGAGAAGGTATTAGGAGAGATCTTTAACGAGCGCACGTATGCGCTGCTTCGGGTGATCCGTGAAGAAGAACCCTCAAGTATCCGTGAAACTGCCGACCTTGTCGATCGAGACAAAAAAAACGTCCATGAGGAACTGACTCGATTGGAAGCACTCGGCGTTATTCGGTTTGATGACGATGGGTACGCCAAGCGGCCTGTCTTCCCCTACGATAATCTCTTTATACTGGTCAGCGAGGCGAATACCTCGACCCACCGTGGTCGGGGTTGAAGCCGACAACTCGTGAAAAAACCATTAAGTGAACATATCCCTAACCAGCAGATGGCAATGGAATACAGTCACCGCTACCGCGCCTACCCGACAAGTAAGGTAGCGGAGCGACTGGAACACCATCTCGACGTTCATCGCCAACTCTACAACCACGTTCGCTGGGACTACACAAACAGTCCCGAAGACGACAAGCCGAGCGAGTACGATCAGAACAACAAACTCCCTCAGTGGAAACGCAAGTGGACGGTATTCGCGGAACTTCACTCGAAAGCCGCACAAGCCACCGTCGCTCGTTTCCACCACAACCTCACTGTCCTAAGCGAACTCAAAGAGAAAGGGTACAACGTCGGTCGGCTCAAGCGGCAAGCACCCAGCGAGTACCGAAGCGTGACGTACAACCAGTCTGGCTTCGACCTCGATGAAAAGAGGGGCCACGACAAGTACGCATACGTCCGCTTCAGCAAAATCGGGTGGGTGAAAATCCGGTCTTCCCGTTCGATTCCCGACCACGCCACCATCAAAGAAGTCACGTTCAAAAAGGAGACGACCGGTGAGTGGTTCGTCTCTTTCGGGTTGGAAACCGACGATGCTGACTTCCCCGAGAAACCCGATGTTGACTCGCTGGACGCGAGTAACAGCGTCGGAATTGACCTCGGCATCCAGAACTATATCCACACCAGCGATGGCAAGACCGTGGATTGGCTCGATCTCGAAGACGAGTACGAGCGATTGCGCCGCGAACAACGCAAGTTGTCTCGCAAGGAGAAGGGGTCAAACAACTACGAGAAGCAACGCCGAGAAGTGGCGAAGGTCAAGCGTCACATCAAGCGGAAAGTGCTGGACTACCAGCACAAGCTGACGACGTGGCTTGTCAAAACGTATGATGCCGTCTTCGTGGAAGACCTCAACATCGCTGGCATGCTTCAAGAGGATGGGAACGCTCGGAACAAGCAAGATGCAGCGTGGCGACAGTTCATCACACTCCTCGACTACAAGGCCGACCTGTACGGCACGCACGTCGTAGAGGCCGAAGCGCGAGGCACCACCAAAGAATGTGCGTCGTGCGGTGTGGAGACAGCGAAGCCCATCTGGGTACGGGAACACTCCTGTCCGTCGTGCGGATTCGAGACGGACAGGGATGCGAACGCGGCGATGAACGTCCTAAAGCGCGGCTTTGCTGAGTTAGGACTGGGATGGCCCGAAGACACGCCTGTGAAGACTGTGACCGCTACGGACGCTGATGACTTTCGAGAGGTGTCTGCAAGTCACGTCATCGAAACAGGAACCCTGCCCTCGTGAGAGCAGGACTCCCCGCGCCACCGTGCGCGGGGTAACATTCAATACACCATTTCAGGGGGACACTGAGTTTCAATATTTGCGATGAGTATTACTGCCGATTTGCGGATGGTCCTCGGCTAGCCAGAATATCTCGTTGCTTGTTGCTCGCGTACTTCGATTCACCCGTCGCGATTTCCTTGTTGAAGAGGTTGGTCACTCTCGAGGCCCGACTCGAGGAACAGGACGAACACCTCGGGGAAACCGACCAGACATGTGATCGTCTCGAGAAAGCAACTGCAGCAGCCTAACCCAGTGGGTGTGTCTTTTCACACCTCGTTTCCGCTCCAAAGGTTTTCACGGATTCTTCGATTGTCTGATTGGCGGGTTACAATCCCTGCGAACGCTGAAATTGGTACTTTAGCATTTTGTCAACACTACAGCTACGCCCCCACCCCTCATTTCCGCTCCATAGCTCTGAAGAGGTGGGGTGGGGGAAAGAGACCGAGGAAACGGATTCTGCGAGGGGATTGAGTTTGTGTGCGAAATCAGAGCACCCCCCCCCCCCCCATATATAATATAAATCTTATGGTATAAGTGATATATGCATGTACTATAGATGGAGCAGATATTCGAATAGAGAGCGAATAGGAGGCCTCTAGCTACATCCGCAGAACTTCGATGGGTACCAGTTATTGTGGTACTTCTCTGTTTTTATATACTCTCCCAGAGAAATCTCTTCTAAGACTCTCTACTCCCCCTTCTGTGAGTTTAGCCTGTTCCACATTCTGACATCTGGGGTCCTACTCACTGTTGTGAGGCTATGGAGCGGAAACGAGGGGTGGGGGCGTACAGTCATTTCCAAAGAAAGACGTGAGTGACATCCTCCTCGCCGTAAACGGAGAGGGATCAAAGATCCCTCAGGCAGTCGGGCAGAGCCCGACGACGGCGAGGCTTCCCGTACCGCAGGTGGGATATTTGCCGGTCTACGACACGACTTGCTCTCTCGTGCGAAACATCCCGCTCTCGCGGTCGAACAAGTATGTCGATGGCTGTGCCACACAGCCGTTACTCCTATCCTCTCCATGAGGACTCGGAGTTATCTTCTGGCGCATATTCTCCGCCCCATTGCAATCCGCGTTCCCGACTAACCCACACGACGAGCAGACGTACAGCCCACGTTCGACACGGTTCGACTTCGTGTCGTCACCACACCGCGAACAGGTCTTCGAGGTGTCCCACTCGTTCTCTTTCAGCACCTCAACGCCACGGATCTCGCCTTTGTATTCGAGGTACTGGTAGATGCGGTCAAACGCCCACGAGTGCAACTTCTTGTTGCCGGTCTTCCCCCAATCAGACTCTCGCACGTCTTCAGGCCAACTCACCGCGAGTGTACCCACACCGCGTTCGACACACTCGGTGATGATGGTGTCCGTCAGCGTGTGGTAGAAGTGCGTCTCGCGATCTGCGAGTTTCCGACGTGCCCACATCGACTTCTCTGATGGACCATTCTCACCCTCAGTGTCGTACTCAGCACGTTTGAAATAGTGCTTGTCTTCTTTTAGCGAGTTACCGGGGTAGAGCACGTATTCGTCTGGGAACGCGGCTGTGGCGATGTTTTTGATGCCGAGGTCGATACCTGCCACGCCTTCGCCTGCTGAGTCGTTCGTTTCGAGGCTGACTTTGCAGACGAAGTGCAGCTCCCATTCGTCGCCGTTCCAGACGGCCCGAACGTTCTGCACGCTGTTGACTTCTGAGAGGTCAACGTCGGGTCGTATCTGGTATTCGCAGAGCAGGAAGTCTGACCAATACTCCTTGAGGTTCTTCCCCTTGCTGAGTCGGACGCGGTTGTTCTCGGGGTCGTGTTTGAAGCCGTCTTCTTTGAACGTGACCGTACTACGGGGGCGTTCGTCGCCGTGTTTGCGGTAGCCGGGTGGATTCGCCTCGTCAAACTTGTGTCGCAGGTCGAACCATGACTGGAAAGCGTCGGAAAGTTCTTCGATGACTTTCTGACTGGATTGCGCGTTCAAATCTTTCCAGCACGACTGGTTCTTCATGTGCGATTTCAGCACGCCTTCGTCCGGGATTTCGCCGGTTGCATCCCAGATGCGGTCGGCTGTCCAGCGTGCGACATTCCAGATTTTGGAGGCGGCGTCTCCGAGCGAGTCGAGGCCATCGCAGACCTGTCTGTGGTTCTGGATGGAACCAACGTAGGTGCGAGTGACCTCAATCGCCATACATAGCCTATGTAGACAAACCTACTTAATGGTGGGGATTAGCGTTGAATATCCGGCCTGCCATCGACGGTGGTCTGTGTAGGAGTTGTCGGATTCACTCCCGCCCTGAAGGGGGGGATTCTCCCCTTGCAGGAAGATAGAGTCTACAAATTCGAAACCACTGCTAGAAGAGTTCGTCGAGTGGTCGGTATGCACCCTCTTCGGTTTCGACATCTTCGTCTGGCTCAGTCGGGGGTGCATCGAACAGTTGGCCGCCACCGCGTTCTCGAGCAGCGAGCGCTGCATCGATATTTGCCTCAGTTTCGTCGTCGAGTTCTGAGATTTTGAGGGCGTCGCGGACGTCTTCCGGCAGGTCCGGACGTGGCGCATTCTGATGCCGTTCGATTTTTGCGGTGAGATAGAGATGTTCCTGTAGAGTGCGCAGAACTGGAACGTACCGGAGGTAGCTGTACTCATCCAAGAGGGTGACCCCGTAGCTAGTGAATCCCCAGAACTCCTGTGGATCGTTGTGCTCGCCCGCATCGCCACGGTATGTGTACTTCGCCATTACCTGCTTCTCTGCAAGTCGGTCAAGATGCTCTCGGATGGTGGAGCGATTCTTGGGCACGAGGTATTCGAGTTCGTCGAGTGACGCCAGGTATTTTGGATGCCCAAGTACAGCCTGGATGATGTGGTAGCGGGTTTCTTGCGTGAGAAATTGGTGTGCCCGTCGCTGTTTCTCAATCGGCAAAACGTCGTCACCGCCAAATGGGGTTGCCTCGCTGCCGACCGAGTTTTGCGGTCCCTCTGCACTATCGTTCATGCATGTCTGTTCCATCTCCACTCACTTGACATCCTCCACACGGCTGAAGCCGTGGGATTCCCCCGTTGGGATATTGTGGTTTACGACGTGATCTGTTCTTGAGGTGCAAACGCACCAGTTTCCTTGTCAAACAGGAACGTCGCTGGCTGTGCCAACCAGCCGTTACTCCTATAAGGTCTTGATTCAGCGAGAGAATCCCGCCCTTCCCGTGAGTGACGAGCGTTCCGACGCCCTGTCGGAACCGAGGAGCGATCAGGGCAGGAGTGAATCGCGTCAGATCCAGTGACAAACCACCACCGGACTGGCAGGCCTGAGTCTCCACCAGTCGGTATCAGATTCACTTTCACTGCGGATGGCTGACCTTCACCACGGGTCAGCTCGAATACCAAACTGCGAATGAAGCGTACCAACATGTTCACCGTGCGTCCGCTCTCCGAAGGTGGGGAGAACCTGCTCCGGGACCTGTTGGACGCTTCTGCCGCTCTCTGGAACGAAACCAACTACCAACGCCTCATACGGTACAACGATGAAGACGGTTACGAGGACGAAGACGTGTGGGATGCAGATACTGGCCGACTCGAAGGCCGGTACAAAGGCGTCCTTGGGGCGTCGACCGCCCAACAGGTGATCCGGAAGAACTCAGAAGCGTGGCGTGGCTTCTTCCGACTCAAAGAGCAGTACCACGACGACTCGAATACATCGGTCACGGAACACCCCGAACCGCCGGGATTCCGGGGCAACGAAGACGACGGGCGGGAACTCAAGACCGTCATTCGCAACACCTCGTACACTGTCGAGTGGGGTGACCGCTCCCGACTTGAGATACTGGTCGGGAGCGAATTGAAAGACAGATACGATCACACCGGGCGTCTCCAGCTGGAAATCGCTGGCGACCCGAACTGGCCCGACTACGAGAAACAGGGCCGGTTGGATCTGTGGTACGACGAGACTGATTGCACGTTCAGGGCTTCGCAACCCGTGACTGTTTCTGACGATGCACGGGAGACTCCACTGGCTTCCGGGAAGGCCGCTCTGGACATCGGTGCGAACAATCTCGTCGCCTGTACCACGATGGCCGGCCAACAATATCTGTATGAAGGCCGCAAGTTGTTCCAGCGATTCCGCGACACGACGCGCCACATTGCTGAATTACAGTCGAAACTTGAAGATGGTCGGTACAGTAGCGAGCGTATCCAGCGATTGTACCGCAAGCGCACCCGTCGCCGTGACCACGCCCAAGAAGCGTTGTGTCGTAATTTGCTGGACCGACTGTACGCCGAAGGGGTCGATACCGTGTATATCGGGGGCCTAACTGACATCCTCGAGACGCACTGGTCAGTCGAGACGAACGCCAAGACGCACAACTTCTGGGCGTTCAAGCAATTCACTGAACGGCTGGCGTGTACCGCTGAGGAGTACGGTATCTCGGTCGAGGTTCGGTCAGAAGCGTGGACCAGTCAGGAGTGCCCGCAGTGTGGTTCGACAGACCGAACGACGCGGCAACAGGACACACTCACCTGTCCGTGTGGGTTCGAGAGCCACGCCGACCTTACGGCGTCAGAGACGTTCCTAATGCGGCAGACAGAACAGGCAGTCAGGCCGATGGCACGGCCCGTGCGGTTCGAGTGGGATGACCACGAATGGTCGGAGTCACCACGCTCTCTCCATCCTAAAGAACAGCGCACAGACCCGAGTACCGTCCATCGTGACGGGAATATTGCTTCCGGGGGGACTTAGACCGGCTGAGACTCCCACGGAGGAAACCGCGCCGTTCACGGCGAGGAGGATGTCATAGTCTTCACTCCCAGTTTCAGAACAGCCAAATGAAAGCAACCCGACAGTGACTGAGTCAACCGACAATTCAACCAGATAATTTACAGACATTGACATTCTGCCAGCGCGGAAATAGGAGGTTTTGCGCCTGTTCATCGTATAAACAGCGAACACGGGCTCTCAGGTTTTCTACAACACTAGTAATATACTCAAATATAATGGCATTTGATTGAATATCGAAAATAATAAGCCGGTGAACTTATGAACGTGTGGACAAACAGAATACATAGCAGAGTTAGGCCACTGCAGCCATCCAACACCGGTGATGGTAGACTACACTGGCCTATCTGCTATCGATCCACCGTCCCTTCATGGGGCGTTTCCCAAATCCACCACCCTACCTCAGTCCGGTTCACCCCCGGGCTGGCTGTCAGAGGTACACCTCAACACACTACTAATCGACAGTGACGCTCTTTGCGAGGTTCCGTGGCTTATCGATGGAACGATCCAGTTGAGCAGCGACCCAGTAGGACACCAACTGCAATTGCACATTTGCTAGGATTGGTGTGAGATACGGACCAGCAGTAGGCACCTCGAGTACATGTGAAGCGTACTGTCCAACTTCGGCTGGCCGATCAGTCACCGCAATGACTGGGGCGCCGCGGGCTTCGACTTCCTTGATGTTCCCGATCGTTTTTGCGGCAGTGTCTCCAGTCACCAACGCAAAGACAGGAGTTTGTTCTGTTACAAGCGCGAGGGGACCGTGTTTCAACTCACCAGCGGCAAATCCCTCGGCATGCTTGTACGTGATCTCTTTCATCTTGAGCGCACCCTCAAGAGCCACTGGCGCGTTGTAGCCCCGGCCAATGAAGAAATACGCATCAGCATCAACAAACTCCGCTGAAACTTCCTGAGCGGTTGATTCATCGAGGACGTGCTGGAGTTTCTCCGGCAATCCACGGAGCTGTTTGATGAGCGTTGGTGACTCTGCACCAGAAAGCACACTCGAGAGCAGAGTTAGTGCAGCCTGCTGGCTCACGAACGTTTTCGTTGCAGCAACACCGATCTCAGGACCGGCACGGATGTACATCACGTGATCACACTCGCGGGCAGCCGAGCTACCGACGACGTTGGTCAGTGCGAGCGTGGTCGCGCCTGCTTGATTTGCCATTCGCAACGCACCCATTGTATCAGCTGTTTCGCCACTTTGAGTCACGCCGACAACGAGTGTCTCATCGCTAACTGGGATCGACTGTGCGTCATACTCACTGGCGAGGAAACACTGGGCAGAAATGCCGTTCTCACGGAGCAATCGGGCACCGTACAACGCAGCGTGATAGGACGTTCCGCACGCAACGAACTGCACAGGCCCCGAACACTCGAGAGTGGCTAACTCCTCGACCGTAATTTCGTGCTCGAGTTCCGATACCCGCTCCCGAAGACACTTCCGCAGCGCTGTCGGTTGCTCATGGATCTCCTTGAGCATGTAGTGGTCATAGCCTGACTTCCCTGCGTCTTCAGGATCCCAATCGACAGTATCAATAGCTGTGTCGACGACCGCGCCCTGTTCGTCCGTAACGATAATTCCAGAGGGACTCACTCGTGCGAACTGTCCGTCTTCAAGGTAGATTACACGATCCGTATACTCGAGGAACGCAGGCACGTCACTGGCGAGGTAGTGTCCATCATCACCGACACCAAGAACGAGTGGCGACTCATTACGAGCGACATAGATCGTTTCCTCACCCTGAAAGACTGCTGCAACCGCGTAACTCCCTTCGAGTCGATCGACGGCCTGACGGAACGCTTGCTCAGGCGCAACACCTGCCTCAAGAGCCGATCCGATCAGGTGGGGAATAGCTTCGGTATCAGTATCGCTGTTAAACTCGTGACCGTCTGCTGTGAGGTCCTCACGTAATGACTGGTAGTTCTCGATGATACCGTTGTGGACGACTGCAACACGGGACTCACAGTCGGTGTGTGGGTGGGCGTTTTCGTCTGATGGCGGTCCATGAGTGCTCCAGCGGGTGTGCCCAATACCAGCCAGCCCATCGAGTGTCATTTCCGGGAGTGCGTTCTCGAGGGCCGAAACCTCTCCCTCACGTTTGTGGACCGCAAGTGAGCCGTTGGCGATTGCAAGACCTGCAGAGTCATACCCTCGGTATTCAAGCCCTGAGAGACCAGTCATCAACACTTCCTGGACATCGTTTTCAGTTCCCGTATAGCCAATGATGCCACACATTATGATCGCACCTCCGTGTTCTCCGAAATCGTCCCACGGACTGTTGCGCCAGCTTCGATCGTGGTCTCAGAGCCAACCACTGTACCGGGGACGTACGTACTGCCGCCATCGTCTGTAACACGATCGCTGAGCAACGCCCCGAGTGCTTCATCTTCGAAGACACGGTCGCCAACTCGCACGTCACCAGGCCCGCCAGGAATCGTTGTCCCAGGGCCGATAGTGACACCGACGCCAGTAACACAATCAATCACGGTTGCGCCAGTTTCGACTCGTGTATCTGCATCGAGGACACTGCGCTCGATGGCTGCGTTTGAGCCAACGGTTGTATTCTCGCCAAGACAGGCATAGGGTCCGACGACAGCCCCGGCACCGATCTCACAGTCAGGAGCGATCACAACGGGTTCACGAATCACAGCCGAGTCATGAACGGTCGCTGACTCAGCGACCGTCACCGCACATTGTTCGTCTGTGTGTCCTGAACCGAGTAGTTCGAACGAGATATCGAGGAGGTCCCATGGATAGGTTGCATCAACCCAGGTCCCCTCAGAGATTGCCGCCTGTACCTCTGAATCGTCAAGTAACTCACTGATTGCATCCGTCAGCGAGTATTCTCCGGCTTGTGGGTCAGCTTCATAGATAGCATCAAAAATCTCAGGCTCAAATGCATACACTCCCGCGTTGAGCTGGTATGGACGGTCATCTTGTGGATTTTCGACGATCTCTGCGACAGTACCATCCCCTACGAGAACGCCACCATACGACCCAATCTGTAGCTTGGTGAGCACACCAAGTGTCCCGACAGAGTCACCGTTGTGTGCTGCAAGCACATCAGAAATAATCGTACTCTCGACGAACTGATCGCCGTTTACAACCAAGACGGTTTCATCAATCTCAGATTCAGCAGCTAACAGGGCATGCCCACTGCCGAGTTGCTGCTCCTGGACGACATACGTCAGTGGAACGTTTCGATAGGTCGAGCCGAAATGTGCCTGAACGCGATTATGTTTATATCCGACGACGACAGTAATATCCGTGATTCCAGCCGCAATTAGCTGATCAAAGACGTGTTCAAGGATGGGTCGTGTCGCGGCAGGCAACAATGGCTTTGGCCGATTGCTTGTCAATGGCCGCAGCCGAGATCCTTCACCTCCAGCGAGAACAACGGCAGAGGTCAAACTCATACCGTATGAAGAAGATGATAGTCACATAATAGTACTGTTTTAGGAAACAATCAGAGTATGCGAACGGTTCAGCTTGCAACCTGTTCTTCAACGTCAACCCAGAGATGGACGTAGTTGTCCGTGGTCTCCGTTGAAATCTCATCTGGAACTGCATCA
The DNA here is from genome assembly GCF_001861355.1 of Natrialba sp. SSL1. GTDB lineage: Archaea > Halobacteriota > Halobacteria > Halobacteriales > Natrialbaceae > Natrialba. The sequence goes on from NZ_MASN01000056.1 coordinate 15,718, forward strand.
GGATAGAGAAGCCAGACGAGTCGAATATCCTCACCCGTCATCGTTGGCTCAATATCGTGTTGATGATGCCAGGTCTCGTTGTGGGCTAGTTGCGGTTCGAATCGTTCGAGTTCGCGTTGCTCTTCGACGACTGTTTCGTTCCCGACCTGGGTGATGTTCTGTTCGACGAGTATCACCGTATACTCGACCGTCCGGTGTTCATCGTTGTCAACACCAAGGACGATCTCTTCGGACTCCCCCTGGGTAAACTCGGTCGGATAGTTGTCTGCGACGAGTTCATCGTCATCATCCTCAGTGAGGATGTAGACTGCCGAGAACTGCTCTCCTTCTGGCGGAACCAGTATGGCAAACGAAACGGTCCCAACAGCAAGCACCACAGATGCGACGAGCAAGACGTTCAACACGGCATCTGCTCGATCGTCTGGTTCGAATAACTCTGCTCGACCGGCAGCATACCAGGATTTGTACGGCACTTGGAACCGCTCATCTGCAGGGAGGTTCCACCGACGAACAGCCGCAATTGCCGTTGCGAGGGCTGTAAAGAGGCTCACTGTAATCATGATTGGGACCAAGCGGATCCCCCACGGCGTGAAATTCAATACGAGTCCCAGAAGCGGAGTGATCGCAATACTAAGGCCAAACGAGAGTGCAACACGCTCAATTCCATCGATCCCAGACCGTCTAAACCCGCGTTCCCACAGTCGATCTGTGTCGGCTTCGTCTGCAGCCCCAGAAGACGCTGTATCTGTTCCCCACTCTCTGTCTGACCCCCACGTTGACCCAGACTCTGAATCCGTTGTTGTGTCACCCTCCGACTCGTCCGAGAGTGGTGACTCACCAGCTTCTGGAAACAGTGCTGCGATGAACGCATAGCCTGGAATAAACAGGACAAAAATCAACCCAAGCGGAATCCGGAGCGGTGTCTCTTTGAGAATCGGCGCAAGAACGGCGATATTAGTCAGGGCAACAAATACAAAGACAGCAGCGAGATCAGCTGGCAGCGTTCGTACTGGCCGCGGAAGCATCGCCACCACTGAACGCGACGTAGACATTCGATCCTACGTAACGACGAGGCTAACAAAAACCAACCGGTCATCAGCCGTGGTCCAGCAGTGCCAGAAAAGATATCAAGGCCCCGATTTCAGCAGTGATGTAGAAAGATGGAGGTCTCTTTAAGCGGGCTTTGGAATTGGCGTTCGAAGAATTGGAGACGGGAGTGTCGCGTTTTCGAGATTGGTCACGGTACGTTCGACAGTTGTTCTTCGAGTTTCGCCGTCGTCGTCCACGAAAAACACTGGTCTAACGATTCCAGGTGGACGAGCGAGTCAGTGATTACGCCGCTATACGAGGGGGTGCGACCGCCGAGTTCGGTCTCTAGGTAGGATTCGAGATCCTGCACTGAGATGTCTAGACCGTGGTCACGGGCCTGGTCAGCGAGTGTACTCAGTTCCTCGGTGAGGTCATTAGCATGGTACGCTAACTCGACTGCTCGAGCACGTATTGCGTCTTCTGTTGTGAGCAGCGACTCATCTTCGTAGTGTTCCTCCTGCGCCCGAGGGAAGAGATATGTACGGTCGAGTAGCGTCGGGCGTTCGATGCGTCCAAACTCTGCGACTGCCCCACCAGTGTCGTGTTCGAGAATTAGTGGGACCGAATCCGCATAGAGGGCGTGAATGAAAAACTTTACTTTGAGGTCGGGGATGTCGTCTGATACATCGAGATCGGGTTGCGTGGCGAGTAGGTACGCGTAGGAATCGTGCCGATGGTTTAGCACATCGAGCGCTTCGTCGAGACGGTATTTGAACGGTGGTTCGTAACTCCCCAGAACGAAATACGTCGAGTGCGGACCGAAGAGGTGTTCGTGTCGATGTCGCATGTAGGAGAGGAGTCGTTCGCTATCTACTGGGTCGAGTTCTAGACCGTAGAGGACGTCGTCCAGGATGTAGTCGGTGAGTTCTTCAGTATTCTCCGGTATCTTCGGCATACCAACCAATGAGGAAATATAGCCTGATAACCATACTGGTCTGACTTGGGGAAGTTAACCCCGAGTGCTTATGTGACCTGGCATTGTACGTTCGGGTAACATGGCCGATATCTCCCCACACTCCAAACCCGATCAGGAGGAAAACCCCTTGGAGCGGCAGCGAGAGTTGATGGAATTGCTGTCGCAGGAAACCCGTCACAGTATCATTCAGACGCTTCTCGGCCACCCGGAACTCCTCGCGTCAGCGGACGAACTCAATCATTTCATCCCAAGTAAATCGAAAAAGACTGTGCAAGAGCAACTGGACGTGCTCGTCGACGCAGAGATCCTTGAGATCTACGAGCACTCGCCTAACAAGGAAAAGCGCGGGTTGCCCTGGAAATTCTACGGCTTTACCGAGTACGGTGTCGATATCCTCGGCGATTTTAACTACCTCAAGGGTGTTCCAATGGCGCGAGCTGTCCACCAGAAAACGCGGAAGCCTGAGAAGATCGAGCGCCACGAAGCAGCCCCACGACCACCGCTCCCAGAACCAGTCCGGGTAGCATTCCGACTCAACGACCAAGAGGATTGACATCCTCCTCCGCCTTTGATCGAAGACGAGATCGAATGCCAAGTCGACCTCTTGGGGGAAAATAATGTGTCACAGTCACAGTGACATTACCTTTGGTGTCAATAGTTTCCATCACAAAACCCTTTAGCTATCAGTAATGTTTGAAACACTACTTATTGGCTTCCATTCATATCGTCTCAAGTAACGAAAGGGATTTATAAATCTCTTTCGTAATATGAGACTACATGGTAGACAAGAGTCACTTCCGTCTATTATCACATCTTGTAGTGGGGAATGGGTCGGAAATAGGTATCAGTACGCTTGCTGATCAACTCGACTGGAGCGCTGGCCACACCTCACGTATCGTCTCCGAATTAGAAACCTACGGCTATGTCCAAACCAAGCAAAGTGGTCGGCAAAAGTTGGTTTCTCCGACGGACATCGAACCGATCGAGCAACTCGAGGGACTTCTCACGGAGTACAGCCACATGGATCTACCCGATCTCATTGCTGGTGCTGGGTTACTCGTGCTCTACTATCTCGATCAAAAGCGGACCGCAACCGAGTTAGCCGAACTGAGTGGTGTTAGTCAGGCGACGGTCTACCGCCGGTTAGATAGCTTTCAGCACGTTGGTGTCGTGGGGAAATCGAAGTCCCAGTATCGTCTCAACGATCCGTTTGCAGTGTTGTCCTCGATCGCTCGAGGACTGCTCCACCAGAAACATCGTCGCGAAGCACAGCGGCACGCGAGTGGACTCAATTTTCTCTGGGAAACACACAACGAATTCCTCTTCGCCTGCGACAGTGACGTTACTGCTGATGGATTTTACCTGACCGGGCCTGCCCTGTTCGAAGCGTTCGATGTCCCGCTTCTCACAAGGGATCGGCGACACTACTTCCGGACGGACCGACTTTCCGAGATTACTCCCGCAGAATTAGTCTGCCACACACTACTGATCGATGACGGTCCTCGGTACCGAACGTACTGTCTCTTATTGATACAACAACAGGATATCGAGAGAACGGCACTACGGGAGCGTGCTGAACACTATCTCCCCGAAGCGGTGATCGATCTGCGCGCTATCGTCGATGAATTCATCGAATACTTAGAGACAGACGGAACGACAACAACCGACCAACTACCCAAATGGAAAGACTTCAAACAAACGGCCAGAGACTATGAGATTACTGTATGAGCTCTCGTGAACGATTCGGTCGGAATTATATCGAGGCCGAGCTCCGAGAAATCGCAGATCACCTCCAGACGGACGTTGATGCCTATCTCATCGGCGGTGGCGCAATGTCACTTCACGAGCCCTCTCTCAAGGACACGACCAAAGATATCGATCTCGTCGTCGTAGACGAGGCGGCCCTTCGCCGTCTAATGGGGGTACTCGACGGCCTCGGCTATGAGGAAGTTACCGATCTCGGTGAGGAGTATGATCGGTTAGGAGCGCGCCACTGCGTTCGAAACGATGCCGGCTGTCAGTTCGATGTCTTCTATCGACAGATTGCCGATAAGCTGTATTTCAGCGACGGAATGCAAGCGCGGAGTGAGGCGTTTCTTTCGGACGAGTCCTTCTCAGTCGGGCTCGTTTCGTTCGAGGATATCTTTCTCTTCAAGTCCGTCGCAGAGCGTCCGGACGATATCGGAGACATGGCGACACTCGTCCAGACAGATCTCGATTTCGATGTGATCGAAGACGAAATCGAACGCCAAGTCGACCTCCTGGGAGGTGAGCAATTTGTCACAGTGATCTCCGAATCGCTGGAACGGCTCGACCAGAACGAAGGTATCCAGACACCCCTCGACGATGTCGTCCGGGAGTACTACCAACGGTACATGAACGGGTACGAACTCCGGTTGCAGTTAGACGAGGACACCGCAACATCCGTCAGCGAACTCGCGTCGACGTTAGACGTATCAGAAGAAGAAATCGAACGTCGATACGAGTACCTCGAGCAGTACGGGTTCGTCGAACGAACCAGTGAAGGGATACGAGATACTGGGAGGCACGACGAATTTCAGCGGTCCTAGCAGTTCGTTCTACTTTTCCAGCGAATCGCCGAATTCCTTCTGGAAGCCTTCGAGAAGCCGTCCGAACCCGGATTGGAGGAAAAACTCGGCGTCTTCTTTCGCCTCGAGGAGGTGTTTGCGGCGTTTGTCAGAGTATTCCGTTGCCATCTCGTCTAATTCGACGGCGAGGGCTTCTACCGTCTCCTCGTCCTCGAGAGAATCGTAGGTTCTGAACACATCTTTCAGCCCGCGCTTGGCAGATTGTCTAACGCGACCGTCTTCGTCTGTCAGTGCCTCCAGCAGGAAGCCGCCAATTGCGTCAGTCTGTTCCCGAACGGTCTCGATATCTGCCTCGATCGATCGGTCGCTCTCGGCGACGGCGAACACCAGTGCGATCCCTGGCGTCAGTCGCTCCGCAACGCGGACGGTCGACTGTCGAACGTATCCATCCTCGCTGTCGGCATAGATAGCGGTCAACTCGTCAAAACAGGTCTCGTACAACTGGATCCGTTCCTCAAGATCTAACTCCTCGATTTCGTCGATCGCCTTGTTGATCTGCTCGGAATCGCCTGAGCGAATGCCGGTTGCAAATTCGTCCCACCGCTGTTCCATATCCGCCTATTGGGTCACCCAGTGCATAATACCCGGCGCAACCACGTTGTCCGGGTGCCACATATAGTCCTGTACTATCGTGCTCGGAGCGGTTGACCAGAACAAAGTACTCACGCTCTTATGTAGCACTTTGTTGATTCGCTCTTCGAGCGCTTCTTGAGGACGGGGGCTTAGCGCCCTCTCTTCAGCTAAGTGGCAGATACACCCGTCTGACACAGGTCCTGTGCGTGTTCAAGGATTGTTTCTGCCTCGTGTTTTGAGATGCCACTAACATCGAACGTGGCCTGTTCATATCCTTGGGTCACGGTACGTAGGGAGTCAGTGACCGTAGGCGTATCCGTATTGTTCTCGAACTGGCGGTAGAACTCCCAGTAGGTGTAGCTGGTCGCTTGCGCTGAATCGAGTTCCGACTCGAGTGACTGTCGAACTGCTGCATAGCCGGTTTGGACCGCCCCTTCTGTGTCACCCTCATCCAGTCGGTCGGTTGCTTCTGAAAAGAGTGGCTGGACGAGTGACGATTCAGATTCTGCTGTCAGTTCGGAGTCTACAGATGCTGTTGGTGCCTCAGTACCAGGAGTCTCATCGCGTGGATGATCAACAGGTTCCTCTGCTGGTCGCCGTGACCGATACCAGTAGAGGCCACCCACACCGACGGTTCCGATAAGAAGCACTCCACCAGCCAGCCAGAGCCACGACGAACGTGAGGAACCCGGTAGACTCGACTCGGTTGAGCCTGCAGAGCCTTGCACGATGGCGGCAACAGTAGTGGCTTCAGCACTGGCCAGGTTTGTTCCATCGCCAGAGTACACTGCTGTGACCTCTACCTCGTCAGTGTCATCTTCGGGAACAGCAATGGTTGTCTCAAACTCACCGCTCCCCTCAGTCGTCACTGACTCGAGTGGTGTGCCACCGACAGCAATCTGAATCGATTGTCCCTCAACACCACTACCAGCTACAGTGATGTCTCCCGTTACGTTCAGTTCGTCCGCGTCTGTCTCACTCTGTGTTGCAGCAACGCTCAGCTCAGGGTCGGTTTCAGTCACTGTGACCGTCGTCTCAGTCGTCACTGACTCGAGTGCCCGCTCTTCGAACGGCAGCGACACTGTCAGGTTTTGCTCACCGGATGGCACTGCTGCAGGAACAGTGCTAGCTCCATCAAAAACAAGCTCGCCAGCGTCGAGGGCGGCGACACCAAGGTCTTCCTCACCAAGTGTGACTGTAAGTGGGACATCGTCAATCTCTTGCTCGCCAGCCTGCAGTTCTGCCTCGACTCCGAGTGTATCGTTATAGGCGACTGTCTCTGGATCGACCGATGTGATCGTCAGTGTCGGCTCAACTTGTTCGACATTGACCCCAACAGATGTTTCAGAACCAAAGTATGGTGAGCCACCGTCGGGGAGATAACTGACGGTGAGATTAGTTTCGCCTGCGGGGATCGAAATTGGCCGGTAGTCGAACTCGAACTCGCCCGAATCGTCCGTCTCTGTCTCAATGAGTTGGTTGCCGACGTTGAGTTGGATTGGTTCGCCAGCAACGGGATCCCCATCTGCGGTTTCTATCTCACCGGTGGCTGTGAGTGGGGTGATAAATGAGACTGTTGTGGACTCCACGGCAGTGATGCGGATCGTTGTCTCGTCAAATTCCGCCTCCCTGATCTGCTCTTGATCAGCCTGTACCGACTGGTTCGTCGATTCGATTGCAGCACTTGCATCAGTCAGGTCTGTCCCAGTGGCCTCTTCGATAACGCCATAATGACTTTGGACAGATTGACTCAGCTCTTCAATCTCCGCAGACAGTTCCTCCAGTTCTCGCGCTAACTCTCGAGCCCGTTCGTCATCGCCATCTTCGCGGGCCTCTTCATACTCGTCCTGAGTTTCCTCATACTCCGCAACCGAATCAGAGAGGTCTTGCTGATCCTGCTGGGCTTCTTCATAGGCTTCTGACTCGTCATCGTCATCATCGCTGGTCTCACCAGCGACATCAACGTACTGCCCTAGGCGCTCCTCGAACTCGTCGTCAATATACTCATTTGCGGTCTCATACTGGCCTTCACTGATCTCTACGGCACTCTCCTCGAGTTGGCCAGAGAGCCAGCCAGAAAGCCACTGATCAAGTTCGTCGTCACCATCGTCTCCGCTATAGGTGTCCGGATTTTGATGGCGAACAGTTTCGTTCTCATCGTCTGTCTCCTGGGCCACAGTTGGGTTGAGGGATGCAACTACTGTTGCCGTAGGATCACCGGCCATCTCCGCTGACGGTGAGCCTGCTGTTGTATCCGACGGAACTGCTCCACCAACGGTTCCCGTCATCGCTAAGCATAGACAACAGATCAGAGCGACGAAGACAGCCGTTCGGCCAGCGATGAACGTCACAGTGCCTGAATGTGAGTCAGACTGCAAAAACCTGTCTTCTCGTTGCTTTCGTTTGGTGTCGCTACTGTGGTAATTGGATTACGTTCCTTCGACGGACATCTGATGCTCAGCCACGTTGATGTACGTGATCTGGGGTGGAAGGAGGTCCTCGCGGAAGTCGACATCTGCCTCATCGATATCCGGATCCATATCGATCGACACAGATCCACCGCCTTGGATATCAGCGGTATTCACGACGATACCCCCATAGATATCTGGCCCTGCTTGGACGCACAACTGATCGTATTCACTACATTGCCCAGTTGGGTCAATGTGGTCCCATCTTTCCTCATCACTCGCCGCGTAGAGCAACCCCTCGAAGTCAGGATCACCACCGGTACCGAACTGGATCCCCATCTCGGACGTCCCGAAGATCTGGATTGTCGATCCGTCGCTCAGTTCGGTGCAGTCGTCTACACAGACGTCTGCACCATCGCTGAGATAACTTCCGTTTGCATAGATTTGCAAGGTGTGATCGGGGTGGTTCTCAGTAACCCTGATATCCGTATTCTCGATGTCGCCGTCGACAGCAAGCGTGGTATTTCCGTTAGTCAGATCAGCTTTGATGTAATCACCGTTTAGGTCCCTATCGATGAGAACGTATTCGTTTTCGAACTCGTCAGGTAGAGACTCGCCCTCCTCGTAGACGCCGTCGAAGTGGGAGTCCATTGCGCCCTCTGGGTTGTTGATCATCTGGTCAACCACCGAGTCCAACGGCTGGGAGGGGTTTCCTTGGGAAACACCCCATCCGTGTTGGTCACAGTTGCTGCTATCAGGGTCGCCGCCCGGAGGACCGCCACCTGGACCACCTCCCTGCCCATCACATATGCCGGAATGGGTTACACCGTCCTCGAAAGTATCCTCAAATTGCGTGTATCCAAGTTCAGCAACGACGTAGCCGAAATCACCATCGAGTGAGCCGTAATCTGTGACGATCGTATCACCAGCTTGCTCCTCAAAATGCTGTTTCCAGCCGAGGTAGTATTCGCTCTCAACGCGGATCGTCACGTTATCTTCTTGCATGTATGCTACCTCGCTTTCGGCCCCAATTGATCCCCCATCAACACGAATGGTGCCTGAATCTAAAGTTTGCTGACCAGAGACGTTGTAGATCGGCATGTTCAACGTCTCTGTATCGAGTTCGTAGTTGACCGACGGGGAAGACAGCACTCGAGTTTCATTGCCGGTATCGCGGAAAACAGCCCCACTCTGGTAGGCAACTGTCGTGCCATCTTCGTTCTCCCATTCAATCGTACCGACATCAGCCCTAATTGGGTCTTCTAAATTGTTCGCGTTCACTTCCATTGTTGCCGAGTTTTCGTATGTAACAGCACCGTACTCACCCGCTTCGAGATCAAGATGTGAGACCGTGTCCCCACTCACCCCTTCTGTCGCGACGGTCTGACTCAATTGGATAAACGACTGTTCAACTTGTTCCTGCTCAACCTGCTTTTCTGTCTCAGTGATGTGCCCAGCCCCGACCACAAGCAGTGAGATGCTAACAACTGAAACAAGCCCGAACAAAAGAACAATTCCAATAATCGGTGATAGACCACGTTCCTTGGGCCCCGTTTTAGACTGACCCATAACCCATGGCTTTCCCATTGGGACTTTCTCTATATTCAAAGCTAATCAACATTATTGTCTAGTTACAGGAGGTTTAGGACAATTCTCCGGGGCGTGACCCCGGGGTTGAATCCGATAGGAAGCAATACAGCCATCAAGTAGCTGAACGCCTCACTCGTATGCTGGCCATTCGTCACCGGTTCGAAGATACTCGAAGAGGTTTTAATCTCGATTTTTATGTATACAATCAATTCTCGAGGAGACTAGATTTTGGGGTCGAAAGTGTTCTAGTCGAGGATCCTACACATCCGCACGCACGACACTCACACAATCAGAGGGGGAGCGTCGCTTCGTCGCTTCCGGCCTTTTCTAACCGAATCCGAGTAGTGAGCTGACAGTGATTGTACAATCAGTGGACTTAATCCGTTTAACGGACAGTCACGTATCGTGATCGTTTAACCACCCCACGCACGAATGAATCAGTGTGGCTAAACAAGAGAAACTCATGATTCGTCGCCGAGCAAGTTTACTATGAGTTCTGCCTCGAGCGCGACCCGAAGGCCGTCGGTGGCCACGCCGAATGCCATCTCCTCTTTGACGCCTACCGCAAGCCCAACACCGACGAGCGTGTCGAGCGCCGGTACAAAGCCAGCGTGGTCGAAACCGATGCCGACACACTCACCATCCCAACCTCAGAGCACGACGGCACGATCGGCCCCGAAGACTGGGGGACTGTCGAGTACGATACGCTCACGCCAACCGACGGCGTGGCGGTGCTCCCGCGCGTGGTTCGCAACGGCGAGCCCCGGAATTTCATGGCCTCTGTGGCTGTGCGCCCATCGGGCCCACGAATCGGGGGAGACCGATGAGCGTCGAGAACGCCTTCACGACCGGGCTGCCCGTCGGTATCGGCCAGCGCGCGAACTGTGACGTGTGCGGAAAGGAACTGTGACCGAACGACCGTGTGAGGTGTTGGTGCTTTTCGACGGGGTCAGCGTTGACGTGGGGGCTACTCGCGGCGCAACGTGTTGTGCGCGGGGTGAGCTGGCCGACGACACTCAGCGCTCGTGCTAGCTGGTTCGTGGGACACTCGCGGCGCCCGTCGACGGCCGCGGCCGCTCGGAAGTAATACTCTCTGGGGCGGCTGTGGCCGATCGGGCTGAGTAGCCCCTTCGAAGCGTTTTCCGTGATCGATTTTTGTGCCAGCTGTGGTTCTGAACTGGCGCTCGAATCAACGCCGAAAAAGAATACGGACTGGTCGGGTTTAGTCGGACGTTTCGTAATCGTCTAAGATCTGACCTTCGCCGTCACCTTCCCAGATGAGGTAGATGGTCTCGCCCGCGTCATAGTGGGCAACAAGGTTTAGGTCCCCTTCGCTATCGTCATAATCATCGCTATCCAGTGTGATCGAGTCACCGGCACCAATCTCACTAGCACTCCAATCGCCTAATGGTCGATCGTTATCATCACTCTCATGGAAGTAGTCATCACTACCCAGATTGGAGACGCGCTCATCATCCATCCCATCGTCACCAGAGGTGTCGATCACTAGGTTGTCAGTATCAATGTCTTGACCGCCAGTGATAGTGATTTCTACCGTTCCATCACCAACATCTTCGTCCCAACTAAACTGTGTCGATGGTGCCTGGTCACCCATATCACCCATATCCAGAACAAATGCAGCGATCACAGCTGCCAAAATTACCGTAATGGCAACCATGAGAATAACACCTATAACTGGCGATACAGCACGTTCATCCTCATCTCCGAGCAGTTTCGAACCAATCGTTTCGAGCATTATTATGAGTTTATGATTATGGTTTGGTTATTACTCGCTACTCTCAGTGGTATCGTAGTCGTCTAGAAGTTGCCCTTCGCCGTCACCTTCCCAGACGATCTGTATCGTATCTCCCGGATCGTACTCGTTCTCCGAATCAGAACCATCTAAGCTAAGGGTATCCCCTGCAGTTATCGCATCATTACTACTCCAGTCCCAGTCACTTTCAGAGACACGGGTGCCATCAATGTAGAGGTTGTCTGGATCGATATCTTCGCCACCGGTAACCGTTATCTCCAGATTCTCATCGCTAACATCTTCATCCCAACTAAACTGGGTTGATGGTGCCTGATCCCCCATGTCGCCCATATCCAGCACGAACGCAGCGATCACGGCCGCGAGAATCACAGTGATCGCAACCATGAGTATGACGCCTATAACGGGCGAGACAGCACGTTCGTCTTCCGATCCGACCAGTTTCTTGCGGATTGTGTTTCCGTCTAGCATTGGTTATCCACACCACACAGCAGAAAGGTTATACGCGGTGACATGGTAGTCAGTCGCGTACGGATGGGGGCTCCACACCGACCCACCGTACATCCTTCCTTGCTGCGATTCGGTGCTGATTGTTCCACGAAATTACCATACCTTAAACCCCACTGACGCTCAATTGCCAACGGTTTCAAATCTGATAATCAGTGGGTCGCAGAAACCCTACAGCGCCCCCTTGAACCCACGCTGTCTTGCGATTTCGAAATGAGGCGGGAAAACGACAATATCCAAGCCACCTCGACACCACGACTCGAGTATGACAGATACCGCGTTCGTGACCGAGCGCGACCTCGCGCGCACCTACGACGGCGGGGCCTACGAAAACACGTGGGAAGCCGTCGAGCAGTACCGTGCGGCCACCCGCTATGCGAACACGAACGATGTTGGCTCGGGGGCGACCGCCTCGGCGCTTGACCTCCCACGGAGTCGCATCCGAACGTGGGTCGACCAGGGCGGGGCACCTGACGCTGTGCGTGCAATCGACACCGCCCGCGGGTATGGCTGGCTCGAGTGCACGCCCGACGATGATATCTTCGCCGGGCTGAACGCGCTGGTCGCGAACGTATTTTCCGGCGGCTCAATTGCAGATAGCCACTACAGGCCGTCGTTCGCGCTGAACCATCGCGGCGAAGACTCACACGTACTCGACGCGCTGGAACTGGTCGGCGTCGACTACCAGATCGTCGACGATCGCGACGGCCGCGCCGACGAAGCCCGCCCGACGGAAGACGGTACTGTGCTCGGCCGCGTGCTCGCCGTACTCGGCGCTCCCGTCGGGCCGAAGGCCGACCAACGCCTTTCGCTGCCAGACTATCTCGTGGTTGGGTCCGATGACGTTCGCGAGACGTTCGTCTACGCATACCTGGAGAACCGGGCTGTCCATCACGAGGGCAAGGCCACCATGACGATCATAGAAGAGCGCAACGATTCGTACCTCTCGAGTCTGGCCGCGCTCATCAACGATATCGCGGGCGGTGGCGTCACGCGAAACGCAGAGTCGATCACGATTTCAGCAGAGGCCGCACGGTCGCTTGGAACCGTCCGGTGAAATCCAGGACGCCGGCGACCAACGCTGACATTGACCTCCTCCCCCGCGTGAACGCGGAGGAATCCCACCATGGGATTTCAGGCCGAGCAAGCGGCATGTTGGTTTCAAGACGCATTCGTTCCATGCGTCACCTGCTGGGGTTCAGCATCGGCATGGCTGTCTTGTGGCCCAGTCAATGAGGCCCCATCTGTAGCCGAGTCATCGTCACTAGCCTTCTGCTGAGGATTCCGGTCGCTTTGGCGGTGACTCTCTCCACTACAGTAGCGATCTGCAATGTTTATCGCCCCGTTCACGTCGGCCTGATATTCTGTGACCCAACAACTGTCGTTTGAACAGCGGAACGTCGCCTGTCGTGGTCGAGAGCCGACCTTATCACAGGCGTGGCATTCTTTCGACGTGTTCCGGGGATTCACCGTCTCGACGGGAATCCCCTTTTCGGCGGCTTTGTACCGAATCTGTGCGTGGAGCTTGGCAAAACCCCATCCATGTAACCGCCGGTTCATGTACGCGCCGTAGTCCATGTTCTCGCGGATGTACGTCAGGTCTTCCAGTACCAGCACCGGGTTCTCGACGGACTCGGCGTATTCAACGACCTCACGAGTTACCCGGTGGACCACGTGGTCAATCCGGTCCCACAGTACGTCACCGTAGGACTCCGCGATTCGCTCACTGCCACGTCTCTGAAGCCGTCGCTTGGCGGTGAAGTGGGTTTTGCGGAGCTGCCGGACGGTTTTGCCGTCGTCGGCCCACAGTTTGGGACGAACCGGAGACCCAGAGTCGTCGCGGTGACACACCGTGACGAGACTCGCTTCTCCGATGTCGACGCCGACCGGCGTCCCCTCGTTGGCAGACGCCGCAGATTGTTCCTCTATGTCGCGGGTGGCGGTGACGTGGAGATACCACGTCCCATCCCGCTCGAAGAGCCGACTTTCACCCATCTCGGCGTCGTCAGCGTACAACGCTTCCAGCCAATCCCGCTGGTCTGGATTCGCCTGTACCGGGATCCAGAGGTGGTAATCGTCGTGATGAGGGACTTTGACGTACCACTCGAGGGCGTTCTGTGGCTTGTGGTCGAGTTGAACGCCTTCGTTAGTGAACTTCACAGGATGGTCGTCGTGAAGCTCATCGGCATCGTAGCTGCCGCCACAGAGTTGCGGGACGTACTGCTTGAGGGCGTTTTTCGCGTAGCCGGATAGGTCGTACTCGACAACGACGTTGTTTGTGGCTGACTGAGTGGTGCAATCGGCGTCGAAGGCTGCCTGAAGTGCCTGCTGGTATGCTTCGCGGGTCTCACAGAGCTTGCGCTGCTTGTGGGCATTGGGATCGACGAGGCGCAACTCGAGCGTCTTCGTGACTCCAGGCATCCGTTCTGTACCCATCAATACGGCAGAGGACACCATATACGTCAGCCATGCGGAGTGAAAGTAAAGGATGGAAATCCACCTCAGCGTCACTCCGAAAACGGACAATCACTGCCTATCGCTCGACCTGCGCCTGAAGACGCAGGTATGCGCTAGCAATCTCTATCAGTACCTTCAACAGGGCCCCGGAGTATCGAACGCATATGCAACCCACGCGCCAGTTATGGGCAACAATCGCACTGGCAGGTTTGCTTGGACTGCTGGCAGTTATTGCTGCCCGCCCAGTGTTGCTCCTTGGGAGTGCGCTTCTTGGTGCGTGGATCGTCACCCAGCAGTACCACTTTCTGCGAACACTCAGAACGACAGTTGACCGTCTCGAGGTCCAACAGACTCCAGTCCGTTCTGGGATCCAAACTGACGATTCAATCCCAGTCACCCTGGCCGCAACACTCGCTAAACCATCGTCGCTGTCGATTGAAATCGAGGCTGGTCTCCCAACAGCAGCAGTAGCAGAGACACACCCCTCAGTTACGATCGACCCCGGCGAAACAGACGGGAGCCACACGGCCACCATTTCATGGCCAGTTGCAGGTCATCACCAATTCGACACCCCGACAGTGACTGTCGAGAACGATTTCTTTCGAGAGACAATCCAGATTGGAACGGCACCTTCAGTAACCGTCGAGCCACGTGAACCCCGAGCCATTCACGTCGGAGAGGGTGGTGATCGTTTGGCAACGGCATACGGTGAACACGATGGTGGCCGCCACGGATCCGGTATCGAACCCGCAGAACTGCGAGAGTACATTCCGGGTGATACAATGGACCGAATCGATTGGAAGGCGACTGCACGTCTCTCCTCGCCGCACGTGCGCGAGTACGAAGCTGAAACGGATCGTCGAACGCTGTTACTCATCGATCAGCGACGTGACCTTATGACAGGTGAGCCTGGCGAAACGAAACTCGAGTACCTCCGTGAGGTTGCACTCGCGATCATGGGGAGTGCGCGTCGACTCGGTGACCCGGTTGGACTACTCGGTGTCGGCGATGCTGGAATCACGACGCATATCGAGCCGACAACGACACCAGTAACGTACAATCGAATCAAACACGAACTGCTTACTCTCGAGCCAACGACTGGTGAGCAGGACCCCACCACGACACAGCCACACTCATCATCACTCCATAGCCCGGAGAGACGACACTCAAGTGTGAAAAACACAACTGCTGATGCTCGGATGAAACTTGAGGCGATCACTGCTAGTGGGGTGGATGGTACATTTGCATCGACACTCCGACCGTTCTATGCAGCCCGTAAGAGCTACCAGACGAGAATCGAGTCAGAACCACTTTATGGTGCGGTCAGAACGGCGATACAACAGCGCAATTCACAACAGTTGACGATCATCTGTACGGATGATTCGAATCCAGGCGAACTCCGTGAGGCAGTGACGGCCGCTCGAAAGAACGGAAATACCGTCATGGTGTTGCTCGCACCGACAGTACTGTATGAGTCTGGTGGATTGGCAGATATCGAACGAGCATACGATCGCTATGTCGAGTTCGAAGCGTTCCGGCGCGACCTTGCACAATTGAATCGTGTCACGGCCCTCGAAGTTGGGCCAAAAGATCGTCTCTCGAGTGTGCTGTCTGCTCGCCGGCCACGAGGTAAACCTGCATGAACACTCAGCCAACCACTGCGTCGTTGCCAGCACGTGATGTTCCCTCAGCCATTGCACTGCTCGTCTGTACGGGCCTGCTAATGCTGGCTGTTGGTCCACAGAGTCTTCTAATCGTGCTCATCACCGCTGGCATGTGGTATGCTCTTGGAACGCCGTATGCGATTGCAACTGGATTTGTTGTCCTTTCAGCACTGGTTCCAGCGGTCGATACAGTGATGGCTGTCGGAATCATGCTCGCATTTCTCCCATTGGCCCTCTTACCGACGCTTCGCCGAGTATGGGGTCGCTTTGAGAATGCAGCCCTGTTGACCAGTGTTGGCGTGTTTGGAAGTCTAACGTGGCTGGTAGTCCAGACACAGCCAGTGTGGCTTACAGCAGGAACACTCGGTCTCTGTATTGCCCTGGGAGCGTATACGATGCACCGCTACGAACTTGTCCAGCTCGGGCTTGTTCCTGAACCGAACGTATCCACGACAGAGGATTGATCGATGAGTGCATCCAAGATAGACACAGAAGCCGAAACCGTTGCTGAGTCCACCAATTCCGATTCTGAAGTAGTTGAACTCACAGCACAGGTTGAACTCCTCACAGAGGAAAACGAACGGTTACGAGAAGAATACGTCCGAGCACGCCGAACACAGTATCGAACAACGGCATTTGGCCTATCAGGCATCGGAATACTGGCTGTCCTCGGTGGAGTACTCTTTCCGGCCGCACGTGAGGTACTGATTGGGCTTGGTGCAACTGGTCTCTTTGGCGCCTTGCTCACGTACTATCTGACGCCAACTCAATTCGTCGCTGCTGATGTTGGTGAACGTGTCTACACTGCCACTACAACAAATCTGGCAGGGATCGCCGATGAACTTGGCTTGCGCGATGAGCAAATGTACGTACCAGGTGAGAGTGAACCTGCAGAGCTATACGTACCCCAGCATGCTGAATTTACCATCCCCGATTCACGGTCGGGGCCGATCGTTGTCGACGAAGATAGTCGTGGATTGCTGTTAACTCCAACCGGAGCCGAACTCTTCCGCGAGTTCGAACGTGGACTGTCTGGAGAACTTGCAACCACCCCACCAGTGCTTGCTGAGCAGTTGACCGATGCACTCGTTCAGCAGTTTGAACTCGCTCGCAGCACCGATGTCGATAGCGATCCTGAACACGACCGAGTAACAGTCGCCATTACCGGCAGTGCGTTCGGCCCTGCCGATCGCTTTGATCATCCAATTGGATCGTTCCTTGCTGTTGGATTTGCCACGGGCCTTGACCAGCCAATTACGCTTGAAGTGTCACCAGACTCTGGTCAAGCGGACTGGCTCGTTACCTGTCGGTGGGACCGTGTTGAACATAGCTCTAGTTGACCACTCTCTGCGGTTTCCAGCAAAGAAAACCTGGAGGATAATCAGATGCAGCCGCCCTCTTCAGTCCTGTGTGGATTCTTCGTAGTCTTCGATCGGATCGTATTCGTCGACAGTGGTGTCTCCCTGGCGAACGAGGGCAATAATCAGGAGCGCAATCAGTGCAATTCCTGCTACAACGGTAAGTCGTCTCATTATCACTATCTGATTTGAGTCTGTCTGACAAAAGTCATATGGTTAAGCGTAGCGAGGTTGTACATCGAATCCAGGATTCGGCCAACAGGTTGATGGCTGTCTCATCCTACCACCCATGTGGCGAGGAGGTAGCGTCGTCGTTGCCAAGACCACGCGCTTCGAGACACCCTTCCTCGCCCTGCTGCCGCCGTAGTGCGGTAGACACCATTGTCCGATTCATCGACCTGAATCTGACACACACCCGATTTCGGGCCACAAGTTTGTCCCCACTACTCGACTTGTGGCCCAAAATCAACCAGCAAAGATCGTTGTACCTCAACCACTGTGTGACTGTATGGCGCCGACATCCGAACTCGGCGGCTCAACCGAACTGACGATCTCTTCGATGATGTCCTCTGGCTGAACGTTGCTCAGATCAGCATCGGTACTCAAGACAAGTCGGTGAGTGAGAATTGAGTCGGCGAGCGTTTTCACGTCATCGGGGATCACATACTCACGACCATGGATTGCTGCGCGGGCTTTGGCACCTTCGAGGAACGCAAGCGCTGCGCGTGGTGAGCCGCCATGTGTGACATCGGAGTGGGTTCGGGATGCAGAAACCAGATCTAGCACATACTCCTTGACCGGGGCAGCGATATGGACATCAGCAACGATCTCGCGTGCCTCGAGTAGTTGTGCCGGCTCAACGACTTGCTCGACCGTTTCTGGACCCAAATCTGGATTATCATCAAAGCGGTCAAGCAGTTCACGTTCATCCGCCCGCTCTGGAATGTCAATGTGCAGTTTGAACCGGAACCGGTCTCGTTGTGCTTCCGGGAGTTCGAACACACCCTCCATCTCGAGTGGGTTCTGTGTTGCGATAACCATAAACGGCGTTGGGAGATCCAAAGTATCGCCCTCGATTGTCACCTTCCGTTCTTGCATCGCCTCGAGAAGGGCACTCTGTGTCTTCGGTGTTGCACGATTAATCTCGTCAGCAACGACCAGATTTGAGAAGACCGGCCCACGCTGGAGTTCGAATTCGCCAGCGTTCTCACGGTAGATGTGTGTCCCCGTGATGTCTGCCGGCAGGATGTCGGGTGTCATCTGGATACGGTTGTACTCAAGCCCCGTTGCACGCGCAAAGAGATTTGCAAGCGTCGTTTTGGCGACCCCGGGGACGCCTTCGAGAAGGACGTGGCCACGTGTTAGCAACGCGATCGTGAGCTGTTCGACTGCTGCATCGTTGCCGATTAGAACCTGATCTACCGCTGACCGAATATTCTCATAGAGGGCTTCTGGCAGCAGCTGGGCTGAATCGCCGTCGCCATCGTTCAACTGGTCGGCGCTCATTTGTTGTCCCCCTGTTCCGATCCAGTATGGTTAAGCGCTGTTATAATTCGCGAGATGCGTTCTTCATCCCAGTCGGGATGTCGCTCACGAAGTATCGCTGCACGCTGCTCATCATCGAGTGTCGGTACTCGAGTATCGACGACAGTACTATTCGAAGACATAGCCCGAGATGTACCTGGCCTCACCCGCGAGGAGGCGGTGATAACGACAGAGCGGAGCCGATCACGAGAGTGGGTTCCCACTGCAATAAGTCCAATTCCTATTGCTCCCACAAGCACCTGTAATAGCGGCGTTTCTCGCAGCGTCAACGCTGCCCCAGCAAGTGGTGGCAGATTATCTGCGTGGGAGAGATCGATCAGGACCTGGTCTGCGTCTGTATAAATAGCTTGGAGAAACGCTGCGTTGTCTGGTTCGTCGATCATCGCATTGATCGCAATACTGGGGTCCCCGACAGTGATCACTTGCCCCGATCCAACAGTTTCGACTGTTGCTACAGGATACGCACCGGGCTCTTCATCATCGTTGAGTTCACCATCTCGGTTGAGATCACGGTATGCAGTAT
Organism: Natrialba sp. SSL1; assembly: GCF_001861355.1. Lineage (GTDB taxonomy): Archaea > Halobacteriota > Halobacteria > Halobacteriales > Natrialbaceae > Natrialba. The sequence goes on from NZ_MASN01000056.1 coordinate 34,728, forward strand.
CGCTTGTTTCAACCAAGACAGTGCCCGTCTGTGATTCAACCGACGCAGCGTAGTTGAGCGTTAGTTGTTCAACATCCGAAGTGTATGTGTGGTTCGCGACGCCGGTCGCAATCGGCATCGACGGGCCTCGATAATTGCTCCGATGGTCACGAAGCAATTCGCCATCAACGCGGGTCTCTGCACCGACGTCCGCAAGCAACTGGTTGCCGTTTGTTCCAAAGTTCTCGAGGACGACCAGCGTTCCCCCATCAGCAACAAACTGTGCAACACGCACAGCATCGTCTCCAGTGTAGGGGTCATCCGGCGCAACGACAACTGCCACCGTTTCATTTGGCTGGTGGTCTGTATACCGCGTTGTCTCTCGAACGAGGTCACTCTCGACACCTGGCTCGTCGTTGACCTGCGTATGCAACTCAGACATGCCGTTCCAGGATGGATTGAACGGGCCGAATGCCACTGTCGAGGTCGTTGCGGCGATGAGCAACCCGCTACAAACAACGACAAGGAGGCTTGCCAGTAGAACTCGAGGCCAATCAATCCCAGTTCGTGAATTCCGGTCACGGAACCACTCGAGTGGATTCATCGACTCACCTCAGAGACGGCACTACAGTGTCTCAAGACTACCATGGAAGCACCTCGGGTGGAAGAATCTCGAGGATCCGCCGGATAACGATTACACCAAAGCCAACAAGCCCAACGAGAATCACCCACCGAAGTCGGCGTCGCCAGTCCGGAGTGACAGCAAAGGGAGCCGTCAGTTCGGTGACTATTAACAGGCCGATCAACGAGAGAACGAAAAACAACTCATAGGAGAATGATCCCAAGAGCGTAAGCGAGAGAACCACCGCGAGCATCCACGCTACTTGCCCGCGAATAAACTGCATTCGTCGGTGAGTCGCCATCTAGTCAAGTAGGATCACTCAGCCATCGTAAATGCTCGGGGTTTCTTCCCGCCCCAAAAAATACCAATCAGAGCGATAGTTTCATTTGTGAGTACACGACTGTTCCGAATATGTCGCCCGCTGCCACTTCTGTCTCTCGCCCTACTGAGGGCGATCGGTCACCGGTTGTCCACGCAACTGATGTGACTAAAGTATACACACGCGGGTCGGAACCCGGTCGCGTTGGCAAACTGCTGGGTCGACCAGAACCCCCGTCGGTAACTGCCCTCGATGAGGTGTCAGTCGCTATCGAAGCCGGCGAGATCGTTGGCCTCGCTGGCCCAAGTGGCAGTGGTAAATCCACACTCTTACATCTGCTTGCCGGGCTTGAAACCCCGACAACTGGAACCGTTCAGTTCCAAGACCAGGATCTCGCAACACTCTCCCGGCGGGAACGGATTCGACTCCGACTCGAGCACGTTGGCATTATCTTTCAACACTTCCATCTCGTCGACTCACTCTCTGCGCGTGCAAACGTTTCACTCCCGTTAGTCGAACTCGGGGTGGGTGCACGAAAGCGCCGTGAACGGGCTGAGACACTCCTTACCCGTGTTGGTCTTGAAGACCGAATCAGTCATCGGCCAGGTGAACTCAGCGGTGGTGAACAACAGCGTGTCGCCATTGCACGGGCACTCGCAACAGATCCAACACTGATCATTGCTGATGAACCAACTGGCGAACTCGACACCGACACGGGTCAGCGCGTTCTCGAGGAGTTCAAGCGGATTGCAACCGATCGTGCAGTCGTTCTTGCATCTCATGACCAGCCCACCCTCGAGATTACTGACCGGATCATCCAGCTTCGAGATGGAACTCGAGTGGGGGCCGAACAGGCAGACATATGAGTGCTCGGACGCGTCTCACCCGCTGGATCGGTTTGATTCGTGTCGGCGTTCGTCGGACGATCTCACGGACCGTTGGGACCGATCAGCGACGCATGCAGTTGAGTATTCTCGGTGTTGCTGCGATTATCGCATTACTCGTTATCGTCACTGGACTCGGGCTTGGACTCGCAACTGGAACGACAATCTATGATGACGATATCGATTACTGGGTCGTACCCGAAGATAGCGGTAGTAGTTCACCGCTCCTTGCGACGGACAACCCACGCTTTGGGTCGGTCCATGATTCGACCGAGCAATTCAGAACGGACGAAGTCACGTTTGCAACGCCTGTTCTCTCACAGGTACTCCAACTGGAGGCCGATGGAGAAACTGAATTCATCCTCGTCATCGGTGTCATTAACGAACCTGGGTTAGACTCTGTCACCGGCGTTACAACCGATGGGCTCTCCGATGGTGATCCGTACTATGCCGATGACTCATATGATGGAACTTGGACTGGTGATGTCGTGCTCTCTGAGAGTGCGTCTACTCTGCTTGACGCTGAGTCGGGGACACAGCTAACGATTGCGGGCAACGAATCCTTCACTGTCACTGGTGTCGACGACGGTTCTGATACAGTGGGTAATGTTCCAGCCGCAGTCGTACAGTTAAGCGAACTACAGACGCTGACAGGTGCTGCCGAGCATGACCAGGCCGATCAGTTCATCGTGGGGACGAACTCACCAGCAGTCGAAACAACACTCGAGAGTGTATATCCCCAATCAGAAGTCCTCACGCGAGGAGAATTAACGACCAGCGAAGCAATGGACTCAGAACTCCCGCTAGCACTTGCGTTGACTGCGTTTATCATCGCTATCTCGGTCGGCACTCTGTTTGTGTTGACGACGAACGGCCTCGAGGTGGTTGCCGACCAACGTCAACTGGCGACGCTTGCTGCGATCGGTATCTCGACTCGAAGTCAGCTGACACTTGTCGGGATCCAGACGATCGTTGTCACAGGGATTGGTGGATTCCTCGGTGCAGTTGCGGGGATGGGTGGGATCTGGGCAGTCAATACTGCTGCCCTGGAACTACTCACGACTGAACCAATCGCCCTCTCAGAATCGTGGTTTCTCCTCTATGGAGGAGGTGTGGGACTGCTCATTGGTGTCCTTTCGCTTCCGTACCTGTTGGTACTGACGCGGCGCGTTTCCGGAGGTGTCCCCTAATGGCGGGGCGAGGGACACAGTGGTGGGGGACGGTCCGTCGATGGGCCGCTCGGGTGCGTGCTGCGACTGCCATTACGACTGCCCAGCTCCGTCATCATCGCCTTCGGCTCGGATTAGCCATTATTGGTGTCGCGCTCGCTGTTTTGTCGATGACACTGCTTGCCGGCGCTGGAATGGGTGTTATCGATACCGGACACCAACAGTTCGAGTCCGCAGACCGGGATCTCTGGGTGACTGCTGGTGAGACCCGACTGACGACTGCTGGTGGTGGTGGCTTCGAAAACTCCCTCTATGATTCCCGGACCGTTGCCAGCGAGATGGAATCTCACGAGGATGTTCAGCATGCAATCCCAATGGCCTTCCAAACCATCTACGTTGGGACTGATCCGACAGCGGACTTTGAGACGTTCGTCGGTGCTGGTGTCTCTGGGGGTGGACCATCTGTCCAAGTAACCGAGGGAGAGCGATTCAGCGGAGATACATACTACGCTAACGGAAGCTATGACGGAGAACGGACAAACGAGATTCTGCTTGATGAGGAAACAGCAGCAACACTCGATGTCGACACTGGGGATACACTATACGTCGGCGGAACTCTCTCTGCTGCCCGCGATACTGAAGTGACCGTCGTCGGATTCTCACCTACATTTGAGCGGATGCTTGGAACATCGACGGTTGTGATGCCGTTGAGTGAACTCCACGAAGCAACCGGTGAGACCCGGACGGAGCCAGCGACGTTCATCACGATCACGCTAGCTGACGGCGCCGACGCAGAAACAGTCCAAGCTGATCTCGAATCGTCCCACCCTGAGTATCAGATCCAGACAAATCAGGAGCAACTCGAGAGCGTCCTCCAAGAACAAGCCCTAGTGCTTGCTGCGGGTGCTGCGCTTGTTGTCCTCGCAATTGGTGCAGGTGTCGCACTGACGTTTAACTTGCTCGCACTGGTTGTCTATCAGCAACGAGAGGCCTTTGCTGCGTTGACTGCTCAAGGAGTCTCATCCTCACTTCTCATTGGTTCTATCATCGGGCAAGGACTGGCAATCGGTTTCGCGGGTGGACTACTTGGTGTGGCTCTTACCACACCAGCAGTTGAGCTGTTGAACCAGATTGCCACAGCAGTTGTTGGATTCGATGGCCTCGTCCAAACATCATCTGATATACTACTTGGTGGATTTGCCATCGCACTCGTTGTTGGAACGATCGCGGCTATCGTTGCAGGCTGGCGTCTGAGCAGAACAAAACCCCTCGAAATTTTATGAAACAACAAACAGACTGTGAACCGCTCGGGTCCAAGTCCCAAGGCACTCGAACTGCCGGCCTAAATATGGTATTTTGACTGCCACAGTAAAATATCTAGTAACTTCAATAACAAGACGAATTTTCGGTCTGGTTGTCGATGGTGCAGAATATGTTCGGTCCCAGGATTAACAGACAAACCAATTGGCCAACAGAAATATTTGATACCCCTACCTGCTTGCGACTGAGACTAGTATGAAACTTCGCCAGCCAACAGACTTTCTCATTCTAGCAGCACTCAAGGAAACTGGTCGTAATGTAGCTATGAACCTCTCAGATCATACCGGCAAATCACGGGCAAATATCAACACGCGTCTTCCAATGCTTGCTGATTATGGACTTGTACAAAAAATAGGACCGGCTGAGCGATCTGGACTCTACGAGATTACGACTCTTGGAGAGAAGGCGTTACTCCATCAAGAGCAGTACAACGATGTCGATGACTTTGAAGCGCTGCTTCTGACTGGACAATCGTCTAGCTCCTCAACACCTTAATTGTCTACCAGTCTTAGTAGAGTGATTCAGTCTATCGGTGAGTTTGCAATACTTGCTTGCGAAAGAATATATTCAGCTACAATGAAGTTGTTGAGCTTGTCCCCCACCTATGTATAAAATTGGCATACTTTATTAGGGAAAAGACTTTATTTGTCCCTGATTGATTACGAAACATGAGACGGAATTTCGGACTGATTGCCCTCCTCATTGCCGGTGTTTTCGCTGCTGCGATAATCGGTGTGACCGCCGTCGCTGCAACAGCAGACGCCGAGATGACTGCCGATCCAGCGATTGATACGCCGACTGAGACCGTAGATATTAGGGGAGACGACTATGAAGTCGACCAAATTGCTGTTGTAGAACAGGGAGAGACACTCGAGGTCGATGTAAGTGACACAACAGAGTATGATTTACTCTTATACAACACAGACGCAAAGATAGAAGCTCAGAAGGATGAGGATAGCACACTGGAGTTCGAGATCGATGAGTCAATCGAACCCGGTGGCTACATGCTCACTCTAGAAACAGACGAGGATCGAGAGGCAGTCATACCTGTTGTCGTACAAGGATACGATATCTCACTTGAGTATCCCGCTACAGTCGATGACACAGAGGACGTAACCTTCGACGCGACAGTTGAATCAGCTGGTATTGATGGCCATCCTGATGAGTTCGAACTCGTTATCTGGAGTGGCGACACGGCAACAGAGCTGACGCTTGAGCACACAGATGGAACGAGCTACAGCGCGACCAAGTCGATGTCTGCACTTGGAACTGACACCTACGAGGTCTACGGAGCTGTCATCGGTGATGACACAGTCGAAGGCTACGAAGTCCCCAACGCAGTTGTCGAAGGAAGTGTGCTAACGGTTACTGACTCAGCTGAGGATGAAGACGACGACACTGGTGATGATGACAGCAACGGGGATAGTGAGACAGATGACAATGACAAAGACGAAACAGATGACAACGAGGGGACGGACGACGATGACACGGAAGTGAACGACGAGGAAAGCGACAAGGGTGACGACGAGGCGGATACCGACGAGAACGGTGATACCGACGGGAACGGCGACGACGTTGGTACCGATGAGAACGGCGATGAGGAAACAAACAACGAATCAGAAACCGATGGCAGCGATGATGACGGCGATTCAAACGTGATCGACCCCAACGAAGCCCAAGAAACGGATGACACAGCCGGTTCCACCGACGGGAGTGACGATGGTCTTGGGATATCGACTGCGGTTCTCACTCTCCTCGCTGTCGCAGCAGTACTTGTCGCTGTAACTGCTCGAGACCACTGAGTATTGAATTTTCTGTTGTCCCTTTTGGCGCCAAAACGTTCACCCAGAAAAAGGCGGTCTAGTACGAGTTACGCACGCCTTCCCCGCAACTATTAAATCGCTAGGGTTTGATTAGCTGATATATGGGTAATTCAGAACGACTGGTAAAAGTGACTTTCTTGGTCACTATAATGCTCCTTTCTCCGTTTGCCGGAGTTGTAGGAGCCAGCGGGAGTGTAGGAACAGCGACCGAGGCAGAACTCAATAGCAGCCTTTCGGTGTGGGGGGAGGCACCGCTGGCACTTACTGCAGACACTGATGGCGCTGATGTCTCAATTAGTCTGCCAGATACCCTTTTTGTAGACACTGATGTCAGTGAGAACTATATCGAGCGGGATGCTGTTGGTATCTACAACACTGATGACGATGTGACCCTCCACTTTGGAGACCACAGAGACGTCGATGCCAGTCAGTATAACAACGAAAACGTTCAGATTCTATCCGGGTATCTGACTGAAGACATTGACGATGGCGATGTTGATTTCAGTGACCTGCCAACGAGCATCGGACAGTTTGAATCTGAGTTTACACAAGATAACCTTGACAACTTGAACGAAAACGTCACGTTTAGTAATGAGAGTGAGGTGGTCAGCGATGGTAAGTTTAGCCACGATGCTGATTTCGACGAAGGAGCAGGTGCATACACGTACATCGCTGCAACTGAAGGTACGTTCAGTGTAGACGAAAGTGAGGGTAAACTTGAAAGTGTAGATGGTACAATCCTCGGCGCAGAGCAAGTGCTTGCTCACGAGGAGCCATCTGAGGTAGATGTTGATTCCTCGGCTGAACTTGGTGATGCTATCACGTTCGATGTGACTGCGACAGAATTTGATTCGTCACTTGACGGTAGCGTCAATCACGGGGTTATTCTGTACGACAAGGACAAATTCGAATCAAGTGATGGGACACTCTATGTGGATGGAGAACTCGACACAGACCTCTCTGCTTCGAATATCACTTTTGACACCGAGATTGGGTCTCTGAACGGCGTCCAGAACCTAGAGGACGATGTTTCGCTCTTCGGCAACGAGCTCAACAGCCAGGCACACTCTGGTGTTTTCACACTGGGGTCGATTTTCGGCTTTTTCATGGACGAAGCAGACATTAGTGAACGGCCATCAGTTGATGGCGGCAGCCTTCAGCTAGATGCTTCGTCAACAGCGATCGTGGGAGATACGACTGATGAAATCACGGTCGAAACCGACGATGATTGGGCCGAAACTGAATATCAGTGGGTTCACGTCGCTACCGGTACCTCGAGCGATGAAATCCAAGTAAATGAGGGGACGATCGAACTTGAAGAAGATGATGATGACTCGTCAGGGACATCCCCATCACCTTCACCATCCGATCCGGATCCTGATGAACCCAAATTCGATGTAGACGTGGGACTTAGTGACGCAAAAATTGCGACCGGGGACTCAGTGGATGTAACTGCGAACATCTCGGAAGTCGACGGTGAGAGCAGTGGAACGTACACTGCCAAACTCATGATCGACGGGGAAGTTGTCGATGAGAAGGACGTCGATATCGGTGCAAATAGTACTGAATCAGTTACATTCACCCACACGTTCGACAAGGCTGGTGAGTATGAGGTTGCAGTAAGCGATATCACAGTTGGAACGGTCACTGTTGCTGATGACCACGATGATAAAGATGACAAAGACGAGAAGGATGACAAAGACGAGAAGGATGACAAAGATGACCCCAGTGAGCCTGATGAAGCTGCCTTCGAACTTTCCGGTGCATCACTGAGTGACACCGAAGTAGAAGTCGGAGATAGTGTCGAAGCTAGTGCCACCGTCGAAAACGTTGGTGGCGAGGCCGGTGACTTCACCGCAGAATTGATTGTCGATGGTACTGCCGTAGACGAACAGACAGTCAGCCTCAGTCCAGGTGAAGCAGAGACCATCACTTTCACCTACTCGTTCGACGAGAGTGGTGAGTTCAACCTCGAAATCAATGATGCTTCTGCCGGCACCGTTACTGTTGAGGACGACTCCAGTATGCTTCCAATCCCCGGCTTTGGAGTTCCTGCAGCAATTGCTGCCCTACTCGCAGCAGCGCTGATTGGAGTTCGATTCAAAAACTAAACGACTTCTGACTATTTTTACGGAGAGTCAAGGAGAAAGCCCCGTGCTTTACAGCAGATCGGACAGCGTCACCGTCTCGAGTCTGTCGGCAACGATCGCCTTGACGACCTTCTCATCTCGGTGTCAGGTTTAAATATAGTCGGGACGGAACGGTAGTTGAGACCACTGAACAGTCCTCACGCCGGCCTCGAGTGATCGGGACGGCAGAGACCAGGTCAACGTCGATCTTCCTTTGACCCCATCGTACGACCGCGAGTACGACGTTCTTGTCCAGGAGGCGGTGCGCCGATCATCGACGGCTACCGCTAGGGCGACCGACTCGAGGAGATCGCCGAGACCGTCGACGCCGATCTCCACACCGTCGCTCGCGAACTGCGACACGCGGGCGTGCTGGAACCCGTCGACGATCCACGCACGCTCGCGCATCTACACCACGACTACAACCACTCACTCGAAGAAATCGCGGCTGTCTTCCCCGACGGTCCTGGTGCGGAGATGGTTCGCCGCCGCATGAAACGCTACGGTATCGAGCACAGGGGCCAGACGCTGTCCTAACAACTCATCGCGGCCGATCCGGGCGATGTAGACGACCCACTGGCCCCGTCGATCCGCTGCCAAAGTGGACTGATTCGGTGGCTCACACCCACGTCGGGACCGCGAGCGGGACACCCAACGAACTTACGATCTACGGCACCGACGACCTCGACGATTCGTGTTGGCTCGTCGCGAACGGCGGCGCTTTCACCGACCTCGAAAGCATTCGCTAACCGACGAGTATCATATAACGAGTGACATGGTCACACTTAGCTGAAATAGAGGGCGCTAAGCCCCCGTCCTCAAGGAGCGAAGAGAGCATAGCGAAGTGAGCGAGTAGGGTGGGGATACAGCGCCCGCACGAATCGCAACCACTCTAATCAAAACCGTTAACAATCCACAACCACTGTCAGGAGACAAGTCGCATGGAGTACAGTCCACGATTCCGAGCTTTCCCGACGACTGGGCAGCGGGAGAGTCTCGACTGGACTCGTGACATCGTGCGACAAGTATACAACCACGCACTCCACGAATTCAACAAAATCCCAGAAAATAAGGGAACGCTTCGACAACGCGTCTGGCAAGTCCGAGACACTCTTCCAAACCTCAAACAGTGGTGGACTGACCTTAACAAAGTCTATTCCACCGTGTTGCAGAAAGCTGTTGAACGCATCCGCACCAACATCAACAACCTTGGCAAGCTGAAAGCCAAGGGATACGATGTTGGCTCGTTGAACTGGAAAGCACCGCGTGAGTATCGGAGTTTCACGTATCGGCAATCGGGCTTCGAACTCGACAAAAAGAGTGGCCCGAGAGACCGAGCAATACTCCGACTCAAAAAAGTCCGCGGTGAAACCTTGGAGATTCCAATCCGACTCCACCGTGACCTGCCCGAGCACGACGCTATCAAGGAAGTTACGGTGAAGAAAGAGTCGACGGGAGCATGGTACGCGTCGTTCTGTATCAGCACGGACGAACCAGAGAAACCCGAGCCTGAAGATATTGATTCTGAAGATACCGTCGGGCTCGACCTTGGCGTGCTTAACTTCATCCACGATTCCAAAGGACGCTCTATCGACCGTCTCGACTTGTCCGATGAACGCGAGCGCCTCGAACGCGAGCAACGCTCGCTCTCTCGCAAACAGTACGAGTCGAACAACTGGCAGAAACAACGCCGATGTGTTGCCGAGGTTCACGCTCGGATGTCAAACAAGAAGCGCGATTACAAGCACAAAATCGCACACTTCTACGCGACGACGTACGACGCGGTGTTCGTCGAGAATTTGAACGTGAAGTCGCTGCTGGAATCAGGTGGCAACGCTCGGAACAAACACGAGGTTGGCTGGAGTGATTTCCGCCAGATTCTCGAACATCACTGTGATAAGCACGGTACGCACTACGTTGAAGTGCCTGCTCAGGGCACGACGAAAGAGTGTGCCAAGTGTGGCTGTGAATCGGAGAAACCATTGTGGGTTCGAGAGCACTCGTGTCCTTCGTGTGGGTTCGAGTTGGATAGGGATTGGAACGCGGCGTTGAACGTGAAATCGTGCGGGTTGTCGGAACTAGGAGTGGTACACTCCAAAGCAACGCCTGTGGAGACTGCGACCGCTGTGGATACGCTTTCCGTGTCTGCAAGTCGCGTCGTAGAAGCAGGAAGTTCCGTCCTCAAGGAACGAACGGCGCAAGCCGTGAGTGAGTAGGGCGGAGTAGTTCACTCTGAACTACTGATCACTACACGTGCGAACTTGCCGGCGGAGATCTATCGAGGTCAATGAGCCCGGTTTGTACGAACCAAACGGTTATGTGGGACCACCACGTCAGTAGGGCTATGAGTCAAGGACGCGATGACGCGGGCCGATTTGAAGAATCTGTTACTGAACAAGATATCCTCAAAGTATTCGACTACGAGGATGACCCAGTCCTCACAGCGCCGGAAGTTGCTAACGGTCTTCGGCGGTTTGGGACACAAATTACCCCTGAAGGAGTTCGAAATCGGCTCAAGGAGATGGACGAGAAAGGCCTCGTAAGCCGTAAAAAGCTGGGCGCGAGAGCTGTGGGATGGTGGGCAGAGGTCGCCCCTGAACTGGATTCTAGTACTGCCAAAACTGTTGACTCGAGAAAGGAGTCTGACGAGTGGGAGGAATTGTAGCGATATATGGCGACAGTGTTGTTGCATCCTGATGTGGAGAAGGAGCTACAATCTCTTCCAAATGATATCGAGAATCGAATCCGATCGAAGTTGACTGAGGCCGAGGAGAATCCAGACCGTCATCTCAAACCGCTCAAGGGACGAGATGAGTATTCGCTCCGCATTGGGAAACGACGAGCAATTATCGATTGGGTCAAAGAACAGAACGAACTTCGAGTACTAGAACTCGATACTCGAGACACAGTCTATCAGTAGTACAGTCCACAAAAACCGTGATGTAGTCACTATACCTGCGCACTGAACGCTTTCTCTCTAAGTGGTGGAATTTGTTCGCCACTCGTTGATGAGCGTTGGTACGATTACCCCAACCACAATAAGAACAGCTATCTGAACGACTGTACTTTCTGTAACGGTCGTTGAGGCATACGAGAGGGCAATCCCGAGTATCACAAAAACAGCTACAATTTGTGTTTCTTTACTAATCATGTCTCATAATTGTCCTGTTCTTGTAATAGTGTTCCGTCCATTAGATGACCTGTACTTACTGATCGTGGGCTAATCATCAAGAGGGAATACGACTCTTTCTGTGACCTTCTAACTGTTCAGAATCTCTTTGCCAATTAGAATGCCAGTGGGCACCGGTGTGCCTCTGACAACCGACTACTGTGCCCTACATGCCGACTGGCAATCCATAGTTTGCTGATGAGTCGGGCTCTATCAACGATAGACGTCGGATGGCGAGGTGCTATGTCCCAGTGGAGTGGTGTGTCACTGATTGGACTGCGATGTCATTGCTGGCAACGACAGGCCGTTGGTCCTCGCCAGTTCGGTTGTTAGGATAGGCCAAGGATATACTTGTTGAAAATATTGATAATATCTATGGGATACGGGTTCTACTCGTCACGTCTGGTGACGGTAGTCGGCACAACACTCTAGTTTTGGTCCGTTGCCCATCCGAACATGGCAACACGACAGGTAACGCCCGAAAGGAACGTTCCGACGATTTCCGTTCGCACACTCGAGTACGCCTGCTGGCTGCTCGTCGCACTCACGTTCGTCGGGGATATCACCACGACCCACGTCGGGTTGCAGCTCGGGCTGGCTGAATCCAACCCAGTCGGGCGCGCAGCAATTGAGTCGGCCGGAATCTTCGGGATGGTCGCCCTCAAGGTGTTCGCCGTCGCCGTCGCGCTGGCCTGTCGGCCACTGCTCCCGGCATCGTACCGCCCGATCATCCCGGCAGGTCTGACGCTCCCGTGGCTGCTGGCGGTCGGCATCAACACGTGCATGATTCTGACCGCCGCGTAACTACCTCTCTTTCAGAGTAGTCCTTTGACTTCCCGACTCTGAATATCGTTGAATGCGGTAGTCGGGGGAACGTTCAAGTACAATATTCATGCCTTTTGAAATATAATGATGGTTGATACGCCACCACGAATGGACGGCTTGTCCGGCTTCCAGCGCGATTTGCTGTACGTCGTTGCAGGCAAGCACCGGCCGTCGGGCCAAGACATCAAAGACGGCATCGAGAGCTACTACGAGACCGAAATCAACCACGGGCGGCTGTACCCGAATCTCGACGCGCTAGTCGACAAAGAACTCGTTGAAAAAGGGCAGGTCGACCGGCGGACGAACTACTACGAGCTGACGGCTCGCGGCGAGCGTACAATCACGTCACGTCAGCAGTGGGAATCCAAGCAGGCCGCGGAGGTGCCAGCATGGGTGTCTACAAGATCGACGCAGACTACAACGCTGAAGGATCGGTTCTGAACAATTCGGACGACGACTTCCCCGCCCGAATCCAGATCGCAACGCGGCATTCGTTCGGAGAACTCCGCTTATCGCGAGACGAGTACTCGAGTGTTATGAAACTCGTCACGGAAGTCGTGGACAGTAGTGAACCATCCGAGTGCACAATTAAGGGTGGCAGATTCAGCATCAATGCAGCGCCGCCAACAACCGAAGACACGTGGGAGATCGACATTCAGAAAGACAGGCTTCACTATAAGTTCCCAATTAGCGAGGGCGAACTGGGCGGACTCAACGATCTTCTCCGAACGGTGCATCCAGAGTATGACACGCCCAACAACCCTGACGTAGAGGTGCCAGCGTAGATGCCAGCGTACGAGTACCGATGCATCGGCTGTACGCCGACCGGATGGCGGCAGACGGATTGGACTGCCGATCGGGAGGCGGCGGTGGCAGATTACGAGAATATCTCTACGAGCAAGACGAGGAAGACCCACGCTTCTCGTTCTGGCTCGAGACGAGTGATGGAAGCGGTATGTCGCTGTACGAGCGCCCGTCAGACGGTCATGGAATGTGGCTCAAGCCGTCAGAGGGAAGCGATCACGACGCGGTCGAACCAAGTGACGAACTAAAAGAGATCATTGCCGAATTGATAGGCAACGATGTAGACGCCGATCGCGTCCACAGCCTCGAGCCGCACGAGCGGTATTTTGCCCAGGTCGTCCACGGCACTGTTGAGCAGAACCCAGACGCGATCCCTAACCCTGTCTGGGGATGGATGCACGACGTCTCCGAGGAGGTGTCGGCGTAATGCCCTCTCAGCAGGTCAACCGCGGCGATGAGTGCCCCCGGTGTGGCCGTGAGGTCAAACGAATTGAGATTTCCCGACTGTCGTCGATCGCGTTCAAGGAGGGGATGTATGAGATGTGCATCTTCGATAACGCCCAGCTCGACAGTCGGTATCGGGGGAACACAGTAATCGCGCTACACGAAGAAATCCCCATCTTCAGCGGACCGGAAGCGGCTATTCGGAATAGAGGTGAAGCCGGTGACTGAGCTAGATCTGGACACGTAGACATACCGGACCGAACCAGCAACCCGTCTCTACCCGTGCCAGAGCTTGCCGTCGACGCTTGACCAGGCGCTTGAGGCAGCCCGTGACGACCCGTCGCTACCGATGCTGACTCGGATGCTGTTGGACCTCTCGACGGTGTCACACATCATGGTCGATGGGCAAGACGACCGCTGGCGACCGACGTCGATTGCGGTTCATTTCGGCAGCGACCACGGCACCGGGACAGACGAACCCATCACGCTCATGCAGCGAGGTGGCTGGGGGCCAATGCACGTGTGCTTTTCGCGCCACCAGATCACGTTCGAGGAGGTTGACTCGTGAGCGTCCAGAAAGAGATTTTCGACTGTAACAACGGGGACTGCCAACGCGATCGCGTCTCGGCAACGCTGGCGACGTTCACGACACCAGAGACAGCGCGGTGTCCTGATTGCGGGGACCGACTTTCCAAGTGAGTCTCAGTGCGTGGTCCGGTATTTTGCGTCTGAGATGATCCAACGGTAGGCCAGCCCAAGTCCAAGCATCATAATCACAATCCCGCCATAGAGTAGCGTTTGGTGTTCTGTAAGCCCAAATAGCGCCGGCACGTCCTGGCCAAACTGTGTCGGATTCAAAACCCCACTGGTGGTGTAGGCCGAATAGATTGCGAGCACACCAAGCAAGAACAGCGCGACTGCACCAAGTTGAAGCCCAACCTTCGCCCACACTCGGACTCGAATCCACACTGTCTCTAGTCGGACTTTGGCACTCTTGAGACCCATGACATAGTCCAATAATCCATAAGCCGTGAATGTTCCGCTGCCAGACATCTATTGTCGTCTGCCGTTTTTCCAACAGAAACACGGTGTCCGAAACGCCTACCTCTTCCCAGTCGAAAGCCGTGCGTGCCGTCGTGCTGCCGGTCACGAGACCGACATGCGTGTTGCCATCTCAGTCGATCGTAGCAGGCGACGGTGGCTTTCACTCTGCATTCGGGGCACACACGACTCCTGTGTGGCCCTACAACACTCCACAACGGTTTTCTTGACTGATACCGTAGTTGAGTTGCCGCACTCACAATACCAGTATTCACTGGGGCGGCAGCAATGCCGCCTGTGACTCCTACCTCCCCATCAGTATCTACTCTACATAACTCGTCCGTAGTATCTACAGGACTTGGAATAGGATAGGTAGGTGAAATAGGCATAATAGGTAAAATAGGTACAATAGGCACAATAGGTACAACAGCTGCAGTAGCTACCTTGCCTTAGGTACCTATTACAGCTATTGCAGTAGAGTTAAGGCAATCTAGAAAGAGGTGTATATCGTCCGTTGAGACAGATTTGGGAACAATAGGCTCCTATTGTGCCTACTGCAGCGGGCGGAGTCACACAATGGCAGTAAACGACCCACGCGCAGTTAGCGTCGTGATCTTGAAAGGTGGAGTCGGCAAATCAACGACCTCGATGAATCTTGCTCGGCAGCTTGCCGAGCGAGGTGACACGCTGTTTGCAGACCTGGACCCAAACGGTCACGCAACGAACGGGCTCGGATTCGAAGCAGCCTACCAGTCCGATACAAACCTCGGAGACGTAATTCTCGAGGGTGATGCAACACCCACTGATATTATTCAACCAACCGAGTACGGCTTCGACCTCCTCCCGTCGTCGAACACACTCGAGGATGTTGAGAAGGACTTGGCTGGTGCAATGCAAGGTTCGGCACGAGTAAAGTCAAAGATTGTTGATCCGCTACTCGGCAACGAGTACAGCTACATCGTGTTCGACTGCCCGGCCTACCCCGGCATGCTGAACAACAACGCGCTGGTTGCGACCGGCAACGTGATGATCCCGATCGAACCTGGCTCGAGTGCGATCGGCGGATACAAACGCACGATGGAACGGCTCATTCAGCCTGCACGGGAGTACATCGATGTCGATGTGCTCTCTGTAATCCCGAACAAACTTTCGGACCGGATCGACCAGCAGACCGAAGATCGTGAGCTGCTCGAAAACCTGAACACGGCGAGTTTCGAAGTCAACCCCGAGTCGGGAGAGACACTTCCCGAGGTCGTGCCGAACTTCGCGCGGATCACCGCTGAAGGATTCGACGATATCGACGCCGGTCGAATCAAGCCGCCAAAGCCAGGCATTCGCCATCGGTCAGTGCTCTCCCGTTCACTCCAGCACAACCAGCCTTTGCAGGATTACGACCCCGAAAGCGACCAGATCGAGCATTACGAAGAACTCGCAGAGATTGTGGCCAATGGGGGTGTCTCCCGGTGACGAATCCTTTTGACGATTTAGAGTCCGACGGGGATACAGACGGCCAAGAAGAGACGGACACCGAACCAGAGCCGGAACCCGTTCCGGAACCGACAACGCAACCAACACGATCGATACCGGAGCAGGCAACGAATCCTGAACCAAAACCAGAATCAGGGCCGGCGTTCGAATACAACGAGGTCCAGCAAAAGCCGTTTTACGCACGCGCTGAGACGGTCGCTAACTTTGAGAACAGTATTCGAACTACGATTATTCCACAACTTGCCGAGGCCGGTGTTCTCGACGAGGAGATGCGAGAGATTCACGACGCAGTGCTTCGGCTCGCGAATGAACAGCCTGAGCGAGTTGCAGAACTCGTTCTTGAAGAACGCCGTCGGTGAATCGCCTGTAGAACTCCGAACATCTGCTTACTGTTTACGAACCTTCCGGCAGTGAAGACACTGCTCGCCGTCGGACTCGAGTATCTCGGCGCCGTAGACTGTCGTAACGAAGTGGGCGCCACACGCTGGTAGACCTTCCGAATCCAGACTCTATCACGAGATTCGGTTTATCACTGTACGTCCATGCGCCGCAAGGGTCGCTCTTACATCGCAAAACCTTGCCGTCTCGGTGTCAGGAAAGCGGTCCGACGGTGGGTGACTGTTCGACTTTCGTTGGTGTCGCGTGCGTGCTCATGCTGTCTTACTGTTTCCGGCGTCCTCGAATGTCCGAGTCCATCGTTCTGCAGATATAGGATATGTCAACTGCCCCGCGCACGGTGGCCGGGGCTTGTCAGTGAACTCGGCCTCTGCCGACCGTAGTTAGTCGGACGGGACAAATCCACGGTTCGGCGTCACCGTTCCTGACTTCAGGGCGAGTTGACTGTCGCCCGTCCGCCGAGACGACTGTAGGCCCCGACGGACAAACCGCCACCCAACATTCTTTGCACCCACGTAATCCGCATTCTGTGTTGCACCGCAGGCTTCACACTCAAACTCCGCCTGTCGCACCCGATTCCCCTCGCTCGTATGCCCACAGTCGGGACACCGCCGACTCGTGTTCTTCGGACTTACAAACTCGATACTAATCCCGTGGGCTTCAGCCTTGTACTCCACAAGGTCAACGAGTTGCCGGTGTGCCCACTGGTGAAACTCCTTGACAGGTGGCGCACGCTCTCGGATGTGCTTCAGGTTTTCGAAGGCGATGTATTCACAGTCGTGTGTGCGTGCTTCTTCGAGAATCTGGTTAGCGACTTGATGAAGCTGATCACGGAGATACCGTGACTCGCGCCCGCTCATCTGCTGAATCGTCCGATGGGCAGATTGTGTCCCAGTCTGCTGAAGGGTTCCACGGATCCGCTCGAACTCCCGGTGGCGGTGCCTGAGTTTCCTTCCCGACGCAAAGTACGCTGTGCTGGTGGTGGCGATGTTAACGATGCCGAGGTCAACGCCGAGAACTGTCCTGTCCTCGTCGCCATCCTGTATTTCGACCTGTTTCTCGGGCTTCGGTTTGCGAAATCCGAGGTGGAGGTAGTAGTCGCCATCACGCTTTGACAGCGTGGACTCCGTTACTTCCCACTCGTCATCGGTGAGGTATTCGTGTTGATACCCGTCTTCTTCGTCGGGGAGGTTCAGGTCACA
>NZ_MASN01000057.1 GCF_001861355.1 Natrialba sp. SSL1
CCATCACTGTCATCGAAGACGAGACGGACAAATCAGCACAGGAAGAACTTGTTGATGACCTCATCAAACTCGTCGCCAGCTTCAGCGGCAAACTCTACGGGATGCGTTCATCGAAAAAGAAACAGGTTGTCAACACCGTCGAATCTGAGGTGAAAACCGATGAGTGACCACCTCTCGCTCCCGATTCACCTCCCAGATGAGGACGACAAACGATTCGAGCGACTGGCAACACTCACCCGTCGTGTCGCCAACCATGTCCTTGGAGACCACTGGACGCCAGTCCATCTGGACGGCATTGCCGACGCATCGCATCAGGCGTGGAATTACTTCGATGAACACGAACCGTTCGACGAACTCGGCCTGTATCTCCCCTCGCGGTTTCGACGGTGCATCTTGCAGAAAGTCGGTGAAACGCTCCGAAGCCACGCCGACCGCCGAGACGCCTTCCAGTCCATCCAAAGCGTGTTGCCCGACCACAAAATCCGACGTATCCACCGTCGTCGCATCAAAGAACAACTCTGGGATGACGGTGACTACCTCTCGTCGGG
>NZ_MASN01000058.1 GCF_001861355.1 Natrialba sp. SSL1
GAGCGAACGAAGTGAGTGAGAACCGCGGATAACGAGCGGGGAACAGCGTGACCCGCGAGCGAACGAAGTGAGTGAGAACCGCGGATAACGAGCGGGGAACAGCGTGACCCGCGAGCGAACGAAGTGAGTGAGAACCGCGGATAACGAGCGGGGAACAGCGTGACCCGCGAGTGAACGAAGTGAGTGAGAACCGCGGATAACGAGCGGGGAACAGCGTGACCCGCGAGTGAACGAAGTGAGTGAGAACCGCGGATAACGAGCGGGGAACAGCGTGACCCGCGAGTGAACGAAGTGAGTGAGAACCGCGGATAACGAGCGGGGAACAGCGTGACCCGCGAGTGAACGAAGTGAGTGAGAACCGCGGATAACGAGCGGGGAACAGCGTGACCCG
>NZ_MASN01000059.1 GCF_001861355.1 Natrialba sp. SSL1
TCGTGGACTTCGTGCCCTTCGACCTCGTACCGATCCATTACCAATGTTTAAACTACGTAGAAACATAAAGCTACCGATAGCGTGGGCCTGCGAGCCTGCTGTAGAACAGTCCAAGAAAGACGAGCGGCGCTGTATCCCCTCCCTGCTCGCGCCTTCGGCGCTCGCTGAGGAAGGGGCATTAGCGCCTCGATTTCGGTAATGAAGACGAAGGCTGGACTGAAGCCCTCGATCCTAAAAACTAGAAGCTTCTCACCCCAACCTGCTAGATAATCGTGAAATCATTATCTTCAAAATCAATAAGATCCCAGAGGCTAATAATGGAGACCTGGTCGTCGTAGCCTAACGAGGACACAGCAATTTCGATTGATTTTTGGGCAATTCGATCAGCAGTGATAATTGTCACGTTGTCTGGTCTCTTCTTGTCAAGAAGATATTCGATAGCGAGTCCAGCAAATACTGGATCCGCCTTTTCGACATCGTGTTCATCCTTTTCAGCTGATTTGGATGCAATTGCCCGCCGCATGATGTCTTGGGCTGTTGTAGCTCTCCCCTGAGACACAATCGGAGCGTCGACAATTTTTGCCCATCCTTCTTCTCGAGCTTGGTCCAAGGCCGGTGTAACACCACCTTGTTCAATTTCTTCTTCGACGCGGGCAGGAATCAGTAGTGTGACGCCAGCACGACGAACAACTCGGCGGAACCGACGATATTTGGGTTTTCCAGGATTCCCAGTGCTAATGAAGACATTCGTATCGACTAGTGTAACGTGTTCAGGAGAGAGAGGAGATGATTCGTTCATTGAGATTGCCCAATTTACGATTCAGAATCGGGAAGCGGAGCAGTGACATCAATATCAGCATCAAACTCGATATCGCCGGCGATTTCAGGGAATATATCGCTAAAGTGTGGATCGTATTCCTGCCCGACCGCCAACGCGGGTTTGAGTGCAAGGATGATACGGATTGCCTCGCCAGTTGGAATCTCAAGAGGATCGGCGGCCATCCGCTGCGTGATCTGGTCTGCATAATGTAGCCCAGCCTGCCGGATTGCAGCGGCCAGTTTTCCAACTCCATGTCGCTCCACAAAGTACGAAATATCTTCGTCGACCTCTTGAAGCGCAATCGCATGAAGAATCGTCGGCGTCACCATAATGCCGTCAGTGGTAATTCTCACTGGCTCTGCTGTGATGTCTACAGGTCGACCACTGGCGAGAGTAATGACTTCGTGTCTTTCAAGCGTCTCAACGTGATCATAGACCGTGGTCTTCGGGATATTTAGTGCATTTTTGATCTGTGGTCGGGTGACCGGGCCATAATAGCAA
The DNA here is from genome assembly GCF_001861355.1 of Natrialba sp. SSL1. Classification (GTDB taxonomy): domain Archaea; phylum Halobacteriota; class Halobacteria; order Halobacteriales; family Natrialbaceae; genus Natrialba. The sequence continues at coordinate 1,322 of NZ_MASN01000059.1, forward strand.
ACGTAGACGTAGACACGTGCAAGCTCTGGGTGATCCAGCAGACGACCGATAGTTGCGAGCTGGTTGATTCCAGTCTCAAAATCTTGCGGAGGGGTTTCCGCAGCAGGACGTGGAGTCATATACGTTACTACGAAATCCTTGAACTTCAAACTTCGCATCGGAATTTGAACAATAATTTTGATATATGTCTAGGAGATGTAAACCAACTGGTGGCCACACGGAAGAAAGCCACCGCCAACAAAGATCGCATCACCAAACTCCAGTCACGCGAACTCGAGAAAGGCGCCCACCTCCGTGAAGCAACGGTCGACGAACACGTCGTCGACGTTCCCAATGGCCGTCTCGAGCGTGTCACCAAAGACGACGGCCAGCAGTACTTCCGATTCCCCGACAGCGCGGATCCACTCGACCGCGGCGACGTCTCGCTCGCCTACGGGGACCTCCTGCCAGTCCAGCAACTGGCCCGGATGGACGACGAGATGCGTCGCTCAGCCGCAAATACAGTGCCGACGCGGCTGGCAGCGAAGCTGTGGCAAGCCCGGACTGACGACAGCGTCGACGACAACCCTTGGGAAGCAGGCTGTCGGGAAATCGGTGAGTACGTCAAAGCCAGCGATCTCAAGCATTGGATTCGCCGCTAGGAAGCCGACATCAGCGAGAGTTATGCGAAGAAGTTGGTCTCGCGAGTGATCGATGCTGTCCTTGATCTTTCGAAGCACCGCGCCGCAGTGAGGAAGCGCCAAGAGCGAAAGAACGGCCTCGAGTACACTGAGCGACGATTGGTGCTGCCCACCGACGCTGCGATCCCTGGTGAAACGGGAGGTGACGAATAAGAGCCGGTGACAGTTGGTGTCCTCGGGTGACCGGGGACAGTGGGTTACAGGACGCCTCGAGAGAGGTTTAGTGACTCTCTAGGAAGCCTATCTCACAAGACGAACGCGGCTGTATGCGGGTTGGATAACGGTTGGTGTCTTTCTCGAGTGGTCGTCGGTGGTCACAACGAAGGACAGGGAGTGAAGGATAGCCTGAAGACGACAGCTGTCACTGGAGCACCTCACTCGCGTTCAGTTTTGAATCACTCCGTTGTAGTTCCTCCAACGGTATCTTCTCCTCTTTCCGTGAGATACGAATCGACTGTGATGGCATCAACAACAACCTACAAAAAGCGTCTGTAGGAGAAGGGTGCCTGCAAAGAACAAAGGTTTAATTCCCTGGAACCAGTAGTAGAGACCGAGCAGGTGACACGGGGGACAATGATCCCTCCCTGAAGGGGAATGAGACCCCCGCTGTTGCCTGGTTGGACTTTCGTGCTGTTACTCAGTCACCAGAGAGTCGTAGGTTATCCAGATATGCAACCCCACTCCCACAGTCACCGGACCTGAGCTGTCGCCCCCAGGTATACGCAGCGATATCCGCCAGTTGCAGTCCTGGTGTCTGAGCACTATCTCGCGTCTCAAACGTAATATTCTCAGGCACACTTTCGACGACATCAAGTCCGGCTTCGATCCGATTGACGGGCGCTTGCCAGACTTGAGCATCCAGTACAACCTTGACCTGATCGATCCGCATGAGATCGATTATTTCTGCTTGAACAAGTGGATTTAAGATTGTTGCAAGCGACAATGATTGGAGGGCTTCTGGATGTGACGATCCTGAACTCAGAGCAGACCCGCCTAACGTTTCTTTCAGTACCTCGATCCCGAGAACCGGATTTAGGCCGTGGATTGTAAACCGTATTGGGCGGCTTCCTGACCACGGGAGTTGTTGGTGTTTGACAGATGGGTCATCAAAAGCTGGCCCGCCATTTAGAGACTCAACGACTGAGAGAAGAACCTCTATTGGGAGTTGGCTTCCTTTGAGTTCGGATACTGGAGTCGAACTGTCTCGGAGCGAATTTGCGATGCCTGCGAGGTTATCTGTTGTTGATTGCAACGCTCGACTAGGATTCGGTTCGTCAGATATGCACCACGCCCCTGCAACCACGTAATACTCGCCAGAGCTTGGGTTGCCTGATTCGTCGACAAAAATATAAAGATATCTCGTCATGGGGAGAAGTTGGGTAGGTTGGTTTCAGATATACGTACAGTCCCCATATGCATAAGTGCTACGGCGTAATAGTATAGAGTACGATGGAAGACGACAACTCACGGGGCCATGAGAACAGTGCCGACGTCCCCGATTTCGGGATGTCAGCGTTACTTACCAAAAACCAACGGAAATACCTGAACGGCAAATCTGACATTGAAAAGAAATCAGCACAAGAACGGGCAGTACGGGCACGGATTAGAAATCGGCTCTATCAGAGTATCGTGGATCTAGGGCTGCTGCACCAACATCTTGAACACCGAGACCTAGCAAAGGCAGTTGAGGATCCTAACGGAGTTCCTATTTCGGCGTCCATTCATGATAATATCGATGCCGCTCTTGCACTACTCCTCGATGGTGCTATAGAAAATCGAGGTGGGAATATCAAATACGTTGGACAGACAGAAGAGACATTAGAAAAGATTCTCGAAAAGGCTCTGACGACTATGTATCTCTCTCATGGGCAGAGTGTAGAACAGGTGAATGTAGATCTTAATGTGAATATCGGAGAATCGCTTGATGAAATAGCTGAGAAAGAGTTGGAACAGTTACAGCCTGAGGAACTTCGGCAATTAGCTATCACAGGCCATATACCATTTGAAAAGTACGAAGAGATATTGGTGAATAGGTAAAACATATTCACTTATACAGTTTCGAGGCAGATACCTCGTTCCTTGAGATCGAGAAGGGAACCGACACTCATTGACATCCTCCTCTGCCTGGAGACGGAGGAATACCGAGTCAAGTGAATCATCGACCCCAGCCTCGACACCGAGGGCTACAGCCGTCGTCTCCTCGAGTGGGACGGCCTGGGCTGGCGGCCACAGACCCGCGAGACTGTCGACGAAATCGCAATCCACGCCCCGGCAGCCGCCCGACCCCCCAACCCAACCGATCCACCACGCCTCGAGACACTGCGTGAGCAACTCCGGGAGACGTGGGCGCACACTGGCCCTTTCAAGTTCGCCTTCGACGGCCTGCCAGCACCGAACCAGCCATCGTCGCCGACGTCGACGGCGACCTCCGATACCGGGAAGAAGACGCCGACCACTGGGAGGCACTCACCGACGACGACCTCCAAGACTACCTCCAGCAGCGCGGCCAACCCACACTCACACTGCTTTCCGACACTCCACTCGACCGGGCGGATTTCACAGGGAGTCCGCCCGAGGACCGTGACTCGGATCCAGACGGGGAGGTGCCATGAGTTTTGAGGGCAGTTACTGACGAGACCGGCGACGCAGCCACACGCTTGGCCTGCTAGTCGCCTCCGTCTTCGACCGGTCTCGGGCCAGCCATCCCCTCTGAGGTAGCGATTTCTCACCAACCCACTGCACACCACCACTACGATGTCTGTACACACCACCACGACGAGTGAACAACTTCCAGACCACCTTGCCGCACGGTTCAACGCGCTCACAGAGCGTCTCGACGCGCTTGAGCACGAACTCGAACACAAAGATGAACGACTCCGTGAGCCCGAACGCCAACTCGAACGAAAAGACGAACGCATTGCCGATCTCGAGGCCCGACTCGAGAAGCAGGATGAGCGTATCGGGGAACCGAACAGGCGTGTGATCGTCTTGAGAAGGCGACTGAAGCAGCGCTGAACAAGGCGAGCGCGAATAAGGAGCGAGTAACGGAACTCCAGTCCCGTGAACTCGAGAAAGGCGCCCACCTCTGTGAAGAGACGGTCGACGAACACGTCGTCGAGGTCCCTGAGTGTGACATTCGACTGTCCACTACTATGGGTGTGTTACCCACACCCTGACTAATTTTAATACAATTGCCACGATATTCCAGGTTGACGCCCGATACACCCCTCAAACTGGGAGCGTTCAACACAATGATCATCACTCGCCTCACCCCGCGGCGTGCTCGTTCTCGCTTAGCCGCGGGTCCCGTGTTCGGCGAGTGCCTACAAGATCAGCGTGCGAAGAGACCGGGCGCAAACCGCCGGATCCACGTCGACTTCGAATACGAGAGTTCGACGCAATCCGGCGACAACCGGATACTCTCACCCGCATAACTCAGCCCCCATACGGACTACCCGTCACGGGTCGAGGAACACGGGATTGCCGCCTACCTGTGTCCAGTACTCGCTCAGTACACAGCCTGATGCGAGTGCGGGATGCTAGGCTCGCGGCTGATTGGTTTCCGTTCGTTTCAATACAGAGGCGAACGGACTCCGTCCGCGCTGAGCGCACGGAAGTCGTTAGCCAACATCCCCGCAGCGATAGCTGCGGCTACGTGGAGCCCCGGAGTCTCCGCTGGCGAGGGACGCCGGACTTTGAATCCGGAGGTCGCCGGTTCGATTCCGGCCGGGGCGACTGCATGCCGACATGGTGTCCGGCGAGCATACGGCCCTGTCACGGCCGTGATCCGGGTTCGAATCCCGGCGTCGGCGTGGACGCGTGGATAAACCACGTGGGGATACCCATCGAGGTAGGCAGCCCGTTGGTTCGATCATCTGGATCGTTCCTACGATGCTGGGCCCAGCAGGGTAATGTAACTGTTACAGAATTCAGTACCTATAAATATCTACCAGTAGTTACCAGTAACATCAGAATGCCGCGGTCGTACTCGATTGGCGAGTTCGCAGACGAACTCGGTGTTCACCCCCAGACCGTCAAACGCTGGTGTCGCAACGACGATCTCGACTACACCCGAACACCCGGCGGTGAACGTCGGATTCCACACCGAGAACTTCGCCGACTCGCAGGCGACACTCGTCCAACAGACCGTGTTGCCCTCTACGCCCGCGTCTCAAGCCACGGCCAGAAAGACAACGGCGACCTCGACCGACAACTCGACCGACTCACAGACTACGCTCACGACCACGGCTGGAGCGTCGAAAATACCTATACCGACGTTGGAAGTGGCCTCAACGAAGACCGCCGTGGCCTCAACTCTCTTCTCGATGACCTACAGGAAGCCGACTACGGACGCATTCTCGTCACCTACGAAGATAGACTCACCCGCTTTGGCTTCTCGTATCTCGAACGGTATTTCGACTGCTACGGTGTCACCATCA
>NZ_MASN01000060.1 GCF_001861355.1 Natrialba sp. SSL1
GCTTCACCCACGGGCACGGTGGCCCGTGGTACTCGCGCTGCTATTCTTTATAGATGTTCAGTCGGGGAACGGCTGTGTTTGAATCTCCCATAACGCACCGTTTGTCGGATATCTGTATAATTCTTGTTTGTCACACGCCAAATTCGCTGATTATTTCGACGATAACTCGAGAAGACAACGTCTGCAGAAGAAAAATGACCGATCCACAGGGAGTGATCGGGCTCTGCACCAAGACTACGGCGCAACGATTGCGTCCGTCTCGAGTACCGTCGCCGCTGCGTCCTGCACGTCGGCGAGTATCGGCTCCGGCGCGTAGACGCCGAGCCGCCAGGTTTCTCGCGCACAGGCGTCGAGGCCGGCGACGAGCGAAGAGCGCTCCTCGAGTCGCTGGAGGTCGCCGTCGACGACGATTTTGGTGCGCGACTCGGGAGAACTCGGTTCCGATGGACTGTCGAGGATGACTGCAGCCGGGTCGACACCCGCGAGTTCGGCAATCTCTCGCTCGAGGCTACGCGTGCGGTCGTACTCGAGTCCGACGAACTCGTCCGTGACGTCGCCGCGTCGCGCCCAGATCGCGCGCTTGTAGAGCGTTCGCTCCCGGAGTCGGCGTTCCAGGTCGGCCGTCGGCTCGTGTTCGGCGAGCAACGAGAAGAGTTCCGAGTCGGTGAGGCGGGCGAACTTCTCGGGGGAGATGACCTCGTCGCGCAGCACGCGCTCACTTGCGCGGTCGAGCATCGCGCCCGCGATTCGGGAGACGTGGTGGCCGTAGACGGTCGCGTTCATCAGTGTCCGGGCGATCAGCGCGCTTTCAGCGGTCGCGACGTTGCCCGCCTCGAGTGCGAGTTCGCCGTCGACCGTCCGAAGCGCGTAGAGCAGCCGCGAGTGGTCGATCGTGCCGTAGGGAACGCCCGTATGGTGGGCGTCGCGGACGAGGTAATCCATCCGGTCGACATCGAGCGATCCGGAGACGAGTTCGCCGAGCGGGCCGCGGCCGTCGACGGTGGCCGCGACGGCTTCGGGGTCGAGCCCCTGCTCCTCGAGAACGTCGCCGACCTCGCTGTCGGTGAGCAGCCACTCGATCTCGTCGTGGTGGCGGCCGACGTGGCGTTCGATCGCGGCCTCGGTCTGGTGGCCGAAGGGGCCGTGGCCAACGTCGTGGACGAGCGCGGCGGCCCGGAGACGGTCCGCAAGCTGGTCGTCGAGTTCGAGTTGGTCGACGGCACGGGATGCAAGGTGGTAGACGCCGAGGCTGTGCTCGAAGCGAGTGTGGTTCGCGGAGGGGTAGACGAGCTGGACGGTGCTCAGTTGCCGAACGTAGCGCAGGCGCTGCATGGGCGCGGTGTCGAGCAGCGCCTCCGCGGTGGGACAGAGTTCGATATAGTCGTGAACGCTGTCCTTGATCGTCGTCGCCGTCGTGGTCATACCCCTACTCTGCAGCAGTGGTTCTTAGATACGGTGATCCCGCGTTCGTGTGGGATGTGTGAGAGTACGGCAGGAAGGGAATCGTTCGTGCACCGTCAGGACACAGGCCCTTACACCCTCACAGCACGTGCTCGTCGATCTGTCGATAGGTCTCCTCGAGTGTCCCCGAGTTGTCGACGACGACGTGGTCGCGCTCGATTGAGTCGAACGTTTCGCGCAACTGGAGGTGCTGTTCGAACTGCGCGTCGCTGATCGTGTCCGTGCGTTCCTCGATGCGTTCCTCGACGACATCGAGGTCGCAGTCGACGTAGACGAACTCACAGTCGACACCGGTTTCGTCGGCCATCGCCGCGGCCTGCTCACGGTGTGGCCGGGACTGAAACGTCGCGTCGAGGACGACGTTCGAGCCGGACTCGAGTGTAGACCGGGCGCGCTCGAGCAGGGCGTCGTACGTCGCGTGGGTCTCTTCAGGCGTGTAGGAAGGGTCGGGAAAGAGCTGCTTGCGTACCTGGTCGGTTCGGTAGCGTTCCGCGTCGATCTGTTCGGCAGTGTAGCCTGAGGCGGCCGATTTGCCGACGCCCGGGAGTCCGCAGTAGACGATCAGCGTTGCGCGATGCACGGTCGTTCATCCGTAAGAGCACTACTAAACCGAACCGATTTGAGATTTGACGGCAGCGAGATCCGCCGTGATACGTAGCGCCGGTACAGACCGCGTCGTCGTCGTTGCGCAAACCGCTCACCCGACGAAAGTAGAAAATGAGGTCCGGGTTACCGGAGCAGCGAATCGGCCATCCGGTTCGGGAACCCGGTGATGAGTTCGCGAATGCTCTGTTTCTCCTGGTCGGAGCGAAGCCGTGCACGCAGTCGCTGGCTGAAGAGTTCGACGATGAAGACGAGCACGAAGATGACGAACAGCGTCGCCATCATGTTCCCGAACATGAGTCGGCTCTCCTGGGTTGCAACGACCGCACCGAGCCCGCCAGCGCCGATGACACCGACGGTCACGGCGGACCGGACGTTGATCTCGAGGATGTAGAGCGTCCAGGCGATGAACGACGTTCGCACCTGGCTCAACATCCCGAAGAACACGACCTGTGGCTTGCTCGCACCCGTCGTACGCATCGCCTCGATCGGCCCCTGCTCGAGTTCCTCGAGTTCCTCGACGAACAGGCGACCGAGGTTCCCGATGGTGTTGAGCGCGATCGCGAGCGTCGCTGCGGCCGCGCCGAGACCGACCAGGGCGACGAAGATGAGCGCCCAGACGATGGCCGGGATCGAGCGGATGAACGACATGATCGCGCGGAAGATCAGGTTGATCGGGAACGGCGTCACGCGTTCGGAGGCGAGCACGCTGAAGAGCAGTGCGAGCGGGAAGCCGAGGATTGTTCCGACGACACCCATCGCGAGCGTCGTCCCGGCCTCTCCGAAGACGGTGAACATGCCGAGCTCTTCGAAGAAGAACGCGTAGTAGTCACCGAGATACGGCGGGAACTGGAAGATCAGTCGCCCAACCTCGGGGTCGTAAATGAGCTCGTTGCTCATGATGAACTCCCAGTAGGAGCCGACGTCGAGGAACGGGATACCCGCATCGAGACCCGGAATCTCGTTGGTCGTGACGGGGAAGTAATCCCCCATTCGCTCGGCGAAGTGACTCCAGGTAAACCGCGTCCGGTCGCTGAAGAATTCGGTCGCGACGAGCCCCTGAATCGTGACGAACGAGATCGAGACCGCGAGCACCACCCAGCCGATTGCCCGCTGCCGGCGTGTTTTCCGGATATTCTCGAACTGTTCGTTGACACCCGCACTCGCCGACTCGAGTGGGTTCGATTCGTCGACGCCGCCGTCCGGGAGTGGGTCCGATTCGGATTCGAATTTCGATTCGGGTTCTGGTTCGGATTCCGGTTCGCTCTCAGGTTGTGAGGTGGCAGGAGCCGTCGACGATGAACGGCTCGAGTCCGGTGAGTCAGTCACAGTGTCGCCCCCTCGTTCGGGTTTGGCTGGTTATCTGTCGATCCCCCGTGTGATGCGTCCTCCCCGTGTGAAACAAACATTCCTTCAGTATCGATATCGCCGTAGATTTCGTCAATCACGTCGAGAGTCAGGTCTTCACGATAGCCATCGAACACCTTCTGGCCGTCGTGTAGGCCGATGAATCGCTGGCCGTACTTGCGAGCGATGTTGACCTGATGGAGACTGATAAACGTCGTCAGGTTTCGTTCCTCGGCTGCGCGATTCAGGTATCCCATAACGTCCTGTGCACTCCCCGGGTCGAGACTCGCGACCGGTTCGTCAGCCAGTAACACTTCAGGTTCCTGCGTGAGTGCACGTGCGATACCGACGCGCTGTTGCTGTCCACCACTCATCCGGCGAGACTTCTTCTCTGCTTCCTCGAGTAACCCAACCGTATCGAGTGCCTCGAGTGCCTGCTGTTTTTCCTCGTTGTCCTGCAACTGGAGTACGCTCTCGAAAAAGCTATTCCGGTTGATGCCACCGGACAGTGCGTTCGAGTAAGCGGACATGTCGCCAATGATGTTGTGCTGCTGGAAGATCATCGCGACCTCCGGCTGCGTACTCGTCATCGGTTCGCCGTCGATCAGCACCTGGCCGGCGGTTGGTTCCGTGAGTGCGGACATACACCGCAAGAGCGTGGATTTCCCCGATCCGGAGACACCGAGGATAATAACGAACTCACCTGCCGGAACCTCGAACGAGATATTATCGAGTGCGACAGTATCGCCGTATGTTTTTCTAAGATTGTCGACGACAATTTTGCTCATCGGTTGGTTACCCTTGGTTTGAAGTCGCGTCGTTTGAGGCTTACTCTATGTCGTCGAACGCGATGTCGAGGTCCTCGGCGAAGTCACGAACCGGCTCGTAGGCGTCGTGGTCGGCTTCGACGACACCGCTGAACCACAGCGTGTGGTCGTCGAAATCCTGCCAGTCTGCTTCCTGCTCTTCGTCCAGGTCGTAGTCGTCGGTGTCGAGCGTCCCCTCGTTGTACTCCTCGAGCATCTCGTCGGGGAGATCGAGACCGAGTTCGTCAGCCAGGTCGAAGGCGTCGTGCTGGAGCTCTTCCGCCTCGACGTTCTGCATGAACTCCTCGATGTCGTATCGGAGGTCGTCCTGCCAGCCAGCGTTGACGACGATCGGTGCGCGCGGGATCGCCGGCGAGACATCCAGCAGTCGCAGTTCGGGATCTCGCGTGCCGGCGATATCGACTTCCGGGGAAATTTCGTAGAGGTCCGGATACTCGTCCTCGATCTGTTCGACCGGAACGTGTGGAACGGACGCGAACTCACCGGCACCGGCCGCTGCGATGGTGTCGTCGTTGATGAGTTCTTCGACGGCGAGGTCGTGCGAGACGCCGCTGCGCCACTCGAAGTCCTCGGCACCGCCACCCTCGGCGACGTTTCCGATGTCGAGACCGGCTTCCTGAAGCATCCACAGCGGAGCCATACCACCCGAAACCGAGCCGACGTCAGCCATCGCGACTGCCTCTCCCTCGAGGTCCGACACCTCGGTGATCCCGCTGTCTGCCGTCGTCACGAGCGTCCCGAAGTAACGTTCGGCACCGAAGGCCTCCCGCATCCCGACGACGTCGATTTCCTCGGGACCGAGCTGTGGCACTGCACCCGGTGACGTGTCAGCGAGAATCATGTCACCCTCTCCTGCACGTTCGAGTTCCACCATCGTCCCGGAGTAACTCTGCGTCGGCAGCCCATCGATCTCGACATCGAACTCGTCTTCGATCAGCTCGAACAGCGGCTGATACTGGACTTCGATGTCGATGGTATCCTCTGCTGGGTTCATTACCCAGGTGATGGACTCTGTCTCACCGCCAGTAGAACCACCCTCTCCGTTTTCATCATCACTTCTCCCCAGACACCCCGCCAGCGCGAGTGTCCCTACTGCACCAGTTGTAGTCAGGAAACGACGCCGTGAGTTGGTCGACATGCCGCTATCTTGGGACATCTGCCAGTTGATAACTAGAGCACCATCAAATAATTTCTGATTATAGTATATGGCACATCACCCCTGTGAATGTTTGTCTCTCTACTGCTCCGGACTGCGAATCAGGAGCCCTTCGGTACCCGTAATCCAGTGACGGCAGCCCGATATATCAAGTATCCAATCTACTGGCCATATCCAATGGTGTCAAACAATGGTTGTGTCAGTGCTCACCCGAGTCCGAGCTCACGCGCTCGCTGCAGGTAGTGATCTTTCGCGGCATCGGTACCGGCGCCGAAATCGGTATCGGGAGCGTTCACACCGAATCCATCGTGAGCGGACTCGAGTTCACCCGCCCCCTCGTGGAATCCCGGAAAGTGGACCGACAGTTCGTATCGGCCGACGTCAGTATCCGCGGCATCGACCAGACGCTCCTCCGAAGCAGTCAACTCGAGTTCGAACGCGTCCTTGATCGCAGTGTGGAGCCGCGTTTCTGCGCGGGTGTAGCCCGGAAGCGTCTGCTTGACCGGTGCGGGAACGTCCGAGAGGTAGGCCTCGCTGGCGTCGTGGAGCAGTCCCCAGCGCTGGGCCGGCAGACTCCCACCACGGGCTTCGACCTCACGGCTGACGTGAACCGCATGGCGAGCGACGCTGTAGAACTGCTTTCCCTGCCCCGTAAAGCGACTGAGATTCGAGAGCGCGTGTGCGATATCCACGAGGTCGATCGCCTCCGGATCGGGATCGAGCGGTGTGATCGTCCCGCCCGACCGTCGGTTGATTACGCGATGCCCACCGTCGAGCTCGGCCAGCACATCCTGCAACCGGCCGGCGACGGCTTCGAACTCGGCTCGGGTTGGCCGTACTCCCGTTTCCTGGCCGCCATCGTACTCGAGTTCGCCGCCAGATGCGCCGTCGGATTCACGGACAACGGCCTCGAGTCGAGACAGGTCGGACTCGAGTGCGTCGAACGCGTCGCGGACCGACTGGGGACCGGTTTGCTGTTGCTGGCCCCCGTCACTGTGTTGTGGCACGTCTGGGACGGCGCTCTTGTCTTCCACGGAGCGACTGCGCTCGTCGGAGCCAGCAACTGACTCGCCCGTGTTGTCGCTTCGATCACCAACACCGTCGTCGCCGGTCATATCCGAGTGAACCGAAGACCGACGACAAAGGCGTATCGACTCGCGATACGGTGGTGGTCCCCAGCGAGGCTGTCGCAGGACAGCAGCCGTCCGCGACTTTAAATATGATTCCGCATCACCTGCCCTATGATCGACGACGCGATTCGCGTGCTCGCCGGCGACTGCACCGTCATCGCCGAAGGCACCGACCGCTCGGAGTACCGCGGCCGGGTGACGACGATCGTCAAGCCCGATAACACCGTTCTCGTCCACGACATCGACGGCTACCAGCCAGTCGCCTGGCTCACCCGCGCCGACAGCGTCTCCAGCGACCGAACGGACGACTTCACGCTCGTCGCGAAGAAAGACACCCAGACGCTTCGGATCGCGGCCCACGATCAGGACGGGTTCGCCAACTATCCGGCCTCTGCAGCAGGCACGCCCGTCGGAACCTGTCCGGACGGCGACTGCACCGGCTCGCTCGTTCGCTCGAAGGGTGTCCGCTGTGTCGACTGTGGGACGCGCTACGGCGTGCCCGCCGATGCGACGATCAAGGACGATCAGTCCCACTGCGAGTGTGGCCTTCCGCGGATGCGCGTCGAGCGCGGCCTCGCGTTCGACGTCTGTCTCGATCGGAACTGCGAGTCGCTCGACGAGGCCGTCCGCAAGGCGTTCGACCGCGAGTGGGACTGCCCCGAATCGGGCTGCGACGGCGACCTCCGAATTCTCCGCCGTGGCGGTCTCATCGCCGGCTGTGAGCACTACCCGGAGTGTGACACCGGGTTCGCCATGCCCGGCGGTGTCGTCGACGGCGAGTGTGCCTGTGGCCTTCCGACGTTCGAGACGCGCGGTGGCTCGCGGTGCCTCGACGCGACGTGCGAGGGGCACCAGCGCAGAGAGGCCGAAGCAGCGAGCGACGACTGACGGCTACTACCAGTGTCAGTAACCCGTTACCACCATCGAGACCACCAACCGACCACCGCTACTGACACCAGCAGCACCACTCACACCACCAGCACATCCACAAGCACATCCACACGCACATCCACACGCACTTAATGCCCGCTCGCAAAACACGAGTATGTCACTGGAGGGGCGATTCGACGACGACGCAGGCGTCGTCCGCGTCGGCCACGACGCACGCCAGCGCTATCACGACTCGCGCGGCTACGGCTATCCACTCGAGGGCAACGAAATCGCACTCGCACCGGTCGAAGCCGCACACCTGCTCTATCGCGGCGACCTCGACACAGTCGTCGAAAAATCGACCGGCGACCACCTCGATTTTCAGGCCTTCGTCAGCCGCGAACCCGGCACCGACTTCGGTGTTCGATTCCTCGTCTACGCGGATCTCCGTGAACGCGGCTTCTATCTCTCGCCCGCACGGGAACCGTGGATCGACGACTCACTACTGGACGCGGAACACGAACGGATCGACTTCGCCGTTTTCCCCCGCGGCAAGGGCCCCGGCGACGGCGAACTCGAGTACGCGCTTCGCGTCATCGGCGAGCGAACCGACATCCCCGCGACCGAACTCGCCGACACCGTCCTCGCCGTCGTCGACGAGGAGAGCGAAATTACGTACTTCGACGTAAACGGGAGAGACCCGAGCGGTGAAACGGACACCGACCTCCCGAGTGGCGTCGAGGCGGCGCTACTTGAGGACCGGGTGGTTCTCTGGGAGCCACCGATCGACCTCTACGAGGATGCGTTCTACGGCCAGCCACTCGAGGGCCGGGAGTACGAGCGGCCGACGCTGCAGTGTTCGCTGCTCGAGGCGGCCTACCTGGCCGAACGGGGTGTGATCGACCTCGCGGTCGAGACGGTCGTCGAACGTGGTCGCGAGGTCGAGGGAGAGCGGTTCGACCGGCGACTGCGGGTGTACACCGAATTACGCGAGCGAGAAATCGTGCCCAAGACGGGCTACAAGTTCGGGGCGGACTTCCGGACGTACGCGAACGTCGAGTCCGTCTCGGAGTTGAGTCACTCGGAGTTGCTGGTGCGTGTCCATCCCGACGACCACGTCTTCGAACCGCGGGATCTCGCACTCGACGTGCGGTTGGCCCACGGTGTTCGGAAGACGATGGTGTTCGCGCTCGTCGGTGAGTCGGACGAAGAAAGAGAGGGCGATACCGGTGCTGATGCGACCGCCGCTACTGACGCCACTTCCGACATCGAGTGGTGGTCACTCGAGCGACTAACGCCCTGATAATTGTCGCCACACTGATTTCTTGGCCTCGTCACGTCAGCGATGTCTCAAACGGAACCATGAAAGTCCCGCCATACGATAGGTTCAGCCATGCAACTCGAGGTGATCGGGATCGGTGGCGCGGGCTGTCGGATCGCCGACGCGATCCACACCACGGAGCCGTCTGAACAGCCGTTTCTCTGCGATACGTTCGCGTTCGATACGGACACGCTCAGTCTGGAAGCACTCGAGTCCATCCCGGACGAGCACCGACATCGATACGGGGCGGAGATCGAGAACGGGCTCAACGGAAATCTCCAGCGCGGAGAGACGATCGGTGAGGAGCACGTCGACGAACTGAGCCGACAGCTCGACGGGGGCACACCCTCGGCTGCGGATGCCTTTCTCGTCGCTGTCGGCCTCGGGGGTGCAACCGGTGGCGGAGCCGCACCCGCGCTCGTCGCGAACCTCCAGACGCTGTACGACGCGCCGGTGTACGTCCTCGCGACGCTGCCGGCAGACCGCGAGCGCCTGCCGGACGGCGATCCGTCGGTTCCGAATGATGATACACGCGCGTCCGGTGCGGACGCCGACGGCGCGACGCGGCCGATGGCCGCACAGAACGCGGTACGGACGCTCTCGCGGCTCGACGGCCTCGCGAACGCAATCTTCTGTTTCGACACCGAGCCGTGGCTTCGCACCGGCGAGGACCTGATCGACGGCCGCGACCGACTCAACCGTGAGATAGCCACGCGCATCGGGGCCTTCTTCGGCTCGACGGCACAGATTGCCGACAGCGCACCGAACGCTGAGACTGTCGTCGACGCAAACGACGTAGCGCGCATCCTCGGCGACGAAACCGCACTCGTCTCGCTGGGCTACGGCGCACAGCAGGTCGACGCCGACGACTCGGGACCGCTGCTCGGAATCGACCTCGGAATCGGCCCCTTCAGTTCGGCCGACGAAGTCGAGACCAGCGCCGCCGTCAGCGCCGTCGAGACGGCTGTTGGGAAGGCGATCCAGGGGAAGCTGACACTCGAGTGCGATCGATCGAACGTCGACCGGGCACTGTTGATCGTTGGCGGGCCGCCGACGTGGCTCAACCAGACGGCCGTCGCCGACGGACGGCGACGACTCGAGTCGGTGACGGAGTCGACGGAGACGCTCGGTGGGGACGCGCCGCGGCCGGGACGCGACGAGGTGTTCGCGCTGGCGGTGCTCGCGGGAATCGAACCGGTAGCGCGCATCGAGGCGCTGCGAAAAGCAAGCGAGGCGCATTGAGCAGACGGCAACGGAACACCGACAACGGTGTGGTCCGGCGGGCACAGACAGTAACCGAGTGAGGCCGCCTTCGCAACCGCGGCGATCCCCTGCTGGCGGCCGGCGGGAGAGAGCGTATGAAGATTTTGGCCGCCTGCATGTCATCTGACCATACGTTTATAATCGCCGACTCAATATGTCACGTCGAACGGAACGTTTGGATGGGGTCAGAATCGGCACGCGAGACGGACGAGTCGGCGAATGGTGAGGGAGAATCATCTCCCAACGGAGAGACAGAATCGACGCCAGCCGAGCGGCCAGACTGGGGGCAACTGCTCCTCGTCTCACTGGCCGTTCTGGCGCTCTCGCTTGCTGCACTCACCGTACCCGCACTCGGCGGTGTTGCAGGGACGCCGGGTGGTGGAGACGGCGACGATCTGTTAGAATCAACACTCGAGTCGGAGCTAGGTGAGGAGCCGGACGAGAGTGAGATGGATGGTCCAGACGCTGGAGACGAAGGGAGCGACAGCGAAGAGTCGGTGGCGGATGAAGAGGCGGACGCGGATGCGGATGAGAATACGGATGGCGCTGACGAAGAGCCGGCGGAGCAGGATCCAGACCAAGAGCACGAGCCGGAACAGGAACAGGATGAGGCAGCCGATCCAGACACCGATCCGGATGGCGACGAGTTCGATAGTGATGGCGAGGACGAGGCGGAAAGCGAACAGAGCGACGGCACCGACGAGGCCGAAGACCACGACCAGACTGACCCCGACAGCGAGGAAACCGACGAGTCGTTCGAAGACGAGACGGAGCACGACGGTGAGAGTAGCGACTCCGACGCTGATGCTGACGAGACGGCTACCGAGGAGTCAGAGACAGACGGCGAGGCTGAAGCAGATGACGACGCCGAACGCGAAGCGGACGAGGACGGCGAGCCCGAACAGGATGACACCGACGACGACACCGAGACTGACAGCGGCTACGACATCGCGTTCAACGAGACCCCGACACCCGGGAGTGTCGTCGAGGTAACCGTCACCGAAAACGGAGAGACGCGCGAAAACACGGGTGTCGCGTTCGACGGTGAGCCGATCGGCGAGACCGACGCTGACGGAACGGTAACGGGGACGGTCCCGTTCACGGACACGCTGACGGTCACGGTCGATCCGGCGGACGCAGCTGCCGAATCGACGACCGAGCCGTCGATCCGTGGCCCGATTGGCGGTCCCACCGGCGCACCGGTTCACTTCTACGGCGGGAGTAGCGCGGCGCCAGCGTCCGAGCACGACGAGACAGCTGCCACCGATGGGGACGAAGCCGAAGGTGGCGATGAAGCTGCCGAGCGCGATCCGGGCACCGAACGGACCGTCGAGATGGATGCCGATACCGAGCTCTCGATCGAGCGAGACGCACCGATGGACCACGAGGACGCCGTGCTCGCCGGAACGAACGCCACGGTGACGGCGACGGTCGCGGAGAATCCGATTCCGGACGGAACGATACTGATCGACGGTGAGGAGGTCGGGACCACGGACGCGAGCGGAGCCGCACGGCTTACTGTTCCCGAGACGACCGGAGAAATGACGGTCGCCGTTGAGCGCGACGACATCCGCGCCGAGCGAGAGTTCGCGGTCTACGGCCTCGCAGTTGACGTGTCCGAGCGGATTCCGCTGCCCGGTCGGACCGTGACTGCCGACGTCTCCTATGCAGGACCACCGTTAGAAGACGATCACAATGGCGATTCCGACGGAAACGAGAGCACGAGTGAAACACCCGATGCAGCGGCTAACGCAACAGTCTTGCTGGATGGAACCGCCATCGGCGAAACCGGAGCGGACGGGACCAGTTCGGTTGCGCTCCCCCTCGCGAACGAGGCCACCCTCGGCGCAGCGGTCGGCGACTCCACGGCAGAAACGACCGTCAGCGGGCTCTACCGAAACGCCGCGCTCGTCGCACTCGGTGTGCTCACCCTCGTAACCGCACTCGGCTGGCTCCTCGTCCGTCGGTTCGGACTCTCGAGGGAGACGGTTCGATCGATCCCGTCGCTCATCCGGCGTGCAGTCCGCCGCGCGGGCACGCTGGCACAGCTAATCGGCCGAAGGGGAGTCGAGGCGGTCGTCCGACTCGCACGCGGCCTCGAGCGGGCGGGTATCTGGCTCGTCGACCGCGGCCGTGACGCGCTCGCGGCAGCACGTCGGGCCGGGCGCTGGCTGCTCGCACTACCCGGCGAACTCGCAGAGCGAGGGCTCGCCGCGCTGGCGGCGATACACCCCGCACGGCTCGTCGGCGCGCTCCTCGCACTGCTGCGGTCGTTCGGTAACTCGTCCCGCGAACGAGTGGCGTCGGTGACCGGATCAGCACAGAAAAACGCCACAGCGGGTGATCAGGCCACCAATACTGACCAGTCCGTTCGCACACTGCGAACGCTCTGGCACGAGTTCGTCCGCGCAGTTCGTCCGCCCCGTATTCGGACGAAGACACCCGGCGAGATCGGTCGCTACGCGGTCGACAGGGGGTTCCCGGAACCACCAGTTCGAACTGTCGTCGACGCGTTCCGGGATGCGGAGTACGGTGAGTCCCCGCCCACGGAGACGCGACTCGAGTCGGTCGAGCATGCGGTCGGGTCCGTAACTGAACCGGCGGAGGACGCAAAATCGGACGAACAGTCGGCAACCGACGAGGAGCTACTGCCGGGGCGGCAGACGGACTCCACAACGGAGACGGAGACAGTACAGACCGACGGACAGCCGCCGGCAGCCGACGACACGTCAGCGGATGAAACAGCGCCAACGGACACGGAGGACCACAATGAGTAATCGATCGATATGGAACGTTCTCCTCGGCCTGTTCGCGGCCTGTACACTTGTGTTTGGGGCCGTTCTCGCGATCACGCCGGAGTCGCTTCCGACGGCGGTACTCGAGCAGATCACCGAAATCGAGCAGGCGAGCAACCCACAAGACGTGATTATGGCCATCAGCGGCGTCGTCGGGCTGTTCGCGCTGTGGCGAACGTACTTTTCGGGCGCGACGGATGCTGCGTCGGTGGACGGCACCAGGCCGCCACAGACGAACGAACGGAGACCACAGGCGGACGAACAGAGCACACATCGCGCGAAGGCAGAGACACCGCGTTCACAGACTCACTCGCCCCAGGGCCGACAGTCCGACCCGGAACCGCGGACCGGTCGCATCGTCGGCGGGGAGACGACGGCACGCGTCGAACGGACGCTTCGCGCACTCAAACACGGCGACAAGCGGCCCAGGCAAACGGGCGCGATCATCGACGACCTCCGGCAGTCCGTTCGGACGATCGAAGCAGCACAGGGGTGTGCCGAACAGGCGGACGACCGAATCCGGCACGGGGAGTGGACCGACGACCGAATTGCGGCGACGTTCCTGGGTGACGCCTCGGCAGGTCGGCTCTCGATCTGGCACCGACTGCGTCGGTGGCTGTTCCCCGGCCGAACGTTCGAGCGCCGACTCGAGCGAACCGTCGACGAAATCGAGCGACACGCACTCGAGTTCGATTCGAGCGAGGTGCCGCCTGCGGACAGCGAGGTTGGCGGTGATGGTGATCGCGATAATGATGATGATGAGTCAGTGGCGAAGGCCGACCCCGGCACTACGGACGGTGTGGGCGGTGCAGACGGTTCGGACAGCATGGACGGGACAACCCACAGAGACAACACGGACGATACCGAGGACGCGGATGGGAGCGGAAACAACGCGGACGACAGCGAATCCGAGCCCGCCGCGGAACGGACGGAGGTGACCCATGCATAGAGTCTCGCGCTGGCACTCCAGTGTAGTCGCTGCCATCGTACTCGTCAGCAGCGGCGTGCTGTTCGGTTCGGCCGCGCTCTTGCTTGCCGCAGTGGTTCCCGTGAGCTACCTCGGCTACGCCGCGCTCTCGTCGGTTCCCGACCCGAACGACGTGCTCGCCGTCGAACGGGACTGTACGCCCCGAACGCCACTTCCCGGCGAGCGCGTCGAGGTGACACTCACCGTCCGCAACGAGGGCAAGCGGACGCTTCCCGACGTCCGGCTCGTCGACCGGGTGCCGTCCGAACTCGACATCGTCGACGGCAGCGCACAGACCGCGACGACGCTCCGTCCCGGCGAGGACACCGAACTCGCCTACACGTTGCGTCCTCGCCGCGGCAGCTACACCTTCGAAGGCTGCTGGGTCCGCCTCCGAAGCCTGAGCGCAGCCGCCGTCACGACCGCCGACATGGATGCGACCGGCGAGACGGCACTCGAGTGCTCGGTGCCGCTCGACGGGGTGCCGATCCACCGCGAGACGATTCCGTTCGTCGGTGCGGTGGCGAGCGACAGCGGCGGTGCAGGCTACGAGTTCCATTCGACGCGAGAGTACCAGCAGGGAGACCCGCTGAGCCGGATCGATTGGCGGCGGTACGCCCGGACGGGCGAGTTGGGAACGGTTCGCTACCGCGAGCAGGAGTCGGCGAAGATCGTGATTGTCCTCGACGGACGGCCGGAGTCGGGCGTCGCGGCAGCCGAGGGACACCCCGACGGAGTCACGCTCTCGGCGTATGCGGGGATCGTCTCGACGGCGGCGCTGACCGAGGCCAATCACAGCGTCGGCGTCGTCGGACTCGGCGTTCGAGCGGAGACGCCGGGCGTTTACACCGGTCCGCCGGCGTACGTCGAGCCCGGAACGGGAGCCGACGTCGGCGGCCGAATTGCGCGGGTCTGTGATACTGTTGCCGCGCAGGGAACCGGTGGCTCGGTCTCGGCTGGTTCATCGGATGCGGGTGGAACCGACCCCGAAGCAGGAACAGGACCTCAGGGAGAGCGACAGGCTCGAGCCGACGGATACGGGACCGCGGCGAGGAGCGTGGCTGGGAGCACGATGGGGAGCACAATAGGGAGGGCGACGGGCACAGCCAGCGGACTGACAGCTCAGAGCGGGCGGTCGCCGGCACAGGTCGCCGACCACCTCGCGACGCTACTCCCGTCCGACGCCCAGCTCGTGGTCTGTACGCCGGCCGTCGACGACGAAATCGTCGACCTCGCGGCGGCGCTGCGACGGCGCGACTATCGGCTCTCGGTTGTCTCGCCGAACGTGACGACGCGGGACGAGATCGGCGCGCGGCTGGCGGCCGTCCGTCGAAGCGCGCGCCTCGAGCGGCTCCGGCGGACCGACATCCCCGTCGCGGACTGGGACCCGGAGCAGCCGCTTACGGCGGCGCTCGGCCGCGCGTTCGACGAGGTGATCCGCTGATGGCGACTGAACGACCACGCGAACGCGAACACGGACACGGACACGAACGACGCGAGCGCCAACCGCCAGAGACCGGCACCGAGATGAGCGCGACGGAGCCGGTCGGACCTCTCGGGGAGAGCGAAACGGTCAGCGCACCGACGACATCAGCAGTCGCGATGGCCGCGGTCCTCGTCGGTTCGATCGTTCTCGCGGCTGCCCTGGATCTCGTTGGCCCGGCACTTCTCGCGGTCGTCAGTGGCGCAATTCTGACGGCGACCGTGACCGCAACGAAGCGCCGAACGCCAGGCGGGCGCGCCGTCGGTAGCGTCCTCGCCGTGTTCGCCGCGCTCGGGCTCGCGGGTTCGCTCGGGCTCACCCTCGCGACGAGCGGCGATCCGATGGCACTCGAGACGCGCTACCGTGCCGGCATGGTCCTCGCGATTGCGGCGGCCGCCTTCGGTGGAACGGCCACGGTGACGGGGGCGATCGGCAACAGAGCCGTCCGCTCGGCGCTGCCGATCGTCCTGGTCACGCCATTCCCAGTCGCACTCGTCGCAGCCGCGTACTTCGACCCGCTGCGAGAGGTCCTTCCCGGCGTTCCCGAAGTAGGTGAGGGGTGGTCGAGTACGACGGTACTCGACTCGCTCCTCTGGCCGGACGAACTGGCGGCGGGCGTGTTGAGCTTTGCTGCGTTGCTCATCGGGCTGTTGTGGCTAACGACGTTCATCGTGCCACGGCTTCCGATCGTCGAATTGCTGCCGCGGGATCGGCGAGCAGCCGCGGAGCAACGGATCGAGCGACTCGCGTCGTGGACGGGCATGGGTGGGTTCTTGCTGTTGATGGGAACCGTCACCGCGAGCGGAATCGCACTCCACGCACGGGAAGAAGAAGCGGCGTATGCCGTCGAGGCGTACGGTTATCTCGAGGCGACCGTCATTCCAGTCGCCATGCACCCGGTCGCCCGGTTCGTCGTCCTCGGGGGAATCGCCGCGCTCTGTGTGGCAGCACTCCTCTCCCGGCTGCCCGACCTCCACCGACTCCGTCGCAGCCGCGTGCTCCGACTGCTCCCGGCGTTCACTGGTGGCGTACTGGTCGCGACGCTCGTCGCGGCCGGCTACCCGTCGGTGTTCGAGCACTGGATTCGACCAGAACTCGAGTCCATGGCTGCGGCGGGCGACGGGGTCCCGCTGCCGGGAGGAATGGGAGCGATTCCGCCGGACGAACTGCTCAGCGTTGGCTCGCCGCCGGAAGGGGTTGCGATCGCCGCCGTCGCGATGATCGGTGTCATCGGCACGATCAGCGCGCTGGTGTGTTGCATCTGGCTGCTCGGTTCCCTACAGTTGCTCTCCGACCGTGGCGCACCCGGTACGCTTGCAGCGAGCGCGCTCGTCGCGGGTGGAATCCTCGCAGCGCTCACCGGTGCCTCGACGCTCGTCGTTGGGGCTGTCGTCGTCTGTGCGATCGTCGCCTGGGACGCCAGTCTCTACGGCGTCTCGGTGACCGAAGAACTCGGCCGCGGCGTCGATGCCCGCCGGCCTGCACTAACGCATGCGATCGGAACGGCGCTTGTTGGTGCGATTGGAATCGGTCTCGCGCTCGGACTCGCCGAACTGGGCGGGCGGCTCACGATCCAGAGCGGTGTGACGATCATCATCCCACTCGTCGTCGCGCTGCTCGCGACGTTCATCGTGCTCAAGCGCCGTGCAGTGGCCTCGGCCTCGAGTTCGAGCGCGAGCAGGGTTTCCCGACTTCCCGTTGCAGCGGGGACGATGCCCGGCGTCAACCCCGATGAGGCTCGCGCGCTCAAAGCCGCCGGCTTCGAGACGATTGGTGACGTGCAGGCCGCAACGCGGGCCGAACTCGCTGATGTCGACGGGCTGGATGGCGAAACCGTGGAGGCACTGACAGGGGATCTGAGCGCCGCTGGCGTCACCGGCGGCAACAGCAGCGACAGTGATAGGAAAGACTAGTACCGCGACGAACGCCACCCCGGCTACGGCTCGACCGCCGGCACCTCGACGCGGTCGAGCACGTTCTGGACCACCGTCGCGCCGTCGACACCCTCGATCTGCGCATCCGTCGTTAGCACGAGTCGGTGTTGCATCACCGGCTCCGCGATCCGCTTGACGTCGTCCGGCGCGACGTACTCGCGTCCCGAAATCGCCGCTCTCGCACGCGCCGCCTCGAAGTACCGCTGAATCCCACGGGGCGAAATGCCGATCTTCACCCGGTCGTCCCGTCTCGTTTCTCGCGCCAGATCGACGAGATAGCCACGCACCGCCTCTCCCATCGAAATTCGTTCTGGAACCTGCTGTAAGCGCTTGACACCGGCCGTGTCGAGCGCCGGCTCGATCGTCGGCATCTTCGTCTCGCGAGCGCTCCGACGCTCGATTAACTCGAGTTCCCCCTCTCTATCGGGGTAGCCAATCGAGGTCTTGATCATAAAGCGGTCGCGCTGGGCTTCCGGCAGTTCGAAGGTCCCCTCCTGTTCGACCGGGTTCTGCGTGGCGATGACGAGGAACGGGTCCGGGAGGTCGCGGGTTTCGCCATCGACGGTGACCTGGCCCTCGTCCATCGCCTCGAGCAGCGCAGCCTGAGTCTTCGGCGGCGCGCGGTTGATCTCGTCCGCGAGGACGACGTTCGCGAACACCGGCCCCTTCGTGAACTCGAACTCGCCGCGCTGTTCGTTGAAGACGTGCGAGCCGGTGATGTCGTTCGGCAGCAGGTCAGGGGTGAACTGAATGCGGGAGAACTCGAGTCCGAGTGCCTGCGCGAACGCGAGCGCGGTCAGTGTCTTCCCAGTGCCGGGAACGTCTTCCAAGAGGACGTGGCCGCGTGCGAGAGACGCTGTGAGCACTTGCTCGAGAAATTCGCGATCGGTGATGACTGCGTCACCGATGCGGGAGATGACTTCGGTGCAGGTTTCGCTCGTCGAGACGGCTGAGACGTCGTCTGCCATCGGTTGGCGTTGTCGACGCGGTCACATGAAGATACTGGCAGCCGAACAGACGCCAGTCGGCGGACAGGGTGGAGTAGAAGCGAAGGCTTTTGCGCGCCGGCGCGCCAAAACGGAGATAATGACCGGAGACGACCCACGCGAGGAGCGGGGACCGGAGTTCGAGTTCGATTCCGATTCCGATCTCGAGGACGAAGGCGAAGGCGAAGACGAACGCGCAGGCCTTCGAACCGATGGCGGCGCAGCGGGCGCTGACGATGTCGCGCTCGACCCCTGGGGTTCCTCGACCGTCTCCGACTACCGCAAGCTGTTCGAGGAGTTCGGCATCGAGGAGTTCGACGACGTGCTGCCGGAGGTTCCTCACCCACACTACCTGATGCGCCGGGGCGTCATCTTCGGCCAGCGCGACTACCGACCCGTCGTCGAGGCGCTCCAGAACGACGAGCCCGCGGCCGTCCTCTCCGGGTTCATGCCGACCGGCGACCCGCACATCGGCCACAAACTCGTCTTCGACGAGATCATCTGGCACCAGCAACAGGGCGCAGACGCCTACGCGCTGATCGCCGACCTGGAGGCGAACTCGGCCCGGGGCATGTCCTGGGAGGAGATCGACGAACACGCCCGCAGCTACCTGCTCTCCCTGCTCGCGCTCGGCTTCGACCCCGAAGACGGCGACCTCTACCGCCAGTCGACCAACCGCGAAGTACAGGACCTCGCGTTCGATCTCGGTGCCGAGGCCAACTTCTCCGAGTTCCAGGCGATCTACGGCTTCGACGGCGAAACCGACGTCTCGCACATGCAGTCGGTCGTCACCCAGATGGCAGATATTCTCTACCCGCAACTCGAGGAGCCGAAGCCGACCGTGATCCCCGTCGGCCCCGACCAGGATCCCCACGTCCGGCTAGCACGGGACCTCGCCGAACGGATGCGCTTCTTCAAGGTCTCGACGGCCTACGCCAGCTTCGAACTCGACGACGAGGAGCGCGACCTCGTCGCCCGGTTCCACGAGGAACTCGACCCCGCCGACTTCAACGACGACCAGCTCCGGTGTGTCCACGTCGCCGAGACCCTCGAGGAGACGCCGCTCGCCGAACTCGAAATCGACGCAGAGGTCCTCGACTCCGTCCTGACGAAGCTGAACGAGGCCGGAATGGAACCGCTTCGCCCGCGAATCCGCTTTTCCGACCGGCGGGCGACCGAGGACGCCTTCGACGCCCTCATCGACGCCATCGACGGCGAGAAGCGCGTCTACGAGAACCACATCGACGCCTTCGACATCGACCGCGCCGACGCTGAGGAACTGGCACGCGAGATCGAAGTCGACAACGGCGGCTACGGCTTCCAGCCGCCGTCGTCGATCTATCACCGCTTCATGACCGGCCTGACGGGCGGCAAGATGTCCTCCTCGGTGCCGGCCTCGCACATCTCGCTGCTCGACGACCCCGAAGACGGCTACGACAAGGTCAAGTCAGCGACGACCGGTGGCCGCGAAACCGCCGAAGAACAGCGCGAGAAGGGAGGCAAGGCCGACGAGTGTCCGGTCTACGAGCTGTACGCCTACCTGCTCGCCGGCGACGACGACGAGTTCGCAAAGCGCGTCTACGACGAGTGCGTCGGCGGCGAGCGCCTCTGTGGCGACTGCAAGGAACAGGCCGCACAGCTCATGAAGGAGTTCCTCGCGGAGCACCAGGAGAAACGCGCCGAAGTCGAGGAGCTACTCGAGCAGGCCGACATCGAACTCGAGTCGCCGCGGCGTCGATAGCGGACGACGATCCCGTCGCACTCGAGAAGGCGACGCTCCCCGGTTGGCCGGTATCTGTTTTCCCGACAACAGCGTTATATTTTGGCGTCTGACGAAGTTATATAGGTGCGTTCGTGAAAGCACCCCTAACGGATGCCCGCCTCTCGCCCTCCTGGCTCGTCCGATTCGACCGACGGCGCGGACGATCTCTTGCGCTGTGCGGACGTTCTCGGTACCTTCGGCGTGACGGCAACTGACCTCCGGCCAGCACAGCCTCACGAGAGCGGCGGAGTCGACGATCTCGCGAGCGCGCTGGCCGCGGAACTCGAGTCCGGTCGAAATCGAACCGCCGTGCTCCGCCAGCTAATCACCGAGAGCGAGCGCGGGCTCACCTGTTCGGCCCGCTACGCACAGGAGGCACTGGAGCGCGAACTCATCACCGTCTTCGACGCCATCGGGTGGTCGTTCCAGTGCAAGGAGGTTACCGCGGCACTGCGGTCGGCCGAGCGGTTCCACCTGCAGGCGACCGACTACCGGGGCCGGCAACGCGAGACGACGGTCGAGTATCCAGACACGCCGCTCGGCACCGACAACCTGCCGGCGATCCTGCAGGCGATCAACGCCTCGATTCTGGCCGGCACCGACGCGCAGTTCGTCCTCCTCTCTACGGGCGTCGATCGCTGGCGCGCCGCGCTCGTCGAGGCGGGTGCACTCGAGTCCCTTCGTGACCGGTACGGTGAGCGGATCGAGATCGGTGTGGATGGCGAGCCACTGCTGCCCGAGCACGGGGTGGCGGCGTACGTGCCCGACGAATCGGGAGGGGACTCGAGTACCGTGCCCGATGGCGAGGGACCGTGGCCCGACTGGGCGGAGGGTCGCGAACGAGAACGGGGGCGGAAGCGGGGACAGGAGCAGGGTCGTGGGCAGGGACAGGGGCAGGGGCAGGGAAGCGGACAACAGCGTGGCCGAGACCGCGACCGAAGCCGAGACAAGGACAGTATACAACCAACGCTAGACGAGTTTGGGTCGCTGATCGAGGAGGCGGAGGGAGACGACGAGGGTGCCAAGGTGGGTGACGTGTCATCGACCTCATCGCCGTCCACTCCGTCCGCTGGCGATTCGTCAACTAAGACGACCGGGACGACAGCGGCTAGCGGCGAATTCGAACTCCGCGGCTCGCCGAGTGTGTCGCGGGTGAGCGACGGAAGTGACGGAAGTGGTGGGAGTGACGGAAGTGATAGGAGTGTCGAGGAGGACAGCGCACGACATCTCGAAGCCGAAACGAGTGCTGGAACTGCACTCGAG
This sequence comes from Natrialba sp. SSL1, assembly GCF_001861355.1. Lineage (GTDB taxonomy): Archaea > Halobacteriota > Halobacteria > Halobacteriales > Natrialbaceae > Natrialba. The sequence continues at coordinate 21,169 of NZ_MASN01000060.1, forward strand.
GGATTCGATCGTGTGTCAGATGAATCGGGCCAGGAGACGACGGACACCGACGGCTTCGGCTCGCTCTCGGGCACCAGCACCACGGCCCGCGTCTCGAACGACTCCTTCGGCAGCGACGTCGAGTGGGAGACCGAAGACGACCGGTACCGTGCGCTGGGTGCCGCCCTCGGCGCAGGTGGGGCTGTGTCGGTTCGGGGGCTACTCGAGGACGACGAGTTCCTCCCCGAGTTGCCGGCAGCCGAGAAGGCGGAGACGCGTATCGAGTTCGCGGACGCGGTCGATCCGGCAGCAGTAACGCGGGCGAAGGCTGCTGCCGAGCAGTCGGGGTTCGTCTGGGTCGAATCGGGGTCGCTGGAGACGACGCGGGTGTCGAACTCGTAGACGGCGGAGAGTTCGGTCAGCGGAGTAATCGAGGGGGAGACGAGAAACTGCTGCGGACCATCGCGTGCGACCACTGTCACCGTCCCGCAACGCTTTTGGACCGCGCAGCGTATCGAACGCGTATGGCACCCGAATCCACCGCTCGTGCCAGCGTCGTGCGAAAGCCACAGCTCTCGTGTGCGGGATTCGGGTTCGTTTTTGCGGACTGAGTGACGGGCGGCGGACCCGCGGGACCCACATCGGGTTGACGCGGCGAAACCGGCCGCAGGGCGCACCGTTCGGTGTCGAGAGGATCAGTACCAGCCCCTCGGCCTCGAACCGCGCCACTGCAGCATCGGTCCGAGTCGGAACCGCTAACTGACCACCACGCAGCCATCTATACAAGCGAATGCAACTACCAGCAGCACAGGTCGCGGTCTTAGAGGCCGCGAGCGCGGACGAAGCAACGTCCGTCGACGCCCTCGCCGAGGCGACCGACCTGCCCCCGGAGACCGTCACCGGCGCGGTCTTCGAACTCGAAGCGGAGGGGCTCGTCACCGTCTCGGAATGCGTCGACGAAACGATCACGCTCACCGACGAAGGACGCGAGTACGCCGAGAGCGAACTCCCCGAAATCAGCCTCTACGAGGCCGCACTCGAGGCCGGTGCCGACGACGACCCCGTCTCGATGGGGCAGGTCATCGGCGCGTCCGGACTCGAGGGCAACGCCGTCGACATCGCGCTCTCGAACTACGCGCGCAAGGGGTACGGACAGATCGACAGCGGCGAGATCACCGCGGACCCGGACGCCGATCCGGCGAGCGACGAGGAGGCGACTGCACTCGAGTCCCTCGCCGCAGACGAGAACCTCGACGACGCCGCAGTTCGTGATCAACTCGAGCGGCGCGGCCTACTCGAGATTTCCGAGACGACGGTCCGCGAAGTCACGCTCACCGACGACGGCGTGACGGAACTGATGGCGGGACTCGAGACGGCCGAAACGGTCGGCCAGGTGACGCCCGAGCTCCTGACCGGCGGCGAGTGGGAAGACGTCGAGTTCGCCGAGTACAACGTCGAAGCCGACGCAGAGCAGTTCGAGGGCGGCCGCGTGCACATCCTGCGCCAGACGGCCGACCGCGTGAAGGACGTGCTCGTCGGCATGGGCTTCCAGGAGATGGAAGGTCCGCACGTCGACGCGGACTTCTGGATCAACGACTGTCTGTTCATGCCCCAGGACCACCCCGCTCGCACGCACTGGGACCGGTTCGCCCTGGAGCAGCCGACGCACATCGATGACCTCCCCGAGGACCTCGTCGCAGACGTCGAGCGAGCACACAGGGAGGGCGTCGGCCCGGACGGCGAGGGCTATCACTCGCCGTGGGACGAGGACTTCGCACGAGCGCTCGCGCTTCGCGGTCACACGACCTCGCTGTCGACACGGTATCTCTCCGGCGAGGAAATCGGCGAGATAGAACCGCCCGCGCGCTTCTTCAGCGTCGAGAAAGTCTACCGCAACGACACCCTCGATCCGACGCACCTGCTGGAGTTCTTCCAGATCGAGGGCTGGGTGATGGCCGAGGACCTCTCGGTCCGTGACCTGATGGGCACCTTCGAGGAGTTCTACGCCCAGTTCGGCATCGAGGACATCCAGTTCAAGCCCCACTACAACCCCTACACCGAGCCGTCGTTCGAACTGTTCGGGACCCATCCGACGACTGGCGAGCTGGTGGAGATCGGTAACTCGGGCATCTTCCGCGAGGAGATGTTAGAGCCGCTGGGCGTCGAGTGTGACGTGATGGCCTGGGGGCTCGCCCTCGAGCGACTGCTCATGCTGATGTACGGCTTCGAGGACATCCGAGACATCCACGGCACGCTGTGTGACCTGGAACTGCTTCGCGAGACGGAGGTGACCTACTGATGCCAACGGTCGATATCGACCCAGACGAACTGCGCGACCTGACGGGCCACGACGACGTGGGCGACGAACAACTCAAAGACGACCTGTTCGGCCTCGGACTCGAGTTCGAGGGCCGCACCGAGGACGGCGCGTTCGAACTCGAGTTCGCGCCGGATCGCCTCGACCGCCTCTCGGTCGAGGGCGTGGCGCGGTCGCTTCGCTACCAGTACGGCGACGCCCGCGGCGTGCACGTTCCCTCGACGAACTCGGCGGAGTGGACGATCACAGTCGACGACTCCGTGCCGGACGAGCGCCCGTACGTAACTGGCGCGGTGATCCGCGACGTCAGTCTGGACGAGGATGGACTCGACTCGCTCATCCAGTTACAGGAGAAACTGCACGCGACGATGGGACGCAAGCGTGCGAAGGGCGCAATCGGGATTCACGATCTGACGATGTTAAAAGGGTCGTCGGCTACCGACACCGATACTCCTACCATCGAGTACGTCGGCGTCGAACCCGACGAGGACCGCTTCGTCCCGCTCGATTCGGACGCCGAACTGACGCCCGCCGAGGTCCTGGAGGAGCACGACACGGGCCGCACCTACGCGGATCTCGTCAGCGAGTACGAACGCTACCCAGCGATTTACGACGACATCGGCCTGTTCTCGTTCCCGCCCGTCATCAACGGCCGCCGGACCGAGGTGTCGACGGAGTCCCGGGATCTGTTCGTCGAGATGACCGGCACCGACCAGTGGACGATCGACAAGATGCTGAACATCGTCTGCTACGCGCTCGCGGCCCGCGGCGCGACGATCGAAGATGTGACCGTTGAGTACGACGATCGCGAAATCGTCCGTCCGGATCTCTCGACGAAGACGAAATCCGTCCCGCACAAGCGTATCGAGACGATTCTGGGACTCAACCTCGATCCGGACGAAGTGGTCGACCTGGCAGAACGGTCCGGACTCGAAGCCACAAAAGAAGACGGCGAAGACGCCGGCGAACTCGTCTACGAGTTCACCATCCCACCCTACCGCGTCGACGTGCTCCACCCGCTCGACGTCATCGACGACCTCGGCCGAGCCTACGGCTTCAACGAACTCGAGCCGGAGTACCCCGATGTAGGCACTGTCGGCGGTCGCCACGAGCGCTCCCGACTCGAGGACGCCGCGCGCACGCAACTCGTCGGCCTCGGCTTCGAGGACCTGCTCAACTTCCACATGATCAGCGAGGAGGAGAACTACGAGCGCCTCGACGTGTCTCCCGACGCGAACGTCTACGGCGCTGGCGAGGCCGCGACGATCAAGGAACCCTACAGCGAGGACTTCACAATGTTGCGGACGTGGGTCATGCCGTCGCTTCTGATGGTCTTAGAGCGCAACACCCACCGTGCGTACCCACAGCACCTCGCGGAAATCGGCTTCACCGCCGCCGTCGATGAGTCCGAGAACACCGGCGTTACCGAACAGCGCCACGTCGGTGCCGTGCTCGCGAACCACGACGCCGGCTACGAGGACGCCAAGGCGCGCCTGCAGGCGCTGGCGCGACGCTTCGACGTGGAACTCGAGACGCCGCCGACCGAGCACCCGACCTTCATCTCGGGTCGGACGGCTGCCGTCGTCATCGACGGCGAGGAAGTCGGCGTCATCGGCGAGGTCCACCCGAAGGTGCTCGTCGAGCACGACCTCGAGGTGCCGGTTGCGGCGTTCGAGTTCGAGCTGGCGGCGCTGCAGTAGGCCGCAGCTCTCTTTTCGTGGTGGCTACCTGACCTCGCCGTACGTTCGCACCAGTTCTCCGTCAGCGTAGCGGCGCTGTTCGAAGCCGAGCGCGTTACACAGCAGGGTGTGGCCCATGAACGACACCGCGTAGTCAGCCATCCCGAACGGGTGCAGTTCGGTCTGCTGGGCGGGCGGGAGCACCGAGCCGACGACGGCAATCTCGCCGTCGCTCCCATCGGCGGGGAGGATGCCCGCAGCGACACCCGACTCGAGTTGGGTCGATTCGCCGTCCTGCAGCGCGGCCGTGGTGAACGTGCCGGCAACCGAGCCGCCGGCAGCCTCGAAGGCGTCCGCATCGACGATGGTCGCGGGCTGGTCGACGCCGGTCGTGTAGCCGAGCTGTGAGCCCTTCCAGATCTCCTGCTGGCGGGTTCTGATCCCGGCGAGTAACGGGTGGTCGAAGTCCCGATCCTCCAGGTTGGCGAACGGCACGAGGATGTTCGCGATGTCGTCGCCGTCGAGATCCGCGACTGCGCCGATATCGAGTACCCCGAGCAGGTTGACACCCGAGTCCGTAAGGACGAGGTCGCCGCCGGCCTCGACGAAGTCCTCGAGTGCGCCGATGTAGCTCGGATCGTCGATGCCGTCGTCGTGGGAGACGACGACCTTGTCGTAGTGGCGCATGCCGGAGTTCCCCCGGAGCAGTCGGCCGACGCTGACGTGGTGGACGCTCATGCCGTCCACGTCGCCGTCGACGACGTCGTCGTCGAGGTCCGCGAAGAACTCCATCGGGTTGACCGAGTACTCGCGCTGCTCGTAGCCGAGCACCTCCACAGGGTCCGGAATCTCCTCGTCGTCCGCCACGTCGACGACCGTCGTGAGGACGTTGAGTTCGGCGTCGCTCTCCGCCTCGATGGTCCACTGGCCCGCCTCGGGTTGGCGGACGAAGACCTCCTCGAAGTCGTGCGTTCGTGCGGCCGAATTTCGCGGGTCCGCCTTCGCGTCGATGTCGATTTCGTGGACGACGGTTCCGTCGGGATTTCGGACGCGAACGGCCCCCTCGGTCGCGTTCCCGACGCCCTCGAGGTCGACGAACAGCGAGTGAGAGTCCGCGGTCGTCTCGGCGCTGAGCTGTGACTGGGTACCAGGACCCGGCTGGACGACCTCGTGGTGGCGCTGGACCGACGTTGCGCGGTCCTGACCCTGCCCGCTGCCCTGTCCGGGGCTGCCGCGTCCGGGATTGCCGCTGCCGGGCTGGTCGTCGGTGTGTGGGAGATCCGCCGAGGTACGCGTCAGTTCGTCCGTCGTGACGTAGGCAGTGTCCTGGCCACCGGTTTCGACGGTCGCGTTCGTCTCGCGGGCCGTCATTGCAGCATACTCGCGCATCGAGATCCGGTAGGCCTCCTCGTAGTGGCGCGTCCAGTAGGGCATCCACTCCTTCTGGGCCTCGACGTAGTGGTTCGAGAGGATGATCTCCGGCGCGACGGTGATCGCACCGAGTCCACCGAACTCCTCGGGCTGGCCGGCCCAGCCGAGGAAGCCGCCGGTGATCTGGTAGGACAGCGAGTCGTAGATCGTCCCCCAGTCGAACAGGCCGCCGTAGCTGTCGCCGTCCGGCACGAACGGGAAGCCGTACATCTCCTCGCCGGCCGTCGCGATGTCGTCCGCGACCGCGTCGATGTCTTCCCAGAACTCCTGCATTCCTTCGCCGATCTGGATATTGACCTCGTCCAAGTCGTGCGTGCCGTCGTGGTCGAACGGCGCGTTCGTCTCGAGGTTGAACACCATGTGATCGGCGGTGTACATCCCGTGGTAGTCACAGAGGAACGCCACGTTGTCGTACTCGCGGAAGTGCTCGACGATGGCGAGTGAGTCAGGCACGAGGTCGTGGAACTCCTCTGGCGCGCCCTCCGGTTCGGCCGGCCGGAAGCTCGGATTCGTCCACCCCATCGTCGGATACTGACGGTTGGTGTCGACCGGCTGCCCCTCGAACGTGCTCGCGTTGCCACGCTGGAAGTTAGTATTGTGCTCTGCAACCCACGGAATCTCGGTCTGTGGCTTGCGCGAAACCCAGCCGTCCGGGTTCGTGAACAGGAACAGCAAGACGATATCGTCGAGCAGGTGCTCGAAATCGTCCGCCTCGCCGCGTGCGATTTCCTCGATCAGCCGACAGCCAGCCTCCGTTCCCGCCCGCTCGTCACCGTGAATGTTGAGCGAGTAGACGACCTTCTCCTTTGCGGCGAACGACGAGTCGTCCTGCACGTCGTTCGTGACCTCGGCGACATAGATGTCGCGCGGATCGGGATCCTCGCCGGTGTACAGGTTCGTCCACCCTGGCGACTCGCCGATCGACTGGACTCGAACGCGGTCCGAGTGCGTGTCCTCGATGTACTCGAGTGCCTGGACCGTCTCCTCGTAGGCGATGTACTCGCGCGCCTCTTCGATCGGCGGGAAGACGCCGTCCGCGTAGGGCTCCTCGAGTGTCCACCAGGGGTTGGCACCGGGTGCGAACTCCATTGCGTCGATACCATCACCGTCATCGCCATCGCCCAGCGCGAGCACGTCCTCGACCTCCGCCGCCGTGAGGTGTGCGTGTGCGGACAGCGTCGGCGATTCGCGGGTGACCGCCTTCGGTGCGCGCGAGAGTTCCGGATCTGGCTCCTCCCCGTACTCGTCCGCGAACGCGTCGAAGGCGTCCTGGTCGGTGAAGACGATGCTGGTCGCGGCTTCGTACGCCTCGGGCGTGTGATTGATGACGTACTCGAGTTCGTCGCTGAGGACGTCGTCGCTCACGTCGGCGGTGGCGCTCCCGGGGAATGCGAGGGCAGCGCCGGTCGCTGCAGAGAGGCTGAGGAACGTTCGGCGGTCGATCGAAGAGTCGTCGTCGAAGCTCCCGACGGGCGTCTCTGCGGTGGCAGTGTCAGACGAGAGCGGCGGTTGTGATTCGTCGTCGGTCGAGTGGCGAAGAGTCTCGTCTGTGGCGTTTGGATCGTCAGCGGTACGCTGCGGGTCAGTCTCGTTGTCTACATTGTGTGACATTCTCGCTCACGTGGTTGTTACCCACGGAAATAGTCGACCACAATACGATACAAGTACTGTGTGGAAGGAGCGACAGTCACTGGAAAACATATGTTTACAATACCGGACGTTGTGGAATCGAAGTCTGGCCAAACGGGCGAAGTAGAAGCTGAGAGAGCGGTCGACACGGCGAGTCAGGAGCTTGGGTCCCGAGGCCCGGCTACGGTTGAGACAGCACAGCGCGGCCGCTCACGGACCATGAGTAACGCGCATCGGAACGTTCAGCGACAGCCGGCCAACGACGACACGGTGAACGGCGATGCGTGCGTGAGATAGTCAGAATCGATACGACAGACGGTGGTGACCGGACAGCTAGAACTCGTGTTCGACGTCGTCCTCGTCGGCCTTCTGGATGATGATTTTTCCGTCCCGGACTCGGACGAAGACTTCGTCGCCGATATCCATCCCCGCGACTGCGAGTTCGTCCTCGTGGAGATTGAGGTGGACGTTGTGATAGTTGCCGTCTTCGTCTTTCGCACCGCTTGGACTCAGCTTCTTTTTCCGTACCATCGCGGGATTCTATGACGAACTTCGCCGTAGGATATACTTAAGTGTTTTCGACGCCTCGGCGAATGACCGTCTCACACACCGGTTGGACACCCAATCGAGTGAGGGGACGGACGATAGCGGCCGATAATGCGGAAATGTCGCTGACGTACGTACTTAAAGATACCGGCGCAGTCGGTCGATTTTCGGGGATATATTTATGTCGGACCGTGTGCTGGTTTCGCACGGAGCAAAACCATGGTACGAGAAGACGGTAAGCGAAACTTTGCGCTGCGGTCGTCGAACGGTGAAGAAGAAAGTGTGTTCTCTGGGAACACACCACGCCAGGCCGCCCTCAAGGCAGCCCGCCGACTCGACCCTGGCTCGAGTGAGGACGAAGCCGATCGAACCGAGCTTCGACTGCGTGAGAAGGGAACGGACAAGGTCCATATCTACGACGGCTGGGCCTGGGAGGAGACGGCACCCGATGACAAACCTGACTGGATGCCCGACGAGATCACGGAGGCCAACGTCTCCAAGAAAGGGATCGATCACCTAGAAGAATAACGCTCTTGTCGACGATTTCGTGTGAACGGACGGCGAGTGGCGACAATCGCCGACGGAGCTAGTCTGCGTGTTCCGCCCGGTCCGTTGGACTGTTCGGGCCATCCGATCCGCCTTGTCCTCCACCGCGACCCGGGTCGCGGTCAGTTCCAAGCGAGCGGAGACTCGTCGCCTCGGCAGTCTGTGCGAGCGCTCGCTGGCTTCGGACGACGATGCCACCAAATCCGAGGATCAGGACAACCTCGACGTAGATAACGACGAGTTGGGCGACGAAGTCGTCGGCGAGCCCGGCGCCTTCGGAGATGATTCCGGTTGCAACCAGTCCGACCCAGCCGAGGACGATGAGATACTTGAGTTTGGTAAATAGCAGTTGCCGCTCGGACTCGAGTGCCTTCGCGGCGCGGCTGAATGGACCGAACAGGAGGTACAGGCCGAGCCCGAGCGCTGCAAACGTCCCGAGTGTCGCGAGGAGCGCGAGCGCGCCGTCGATGAACCAGCTTCCGAGGGTAATCCAGACGCGGCCGAGAACGGCGGCGAACAGGAGCAGCGTCAGCCGTCGCCCGACGCCAGCAACCGCACAGACGACGAGGACGATTGCGATCCACATGAACGTGTAGCCGACGAAGCGAAGCACGTCGGTTTCGGCACCAAAGAGACCGCTCGCGAGCGCCATCAGCACGTACGCGAGCCCCATTGCGCCGGCGGCGATGGCTGCGGCGTAGCCGTAGCGATGAGGACCGGACGGCAGCGACCGTGCGTAGCCGCCGAAGACTGCAGCGGCTGCGAGAAACACGGCACTCGAGACGGCGAGCATCGGTGTCGTGTCGATCACGGGGAGGTCCCTCCGAGCGAACGGACGATCGGTAGTCGGGTGCGATTCGACGGCTGTCGATCCGGTGTGAGCTGCGGTCGTCTCATCTGAAGTCGTCTCCGGAGGGAGTGTGTGAGCGGGATGTGCAGACGACTGTTTCGATACCGGATAACTGTTATCGCCGATTCGGGGGCTACCGGCGCAGATAGCGGTTGACTCACACCGATTGGGGGTCGTATGTCATATCAAGTGGGTGTTCTGACGTGAGAGTCCACTGCCATAACACCGGCAATCGTCAGTTCAAACCCCGGGTATTTTGACCGTCTCTCGGCAAACAGAAGGCGATGACTGCAGTAACTCTCGGCCCCGAAGGGACCTACTCTCACCGGGCGGCTCAGGCGATCGCCGACGCGGACGCGATCGACTTTCGCCAGTCCGTCACCTCGATCGTCGACGCCGTCGCGACCGGCGAGTACGACCGCGGCGTGATCCCCATCGAGAACAGTATCGAGGGCAGCGTCACGGAGAGCCTCGATGCGCTCGCCGAGTACGACGTCGCCGTCGTCCGCGAGATCGTCACCCCGATCAAACACGCCCTGCTCGCACAGGGGCCGGAGTTCGAGACGATCGCCAGCCACTCCCAGGCGCTCGCGCAGTGTCGCGCCTACCTCGAGCGCGAGTACCCCGACGCCACGCTCGAAGCCGTCGCGAGCACGGCCCAGGGGGTCGAGTTCGCCCGCGACGATCCCACCATCGCCGGTATCGGCCATCCCGCCAACGCCGACACCGGCACCGAACTCGAGGTCCTCGCCGAAGACATCCAGGATCAGGACTCCAACGCGACGCGATTCTTCGCCGTCGCGCCCGCCGAGGACCGTTCGAAAGGCGGCGGCAAGACGACGCTGGTCGTCTACCCGAACGCGAACTATCCCGGCCTGCTACTCGAACTCCTCCAGCCGTTCGCCGACCGGGACATCAACCTGACTCGCGTCGAGTCCCGACCGAGCGGCCAGCGGCTGGGAGATTACGTCTTCCACGTCGATATCGAGGCGGGGCTCTACGAGGCGCGGACGAACGAGGCGATTGCCGAGTTAGAGGAGCTCGCCGAGAAGGGGTGGGTTCGCCGACTGGGCTCGTACGATCTCGAGCACGTCGTCGAGTAACCAGCGTACCGCGACAGCGACCCCGCACTGTTGGCAAGATTTCTTTTATGTCACTACCCCCTCGTTCAGCGTGATGATAACAGCGAGCAGCCTTCCAGACCCGGATCAGTACGAGTGGGACTTCGAAACGCGCGGTCGTGTCGGCATCTGGTACATGAAGGGCTGGCAGGGCTTCGCCGACGAAGACCTCGACGCAGCGAGCGACCACTATCGCGAGCGTGGGAAGCGGGCCGATATCGACGCGACGCTCGCGGTCTTCGGCGACAAAACGAACCTCCCCAAAGAGACCCAGGAGTACATGGGCGAAGAGTGGTCCGCCAATGGTGCGTACACCGGCGTCGACAAGATCGGCTTCGTCTCCGAGGGAACAACGGCACTGGCAGTGAAATCGCAGGTCGACGTTGCCGGTGCGAGTGTGGACAGTTTCAGCGAGCTGGAGACGGCACTCGAGTGGGCACGAGCGTAAGTTTCGGTTCGCTGCGATCAGGCACCAGTCGGCACCAGTCAGGCGCACCGAAACGCGTTTCTGCGCCATCGCAGTACGACCGGACATGCCACTCGAGACAGGCGACGATGTACCCAGCGTGACCGCACCGAATCAGGACGGCGAGGCAGTCTCGCCTGCGTTCGACGACCCAACAGTCCTCTACTTCTATCCGCGCGACGACACTCCCGGCTGTACGACCGAGGCGACCCAGTTCCAGCGTGAGCGAGACACCTATCGGGAGGCTGGCGTCGAGGTCTACGGCGTCTCGACCGACGACGTCGACTCCCACCAGTCGTTCGCCGAGGCGGAGGGACTCGAGTTCGACCTGCTCGCGGATCCGGATGGCGAGGTTGCCGACGCCTTTGGCGTCGAGGTCGAGAGCGGCGCGGCCGCGCGAACGTCGTTTCTGCTCGCCGACGGCGAGGTGCAGGCGGTCTACGAGAACGTTGATCCGGACGGGCACGCGCGTGACGTGTTGCTCGATGCGATGGACGAGGGGCTGGTGACGCTGCCTGAGTGAGCGGCGGACGGGCCACCGCACCCGAAACGAAGCAAATGGTTCTGTTGTTCGTCCGCGGGCAGAATTTATCCCTGTCGAACACCTACGCACAGGTATGCGCCGAAACCCGTTTGACGAACTCGAGGAGATGCTCGACCGCGTCAGCAAGCAGGTCGAGGAGGGGATGGCCGGCGGCGGCCTGCAGGTACCCGGCTCCGTCCCAGTGGATGTCGCCGATCGTCACGACGAGTACGTGGTGACGGCCGACCTCCCGGGCTACGACGTCGAGGATATCGACCTCACGCTCACGGACGGGACGCTCCGTCTCGAGGCGACCCGCGCGGACGAACAAGAAGAACACGTCGAAGGACGGTATCTCCGACGCGAGCGGACGCGAAAGTCGGCGAACCGTCAGATTCGACTCCCCGATCCGGTCGACGAGGATGCAATCGATGCCGGCTACGAGAACGGCGTGTTGACCGTTCGGCTTCCGAAGGAGTCGACTGACGAGGAATCGAAGCAGATCGACATCGAGTAGCTGCGTAGTCGAGTAGCCGAAGAGTCGAGTAGTCGATTGCTCGGGTACTCGAGTACTCGAGTGGATCCACGGCGAGCACAGCACAGCACCGCAACGGCTGTTTTTCGGTTTGGTCGATCGCAGTGCCCGAGTCGGATCACCCGACCGAGTCAGCGCCGCTGGCCTCTCGCCGAGTGACCGGACGGTCGCTCGAGTACGCGAAACGGACCCGGATTCGAGCGTAGGGGGCGAGGAAACGGACGAAGACGGCGTCGAGCGCCGGCAAGTGATGGAAAGTTATACAGCCACGACGCTCTCAGAGCTATATAAGCAAATGAGCGACGCGGGATACGACCACGCAGCAGTCGAGCAACGCTGGCAGGCCGCGTGGGACGACGCGGGCGCGTATCGGACATCGGACGACGTCGACGATCCGACGTACGTCCTCGGGATGTATCCGTACCCGTCCGGGAAACTCCACATGGGCCACGTCCGAAACTACACCATTACGGACGCCTACGCCCGATACCGTCGAATGCAGGGCGACGACGTCCTCCACCCGATGGGCTGGGACGCCTTCGGCCTCCCCGCCGAGAACGCGGCCAAGGAGCGCGACACCAACCCGCGCGACTGGACGTTCGACTGCATCGACACGATGCGCGACCAGATGCGCGCGATGGGCTTTGGCTACGACTGGGAGCGCGAGATTGCGACCTGTACGCCCGAGTACTACCAGTGGAATCAGTGGCTCTTCTCCCGGTTCCACGAGGAAGACCTCGTCGAGCGCCGCGACGCCGAAGTGAACTGGTGTCCCCACTGTGAAACCGTCCTCGCAGACGAACAGGTCGAGGGCGAGGCCGAACTCTGCTGGCGCTGTGACACCCCCGTCGAGCAGCGCGAACTCGAGCAGTGGTTCCTGAAGATTACCGAGTACGCGGACGAACTACTCGAGGACATCGACGAACTGGAAGGCTGGCCGAACTCGGTCCGCCAGATGCAGCGCAACTGGATCGGTCGCCAGTACGGTGCCGAGGTGGAGTTCGAAATCGGTGGTCACGGCTCTGTTACCGCCTTTACTACTCGCCTCGACACCATCCACGGCGCAACGTTCTTCGCACTCGCGCCGGACCACCCGATCAGCGAGCAGGCTGCCGAGGAGGACGACGATGTCCGCCACTTCATCGAGCACGAGGCTGACCCCGAGGGCGACGAGCCAAACGGTGTCGCAACAGACCTGACGGCGACGAACCCCGTAACGGGCGAGGAGATTCCCGTCTACGTCGCGGACTTCGTCCTCTCAGATGTTGGGACGGGCGCACTGATGGCCGTTCCTGGCCACGACGAGCGCGATCACGCCTTCGCCGAGAAGATGGGCGAGGAGATCGTCCCCGTTATCGCGCCCGAACCCGAGGAGGGCGAGGAGCCGGAGATTCCCGACATCAGCGAGGAGGCGTTCACCGATGACGGCGTGCTCGTCAACTCGGGCGAGTACGACGGACTCGACAGCGAGACGGCCCGCGAGCGCCTGACCGACGACATCGAGAGCGCCGAGCACACCACACAGTACCAGCTGCGCGATTGGGGCATCTCCCGCCAGCGCTACTGGGGAACGCCGATTCCGGTCGTCCACTGCCACGACGGCTGTGGCTCGGTCGTCGTGCCCGACGAAGAGCTCCCCGTCGAGTTGCCCGAGTTCATCAACACCACCGGCAACCCGCTGGATGCCGCCGAGGAGTGGAAGCAGACGACCTGTCCCGACTGTGGTGGCGACGCCACCCGTGAGACGGACACGATGGACACCTTCGTCGACTCCTCGTGGTACTTCCTGCGGTACGTCTCACCCGAACTGGACGAGGCACCGTTCGACCTAGCGCGTGCGAACGACTGGATGCCGGTCGACCAGTACGTCGGCGGCATCGAACACGCCGTGATGCACCTGCTGTACTCGCGATTCTTCACCAAAGTCCTCGCGGACCACGAGGGCCTGGAACACCGCGAGCCGTTCACGAACCTGCTCGCTCAGGGGATGGTCCAGCTAGAAGGCGAGAAGATGTCCAAGTCGAAGGGGAACACCGTCTCGCCCCAGCGGATCGTCGAGGAGTACGGCGCGGACACCGCGCGCCTGTTCATGATGCAGGCCGCCCAGCCCGAGCGCGACTTCGACTGGAGCGAGGAGGGCGTGCGCTCGACGAACGCCTTCCTGACGCGACTGAAGGAGATGGTCGAAGACTTCGCCACGGAGCAGCCTGCCGGCGAGGACGACGCCATTGCACGCTACGTCGCGAACGAAATCGATGCGACAGTCGCCATCGCCGGTGGCGAGTACGACGACCTGACGTTCAACCGTGCACTGCGTGAGACCCAGGACCTCGTCCGCACGCTGCGCCAGTATGCAGCGTACACTGAACCCCACGCAGAAACCTACGAGCGCGGTCTCTCTGCGGTCGTGCGCCTGCTCGCCCCCGTCGCACCACACCTGGCGGAGGAGTTGTACGCCGAACTCGACACCGGCGAGGACGGGGACGAGAACAGGACCGAGAACGCGTTCGTCGTCGACGCATCGTGGCCGACCGCAACGGTCGACCGCGAGTACGTCACGAAACGCCGCCAGCTCGTCGAAAACACCCGCGAGGACGTCCGCGACATCATCGATGTCGCCGGCATCGAGGACCCGCAGGCGATCGACGTCGTCGTCGCGCCCGACTGGAAGTACGACGCACTCGAGATCGCCATCGAGAGCGACGCACCGAACCTGATCGGCGAACTAATGCAGGAGTCGCACATCCGCGAACAAGGCGATGCCGCAGCTGACTACGGTCAGGACCTGCAGGCCGAACGCGAAGCGCTGTCGATGACGCTCGGTCCCGATGAGGAACACGAGGCACTCGAGTCCGCCGCGTGGCTCCTCGAGCGCGAGTTCGAGGCGCCTGTGTCGGTCGTCCACGCGGACGAAGTTGACGAGAGCGTGTTGAAGAACGCAGCGCCGGGGCGGCCAGCGATCGAGATCGACGACTGAGACGGCCCGGTATAGTCGCTTTTACCGCGACCGCGAGCAGACTCCGGTCGCGCCGGCAAACCGTCACAGCAGACCGGGAGGCGAGACAGTTTCAGGGGAACGAAATCAGAGACTGCAGTCTGCAGTCTGCAGTCTGCAGTTTCGATGACGGAATTTATGGTCCGCAGGGTAGTAACTGACTCGTGACTCCGTCCGGCGATCCGCCACCGGCAGACGGACAGGCGAGTCCGTCACAGGTATCGATATCGCTGTTAACCGATGCAGATATCGCAGTCGTGCAACTGACTCCGACTGGCAAGATCGTCGCGACAACCAACGCGTTCGCTGATCAGACGGGCTACTCTCGCGCTGCGTTACAGGACAGGTCACTCACAGCACTGCTCACGCACGTTCCAGACGCGCTCGAATCAATTCTGGACGATGAAACGGCGTCGGAACCATCAGCGACACCATCGGCACCGCCGACACCAGCAACTGAACTCGATACCAACACGCTTGTGCTCCCCATCCAGACGGCAACCGGTGAGACGGTCAGATTCGAGGCCCAACTCGAGTACACCCCCACCGAAGCGGGAGCAAACGTACTCACGGGGGTACTCACTCGGCTTCCGGACGCCGAACGGGAGTCCGAATCGGAACCCGGCGGCGATGTGACGCACTCGAATAGATCACCGGACGACGAGCCGTTTGCGTTCGTCGAGCGGCCGGCGGACACCGTCGAGGGCGAAAAGACAGCGCCTGCGAAAGCATTCGTCGCACTGGCCGATGCGCTCTCTGACGGCATCATCGTCCTGGATTCGGACAGTGAAATTCAATACGCGAATCCTGCCGTCAAGCGCATTCTGGGCTATCCACCAGAGGAACTCGTCGGCGGCAGCAAACTCAGCATTATCCCGGAACGGCTCCGCGAAAACCACCTGCAGGCGCTCGAGCGCTATCTCGAGACGGGCGAGCGAAACATCGACTGGGAGTACGTCGAACTGCCCGGCCATCACGCGGACGGCCACGAGGTCCCGCTTGGCATCTCGCTCAACGATTTCTTCTTCGGCGAGCAACGGTACTTCGTGGGGCTATTCCGGGATATTTCACCCCGGAAGGAAGCCGAGCAGGCGCTCCGCGAGCGTGAACAGCAACTCAAGCAGTACAAGGAGTACACTGACGAGATCCTGAACGCGATCGACGACGTGTTCTACGTACTCGATACGGACGGCAGCCTCCAGCGCTGGAACCAGCGTCTCCGTGAGGTAACCGGCTACACGGACGACGAAATCGAGTCGATGCACGCCGCCGAGTTCTTCAGCGGTTCGGACCGCGACGCCATCACAGACGCCGTCGTCTCTGGGTTCGAAACGGGACACGCACGCGTCGAGGCCGACGTCGTGACGAAATCCGGAACGCAGATTCCCTACGAGTTCGTCGCCACCACGCTCGAGGACCCGGACGGACACCCGGTGCTCACCGGAATCGGGCGCGACATGACGACACAGCGCGAACAGCGTCGCAAACTCGAAGCATCGAACGAGCGACTCGAGCAGTTCGCCTACGCCGCCTCTCACGACCTCCAAGAGCCCCTGCGAATGGTGACCAGCTACCTGCAGCTCATCGACCAGCGATACAGCGACCAACTCGACGAAGACGGCGAGGAGTTCATCGCGTACGCCGTCGACGGCGCCGAACGAATGCGCGAAATGATCGACGGGTTACTCGAGTACTCGCGGGTAGATACGCGAGGTGAGCCACTGGAACCGGTCGATCTCGAGGGCGTGCTCGACGACGTGCTCGACGACCTTCAGCTGACGATCGAGGAGTCAGGAGCCGAGCTGACCGTGGATCCGTTGCCGCGTGTCGCTGGCGACCAGCACCAGCTTCGGCAGGTGTTTCAGAACCTCGTGACGAACGCGATCGCCTACAGCGGTGAGGGGGCGCCGGTGGTTCATATTTCGGCTGAGCGGGTGTCGGCTGTCGCTGGGGACGAGGGTGGGAACGGAGACGGAACCGGGGATGGCGGAGAGAAGATGTGGCGACTCGCGGTCGCCGACGAGGGAGTCGGCATCGAACCGGGCGAGACCGACCGTATTTTTCAGGTCTTTCAGCGACTACACGAGAGCACCGGCGACGGGACCGGCCTCGGGCTTGCACTGACACGCCGGATCGTCGAACGCCACGGTGGGCAGATCTGGGTCGAGTCCGAGCCGGGGGAGGGATCGACGTTCTTCCTGACGCTGCCAGCGGTCAGTGAGTCGTCCGGAGACGGGGACGGGGACGGGGACGAAAACGAGGACCGTGACGATCGGCGTCACTGAGTCGAGGAACCTGGCTACACGCCAACTATGCGGTCGGTGTGTGATTGCAGAGAGACAGACCGCGAGCCAGATCGGCGCTCAGTCGGAGACGAATCCTGCGTTGGTGGGACAGCTCCCGCGTTGGTGAGACAGAAATAACCCCATCACAGCACGAAGAGCCAGCAGACCACTCCCAGGGCGGCGAGAATCGGGTGTAAAAGAATGGAGACGGCCGTCCGTGTCGAAATCGGATCGCCGCGATCGCGGTGGCGGGCACCGAGTCGACCGACGAGGTAGGCGAGCGAACCGAGCGGCGTTGCGAACAGCGCGACGGTGAGGGGGCCGAACCAGAGGAGAACCGGATCGGCGCCGGTCCTGACGAGTTCGCCGGCGACGAGATACCCCCAGATACCGACGACGGGAGCGCTCGCGGCCGCCCAGCTTAGCAGCAGTCCGTCGTTTGCGTACGCGACCGCGGTGGCAGCGAGTACGCCCGCCGGAATCACGAGTTGCACGCCGAGCCACGCGGCGAGCGTAAGCCGATGTCCGGCACCGACGGCGACGAGGTCCAGCGCGAGAAACGTCGCGAACGCGAAGGCAGCGATCCAGACGGTGTACCGGCGACTCGCACCGACTCGGTGACCGAACAGGAGACGCGAGCGGCCGTGCCGGCGGGTGAAAGCGGACGCTGGTGTCTCACGCTCGAACAGCCCCGCACGATCCGCCGCCAAAACGACGAGCAGCCCACAACAAAACGTCAGGACGGCAGCCGCGAATCCGGGTGGCGTCGTCGTTGTGGCAGCCGTCGTCGCTGGTCCGGCATCGTCAGCGAGCATCCCGATCCGCGCCGGCTCGCGGACGAGCACGCCAACGACCAGCGCGACGAGACTCACGAGCGCGATCGGTGCGAACAACCGGTCGACAGCGGCTGCGAGCCGCTCGACGAATCCCGGTTCGCCAGCCGCGATGACAACCGCTTGCTTCGACGGCTCGTAGACCGTGACCTCCCGGCCGTTCTCGCCGTACCGGGTTTCGACCGGCTCCAGCAGGTCCGCCGACTCGAGTTTGTCCACGTGATAGCCGACGTTCTGAATGCTCGTCTCGAGTTCCGCGGCCAGTTCCGAGCGGGTGCAGCCCTCCTTGTAACACGCCGCTAACACGGCACGAGAGGTTTCGGAGCCGAGCGCGTCGAACAGTTGGTCCGCGTCCTCGCCCTCGAGTCCGGCGACGGCTGGCTCGTCGGCGTCCTCGCGAAATCGTCGTACGAGCCGGCCGGCGAGTCGATCCATACCCGAACTGTCGTACTCGATGATAAAAGCATGTCCGGGCGGTCAAACGGTCGTTTGAGCCGGCGGTACGAGCCATCCGACGGCGGATACCCGAGTCAGCTAGATCTGTCGTTGAAGGTGGTTTTGGTTTCATCCGGTGTCCCACCCGTGTAGCCATGCCGGGCTACCGTTTACGGACGGCCGCCTCGAATCCAATCGCGAAATGCTCGAACTGTATCAAGCAGAAGGCTGTCCGCACAGCACGGACGTCCGCGAGACGCTCACCGATCTCGGCGTCTCGTACGTGATTCACAACCCGCGCCGTCCCGGCGGGGAGGGCGGCGACGTGCTCAACGACCAGACCTACGAGACGATGACGGCGCTCAGCGACGAGGATTCGATCCCGTTCCTGGTCGATACGGATCGTGAAAAAACGCTCTCGGAGAGCGAGGAAATCGTGGCCTATCTCGAGGAGCACTACGGGTAATCGAGTCGTCGCTTAGTCGGCAGCGACTTCGAGCTTCGCCGTCTCCTGTGCCCCAATGGCTTCGACGACGAGTTCGGCGATGTCGACGATTTCGATGTCGTCCTCGTAGCCGCCGGTCTTGCGACCGTCTTCGTACATCGTCATGCACATCGGACAGGCGACGACGAATTTTTCAACGCCAGCGCCGGCGTCGGTGTCCTCGAGTGCCTCCCGAATCCGTTCCTCGCTCGGCTTTGGCTCCTCTTCGAAGTCCATCCAGAGACCACCGCCACCGCCACCACAACAGAACGAGTTGTCGCGGTTGCGCGGCATCTCGTCGAGCTCACAGCCCGTCGCACGGATGAGGTCACGCGGCGCCTCGTACTCGTCGTTGTACCGGCCCAGGTGACACGGGTCGTGGTACGTGACGGTGTAGTCGAGTTCGGTTCCGTTCAGGTCGAGCGCGCCGCCCTGCACGAGTTCCTCCACGGCCTGCGTCCAGTGGAGCACGTCGATCTCGCCGTCTGCGTTCCACTCGTCGGTGTAGTCGAACGGCATCATCGGGTCGTCTGCGAACTCCTCGAAGTCGAGCTCCGGATACTCGTTTTTGAACGTGTTGTAGGAGTGTGGGTCCGTACAGACGATTTTGTCGAACTCGCAGTCCTCCCAGGTCTCGACGTGGTGGCCGGCGAGTTCGACGTAGAGGAACTCCTCACCGACACGACGGATGTCGTTGCCGTCGTACTTTTCATCCTCGAAGAGGATCCCGAAGCTGACGTCTGCTTCCTGCAAGATTGTCGCGAGCGAGCGTGCAACCTGCTTGTTGCGCTCGTCGTAGCTCGGGTAGTCCCCGACGTACCAGAGGTAGTCGACTTCCTCCTCACGGGCGTCGGCCACGTCGAACTCGAGTTCGTCCGCCCAGTCGGCGCGGTCGCGAGGCGAGTCGCCGAAGGTGTTGCCGTCCTGCATGACGTTCTGGAAGACGTCTTGCATGCTGGGGGCGATGTCACCCTGATCGGTCATCTGGCGGTTGAGTCGCGTGAAGGACTGGAGGTGCTCGATCTCGACGGGACAGGCGTCCATGCAGGCCATGCAGGCCATGCAGGACTCCATCGTTTCCGTGTTGATGACGCTCGTGCCGCCGTCGGCGATGATCGGCTTCTCTTCGCCGCCGTCGTCGAGTTCCTCGCGGTACTTCTTGAGGTCGAGGATGACGTTTCGCGGGTCGAGCGGGCGGTCGGAGGCCTTCGCCGGACAGACCGACGAACAGCGACCACACTTGGTACAGGCGTCCTGATCGAGGATTTCCTTCCAGGTGAAGTCGTCGATGGATTCGGCGTTCGTCGCGTCTAAGTCCGACGGGACGTTTGGCAGGCGTGCACCGGCCTTCTCGTCGCGCGTGACGACGTTCGCGAACGAGGAGATCATGTGGAACGGCTTGGCGTACGGAATCCACGCGACGAAGAAGAGCGCAAGAAGCGAGTGGGACCACCAGAACAGCCAGTGGATCGTCTCGGCGTTGTAGCCGAGGGCTCCCGCCGCGCTGTAGTCGACGCCGTTGACCGTCGCCTCGAGTGCGGCACCGGTCGTCGGTACGTCGATCGCCTGGAAGATCATCGCGATGCCGTAGCCAACGAAGCTCACGATTTCGTGGTCAGGCATGCCGGTCGCGTAGATGCGTGCGCCTTCGAGCAGGAAGCCACCGACACCGAGACCGAACAGCGTCCAGATGAAGAGGTCGTCCTCGTTCGAGGTGTGTCGACCCCAGAGGCGGTGATTGCGGACCCAGTAGCGACGGTACATCGCCATCCCGATCCCGACGACGAACAGCAGTCCCATCGCGTCGACCATGAACTGATAGGCGAGATAGAAATCACCCTCCCAGAAGACGATGCCGAAGATGAGTTCGGACGTGTACTGCTCGAAACCGATGATCAGCGTCGCGATGAGCAGCGTCAGGAATCCCCAGAGGATAAACGAGTGCATCAACCCGCCGTACAGATCCCGATTGAACTGCTTCTCGTTCGAGAGAACGATCTTTGCAGAACTCACGATACGACTCGGCAGATCGTTGAGACGGGCGAACGGATCGTCGTCGCCCTGCGCGTACCGGCTAAATCGCAGGTACACGCCGTATGCGAAGACAGCGAGAGTTATCGCTACAAGGAGATAGAACAGAACGTACCCGACGTCACTGATCCCCAGGTAGGTCTCCCTCCCTGCGTTCGCCTGTGCTATGACGTTCATATGCAATCAGGGGGTGGGGCGTAACTTAATTCTTGCCACACCGCGCGAGAGACGACCGCTACGCCCTCTTGCGGAAATTATTCCTGCGTTTTCAAGTTTATAATTGTTGTCAATGCGTCAGTTGCGCCCAACGCTATCTGGCAACAGTCTTAAATAGCCTCCCATCGGGAGTGTCCACCCATGAACGAAAAAACCGAAGAACTCCGCGATATCTTCACCGACGTGACCGACGGCGAGGAGACGATCACCGAATCGCAGGAAGACACCCGTGGATCACTCGAGAAGGACGAGCAAACTGACGACGAGCGACTCGAGAGCGTCGTCGCGCAGATGCGCGAGCGCTACGAGTTCGAGACGCCGCTGTCGGACGAGGAGTTGATCGCAGTCGCGAAGGCGTTCTACGACGACGACAGCGATGCGGCTATCGCTGACGACCTCGGCGCTACTCCCGAGGCCGTCTTCGAGGCCCGCATGGCCCTCCACCTCGTCGGCGAGGACGATGCCGACGAGGTGGACCTCGTTGCGATTCGCGACCGCGACGAGGACGACGAAACGCTCGCGACAGAGTACGACGTGAGCGCCGACGAGATCCGTCGCTTCCGCCGCATTGCGGCCGCACAGGACGAATCTCGTGCCGCAAACGACCGCTACCGCGACGAGTTCGACAGCATCCTCGCCGACGCCGACCTCTCGGCACAGATGGCGACCGACGTGCGCGAGGACGGTCTCGAAGACGCGACCGAGGGGATGGAGACGAACGTCGACTTCTAACGCTCCACTCAACTGCGCCGTTCCGGTTGGCGACCCCACACGCTGCGCGGGTTTTTATACGAAGAGCCGGCCAGACGAGCCGTGAGCCACCCCCACGTCACGTTCAGCGACCTCCGAACCGCCGCCTACTGCCCGCGAAAGTGTTACTACCAGCGGACGCGCGAAACGGACCACAACCCACCGCCCGAAATCGAGACGATCCGCACCCTTGCAACCCAGTACGAGCGACTCCTCGAGTCCCCTGTGGCTGCACTCGAGTCCGAACCGATCGCGCGACCGCCAGCCAACTATCAGCGGACGCTGGCCGAAACGCACGAGCGCCTCGAGAAACGCGGCGAGTGGAAGCGCCTCTGCAACCCGGAGCAGTGGAACGTACTCGTTTCGGGGAAAGACTGTCGCGGACGAGTTCACAAGGTTCTCACGGAGCCGCTGGAACCCGTGCTGGTCTCGACCGGCTCACCGCCTGAGCAAGGTGTCTGGGAGCCACAGACGGTTCACGCTGTCGCGGCCGCGAAGGCACTCGCCTGGGAGCACGAAACGGTGATCGAGCGGGTCTGGCTCGAGTACCCCGCCCACGGCGTCATCCGTGAGGTTCAGTTGACGACCCGCCGGAAGGCACGGTATCGACGCGCGCTGCGGACGGTTCGCGAACTGGACGGGCCGCCAGCACGGACGACGAACCGGTCGAAGTGTGAATCCTGCGAGTTCGCCGAGGAGTGTGGCGTGCGGACGCGAACGCTGCGGTCGCTGCTCGGCTTCGGCTGAGGGGCAAGCGGAGATTTCACCAGGAATCAGTGCGTCGCGAACCAGGTCTCGATCTCGTCGGCCAGCGCACCGCGACGGTGGATCGTCTCGCTCGACGGATCGACGACGGTGCTTTCGGTACCCGGCGTCTCGCCACCATCGAGCACCGCCGCGACGGACGCACGGAGGTCGTCGTCGAGGTCTGCGAGTCGCCGAACGCTTCCGCTCCCGCTCACGTTCGCGCTCGTGGCCGTGATCGGCGTCCCTGCGCGTTCACACAGCGCCAGCGCGGTCGGCTGATCGGGGACGCGGATCCCGACGCGGTCCTCGCCCGCAGTCAACACGTCGGGGACGTTCTCGAGTCGGCGACAGAGAACCGTCACGGGGCCGGGGAGAAACGTAGCCATGAATCGCCGCTCGCGCTCGGTTGTGCGGACGTAGTCGAACGCTGCTGGCACTGAAGGGACGCCGAGCGAGATCGGCTTGGAGCGGTCCCGGCCCTTCACCTCGAAGACGCGCTCGACGGCGTCGGGATCGAGTGCGTCCGCACCGAGGCCGTAGACGGTTTCGGTGGGGTAGACGACGAGGTCGCCGTCGCGGATGGCGTCCGCGGCACGGTCGATGGAAGTGGGTGACATTTGGCGAGAACTGGGGCCGGTACCGCAAAAAGGATACCGCGTTCCAGCGGACGGCAAGCCCGTTCCGTCGGGTTCAGAGCCCGAACTCGTCCTCGAGTTCGTCGTACTCCGGGAACTCGGGCCAGTCGGTGGCGACCCACGAGGCGGTGATCGTCATGTCGTCGTCGATGGCGAAGAAGGCCACTCGCGGCTCGCTCACACCAGCCATCCCGTCGAGATCGTGTGGAATCCCGTAGGCGTCTGCGACGTCGTTTGCCGGGTCGGCAAAGAGGTCGAACGGGGCGTCGTTCTCGGCGATGAATTGCGAAATTGCGTACGGCGTCGAGGCCGTGACGCCGACGACGCGGTCGGCACGCTCGGCCCAGTCGCGGTCGCGCAGTTCCTCCCAGACGTAGGTGCCGACGAACGAACCGATCATCGGCGTGAAGACGACGATCGTCTGGCCACCGCCACCCTCGGCGACGAGCTCGGAGAGCGTGCGGTCTTCCCAGAACTCGTCCGTCACGAGCGGCCGAGTGAAATCGGGTGCCGATTCGCCGACGTCAGGGTGGTCCGCCGGACCAAGATCGACGACATCGAATTCGGGCATTAGTCGTCACCCCCGGCGGCTGCGCCGGTCTCGGTTTCGGACGAAGACGAGTCACCGGAACCGTACGTCGATTCCAGATAGTCCACGATGTTCGCACTCTCGGCCATCGTCACGCCGGTCCGGTCGTCGACGATCACGGGAACCGTGCGAACACCCGCAACTCGCTTGACCACGTTGCGCTTCGAGTGCAGCGGCTCGACGAATCGCGACTGGTACTCGAGTCCGAACTCCTCGAGCAGGCGAGCGACGCGTTCGCAGTATGGACACGCCTGCAGGCGGTAGAAGGTGATCGGTGCCTCGCCGCCGGGAGTCGCATCATCGACGTCGGTTGTGGTGTCACTCATGTGCAGGCGTTCGGGAAACAGCCGGGTAAACGTGTCGTCAGCGGGCAAACGGGTAGAAATGGTAAACGGTTAACCGATCGGGTGAGAAGGCTGTACATCAATGGCGCTGGTTTCGCTCGCTGAGGTCTGGGTCGCGCTGTACGAGGTTCCAGTCGTGGGGCTCGAACTCGAGCAGACGACGGTCACCATGCTTGGCGCGCTCACAGTTGCGGTTCTTATCGGACTCTCCGGGTTCTTCTCCTCGTCGGAGATTGCGATGTTCAACCTCTCGAAGCACCGGCTGGAGGGGATGGTCGAGGACGGGATCGAGGGCGCAGCCCGGGTCAAGGAGCTGAAGGACGACCCACACCGGCTGCTCGTGACGATTCTCGTCGGCAACAACATCGTCAACATCGCGATGACCTCGATCACCACCGCCCTGCTCGGCCTCTACTTCGGCGGGCTGACCGCCGTCGTGCTCTCGACGTTCGGCATCACGGCTATCGTCCTCCTGTTCGGCGAGAGCGTTCCCAAGTCCTACGCCGTCGAGAACACCGAATCCTGGTCCGTCCGCATCTCGCGACCGCTGAAGGCCACGGAGTACGTGCTCTTTCCGCTGATCGCCCTCTTCGATTACCTCACCCGGCAAGTGAACAGACTCACGGGCTCGACCGGGGCAATTGAATCGCCGTACGTCACCCGCGACGAGATTCAGGAGATGATCGAATCCGGCGAGCGCGAGGGTGTTCTGGAGGAGGAAGAACACGAGATGCTTACCCGGATCTTCCGCTTCAACAACACCATCGTCAAGGAGGTGATGACACCCCGGCTCGACATGACGGCGGTGCCGAAGGATGCGAGCATCGACGAGGCCATCGAGACCTGTATCCAGAGCGGTCACGCCCGCGTCCCCGTCTACGAGGGCAGCCTCGACAACGTCCAGGGAATCGTCCACATCCGCGACCTCGTCCGCGATCTCAACTACGGCGAGACCGAAGCCGAGGACCTCGAACTCGCAGACCTCATCCAGCCGACGCTGCACGTTCCCGAGTCGAAGAACGTCGACGAACTCCTGACCGAGATGCGCGAGAATCGGATGCACATGGCCATCGTTATCGACGAGTTCGGCACCACCGAGGGGCTGGTGACGATGGAGGACATGGTCGAAGAAATCATCGGCGAAATCCTGGAAGGCGGCGAGGATCTCCCGATCGAGGAACTCGACGAGCGCACCGTGATGGTCCGCGGCGAGGTCAACATCGAGGACGTCAACGAGGCACTCGAGATCGATCTCCCCGAGGGCGAGGAGTTCGAAACGATCGCCGGCTTCATCTTCAATCGTGCGGGCCGCCTCGTCGAAGAGGGTGAGGAGATCACCTACGACGGCGTCCGGATCACCGTCGAGAGCGTCGAGAACACGCGAATCATGAAAGCACGGCTGCGCAAGCTCGAGGAGTACGGCGAGGACGACGGCGAGCAGTCAGCGGTTGCAGGTGACGCGAACGGGAACAACGACGGCGAGTAAGCGAGAACGGAACAGCAGGCAGTGAGATCGCTGTTGTATCGATGGCCGTCGACCGGTCCGTTTCGAGGCCGCGTTACAAAACGTTACAAAACGTTACAAAATGGATCGCGATGTCAGAACGCTACGCCGTCGACTCCGTCCGTGACGTGGCGACGAGCCCCTCAATCTCCGTCGCGACCGCCGGCGGAACCGCAAGCCGCCGCGGCCCCGCCACGTACGTCCCGTCAGGCTGAGCGTACTCGAGTGTCAGGACGACCGTGTCGCCGATCTGTCGGGACGACACCGACTCGATCAGCCGGAGGTCGATCGCCTGCTCGGGGTCGTAGAGGTAGATTGCACGTTCCTCGCGATCGAGTGCACCGATAGATCGCAGGAAGGAGGCGAGGACGAGTGCGACGAGCGCGAGTGGTATCAACAGTGCTGCAAGCCCGGTGAACGGGCCGGCACCGGTGGCGAGCAGTTCGTTCTGCGAGACGTACCGACCGACGAGCATCAGCGATGCGATGACGCCGGCCATGATCAGGGTGCCGGTTGCGGCGTCGATCGCGCGCTCAAGGCCGCGACCGGACGGCATCGGAACGGGCAGCGAGTCGGCGAGTGCACGCACTCGCTGTTCGGTGTTTCCGGCGAGTATGAGGACCAGCGTGGTGACGACGAGTGCGGCAGTGAACGCGACGACGATCGGCTGGCCGGCGGTCTGGCCGGCAAGGTCGTAGACACGCCAGAAGACGATGATCGAGATGGTAGCGAAGAACGTCCCGACGCCGAGTGACCACAGGAGCCAGACGGTCCGCGAGGTCGAGGCGTCGCGCCGCCATTGAATGGGGCCGTCTTCGGAGCGGTCAGGGTCAGGGTCGAGGCGGGGGCCGGAGTCGGAGTCGACCCCATCAAGGTCGTCAGGAACAGGGGCCGCACTCCGACTCGCGCCCTGCTCCCCGTTCGCCTGCGGATTCGAGCCCGAACCGGCGTTAGTGCTCGGCGTCGCACTCGAGTTCGAGTTCGGTTGTACGTTCGCGTCCTCCTCCATAGCTGAACTCGCCGCCGGTCGTGTAAAGACTGTTCGATGTCTACCCGGCTGTCGGCCCTGACAGTACAGGGGGTAGAAGAGCTACAGCAGGAGGATGTCGAGGATGGTGTACCCGCCGTAGGCGATGATGATCGAGCCGGCGAGCGAGAGGATCCATGCGAGGACGGTGTAGCCCATCTTGCGCGCGCTCACGCCGCCACCGGCCTCAGCCGCGGCGTAGCCGCTGCCGATGATCGCGCTAACGATGATCTCGTTGAACGAGACCGGAATCCCGAACAGGACCGCCGCCTGGGCGATCATGAACGACGGGATGAGCGCGGCGATCGACCGCCGCGGCCCGAGCGAGGAGTAGTCCTGTGCGATCGCTTTGATCATCCGGGGTGCGCCCGTCCAGGAGCCGAGCAGGAGACCGAATCCACCGCCGAGAAGCAAGGCAATTAGCGGCAGGCCGACGTCATCCGAGAGCGGAATCAGCGGGCCGATCGCCAGCCCGACCTGGCTGCCGCCAGCTGAAAAGGCCACGAGTGCACCCAGCACGAGTAGGAAGTGCCGTTCACCACGTTCGACATCGCCACGGAGATCTAAACCGACCGCACCGCCCCACAGCACTGCGATGATCGCCGTCAGGACGACGACGCCGGCGAGGTCGGGACCGGGAACCCAGCCGCTCGAAGCCTGCGCAATCGACGCACCGCCTGCCTCAGCGGACCCGAGAATCGCGAACTCGATGTTCGCGACGAGCACGCCGACGAAGGCGGCCAGGCCAACGATCAGGTACGTCTCGGCGATTGGCTCACTCCGGAGCAAGCGAGCGATTGCGTAGGCGAGACCGCCGCCGACGAACGGCGTGAGAATCCACAGCGTCGCAATCTCGATGTACTTCGGCCAGGCGGGATCACCCCCCATCGCGAGCCCGACGCCGACGACTGCCCCGGTGACGGTGAAGGCCGTCGCGATGGGGTAGCCGGCGAAGACGCCGATCGCGACCAGTGCGGCCGCGATGATCAGTGCGAT
Organism: Natrialba sp. SSL1; assembly: GCF_001861355.1. Classification (GTDB taxonomy): domain Archaea; phylum Halobacteriota; class Halobacteria; order Halobacteriales; family Natrialbaceae; genus Natrialba. The sequence goes on from NZ_MASN01000060.1 coordinate 48,662, forward strand.
CGTCGCCGCACTCGGCGAGAGGACGACGCCGCCGATGAGTTCCGTTCCGACTGCTTCGGAGACGTTCGCTCCCTGTAATACCGCACCGCTAAATCCGAGGATACCGACGAAGAAACCCGCACGCATCACTGAAATCGCGTTCGCGCCGACAGCGGGAGCAAACGGCGTCGACCCACTCGAGCCGGCACCGATCGCCCAGGCCATAAAGAGGCTCGCAAGGGCGGCGATCAGGAACGTGGCGATCGTCGCGATTTCGACCATCTGTTCGGGCTTTCCAGTGGGGACTACAAGTGTGTGCCGGCCTGCGGTTGCTGGAGAACGTTGGCCCCGGTAAGTTGAGTAGTGAATTCACCTGGGGTCGAGTAGCGGGCTCGGTTCGACACGGACCGAACGAGAACGGAGGGAGACCAGCAAGAAACGGGGGAGGCCAGCAAGGAGCGAACGGGGACAACCACGCCCTCGTCGCGCGAGCGCGGCCCCCTCAGTCGAGATCCGCGCGCTGGAACCGCCAGTAGCCGACGAGAAACGGAACGGTCGCCCACGCGAGCAGGACGCCGAGACCGAACAGGTTCGGCGCGTGCGGAGCCGTTGTCGTCCCGCCGACAAAGGCGATATCGAGCAGATCGGGAACGTAGTATCGCGCCCCATCGAACGCGTGTAGCGGATTCAACCGGTTTGCGTACAGAAACCACGTCGGTTCCTCGAGTGTAGCGAACCGACCTGCGAGGGGATCCACGCCCGTTTCGGCCTGTCCAGTCACGACGAGCGAAACGAGCGAGATGACGAGGTTGTCCCAGAGAACCACACACAGCGCATAGAGCCCGATCAAAATCCCGATTACTCGCGTCTCGCTGGCGAAGGTACTCGAGACGCCGACCGTCACGCCGAGCCACGCGAACGTATAAAGGATGATCACGGCGAGGCCGCCGACGATTTCTGTCGGCCCGTCCGTCCCGAACTGCGCGACGACGAACGCCAAGAGCAGGAGTGCAACGGCGAGGACGACGGCGAGGAGCGTCGCGGCGCGGCCGACGTATTTTCCGGTCACGATATCCCGTCGATGCCCCGGTTGACCGAGGAGAAGACGGATTCGACCTGAATCTCGCTCACCGACGACCGCTCGATAGCCGAGGATTATCACGAGCAGCGGGACGAACTCCGCGAACGTGTCGAACGTCGACAGGAAGGGGTACGTCGTTCCCGCGAGGAGGTCGCCGTAGAGCCACAGCCGCGTGACGACGAACAGGCCGAGAACGGCGGTTACGACCCAAAGCACCCGCGACCGGACCGCGTCGGTGACCTCCGCGCGGGCGATTTGCAGGGTCGCACTCACGCACTCTCACCGCCCGGTGTCTCGATTGGCTCGGCATCCTCAGTCGAGTCAGTCGAGTCAGTCGAGTCAGTCGAGTCAGTCGTAAGTTCAGCGAACAGGTCCTCGAGCGAGGCCTGTTCGACGTCGATGTCGACGACGGATGCGCCGGTGTCCTCGACGCGACTGATGGCCGCCGACTTCACGCCGGGATCGGCGCACTCGATCCGAAGCGTGGCGCCGGTTCGCTCGACATCCGTCACATCGGGGAGTTCCAACAGTCCGTGATCGTCGTCCGGGTCGGGGCCGGAGCCGGGGTCGGCGTCGAGCGTGAGCACGAGCACCGATCGCGAGTCCAGAGAGTCCCGCAGGTTCTCGACCGTACTGACCGCGAGCAACTCGCCGTCGTCGAGGACGCATACGCGATCGCAGATCGCCTCTACCTGCTCGAGTGCGTGACTCGAAAAGAAAATCGTCGCGCCGCGGTCGGCTTCCTCGCGAAGCAGAGTTCGAATCTCGTGCATCCCGTTCGGGTCGATTCCGGACGACGGTTCGTCGAGGATCAGCACGTCGGGCTCGCCGACGAGTGCCATCCCGAGTGCGAGCCGTTGGGCCATTCCCTTCGAGTAGTCGCCGGCGCGCTGATCCGCGGCGTCGGCGAGTCCGACCCGCTCGAGGATCTCGTCCGGGTCGTCCGCGGCATCGTTCATCTCGATGGCAAACGCGACGTGTTCGCGTCCGGTCAGTCGGTCGTAGAGGCTGTACTCGTCGGGGAGGATTCCGATTCGCTCGCGAACTGCACGCGGGTTCTCCTGTGGGTCGTCGTCGAGAATCGACGCGCGTCCGTCCGTCGGCCGAATGAAGTCGAGCAGCACGTCTATCGTCGTCGACTTTCCAGCCCCGTTCGGCCCGAGGAAGCCGAATATTTCGCCGCGTTCGACGGTCAGGTTCACGTCAGAGATCGCCTCGAGGTCACCGTATCGTTTCGTGAGACCCTCCGTCTCTATCGCAGTCATTCGTTCTCAACTATCACCAACACATGTTGAATTAAAATCGTTTGGGTCACGAACGGTTGGACTCACTCGAGGTCCACACGCTGGAACAACCAGGAACCGACGAGCAGCGGCAGCGCCAGCCACGCGAGTAGGACGCCGACACCGAACAGATTCGGGCCGTGTGGCACAGCGACCGAACCGCCATCGACAGCCGCCTGAAGCACCTCGTAGCTGTAAAACACGGTTCCCGTGAACGCCTCCGCAGGCCCAAGTCGAAACGCGTACAGGAACCACGTCGCTCCCTCGGCGTACGTCACGACGGCCGGATCGGCAAACTCGATGAGCCCGCCGAGTTCTCCCGAGCCAGTTACCGCGAGTGCCAACACTCTGGCGACAAACGGCTCCCACAGCGCGAGCAAGAGCGTGTAGGCGATGAGCATGACACCGATCACCTGCCGCCCCGTCGCGGCCATCGCGGAGACGCCGACGGTCGCACCGAGCCACGCGAGACCGTAAAGCGCCACCGATCCGACGCCGGCGACGAACTCGAGTACACCCACGCTGCCGGTCTGGGTGACGACGAGGACGAGTACGACCAGGATTGCGGCCGAGAGGACGGCGAGAAAGGCGATTACTCGGGCCAGAAACGCTTGGATAACGAGGGTACGTCGTGTGGTCGGTTGCCCGAGGAGGAGTCGAACGCGTCCCGACTCGCGCAGTCGGACGACGGCGTCGTAGCCGATGACGATGGCGAACAGCGGGAGCCAGTGAGTGAACTGGAGGAGGACGAGGAGGAACGACTGTGAACTGGCGTCGATCATCGTCGGGTCGGCGGCCCAGTTTGCGAAGACGAGAAGGACGAGGAGGCCGGTGAGTATCCAGAGCAGATTCGAGCGCACGAGGTCGGTGATGTCGGCCCGAACGAGTGGGTAACCAAAACTCATGCGAGGTTCGGTTTGTGGGGGGCGGGGAACGTAACAACTGATTGATCAAGGTCGTCGGTTCGGCGACGGCGAGCGGGAGTTGATCGACGGCAAAACGAGGGTGAAACCGGTTCCAGCCGATCATGAAACGGGAGGGGGGATGTCAGTGGCTTGCCGTGAAACAGGGGTGACGTCGCCCGCTGGACGTTTGAACCGGAGCTTTCACGACCGACTGTGTTCGAACCCGGCGTCGGCACCGTATATTCGATGGAGGACATCTATTGATAACTAATGGTTCATCCTCGGAATTATTAAACCCATTCCTCGATCACGCGTCCGGGTGCTGACGAGAGATGGTCCGCCTGCTCTCGCCACAACCAAGTTCACTCCCCAGTCCGCAACCGTTAGTCGCGGACGCGCGTTGCAAGGCCGTTGTGGTCGTCGTACGCGTTGGGAAGGTCGAGTTCGTTCGCGCTCGTCTCCCAGCCGGCGCTGGCGAAGATGGTTCGAACCTCGTCTTCGGCCGTCGTGTACGATTCGACGCTGTGTGGAACCGGTGTGTCTTCGTGGCAGTGGACCCCGACGAGACCGTCGACGAACTCCCAGGTCTGGACGTGGTAGCGGCCATTGGCACCGTAGATGTTGGGATCGCCGAACGTCCAGGCGTATCCGAGGCTGGCGTGGGAGTCCTCGAACTGCTCGAGTTCCTGATTCCAGGCGAATCGTCGGTACTCGTGTGGTGGAAGCGCGTCCCAGTCGAGAAACGACCAGCCGTCGTCGGTGAGTACGTCCTGAACGTCGCCGAACGAGCGACTGGAGAGATCGCAGACGATATTGATCGGGTTGCGGCGTTCGTACCCTGTCTCGTCGATATCGCTGTAGGTCCATACCGCGTGGTCGTAGTCGGACTCACTCGGCAAGTGACTGTCCTCTGGGCCATAGTTCTCGGACTGTGCCGCGAAGAGTTCTCGCCACTCCGCCTCCCTCGCGATGTGGGTCGTCCACGGCGCTTCGTCGACCCGCTGTCCCCGTTCGGGAAACAAGTCGTCGTCGAATTTACTTTCGTTGAGTGCAGTTCGATCGTATTCGATTTCGTCGACGAGCTCGTCCCGTTGGGACTCGAGTCGATCACTGAGAGCCGGGCTCCGTTTCCGAACGGTGACGGTGATGGTCTCGGGTTCGTACCGAACCGTCGTCTCTCGGGTCCCCTTGACGCGGAACTGCTCGATCTCGGGTGTTGATCGGGAGGCAGCCCCGCTGGCCGAGCCGCCGATACCGAGTGCCAGTGCTGAGAGTGCGCTTCGTTTCAAAACCGTTCGCCGACTGGTTGGTCCAGTGGTCATAAATCATTTCCAATACATTGATTTATAAATTTGTTTTGTCGAGCAGTAGGTATATAGTAGAACCGTTCAGCTTTCCAGAACCTCCGCTAGTAAAATTGACTCTTCCAATCAGATGAGCCAGCGATGTGAACGGCGTAATACAGGACAGGCGTACGGTTCCAAATCACTCTCGACATCAGCCCTCGTGTCAGTCCACCAATTAATAAATGATAAGGTTCGAACTTGACCAAAACTAATTTATATCCAAAAGATATTTCCAATAGAACGTGGCCTACTCATTTGATGTCTGACAAAGACATTGATTCAGTTAGTCGACGAACAGTGCTACAAAGTGCGGCAGCCGGTGCCGTGAGTATGGGCGCAGTCGCTGCGACCGGAAGCGTCGCCGCTGACGCTGACTCGGGCGACAAACTCGCGCGCCTCGAGGCCGCGGGACTGACCCTCTCGGAGCGAGACATCGAGGCCGTTTCAGCGGAACTCGACATCGAAGTGACCGAAGACGTTAGAACCGGGCAAGCACTTCTCAATCAACTCGAGAGCGATGGCTTGCTCGCAGAAGCGACGCTCAGCGTCCTTCCGGATTTCGGTGCGACGGACGACGCCGACGGACAAATTCACGACCTCGCCGAGGGCGGATCGCGAGAGGTATCGTTCACCACGATGACGCCTCGTGGCCGACTGCAGGTCACCTACAGCGAGAGTTCTGCGCCGTTCGCCGCGCTATTCCCCGAAGACGGCAGTAACGTACTCATGTACGTGCACTCGGACGGCGACAGCTACGAGCAAGTAGAGACATCGATCGGAACGACAGACCGCGACGAACAACCGCCAACGACGGACGACTGTGATAACTGCGGTGGCTGTGACTGCGTCGGAGACTGGTGTCTCGACGGAGCCGTTCCACGGACGCACAAAAACACCTGTGCGACCTGTGACAACGCAGAGTGTATCATCACGACGACCTGCGGCTGCTAACGAGCGGACACGGTCGTTTCACCACAAGACACTAACCAATATTTTCTGCTCTCAAAATCCGCAGCGACGGAAGTCGAGACGCTAGTTCGTCGTCGACTTCGATCCGTTCTCCGCCTCCGGTGGTGGCTCCGCCCCTTCGATCGCCTCTGCGGCGTCCGTATCCTTCTCAACTTCGACGTGCCAGCGGTCGATCTCGTCGTCGAGTTCGGCGAGTCGGTCCGAGACACGATCCTTGAGATCGTCGTCGTTCACGTTAACTTCGAAAACGAAGCGCTCACCGTTATCACCGTTTCGCGCCGCCTGCTGGACGTTCGCACTGATGAGTTCGTTATCGAAGTAGTACGGCGCGAGCTGGGTCATCACGTTCTGATACACCGTGTCCTCGACTCGGCGGAGGGCCTTCCGTCCCGCCGAGTCGGCCGCGCGAGCGACGTAGTCGATCGACTCCTTCCAGTTGTCCATCGCCGCTTCGGCGTCGTCCTCCTCGAGTTGCTCGTAGGACGCGGTGATCTTCTCGCCGGCGGTTTTGATGTCCTCGTCGGGCTCCTTCCCCGCCTTCTCGCCCTTACCCTCTTCGACGCTGGCCTGATCTGCGGTCTTCTCGCTGACGTCGGCCTCGAGGGTCTCGTGGGCTTTGGGACGCCATTCGTCCCACTCGTCGAACGCCCGCGCGAACCGTGCGCCGTAGTCGTGGTCGGGATCGTGAACCCCCTCGTCGCGCAAGGCGTACGTGATGCGCTCGCCGTGTTCGACGACGTCGGCCCACTCGCCGCGAACTTTGAATCCCGAGATGCTCTCTTCCATTCGAGTGAGCGGGTAGTAAGACACGGACTGGTATAAACTTCTTCGCTGCGTCAGTGATCGCTTCGGACACCTGTTATCGTGGAACTGGATGGCATAACCTGCCCATGAGACCCATCACAGCCAGATATCGTCGCGGCTGATCGACAGTGTGAACTATCCCGCGGGTGGCCATACGAGTATGCCCATCGAAGACCGCGACGATGCGTATCTCGTCACGCACGCACTCGCAAAACACACGCTCTCACAGCTTCGAGACGTCCAGACCGAGCAGGTCAGTTTCCGCAAGGGGCTCGTCAAACTCGGCCGGATCTGTGGCTACGAGATCATCGACGGTCGCATGGAAACCGAGTACGTCGAGATCGACACGCCACTCGAGCCGACCATGGGCGAGCAGGTACGCGGACTCGACGATGTGGTCATCATCAACGTACTTCGCGCGGCGACGCCGTTCGTCGAGGGACTGCTGAAGGCCTTCCCACGCGCACGACAGGGAGTCATCAGCGCGAGCCGCGACGAGGAGGCCGGCCGCGAGGACGACGGCTCGTTCCCGATCACGGTTGACTACGTCAAGCTACCCGAGATCACCGAGGACGACACGGTCATCATCGCCGATCCGATGCTCGCGACCGGCAGCACGATGTGTACCGTGCTCGACCACGTCATCGAGAACTCGCCGGACCCGGAGAACCTGATCGTGCTCTCGGCCGTCTCGGCACCCGAAGGACTGCTCCGCGTCGACGACGAGTTCCCCGAAGCCGATCTGCTGACGGTCTCGATCGACGACTACCTCGACGACGACGGCTTCATCGTTCCTGGCCTGGGCGACGCCGGCGATCGGGCGTTCCGTACGACCTGAGCCGCAGACTGGAGTTCGCCGTCTCCCAACCGGAATCCGTACCCGCACAGCCTGGCAGTCGTTGTACTCGAGTCCACGCGAGACGTGACGGTGCAGTCACTCGTTCTCACGGACACGTATCGATCCCGAACAGCGCGTTCAGCGGACACCGCTGGATGATCGCCGTCGCGAGCAGATCGCTTCCCGCGACGAACGCGAGTGTCCCGACCTTTTTTCTCGGTTGCTGTACCCGAAAACGAGTAATCCGGCTGCGATGATGGTCCGGAGGCTACGGTCGACGCCGCCAACGTTCGGGTTCATACACTCCGTAGAGAGGCCATGACCGTAGGTGTGGGCCCTGAAAACGCGTGGCTGAGTCGAGAGAACTGGGAACGGTGACAGCCGCGCTCTCGATCCGTTCGTTCCCCTTAGTCGTCTTCGCTGGCTCCCGTTCCCTCGTCGTCATCCACCTCATCCATCCCTCCCGACAGTCCCGCATTCGGGTCGCGCTCGAGTGCCGGCGCAACCTCGCGGGACTCGGCGTAGCCGTCGAACCAGCGGACGATGCGCTCGAGTCGGTCGACGATGTGGCCTGGTTCACCGGACCGGGAGAGTTCGTGGCCCTCTCGTGGGTACCGGACGAGACGAGTGTCGACGCCGTGTTTCTTCAGACCGAGGTAGAACAGTTCGGCGGTGTTCGCGGGCGTCCGGTAGTCCCGATCGGAGTGGAGCACGAGTGTTGGCGTCTCGACGTTCGGGATGTGTGCAACGGGCGACTGCTCCCAGAGGAATTCGGGCTCTTCCCAGGGTGTCGTGTCGAAGTCGCCCTCGATGAGCTTGAACGCGTCCGTCGAGCCGTAGAAGCTGGTGAGATCGTAGACACCGCGCTGGGAGACTGCGGCCGTGAAGCGGTCCGTCTGGGTGACCGCCCACGAGGTCATGAATCCGCCGAAGCTTCCGCCGGTGACGAACAGTTCGTCCTCGTCGACGAACTCGCGTTCACAGACCTCGTCGACGCCCGCGAGCACGTCTGCAAGCGTCACATCGCCCCAGTTTCGTTCGATCGCCATCGCGTGGTCCTCGCCGTATCCCGTCGAGCCGCGTGGGTTACACCAGAAGACGACGTAGCCCTGCGCTGCGAGCGTCTGGAACTCGTGCCACATCGTTCCCGCAGTCGTCCACTGGGCGTGGGGACCGCCGTGGATTTCGACGACGAGCGGGTAGGTTTCGTCCGGACCGCTCGCGGCGTCGGCGTCGAACTCGGGTGGGGTGAGCAGCCAGCCCTGGATCTGGTTGCGCTCGCCGTGGTCGTCGCTGTTGCCGTCGCCGTCGCTGTTGCTGTTGCTGTTGCTGTTGGTGTTGGTGTTGCCACCCTCAGTCCCGACGTCACCGCTCTCGAACCAGATCTCCTCCGGCTGGCGCACCGCTCGATCCGCGAGCAGGTCGGCGTTGACCCGCGTCAGCCGGTGTGTCTCGTTTCCGCCGCGGGTCGTCACGAAGACATCGCCGGGGTGGTCCCACTCGCTCTGTACAAGCGCAACGGCGTTGTCGCCGACCGAGAAGCCCGAAACAGTCACGTCATCGCCGTAAACGCGGGTCGGCTCCTCGAGTGCTTCCTCGTCGCTGTCGAGCGTCGTCGGCACGTCGACCGACCAGAGCACGTTCGATCCTTCATCCGGCGTCGTGAAGTACAGCAGCTCCTCGTCCGGCGCCCAGGTGAAGTTGCCGTCGATCGTCCGATCCACCGACGTCGTCGGCGCCGTCTCCGCGCCAGTCTCGCGGTCGTGAACGCGAATGTCAGTCTGGCGCAGCGAGGCCTGTTCTTCGGGCGTGAACGCGTACGCGATCCGCCCATCTGTCGTCGCCTCGAGTTCGGTGACCCAGCCGGTCGTCTGCGTAAAGACCGTCGCCTCACCCGTTTCGAGGTCGTGTTCGTACAGGTCATACTTGCTCGAGTCGTCTGCCTCGACCGCATCCTCGGCGGTTTTAACCGCGTAGTAGACCGTCTCGTCGTCGCCCCAGGTCGCTCCGACATGGTCTTCGTCGCCGTCAGTGAGGCGTTCGATCGCGTTCGTCTCTTCGGGGTCAGTGTCAGTCAGATTGAATGGATCGGACTCGAGTGCAGCCTCGATATCGAGGACGTAGACGTGACTCCGCCGGCCGTCCATGTACTCCGTACCGGCGCGGTAGATCATGCGGTCGATTACGCGCGGATCCGGCGTCTCGGACTCGTATTCGGGGTCGACAGCGAGGTCACGTCCCTCCTCGCGGTCGTCGGCGGTGACCTGTTGGGTGAACAGGAGGCGGCTGCCGTCGGGACTCCACTCGAGTCCGGTGACGCCGCCGACGACGGACGTGAGCTGGCGAGCTTCGCCGCCGGTCGTTGTGGGGAGCACCCAGAGCTGCTGTCGGTCGTCGTCCTCGCCGCGGGTGCTGGCGAACGCGAGGCGGTCGCCGTCGGGGCTCCAGCGGGGCTGGCTGTCGACGCCCTCGGTGATGGTGAGCTGTGTTGGCTCGTCGCCGCCGACGGGGACGACGTGGATGGTCGCCTCGGAGGATTCCTCGTCTTCGGGGAGCTGTTCGACGTATGCAACGCGCTCGCCGCCTGGCGAGAGTTGCGGGTCCGAAACCTGCCGCAGGTCGTAGAAGTCGGTCGCCTCGATCGTGTTCATGCAGTTCGGTACCGAGGTGTGTGTAAAAAAGGTTGGTCCACCGGAGAACGCGGCCGGGACGGCGACTACAGTACGGCTATCTGTCAGCAGTTCATACGTAGGTGACAGGTACATGTCCGACCGCTCGTCCACCGACGCCACTGGTGGCTCCGCCATCGCGCAGTCGTCACCACTCCCTCCAGCAACGGATTCGATCGTCGTCGCAAGCTTCTTCGGTATCCTCGGTGCAGCGGTCGCGCTGACCATGTCGCTCGCGGGGGACTTCGGGTTCGCCGTCGTCCTCGGCTCGACGCTGCTCGGACTCGGCGGTGGCGCACTGTTCGGTGCCGGTCTCGTCCGCTTCATCCCCGATCTTCTGGCCCACCACGGTGGCAGTCGTAGCCAACACCTCGTGATCGTGCTGCCAGCCGCACCCTTCGCCGTCGTCGGCTTCGCAGCGATTTTCGGTCCAGTTGGAACCGAACTCGGGTACGTCTCGGTTGGCTCGATGAGCGCGCTCGTCATCCTTGGCTACGCGCTCCGCGCGGTCGCATCGACCCGCTACGCAGAAACGGTGACGGCAGACAGCCCGCTCCAGACGTGCCGGTGGCAACCGCCACGGTCACCCAGAATGGACGCCGTGTTGCTCGTCATCTGGCTGGGTCTCGCCGTCGTTTACGCAGTCGCCGGCGACTGGCTCTCCACGCTCGTCTGGGGCACACTCGGCGTTCTGTGGCTCACCACCGGTCTGATCGAGGGCCGGTTCCAGATCGACGGACTGGGGACGACACCCGAGATCCGAATCTACGAAACCGGCTTCGTCAAACAACGACCGCTAACCAGCACGTTCGTCTCCTGGGAAACCGTCGACTACGTCCGTCTGCGAGACGACGAACTCGTCTTCGACCGCGGCCTGTTCGATACGCGACTCGACCGCGACGCACTCGAGTCGCCCGACGAACTCCTCGCGGCGATTGAATCGAAGCTCTCGGATCGAACGGCGACGCTTCCGCACTCATAGCAGTTGCTACTACAGGATCCGTGTTCGGTTGGTGGCTTGAACGTCGTCGTCAGTACCGGGCAAGCAGTTACCGAAGGGGGAGTTATCTATGCAGAGTCTCTCAAAAACCGCCTGCTGAATAGAGCGTGGGTCTCTCGTGTTGACTCTGCAGACGTGTCTGCATATTGTAGGCACTACCGCCGACAGCATCAGTAACCGAGCTGGTCACGGACGAGGACGACAGTCGTCCGCCCCTCCTCGAGTTCCTGTCGGAAGATCAGTTGTTTGGCGATAGCGCTTTCAACGCCGTAGGCATCCTTTGCACGCTCGTTCTCTAACGGATACGCGACCGATTCGAGGCGATCCAGTGCAGCGTCGAGATCGTCGACAATTTTGTTCACGCCGCTGACGATAACGACGTTGTTGGCAGCGAAGGGGTAGGCACCGATACGACTCCCGGAACGGTCGGCTGCGACCAGTTCGCCGGTCTGTGCGACCGCGTTGATCCCACCGAGGAAGTAATCAGCCGTCTGCGATTCGCGGCGTGCGGCCTGTCGTTCGGCATCGTCATCGATACCCCAGATTTCGTCCGGAAGGCTCTCCCACCCGTGGTCGCCCTCGCTCAGGTACTCTGTGAACCCGATTTCTTCGAGGGTCGTCGAGTGGCCGTTCATGACCGAGGCCTCCGCCGGAATGTGCGATTGGATCGTTTCGAGGGCGTCCGCGGCGCTATCAGCGACGACGACGGTGAAGCCGTTGGCCTCGAGATTTGCAACGGTCTCGCTGACGGTGTCGTCACCAGGAAGTTCGTCGAGTGATGCGTCGATTTCGGTTTCGTCTGCGTAATCGGATTTCTGTGACATGATGTTCGGAGAAGCGTTCGCGTACACCCATCAATAGTCGTGAGAATCAGATAAATGCTCCCGGACACCGATGTCGGCTAGTAACACGAGCGTTACCGACAGCGGTGACACGGCGGCGCTCACGTTGGATAGCGAACCATCCGCTCACGCAGTTGCCGACTGCTACGGGTCTGTTTCACAGATATATTTTGATAAAGAAACGGTGCTACTATCTACTCGAAGAGAGCGATCAAGGGAGAACGAATACTCACGCCGACTCGAGTACCGCCCGCCCGCTGGTCGCGCTCCGAATCCGATCCCGGAGCGCCTCGGCGTCGGCGACGGGCACCCGGACATCGAAGGAGACGTCGGCCTCGTACGCGGCGTCGAACTCGTAGCCCTCGCTCTCGAGAATGCCCCGAACGGTGCCGGAGTCGTCGTACTCCACAGTGATCGAGACGCGTTCGTGCGGGCGCTCTTCGATAACACCCGCCGCATCGACGGCATCCTTGACTGCGCGGGAGTAGGCCCGGACGAGCCCGCCCACACCGAGATTCGTCCCGCCATAGTAGCGCGTAACCACCACGACGCAGTTCTCGATTTCGCGCTGGGTGAGCACGTTGAGTGCCGGCTTTCCCGCCGAGCTGGCTGGCTCACCGTCGTCACTCGAGTACTCTCGCAGCAGGTCGCCGTCGCTGTCGGCGCGGACGCGGTACGCGGGGACGTTGTGGGTCGCGTCGGCGTACTCCTCGCGAATGGCCTCGATGAACGCCTCTGCGTCGTCGACGGCGTCGACGGGGCGGGCGTGGCCGATGAACTCGGAGCCCTGGACGACGAACTCGGCGGTTGCGGCCTCGGCGATGGTGTTGTAGGTCTGGCTCACGGGTTCTGGGTGTCCTTGGTGTCCTCAATGCCCCCACTGTTCGTGCTCACTGCAGTTCGATCTTCCGGACGAACTCGAGATCCCGGAGTTCGGTGATCGCCGTCCCCGAGATGTCCTGGTCGGTGATCAGGTACAGTCGCGGCTCGTCGGTGAACTCGGGGTCCTCGCTGATCGTCTGGCGGATCGAGATGTCGTTGTCGGCGAGCGTGCCGGTCACCTGGGCGACGATTCCCTTCTGTTCGGCGTTGTCGACAGCGATCGAGAGCACCGTCAGGTCGAGCACGGGCGCGAGGTCCATCAGGCTCGGCACCTGCGAGATGTTCTGGAAGATGCGCCGCAGTTCGGGATCGTCGAGGATCGCGTTCGTCGTCGAGTCGACGACGCGCCGATCGACGTCGATCTCGCGGGCGATACCGGTGTTCGGGATCTCGATGCCGCCCGAGACGACGCGGCCATCGTCGTTGACCGAAAAGCCGCGCTCCAGCAGGAGCCGGATAACCGCCTGCTGGCTCGGGGACCCCTCGAACTTCTCCATGATCTCGTCGAACATTCGTTGGTGGGTATACGAGTGCCCGAGTATAATGGTCGGTGATCGACAGCCGGTCACCCACGACGAGCGCTATCGGACGGAGTACCCCCAATCCGAACACCCGAGTCGCTGCCGGCGGTACGTCTGACGGACGTTTATTACCACTCCGCCTGCTATCGCACCCCATGCGCGCACTGCAGCACTGTGACTTCTGTGACAGCGAGGCCGCCGGCACCTTCGAGGTCCTCCCACCCGAACTCGAGCCGACCGATACAGAGCAGCGACGGGTCGTGCTCTGTCCGGCCTGTAAGGAGCAGCTCGGAACGCTACTCGAGCCGCTGCTGGCTCGCCTTCGTGGCGAACCGGCCGTGGAGGTCGACGGGGCCGCCAATCGGAGCGGCACTCACGCTGACGAGCGAAGTGAGGAGGGCAGTGAAGATGGAGACGAAAGCGAGACCGAGAGCGAGGACCAGAGCGACGCTCCGTCCACAGCTCGCGGAAACGAAATTACGTTCGGCGACGCGGAGGCGGTCGAAACAGCAGCAACTTCTGGAATCGAGACGGGAGAAACCGCAGGATCAGAGTCAGCGGCGACGCTTGAAGCAGACCGAGACCCGGAATCAAAATCAAAATCAGGATCAGGATCAGAACCAGCAACCAGTACCGATACGGAGCCAGCAGGCGAGTTGGAACCGGTTCCGGAGACGCAGCCAGCAACGAACGCGGACGCGGACGCGACATCGGACACCTCGGCGACAACCGGAGAGACCAGGACAGACAGCGTCAGTACGGCCAGGAAAACCGACGAACCGTCGAAACCAAGCGTACCGCAGGCCTACCCCAAGGTCATCCGTCTCCTGCGCAACCGTGAGTTGCCGATGGACCGCACCGCCGTCGAATCGCTCGCTGCCGGCGCGTACGACCTCGAAGCCGAGCAGGCCGAGGCCATCGTCGATCACGCACTCGAGAAGGAGGAGTTCACCGAACGGAGCGGGAAGCTTCACCGTGCCTGAGACATCCTGGCTACTCGGTCAACGTCCCCTTCGTACTCGGCGCTCCCTCCCGGCGCTCGTCCACCCGCGTCGCATCGTCGAGTGACCGTGCCAGCGCCTTGAACAACGCCTCAGCCTCGTGGTGCGCGTTCTCGCCAGTCACGCCTGCGTGCAGCGTCAACCCCGCGTTCATCGCCAGCGACTCCGCGAAGTGACGCGCCATGTCGCTCGTGAACTCGCCGATCTGATCCTGGGAAAACGTCCCGTCGAAGTAAAAGCGCGGCCGCCCGCTTACGTCCACTACTACGTCCGCAACCGCCTCGTCCAGCGGTACCCGCCGATCCGCGTACCGGACGATCCCCGCACGGTCACCGAGCGCCTCGTCGAACGCCGACCCGAGCACGATCGCCACGTCCTCCACCGTGTGATGATCGTCGATCTCGAGATCGCCGTCGCACTCGAGTTCGAGGTCGAACAGGCCGTGGCGGGCGAAGGCGGTGAGCATGTGATCGAAGAAGCCGATACCGGTGTCGACGGTGGCCGAGCCGTCGCCGTCGACGGTTAGCGTGCAGTCGATTTCCGTCTCGCCGGTGTCGCGCGTGACGGTGGCGCGACGCTCGCTCGTGGTCATGTGGAAGCGATTGCGCCCTCGGTACAAGGGGGTTGCGCTCGTGGCGAGCGTGTCGAGCGTAGCAGATGTCGCGAGTGTGGCGAGCGTGTTGAGACGAGGCAAGCACGACGAGTCTGCCACGTGGTCGCAGTCGGTTACGAGCGGGGATAGGCAATGTGTGTCGGTCGATGGCGCGAGGAACCGGAACTGGTATCTGCAGATGAGTGTCGACTCGCTCGACACGCGCGACGGTATTGGGTGCCAAGAGAATCGGGACGAGCGCGGGTCGGGCAGAACGAGGGGCCTACTCACACCAGTGCGGACCGCTGGGGAACTGACGGATAAAACGACCTTAGATTCGTTTGTAAAACGTCTCGTCCTATTTAGAAGAGTCTAAAATGATTGTTTCGGTGTCACTACGACCGTGAAACGGACCGAAATAGTGCCAACCGTCGGGCGCTTATATGATACGTCCAGTGAATGTCGCTGATACGAAGAGGTGACCCGCGATGTCTAACTCAACGCCCAGCCCCTCCCCACTTTCGAACGAGTCCGTCCCCCCAGCGGGAACGGACGGCGACCAGCAGGCAGAGTCAGCGACGAACAGTGCCCGAAACGTCCTCAAGGGATCAACGCAGTTCCTGTGCTTCTGGACGGCGGTTGCGTTACCGTTTGTCTACCTCCCACTGCTGGCACAGGGACTCGGCGACCCGCGGGCAACGCTCATCTTCCTCGGGTTGCTCGGCATCAACATCCTCACGCTGTACATCGGCCACGATTACAAGCGCAGATAAGTCAGCGCCAGCGCGTTTCGTCCCGGTTCTTGTCCACCTTGCTGTCTTGTTCCGTGTGGCTCTCCGAGAGTGGTCATTGAACACCCAGCACCACCGTCGCCGCTTGCGACACCTTCCGAACCGATTATTTCCCCCCGTATCCCAGATGTGACTACTTGAATGAGGATTCGCGTCGACTGGCGCTCGAGTTGTAGCCTCACCGGAACGGTGCTACGGTGGCTCTCGATCCCGCTCGCAGTGCCGGCGTTGCTCGCTGTACTCGACGGGAACGACCCGATTCCGTTCCTGGTCGCTATCGCCGTCGCGATTGCGAGTGGGCTGGCACTCGAGCAGTTGAGTGCTGACCGCGAACTCGGCCAGCGCGAGTCGTTCCTGATGGTCGCACTCACGTGGCTCGGGGTTGCGCTCGTCGGTGCGATCCCCTTCCTCTTCGCGGGAGCCGGCTCCGCCGGCGAATCCGCCTTTACCGGGCTCATCAACACTCCGATCAACGCCTTCTTCGAGAGCATGAGCGGGCTGACGACGACGGGGGCGACCGTCATGGAGACGTGGGATTTCAACAATCAGCCGCGCTCGATCCTGCTGTGGCGACAGCTCATCCAGTGGCTCGGCGGGCTCGGGATCCTGATCGTCGCGATCGGGCTACTCTCGCACCTGATGGTCGGTGGTGCACAGCTGATGGAAACCGAGAGTCAGACGCGAAACGTCCGCAAGCTTCGGCCGCATATCTCCGAGACGGCGCGGCTCATCTGGGGGCTGTACGTCGGGCTCACGCTCCTCGCCGTCGTCGTCTTCTACGGACTGCACCTCCTCGGAGTTGCGGACGAGATGAACCTGTTCAACGCAGTTTCACACGCGCTGACGAGTGTGGCGACCGCCGGCTTCTCGCCGGAGGGAGACAGCATCGCCGCGTTCTCGCCGATCGTCCAGTGGTCGATCATCCCGTTCATGATCCTCGGTTCGACCAACTTCGTCCTCCTCTACTACATCACGCAGGGCGAGTTCGAGCGCCCGCTGCAGTCCGAAGAGCTCCGGTTCTACCTCGGTGCACTCGCTCTCTTTAGCGCGATCGTCGTCGGGATCCTCGCGTTCGATGCGGATCTCGACCTGGGTATCGAGCCGACGATCCGCCACGGCGTATTCAACGTCGTCTCGCTGGTGACGACGACCGGCTACGCGAGCATGGACTTCAACCAGTGGAGTACGGGCGCGAGGCACGTGCTATTCCTCTGTATGTTCATCGGCGGGATGGCCGGCAGTACCACCTGTTCGATCAAGTCGCTGCGCTGGCTGGTCGTCCTGAAGGCGTTCAAGCGAAACCTCTTCACGGCGATCCACCCCGAGGCAGTCCGCCCGCTCCGGGTCAGTGGCAGCGTCGTCGACGAGGAGACCGTCAACGACATCTTCGGCTACGTCCTGCTCGCCATCGTCATCTTCTTCGGCCTGACGATCCTGCTCGTCGTCGACGCCGCACGGGCCGGCACCGACGTCAGCGAGTTCGGCGCACTCGGGGCTGCGGCCTCGATCTTCATGAACATCGGTCCCGCGTTCGAACTCGCCGGTCCGATGGGCAACTACAACGGCTTCTCTGCCTTTTCGCGCTCCGTCATGATCGTCATGATGTGGATCGGCCGGATCGAAATCGTTCCCGTCCTCGTCCTGCTGTTGCCGGCGTACTGGCGATCCTGATCGGTCGGTTACTTGTCGTGGCTATCGTCACCATCGTCGCCAACCACAGCCTTCGCCTCCTCGAGCGTAAAATTCCCTTCGTACAGCGCGCTTCCGACCACGGCCGCCGCCGCACCCGCCTCCTCGAGTGCCCGGATATCTGCACGTGTCGCCACACCCCCGCTCGCGATCACCGGCACGTCCGTCGCCTCGACTAGTTCGCGGACCGGCTCCGTAGCCACGCCCTCGAGTTGCCCCTCCACGTCGACGTTGGTGAACAGGATTGCAGCAGCCCCGAGTTCCTCGTAGCGCTCGGCCGCTTCGACGGGCGAAACGCCGGCACCCTCGGTCCAGCCCTCGACGACGACCTCGCCGTCTTTCGCGTCGAGACTGACGATCACGCTGTCGGGGTGTGTCTCGCTGATTTCCGCAACGATATCGGGGTCCTCGACAGCTGCAGTGCCGAGGATTACCCGGTCGACGCCGCGGTCGAGTACGTCCCGCGCGTCCGCAGCCGTTCGAATCCCGCCGCCGAGCTGCGTCGGCACGTCGACGGACTCGAGTACGCTCTCGATCGCGGCAGCGTTCTCGCGCTCGCCGTCGAACGCGCCGTCGAGGTCGACGAGGTGGAGCGAGTCGGCACCGGCCTCGAGCCAGCGCTGTGCGGCGTCGACGGGGTCACCGTAGGTTTTCTCGGTGCCGCGCTCGCCCTGGACGAGCTGGACGACCTCGCCGTTTTGGATGTCGACGGCGGGGATGACGTCGAAGGTGGTGGGGTCGGTGGGGTCGGTAGGGCCACTCGAGTCCGTGTGAGAAGACGAGTCGTCTGCGTCAGTCATACGTGTGTGAGCGGGGTGCATCCGAGTAAAGGCGACGGTTTGCTGTTCTTCGACGAGCTGGATCGGTCTGCCACTCCTCGATGAGGCGAACCGGTTTGCTGGTCGGTACGTCGGATGGGGTGGTTAATGAGGCGGTGGGGAAAGCGTCCGGGGAGCATCGAGCGACGAGCGACGAACGACAAACGACGAACGACGAACGACCATCGCCGAGAGACTGTTCACGAGCCGTGCAGAGGCGTTACGTACCGAGACGGTGTGGCTCACGGTGTGCTCGGCGCAGCGCTCACGGCGATGCCGCTCCTCCAGGAGCCAGCGGCCCAGCCCGACCTGACGACGGAAATGCTCGTCGTCTTCGGGGTCGTCGGCCTCGCGCTCGTGCTCTTTCTGACCGAGCGGCTGCCGATCGACGTAACCGCGATCCTGTTGATCGTGGTGCTCGTCGTCCTCGAGCCCTGGACGGGAATCGATCCGGGAACCGGTATCTCGGGCTTTGCGAACGAGGCGACGATCACCGTGCTGGCGATGTTGATCCTGAGCGGCGGCGTCAGCCGAACCGGCGTCGTACAGGAGCTGGGGCGGCGAATGGCCGCCTTCGCAGGGACAAGTCTTCGGAAGCAACTCGTCGCGACTGTCGCCGCGACCAGTCCCGTCTCCGGCTTTCTGAACAACACACCCGTCGTCGCCCTGCTGGTCCCCGTCGTCACCGACGTGGCAAACCGCGGCAACACGTCGCCGTCGAAGCTCCTGATTCCGCTCTCCTACGCCTCGCAGGTCGGCGGGATGCTCACCCTCATCGGCACGTCGACGAACATCCTCGCGAGCGACATCAGCGCCAGGCTCGGCGCGGAGTACGACGAACTGCACCGGTTCTCGATGTTCGAATTTACCCAGCTCGGCGTCATCGTCGTCGTGGTCGGCGCGCTCTACCTCATCTTCGTCGGGCACTACCTCATCCCCGAGCGCGTGCCGCCGCGAGCGGACTATCTCGAGGAGTACGAGGTCGGCAGCTACGTCGCAGACGTCGCGATCGTTCCCGGCTCGCCGCTCGTCGGCGGCACCGTCGGTGATGCGAGCGATACGCTCGGCCCCGACATCGACATCGTACAGGTCGTCCGCGACCGCGGTCGTGCAGTCGCCCCGCGACAGGAACTCCCGCTCGACGAGGGCGACGTGCTCGTCGTCCGAACGAACCGCGAGGCGATCACCGCACTCGAGGACGCCCCGGGCGTCGAACCGGTCGGCCACCTCGGTCCGTCCGCGGATCTCTCGGCGACAGACACGGAAGGCGTGCTGACGGAACTCGTCGTCTCACTCGATTCACGACTCGTCGGTGACCGTCTCGATCCGGAGGCGTTTCGTGAGGAGTTCAACGCGGCCGTCCTCGGCCTACGGAGCCACGGCGAACTCGTCGGCGGCCGTATCGTCGGCACGCGCCTCGATGTCGGCGACACGTTGCTCGTCCAGGCTCCCCCGGAAACCCTCGACCGACTCGCGAGCGGCGACGATGTCATCGTGGCCCGTGAACCGCCCCGTCCCGAGTACCGCGCCAGCAAGGCACCGATCGCGATTGCGATCATGGTTGGTGTCGTCGCCGTCGCTGCCCTAGAGATCTATCCGATTCTCATCTCGGCGCTTGCGGGCGTCGTCGCGATGGTCGTCACCGGTGTTCTCGAGCCAAAGGAACTGTACGACGCCGTCGAGTGGGACATCATTTTCTTGCTTGCCGGTGTGATTCCGCTCGGTATCGCCCTGGAGCAGACGGGTGCAGCAGCCTACCTCGCGTGGCTCGTCGTCTCGACAGCGGGCGTGTTGCCGACTATCGTCGTATTGTGGCTGTTCTACATCGTGACGGGGTTGATCACCGAACTGATCAGCAACAACGCGAGCGTCGTCCTGTTGATTCCGGTCGCGGCAGCGGCCGCGGCTGGTATCGGATCGAATCCGTTCGCGTTCGTGCTCGCAGTCACGTTCGCGGCCAGCACCGCGTTTCTGGGGCCGATCGGCTACCAGACGAACCTCTTTGTCTACGGACCCGGTGGCTACCGATTTACGGATTACTTTCGCGTTGGCGCACCGCTCCAGTTGATTTTGTCGACTGTCACCGTCCTCGGCATCGCGTTTTTCTGGGGCATCTGAGATGAGACTGCTGGTACTCGAGTGGAAGAAATGCTACAGGCAGCATAGACGGGACAGAACGGGTCCAGTACTTATTTTATCGGGATACTCGTATTTGTCGTCGATGGTAGAAACGCTGCTCCTTGTCGGGATTGTTGCGTCTCTCTTCGTCGGGTTCAACATCGGGGGATCGTCGACGGGGATCACGTGGGGGCCGTCTGTCGGCGCTGGGATCGTGACGAAGACAACCGCAGCGGCGATCATGACCGTGTTCGTGTTCCTCGGCGGCATAACGGTCGGCCAGGAGGTCATGGGAACGCTCAGTGAAGATATTATCACAGTCGATCTCACGCTCTCCGCTGGTGTCGCCGTCCTCTTTTTCATCGGTCTCGGCATCCTCGTCGCCAACATCTTCGGCGTCCCCGTCCCGACGTCGATGACGACCGTCGGTGCGATCGCCGGCCTCGGGCTTGCGACGGGAACACTCAACTACGAAATGATCGCCGAAATCATCTCCTGGTGGGTCGTTACGCCGATTATCGGCTTCTGGATCGGGGGCATTATCGGGCGGTATATCTACCCGTGGGTCAACCGGCGCGTCGATATCAAAAACTCACCGGGCCCACTTCTCAGCCTCGATCGGCAGGGCACAGTTCCGAAACCGGCGCTCGGCCCGAATACGACAACACAGGAACTCGCAACGACGGTCGTCGTCCTCATCATCGGCTGTTACATGGCGTTCAGTGCCGGTGCGTCGAACGTCCCGAACGCCGCAGCACCGCTGGTCGGCGGCGACGACGGACTGGAAATGACCTACGCCGTTCTCCTCGCGACCGCCGCCATCGGACTCGGCGGCTTTACCATCGCCCGACGCACCATGGACTCCGTTGGCGGCGAACTAAGCGATATCCCGCTGCTTGCAGCCCTGTTCGTCATGGTAACCGCCTCGACTATCACAACCACGCTCTCCTATATGGGCATTCCAATCAGCCTCGTGATGTCCACCGTCATGACGATCGTCGGCATCGGGTGGGGTCGAGCAACTCGTCCGGTGACCTTCCGCGAGGCCGTCACCCGCGACAGCGACGCCCAAGACCGCGAAATCGAACTAGGCGCAATCGTCGCCGAAGAGCAAGAGGGCGAACGGGCCCCAGCAATCGGTGAAGAGGAGTCCGAAGAGGTGCTCAACGCGGCCGACCTCTTCAACCCCCGCGCCGTCATCAAGTACATCTCGATGTGGATCATCGGCCCGTCGATGTCGACGCTGCTCGCCTACGGATTCTTTACGCTCTTCCCGGGCATTGCGTGAAACGAGGTTCTTAGCCACTGGGTGTCGTAGTCACACGCATGCTCTCAACAATCCTCGTGCCGATGGACGACTCCGACCAGGCAGGGCACGCACTCGAGTACGCCCTCGAAAATTTCCCCGAGGCCGATGTCACTATCCTGCACGTTGTTGGCGTTCCGTCGATGATGATGGGTGACGCAGTAAGTTTGACACTCGAGGACGACCTCAGTGAAGCGGCCGCAGGGCGCGCTGAGTCGGTGTTCGATCGGGCACACGAGATTGCCGACGAACGGGACCGGGAGATCACGACGGTCGTCGGGATTGGGCATCCGGCGCGAAATATTCTCAACCGTGCCGAGGAGTACGACACGATCGTTCTCGGGAGTCACGGCGAAGATAGGGATCGGGCAACACACCGGTTTCTTGTCGGGAACGTTGCCGAGACAGTGTCAAAGCGGTCACCAGTTCCAGTGACGGTTGTCCGGTGAGCGAACGAAGTGAGTGAGAACTGCGGAACAGCGAACGGGACACAGCGTGGCCCGCGAGTGGGCTGTGCGATCAGTGTGTAAAGAGGTGCAGTGGCTACTATAGAGCGGAGAGAGGGTTACGATTCCGACTCGTCTGCGGGTGGGTCGTCGGCGGCTGGCTCGTTGGGAGCGGACTCGTCTGTGGCTGACTCATCGCTAGAGGACCCGTCAGCGGCTGACTCATCGTCGACTGACTCGTTGTCAACCGATTCCTCGATGAGCTCTTCGATCTCGTCCTCACGCAAACGACGGTCGACGCGCTCCTCGACGGCGTCGACTTTCGCCTGAACCTCACCAACCTGTTCTTCGACCGTTTGTTCGACCGTTTCGCCAACCGTTTGCTCGACCGTCTCACCGACGGTTTCCTCGACTGTCTCCTCGACGGTCGCCTGTACCTCTTCGACCTGCTCTTCGACCGTCTCACCAACCGTCTCTTCGACGGTTTCACCAACGGTTTCCTCGACAGTTTCCTCAACGGTTTCACCAACGGTTTCCTCGACAGTTTCCTCAACGGTTTCGCCGACCGTCTGTTCGACAGTTTCGCCAACCGTTTGCTCGACCGTCTCACCAACCGTCTCTTCGACGGTTTCTTCGACCTGTGCCTGTACCCCTTCGACCTGCCGTTCGACCGTCTCATCGACCGTCTGCTCGAGGGTTTCTTCGACCGTCTCCTCAACTTGCGTCTGCACCACTTTGACTTCCTTTTCGACGGTTTCACCGACCGTCTCCTCGACTGCCTGTGTCATCCAGTCCGGATCGAACCGCGCCATCTTCCAGACGACGTGGACGACGTAGGAGGCGAACACTCCCACACCGAACGCGATTCCGATGTTCGTCTCGAGCGTCAGAATCAGGACGATCGAGAGCGCGATCAGCGCACCGTAAGCGAGGTCGACTGCAGCGTCGACACGAACCGGATTTAGCATCGGGACGTAGCACCCGCCTCGGTTGCCCAACTCGAGTGTACTCGAGTTTCGATACGGTCCGGCCGTCGATGAAGCGACTTACACCGCCCTCCGCGACGTTCGATAGTAATCCGACGAGGACACATGTTATCCGAACGTATGGTGGCCGTCGTTGAAATTCTTTGCTTCGAAGTCCGATCGACGGCGGGCGAATTGTATTCACGAACCGCTGGCGTCGACTGAATAGGACGACTTTTACGATCAGCTCACTTGAGTACACACTGTGACGGAAGTACTGCTTCTCGTAGGAATCCTCGTTGCAATCTTCGTCGGCTACAACATCGGCGGCGCAACGACAGGGCCAGCGTTCGGACCGGCAGTGGGAGCGAACGTAATCACGAAGACGATGGCTGCGGCACTCATGTCGGTTTTCTTCTTTATCGGCGCGGCGACGATCGGCCCGCAGGTCGTCGACACGCTCGGGAACGAGCTCGTCCACGACACAGGGGTGTTTACCATGCGCTCGAACGTCGCCGTTCTCTTCTTCATCGGCGGCGCGCTGTTCGTCGGGAACTACGTCGGTGTCCCCGCCTCGACCTCGATGACTGCTGTTGGTGCAATCGCCGCACTCGGGCTTGCAACTGGCGAGCTCGCCTGGGACGTACTCGGCCAGATCGTTATCTGGTGGGTCGTTGCACCGATCATCGGCTTCTGGGTCGCCGGTGTGGTCGGCCGATACTTCTACCCGCAAATCAACGAGTGGGTCGCAATCGAGGCAAACCGCGACGGCCGGGAGATGATTACCGTCGACCGCTCGGGCGTCGTTCCGCGACTCCAGTTCGGCGACGATGCAGACCGCCGCGAGATCACGGGCGCGTTCGTCGTCGTGGGAATCGGCTGCCTGATGGGTTTTTCCTCCGGGACGAGCAATATCGCGAACGCGATTGCACCGATTTACGGTGCGGTCGACGGCACGAATACTGAACTCGCACTCGGCTCACTGGCGATCCCGTTTGGCATGCCCGCTTTGATCGTCATTGGATCCCTCGCCGTCGCAATCGGCTGTTTCACCATCGCGCGTCGAACGCTCGATACGCTCGGCAACGACATCACGAACCTGCCGCTGACGGCAGCAATCGTCGTCGCCGTCATCAGTTCCGTGATTGTCGTCGCGCTCTCCTGGATCGGGATTCCCGCCAGCTTCGTCGTGATCGCGACGATGAGCATTATCGGCCTCGGCTGGGGACGTGCTACCCGAACGACGACGCTCTCCGAAGTCAGAGCAGGCGAGGAAACACGCGTCTCTGTGGGTGCCCTCACCGCCGACGAGGAAGGCGAAGCACCCCCTGAAATCGGCGAAGAAGAACCCGAAGACATCCCCACGGCCTCCGATCTGTTCAACCCGTCGACGACAGCCCGGGTCATCCTCATGCAGAACGTGGTCCCCGTCATCTCCACGGTCGGGGCCTTCCTTACGTTCCGATTTGTACCGCTATTCGGCTTCTAACCGTGCAAATAATCGTTGGTGGATCCAAAAAGCAACACATTGACATCCTCCCCGCGCTAAAGCGCGAGGATTCCTCCGTTGGGGGTTCGGCTACCGACCCATGGAGGCAACTTGCGGGTTTGTGCGCACTTCTTTGGGACTTTCGTGAGGGTGTGGTTTCCCCGACCAATCGTGGTCGTCCCACTCGAATCGCACGGGCCGTGCCATCGGCCTGACTTCCGTATCGCTGTTTTCTCGAAGGAACGTCTCTGACGCCGTGAGGTCAGCATGTCCCTCGAAACCGCACAGACACGTCAGCGTATCCTCGTGGCGAACCGTCTCCTCGTGGTCGCCACACTCAGGACACGTCTGACTCGTCCACGCTTCCGACTCGACTTCGAGAGAGATGCCGTACTCCTCACAGACGCACGCGAGACGGTGGATAAACTTCTTGAACGCCCAGAAGTTGTGCGTCTTCTCGTTCACCCTGACCGACCAGTGCGTTTCAAGCACGTCGGTCAAGTCGCCCACGTACACTGTCGCCACGCCCCCGTCGTACAGCCGTTCAACGAGGTCGCGTACCAGCGCGTTCTGTGCGTGGTCACGGCGCTTCGTCCGCTGTCGGTACAGCCGTCGAATCCGCTTGGAACTGTAGCGTCCCTCTCGGAGTCGTCCGGAAGACTCCGTCTTCCGTGATTCCGAGAGACTGCGTCTCTCGGGCAATTTCGACTGTAGACGGGCGATTTCGTCGGTTGTATCGCGGAACCGTCCGAACAACTCCCGCCCGTCGTAGAGGTACTGGTTCCCAGTGGTCGTGGAACAGGCGACGAGATTGTTCGCGCCAACGTCGAGGGCGGCTTCGTGAGAAGCCAGTGGTGAATCCAGTCGAGAATCAGGGACGGTGACTGGTTGGAAAGCCCTGAACGTGTCGCTAACTTCGTCGTACTCAAGTTCCAGACGACCCTGTTTGCCGTCCCACTTCGGGTTGCCTCGGACTTCGAGGCGGAGTCGTTCGTGGTAGCCGAGTCCGTATTCGTCTTTCAGTTCTTGCCCGACAGGAATTTCCAGACGGCTACGCTTCCCCCACTCAATCGTGTACTGGTTATTTCGGATGTAGGTACGGAGTTCGCGTCCCTCTTCCTCGTTTCCCCAGTACGACGGCGGGTTGGCGTCCTCGCCGTTCTCCTTGAGGGCAAAGAACGACCGCCACGCTTCGCTGTTCTTGCGCGTGACCTGTTGGACCGTCGCGCTTCCGACGACGCCGTTGTACTGTCCACGGTATTCGGAAGTGTCCCACACGTCGCCGTCACCGAAGTAGTTCTGACGGCGTTCGTAGGTGAGTTCGTTCCACAGGGAGGCAGAGGCGTCGAGTAGCCGTCGGAGGCACTCTCTGTCGTTTTCGGTCTGTGGCACGACCTCGAAGGTGTTGACGCGCTTCATGCGTCCTCACCCTCTTGTTCAGCGATGTATCGTTCGACAGCGCCCTTTGAGGCGCTTCCTGCTGTCCCAACGTAGTACGAACGAGTCCACTTCACGCGGTCGTCGTACCGCTGATTGTATTTCCGCGCCGAGATGCCCTTGACCCAGTTGACGATGAGTGACGGGGCGTTCTTGGGTGGACTCCCGATGAACAGGTGTACGTGGTCGGGCATGACCTCGGCCTCGGCCAGTTCGAGGTCTTTGTCTTCACAGATTTCCGCGAAGATGGTTTCGAGACGTTCCTTCGTCTTCCCCGTCAGGTGCGAACGTCGGTATTTTGGTACGAACACTATGTGGTAGTAGAGTTCGTATTTCGCGTGACGGGTACTCTTCACCATCTATGCATACTATAACGATCAAACACCTTGAATATTGCGTTGGAACCCCGTCTATACCATCGACGGTGGTTGAATACTGTTGGTCGGCTTCATCCCCGCGCTGAAGGGCGAGGCTTTCGCCTCGAATTTTCCGTAATCACCGCCCTGCAGACAGTGCTCCTGCATCCACACAGAGTTCCACAACGCGAGTACCGAGTTCACGAACCGACTCCGGGGCCTCGGATGACACTTCCGGAAGGGTCCGAACCGGGCAGGCACACAGCCGTTCCAGTTCAGCGGGATTCGTCCGTTCGGCGACGGAGCGGGGCTGAGACGGGTATCGATTCAGTACGACCCCGACGACCGGCACGTCTCGCGCGCGGAGCGCCTCGACGGTCAGTGTCGTGTGGTTCAGCGTTCCCAGTCCGGGGCGGGAAACGATCAGCGTCGGGAACTCGAGTGCAGCGACGAGGTCGATGATTTCGCGTGGCGGGTCGGTCGAGAGCGGAACGCGGACGCCGCCGGCACCCTCGACCACGCCGATTGAAGCGGTCTCGAGTTCATGCTGGACGCCTTCGAGGAGTGAATCGAAGGCGAGTTCGTCGCCACTCCGTCGTGCCGCGACGGCCGGAGCGAGCGGTTCCTCGAAGGTTCGGAGCCGAGTGGCGGCCGAGTCGTCACCGCAGATCCGCTGGACGTACCCGGCGTCGTCGTCCGCCGGAAACCCGGTTTGGGCGGGCTTGATCGCTCGTGCGTTCCGTCCGCTGTGTCGGAGGTGTGCGACGAGTCCTGCCGTAACGACCGTTTTGCCGACGCCAGTGTCGGTACCGACGACGGCGAGCGTCACGGGCGACCCCCAGCCATGGGCGCTGCACCGAAGGCTGCCAGACACTGTTCGAGTTCGTCGTCAGTGTGTGTCGCTCGCGGTGCGAGCCGTATTCGACTCGTTCCGTCCGGCACTGTCGGTGGCCGTATCGCCGGTGCGGCGATACCGTGTGCTGCGAGTCGCTCCGCCAACGCAACTGCCTCCTCACGGTCGCCCACGAGTACCGGGAGGATGTGTGTCTCGCCCGCCACCTCGTAGCCGTGCGACTCGAGTCCCGTTCGCAATCGCTCGACAGCACGCCAGAGTGCCTCGCGCCGGTCTGGTGCGAGCGCCAGCGCGCGCTCGGCGGCAGTGGCTGCCGGTGGCGCAAGCCCGGTCGAAAACACGAACGAACGGGCGGCGTTGAGCAGGTACTCGATACACGACTGGGAACCTGCCACGAACCCGCCCTGTGAACCGAGCGCCTTCGAGAGCGTCCCGAGTTGGATCTGGACGCGGTCTGCAAGGTCACGCTCGCCAACAACGCCGCCGTCGTAGACGCCCGTGGCGTGGGCTTCGTCGACCATCACCCACGCTCCGTACTCCTCGGCGACATCACACAGTTCCTCGAGCGGGGCGATATCGCCGTCCATCGAGAAGACGGAATCGGTCACGACGAGCCACGATTCGTCTGCCGTTCCAGCGCCAGCCCGGTCGGCCATTCGTTCCGCCAGCGCGTCCGCGTTGCAGTGGTCGTAGACTTCGATAGCAGCTCCCGAGAGGCGTGCGCCGTCGATAATGCTCGCATGGTTGTACGCATCGGAGAAGATGACGTCCGGCGACAACGCGGTGATCGTTCCGACGTTCGCCGCGTAGCCCGACGAAAACACGAGCGCTCGCTCTGTGTTCTTCTCTGCTGCGAGAGTGCACTCGAGTGACCGGTGGGCTGGCGTGTCGCCCACGACGAGTCGCGACGCGCCGGCACCCGCTCCGACATCGCGAGCGCCGCGGGCTGCGGCGTCGACGACCGCCGGGTCGCCCGCCAACCCGAGGTAATCGTTCGAGGAGAAGAGCACCTGCTCCTGTGCCGTCGCGAAATCGGCGGGCTCGCCCTTCGGGTCAGCAGCGACACGAGCGCGAGACGCGACGCTCTCGACCGGCGTGAGATCACGACGGAGACCCGCCTGCTCTCGCTCCTGAAGGCGCGCCTCGAGGTCGAACCCGCGAGAATCTTGCAGCGCCATCTTAGAACTCGGGCAGCAACGCTGCCGGACCGAAGACGCCGTACTCGCCGTTCCGGTTTCGCCGAACGCCAGCCTTCAGATAGCCGAGTGCCGGACCGTTGACGTTAGCCTCCATGCTGGTGGCGTCGTCGAGCTGGAACGTATTAGTGCCACGCTCACCGTCGAAGGTCGTCCCGGTCACGCTCACCGTCGTGGTCGTCGGCTTCTCGTCGGATCGCACGTCGAGAATCCCACCGACCGTCACGTCCTCGGCGTCACAGATCCCTGCCCGCTCGAGGAGCACGTCGTCGGCGTGTTCCATGTCGGTGAACTCGAGACGGCCGTCGTGATCGTCGATCACGCGCGTTATCTCCTCGTCGGACAGTTGGCGGGCAGTTTCGAGGTCGTAGTCGTCGAGGTGAGCGATATCCTCCCGGACGGTCCCACGGTTGTCCTCGTAGCCGGACTTGAGGCCGACGCCCCACCAGATATCGACTGCTTCGATGTCGACGAACGACTGGGCGGCGAGCGCGGCCGCACCGGTCAACAGGCCGGGCGTCGCGCCTGCGCCACAGATGAAGGTGATGCCGGTGTCGACGAACGTGTCGCGGCGGTCCTCGAGCATGCCGATAACGCGAGAGCGTTTCAGCACGTCGACGAGCACCCCCTCGTACTCCGCTGCCGCAAATCGATCGGCGATACGCGGGATGAAATCGTGTTCGAGGTTTGGAACCGCAATCACCACCGCATCGATACGATCGGCTGCAGCGATGATATCGTCGATCGGCGTCTCCGTCCGCTCAGCCTGTGACGAGGCCGCAACGCCGTTTCCCTCGCGGGAGTGGGTGGCCGACGTGGTGCCTGCAGTACTCGATTCCGCATCCGTGACCGACGACGCCGTCGCCGCGAGCAGCTCCCCCACGTCGAGCCCCTCGTGATCGATCGCAACGCCGTGGCGATCACACGCAGCAACGGGTGTCAACCCGTCTTTTGCCGTCGCGTACTCGAGTGTTCGTCTGCCGATGCCACCGGTTCCAAGAACGGCGAATCGAATGTCGTGCATGCGTAATTTGTGGGGTGTTTCAGTGTCGCAATCGTCTGTTGGTTACTCGCCCGACTCTGTTGGCGTCGTGCTCACTGCTGGCTCCGGGTCCGACTCCGCGGTTTCGTGCCGGGCCGTGACTGCTGCTGGATCGAAGTCGTTGACCGAACGGTTGGGCTCCAATCCGGCGCGTTGGATAATTTCGAGGTCGTCGCCGGGTGTTTGCCCGGTTGTAGTGAGGTAATCACCCGTCAGAATCCCGTCGGCACCTGCTTCGAAGGGGAGGTGTTGGTCGCCTTGCTCGAGGGCGACCTCGCGGCCACCGGTGAGTCGAACTCGTGCTGTGGGGTGGAGAAACCGGTAGACAGCGATGGTTTTGATGAGTTCGGTCGTCGAAATGGCCGCCCGATCGCGTTCTCCAAGCGGTGTTCCGTCGATGGGGTTGAGGACGTTGACCGGGAGCGAGGAGATGCCGATCTCCTGGAGTTCGATAGCCGCATCGACACGGTCGGTCGGCGATTCGCCCATACCGAGAATAACGCCGGCACAGAGGTCCATTCCTGCCTCCTTGGCGCGGTGCAGTGTGTGAAGCCGATCCTCGAACGTATGGGTCCCAATGATCTCGGGGAAGTATCGTCGGGAGGTCTCGATATTGTGGTTGTAGTGATTGACGCCCTCGGCCGCGAGGTCGTTTGCTTCCTCCCGTGTCAGTATCCCGAGCGAGGCGTCGACGGCGACGGCTGTCTCGTCGCGAACGAGGCGAATGGCTCGGATAACATCGGCCCACTCGTCGGGACGGGCCGTCTTCGAGACGCCCTTTTCGGCGACGACGATGCCAAACCGCTGTGCACCGTCGGCTTCAGCACGGTTTGCGGCTTCGAGTATCTCTTCGGGATCGAGGAAGCCGTAGGTGTCGATACCAGTGTCGAAGTGGGCCGACTGGGCACAGAAGCCACAGTCTTCGGCACAGTTGCCCGCCTTCGCGTTGACGATGCTACAGGCGTCGACCGTCCCGTCGGAGAAGTGCCGACGGACGAGGTCAGCACCGACCGCGAGCGCCTCGACGGGCTGAGCGAGCAAGGCGAGTCCGTCAGTTCGATCGAGGCGCACCCCGTCGAGTACGCGGCGGACTGCGTCGTCGACCGTTCGATTACCAGTTTCGTAAACCACGATTTTTATCGTGGTTGACTAGGTGATAAAGATACCGGGTATGTCGATCAGAAGAACGATGGTCGCAACTGACCAACCCACCACAGCCAGAGGGTACAAATCCTCTCAGCCGAGTTCCAGTGCGTGTTCTAGACAGACAGCGCATCCGACACACGCCGCATACGGATACAGGGAACACACCAACAGAGGCCGTACACGAATACAGGAAACACATCAACAGAGACCACACAAACAGAGACCAGCCATCCGGTCCTCATCCAGCACGTAGCACGCATCATCCCCTTTCGTGGTCAACGTCATCGGTCATGGGCAGCAATCGGAGGGTGGAACGACGTACGCGAGACGACTACCAACTGCGCTCTTGCAGATGAACTGTCCGCAAAACCGGTTTTGCGTAAAAGACCATTGAGAACGGAACAGCAAGGTATACCAGTACGGGACTCGAAGCGCCGGTTGATGCCCACGGTAGAATACCTCAACTACGAAGTGCTGGACGACCAGGGTTGGGAAATGGATGACGATGACCTCTTCGAGAAAGCTGCAGACGCCGACTTCGGCGACGAAGACTACGGCACCCTCGAGGTCAACGAGGGCGAATACATCCTGGAAGCCGCCGAGGCACAGGGCTACGACTGGCCCTTCTCGTGCCGCGCCGGCGCCTGTGCAAATTGTGCAGCCATCGTCACGGAAGGCGAAATCCAGATGGACATGCAGCAGATCCTCTCGGACGAAGAGGTCGAGGAGAAGAACGTCCGCCTGACCTGCATCGGTTCCGCCGAGACTGAGGAGGTCAAGATCGTCTACAACGCAAAGCACCTCGACTACCTGCAGAACCGCGTCATTTAAACACTCCCGCGGTTTGCCGTTCCGGCTCCGTTTTCACGTCTGTCCGTGGGACACTAACCCACCAATCGAGAGGGAATCCACTACTCGCTACTGGAAGGACCGGAACGACCGGCACGCGCAATTACCGGTGCCGGCTTATCGACTGCCCGGTTCAAAGAGGACGGCGTCGAGACGCGGTCAAGAGTCGACCTTCGCCTCGGCGAGCGTCTCGTACATCTCGTCGACCAGTTGGGTCGCTCGATCCGCGTCGCGGGCTTCGGCATAGACCCGAACCAGCGGCTCCGTTCCCGACGGGCGAGCGAGCACCCAGGCGTCGCCGTGATCGAGACGGTAGCCATCTCGCGTATTCAACTCCGCATCGGCTGCATGGGCATGGTTCGCCGCCGCATCGAGCATCGCATCGCGTTCGGCGGTCGACTCGTACTTGATATTGCGCCGAATATTCGCGTAGCCGTCGTACGGCGCAACGATCTCGCTCACCGGCTGTTCAGCAACCAACTCGAGGAACCGGGCTGCCGTGTAGGCCCCGTCTCGGGAGAGCCGGTAGTCCGGGAAGAAGATACCGCCGTTGCCCTCGCCAGCGATCGGAACGTGCTCGCCGGTGGCCTCGAGTTCCTCGATTCGCGTGATGATATTCGTCGAGCCGATCGGCGTGAGTTCGAGGTCTGCGCCCACGTTGGTCACCACGTCGACGAGGCGCTGCGAGACGTTGACTGCGGACACTGTGGTCTCGCCGGACTCGAGTTGGGCCGCGGCGAGGGCGGCCAGTGCCGCGTCGCCGGAGACGAACTCGCCGTGTTCGTCGAAGAAGATGGCGCGGTCGGCGTCGCCGTCGTGGGCGATGCCGATGTCGGCGTCGGTCGTCCGGACGAGACGGCCCAGATCCCCGAGATTGTCGGGGACTGGTTCGGGGTCACGGCCGGGGAACTTGCCGTCGGGCTGGCTGTTGACCGTGCGGACGCGACAGCCGAGTTCGCGGAAGAACTCGGGACTGGTGAGTGTGCCGGCACCGTGGCCGGGGTCGAGGGCGACGGTCAGGTCGGCGTCGGCGATCGTTTCGCGATCCGACGCGGCGAGCAACTCGTCGATGTATGCGTCGCGAACACCGTCGATCTCGCGGACGCGACCGGTTTCGTCCCACGGGGCGACGGCGAACTCGCCCGCGAGCAGCGTCTCCTCGACGGCTTCGAGGTCGGTGACGGCGAGTTCAACACCGTCGCTGCCGACGAGTTTGATGCCGTTGTACTGTGGCGGATTGTGCGAGGCGGTGATGACGATGACGGGGACGCCCTCGCGTTCGGCGTACCCCTGTGCACCCGGCGTCGGGACGATTCCCAACCGGTCGACGTCGGTGCCCGTACTCGTCAGTCCGCTCGCTGCCGCATCGGCCAGCATCCGTCCCGTGTAGCGGGTGTCGCGAGCGATTGCGACCCGGTCCACCTGCCAGGCCGTGCCCGCCGCTTTGGCAACCCGCAGGACGAACGCCGGCGTCAACTCCTCGTTGGCGACGCCACGTGTCCCGCTCGATCCGAAGACTTCCATCGGTCGCTAGTCTGACGGGACCACCCAAAGGGATTCCGGAGCAGCGACGCAGTGTGAGCGACAGCACACGACGCCAGCGAAACGCTTTCGGCCCAGCCATCCAATCCAGACGTATGGACTCTATCGAGGAAAAACGCGTCTTCGGCGACCGTGGCGGCGCGGTCCAGGCCTACGTCGCGAGTTCGATCGGCGTCGTCCGCGTCCACATCGCCGGCGATACCGTCGGCGAGTTCAGCCTCTGTGTGCGCTGTGACGCGCGCGACATCGCGACGACCCAGACCGGCCGCGTCGTCGTCGCAACTGACGAAGACGTTCGTGTAGAAGCGTACCCCGTCCACTCAGATGACGACGGCGACGAGAACACAGCCAGCGAGTTCAGCCTCAGAGACACCGGTTTCGGACCCGCAACCGCAGTCGGCGTCACGGGATCGACGATCCTTGCCGCTGGTCCCGATGGTACCGTCCGCTTCCTGCAGGACGAGCGCGGCGACGATGGACAAGACGGCTGGCGAGACAGCGACTGGCAGGAACTCGAGTTCGGTCCGAGCAACGGCAGCGGGCGAGACGACCGCCGCACCCCCACTTCGATCCGCGCAATCGACGGCGACCTGCTCGCGACCGACGCCGGCGTCTACCGGCTTCGCGAGGCAGATAGAGCGTGGGTACTCGAGCACGCCGGCCTGACGGACGTTGTCGACGTCTCGGCGGCAGCGGTGCCGCTCGCGGCGACGGCGGACGGACTCTACAGGCTCGGAAACGGCTGGATGGAGGTTCTCGAGGGGGCCTTCGAAACGGTGACTGCGGATCCGCAGGCTGAACCGGGGCGGCTGTCGCGTGCACACGCTGTGACGACGACTGGGGCAGCCACGGCAGCGGGGACGGCGGAAACGGCTGCAGAGGCGAGGGGCGCGGAGACGACAGAAACGGACCTGTACGCGTTCGAAGACGGGGGCTGGGAGCAGGTGTCGGTCGAACGGGTCAACGAGAACATCGTCGATATCGGCTACGGCCCGCGAGCGACGTCCGAGCAGGAGGCAACGACAGGGCTCGAATCGGTCTACGCCGTCACCGAAAGCGGCACCGTCCTCGTCTCGACGACCGAACCAGGTGAGGCTACCGCACCGGATAGGTGGCGACAGCGGTCGGTCGGCGTCACCGGTGTGACAGGGCTCGCCGTCCGCCCTGACTAAGACGAGTTGGTCCGGAGACAGGACAACAACGGTAGCCGAAACCGATCGGCAGATCTAGCGGAAGCTTGACTATCCGTGACTGTCTGGGTCTGGACCATGAGCGACCTTCCGCGCCGCCGGCTCCTGGCACTCGGTGGCACCGCACTGACAGGCGCGATCGCCGGCTGTTCCAGCAGCGCGAACGAAGACGACCCGAACGGAAACGACGACGAAACGGACGGAAACGGAGACGAGGACGACACCGATCCGAGCGGTGAGAACGGGAACGGAGACGGGGACGAGACCAGCACAGACACCGCTGACAGCACCGTCCTCGGCGACATCGCCGTCGAAAACCTGAGCGGCTCCGACCACACGGTCAACGTCATACTCGAGTTCGACGGCGAAATCGAGCACTGGTCGACCCACGAGTTGAGTGCCGGCGACGGTGCAACCCTCGACCGCGACTGGGACGACGACGCAGGCGAGTTCCGCGTGATTTTGCGACTCGACGACGGCGATCCGGTGCAGGATACCGCCACGTCCTGGAACGAGCCAGATTGTCTCAATCTGTTGGTGACGATCAATCGCAACGGTGAGCTGACGACGCACGCCGATACGAACAGCGGGCCGTGTGGCGACGGCGACGCCGATTTCGACGAGGGCGACGAGTAACTGGTCAGCGACTCACAGAGACCCAGAACTCGCGGGGGAGTAACGTCGAGGGACAGTCCCACTGGTTCCCGACAGGTCGACACGGACCGAGAACTCGCAACGGACAGGAACGAAAACTGGTTTACGCCCCATCCTGTGGTGTCGAGTATGATCATCAGCGGAGCCGCCTCCCAGGCGCTCGCCGCCGCGCTCGCACGCGAACTCGAGGAGCCACTCGCCAGAGCCGAGTACGACCGTTTCCCGGATGGGGAACTGCTCGCTACCGTCCCTGATCTGGCCGACAGCGACGGTATCGGTGACACCGACCGCGCCATCATCGTCGCCTCCACCGTCTCGAGCGACGCCCACCTCGAACTGCTCCAGCTCCAGGACGCCGCCCGCGAAGCCGGCGTCTCGGAGGTCGTCACCGTCCTCCCCTACATGGGCTACGCTCGCCAGGACAAGGCGTTCGAGGCCGGCCACCCGATTTCGGCTCGCACTGTCGCACGGGCCATCTCGAGTACCACCGACCGCGTCCTCACCGTCACCCCACACGAGGAAGCGGTCTGTGAGTTCTTCGAGCCGACGGCGACGGCCGTCGACGCGGCGGACCGCCTCGCGGAACCGTTGCCCGACAACCTCGTTGATCCGGTTTTTCTCTCCCCCGACGCGGGTGCGATCGACCTCGCCGAGACGGTTCGGGATGCCTACGGCGATGGAGCAGGCGAGACGGACTACTTCGAGAAGGTGCGCCACTCCGGCACGGAGGTCGAGATCACCCCGAGCGACGTAGACGTGGCCGGCCGCGACGTCGTCGTCGCCGACGACATCATCGCGACGGGGTCGACGATGAGCGAAGCCGTCGGCGTCCTGCAAGAGCGCGGCGTCGGCCGCGTCTTCGTCACGTGCGTCCACCCGCTGCTCGCGAGCAACGCGGTCACGAAGCTCTCCCAGGCCGGCGTGGAAGCGATCTACGGGACGGATACGATCGAACGCCAGCAGAGCGCGGTCTCGGTCGCGCCGTCGATCGCCGCCCACTTCTGAGGGCTGTCGGTACTCGAGTGCACGATCTGATTCTTGCCGATCGAGCCGCCCAGCGTGGCGGCTGTTCGGTGATTGAAACGGGAGAGAACCGCAGCGATCGTTCGGAGACGAAATCCGAGAGAATAGTAGCAGTCAGTCCGACGCTTCCGGCGCTGCCAACGACTCGATTGCAATCTCGGCATCCACCTTTTTCCGCTCGAGTTCGGTCGCTCCACTCCCTCCCTCTCGCGCAAAAATCTGGACCAAAAATACCGCTTCGCGAAGCGAAGCGGCGCTTATTCAGACGCTTCCGGCACTGCCAGCGACTCGATCGCAATCTCAATCGCCACGCCTTCGACTTCCCACTCCTTGCGGTGACCATCGTCGACAGCGTCGCCGCCGAACTCGTCCGCACGAACCTCCTCGCGGATCAGGTCCGCACGCTCGTCGACCAGCGAGGCAACGCGGTCGTCCGCAATGTCGAGCTCCAGCGCGATGCGCTCCTCGACATTTAAGTCGAGGTCCTTGCGCATCTCCTGTACCCGGCGAATGACCTCGCGGGCGTACCCCTCGCTCTCGATATCGTCGGTGAGCGAGGCGTCGACGTACGCAACCCCGCGGTCGTCGCCGTTCAGCCCGAAGGCCGTGCCGGCGACACCCTCCGGCGTCTGGGTGACGAACGAGACCATTTCGTCGGTGATCTCCTCGCCGGACTCGAGTACGTCCTCCACAGCCGCTGCGATCGACTCGAGCGTCGGCTCGTCGATTCGGGCCTCGTTGAGCGCGTTCATGACCTGGCCGGCGCGGTCGCCGAACGTGGGTCCGAGTTCGCTCATGTCCGCTTCGGCGCTGTAGTTCAGTTCGCCCCAGCGGTCGTCAGGCGAGACGAGTTCGATCTCTCGGGCGTTGAGGCGATCCTCGAGCAGTGGCGTGTGGCGCTCGACAGCTTCGACAACGCGCTGGTCGTCGGCTGCGACGACGACGCGCGGGACCGGCCAGCGCAGTTTGCGGCCGGCCTGCTGACGGGCGTTCGCGCCGGCTTCCTCGATGGCGCGAAGGAATGCGACGTCCTCCTCGAGTTGCTCGTCGACGAACGTCTCGTCGACTTCGGGCCAGTCGCACATGTGGACGGTGTCATGTTCGGCGTCGTCGGTGAGCGTGCCGTAGATTTCCTCGCTGATGAACGGCGCGTAGGGGGCGAGCAGCGCGACGGTTTCGCGGAGGACGCGGTAGATGGTCGCGTAGGCGGCTTCCTTGGAGGCGCTGTCCTCCTCTTCCCACATGCGTTCGCGGACGGCTTGCACGTAGAATCGAGAAACGTCCTCGACGACGAAGTCGATGAGTGTGTTGAGGGCCTTGTCCTGGCGACGTTCCTCGAAGTGTGCGGTCATCTCGTCCTTGGTGGACTGCAGGCGGGCGAGGACCCATTCGTCGATGAGTTCGAGATCCTCCGCAACGTCTTCGACGGTCGTCGCCCGCGGATCAAAGTCGTCCAGTCGCATGTACGGCAGCGGGAACCGGAAGACGTTCCACAGGGTTCGCAGGTGGTTCTCCATCGTCTGCATGCCCTCCCAGGAGAAGCGCATGTCGTCGCCCTGCGGGTTGTTCGACAGCAAGAACGCGCGCATCACGTCCCGGCCGTGGCGGTCGATGGCCTCGTGAGGATCGACCAGAATGTCCTTGGACTTGGACATTGCGCGGCCGTCGGGCATGAGCGCGTGGCCGTGCATGAGGACCTCTTCGTATGGGATCTCGCCGAGTGCGGCGGTGCCCATGCCGAGCTGGGACCAGAACCAGCCGCGGGTCTGGTCGTGGGCCTCGAGGATGAAGTCCGCGGGCCAGAGGTCGTCGAACTGGCTGTCGTCCGAGGGGTAGTTGAGGGTGCCCCAGGAGGCGACCGAAGAGTCGAGCCAGACGTCGAACACGTCGGGCACTCGGGTGTAGGTGGTGCCGTCCTCGGTGATGGTGAGGTCGTCGACGGTGTCCTTGTGGAGGTCGACCGTATCGACGTCGATATCCTGATCGACGCGTTCGACGAGTTCCTCGCGGTCGCCGATGACGATCATGTCCTCATCGTCGTCGCGGTTTTCGGGGGTCCAAACGGGCAGCGGGATGCCCCAGTAGCGCTGTCGGGAGACGTTCCAGTCGGGAGCCTCCTCGACGAAGTCGCGGAACCGGTTGTCTCGCGCCCAATCGGGGTGCCACTGGCTGTCCTCGATGTTCTCGAGGAGTTCGTCCTTGACGTCCGTGATCGTGATGAACCACTGGTCGGTAACGATCTGGATAATGCCCGTATCACAGCGCCAGCAGTGTCCGTAACTGTGGGTGACCGTCTCGGAGGCGAGCAGCGCGCCGTTGTCCTCGAGATCGGCCGTGATCTCTGGGTCTGCGTCCTTGACGAATTCGCCTTCGTACTTGCCGGCCTCCTCGGTGTAGACGCCGTCGCCGTCGACGGGACAGAAGATCGGGAAGCCAAGCTCCGTTCCGCGCTCGAAGTCCTCCTCACCGTGACCCGGTGCGGAGTGAACGAGGCCGGTACCGTCGCCGCCCGTGTCCACGTAGTCGGCGGCGTAGACCTCGTGGGAACCCTCGGCGTCGACGTTGTCTGGCACTTCCTCGGCGAGTGGGTGCTCGTACGCCCAGCCGATCATGTCCTCGCCGGAGACCTCCTCGACGACCTCGTAGTCGTCGTAGCGGCCCGTCTTCAGCACGGCCTCGTGTTTGGCCTCGGCGACGTACAGCAGTTCCTCCTCGCCGTCCTTCTCCGCGCGGACGCCGACGTAGTCGCCATCCTCGTCGACCGCGACGAAGGTGTTCGCCGGGATGGTCCACGGCGTCGTCGTCCAGATGACGATCGAGCCCTCGCGGTCTTCGAGGTCGAACTTCACGTAAATCGAGGGGTCCTCGACGTCCTCGTACTCGACCTCGTTGTTCGCGATTGCCGTCTCACACCGCGGACACTGCGAGATCGAGCGGTGGCCCTTCTCGACTAAGCCGCGCTCTGCGGCCTTCGAGAAGCCCCACCAGGCTGCCTCCATGTACTCGGGGCTAACCGTCCGGTAGGGGTTCTCCCAGTCCATCCAGACACCGAAGTCCTGGAAGTCAGACTGGAGGCCCTCGAGTTGCTCGTCTGCGTACTCCTTGCAGGCCTCGATGAAGTTCTCCTCACCGTACTCCTCGATGTCCTTCTTGTTCTCGAAGCCGAGTTGGCCCTCGACGCGGGTCTCGATCGGGAGTCCGTGCATGTCGTAGCCTGGCCGGTCGGTGACGTCGTAGCCCTGCATCCGGTGGAAACGGATATAGACGTCCTTGAGGGACTTGTTCCAGGTGGTCCCCATGTGTGCCGAGCCCGA
Organism: Natrialba sp. SSL1; assembly: GCF_001861355.1. Lineage (GTDB taxonomy): Archaea > Halobacteriota > Halobacteria > Halobacteriales > Natrialbaceae > Natrialba. The sequence goes on from NZ_MASN01000060.1 coordinate 87,598, forward strand.
CGTGTACGGCGGGCCGTCGACAAAGAAGAACGATTCACCGTCCGATCGGTGCTCGACAGTTTGCTCGTAGGCATCGACGTCGTCCCAGTAGTCGAACACCCGTTGCTCGACGGCCTCGGGGTCGTACTGGTCGTCGACCTCGCTAAACCTGCTCATACCTCACGTAATTGCCTGGGATGGTAAAGAGGAATCGATATTGCAGGTCAGTAGATGGATGGCAGGGCGGTCAGCAAATAGCCAGAATCGGTAACAGTGCAGAACAGTGCAGACACAGGCGGTGACGGCGCGGAACGATGACGGCATTGTGTACGTGACCGCGAGAACAACGCCGGCGGTTCGACACGCCTATCGGTTAGAGATCAAACAGGTATACAGAGATGCTTACGGCTCGCGATGCGATCGGATTGCTGTTCGACCGAGAAGTAGCGAAACTCGCCGCTATCGTGGCCACCGGCTGGTGGATGATCTGGACGGGGGTCGGATCGACGAACTGGATCGAGTTTTCGGGTGTCGTGCGCGGACTCGACGACTTGCTCACCGTACTTGCCGTCCTCGTCGGCGCGATACTCGTGTTCGGCGGAACACTCGCGCTACTGGTCAAACTCGTTTACGACGCAGTTATCCTCGCTAACGCGAACTAGCGCGTTCGACACCGCGCGGTCTACTGTCCGCGAACCGTCCCGAGTACCTTCTGATACCCGAGTCCGTAAACGCCCGCATAGAGCATGACCCCGCCAATCGCGGCGAGCCACAGCGCGACCATCGTCTCCCCCGAACCGAAGTGCTGGAAACTCGCATACTCGGCAGCAGCGCCAGCAATCGTGAGCGCGCCGGCAGCAACGGTGTAGAACAGCAGTGACAGTGATTCCGCGAACAGTTCTGAAGCCATTGAGTGCGGTAAGACACCCGAGAAAGGTAAACTTGTTCCCCCGCGAACAACAGATCATGGGGAATTGGTTAGATCGCTGATCCGGCCCGCCTATACCTGTTGAGACCCAACCTCGGAACAGATCGTGCCCGCTTCCGACCCTCCATTCCCCGACTCCCGAAACGTCATCGAACCGGGTTGCCAGCGGTGTCCGGCACTCGCCGAACACCGCACCTGCATCTCGTGGGGCACCGGGCCACTCGACGCCGACGTGCTCGTCATCGGCGAAGCTCCCGGCTCCGGTAATCCCGACGCCGACGACTGGCAGGGCGGCAACTGGACCGGCAAGGCCTACACCTCACGCCACTCCGGTCGTCGCATCCGACGCATGGTCGAGCGCATCGGCTACGGCGACGACACCTACTACACCAACGCCGTGAAGTGCTTCCCGGCGAGCGAGGAGTCACGCTCCGCGACAGCGAACGGTGAAACCGCGGGCACCGAAACCCCACGCACCGAGGAACTCCCGAGTAACCGCGAGCCCACACCAGTAGAGCGGGCGAACTGTCGAACACACCTCCGCACCGAGGTCGAGACACTCGAGCCGGCCGTGTTACTCGCGACGGGAAAGCACGCGACGAAATCGGTGCTGGCAGCCGAGGAGCGAGAGCTGGACGGCTTCATCGAGACGGTACTCGAGCCGGTGCGCTGTGAGCGACTCGAGACGTGGCTCGTGCCGATCCTGCATCCGTCCTATCAGGACGTGTGGATCGGCCGACTGGGGTACGAGCCGGAGGAGTATCTCGCGGCGATTCAGGAGACAGTCGACGACTGCGTTGAACGCGGGCTGCCGTCGCAGACAGCGGGAGACGGGTGAGCTATAGTAGCCAGTGCAAGTCAATGCACACATGATCACCAGCCTGTTCGGCGATCAGTGTGTAAATAGTTGCAGTTGTTACTATAAACAGCGAAACGAAGATAGCGCAACGAGGACGGCCCACGGCTCACCCTCAACGATCATCGACGGTCAGACAGAGCCAGTGAGCATAAAGTAGACGAACGTAAAGAAGGCGAACCAGAGCAGCGTTCTGAGGAAGAGTTTGCTATAGATGTCCTTGATCGGCGCCATCGCGTGGAACTGCCGCTCGGCGCGAAACAGTCGTTGCAGTGGCGTCTCATCTCGATCGCTCATGGCAGTACGTGAGCGATAGGCACGGTCGATAGTTACCTGTTCCGGAGGCGACTGCCGCAGTTCGGTACTCGAGACGACCGAACCTAATCAAACCTAACTCAATCAAACCAAGCCCAACCCACCCGACCCAGCGGTAACCTTCTTACCGCGAGCCGACACACAGTGGCGTATGAGCACGATCTTCACCCAGATCGTCGAGGGAGAGATTCCCGCCCGAATCGTGTACGAAGACGAAACTACGGTCGCCTTCCTCGACGCAAATCCGCTGGCACCGGGGCACACGCTCGTGATCCCGAAGGACGAGTACGAGCGGCTGAACGACGTTCCGGCGGATGTCGCGACGGATCTCTACGACACGATCCACCGAATGGTCCCCGCCGTCGAGGACGCCGTCAACGCCGACGCGACGACCGTCGCGTTCAACAACGGCGAGGTGGCCGGCCAGGAGGTTCCCCACGTCCACTGTCACATCGTCCCGCGCTTCGAGGGCGACGGTGGCGGCCCTATCCACGCTGTCGCGGGCGAGGCACCCGATCTGGACGACGACGAACTCGACGCGATTGCGGCGGATATCGAGTCCGAGGCCTGAATCCGGGTCAACCCACCTGAACAGGAGCCACCGTACCAAGAGTCGCGTGAACAGGAGTCACGTGAACAGAAGCGGGACACTACAACCGACCACCCCTACGTACCCAGCGCCCGTGACCCTTTTCTCACTCCAGCGTAACTCTCGGCACAGATGAGCACCCTCGACCGGCTTCGGACTCGCATCGGCGAGTTGCCGATCTCAATTCCGGCGGTACTCGAGTTAGCCAGCGTCTGCATCTGTATCGGGTTGTTCGTGGGGACGTTCGTGGCGCTTGCGAGTGGGATTCCGGGGGCAGAGAGTGGTGCGGCTGGGGCGGGTGGAGCAGCTGACGCGGCGGGCGCGGGCGATACAATCGGCGGGAGCGGCGGAGCAGAGCTGCTGTGGCTCGGGATCATCGCCGTTGGCGCTGCGTTCGTGGTCTTCTGGACGGCGCTGGTTCCGGTTGTTGAGCGGGTGTACTACTAACTCCTGAACGGTGGGTTTTGGTAAATCGCCATACGGTACCGAGTTGAGCCGGCACAACGAGGGAGGTGAAGCTGAAAACGGCGGATGGTTCACGTCCAAAATTTCCCGCTTCACCGGGACGGTCGTGTCGTTGGCTCGACCATCCTGCAGACGGTCACTCTTGAGCACCTCTCTCACCCCACTTCGAGCGAAGCGCCGGGGGAACCAGCCACGCGGCGAATCCGTCGGGATCGGCCGCTCGTTCGGCTCGGTGTTGGGCCCACTCGAGGACGGTCAAGAGAAGGAAGAACCCGCCGATGAGCGTCGCCAGCCCGATTCGGTCCGCAGCCGACTGTGACGCCACCGCCAACGTGAACAGACCGACGATGACGAACGTCAGGAACAACCCGATTACCCCGGGAACGAGCACCAGGAGCAGGCGAACCGGATACTCAAGGACCGTTACGGGAGACAGGTCCGTATATCGACGTGGACGGAAGTAGTTCCGGTAGACGTAGATGAGATGGGAGCCGACGATCGTCAGCGCGGTTCCGAACACGGCTGGCTCTCGAAACGCCGAGAGCCACGCCGGGAAGGTGTCGTGTGCCTCGTGTCCGCCGACGAGTGTGTCACCGATTGCGACGAAGAGAAAGCCGGCGACCAGCAACGACGGCACGATCACGCGGAGACTCCGCAGATAGACCGGCGGTAACGGTCCAGGGAGCGGAACCGTTGGCAGGGAACTCAGATAGCCGTCGTCGGACCCGACGACGACAGGGGTGACGTCCCGATCCTCGGTCTGCATCTCCTGCTGAGCAAACAGCGCACAGCCACAGTAGACGACGACCAGCGTTAGTATCTCGAACAGGTACAGTACGAAGACGAGCGTATGCAACAGGTCGAACCAGACGATCCCCACGATCGGCAACGCGTTCCCGACGAGTATTGGAGCGAACTCCCGAAGATCATCCTCGTTCGCTCGTCGCCCGTCGATCATCGCTCAGTCGAGCGGAGGGACGATCGTCATATCAACCTTCCGAACGATAGTCGAAACACGATCTACCGAGCGACTGGATGTGGATAATCAGCGGAGGACCCTCTGGGGAAGGATCGCCTTCGGACACGGTTGGCAGCAATGACGCGAGAAGATGAGTGAAGAAGACGTGAGACCGCTCATCAAGTATTGTAAGTACCGTTCCACCGATCACGCGCATAACGCACGGATCGATGTAACTCGAACATGCTGTGGGCTAGGCAAACCCGACGACCAATGGCGATTCACCACGACCGGGCGATTAGAAGAGGCCGAGCACGCCGAACAGCAGATCACCGTAGAGCACCGCGAGCAGCATGCCGAGGAAGATGGGCACCAGAAACGGCGTCCCGGGTGAGATCCAGACTGTCTCCTTCGTGGTGATCGTCTCGAGTCCGGCGCGCAGTTGCTCGGGCGTCGTGCCGTAGGCTGTCCCCTCGATGTCCTCGAGGAACGCGTCGGCTCCCCAGGGGTCGTCCGTGGTCGTTTCGGGCGGTACGTCTTCGATCGGCTCGGACGGCTCGCTTTCGGTTACGATGTCGTCTTCGTTCTCAGATACCGCCGCACTGACACCGCCGTCCGTTTCGACCGTAACGGCACCGTCAGTCGGCGGATTCGGCTCCGCGGGAAGCGTCGCGGGGTCGCGATAGTGCTCGGGGTCCGCGCGGAGTTCCTCGAGTGTGCACCCTCGCCAGCGGAGGTACATCCGCAGAGCGTCGAGGTCGAGTCCGCGGCTGGTGGTGCCGTTTGGCTCCTCCATCAGCCAGCCGGGCGTTTCGGGGAGCCGTTCCCAGGAAATCGGCCAGCCGAGGAACATCTCCCGTCGAATCCGACCCGATGCGGCGTTTCGGACCGCCAGCAGGAACGGAATCGCGAGCGCGACGATGACGGCGTTCGTCAGGATCGTGAACGAGAACGTGCCGATCGGTGTCTCCACGAGCGGGAACGCCCACGAGCCGATGGTGTACGACGGCAGCGTCGGGAACAACAGGGCGAGCACGAGCAACGCCTTCGCGTCGGCACCGCCGAAGCCGCCGAACCACCAGAAGAGGTACGCGATCGGGACGACAAGCCCCAGGCTCACCGTCGCCGGCACGACGAACTCGTAACTGAACTGGTGGGACCAGCCGACGGGGCCCGCGTGCCAGGCGAGCCAGCCGTCCCAGACGAGTAAGATCGCGCCGAGAACGGTGAGCGGAATCCAGACGGTACTCGAGACGCGCCTCGTTTTGATGTCGCGAACGGCGGTCCAGGCGAAGACGGGGATGGCGAGGAGCCGGAGGAGGTCGGGCCCCGTCGCCGAGATGAACGCGAGTGACACGGTCGTGGTGGGTGTGGACGGCGCGGTACCGTTATGGTTTCGGCCTCCGGCAGGCACAGTGGTGTTCACTGGGGTCACGACTGGACGGGCCGCGAGCGTGCGTTAGCCGCCAGCGTGTCACGTCAACGGTCTCGGCAAGACGGACGAAGTGCAGAAGGATTTTCACTGCTGCGTTCACAGTGGCGATAGATGAGTTACGTCCGCATCGCCGTCCTGAACGCGGCTCACGAGGACGCGAACACGACGCGAAATTTCCGGCGCGAACTCGACGCCTCCCTGGCCGAGTTCGACGTTACGGACGGCGAGCTCCCGACGCACTTCGAGTTCGACGCACTCGTCGTCACTGGCTCGCGATCGTCTGTGTATTGGGATGAAGAGTGGATCGACGCTACGAAGGAGTGGGTGAGCGAGGCGCTCAGTCGAGACCTGCCTGCGCTTGGCATCTGTTGGGGGCACCAGCTACTGGCCGACGTGCTCGGCGGTACCGTCGAGGATATGGGGTCCTACGAGGTGGGCTACAGCGAAATCGAACACCACGGCGACTCGCGGCTGTTTGAGGGCATTTCCCAGTCGTTCACGGCCTTCACCAGCCACGCCGACGAGGTCTCGGCACTCCCACCCGGCGCGACGCCGCTCGCCGAGAATCACTACTCGAATCACGGCTTCCGAAAGGACCGCGTCTTCGGCGTCCAGTTCCACCCCGAGTACGACCAGAAAACCGCTCGCGAACTCGTCCAGCGCAAGGATATAGATGAGGACCGGCGCGACGCTGTCCTCGCGGAGATCACCGACGAGAACTACGCGGCCGCCTGCGAGGCGAAACTCGTCTTCGAGAACTTCCTCGAGTACGTCCACGAGCTGACTACTGAAGAATCACAGACAGCGAGTGCAACGAACGACGATGGAAACAGCTCAGAACCGGTCGGACACTCCGACTAACCACCAGCTCACACGGAGCAGTCCGCCACGACCAAGAGAGGCGACGACAGCGTGAGCGACTAACGACGAAGCTGCCGCCACCACTGTTTGATCCGGCGACGAATTCGAATTACTCGAGTACGTCCACGTCCGTTCCCAATCATCCACCGTTTGAGGACTGATCCGCTGTCCGCTGTGCTGTCTCCCGGAGTTCCATCCTCGTCCCCGTCTTCCGCCGCCTCCTGCTGCGCCTCGAGAAGCCGCTCGTACTGCGTGATGAGCTCCTGTTGCTGGTCGGTGCGCGACTCGAGTTCGGTCTGCAGTGCAGCGATCTGTGCGCGGAGGCGAGTGCGTTCGAGCCGGACGGGCGTCGGTCGCGTTGCGCTCGTTCCGGCGAATTTTGCAGCGATCGGTGACGAAGCCTGTGCAGAGGGGTGGGGGAGGGTGTCTGTGCGGGCGGTGCGAGTAGCTCCCGTGGCGTCGGTTTCAGTGTCGGTGTCCGTGTGGGTGGGGGAATCAGTATCAGTATCAGAATCGGTATCGGTAGCCGCCTCAGCGACGGCGGTGGTCTCCGAATTACACGTAAAACTAACGACGACTGATCGATCACGGGCACGAGAGCCGGCGTGGGGGTCGGACTGGGAGTCGGAACGGTGCTCGACGGACATGGGCGACACACACCTACATCGGACGCCTACAAAAGCGTCAGTCAGTCGGGCGTCAGACAGGTTTAACGGCCTTCGACTTCGAGCGCCGTTGATCGAGCGGGCGATGTTCGATTCAGTGGGACGCGCGCGTCCCCCTCGAATCAACCGCGTCGAGAAATCCGACTCAGAGGTGGTCGAGAACGCCCGCAGTCTCGGCCGGCACCGGCTCTGGCTCGCGACCCGCAGCGGCCGCCGCGTCGGGGTCCTTGAGCAGGTGGCCCGTCGTCAGGCAGGCGACGCGTTCGTCTTCGGTGACGATACCCTCATTCCGGAGCTTTCGCAGTCCCGCGACGGAGGCTGCAGAGGCCGGCTCGACGCCGATCCCCTCGCCTGCGAGGTCGCGCTGGGCCTCGGTGATCTCCTCGTCGGTAACCGAAATCGCGGTGCCGCCGGTTTCCCGAATCCCCGGCAGCGCCTTCGGCGCGTTGACCGGGTTCCCGATTCGGATCGCCGTCGCGCGCGTCTCCACGTCGTCCCAGCGGCGGACCTCGTCCGCGCCGTTCTCGATCGCTTCGACCATCGGGGCCGCGCCCTCGGCTTGCACGCCGACCAGCTTCGGAACGTCGTCCGTATCGAGTGCCCCCGCCTGCACGAGTTCGCGGAAGGCCTTGTACAGCGCCGACGTGTTGCCGGCGTTTCCGACCGGGAGCACGATCCGGTCCGGAACAGTGTCGTAGTCCGCGAGGAAGCCCTCCAGAATCTCGAGCCCGATGGTCTTCTGGCCCTCGAGTCGGAACGGGTTCAGCGAGTTTAGCAGATAGGCCTCCCCTTGCCCAGCTAACTCCTGGACGATGTCGAGGCAAGCGTCGAAGTTGCCGTCGACCTCCAGAATGCGTGCGCCGTGGAGGCTTGCCTGGGCGACCTTTCCGGCGGCGACCTTGCCCGCGGGGAGGAGCACCAGCGTCTCCATCCCGCCGCGGGAGCCGTAGGCTGCAAGCGCGGCGCTCGTGTTGCCCGTCGAGGCGCAGGCCAGCCGATCGACGCCGAGTTTCCTCGCGGCGGCGACGCCGACGGTCATCCCGCGGTCCTTGAACGACCCCGTCGGGTTCATCCCCTCGTGTTTGATCCGCAGCGCCTCGAGTCCCAGGTCAGCTTCAAGGCTGGGAACTTCGTACAGCGGCGTCGCACCCTCCTGGATCGAGACGCCCGACGGGAGCGGGAGCGCGTCGGCGTAGCGCCAGACGCCCTGGTCGGGGTCTTCGGCGTCCGCGAAGTCCTCGAACGTCGGCAGGTCGTCGTAACGCACCTCGAGCAGGCCGTCGCACTCGTCGCAGGTGTAGCGGACGTCCGCGAACGGCGCGAACGTCTCGCCGCACGCGATGCACTCGAGCCAGACACCGTCCGCGGCGTCGGCGGGCGCTGCCGGCTGGTCGGCAGAGAGACTGAGACTCATTATCGTTCTGTCCGTCGGGAAGGGGGCGACCGGCAAAAAGGGCGTGGATACGGCAGATACCCGCGGAGTAGCGCTGCTCGCGGATCGCTGTCTCCGAAAATGGTCGCCCGTGCCACTCGTGTGGCGACGGCGATCGTGCGCTGTACCGCTGTCGTGCCCGAATCTGTGAGCAATCCCCCTACATCAGGATGAGTCCCATCAACATCGCGGGACCGATCAGCATGATGAACACTGCGAGTAGCAGTTTGAATGACATGCTGATCAAACGTGATACCGTTCCAATACATAACGATTTCTGATCGTTCACGACGGTGGCAGCGGCATCGAGCAGGAAATACCGTATTGTGGCAGGAAAATCAGCAGTTGACTCGAGTTGGGTCGGGATCTGGAGTGGTGCTACTCGAGTAGCCAGTGCAACAGCGCCTTCTGGGCGTGCAGGCGATTTTCAGCCTGATCGAAGACGATCGACTGGTCGCTCTCGATTGCCTCGTCTGTGATCTCCTCGCCGCGGTGGGCCGGCAGACAGTGCATCACCGACGCGTCGGGGGCGTGTGCGAGCAGGTCCGAACAGACCTGGAAACCCTCGAAGGCGTCCATACGAACGTCGCGTTCGTCCTCCTGGCCCATGCTGATCCAGACGTCGGTGTAGATGATGTCGGCGTCCGTGACCGCCTCGACGGGGTCGTGCGTGACCGTCGGGTCGCCGCCGAGTTCTTGCGCCCGGTCGATGACTGCGTCGTCCATGCCGTAGCCCTCTGGCGTCGCGACGGTGACGTCTATGTCGGTCATCGCAGCGCCGATGACGAACGACTGGCCGACGTTGTTGCCGTCGCCGACCCAGGCCACCGAGACGTCCTCGAAGCCGCCCATCTCCTCGCGAATCGTCAGCAGATCCGCGAGCGTCTGGCAGGGGTGGGCGTCGTCGGTGAGCCCGTTGATGATCGGGACCGACGAGTACTCCGCGAGTACCTCGATGTTCTCGTGTTTGAACACGCGCGCCATCACGGCGTCGACGTACCGCGAGAGCGTGCGCGAGGTGTCCTTCAGCGGCTCGCCGCGGCCGAGCTGGATGTCGTCCTCGCCGAGGAAGACGGCGTGCCCGCCGAGTTGCGTCATTCCCGTCTCGAAGGAGACGCGCGTGCGTGTACTCGGCTTCTGGAAGATCATCCCGAGCGTCTGGCCGGAGAGTGCCTCGTGGGCCGTCCCCTCCTGCTGGGCTCGCTTGAACTCCGCCGCTCGAACGAGAACCGTGAGCAGTTCCTCGTGCGAGAGGTCGTCGATCTCGAGGAAGTGCCTCGGCTGCGATGCGTCCGTCTGCGAGTCGGGGATGTTCGAATCCGTGTCTGTATCCGTATCCGTATCTGTGTCTGTCTCTGTATCTGCGTCTATCATCAGTCCTCACCTCCAGTAAGCGTCATCGCGACGCGGCTCAGCACCGCGACGGACCGGTCGAACTCGGCGAGCGAGAGGCGCTCGTCGGGCGCGTGATCGAGGTCGGAGTTGCCGGGGCCGTAGGTCGCCATCGGACACTCCCACGCGCCGGCGTACAGATTCATGTCGCTGGTCCCGGTCTTGCGCAGAAGCCGTGGCTCGCCGTCCTCGTTGCGGATCGCCGCGCGGAACGCGCGAGCGACCTCGGTGCGCGGGCTCTCCATCACCGGCGGAATCGGTTCGGCCCACGAGACGGTGCCGCACTCGAGTTCGGCCTCTGCAGTCTCGCGGACGGTCTCGATGTCGAGCGCGGGCGGGACCCGAAGCTGGGCGTCGAGGGTGACCTCGACGGAGAGGCCGTCGTCGGTGACGCCGCCGTCGATGGCGACGGGTTTTGTGGTGACGCGCTCGAAGACCGGCACTTCGCCGGCTTTGCCGGCTTCGTCTCGTCGGTCCGATGGACCGACGCCATCATCACTGTCGAACGCCGATTCGACGCGCGTCCACCAGTTCGTCGCGTGCTGAATCGCGTTCGGTTCGGGATGAGAGGTGTGGCCGGACTCGCTGGTCGCGACGTAGGTTCCCGAGAGGAAGCCGCGGTAGCCAAGCGTGATGCCCGTCGTTCCGCTCGGTTCGCCGTTGACGACGGCGTCAGGTGCCTCGCGGTCCGCGACGAGGTGGCGTGCGCCGCGCGAGTTGGTCTCTTCGCCGACGACGCCGACGAACGAGACGCCGGTGCGAACCGCGGCTGCGGCCATGGCGGCCAGCGGCCCCGTTGCGTCGACGCTGCCGCGGCCCCAGAGGATATCTTCGCCGGTCTCCTCGGCAACCTCAGCCTCGACGTCGGCCTCGTCCGCGGGCTCGACTTCGACCGGAATCTCACCGGGCACGGTGTCGATGTGCGAGGTGAGCAACACCGAGTCGTCAGCCGGTGCGCGCACGTTGCCGACGTCGTCGAGCCAGACCTCGCGGTCGTAGGTTTCGAAGAACTCGACGAGGCACTCAGCGGCCGCACGCTCCTCGTCCGAGGGTGACGGCGTCGAAACGAGGTCGATCAGCAGTTGGCGGGCGTCGTCGGTCGAGACGGCCGTAGCGTCGGTGTCGGTGTCGGCGTCGGCATCTGAGTCAGCGTCGGTATCGCAATCCGTCATCGTCGAACTCATGACTCCGCCTGCGCCTCTGCTTCGGGCGCGAGCACGTCCGCGAGTGCCGTCACAACCTGGTCTCCGGCCGCCTCGTCGATCACGAGCGGCGGCAGCAGGCGAACGACCGAACGCCCGGCCGGCAGCGCGAGAATCTGGTGCTCGAGTGCGAGGTCGCGAAGCACGCCGTTCGCCCCGCGTTTCACCTCGACACCGAGCATGAGGCCCTCGCCGCGAACGTCCCGAATCGGCACGTCGAGCGCAGCGAGCTCGTCCTGCAGGTAACCGCCGATTTCGGCGGCGTTCCCCGGCAGATCCTCCTCGACAACTACGTCGAGGGTGGCGTTCGCTGCAGCCGAAACGAGGGGGTTGCCCGAGAACGTCGAGCCGTGTGGGCCCGCCGACTCGGCGATCCAGTCCGCACAGAGCGTCGCACCCATCGGAAGCCCGCTCGCGATGCCCTTCGCGGTCGTCAGGATGTCGGGCGTCACGCCGGAGCCCTCGCAGGCCCAGAACTCGCCCGTACGGCCGATTCCGGTCTGGATTTCGTCGAAGATCAGCGCGGTGTCGGTCGCCTCGGTGACCTCGCGCGCCGTCTCGAGGTAATCCTGTGGCGCAGGGTGAATCCCACCCTCGCCCTGGATCGGTTCGAGGATCACCGCCGCGGTGTCGTCGGCGACGGCGGACTCGAGTTCCACTGCATCACCGTAGGTGACGAACTCGACGTGCTCCTCGAGCAACGGCTCGAAGGACTTCTTGTACTTGGGTTTCCAGGTCGCAGAGAGCGTTCCCGCGGTGCGGCCGTGGAAGGCGCGCTTGGCGGCAACGATTTTCGTGCCGTCGGTGGCGCTCCGGGCGAACTTCAGCGCGGCCTCGTTGGCCTCGGTGCCGGAGTTACAGAGCCAGACGTTTTCGATGCCGTCGGGTGCGAGCGCCCCCAGTTTCTCGTGGAGATCAGCACGCGCCTGAACGGGATAGGAACCCTGCACGTACAGCAGGTCGCCGGCCTGCTCCTGGACTGCCTCGACCACGTCCGGATGGCAGTGGCCGGTCGGTGTACAGGCGTAGCTCGCGCCGAAATCCAGATATTCCGTGCCGTTCTCGGCGGTGAGCGTCGCGCCCTCGCCGGTTGCGATGCTGATCGGTTTTTCGGAGAAGACGAATCCGCTCATTGTGTTGCCTCCGTTGCTGTCGTGTCCGCATCGGCTGTCTCGGTGTCACCGAGCACGCCGGGCTCGAGTGTCGTTCCCTCGCCTGCGAGCGCACTCGTGATCGGGTCGTCCGCGTTCGCCGACGCGACCGTGACCGAGGTCGCACCGCCTTCCAGAGCCTCCTCGGCGGCCATGACCTTCTTCGTCATGAACCCCTCCGCGGCTGTCTTGACGGTCTCGAACGCTTCGGGCGTCGCAGCTGCGTCTATCTTCGTCGACTCGTCGTCGGGGTCCTCGTAGATGCCCGAGACGTCCGTCAGGACGACCAGGTGGGCCTCGAGTGCCCCCGCAATTGCGGCGGCCGCGCGGTCCGCGTCGGCGTTAACAGCCGTGTACCCACCGTCTCGCGAGCCCTGCTCGCTCGAGTTATCCGCGGAACGTCGTTCCGCGCTCTCTTTTTCGCGTCCGAGAACAGGAACCGAGACGACCGGCGTATAGCCGCCCGCGAGGATCGTCTCGAGTAGGTCCGCGTTCACGGACTCGATCGTGCCCGAGTGATCGCCACGCAAAATCTTCTTCCTTCCGTCCTCCTTGACGCGAACCGCGGACTTGCGCTTGCCCTCGAGCAGTTTGCCGTCAGTGCCCGAGAGACCCACGGCGTTCACGCCCTCGTTGTGCAGACTCTCGACCAGATCGGTGTTGAGCTTGCCGGGCATGACCATCTTGAAGACGTTCATGGTGTCTTCGTCCGTAAAGCGGCCGACGACGCCACCGGGCGTCTCGACGTAGGTTGGGTCCTGGCCGAGGTCCTCGAGTGTCTCGTCGACGGCGGTCGACCCGCCGTGGGTGAGGACGACGTCCTCCCCGTCTTCGACGAGAGAGGCGACATCCGCGAGCGCACCTTCGGGGTCGACGGCGCGTGCGCCGCCGATCTTGACAACGACCGTCATCTCAGGGCGCCCCCACGGGATGCAGTCCCGTGAACTCGAGTCCGGCCGTTTCCTCGAAGCCGAGGGCGACGTTCGCGGCGTGGACCGCCTGCCCCGCCGAGCCCTTCATCATGTTGTCGATCGCCGAGAAGACGACGACGCGCTTGTTCGACGGATCGAGTTCGAAGCCGACCTCCGCGAGGTTCGTCCCCGCGACGGACTTGGGCTCCGGATAGCGGTAGACGCCGGAGCCGCCCGCGGCCATGCGGACGAACGGCTCGTCCTCGTAGCAGCCGCGGTACGCCTTCCAGAGGTCACCCTTCGAGACGGGCGAACTGGGGAAGACGTGACTCGTCGCGCTCGCGCCGCGGACCATGTCCACGGCGTGGCAGGTGAACGCCACCGAAGTGCCGAGGAACTGCTCGATTTCGGCCTCGTGGCGGTGGCCCATCGGCGCGTAGGGGCGGACAACACCCGAACGCTCAGGGTGGCTCGAAGCCTCGCCCCCGCCCGCGCCGCCCTCGGAGGAGCCGACCTTCACGTCGACGACGATCTGCTCCCCGCCCTCCAGAATGTCGTGCTCGAACAGCGGGTACAGCCCGAGGATGGTGGCGGTGGCGTTACAACCGCCGCCCGCGATGAGTTCGGCCCCCGCGAGGTTCTCGCGGTTGATTTCGGGCAGTGCGTACTCCGCTTTCTCCAGGTACTCCGGCGCGTCGTGGCCGTCGTACCACTCGACGTACTGCTCTTCGGTGTCGAGGCGGAAGTCCGCCGAGAGATCCACAACCGTATCCGCGACCTCGAAGAAGTCGTCTACCTGCCCCATCGAGACGCCGTGTGGCGTCGCGGCGAACAGAACGTCGACGCTCTCCAGGTCCTCGGGTTCGGTAAAGCGCAGGTCCGTCCCGCGAAGTGGCGGGTGGACGGAGCCGACGCTCTTGCCGGCCTTCGAGCGGCTGGTGACCTCCGCGATCTCGAAGTTCGGGTGACCGGCGAGCAACCGCAGGAGTTCGCCGCCGGTGAAGCCGCTGCCGCCGATGACGGTCGCGGTGACGGTCTCGGCGGACGCGTCTGCGCTTGCATCGACGTCGGTGCCGACCGCCATCAGAACGTCACCTCGAGTTCGGTCCCGCTAGCGTCTGCCTTCTGGGCTTTCTCCTCGAGCCAGTCGACAACAGTGCCGGCGACGTCGGTTTCGACGGCGTCGTTGAGCGCCTTGAACTCGACGGTATGGTTGACCTCGTGGACGGTATACCCATCTGCGGTTTCCATGAGGTCTACACCGAGCAGGCCGCCGCCGACCGCATCGCTGGCCTTCTGCACGAGTTTCTTCGCCTCGTCGTCGAGTTCGAAGACATCAGTCTCGGCCCCTTTCGCGGCGTTCGTGATCCAGTGATCCGACGAGCGAACCATCGCCGCGACGGGCTCACCGTCGACCGCGAGCACACGGATGTCGCGACCTGGTTTCTCGACGAACTCCTGCACGTAGAACACCTTGTGCTCGTAGTGACCGAGCGTCGCCTTGTGCTCGAGAATCGCCTCCGCAGCGTCGGGCGAGTCGATCTTGGCCATCAGGCGACCCCACGATCCCACGACGGGTTTGAGGACGCAGGGGTAGCCGAACTCCTCGATGGCCTCCATGGCCGTTTCCTTCGTGAAGGCGACCTTCGTTTCGGGCGTGGGCACGCCGGCCTTCTCGAGTGCGAGACTGTTCTTGACCTTGTCCGCGCAAACGTCCGCGGTCTCGTGGCTGTTGACCACGGGGATGCCGTACGCGTCGAAGAACTGCGTCGCGTACAGACTGCGGCTCGTGGCGAGACAGCGGTCGACGACGATATCGAGGTCCGCGAACTCGTCCGCGGCCTCGCTAATGTCGAACGACTGTTTGCGGACGTCAATCTTGGTGACCTCGTGGCCGCGCTCGCGAAGCTCGGTCAGGAGGAGCTTTTCGTCCTTGCGGATCCGGGAGTAGAGGATTCCTATTTGCAAGGTCACTCACCCCAGTCCTCTTCGAGCTCCGGGGCTCGCTCGAGGACTGGCGGCGCGGTGTCGACGACTTCCAGCTCGGCTCCGCAGGTCGTACAGTCAACAATCTCTCCAGCTTCCAGATCGTCGTGCAGGGAGACTTCCGCCCCACACTCGACGCATTCTGTCATTGTATCTTGACCTGGGAACCAGACACCCTTAAATCCACCGAATATAACAGAGTAATTATATAACCATACACTACGCTAACGGCACCAAAGTACTATTTTCCCGCATATTTTGTTCTGTGTGTCACAGATGTTATGTATTGTCCCCGGACGGGGACGGCAGTCGCGGCAGTCGCGGCAGTCGCGACACTCGCAGTGATCGCACCAGCCACGACTCCGACCAGAACACTAGCCACTCAGACATAGTCGTTCACCTCCTCGCGCAGCGCCGCGTGCGCCGCATCGAGCTCATCCACGAGCTCCGTATGCACCGTCTCGTCGGACCCGATTGCATCGCGAGCGTACTCGAGTTGATCTGCCACCGCATCGGGTGCCGGCCCGCCCTGGGAGTCGCGGCTCGCGACGCTCTGGGCGGGGTCGAGCGCGTCGGTGACGGCGTCG
Organism: Natrialba sp. SSL1; assembly: GCF_001861355.1. GTDB lineage: Archaea > Halobacteriota > Halobacteria > Halobacteriales > Natrialbaceae > Natrialba. Next base: position 103,310 of record NZ_MASN01000060.1, read on the forward strand.
GGGTCGACGTAGGTTGCGAGCGGTTCGCCGAGGACGTCCTCGGCGGCGGCGTCGAGTGCGTCGTAGTCGGCTCCTTGTTCCGCCGCTTGGTTCACGGTGTTACCGTTCGCCTGTTCCGCGGCGCGTTGCGCCGCGCTCGCGACTAGCTCGTGTGCGGTACGGAACGGAATCCCGTTCGCAGCGAGCAGGTCCGCAACGCCGGTCGCCGTCGAGAAGCCCGCGCCGGCCTCCGCTTCGAGCGCCTCCTCGTTCCAGTCGGCTGTCGCAACCGCGCCCGCGGCGACCTCGCTGGCCTCGGTCACCGAGTCGACGGCGTCCCAGGCGTGTGTCGTCGCGCGCTGCAGGTCGCGGTTGTACGCGCGGGGCAGTCCCTTGAGCGTCGTCGTCAATCCCTGAACGTTCCCGGCCGCGTCGCCCGCGACCGCGCGGACGAGTTCGAGCGTGTCGGGGTTCTTCTTCTGGGGCATGATCGACGACGTCGAGGAGTAGTCGTCCGCGAGGTCGACGAAGCCGCGGTTCGCGAAGATAATGAGGTCCTCCGCGATGCCGGACAGCGTCGTCGCATGCGTCGACAGCGCCTGCGTCGTCTCGAGCAGGAAGTCCCGACTCGAGGAGGCGTCCATCGAGTTCTCGATGACGCTGTCGAACCCGAGTAGATCGGCTGTGTACTCGCGGTCGATATCGAACGTGGTGCCCGCGAACGCCGCGCCGCCGAGTGGCGACTGGTTGAGACGCGCGTAGGCGTCGAGCAGGCGTTCGGTGTCGCGGCGGACGGCACCCTCGTAGGAGAGTGCCCAGTGGGCGACCGTCGTCGGCTGGGCGGGCTGAAGGTGCGTGTAGCCCGGCATCACCGTCTCTGTGTGTTCGCTCGCAACCTCCGCGAGCGACTCACGAAGTGCGAGCGTTGTCTCGATGGCGTCCAGCACGTCCTCGCGCAGGCGGTAGCGAATGCAGGTCGCGACCTCGTCGTTGCGCGAGCGCGCGGTGTGCATCTTGCCGCCTTCCTCGCCGACCTGGTCGATGACGGCCGTCTCGATGGCTTCGTGGACGTCCTCGCCGTCGGGGAGCGAGCCGTGGCCCTCAACCTCGATCGCGTCGAGCGCGGTCAGGATCTCGCCTGCCGTTTCGTCGTCGACGATATCCTGCACCGCGAGCATGAGGACGTGTGCGCGATCGATTTCGAGGTCAGCCTCGAAGATCCGTTCGTCGGCCGCAAGCGAGGAGAGGAAGCTCCGGGCGGGGCCGCCGCTGAAGCGGTCTCGCCGGACGACGCCCGATGCGTCGCCGCCGATGTCGCCGCCATCAGTTCTGCCAGCATCGCCGTGAGCACTCTCCTCGGTCATGACTACTCCTCGCCTCCGTCCGTTGCGAGTTCGACCTCCGTCGCGTCCTCACTGTCGTCGGTCGTGACCGAGTTCGCGAGACGGCGCTGGAAGCCGTGGTACTTCGCGACGCCAGTGGCGTCTTCCTGAGCGATCTTGCCGACCGTCTCCGTATCGAAGGAGGCGTGTTCGGCCGAGTACGCGGCGTACTCGCTGTCGCGGCCAACTGGGCGGGCCTTGCCGCCCTCGAAGCGGATCGTGACCGTGCCGGTGACGCGCTGCTGGGTCTCAGTGATGAAGCCCTCGAGTGCACCCACGAGTGGCGCGTCGACGAGGCCCTCGTAGCCCTTCTTCGACCACTTCTGGTCGATCAGCTGCTTGAACTCGCGTTCCTCCTGGGTGAGGACGAGTCCTTCGAGTGCCTCGTGGGCGTTGAGCAGCGTCGTCGCGGCGGGGTGTTCGTAATTTTCACGCACTTTGAGACCGAGCATGCGGTCTTCCATCGAGTCCGTGCGGCCGACGCCGTAGGAGCCGGCGAGCTCGTTTAGGTACTCGATCAGTGCAACGGGCTCGTACTCCTCGCCGTCGATCGCGACGGGGTAGCCCTGCTCGAAGGTGAGCTCGATCTCCTCGGTCTCGCCGGACGGCTCGTCCGTCCAGTTGTAGATTTCAGTCGAGGGAACGTAGCTCGGGTCCTCGAGTTCGTCGCCCTCGACGGAGCGACTCCAGAGGTTGGTGTCGACGGACCAGTCGCCCCCGCTGCCGCCCTCGACGGGGAGCTCTTTCTCTGCGGCGTACTCCTGTTCCCACTCGCGGGTGAGACCGAGTTCACGCACGGGCGCGATGACTTCCAGATCGGAGTCGCGCCAGACGGCCTCGAAACGGAGCTGGTCGTTCCCTTTGCCCGTACAGCCGTGGGCAATGCCGGTACAGTCCTGTTCTTCGGCGACGTCGAGAATCGCCTCGGCGATCACTGGACGCGCGAGCGCCGTCCCGAGCGGGTAGCCCTGGTAGGTCGCGTTCGCGCGGACGCTATCGAAACAGAGGTCGGCGAACTCGTCTTTGGCGTCGACGACGTAGTGGTCGAGATCGAGCGCTTCGGCAGTCTCTTCTGCCTCTTCGAACTCCGAGGCTGGTTGACCGACGTCGACAGTGACGCCGATGACTTCATCGTATCCGTACTCTTCCTCGAGCAGCGGGACGCAAACAGTCGTGTCAAGTCCGCCCGAGAACGCAAGTGCAACGCGTGTCATATCGTATCCGAATCAACCCGATGGACGTACTTAAATTTCACTATCTAAAGTTCTGAAAATTAGTGGTAGAGCGGACGCTAACCAGGAAAATAGGTAATACCTATCGAGTTTGTAAACAGTCGGGGACGGGGGATAAGGGATAGAATGGGCTCAAAGGCCCGGTCGCGGTCGTCGTGGTCGCGGCGAGACAGCCCCGCCGGTCCCGAAGGAAGCGAACGCAGGTGCGGGTCCGGCAGACTGCGTCATTGTACACCTGTACGAACGTGAGTCGTATTAAACCCTCGTGTCGGGCAAATGTTGCACGAACGAGCCGACCGGCGACGATGGCGCTACGGGTAGAGAGAGAGAGAGAGAACGGCTACAGGGACAAAACAGCGAACCGCAACAGGCAAAATACAGCCCTCAATCCCACGTCTCGTCTCTACTCCTCGTCTTCCTCAGGCAACGCCAGCACGTTCTCCCGACCGATCCGGAAGACATCGATCTCGTCGTCCTCGCGCAGACCACCGACGACCTGGCTCGTCTTGGCCTCGGTCCACTCGAGTTCCGAGACGACCTGTTGCTGTTTGATGCGCCCGCCGTGTGTCTCGAGCAGTCGGAGGACGCGCTCTTCGTTGCTCAGTAGTTCGGGTGGTGGGCCGTTTGACACCGCGTCGTTGGGTCCAGTGGTGTCGGCGTTTCCGGCTGCGCCGGCGTCCGTGGCTGGTGCTGGATCAGACGACGCTGGTGGAGGTCCACCAGTGAGGGTGTCAGTATCGGTGGTGTCGTCAGCTGCTCCAGCGGGTGGCGTAGCCGTCTCGCTTCGGCGTTTGTACCACCAACCACCTGCCCCAGCAGCAGCCAGCACACCGAGTGCGATACCGACGATGAGCCACGGCATTGCAGGGCCGTCCTCGGCGTCGGTCGGCTCCGTTTCGTTATCGCCGTTCTCTATCATGACGATCCAGGGCTGGCCCTCCATGAACTCCGTCTCGCCGCCGTTCCAGCGGATCGAGTCCTCACGCGGATCGTCAGGGGCAGGTTCGACATCGTTGATGACGTAGCCCTCCGGGGGGAACACCTGCAGTGAACGCCCTTCGACGAGGGTGAAGTCGACGAGTGCGTCGCCGGCCTCCATCTGATTCAGTTCGACGTAGGCGAACGAGGACCACTCGAAGGAGAAGGTCACGTGACCGAGCTCCTGCGGTGTCGAACTGGTGTCCGTCGTGACGGAGCCACTCGAAATCGACATCTCGCGTTCGGTTTCGTTCTCGCCGTCGGCGCGGATCGAATCCCAGTCCTGGAGTTCGTACTCGACGTACGCCTCGGGATTCGCCTCGACATCCTCTCGGAGCTGTTCCCACTCTTCGGATTCGGCGTCTTCGAACCGGTAGTCGACGGTGAACATCGCCGAGCGGTTCTCGTAGAGCGAGATGCTGATGTGGACGTCGGTTGCGTTGTCGAGTTGGCCGACCTCGGCGGGTTCTGGGACGTCTTCGTCAGCTTCGCCATCGTCGGCGCCGTCATCATCCTCGCCGGTCTCGTCATCGTTTTCCTGTACCAGCAGCTGTCCGTGCTCGGCACCCTGCATCCCGAGCTGGTCGTCGTCGTGTACGCTCTGGAACGCCTGTGTTGTCCCGGAATCAGCATCCGCCACCACAGCGACCGGAACGGACCAGACGACGGCAAGCACACACCCAACGACGATGAGTCCGCACACCAGGGCCCGCAGCCCCCTTCCGTCCATTACCTACAACTGCCGGTGCCGACTAAATAGGTCTTTCCGACCGCGGTAGCGGAGTCCTTTTCAAACTGGTAACCCAAGACGAATGTATGAACGACTCACGCGGCGCGCTCGACGTCGAGACGCTCCTGAAGATCATCCTCGTTCTGGTGGCCGTCCTCCTCGTCATCGAGATCCTCAGCGCGTTGATTAGCGGCATTATCGGCCTGCTGCAGCCGCTAGTCATGCTCGCGATTCTCGTGCTCATCGTGCTGTGGCTGCTCGACCGACTGTAGGAATGTAGCCGCCACCCGCCCGTTTGGCACCAGATCACACAATACAACCGCCAACACAACCCTCAAGCAACTGCCGTAACTACACCCGGCTACTCGCGTGTACAGCGTCAACGTCCCCGTTCCCGGCCGCGTCCGCCAGCTCGCCGACCAGCTCTATCCCAGCCTCGTCGGCTTCGAGACCGTCCGCGAGGATCACTCCTGTCTCCTCAAACGGCTCGGCGAGGCCCCACACGTCTCCCAGCTTCAGCGTCGCGCCCACCGTGCACTCGAGGGCGCGCCCGCCGTCGAGGCTCAGATCACGGGGATCGACTACTTCGAAGACCCGCCACTGGGTTCTGCGCCCGTCGTGTATCTGGCCGTCGAGAGCCCCGGACTCGAGTCGATCCACGGGCAGCTCCTCGCGGAGTTCGACTGCGTCGAGGGACTCGAGGGCGACGACTACGTACCACACGTGACCCTCGCGCGCGGTGGTAACCTCGAGACGGCACAGCAACTGGCCGACCGCGACATCGAACCAGTGACCTGGACAGTGACCGAACTCGAGTTCTGGGACGGTGCGTACAAGCTCCCTGTGAGTCGGGTGTCGTTGCCAGCCTGAGTGGGAGACGGCCAGAAGTTATTCAGCCCTGGTCACGAGTTGCGTGAGTATGAACCGACGGTCTATCCTGGCGCTGTTCGCAACAGTGCCGCTTGCCGGCTGTAGCAGCCTCCTTGGCGGTGGCGTCGACGCGTCGCTCGGCGAGGACGAAATCGTCGAATTCGACTCGGATGCAGGCTCCGAACTGACAGTGAGCGTCGAGGTCGAGGAGGTCTTCCCGCTCGACAACGACTCGGATCTCGAGCGAGAGGGAGTTGGCTTCCGACTCGATCACACCGAGAACGGCATCGTCGAGACGCGCACGATCGAGGACGAGGAGACGTTCGAGGTGACGGTTGAGGACGACGGCACCCACGCTGTCATGCTGATCGGCGGCGAGGGTCACGTCACGATCGAGTGATTGGCGGCGAAGGTCACGTCACGATCGAGTGACCGACCAGCCAGAAACAGTACTGCTCAGGGTGCGGGCGCGTCGCCGTCGTAGCAGTCGTGGTCGCCGTAGAAGTTGAGCATCGCGAACTTGAGTTTTTCCGGGCCGATATCGAGCAGTTCCTCGCGTTCTTCGTGCGGGAAAGTGCTGTTGACGCTGTACTTGCCGAGATCCGACTTTGCTTGCTTCGAGTACCGTCTGTCGAGCAGCGCGCGGACGCCAACGTCCTCGGGCGAGCGGATGACGCGTCCGAGTGCCTGCCTCGTCTTGCGAACGGTCGGAATTTCGACGGCGTAGCGCCAGCCCGTCTCGGTGCCGTCGAACGCCGCGTCGTAGGCCTCCTGGACCGCCTCGGCACGGTCGTCCAGATGCGGGTACGGCACGCCGACGACGAGCACCGTCTGTGCATCGTCGCCGTCGAAGCTCACCCCCTCCGCCAGCGTTCCCCACAGCGAGGTACAGAGAACGGCCCCATCGTCGGCGATGAACTCCTGTCGAAGCTCCTCGACCGACTGTCCCGGTTCGTCGAGATAGACCGTCACGTTCGAGCGGGACTCGAGTCGCTCCGCGTATCGGTTCGCCTCGCCGTAGTTCGGGAAGAAGGCGAGCGTGTTGCCGGGCGTCATGCGGACGGCGTCGTGGATGGTTTCCGTAACGTCCTCCTGCACCGCAGGGTCGTCCCGGTCCGAGGAGAACAGCGGCGGCGTCTCGACGGCGTAGGTTCGGCGATTGTCCGCAGGGAACTGCAGCCCGTAGGCCATCGTCACCGGCGTCTCGAGTCCGAGCACGTCCTCGGTCACGTCGAAGGGTTGCAAGGTCGCGCTCATGAGCACCGTCGCGGAAACCTCCTCGAACAGTTGTCCCGTCACCTGCCGTGGTAGACACGAGTAGATCTCCGCGCGACCGTAGACCTCGTCCGTCCCCGCGTCGCGGGTGACGGAGACGACGGGGTACAGCCCCTCCTTCGAACCCTCGTTCATCCACGCGCTAACGAACGCGGCGGCCTGCAGGGTCTGACACTCCGTTCTGGTCGCGGTTTCTCCCTCGCGGTAGGCCTCCTCGTATTCTGCATCCAGTTCCTGACCGAGTTTCATCGCGGCCTCGAGATCCTCCTGAATGCCGCGACCCTCGTAGCGCTGGAGGAACTCGAGTGTCAGGTCGTCGCGACGGCCCTCGTTCGCGATGGGAACGTCGTCCCAGTTCTCGCCGATGCGTTCGCGCTCGCCGAAGCCGAAGGAGTCCTCGTACGTTTCGACGAGCGCGCGGTGGAACGCGGAGAGGGCGTTGACGGCGTCTTCCGCACGCGGGTCGTCAGCGTCCGCGAGTTCGTCGAGTGCGGACTCGAACGTCCGCTCGGAGCAGGTACGGGTGGCGTGCTCGCGGGCGGCGTCCTCGACGTTGTGGGCCTCGTCGAAGACGGCGATGACGTCCTCGGGATCACGGCCCAGCCAGCGGAAGAACTGCTCTCGAATCGTCGAATCCAGCAGGTGGTGGTAGTTACAGACGACTAGGTCGACGCCCTCGATCCCCTCCTTCAGCAGTTCGTAGCCACAGAGGTGGCGCTGCTCTGCGTACTCGTAGATTTCGTCGGGCGTGCGCACGTCCTCGAAGAGCCAGCCGAAGAACTCGTCGGTGTCTTCGGTCAGGTTGTTCCGGTAGTAGTCACAGACGTTCTGGTCTTCCAGATCGTCGAGGCGCTCCTCGATGGACTCGAGTTCATCCATCACCGCGGAGCGGGCGTCGGCCGCGCCGCCGTCGCCCTGTTGGCTTTCCTCCAGGAGTTCGCGTTGGCGGCGCTCGAGTTGCTGTTTGTCCTGTTCGGCGTCGACGACGGCGCGGGTGTTGTCCCGCAGGGTCTGACACTCCTCGTAGCCGACGTCGATGTGACACATCGAGCCCTTTCCCTTGAAAACGACGGCGCGGATGGGTTCCTCGCGGGTGATCGCGCGTGCCTCGGCGATGAACTGGCGCATCTGCTGGTGGACGTTCGTCGTGATGACGACCGTCTTGTCCTCCTCGCGGGCGACCTCCAGGGCGGGAACGAGCGACGAGAGGGTCTTGCCGGTCCCGCAGGCTCCCTCGAAGAGGACGTTTTGTCCGCGCACGAGCGCGTTGTGGATGCGGTCCATGGCCTCGCGCTGGTTCTCGTACGGCTGATCGTACGGGAAAAAGCGCATGTACCCGGCTGTCTCGGACACGATACGTGATTGGTTCCCGCTCCGATAAAAGGATTCGTCTCAGCCAGGGACGGCTATCGGTCACACCACACGAGAAGACAAGAAAATGGTAGCACCCACCACAGCCAGCACCTGCGCGCTACAGCGCCATGTACGTCCCACCCTTCGAGTCGACCATGTCCATTCCCGGATACCGATCCAGTGACACCGCAGAGTTCGCACTCGAGTTCGGCGGCGCTCGCGCGGCCGTCGTCGCGAGTGATGTACCGGACGGGTTTGGCGTCGACGACAGCGTGCGCCGCTCGCCGACGGACATCCCTGCAGACGCGCTCGCGGAACCGGTCGAACTGGTCGGACTGGACGGCCTTGCCGGGGTGAGTGCGATGCGGCTCGAAGTCGACTACGACCCGAAAGGATTGCCGCCGGGTGCGAGTCCGATGGACGTGGCCGTTGCCGTGGAGACAGAGGCGGGCTGGGAGACGCTCGATTCCACCGTTGATCTGGCGGCAACGACGGTGACAGCGGTGCTGAACGAGCGGCCGCCGGGGTCGACGATCGTGGCGGTGTACGACGACGGCGACGGCGGGCGCTAAGTCGTGAGCGAGCGCGCACACCAAGGAGCCGGCAGGCCCAGCGGAGTCGAACGGACTCAACGGAGTCGAAAGGAACGTCCCGCGTGCGGGTGAAAGTGCAGCCATGATCGCGATTTTTTCGGACACGCACAGCAACAGCGGCCACGAACTAACCGACGAGGCGCTGCGCGCAGCGCGCGAGGCAGACACCGTCATCCACGCCGGTGACTTCACGAGCACGGTCGCACTCGAGTCGTTCCAGCGCGAGTGTGACACCCTCTTTGCAGTACACGGCAACGCGGACAGCGCCGCGGTTCGCGATCGGCTCCCAACGGCACGCGTCGTCGAGACAGGCGGCGTCCGGTTCGCCGTCACCCACCGCCGCGACGGCGGCGAGATGGGACTCGCGATGTTCGGCCGCTCGCGCGACGCCGACGTCGTCGTCTCGGGCCACACCCACCGACCGACGGTGATCGAAACCGAGGACTGTCTGCTGCTCAATCCTGGCAGTCACGCCCAGCCCCGTGGGAATCGGCCGGGGTTCGTCGTCCTCGAGGAGACGGACAACGGTGACGATGGCGGTGACGGCGACGGCGACGACCCAAAACTCACCGGCGAACTACGCCAACCAGACGGAACGGTACTCGAGTCGATCGTCGTCTCGCCGTAGTGCAGTAGCAGCGACGACGATACTAGTCAGGGGACACTCGACGTGGAGACGTACGTGTGAGTGCGAGGACGAATAGGCACGGTGGAGGACGGCGAGTGCGCCAGCGGGGTGGCGACCGGTGATAGGTGGTGGATGGGGGAGGGCAGTGGGGGGAGGCAGCGAGTGACCAGCGGGGAATGGGCGGGCAACCGATGGTCAGGGGATGTGAGGGGGGCGATCGTGGGGGGATGATCGGATCGTCCTCGAGTACACGACGCCGAGCCGTTGGCGGCGTGATCGAGGCGCATCTACACCAATGGCCGGTAGTTAGTTATAGGCAGCGTAAGGTGAAAAAGCGGTTTTAGTGACAAACAGGATCGCCTCACAGTGGTGCTGACCGGCCGATAAGCTTCGAATAAGGAGTATAGTGTCGAGTACACCGTGTCGAGTCCAGTGAACGAGACCCCCATCGCCGAAAGGTATATTTGAGACGCGAATCCTTGATGCTAGAACCGGAAGTACATTTCCGGGATTTGATGACCGAGCCAGAACGACCATCCGACACGTCGGCGGCGGAGTTACTCGCGAGCGAGCACGAACAGTACCAGGAGCAAACACCGGGCTCAGCGGCGCTTGCCGAGGACCTGGGAGAGCTGGTCCCCGCAGGCGTTTGCAGTACGTATCGTGCGTACGACCCGTATCCCGTTCACGCCGAGCGAGCGACGGGAACGAGGATTCACGACGTCGACGGGAACGAGTACCTGGACTTCGCGCTGAACAACGGGACTCAGCTCGTCGGGCACACGCATCCAGCACTGTCCGAAGCGACCAAAGAGCAGATCGACGACGGGACGCTGTACACGCGACCGAGTGATCTCATCCAGTTCGCAGCACAGCCACTCATCGACCGCTGGGAGGCGATCGAACAGGTCCGGTTTACGAACAGCGGCACCGAATCGGTGATGCACTCGATGCGCCTCGCACGGGCGGCGACCGGCCGCGAGAAGATCATCCGGATGGAAGGCGCGTACCACGGCGCACACGATCCAGCCCTCGTGAGCAAGATGCCGCCGCTCGACGAGGCCGGACCGGCCGACGATCCAACGCCGATCAGGGAGTCCCGTGGAATACCGGAGTCTGTCCCAGAGAACATCCTCCTGGCGCAGTACAACGACGCGGAGAGCGTCGAGCGACTGCTCCGCGCCCACGAGGACGAGGTTGCGGGGATTCTCGTCGAACCGGCCTGCTTCAATCTCGGCGTCGTCGAACCGGAAGATGGTTTCCTCCATCGGCTGCGCGAACTGGCCGACGAGTTCGGTGCCGTCCTGATCTTCGACGAAGTCAAGACCGGCGCGAAGATCGCACCCGGCGGCGGGGCCGAGTACTACGGCGTCCAGCCGGATCTAGTCGCGCTCGCGAAGGCGATCGGCGGCGGCTATCCCGTCGGCGCGTTCGGTGGCAAGCGAGAACTCATGGAACTGGTCGCGGCTGATCTCGAGAAGGGCGTCGCGACCGGGGCGGCACACTACGGCACCTACAACGGGAACCCGCTCTCGCTGCGCGCGGTCGGTGTCACGCTGCGGGAGATCCTCACGGACGACGCATACGATCACGTCACCGAACTCTCCGAACGCCTGGCGGACGGCTACCGCGACGTGATGGCCGACGCCGACATCGACGGCTACGTCGTCACCGCAGGGTCACAGGGAATGGTGTACTTCACCGACGAGCGCGTGCGAACGTTCCGCGACTGGGAACACGTCGACGAGGAACTCCACGAGGCCTACTGGTTCGGGATGCTCAACCGCGGCGTCATCCCCCACCCGCACGACGCCTCCCAGCAGTGGACGATCAGCGTCCAGCATACGGCAGACGACATTGCTGCACACATCGACGCCTTCGCGGATCTCGCCACGCATTTATCCGCTGCACAGTAGGTATCGAACGATGACGAGCGATCCGGATCGACGAACGTACGATATTCTCCGCCTGCTCGCGGCCCACGAACCCGTTGGGAGCGTCCACCTGACCAACCATCTCCGCGAGCGGGGATACTCCATCACCGAGCGAACGGTCCGGCTCACACTCGCAGACCTCGATGACGCCGGCTTGACCGAAAAAGCGGGCGGAAAGGGAAGGCGGCTAACAGTTGCCGGCCGTGCAGAGCTCGACCGCGGCGGCGTCAGTGGCCGCGTCGAACAGGTCCGTGAGCGACTCGCAGACCTGACAAGCCGTGTGACGTACAACCCAGAGACCGACGACGGAGACGTTGTCGTGGGTACCGTTACCGTGCCGGCGGCGAACCGATCGGACGTCGAGGCGATCATCGCGGCGATCGACAACTCACCGCTAGGACCAGCCGCGACAGCAGTCGAGTCGGTCGAGCGCGACGGCGAGGAGTTCCTCGAGATCGCCGCGCCCTCGAGTGTAACGATCGACGGCGTATTGCTCAACGAAGGGATCGACACCGATCTCGAGACGACTGGTGTCGTCGAGTACCACGCGGAGCCGGAGAGCGTCCCCTACGATGATCCGGAGCCGGCCGCCCACGGCGGTGCGATCAGGCGGTTCACCGACGTGATCGGAGACGAGCGAGCGACGGTCGACATGGTATCACTGTTGATAGAGGCGCGTCGAACGACGGTCGGCTCGGCGCTTGCGGGTGAGCCAGGGCTTCTCGTCGCCGACAATCGCGAGTTTCCGCTTGCAAAGTACGACCGCGCACACGAACTCGCAGTCGCCACTCGCCGCCAACTCGGCGGTGTGATCGACGTACGGCGGCCGCGCGAGCCCGGTCCGTTCCCGTGGGATGAACCGGGCTGGGCGTTCGCCTCGCTGACGTGCGTCGGTCTCTCCGAGTGTCTCATCGCCCGTTGCGTCGAGGAAGGAATCGCGACGGAGTGGGAAACGCTGTCACGGGTTCACGATCGAACGGATCTAAAATAGGCTGACACCTTCATTCTACTCTCGAATGGAGTTGGACCACAAAATATCGGATCGTCTCATCATCTGGTAAGTCATTTAAAATAACACGAGAGGAGTGGGCAACAGTGTCGCTAAGAGACACGTCACCACGCACTGTGGGAAGTTTTATGTAGAGATAGCAAGCATACGTGGAGTAGGTGGCAATTGTATGCCAGCAGAAAACACGCACGGGAGACGGACGTTCCTTCGATCGACGGCGGCAGCGGGGAGTGTCGCCGCCCTCGGAGGGCTCGCAGGCTGTACAGGAATGCTCGACGGCGGGGATGACACGCTGACCGTTGCGGTCTACGGCGGTGTGTTCCAGGATGTCATGGACGAGGAACTCTTCGCTCCGTTCGAAGAGGAAACCGACATCAGCGTCGAGTCAGAGGCACAACCAACATCCGAGGAAGCGCTCACGCAGTACGAGAACGCCGTCGGTGCCGGCGACGCGCCAGTCGACGTCGCAATTATGGCACAGACCGGTGTCCTTCAGGGACTGAACTCGGATCTGTGGCACATCTGGGACGACGACGAGTTCGAGAATCTCGAGTACATCAGCGACGACCTCGTCGGCGAGGCCGACGGCGGTATCTCGAGTATCGGCGCGCTGTCGTGGTACATCAACCTCGTCCAGAACACGGACGTCATCGAGGAGCCAGTTGACTCCTGGGAGGCGCTCTGGGATGAGGAGTACGAGGACACGCTCGGCCTGCTCGGGTACGCGTCGAACTCGTTCCTGCTCGAGGTTACCGCAGAAGTGCACTTCGACGGCCAGGACATTCTCGACGACCGCGACGGCGTCGAGGAAGTGTTCGAGGAACTCGAGGGCGTCACTGATCAGGCCAACTTCTGGTACGAGAACGAAGCGGAGTTCCAGCAGCGTCTCCGAGACGGTGAAGTGCCGGCAGGGATGCTCTACAGTGACATTACGCGCGTCATGCAGGACGACGGCGCGCCGGTCCAGTCGAACTTCGTCCAGGAAGGGTCGATCCTCGACTCCGGGCTTTGGGTCACACTCGAGACGTCCGACCTCAAGGAGGAGGCGCGCGAGTTTATCGACTACGCGAGTCAGCCCTCGGTGCAGGACGAACTGGCACAGGGACTGTACACGAGTCCGACGGTCGAGCGCGAGTACTCCGAGATCGACGACGACTTCTATGAGGAAATCGCCGGACCAGGACCGGACGAAGCGATCACGCCCAAGTACGAACTCTACGTCGAGGAAGAAGACTGGGTTAGTGAGCGCTGGGAACAGTTCATCATCGGCTAAGTCAATCGATCTAATCTAATTGTTCATGAGTGGAATTTCACTTGCAGGAGTAAAGAAACGGTATCCGGGTGGCGTCCTCGCAGTCAAAGGTGTCGATATCGATATCGAGAGCGGCGAGTTCGTAACGCTCGTCGGCCCGTCTGGCTGTGGCAAGACGACGACCCTCCGAACGATCGCCGGGTTCGAGACGCCGACGGACGGGAGTGTCCACATCGACGGGAACGAGGTCACCGACGCGCCACCGTACGAGCGAGACACCGGGATGGTCTTCCAGGACTTCGCGCTGTTCCCGCACATGACCATTCACGAGAATATCGCCTACGGGATGGAGGCCTCGGGTGACTACACCACCGAGGAGATCGACGCCCGCGTCGAGGAAATGCTCGAACTCGTCGAACTACCCGGGGTAGGCGACCGCACGCCAGACCAGCTCTCGGGCGGCCAACAGCAGCGTATCGCGCTCGCACGTGCACTCGCACCGCGACCGAAGGCGCTGTTGCTCGACGAGCCGCTTGCGAGCCTCGACAAGCAACTGCGCGAGCAGATGCAGGTCGAACTACGCCGCATTCAACAGGAAATCGGGATCACGACCGTCTTCGTCACGCACAATCAGGAAGAGGCGCTGACGATGTCGGACCGTCTGGCAGTGATGAACGACGGCAAGTTCGAACAGGTCGGTCCGCCGGAAGAGGTGTACAACGACCCTGATTCGCGCTTCGTCGCGGACTTCCTCGGAACGGCAAACATCTTCGACGGGACCGTCTCGGCGGTCGAGAACAACTACGCGATGGTCGACTGCGACGACGTCTCCGTACAGGCTGCGGTACAGAACGGCGTCTCGGCCGGCGACGACACTTCGGTCGTCATCCGTCCGGAGCGGTTCCGGTTCGACGACGGGACCGCCGGCAACGCCGGTGCAGCCAGCGCAGACGGCGGCACGAACGCCGGCGGGATGACCGTCTTCGAGGGAGAGATTACCTTCAAGCGACACCTCGGCAGTAGCGTCGAATTCCATCTCGAAACCGACAGCGGCCGCGAAATCACCGTCGTTCGGCGAAGCGGGATGGACAAACGAGGCCCCGGAGACCGAGTGGCGGTCTCCGTCGCGGCCGACGACTGTCGACTCGTGGAGGCATAGATGGGTTCCGATACCGACACCAGCGCCGACACTGACACCACCCCCGCCACCGAGGCTGCTCCCGAACTCGCAGCCGACGGTGGAACAGCGACGGGTAGTGACACCGCAAGCGGGGACGATGCCGGGCGTGCGGGCCTGAAAGCGAGAGCGAAGTGGTACGCACTGTCGTATCCGCTGTTCTGGCTCGTCGCCGTCTTCTTCGTCCCGCTGTGTCTGCTGTTCGTCTTCAGCTTCTGGGTGAACATTCCCGGCGGACAGTACGAATTCGGGTTCACGTTCGAGAACTACCTCCGCTTCGTCAGTGTCGACTTCACGTCGTCCTGGCCGTTCATCGAGCCCGGACTCTATCTCAGCCAGATGTGGCTGACGATCGAACTGGCGCTCGTGACAGCCGTCTTCTCGCTGCTGCTTGGCTATCCGATCGCGTACTACCTCGCACGGATGGACCGACCGTGGCTGCGTAGCCTGCTGCTTATCACCATCATCTCGTCGCTGTGGGTGACGTACGTCATCCGCGCGTACGCCTGGCAGGTCATCCTGGCCTCCGGCGGCGTCCTGAGTTCGATCGGCGTTGCGACCGGAATTCTCTCCGAGCCGCAGTCGTTCTATCCGGGCTACTGGGGACTGGTCGTCGGCATGGTGTACGTCTTCCTGCCGTTCATGATCCTCACGCTCTACAGCAGCATCCGGAATATCGACGGCGAACTGCTCGAGGCCTCGAAGAACCTCGGTGCGGGGTCGGTGAAGACGTTCCGCCGTGTGACGCTCCCACTCTCGAAGAACGGGATCACGAGCGGCATGGCGCTCGTCTTCATCCTCGCGCTCGGCTCGTACGTGCTGCCACGACTGCTCGGTAGCTCCGCCGAACGGACGCTGCCGGTGCTGATCGAACAGCAGATCATGAGCGAGAGTAACTACCCGTTCGCCGCCGCGATGAGTATCGGCCTGATCCTCGTCGTGATCGTGTTCCTCTGGGCGCTCATCCGCATGACGAACGTCACCGCGGGCAGCCTCGGTGGGAACGAAGAGGTCGCGACCGACGGCGGCTCCCAGCAACCCGGCTCGACGGGATCCAGCCCGTTCGCGAAGGTTCGTGGCGGGTTCGGTAGCGCCGCGTCGGCAATCGGGCTCACCGCCGTCGCCGGTCAGATCGGGAGCGCAATCGACTCGGTCGTCACACGCGTCGACGCCAAAACGCGCGAATCGGTGATCTGGGTAACGTTCCGTGCGTACGTCGCGGCAGCGATGGCGTTTATCGCCGTTCCGATCGCGATCATCATCGCCGTCTCGTTCACTCCTGAACAGTTCCTGACGTTCCCACCGGGTGGGTTCTCCATGCAGTGGTACGTCGAGTTCTTCACGAGTGAATCGTGGATGGTGGCGTTGGTCAACAGCTTCGCCATCGCAGGGGCCGCAGCACTCCTGAGTACGACGATCGGCGGCGGACTCGCCTTCGCTCTCGACCGATTCGACTACAAGTGGAGTTCGATCTACGGCACCTTTGGTGTGCTACCGATCCTCGTGCCGCCGGTGATCATCGGGGTCGCGTTCCTGGTGTTCTTCCTCGAGCTCGGCATCGCCGGCTCGCGGACGAGCATCATCGTCGCACACGGGATCTTCTACGCACCGTTCCCGTTCATCCTGATCTCACAGGGGCTCGACGAGATTGACCGAACCTACGAGGAGGCCGCGATGAACCTCGGCGCATCGTCGCTGCGAACGCTGCGAACCATCACGTACCCGCTCATCCGAGCGAACGTGATCTCGGGTGCGCTGTTCGCGTTCATCCTCTCGTTGAACGAGTACATCATCGCGTGGCTGCTGTCGCTGTTCCTCGTCAACACCATTCCGATCGAGATCTTCAACTCGCTTCGGTACGGCTACTCGCCGACCATCGCGGCCGCCAGTGTGGTCTTCATCGCCCTCACTGTGGTCGTGATGACGGCGATTGACCGCTTCTCCGGAGGGATCTGGGAGTAATGACCGATGCGGGTTCGGGTTCGGGTGTAGACTCGGATACCAAACCGGGCTCGGCCGCGGACGCACCGGCGGCCGCTACCGACGCGCGGATCGTCGTCGCACAGACGAAACCCGCGTTCGGCGAGGTCGAGCGCAACCGCGAGCACACGGTCGCACTCGTCCGTGAGCACGCGACCGCCGATCTGATCGTCCTCCCCGAACTCGCAACCTCAGGCTACGTCTTCGAATCGGAAGCCGAACTCGCTGCGATGGCCGAACCGCGCGACGGCGAGACGGCCGACGCGTGGGCCGCTGTCGCAGCCGAGACGGACACCTGGATCGTCGGCGGCTTTCCCGAAGCCGTGGACGGGGACGTCGATGCAGATACAGACGTAACCACGGACACAGACACAACCGACGCAAACGACCGATACTACAACAGCGCCCTCGTCGTCTCACCGAACGGCGTCGAGGCCGTCTACCGAAAGCTCCACCTCTGGAACGAGGAGCATCGCTGGTTCACCGCCGGCGACGAGGTGACGGTCGTCGACACACCGTTCGGCCGACTCGGGGTCCAGATCTGCAACGATCTCTGGTTTCCCGAACTGACGGTGACGCAGGCGAAAGCGGGCGTCGACCTCGTCGCCGTCCCGACCAACTGGGTCCCCGGTCCCGCAGACGGGACCCGACCCGGCGGCTGGACGATCGGCGCACATCAGGCGCTCGCCCACGCGAACGCGAACCGCGTTTTCATGGCCTGTGCAGACCGCGCAGGAACGGAACGCGGCGTCACGTTCGAAGGCCAGAGCGTTATCCTCGATCCGAACGGCCTCCCGCTCGCCGGCCCGGCACCAGTCGACGGCGAGCACGCGCTCACGACGGCGTGTGACCTCACTCGAGCGCGCAACAAGGAACTCACACCGTACGACGACGCACTCGCATCGCGTCGTCCCGAGCACTACGACTGGTAACACCCAACACTCGAGCGCGGCGACACCCACGACCACTCAGAGGCACCCCGTGTCGCCGTGACGATTATGTACGTACTCGAGTACCGAGTACTGAGTCTCGAGTGCCGACTCCCGTTTTTCCAGTCTGTGAGTGTGATTACGCACAGCCAGAGACAGGACAGTGAACGGAGTCGAGCAGCGCTGAACTGGCTGGGTACGGAAAATAGCGCCGTCTCAATCGTCGAGCGGTGCTGGAACCACTGTCTCGATCGGCTCGAACGTGCTCCGTTCGGCCGTGCCGTACAACGTATCCCACTCGGTTGTGATGTCGTACTCGCTCAGCGCTGAGAGCAGCAGTTCGCCGGCACCGACGTAGGTCAACGAGCCAAAGGCCCATGCGGAACTGCCGTTCGGAAGCTTGTCCTGTTCGCGGGGCCGCCGAAAGTCCAGCACGCCACCGATCGCGTCGCGGCTCGCAACCGCGAGGTCGCGGGCCTCCTCGTACCGGTTGATCGGGAACTGTCGACCGTCGCCGACCAGCAGTCCGGGTCCCTCGCCCTCGAGAACGCTCCGAACGTCGGTACGCCCCGACTCGATCAACAGCGAAATAACGTCGATCGACGACCCCTCGCCGTTGATAACGTCCACGTAGCGAACGATTCGGCCGCCGCTCTGGATGTCGACGTCCGGGTCATGGCTCTCAGTTCCGCTTGCGGGCTGGCTCTTGGTTTCAGTCTCGCCGGTGCCATCCCCGTCCCCGTCCCCGTTCCCATCCTCATCCCCATCCAATCGCTGCGACACCGCAACCGGCTCGTACTCGAGTAACCCTGCCGTCGCAAGATCCGCGTTGACCCCGTGAGCGAGCAGCACGCCATCGAGGGTGATGCTCGAGGGGACGAGCAGGCGAACGTCGCCGGGTTCGCTCTCGGCGCTGTCCTCGAGTGCGATCGGGATCGGGCCGAGCGGGAGGGACTCGAGTGAGGCGACGAGATCGAGTGCCTCATCGACGGCGTCTTCGTCGAGGTAGGCGGCCGAGGCAACGAGTGCGCCGGTGTCCTCGAGCGGGTCGTAGCTGACGCGGCTAGTGAGGGCGGCGATGCGGGCGCGGATCTGTTCGAGGCGGCTGCTGACGTCGCCCTGTTCGAGTTCGTCGCGGCCGCGCTGTGTCAGGCGCCGTCCCTGGCCGGGGACTTTCTCCGTGAGCCCGAGGTCGTCGAGTTCGGAGAGTGTGAGCCGGATCGTCCGGTCTTTGATGTCGTAGCCGTGGAGCTGCATGAGTTCGACGAGTTGGATGCTGCCGATCGGGCTGTGGCGGTCGACGAGTCGAAGGAGGTCGTACGTCCGTCTATCGAGCTCCGGAGCCATTCAGAGGATAGTGGATGAGGGAGACCACCAAGCTTTGGGTTCGGGTTGGTTTTGGGGGGAGACACTGGCATCGAACAGGAGTCAGTTCGAGCCTGGGTCACCCCGTATGTGTTCGGGAAGAGTGGTTGTGTTTGGGTGCTGTCCGCACGCGGTGCGTAACCTTATTAGTGCTGTCGCGAAACGAATAGGGTGGCAACTAGTTGCCGGGATGTATTAGAATGACACTCGATCTCTCGCAGTCGCGAGCAGTCGGAACAGTGACAGGGGATGCTTCGCAATCGACCGCGCTGGCTGGCAGTCAGCAACTCGAGGTGGATACCCGATGAGCGACCAGCATCCCGCGGCCGCGTTCCGAGAGTCAGTTGAGGGAGCGAACGTGGAACTCGCGTATGCTGGTCCGAAGACGTTCCTGAAGGGGGAGATGCGGGATGTCGGTGACGTCTCCGACGTCGACGCGGCAACGTTTGGCGTCCCCTACGACGGTGCGGTCTCGAACCGACCGGGTGCGCGCTACGGCCCCCAGGCCATCCGGCGCGCAAGCGGTTGGTGGGCGTATCTCTCCGACTACAAGGGCGGACTCACGAACATGCAGACCGGGAAGCAGGTGAACTTCGACGATCTCAGCGTCGCTGACTGTGGTGACGCACCGATCTTCCCGATGGACAGCGAGACGACCGCCGAGAGCATCGCCGCACACATGGCGACGGTCTCATCGCAGACGTTCCCCGTTATGCTCGGCGGCGACCACTACTGTACGTTCCCAGCTCTCCGCGGGTTCGCGGAGGGTGCCGAACACGACGACGTCGGCTTCGTCCAGATCGACGCCCACACCGACACCACCTCCGAGAGTCCCGTCTTCGGCACGGACTTCCACGGCTCGAGTACGGCGCTGATCGCAGACTCCGAGTACACCGACTACGAGCACGTCAGCCAGGTCGGCATCCGCGGCTACGAATCTCCCGAATTCTTCGAGTTCGCCGAGGAAACCGGACTCAATCTCTACACGATGCGCGACGTCGAAGACCAGGGCATCACGTCGGTCGTCGCCGACGCGGTCGCCGCCGCGGCCGAGGGAACCGACGCGGTCTACGTCTCCTTCGATATCGATGCCGTCGATCCGAGCGTCGCGCCGGGAACCGGCACTCCTGTGCCAGGCGGACTGACCCCACACCAGGCGCTCAAGACGATGGAAGTGCTCGGCGAGACCGACGACGTCGGCGCGGTCGACATGATGGAGGTTGCACCCCGGTACGACTCCGACGAGGGCACCCAGCGACTCGCCTCCTACCTGCTCGTGACGCTACTCGAGCGCAAATTCGCGGAGTGATACAATGACACGAACACCCGATTTCGACGACGGTGCAATCGGCA
Source organism: Natrialba sp. SSL1 (assembly GCF_001861355.1). Lineage (GTDB taxonomy): Archaea > Halobacteriota > Halobacteria > Halobacteriales > Natrialbaceae > Natrialba. The sequence goes on from NZ_MASN01000060.1 coordinate 123,329, forward strand.
GTTCCCGAACCTCGGGCGTCGCCGAGTCGGTCATCCGCGAGATGACTCGCGAGGCGATCGACCGCGGCGCGATCAACCTCTCACAGGGGATTCCCGACGAGGACGAGACACCACCCGAGATCAAGGCCGCCGCTCAGGAGGCGATCGAGACCGACAGCCAGTACACGATCACCTGGGGGCTGCCCGAACTGCGCGACGCCGTCGCCGAGCGCTACGCCGAGTGGAAGGGCGTCGAGTACGACCCCGAAACCGAGGTCACGATCACCAGCGGCACCAGCGAGGCCATCATGTCGACGATGCTCTCGCTTGCCGGCCCCGGCGACGAGGTCATCTACTTCGAACCCGTCTACGAGAGCTACATCCCCGCGAGCCAGTTCGCGGGCGCGAGCGCCGTTCCTATCGACATCACTGACGGCCTCGGTATCGACTTCGAGGCACTCGAAGCAGCGGCCGAGAACGCCCGGATCATCGTGCTCAACACCCCGATGAATCCGACGGGGAAGGTGTTCACGCGCGAGGAACTCGAGCGCATCGAGGAACTCGTCTTCGAACACGACCTGATCGTGCTCACCGACGAGATCTACGAGCACATCGTCTACACCGACGACTATATCAGTCCGGTCGAGGTCGGCGACCTCGCCGACCGGACCATCGTCTGTACGGGCATGTCGAAGACGTTCAGCGTCACCGGCTGGCGCGTCGGCTTCTGTCTCGCACCCGAGTACCTCTCGAAGGAACTCCGGAAGATCCACGACTACACGAGCATCTGCGCGCCGACGCCGTTCCAGAAGGCCGGCGTCGAAGCGCTCGAGCTACCCGACTCGTACTACCAGGAGCTCTCGGATTCCTACGAAGAGCGACGCGACATCCTCTACGACGGGCTGCAGGAAGCGGGCCTCGACCCGGTCAAACCAGACGGCGCGTACTACATTCTAACGCGATATCCGACCGACGAGGACGACATCGAGTTCTGTTACCGGCTCATCCGCGAGGCCGGCGTCGCCGCCGTCCCGGGCAGTAGCTTCTACACGGACCCCGACGCCGACTCGGACTGGGTCCGGTTCACCTTCTCGCGCAACGAGGAGACGATTCGCGAGGCGGTCGACCGGCTCGTCGAGAACCGCTGGTGGTAGTCACCGGCGACTGATACGGATTGCTGTAACGATTTACCGGTGCAACCGCCGCACGGATCGCGGGTGTGCCGGAAATGACTTACAGTAAACCGTATGAATCGCTACACTGACGCCGACCGTCGACCGCTCGAAGCCGGCGAACGTCGAAACGACTTTGCACACCCGGGCTGTACCCCGCGCGTATGCTCGGCTTCATCCCTGACGACCCCGTCATCATCGCCATCGTCGTAATCCTGCTTTCGCTCATCTTCTTTACCTACCTGCTGCTCCGGCGGACGGTACTCGAGTTCCGCGATGGAATGGGCCGGTAGCCAGCGCGACAGCGTCCATCCCAAAGCAACCACGAATTACAACGCAAAAGTCAGAGGGAGCGCCGCGTCCGTCGTCAGTGACGGCCTGAAATCAGACAGAGCCGCCTCAGAACGCCGCCTCGATCCGCTCGAGTGCCGCTTCGACATCGTCCGCCGACACATCGCGGTGCGTACAGAACCGAACCGTCGTCGGGCCGAACGCCGTCGCCAGCACGTCCTGCTCTTCTAAGGACTCGAGTACCGCCTCCGTGTCGAGCCCGGTACCAGCAACGTCCGCGAGGACGATGTTCGTCTCCGGCGCTTGCACGTCGAAGCCGTCGATCTCGTCCAGCCCGTTCGCGAGCGCGCGGGCGTTCTCGTGATCCGTTGCGAGTGACTCGACGTTCTCGAGTGCACAGAGTGCTGGGCCGGCGATGATGCCGGCCTGGCGCATGCCACCGCCGAGGAGCTTGCGGGTGCGACGGGCCTCCTCGATGAACGCCTCGGAGCCGGCGAGCATCGAGCCGACCGGCGCGCCGAGGCCCTTCGAGAGCGAGACCATGACGGTGTCGACCGGATCGACGATTTCGGCGACGGGAACGTCGAGCGCCGTCGCGGCGTTGAACACGCGCGCGCCGTCGAGATGGACGGGGACGTCGTTCTCGTGGGCCGCCTCGGCTGCGGCAGCGATCTTTTCGGGGTCGATCGCGAGGCCGCCGCGGGCGTTGTGGGTGTTCTCGAGACAGAGCAGGCCGGTGCCGGGTCGGTGGAGTTCCTCCTCGACGAGGCCGGCCTCGACCTGTTCTGGCGTCGGGACGCCCCGGCCGGTGTCGAGCATCCGCACCTGCAGGCCGGCGAGGTCTGCAAAGCCCCCGAGTTCGTACTTCACGACGTGGCTCTTGCGGTCTGCGAGCACCTCCTGCCCGCGTTCGGTGTGGACGCGACCGGCGATCTGATTCGCCATCGTGCCCGTTGGACAGTACATCGCTGCCTCGGTGCCGAGCCGTGCAGCGACGCGGGACTCGAGTTCGGCCACAGTCGGGTCCTCGCGGTAGACGTCGTCGCCGACCTCGGCGTCTCGGGCAGCCTCGCGCATTCGATCGTCGGGTGTCGTCACGGTATCCGAGCGAAAGTCGATCATGCGACGCAGTTGCCGGTCGCCGGCAAAGAACGCTGGCATGTGCGGGCGGTCAGCCAGAGAGTCTCATACTCGGACACCCGTACGCCGTATCGGTGATCATAGTATTGTGTCTGGCTCTCGGAGCCCACCAAACAATACGTTGAAGTGTCAGCCATCTGTTGTGGTCGTATGGCTCCTGATTCGCCCCCGTCCGACTCCCCTCCCTCGTCCCCTTCGTCTCCTTCCGCTTCCTCGCCTCCCGGATCTGAAACGCCGACACCCCGATCCTTCAACGAACACGTCTCGCGGATCATCGACCGATTCGGCTCCCTGTCGGCGTTCATGCTCGTTCCGCTGGCCCTCTCGCTCGTCGAACTCGGGAAGGTCGCCCGGACGATGGCACCACAGAGTGGGTTTACTATCTCTGCGAAATTCCCGTTACCGAACCCGCTGCTCGACCTCTGGGCGTTTATCGACGCTCCCGACGCCGAGACGACCGGGGCGTCGAGTGCGGTGCATCCCGGTGCTGGAACAGGCACAGCTACTGGCCACGGACCCGCCGGTGCCGACGTAACGATCGAAACGCCGTTCGAGACGGTCGTCGTTCCACCCGAAATCGGCGGGATCTCACTGCTCGGGTTGATCAGTGGACTTCTCGTGGTGTACGCCCTCATCGCGTCAGTGATCGCCGCGGGCTATATCGGCGGATTAGATCGACGGCTTCGCGGCGAACCAGTCGCGATAGCAGCGCTCGTGAAACAGTACACGCCGCCGTTCTTTGTCTATCATCTGCTCGTCTTCGGTGCGTTTCTGCTCGCGATTCCACTGATGCTGGTCAGTCCTGCGCTCGTCCTGCTCGCGATTCCCGTCATATTCGTGCTGGCGTACCTCTTTTACGCCACGCCGTTCCTGTTCGTCGTCGCCGACGAACCGGTTATCGAGGCGTTTCGTCGGTCCGCCCGACACGCCCTTGCCGGCGGGGCCTACTTCCAGTTCGCACTCGGGCACGTTGCAGTCGGTCTCGTCGTCTCCATCCCGCTCTCGCTGTTCGTGAGCACAGTTCCCGTGATCGGCTTTGGACTTGCCCTCATTGTGGGGGTTCCGCTCTCGTTCGTGCTGACGGCTGCGACCGTCTCGTTCTGCCAGGAACTGGACGAGCTGGATGAATCGGACGGACAAAACGCAGGAGCGAACGGGGCTGGTGGCGTTCCACCCAGCACTCAGCAAAGCGTTAGTGGGAGCAGTGACACGGATTGGGTGACTGACCGTGCCAACTGAGACCGAAGCCGGAGACGAGGGCAAGGACAAGCCCACCACCAAACGCGGCCGCCAACTCGTCTCCATCCTTCGACTGCTCGCCATCGCCCTGCTCACCGTCGGCTTCAGCGGCTGGGTCCTCGAGGACGGTGGCGAGGTCGTACTCGAGTCCCCGTTCGTCATCGCGTTCGCCGCGGGAGTTGGCTGTGCGTTCGCGTCGATCTATCTGGGGATTTTTCTGGCGGATGGTGGGGCGGGGCGGTGAGCCGGCAGGTGTGAGCAACAGAGGGGTTTGAACGGGGACGACGCTCGGCTGACTGATGGACTGACGGGGAGAGGATGTCCTTCGAACTGATAGTTTCGATTCGAAAACTGTATCCCAGTACTGCGAATACTCGTCCAGTATGGATCCGCGAATCCGTAACCACGCCGAGATTATCGCGAATCACTCGGTCGATCTGCAGGAAGGCGACAACGTCGTCATCGACGCCCATCCCGTCGCTGAGGACCTCGTCGTCGCACTTCACGAAATTATTGGGGAGAAGGGGGCGAACCCGGTCACGACGAGCCAGCGCACCGGCAAGCGCGAGCAGCGTGCGTTCCTTCGCGCCAGCGACGGCGAGTTCGAGACGCCGGAACACGAACTCGCGCTCATCGAGAACACGGATGTCTACATCGCCATCCGCGCCGGCGACAACGTCACCCAGACCAGCGACGTCGACCCCGAAGTCAGCGCCGCCTACGGGAAGGCCCACCGGCCGATCCTGAACGAGCGCCTCTCGACGCGCTGGTGTCTGACCCAGTACCCCGCGCCCGCGAACGCCCAGCTCGCCGAAATGAGCACCGAGGGCTACGAGAACTTCGTCTGGGACGCCGTCAACAAGGACTGGGACGAGCAGCGCGACCACCAGGCGAACATGGTCGAAATCCTCGACCCCGCCGAGGAGGTCCGCATCGTCAGCGGTGACACCACCGACGTGACCATGTCCGTCGCGGGCAACCCGACGATCAACGACCACGGCGAGCACAACCTGCCCGGCGGCGAGGTCTTCACCGCACCACAGCCAGACAGCGTCGAGGGTGAAGTCCTGTTCGACATGCCGCTGTACCACCAGGGTCGCGAGATTACGGATGTCTATCTCGAGTTCGAGGGCGGCGAGGTCGTTTCCCACTCCGCAGCGAAGAACGAGGAGATCCTGACGGAGGTCCTCAACACCGACGACGGCGCGCGCCGACTCGGTGAACTTGGGATCGGGATGAACCGCGATATCGACCGGTTCACGTACAATATGCTCTTCGACGAGAAGATGGGCGACACCGTCCACATGGCGGTCGGCCGCGCCTACGACAACACTATCGGCGAGGGCAACGAGCAAAACGAGAGCGCGACCCACGTCGACATGATCGTCGATATGAGCGAGGATTCGTACATCGAAGTCGACGGCGAGGTCGTACAGCGAGACGGCATCTTCCGATTCGAAGACGGCTTCGAAGAGTAGTCGAACAAACACGGCGGCCAGCCGTTTTTGCTGGGGTAGAACCGGCAGCCGCGCTTATACGCCTGCGGGGAGAACGTCAGCGTATGACAGTTCTCGTCGCATACGACGGTTCGGAACCCGCACAGCAGGCGGTCGAATACGCGTTCACCACCCACGCTGACGACGAAATCGTCCTCCTTCGCGTCGTCGAAGCCGCCGAGGGCTACACCGGTGCGAGCGTCAGTTACGTTCAGGACGCGCTCAAGGACAAGCAAGACGAGGTCTCAGACACGCTTCGTGAGGAGATTTCAGAACTCGCGAGCAACCCGGACGTCGAGTTCAGAACGGAGACGGCGATCGGTCGGCCGGACAACGAAGTGGTCGCGTTCGCCGAAGACGAGTCGAACGGCATCGACCACATCGTCGTCGGCAGCCACGGCCGCTCGGGCGTCTCACGGGTGCTCCTCGGCAGCATCGCAGAAAAGATCGTTCGTCGAGCGCCGGTTCCAGTGACGGTCGTCCGGTAACGCGGTGAGAACGCGAGGGAACGCGAATCGCGAACTGCAAACCGCGAACTACTGCGTGTTAGTCATCCCGCCATCGACGACCAGCGACTCCCCGTTCACATACGACGACTGGTCGCTCGCGAGATACACCGCCGCGTCCGCAATTTCGTCGGGCTGACCCGCGCGCCGAGACGGGATCGTCTCGAGGAAGGCGTCCTCGTCCTCCGAGCCGATGATCGACACGTCGTCGGTCGTCATGGTCGTCTCGATCAATCCCGGATGGATTGCGTTCACGCGAACATCCTCAGGGCCGAGTACCGCCGCCATCGAATACGTGAGTAACCGAACCGCCCCCTTCGTCCCACAGTAGGTGACGAACTCACCCGCGCCCTCGAGTCCGGCGACCGACGAGAGGTTGATGATGCTCCCGCCGTCGGCTTCGACCATGCGCCGTGCGGCCGCCTGCGCGCCGAAGTAGACGCCCTTGACGTTGATATTCATCATCCGGTCGAACGCCTCCTCTTCGGTCTCGAGGAACTCCTCGCCGTGGAAGATGCCGGCGTTGTTCACCATCACCGTCACACCGCCGAACTCGTCGGCCGCCGCGACAGCGCTCTCGAGGTCGTCGACGGACGACACGTCGCACTCGACGTAGGCCGTCTCGGCGTCCGTCTCCTCATCGATCAGTTCGTGGGTCGACCTCCCGCCCTCGCGCGGGGCGTCCTGGATATCTGCGATGACGATATCCGCACCATCCGCGGCAAACCGTCGGGCGATTGCGCGGCCGATTCCGCTCGCGCCGCCGGTGATCACTGCAACCTCGTTCTCGAGTACCTGTGTCATTGCCCGAATTCCTACACCGCCAAGAAAGGAAGTGCTAGCCAGTCCTCAGAAACTGGACCAGTCGTGCTGTGAGAGTGGTTCTGTGGGGCAGAGACCACCGTTCAGCCGTCGACAACCTGAATGTCGCCGAGTTGGATCACCGGCTGGTGCTCGCAGATGTAGGTCACCATCTCCGGACGTGCCTCGAACCGGAGCGTTGCAGTTTCGCCAGGTGTCGCGACGATCGGGGACGAGAGCTCGCCGACGACCGCCCCCGATTCGTCGTGGATCGCGAGGTTGTGCTTGACGTTGTCCTGGTTTTCGCAAGTGAGCTCGTACTCCTGTCCTTCGACGAGAACGAGTGTGGGATTCTCGACGCGGTCGATATGATCGGGTTCGACACCGACCCAGCCACCGACGTAGGCGTCGAGTCGAATCGTCGAAACGTCGGCCCAGGTGTCTGGGTCGGTGTCAGTGACGGTCGTTTCGGCTGCATCGGTAACCGGCCCCGAGTCGTCGCTGTCGGATTCGGTCTCGTTGCCAGCCGTCTCCGGGTCGTTCCCGCCGCCCTCAGACTCTGTTCCCAACCCCAGACAGCCAGCGCTTGTAGTAATCGCTGCCGCGCCACCGAGACCGGCGAGTACTCGCCGTCGGTTCACGCGCCAGCGATCCGTTCCCATAGACAGCGATAGGACCGAGAACGCCATAAGCAGCGGCTGTACCGAGCCGGAGAGTCACCACCCGTGATACGTTGCGTGTTGGGCCTTACTCTTCGACCAGCGTAGCGACCATCGAAGCGACTGCCTCGAGTTCGTCCTCGTTCACGCCGTGGCCCATCCCTTCGTAGATGCGGGTGTCCACGTCGGCGTCGAGTTCCTCGAGAACGCTCGCGGTTTCGTGGACCCGCTCTTCGGGGATGTGGGGGTCGACGTCGCTGCAGCCGAGGAAGGCGGGGGTGCCGTCGAGGTCAGCGGCCGTCTCTCCACCGAGATAGTCCGCCACCTCGATCTCGTCACCGATCAGGCCACCGCTCAACGCGGCCAGCCCGCCGTAGCGCTGCGGGTTGCGCGCGACGTACTCGCTCGCGAGGCAGGCACCCTGCGAAAAGCCGAGCACCAGGATTCGGTCGGTCGACACGCCGGCCTCGTTTGCCACCTCAATCGCATCCGAAATCGCCTGTAGTCCCGACGTTCGCCCCGGCTCGTTCGACTCGACCGGCGCGAGAAACGAGTTCGGATACCACTCGTTGCGCTGGGCCTGCGGCGCGAGGAGCGCGAGTCCGTCCCGGTGGACCTCGCTCCCCATCTGGATGATACTCCGCGCGGTCGCTCCGCGGCCGTGTACGAGGACCATCGCCGCGTCGGCGGACTCGAGTTCCGTTCCGGCTGTTACGAGCGATTGGCCCTGATGTGGACCGTCGATGCTGTCGTTGCTGTCGTCGCTGCCACTGGTGCCGCCATCGCCACCGTCGCCGCCGTTCCCGCGCTCTGTCGGTACCGTCATTACAGCCCACCGGTGCCAGCACTTGCGTCGGGTAAGTCGTGCTCGACGACCTCGAGACCGAGTTCTTCGATCGCACCGCGAAGGTGCTCGTCCTTGGCGTACTCCGCACCGTCGTCCTCGCGCAGTTCCTGTGCCTTCGCCAGAATCTCTCCGCGGCGGTCGTTCGGAATCTCGTACTTATCCGCCGAAAGCTCGATGACGAGGCCGTTGTTGTCTCGCGTGTAGATCGAGTGGAAGATGCCCCGGTCGAAGATGTTGTACTGATAGCCGGCGTCCTCGAGTGCCTGCATCGTCTCCTCGTACTCGTCCGGATCGACGCTAAAACAGAGGTGGTGAACCGCGCCGACGCCGCCGCGCTGACCGCGGGCCGAGGGCCGGTCGTCGCTGACGAAAAACGTCAGGATACGCCCGTCGCCCGTATCGAAGAACAGGTGTGTCTGGGACGGATCGTCGAGGTTCGGCTGGCGAAGCACCAGCGGCATTCCGAGCAGATCACGGTAGAACTCGATCGTATCCTCGGCGTTGCTCCCCCAGATGGTAATGTGGTCGGTGCCCTGCATGTGGACGGGACTGTCCGGCAGTTCCGGCGTCACTGGAATTGACTCGTCGCTCATGTAGTTTCACTATGTTACCTGCCCATATGAAGCCTACAGAGACACTGGGCCAACCACGTAACACTCGTGTTACTAGCTACGACGGTGGTACCAGTCGCGAGTGGAGATTGGGACCACGCGAGGGAACGAAACAGACAATCGAATACGTCCCCCGCCCACCGTCCATTGATGGAGCAGCTATCGACACCACCCCGATTCGCTTCCGTGTCAACAGTTGGCAAATGTTGGGAACAGATGGATAGTTTATGGTCGTTTATACTGTTGGTTGAACTGGTCTCCAACGCACCCTGCAGACCACCGCGAGACCAACTCCACCAGAATCTGCTCACCCAGATTTCGTCGCAGTGCAGGGACACGATCCCTGCACTCTCCCTGCAGCGGTCCACCTACTCGAGTTGAACACGAATTACGAACAGACCTCAGTCTCGACTTCCTGGTGCACGATGAGATCGAGATCCCACTCGCCGGCAGTCATTGTCGCAGTATTTTCGAACTGGATGTAGTACCGGCCCGCCTGCTGGGCGGTACTGCGTCGTTCGATACGCTCGGAGACATCCGTCTCGAGTACGAGATCGCCGTTTGGGTCCTCGACCCGGACACGTGGGCGTGCCCCATCGTCCGTCTGGACGGCCAGTATCTCGAGTTCGTCGCCGGTTTCCAGTTCCGTTCGAAGTGTTATCGCCTGACCGGCGCTGACGGTCTGCCACTCGTCGTAGCGGTGATCCGATTCGGTTTCTGTTTCGGTCCGACAGTCATCGGCTTGGTCCTGCTCGGAGTCGGGAGTAGAATCGGTACTCGAGTCAGAGCGAGAGTCGGAATCTGTGTTCTCCTCGTGGTCACCCTGTTCCTCGGAGAGACAGCCAGCAGTAGTGACTAACCCGATTGAACCAGCGAGAGTCAAATAGGTACGGCGCTGCATACCGGGAAACGCCGGCTGAGTGGTAAATTCTTTGTGTTCGAAAGATGGCCATAGAGGCGCGTTTGGAGACCATATCAGCACCATACATTTCAGATAGTTTTGTATTTGTAAGCCAACTGTTAGTTGTGGGGGTGTGACGATGAGTATCCAGCTGATTACAAAATCCGTACGCGAACCGCTGGATACAGGTCCAGAAACGATAGGTTTCGCACGGGCACGATGGGATTCGAACCCACGACCATCGGATGTCTTCCCCCGTCGCAACCGCAACGAGGATAGAAGTCCGACGCTCTGTCCAGACTGAGCTACGTGCCCACGGTCGCCATCTGGTGGGTATTCGTCAGGCCAATTTATACCCTTTGACTGACTGGTACTCCGCCGCCGCCAGAAAAAGCGATGTGCCGCGTGTTCGTCAGGCGTGATTACGCACCGTTGTCCGCGTCAGGGGTCTGCATCGTCTTCATCGTCGTCACCGACTCCATCTTCCTCATCGTCGCCGGCCCCGTCTTCGTCCGCGTCCGCATCATCTTCGTCTTCATCGTCACCAACTCCATCTTCATCGTCGTCACCGTTTTCCATCTCGTCGTCTTCGTCGCCGTTCTCGACACCGTCGTCTTCGTCTCCATTTTCGCTCTCGTCCTCGTCTTCGTCTCCGTCTCCGTCGCCCATATCATCGTCACCATCGTCGCCTGGGTCACCGTCGTCACCCGGCCCGTCGTCGTCGGCTCCGATATCGCCGTCGTCGTCGCCGAGATCGTCGTCCTCTTCATCGTCCATACAGCCCGCAACGGCCGCGATCATACCGACACCGGCAAGCTTCGTAAAGCGGCGTCGGTCGAGGGTCGGTGCTGTCATATCGGCATCTGGCCCGATGTGAGGGTGCCAGATAATGGATCGAGTTCGTTCGAATCGTCGTGCAGAATTCAGGCGACTTATCAGCGTTTCAGATTTCGAATAGATCTGTTGCAACCACACCGACAGTTCCAGCGCTGCAACAGCTGTCAGCCGCCCTGGGTGGACTCTGACCCCTACAGTCGCTCCAACACAGTTACAGATGGGGCGGTCGGACAGCGACTAGCAGCCCACTACAGACACCGCTGAAAACACGCGATAGCTGAAAGAGTTGTTCTGGCAGCTACGCCGGCCCTAACACAGTTTCGACGCGTGAAACGGCCGGTACTCGAGTCCCTCTAAAATGAACGATCTCACGGTCAGAACCGGGTTGTGCTGGGTGCGAGCTGGGAGTTCGAGCCGCGAACCGCAAACCACGAACCGATCCACGACCGCCGACCAGTGATCCGCGACAGCGAACACAGCCCTTATGCACGTCTCGGCGGTAGGAGTTCTCGATGCACGTCATCGGAACGGTGGGACTCCCCGGAAGCGGCAAGGGAGAGGCCGCCACCGTCGCACGCGAGGATGGGATTCCGGTCGTGACGATGGGCGACGTCGTCCGGCAGGAAACCACAGACCGCGGGCTCGACCCGGCGAAAGACCACGGAACGGTCGCACAGGCGCTACGCGAGGAAAACGGGCCGGCGGCCATCGCCGAGCGCTCGCTCCCGATGATCGAAGACCGTCTCACGGATCACGAAACGGTGCTCGTCGACGGAATCCGTTCGGATGTCGAAGTCGACGCCTTCGAAGAGCGATTCGGCGAGGCGTTCACGCTGGTCAGTATCGAGGCCCCCTTCGACGTTCGCGCCGAGCGGATCGACGCCCGCGGCCGTGATGCGAGCGAAGCGGACGGCGGCGAAGGGCTCGCAGCCCGCGACGAGCGCGAGCGCGGCTTCGGGATGGACAACGCGATGGACCGTGCCGACATCGTCGTCGAGAACACCGAGTCACTCGAGTCGTTCCACGAGCAGATTCGGTCGATCATTCGCGACGGAGCTGCTGCCGAGTCCACGGGCGAGCGCGAGCGCGAGGGCGAAGGCGAGTCCGACAGCGCGACCACCGCAACCGAGAGCGAAGCAGAACCCGAAGAGCCGCAGCCGTAGCTCGCTGTGTTCAGTCCCGAGACGAACCACACCGTTAGACCCTAAGTCGTACCCACCGAAGCAAGCGTCAAGAGCAATGTCCGAAATCTACCGCGTCGACGTCGAAGCAACCGCACCGGTCTACGACACCGAGGTGACCAGTCGGGTCGCCGACGCCGTCGCCAACATCTTCCCGAACGCCGACCTCGAGGAGTCTTTCGGCGAAATTCACGCCGAGACACACTCGATGGACCACTTCTCAGAGTTGCTGCACAGACAGGAAATTCTCGACACCGCTCGCGGCGAGTTCTTCTCGACGCGCGAGGGCGACACGTTCTCGTTTGCGCTCAAGAAGCAGGCGGCCTTCGAGGATCGAATCAATTTCTCCGTCGGCGAACCGGACGAACTCGGCGAGATCAGCGTCCGTGTCCGCGTCGAGGAACCAACGGTCGAGGAGTACATCGACCAGATTGCGCCGCCGACAGAAGACGGGAAGCCAGTCGATAACTGATCGCGTCCTACTCTACAGATAAACAAGGCGAGTGCCTCGGAGCTTGACCCCGAGGCGGTTCACCGGTTCCGACTGCTCACTCACTACACTCGTCAGCCGCCGCGAGCGCGTCTTCTGCCGCCTCCTGGTATTGCTGGGCCCCTGCAATATCTCGGTCGTCAGCAGCCGCTGCGCTCGCTGCAAACTCCGCCGCAGCCGTCTGCAGGTATTCTCCCTGGCAGTGAGCCGTCTCGAACGCATCCACGAGTTCGGTCGATGCGGAGTCGCTGCCGGACTCGATCGTCTCCGTCCCCGCTTCGAACGACGACTTTGCGTCGAGGAACGCCGTTTCGGCCCCATCGTACTCGTCGTCCGCGAAGCGGTCGCGTCCAGTCTCGAGGTCGTCGTAGCCCGTGAGCAACTCGTCGTAGCCAGACACCAGCACCGCCTGGGAATCGAGGACGGACTCGAGTGCCTCGAGCCCATCGCCCAACTGCGTGCGGTCGACGGTCGGTAGCGATTCATAGCGCGAGTCGTCGAAGCCGTCGACCGTCTGGGTGGCGGTCTCGAGGAGGGCCTGTGCATCGCCGATGAGACCGGATCGATTCTCGAGGGTGTCGCGGGCGTCGTCGAGGTCGTCTGTGGCTGCGTCCCCCGTCGTCTCGTCGGCTGGGTCTGTCTCAAACGCGGCGCTCACGTCCTCGATCTCGCCCTCAAGTTCGTCGTCGGTCACGGTTGCAGTGACTGAGACGAGCCCCTCGAGTACGTCGGCGTAGTCACGAACGAGGTCGACATCCGCCTGACGGTCGGACTCGAGTTCACCGGCCGCAGTGTCGAGCAAGGAGCGAGCGGACTCGAGCCGGTCGTGGTGTGGGTCGGGATCGAATGTGGTGCCTGAACTGGGGTCAGTGGCGGCGGTGCTGTTGCTGGTGGTGTCAGCGTCGGCGTCGGTATCAGTATCAGTATCCGTACCCGTGTCTGCACTGAGTTCGATCGCAATTTCGTTCAGTCGGCCAATCGCGCGGTCGAGCGCGCGCTGTCCGGTTCGGTCCGCGACGACCACGTCGGTCTCGTCGCCGGAAATGGTATCGAGACAACCCGAGAGCGCGACGAGGCCGACACCACCGAGCTGAGCGAGGTGCTGGCGTCGATTCATTACGTCGAGAATGTGAGTGTGGCTGTATTAACGTGCTGGTCGATATGTCAGCTACGGAGAGGTAGGGAAGGGCAACGTGGATACGGTTGGTCTGGATAGGTGTCTAACCTCACACATGATGTGGAGAGCATATGCCGGGTCCGTGAGGGGAGATACCGGTGGAACGGAAGAGAGAATGCGCCAGAAGTGGGTGGAGAGGGTGGAGAAAACAACGTAACGGGTATCAGAACGGACCGAGGCCGCCCATCCCGCCGCCACCGCCGCCGCCCTGTTGCATCTGCTTCATCATGCGCTGCATCTCCTGTTCGGAGCCCATCCCCTGGAACTGCTTGATGGTCTTCTCCATCATCTTGTACTGCTGGAGCAGTTCGCGGACCTGTTCCTCGCTCGTCCCGGAGCCCCGAGCGATGCGCTCGATCTGGCTCGCGCCGATGGCCTTCGGGTACTCCTTTTCGGCGTCGGTCATCGAGTCCATGATGACGCTGAAGCTGTGCATCCGCTCCTGGGTGACGTCCATCGCGTCGTCGGGAAGCTGGTCCTTGATCCCGCCGCCGAAGCCGGGGATCATGTCCATCACCTGGTCGAGCGGCCCCATGTTGTTCATCGCCTCCATCTGCTTTTGCATGTCGTTCAGGGTGAACTGGCCCTGAAGCATGTCCTCGGGGTCCCAGTCGTCGTCCTCGATCTGGGTCTGCTCCATCGCGCGCTCGACGCGCTCTGCGAGCTGTCCGAGGTCGCCCATGCCGAGCAGCCGGGAAATGAAGCTGTCCGGTTCGAAGCGTTCGACGTCCTGGACCTCCTCACCGGTCCCGAGGAACGCGATGGAACTGTCAGTCTGGTCGACGGCAGTAAGGGCACCACCACCCTTTGCCGTACCGTCGAGCTTCGTGATGACGACACCGTCGATGCCGATCGACTCGTCGAACTGCTGGGCCTGCTCCTTGGCCCCCTGCCCGATTGCCGCGTCGAGGACCAGTAGCGACGTGTCGGGCTGGGCAACACCTTCGATCTCCTCGATCTCATCGATCAGGTCGTCCTCGAGTGCGTGGCGGCCAGCCGTGTCCACGATGTGAACGTCGGCTTCGCTCGTTTCCTCGAGTCCCTTCCGTGCGATTTCGACCGGGTCGTCGTTGTCCGGGTTCCCGTAGAAGTCGACCTCGGCGCGGCCGGCCATCTCCTTGGCCTGATCGTACGCACCGGGTCGGAACGTGTCCGTCTGGATGACAGCCGGGCGAAGCCCCTTCGTCGAGAACCACCAGGCCATCTTGGCGGCGGAGGTCGTCTTCCCCGACCCCTGCAGTCCCGCCAGCAGGATGGTCTGCTCCTCGAGTGGCAGTTCCGTTGAGTCGCCGATGAGGCCGACGAGTTCCTCGTAGACGATTCGGAGGACGAAGTCCCGCGCCGGCGTCCCGGCTGGCGGCTCCTCCTCGAGTGCACGCTCTTTGATGTTGTCCGACAGCTCCATCACGAGCGAGACGTCGACGTCGGCGGAGAGCAAGGAGCGCTGGATCTCCTTGACGATCTCCTCGACGTCCTCCTCGCTAATTCGTGACTTCCCGCGGAGCTTATCGAGACTGCCCCGCAGAGAACTCCCGAGATCGTCGAGTACCATTTGCAGGATGTACGGGGCGTGGTCGTTAAAGCCTTTTTCTCGTGGACTCGGCGGCCAGAAATCGGACGGGCGGCCGATTCCGGGTCGTGCGCATCGGTTGTCGAGTTTACGTATCAGTTCAGAGACCCCATCAGGGAAACGTAACGACGACGCCACAGTAGCGCGTCGAAGTACGTTGAAGCGCGTCGCAGCGCGTCGATGAGTATTTCACCCGTGCGGCGACAAAGCGGAGGTATGCCTTCGGATGCAGATTCCGACGCTGATGCCGACACCCACACCGAACGTGAACTCACCGTCGACCTCTCGGCGTACGACGAACTCCGCGACGAGACCGTCACTCTTCGCGTCAACGAGAACGGCCTCTACATCGCCGACCACGAGGAGACCGGCGTCTCGAGCCAGGGCCAGTCCGAAGAGATCGCGATCGGGAACCTCCAGGAGGCGGTCAGTACGTACAGAGACGGCCAGTCAGACGATACCGGCGACGACTGGCTGTGAGTTTCGCCGCCGCTGGCACGCGTTCGAACCAGACCAGCCAGCGCATCCCCTTGTTTTACGCCGTCGGCCGTTGTCGATCCCCCGATGACCGGATTCGACGCTGGCGAGCGCACTGACGGTTCCAGCGAACGGACCACTGCTTCCACTGCACCCACTGCTACCAGCACAGTCACAGACGGCGGCACCGACGAATACGACCTCGTCGTCCTCGGTGGCGGCTCCGGTAGTCAGGTCGCAACTGCCGCCGTCGAGGAGGGATTCACTGCCGCTGTCGTCGAACCCGGTCCGCTCGGCGGTGCCTGTGTCACCCGCGGCTGCGTCCCCTCGAAGGCGCTCATCCACCGCGCCGACATCGTCGACGAACTGCGCCGCGCGGCCGAGTTCGGCGTCCGCGCCGACCTGCAAGAGATCGAGTTCGGCGAGTTCACCGCGGCGATCCACGACACCGTCTACGAAAAGGCGGACAACCAGGAATCGTCGCTCGACGACACCGACGGCCTCACCCGCTACCACGGAACGGGACGGTTCGTCGACGACCGAACGATCATCGTCGAGTCGACCGACGAGGACGCGTCGGAATCAAACGCGGCGTCAGGATCGGACTCGAGTACACCCTCGCGCATCCGCGGGGAGACAATCGTCATCGCCGTCGGCGGCCGTCCCGTCGTGCCGCCGATCGACGGCGTCGAGGACGTCGACTACCTCACGAGCGAGGACGCACTCTTTCTGGACGAACAGCCCGACTCGCTCGTCATCGTCGGCGGCGGCTACATCGGCGCGGAACTAGGCTACTTCTTCGGCGCGCTCGGCACCGAGATCTCGCTCGTCGGCCGCAGCGAGCAGTTGGTCCCCCGCGAGGACGACGACGTGAGCGAGGTTGTGACGGATGCACTCGAGTCCCACTGCGAGCTCTACACGGGGTACGAGGCGGCGGCGGTCGAGGAAACGGCCGACGGAGTCGTCGTGACGGCTGAGCCGAGCGATGACGGAGGGAACGGCGACGAAGGGGACGACAGTGGAGAGAACGACGACGAACCGGTCGAACTCGAAGCCGAGCGACTCCTGTTCGCCACTGGCCGACGGCCGAACACCGACAGCCTCGACCTCGAGGAAACCGGCGTCGAGACAGACGACTCGGGCCACGTCGAGGTGAACGAGCAGCTGGAGACGACCGCAGACAACATCTGGGCGGTGGGTGACGTTCTCGCCAACGAACCCTACAAACACGCGGCGGACTACGAAACCCGAATCGTTACCGCGAACGTGCTCGACGACGCCGGCGAGAAGGTTGACTACCACGCAATGCCGCACGCGATTTTCACGTCGCCGCAGGTCGCGAGCGTGGGGCAAACTGAGGGGGAACTGACAGAGGCGGGACTCGAGTACCAGTCGACAAAACTCCCGTTCGGAACCGCGCCGCTGGGGATGATCCTCGACGCCGACGGCTTCGTCAAGGTGCTGGCCTCACCTGAGGGTGAGATACTGGGCTGTCATATCGTCGGCCCGCATGCGTCGACGCTGATTCAGGAGGTCGTTACCGCGATGGACAGCGGATCGGGGATGGTCGACGACGTTGCGGAACCGGTGCACGTGCACCCGGCGCTGTCGGAGGTGGTCTACGCGGCGTTCGACGAGCTATCTTCGCGAGAGTATTCGACGGCACCGGATTGGCGGGATGTCAGCGGCGCCTGAGTTGCGAAAATGGAACGACAGCGGCGACAGAGCCGTCACTCGAGAAACCCACAGCCGTAGTCGTCCGCGAGTTCGGAACACTCGTGGACGGTGAACTCGATCGGTGGGAGGTAGTCCCGGTCGCGTGCGCGGACACCCACCGCAGCGCAGTCGCCCGTCGCTCGCTCGGAGACGTCGAGCGTTCGCCACTCGGAGTCCTCTCGTCTGGCTTCGATGACGAACTCGTCCGGATCGTCACTCCATTCACAGGAGAGTTGCTCGTCAGATGGAACCTGCTCGGAAATCGCGTCCAACCGGTGCGTCGTCGTCGACACCGTTTCGTCGTCTGCGGCGATTCGGACCTCGATCGTCCGCTCGTCGTCAGTGTAGTTCGACGCGACGACCGAACCCAGTTGTGTGCCGTCGTCCGGGAGGACCGCGGTGCAGCCCGCGAGAGCGGCACAGCCGAGACTGCTCAGGAGGTGGCGTCGGGGGACCATTGCGATGATTGCACGAACGAACTGTCACGCCAAAATGGTTCCGAGAGTGAGTTTGGAACGCTGTCGCCGAGGCGCACGCACTTCCATCCCACCTACGGCGCTCCCGTTTCGATTTTGCCGTCCATCGCCAACCACTCCGTGAGACTCCCCTCGTAGACCGCCACGTCCTCGTAGCCAAGCGCCCGCAGGACGACGTAGGTGTGGCTGATCCGCCGCGCCGTGTTACAGTAGAGCACGATCTCGCGATCCCGCGTGATGCCGTGGGACTCGAGTACCCCCTGCAGATCTCCCTCCGAAAGCAACCGTCGCGTCTCGTCGTCCACGGCCTCGCGCCAGTCGAAGCGAACGGCACCGGGAAGATGCACGTCCGCGAATTCGTCGCGCTCTCGCGTGTCGACCAGCAGCGCGTCTCGCTCGCGTGCGGCCTCGACCGCCTCGCGGCCGACCAGTGGGCTCTCCTCCCGGTCGAGCGGATGGGGCTCGTAGTTCGTCGCCTCGAACTCGGTAGCGGCCGTCGTCGTCTCGTACGCTCGGCTCCAGACGCTGTAGTCCCCGTTCAGCAATCGCACATCGTCGTGGCCGTACTCGAGTGCAGTCAGATACAACCGGGCAGCGAAGACGCCGTGGGTGTCGTCGTAGGCGACGATGGTGTCGCCGGGACCGATACCGGCTGCAGAGAGCAGGGAACCGAAGGCGTCGGCACCGGGGAGGGTACCGCGGTCAGCGTCTGAGTCGTCGCGGTAGCTGTCGAAGGGAATGCTGGCGGCACCGGGAACGTGGCCGATGGCGTCGAACTCCCAGGCGTCTCTGACATCGACGGGGCGGACGTCGGGGCGGTCGCGGTTCGCTGCCAGCCAGTCAGGGGAGACGACGACGGATTCGTCCATCGGCTGAGCGAACTCGCTCCGCCGCCGATAACGACTCGGTACCGGCACGTCTCCCCGCGGTACCGATATAGTGGCAATCGGTTCCGGTTCGTGGCCGAACATGGTGACAGTCGTGAGTCAGCCAACCCACCGAGTGTCGGGGGTCAGACACCCTGCAGGGGGAGGAAATGAGAGTCGATAGCGGGCGTCCGCGATAGCGGTAACACTCACCTACAGGACAGACCAGCGACTCCATTATCCGGTTCGAGCGGCCCTATAACCCCCGAGAACTAGGGAATAGGTATGGCAGCAACCGAGTACGCCAACGACGTGTTGGTCACGGCTGACTGGGTCGCCGACCGCCTCGACGAGTTCCAGAGCGACGACCCCACAAACCGACTGGTCGAAGTCGACGTAGACACGGAAGCCTACGACGAGGAGCACGCACCCGGTGCGATCGGGTTCAACTGGGAGACCCAACTCCAGGACCAGACCCGCCGCGACGTCCTGGAGCAGGACGACCTCGAGGACCTCCTCGGCTCCCACGGGATCAGCGACGACTCGACCATCGTCCTCTACGGCGACAACGCGAACTGGTTCGCCGCCTACACCTACTGGCAGCTGAAATACTACGGCCACGACGAGGTCTACCTGTTGGACGGCGGCCGCGAGTACTGGCTCGAGAACGACTACCCGACGACCGACGAGGAGCCAGACTTCTCGACCGTCGAGTACGACGCCGCCGGCCCGCGCGAGAACATCCGCGCCTACCGCGAGGACGTCGAAAAGGCGATCGAACGCGGCGTTCCGCTCGTCGACGTGCGCTCGCCCGAAGAATTCAGCGGCGAGATTCTCGCCCCACCAGGGCTGCAGGAGACAGCCCAGCGTGGCGGCCACATCCCGGGCGCGACGAACATCTCCTGGGCAGCCGTCACCACCGACGACGGGACGTTCAAGAGCCGCGAAGAACTCGAGTCCCTCTACGCTGAGGAAGGCATTACGGGCGGCGAAACGACGGTCGCCTACTGCCGCATCGGCGAGCGCTCGTCCGTCGCGTGGTTCGCGCTGCACGAACTGCTCGGCTACGAGGACGCGGTCAACTACGACGGCTCCTGGACCGAGTGGGGCAATCTGGTCAACGCGCCGGTCGAGACCGGCGACGGAAGCTGAGCGGACTGACCGGGACGAGCCAGCGACGATAATCCACCATACCAGCCCTGAACTGATGACCAACGACGCACCCGACGAATCTGACACCGACAGCCCGCCCGCGGCCGAGGCCGTCCTCGAGACGGTCCGCGAGAACGCACAGACCGAACTCTCGCGACTCGGTTCCTCGAAGTCCCTCTACGCCGACACGGGTGGCGAGATCGAGACCGAACCAGTCCTCGAGGCCACGGCGGACGCCGAGTACGCCGCCTGGCAGACGTTTAGCGCCTGGGCGGACGACGAACCCGAGACCGGCGCACGCGAGGCCTTCGAGACGACCGCCGCGGAGGAACGCGAGCACCTCGAAACCGTGCTCGGGACCCTGGAGAGCCGCGGCGACGGCGATTTCGCTGTCGAGTCCTACGACCCAACTGCAACGCCCGCCCTCCACGACTACCTCCGGACACTCGAGTCCACCCCCGAACGCGTCGGCGGATTCCTCGGTCGCATCCTGGCGAGCAAGCGCTCGAAGGAACAGGTCGTCGGCTACTTCGTTGGCGACGCAGACCCGCAGACTGCGGCCGTCTTCCGAGAATTCGGCGATGATCTGGACGGGCAACTCGAGCGCGCCGAGGCGCTCGTCACCGAGTACTGTTCGAGCGACGCCGACCGCGAGCAGGCGATCGAGGCAGCAACGGAGGCGATCGAGACCGCCTATACGGCGTACGTCGAGAATCTGGAAGCGCTGGGTGCGAACCCGAAGCCCGTCTGTTGACGCCCGCTGCAGGCTCAGACGAGTCGCTCGACACGATCAGCGAGCTCAAGCGAGGCTGTCTCGATCTCCGCATCCAGACCGGCGACCGTATCGTGGAAGTTCGTTCGGTAACTCGCCGGTCCCTGGTACTCCATCTCAGCCGCGCGCTCGCCCGCGATGCCAAACGCAAGTGTTCCGTGAAGTGCCGCGGCGTGGGCGTCCTCGAGTGCACCGTTGAACGCGGCGAGGGTCGCGCCGAGCATGCAGCCGGTGCCGACGACCTCGCCGAGCATCTCGTGGCCCGCGGTGAGTCGGTAGGCGCTGTTCGCATCGGCGACGATATCCTCGACCCCGCTGGCGACGACGATTGAACCGGTCGAGTCGGCGAGCGAGCGGGCGGTCTCCTCGATATCGTCGTAGTCGCCGACGGATTCGACGCCCTTCACGTCGGCTTCGACGCCCGCAAGCGCGCTGATCTCGCCGTAGTTGCCCTTGATAACAGTGAACGAGACTTCGTCGAGCAGCGTCTGTGCGACCGACTTACGTGTCGGCGTGGAACCGACGCCGACGGGGTCGAGGATGACCGGAATGTCGCGGTCGGCTGCCGTCTGTGCAGCCTCGCGCATCGCTTCGACTTTCTGCTCCGGAACCTGGCCCGTGTTGAACAGCACGGCGTCTGCACCCTGGGCCATCTCGCCGGCGTCGCCGGGCGAGTCGGCCATCACCGGGAGCGCGTCCCAGTGGAGGATGAGGTTCGCCACGTCGTTCATCGTCACCTCGTTGGTCAGCGCCTGGACGAGCGGCGGGGCCTCCGCGATGGCCCGCAGCGAGTCCGCCAGTTCGTCGCCGGTAACGTCGGGTGAGTCAGTGTCACTCATTCGGTGGCCCCTCCGTGCTCGACGTGCTTTGCCGTTTCGACGGTCGAGGCGAGCGCGGCGGTTGCAGCCTGCGGATCGTCGACAGCGGTGATCGCCGAGATGACCGCGACGCCGACTGCGCCCGCCTCGACGACCGGCCCGGCGTTGTCGGCCGTGATCCCGCCGATGCCGACCGCCGGAATCGAAATCGCGTCGGTGATGTCGGCGACGCGCTCCGGGCCGACGCCGTCTTTGTGTCTCTCGACATCCTTCGAGGTCGTGCCGTAAATTGTTCCGACACCGACGTAGTCCGCGCCGTCGGCTTCGGCCTGCTCAGCCTCTGTTACTGTCGCTGTCGAACAGCCGACAATTGCGTCCGGCCCGAGCAGATCTCGAGCGACCGAGACGGGAAGATCCGACTGGCCGACGTGTACGCCGTCTGCGTCGATCGCCTGCGCGATGTCGACCCGGTCGTTGACGATCAGGTCCACGCCCGCCTCGGCCGTCAGTTCGCGCAGTTCCCGACCGAGTTCGTACCGAAACCGAGTGTCGGTGTCCTTCTCGCGGAGCTGGACGGCGTCCACTCCACCCGCGATCGCCGCCTCGACGATCTCGAGCGTCGAGCGCCCCGCCGAGACGGACTCCTGGGTGACGAGATAGGTCTGCCAGTTTGAGGGTACCGGTGCCATACGAACACGGGCGCGCGGTGATCACTAAGTGACTTCGGTCAGTGACCATCCCGCGTCAGAGTCCCTCCGCCACGCCCTGCGGCTACAGCGACGGTTCCTGGACAACCGAATCGAGAAGGGACTCGAGTGTCGTCTCTCCCGTTCCCCTTTCGCTTCCCGTCCCATCTCCAGCTCCCTCCGCATCTTTCTCCGGTGGCTCTGCTGGCGCACGGAATTCGGGAAACGGCGTCGGTGGCTCGGGTTCTGTCTCTTTTGCCGAGAGCTGGTAGCGCCACCAGCAGACGTCGTGCCACTCGTCCTGGGTATACCCCATGGCGGGGAAGTCGACTATTCGTTCGAAGCCGAACGACTCGTGAAACGCCACCGTCGCCGGGTTCGGTAGCGTCGTCACCGCGTAGGCCTCGTAGAAGCCCTGGGCCTCGAGGACCGCGAGCAGCGACGTGTAGAGCGTTCGCCCGACGCCCGACTGGCGAGCGTCCGCCGCGACGTAAACGGAGAGTTCGACGACCCACTGGTAGGCCTGGCGCTTTCGTAGCGGACCCGCGTAGGCGTAGCCGAGCACCGTCCCGTCCTCGCGCTCGGCGACGAGCCAGGGGTACTGCTCGAGTGTCGACTCGATACGGTCTGCCATCTCGTCGGCGGTCGGCGGCGTCTCCTCGAAGGTGACTGCAGAGGACGAACAGAAGGGGGCGTAGATGTCGCGAACGGCGGCCGCATCGGCCGTGGTGGCAACTCGAATGTGTGGGTCCATGTGTCGTGTCAGCCACTGTTTTCTGCCGGGCGCGTATAAGTTCGCTGCCCCGAGTACGAGCCTTCCGAGCAGGCGACCAGTTCCCCGTCCGTTTGCGGGTCAGGATCGAACGACGGCTCCGTTCCAATCCCGTCGTACTGCGCGCGCAGCGCGACGTGGTCGTTGAGGAAGTAGGTCACTCGAACGTCCCACTCGGCGTGCTCCGTGTGCACCGTCTCCGTCACCAGATCGTACACCAGCGAGAGCAATACGCCCTCGGGCTCGCGCCCGTCGTTAGCCGCGTCGCTATCACCGTCATCTACGTCGCGGTCCTCGTCATCTACGTCGCTGCCACCACCATCACCCGTTCGCACCTCGTCCGCGACCGGCGAAACCTGGTGTCGCGAAATCGAGAGTTCGAACTCGCGCGCCTGATCGCCGTGTGCCGCGAGAAACTCCCGCTGGCGATACGCGCGCTCGAGTGCACCCACGTACGCTAGCGCACTCTGTGAGCGCTCGGCTGGTTCGGGCGGGTACTCGAGTAGTTCGAACTCGATCTCGGACGTGTCTTCGTCGGCCGACGCGGGTGGGAACGCAGTCGGTCGAGAAACAGCAGTACAGTCAACATTGGTTCCAGGAGGTGTAGATTCACCGTTCGATGCAGCCGTCTCTGGATCGCTGAACCAGTCCGTCGAACAACCCGCTGTGAGAGCGGAGAGGGAGGCGGTAGACGCGAGAACCGACCGACGAGAGCGGGGAGGGCACATACACGCACGTCAGTCAGGCCACCAATAGCTGTTTCGTATCTAACTGCTACGGGGCGCAGAGAACGTCGGCTGAGGAAAGACGACTGGGTCGATGCCAGCAGTGAGCGACTACTCGTCCTCGAGTAGTCGGTCGACCATCTCCTCCGGATCGAAGCGTTCGAGGTGGTCGTAGCCCTGGCCGACACCGAGGAAGAGAATCGGGCGACCGGTGACGTGTGCGACCGAAATCGCCGCCCCGCCGTTCGAGTCGGCGTCGGCTTTCGTCAGGATCGCACCGTCGATTTCGGCCGCGTTGTTGAACTCGCGGGCGCGGTTGACCGCGTCCTGGCCGGCCACCGCCTCGTCGACGAACAGCGTCATGTCCGGGTCGACGACGCGGTCGATCTTCTCGAGTTGATCCATCAGCCCCTCGTCAGTGTGGAGCCGGCCCGCCGTGTCGCCGAGGACGATGTCGACGTCGTTTGCCTCGGCGTACTCGACGGCGTCGTACAGCACCGCAGCGGGGTCGCCGCCCTGCTCGTGGGTAATTATTTTCGTGTCGAGCGCGTTGGCGTGCTCCTGAATCTGCTCGTTGGCCCCGGCGCGGTAGGTGTCGCCGTTGGCCATCACGGTGGAGTAGCCCCGCTCCTCGAAGTAGCGGCTGAGCTTTGCGATCGAAGTGGTCTTCCCGACGCCGTTGACGCCGGTGAAGATGATCGTCACCGGCTTGTCCTCGACCGCGATTCGCTCGTCGAAGTCGAACTGGCCGACGCTGATCACGTCGTAGATCGCATCCCGGAGCGCCTCCTCGACGACCGCACCCGTCGAGGTCGTGAACGTCCGCGTCTCGCCGATCAGTTCGTTACGGATGTTGTCGAGAATTTCCTCGGCGACGCCCATCTCGACGTCACTCGAGAGCAGCGCCATCTCGAGTTCGTGGAGCGGCCCTTCGAGGTCTTCCTCCTCGATGACGAACTTGCCCTTGACGAAGGATTTGGCCTTGCGGCCGAAGCCGGTGCTGCCGTTGTCGTCTGTGTCGGTGTCGTCAGTCTCGGCGTCGGCCTCGTCGGTCTCGTCGGTATCGGACGCAGCATCGATACCAGCATCGGTATCCACCTCTCCCGCCGTCTCGGATTCGGGCACAGTCTCGGTCTCGGCGCTCGTCCCGGACGGGGACTCGAGCGCGGCGTCGCTCGTGGGTGCGTCGGACTCGGTGGACGGTGCTGTGTCAGTGGCTGGCTGGTCGGTGGGGTCGGCGGTTCGAGCACCGGCGTCGGTGCCGGTATCGGTATCGGTATCGGTATCCGAACCTGCACCGACATCCGCGGCTGGCTCGGCGTCGACCGCGTCAGCCGTCTCGGCTGCATCGGCTGGCGCAGCTTCGTCCTCGGCGGCGTCAGCTCCGGCCTCGACATCGCTCTCGTCTTCGGCTGGGTCGTCGACTTCCTCGACGTTCTCTTCGGCAGCTTCCTCGGCGTCCTTTCGGAAGCTTCCGAGTTTTTCCTTCAGATTATCGAACATTGTAACGGTGACTGTAGGGAGTGGGTAGTGGCTGCTGACTGTAAACTGCTGTCTGCGAACTGCTGGCGGCTGGTCGGTACCTGGTGCAACGAGCGCCCGTACCGTTCAGTTGCGCACTTACTCGTCGGGCTCCTGCCCCGGCTGGCCGCCCATCTGCTGCATCTGCTGTTGCATCGCCTGCTGCTGGAGCTGCTGGGCCTGGGACTCGAGTTCGTCGCTCTCGGATTCGAACTCGTCGATCTCGTCTTCGAGGTCGTCGATGCGGTCGTCGAGCGTCTCCTTCTTGCGCTCGAGTGCGCCGACGGCGTCGTCCTGGTCGAACTCAGCGGCGTAGTCCGAGCCGAGTTCGACGATTGCCTCGTCGATGTCTTCGATCGTTGCGCGGAGGTACGCGCCGCCGCCGAGTGGGACCTGCACCGTCGAGCCAGTTTCGAGCGTCTCGAGGGCGTCGATTGCCTCGTCGACCTCGCCCTGCTCTGTCCGAATGTCCTCAACTTCGCCTTCGAGCGCGGTGATCTGTTCCTGAATCTCCTGAATTTCCTGGGAAAGCTGCTGGAGCTGTTGTTGACTCATGGCTTTCACTCCGGCAGGCAGTCGGAAGAATCTTCCCTTCCACAGCTATTTCCGCGGCTTCGCGGGCGTTTCACCGAAACCGGGCGTAGCGGACCGCTCCGGGCTAGATCTGTCCCGGCTCCCGGTTCGAGGGCTGTCCCGTCATCCCAGTTCCGCCACGGCGAGGTCGCGTGAGTGCATCGGGATCGATGCCGTCGAACTCCGGCGGAAGCGAGCCGTCGCGGGCATACTTGTAGAGTGCGGTCTTGGCGATGCCCGTCGCAGCCTGATAGACCGCCAACAGGACGCCGATCACCAGCAGTGTCGGGACGAGCGTAAACGTGAGCACCGACCACGGATCAGCGAGCGCGAACATCGGCGCACCGATGCCGGCGAGTGCGGTGAGGACGATCAGCGGCACCATCACGAGTCCGACGCCGAGGCTGATCCCGCCGACCTGTCCCCACGTCTCGCGGAACAGGCTAGCGCTCTCGCGCAGCGAGTTCCGAACGCCACCGTCCTGAAAGACGATCACGGGGACGATGAAGAACGTCATCGCGAACCAGGCGAAGCCGGCCAGCGAGCGGGCGAGTCGTGCCCCCCAGCCGTCCTGACTCTCGAGTGCCTGGAAGATGAGGCCGACAACGGTACCGACGGCACCCCACGCGAGAATCGTCCGGCGAGACTCCCAGGCACCGGCGAGGCCGGCACGGAGGCTGGTCGGTTCGTCGGCGAACATGGTGCCGACGGCGTGGACGAGCGCCGCGCTAAAGAACGTCGCAATCGAGGTGGCGACGAACATGAAGCCGACGGAGGCAGCCACAAGGAGGGCTGTGACTGCCGTCTCGGCCGACCCGTCTGAGACTGTCGTAAACTGCTCAACGAGCGCCATGCCGTAGCCGACACCGAACAGCGCGGCGACGATACCACCGAGCAGCCCGATTAGCCCGACGATCCAGGCGAGGCCGTACATGACCGGAAACGCGAGGAGCCACTTCTCGCGCCGGAGGACACCGAACGAGGCTTTTGCGATCGCGAGGCCAGTTTTGAATCTGGCGAACAGGGACCCGAACATACGAGTGTCATGTTGCTACCGTATCATAAGTCTTGAGGACCGTTCGTACCACTGATCCGTTCAGTATGAGGTGTCTACCGCAGAGACACGCCGTTTGAGTGGACTCATTCACGGTCGAGTCTGCGAAGGTTGGTACCTAATAGGCACAAACCCAGGTCCAGGGCGACGCGAACGGAGCGTCAACCGCAAAAACGGATCGCAAAACCGAACCGACCGGGACAGTTCGCAGCAGTTAGTCGAGATAGCCGAGTGCATCTTCGATCCGGCCGAGTTCCGGACCCGTCGTATCCTCGCCGACGACGTAGCCCGACTCGTTGGCCAGCAGCCCCGACCCGACCAGCGGCGCACCGTAGTTGATCGTCCCGACATCCGCGCGAACGTCGAGCGCGTCCTCGAGTACGTCGAGTTCCTCGTCGGTCGCCTTCGGATGACAGAGCACACCCGAGTTCGTCGCGACCGCAGCGGTGCCGACGGTGCGAACGCCTGCGAGATCGCCGCGTTCGACCGGCACGTCGAGCGTGTCCTTGATGATCTGGATTGCCTCACGAGGCAGGTCCGGATGGACGTAGGCCCCGTAGTCGTTCGCGAGGACGACGTTCCCGGCGGCGTTGATACTGCCGGGCAACTCTGCGACGGGTAGGTCGACGTCCTCCTCGAGTCGTTCGCGCTCGTACTCGAGTACACGGGAGCTGACGAGGAGGCCGTTTTCGTTACCCGTCGCTAGCGCGCCGACGGTCGAGGAACCGCCGACGGTCGTCTGAATCGCGGGGACCGCGAGTTCATCGGTCAGGTCGGCGACGATATCGTCGTCGACGTCCGGGCGAACGAGCACGCACGAGTCGGTCGCACGGGCGAAGACGCCGACGTAGGCCGACCCGGCGAAGGCGAGTCGCTGCAAGTTTAGTCGGCGACCTCGGCCTCGACGACGGCCTCGCCCTCTTCGTCGAAGCGAGCCGCGCGGACGCGGAGCTTGCGTGGCGGGTTCGCTCGACCCTGGGACCAGACCTCCTCGTTGATCGAGGGGTCGAGTCGGATGGCGTCCTCGTCGACGGCGAAGTGCTTGGCGAGGTGTTCGCGGATGAGTCGCATGGCGAGGTCCGCGGCCTCGTGGTTTGCGCCCTTCTTGACGTCCCGCAGCGGGACGGTTACAACGCGTTCTTCGAAATCACTTGCACTCATTGATCTTACTCGTCGGTGTCGTTACGCCGCCAGTTGCGTCGCTTCGGGTTCCGCTGGACTTCCATGTCCGTCTTCATCATGACCCAGGCCGGAACGCGGCTGTTCTGGTTCTCGAGTTTGGCAAGTCGCTTCTTCTTGCCCTTCGATTTCTTACCCATAGTAGCCGGACGTAGCCCGTGCTGGCTTAAAATCTTGTCCATCTCTCGGGACGCTGGTGTGTGAGGGCTTCGCGGTCCCCTGGATAGATAGCGGCCGCCTCAGGTTGTAAGACGGGTTAGATAGCGGGTAGCCGCCTCGAGTGTCGCCTCGCTCAGTTCCGTCGTATACTCGAAGTGATCGACTGCCGGATCGGTGCCGTCGGCCTCGTAGCCGTCGTGGTTGGCGAACTCGTCGTGATTGTAGCAGCCGGTGCCGTGAAATCGGGTCCCACCACCGAGCTCATCGGGGCCGGCGTAGGCGGTCGCCATGGGGCTTACGCGCAGTGTTCGTCCCTCGGGTCCGGTTCTGGTGGCAGTTCCCAGATTATGGTCACAGCGTGTGTCCCCAACGTCTGTGACGATATCGGGCGAGAGGAACGTATGAAGCACTTCGTGAATCGCGATGTTTCGGCTGACTGCGCGCGAATCCCAGACCTCCGTCGCACCGATGTTAGCAACGGTCTGTGCGCCGTCGACTGCGTCTGGGTCATCCGCATCCGTATCACTCCCCGCAGAGCCGATCAGGTCGTTCGGTGAGATAGTGCCGCCGTAGCCCACCCGATAGTTGAACGGCGACCAGCAAAGCAGCAGATGACAGGTCGGCCCACCGAGTGCATCGTGCTCACGGAGTTGATCGCGAAAGGCGTCGAGAACGGCCGACAGCGATGGGAACGCGAGATCAGTTGGCTGCGAGACGGACAGGAGCGGGAAGCGGACGGGAGGACCACGCTCGACGTGTACGGTGAGTTTTGGCTCTGAGGCAGAGGGCGAATCCAAGACCGCCGAGCGGTCGGCCGCGTAGGCCTGAATTTGGCCCATCGCGTCCTCGACGGCCGCGAACGCGTCCCGAAACGGGGTCGGCCAGTCGTCGCTCATCCCGTCGACGCCGTAGCGAGGCCAGGCAGTTGGCGGGACTGGACCAGGGTGGACGCGCACGCGAAAGTGGTCAGGGTCACTTTCGTTGGCGTCCACGCTCGGCCCGAACAGGGATACGCCACCCGCGCCACCGACGGCGGCGACGAACTCCCGGCGGCTGATCGGGGTGGACCGTCCGAACCGAGACAGCGACGACGGCGGTGATCCCATCGGCTACGCCAGTATCCCGTCATCCCACATCATACACGGTGCTGTATGTGCAAGTTGTCCCAGCGTACGACAACGGTACACGTGCGGGATGAACACTGTAAGGCCTCGATACCGGACTCCCGTAGCCCCAGTGATGGAGCCTCGACGGCCGAACACACCTACGGCCGAACGTACGCATAGCCGTCCGTCTGCAACTGGGTCACCTCGACGGCACCTTCGGGAACAGTTTCGATCCCGTCGATCAGATCCGACTCGTCGAAGTCAACCGTCTCGAGTGTATTGCTGCACGCCTTGAACGCGACGCCCTCGTCGAGTAGCTCCTGGATTTCGTCGTCTGCTCTGCCACCGGCTCTGGCTACCTCGATTCCGGACGCCTGGATGACGACCGCGACGTCGTCTATTCGACCGCTCTCGTCCGCGACGAGGTTTTTGGCGATCGCGAGTGACGTGTCCTGTTCGCCTTCGTCTCCCGACAGGAGGTGTACGACGGTTTGCATGCACAGAAGCGACGCCAGGGACTGGTGAAGCCTTGGTGCTTGCAAGCGTTGCGAAAGCGAGTGCGTGAGAAAGCGAGTGCGTGAGAAAGCGAGAGCGTGAGTGAACCGCCACCGCCGCTCACTCCGCGAGCGGGTGTCGTGCCACCGTCGAGTACTCGGGACCCTCATCCGTAAGCGTGCTCTCGGTCAGCCGCACCTGTGTGACGCGGGTTTCACCAATCGTCGGCGCTCGCTCGCGGACGAGGTCCTGCACCAACTCCTTCCCGCCCGCGTGTTCCATGCGCGCGAGCGTGACGTGCGGCGTGAACTCGTGTGACTCTGCCTCGAACCCCATCGCCGTCGTCCGTTCCTCGATGGCCTCGTGCAGGGCCGTCAGCTCGCCGCCACCCGTTTCGGTCCCGAGCCAGAGCACGCTGATATACTCCAGGTCTGGGAAGACGCCGAGTCCGCCGTAGCGGACGGTGAAGGGTGAAACACCGGACTCGTGGACCGCCGTCTCGAGTTCGGACTCGAGTTGGGAAAGCTGGCTCCTCTCGACGTCGCCGAGGAATTTTAGCGTGACGTGAGCCTGCTCGGGATCGGTGAATTTGAGACCGCTCGCGTCGCTGAACTCGTCTTGCAGGTCGGCGACCGCGTCCGCGAGGTCGTCCGGAAGGTCGACGCTGACGAAGAGACGCATAACGGATGGTTCGACGGCGGACTACTCAACGGTGACGACGGCGCTGGTGAGCAGGTGAGCAACGCAGCTCGGTGACGAGCCGTCGATTTCCGGGTCGCAGCCCTTAACAGTCGTCGTCGCCACATTCAACCAATGACTGACCGAGAGGGAGACGAAACCGGAGACGGCTCTCGCGACCATCGCTTCTCCGAAGGAGAGGGGTTCAGCGACCCCTACGACGAGTTCGACCTCGATCCGCCGGAACTGGACGTCGACCCCTCGAAGGTCGACCCGGTCGACTCCCGCGTCGTCGCCGACACGCTCGATAGCCAGCAGATCGCAAGCGACGACGTCAACGCCACGGAACTGCTCGACGTCGGCCTGAGCTACATGCAGATCAACCGCTACGAGCAGGCGACCGACGCCTTCGAGCGAACCGCCCAGTACGCCGAGGACGAGCGCCTCGAGCAGGAGGCCTGGGTCAACAAGGGCGTCGCTCACGCCGAACTCGAGGAGTGGGACGAAGCGATCGGTGCCCACCGAGAGGCGCTGAATATCGACGCCGAGAGCGAGCACGCCGCGACGGCCGAGACGAACCTCGCCTACGCCCTCTGGGAGTTCGGCGAGACCGCACAGGCGCTCGAACACGCCGAACGCGCCGTCGAAATCGACGAGCGCTTCGCCGAGGGCTGGTTCAACCGCGCCTTCTTCCTCTCAGAGCGCGGCCTCTCCGAAGAGGCGCTGCAGTGTATCGACAACGCAATCCGACTCGGGCTGCGAAACGCAAAGATCCTCGAGGAGAAAGCCGAAATCCTCGAAGATCTCGGCGAGTACGACGAGGCCGAGGAGATCGCCGAGGAGGCCAACGAACTGCGCGAGCGCGCCGAACAGCAGATGATGGAGGACCGACGGGAGATGGAGGGCCAGCCGACCGGTGCGGGCGGCGGTGCAACCGATCCCACAGGCGACGTCGCCGACCCCGGCCGCGAAGCCGACCGCGACAGCGAGTGGGAACTCGAGTAACAGACGGAGACGAGACGACGCATGATCATCAACGAACGCCAGACACAGGAAGGATTACTCGTCGCGGTCTGTGATAGCGATGCCCTCGGTGAGACGTTCGAAGGCGACGATCTCTCGCTGACCGTCACGGAGGAGTTCTACGGTGGTGACGAAGTGGACGAGGATGCGGTTATCGACAGTCTTGCGCGGGCGGACGTGGCCAACATTGTGGGGACCCGATCGGTAGCGGTCGCGATCGAGGCGGGTTTCATCGACGAGGGGAACGTGCTCGAGGTCGGCGAGACCCATCACGCGCAACTGTTGCGGATGTACTGAACCTGCTTTCTAACGCGGGAAACCGGATACGGACCGATCTATTCACGCCGAACCAGAGGCGGGAAAATGTTTTTGTCGTATCACGCCGAGGTCGAAATATGAAGCTCCAGCAGGTTCCGATCCTCGCACACGTCCACAATCCGGAGTACACCGGTGAGAATCGGTGTCTCCCCTGTACGATCGTCAACCTCGTCATCGCGGGGATACTCGCCGTCGCCGCCGCGGTGGTCTCACCACTTCTCGCAGTCGCCGTCTTCGGCCTCTCGGTTGCCGCCATCGCCCTGCGTGGTTACCTCGTTCCCGGGACACCGACGCTCACCAAGCGGTACTTCCCCGACTGGCTTCTGGCGAAGTTCGACAAGGGACCCGAGCCAGGTGCGGGCACCCTCGTTGCAGACGACGGCTCGACCACCGATGCTGGTGCAACGTCCGCCCCGTCTACCGACGACGGTGCCGAACCCGGCCACACCGACACCGCCGACGAACCCATCGATCCCGAGCGATGGTTACTCGAGTACGATCTCGTCGTGCCGTGTTCGCGGACAGAGACAGACGACGGAGCGGGCGAAGCGGAAGCCGACACAGAGATGGAGGACGACCTCTGTCTGACCGAAGAACTCGAGGAAACCTGGCGAGCCGCGATCGACGAGCGACGAGACGGTGATCGAGTCGAACAGCTCGCGGCGTTTTTCGATGTCGAACAGTCGGCAGTGGCGGTGGATCAGGCCGACGGCGCGGAGCAGCCGGTTCGAGCACGTGTCGAGGGCCGCCTCGCCGCCCAGTGGGAGTCCGACGCGGCGCTGCTGGCCGATCTGGGGAGTATGCACGCACTCGCCGAACGGGTGCCGGAGTGGCCATCGCTCTCGCTCGAACAGCGCAGTCAGCTCGCGAACGGGCTTCGGGCCTTCGTCGAAACGTGTCCGAGCTGTACGGGCGAGATTTCGCTCGACGAGGAGACCGTCGAATCCTGCTGTCGGTCCTATCAGGTGTACGCGATCACGTGCGACGACTGTGAATCGCGAGTGCTCGAAGTTCGACAGTGAACGGAGTCGGTGCCCGTACTAGTTGGGCAGTGTGCTCATTAGTACGAGCGTGTGAATTAGAACCACGGCAGGCAGCCACACCACCATCATCGACTGCGCCATACAGCAGCGTTGTGCCTGCCGGTGCGGACGCGATCGGGAGCAGTGACGTACTGGGGCATGCTCCCCGTCGTTCGTTCTGTGTTGTCAAACCAACGAGCGCCTGCGCCGCCTACGGTGCTGCAGGTCGCATCCATTATACCGGTTCAGTCGGTACTCACCCACAGTGACAGACTGGACTCAGTGTGAGGGTGACGAGCAACGCTCGGGCGTCCGGCGAGCCGTCTCCGACCCCGTCCACGTCGAGGAGGGGTGGACAGCCGACCTTATCGGAACCACCGGCCCGCCGGTGCTCGACCGCGACACCGTCTTCGTCGGAACGGACCGCGGGAACTGCTACGCGTTCGATCAGGAGACGGGACGACGACGATGGATCGTCGAGACGATGACCGCGACCGACACCGCGCCCGTTCTCGCAGGCGGACGCCTGTTTTTCGGAACCGCCGAGGGGACGATTCACGCCGTCGATCCAGCCACCGGCGAGCAGTACTGGCAACTCGAGTTACCAGCACCGCTCACGACGGCTCTGCTCTATGCGGACGGTGACCTGTATGCGGGCCACGAGGAGGGCCTCACCGCGATTGCGACGGCGGCTGGCGACGGCGTCGACGCGGTCGAGTTAGGCGGCGGCAGTGACGAACCGGCCGAAGAGCCCGGCACCGTCCGCTGGACGGCCGAGACCGACGAGCCGGTGACGGGGGCACCGGTTATCGCGAGACCGCCGGAGACGGGACGGGAGACAGCGCCGCTACAGGAGCAAACGGCAGAGCCGTCGTTCGACGACGAGTTCGAGCCCGAAGGCGACCAGACCCTCGGCCAGGAACTCGACGGCAGCATGGAGCTAAACGACAGCATCGACATCGACACCGAGGGCGACGACACCTGGGACTTGCCGCGAATCTACGCTGCGACGGCCGACGAGCGCGTACTCTGTCTCGCAAGCGACGACGGAGAGGGAATCTGGGCTGCACCCACCAACGGCGTCGCGACGAACGAACTCACCGTCGCCGACGGCCGCGTCTACGTCGCCGACGCCGGCGGCGCACTCCTCGCGCTGAACGCCGGCACCGGCCAGACCTGGTTCTCCTACACGATCACCGGCGGCTTCACCTCGAGTGCAACCGTTCTCACCGAGGACGGGACGACGATCATCGGCGCGAACGACGGCTACGCCCACGTCACCGACACCACCTTCGGTCGGCGCAAACTGCGTGGCTGGCTCTTCTCGAAGAAGGGTGTCGCCCTCGACGGTGAGGTCCAGGCAGGACCCGTCGTCGCCGGCGACGTGCTCTGTGTCGGCGACACGACCGGCTCGCTCTACGGCCTCGACCTCACCGACGACTGTGACCATCTCTGGCACCACGGCTTCGAAGATCCCATCACGGCCACACCGGCAGTCGGTGACGGAGAACTGTTCGTTGGGACCGGTGATCGGCTAGTGCAACTCGAGTGGAGCGACGAGCTGTCGCTACCCTGAGTTGTGGCCTCTGCGCTGATTCTGCGTTAGTACTATTGCTGCAGATGCTGTGGGACGGTGCTGTTGTTGCTGCTGCTGTGTTGCTGTGCTGCTGTTGTTGTTGCTGGCTGCTGGAGTCCACTGTGAACTACCCCACCCTACTCGCTTACGGCTGACGCCGTTCGCTCCTTGAGGGTGGGGCTTCCTGCCTCCACGACGCGCTTTGCAGGAACCGAGGTGGTTCCCGTAGGGAGCGCAGTCTCCACAGGCGTTGATTCGGAGCGTCCCGCTCCTACCTGCTTGATCCCGCGAGAAAGAATGTTCCAGGCCGCGTTCCAGTCCCGATCGGCGGTGAACCCGCACGACGGACAGGCGTGTTCGCGGACCCACAGCGGTTTCTCGCTCGACACACCGCAGGCCGCACACTCTTTGGTCGTTCCAGCCGGATCGACGGCCACGAAGCGCGTTCCTTCGCGTTCGCACTTGTACTCGAGCATCTGAAGGAACGTCCCCCACGCTGCTCCAGCACGGTTCCGAGAGTTGCCGTCAAGTTCGACCAAGCCTTTTGCGTCAAGGTCTTCGACCGCGACGAGATCGTACTCTCGAGCGTAGTAGTTCGAGAGCTTGTGAAGGAAGTCTCGGCGCTTGTTCTTCAGATCGGCGTGACACTCGGCCACGCGACGGCGTTGCTTCTCGTAGTTGTTCGAGCCGTGATCTTTGCGCGAGAGTTTTCGTTGCTCTCGCTCGAGCCGTTCGCGTTCGTTCGAGAGGTCAACCGATTCGACCGCGTGACCATCGGTGTCGTGGGCGTACTTCAGGATGCCTACGTCAATTCCGACAACGTTTTTCAGCCGGTCGAGTTTCTCCGGCAGCTCTCGGTCAACTTCGACACCAAAGGTGGCGAACCACTCTCCCGTCGGTTCCTTCTTGAGCGTGACCTGTTTGAGTGCGGCGTCGTCGGGGATTTCTCGGTGGAGTCGGATCGGAATATCTGCGAGTTTCGAGAGTGACAGGACAGTCTGACCGCCCTTCTTGTCGAGCTTGAAGCCAGACTGGTTGTACGTGAAACTGCGGAACTCGCGTGGTGGCTTCCACTTGAGTTGGCCGACTCCGTAGCCGTTTTGCTTGAGCGCAGAAAGGCTACTGAGGTTGTCGAACAGTCGTTCGACGATGGTCTGAAGAACTTTCGAGTACACGTCATTGAGGTCGTCCCACCACTTTTTGAGGTCAGGTAGCTCCGACCGAAGCGTGGTCATGGACGGTAGTTCGCCGTGGTTCTCTCGGTACTCGTTGAGGCGATAGCGAGTGTGATTGTATAGTTGCCTACAGATATCGCGGTGGCGGTCCAACTCCTTGCGTTGGGCGTCAGACGGCTCGAGGCGATACTTGTAGGCGTAGTACATCAGCTCTCGCGTTCCTCGATTAGTTCGTCGAGTTTCTCTTGAACGAACGACGAGAGATTCAGGTGGTTGTCCTGAACCCACTCGTGTTGGTCCTCTCGGAGAGTGATTGTGGTCCGTTTCATCGTATGCAAAATATATACTCTATGCAAAAACATTTGCGACTCCGTGGGCCTGTGGGCCTGCCATCGAATCGTGTATGAAAACCGTGCGGCGCTGTATCCCCTCCCTGCTCGCGCCTTCGGCGATCGCTGAGGAAGGGGGCTTAGCGCCTCGATTCAGCTAAACGCGCGACCGCCCACCCCATCATACATAACTGTTCAGTATCCAGACTCCTTACCCCGACGACTGCTGCCACTTTCACTTTCACTCCCCTGTTAACGAAGGTTTATGGGGTGTCCACGATAACGGAGACGTATGGCAGACGCAGACCTTGAGACACTCCCCGGCGTCGGACCGGCAACCGCAGACAAACTCCACGACGCAGGCTTCGACTCCTTCCAGAGCCTCGCCGTCGCTTCTCCCTCCGAACTCTCGAACACCGCGGACGTCGGCGAATCGACGGCCGCCGATATCGTCAACGCCGCACGCGACGCCGCCGACGTCGGTGGCTTCGAAACCGGCTCGACGGTACTCGAGCGACGGAACGAGATCGGCAAACTGAGCTGGCAGATCGACGAAGTCGACGAGCTTCTCGGCGGCGGTATCGAGACCCAGTCGATCACCGAGGTGTACGGCGAGTTCGGCTCCGGGAAGTCCCAGGTCACCCACCAGATGGCCGTTAACGTCCAGCTGCCGAAGGAGGTCGGCGGTCTCCACGGCGCCGCGATGTTCATCGACTCCGAGGACACCTTCCGACCGGAGCGAATCGACGACATGGTCCGTGGCCTCCCCGAGGAAGCGATCAACGCTGCACTCGAGGACCGCGAAATCGAGGGCTCGGCTGGCGACGAGGGTGCGGTCGACGAACTCGTCGACGACGTGCTCGACAAGATCCACGTTGCGAAGGCGTTCAACTCCAACCACCAGATGCTGCTGGCCGAGAAGGCGAAGGAGCTTGCAAGCGAGCACGAGGAGGCCGACTACCCGATTCGCCTCCTCTGTGTCGACTCGCTGACCGCTCACTTCCGCGCGGAGTACGTCGGTCGTGGTGAACTCGCAGAGCGCCAGCAGAAGCTCAACAAGCATCTGCACGACCTGGATAAGGTCGGAAACCTCTACAACACGTCCGTTATCGTGACGAACCAGGTCGCCTCGAACCCGGACTCGTTCTTCGGCGACCCGACGCAGCCGATCGGTGGCAACATTCTGGGCCACAAGTCGACGTTCCGGATGTACCTCCGCAAGTCCAAGGGTGACAAGCGGATCGTTCGTCTGGTCGACGCGCCGAACCTCGCCGACGGCGAGGCAGTCATGCGCGTTCAGGACGAAGGCCTGAAGCCGGAGTAAGCGGCGTCGCAGTCACACCGACACACTCGCTGTAACCCGTTTTAGCCCGTATTTCGTCTCTCTCCCTCGTTCTGTGAAGCGACAGCACTACTGCTCGGCAGCGTCTTCGGATTCTGCAATGTGTCGGTGGTACTCGCCTCTCCCCACGTGAAGGAGAATCAGCACTGAACCGATGAACAGCGGCCAGAGCACCGGGATGACGAGGACGAATATCGAGACCTGAATGGAGGCGAGCAAGAGGAGGATATCCTGCTGTCTGGTACGGGGAGTAGCCATACGACGATGTTCACATCAGGTGGAAAATCAATTCCGAATGCAGCTTCGCTCCGTGGCGGCCGGCAATACGCGGAACGAGTCGGAGAGGAATCGAAGTCGAAGGCAACGTCGAAGTCGCCTGCTCAGACACAGACACAGTCACAACCACGACCGCGACCGCAACCGCAACCGCAACTGACGCCTGGGCCGCTCTCAACGACTTACTCGTCGTCCTCGGTCGTCGTCTTCTCCACGTCGAGTTCGCCCTGGTAAATCTCTGCTCCGTCCTGAGCAACCTTCTCCGCGAGCACCGCACACTTGACCCGCATCGGAGAGATATCGACACCGAGCATATCGATCACGTCGTCGCGGTCCATCTCCAGGAGTTCGTCGACGGTCTTTCCGCGGAGTTCATTCGAGAGCATGCTGGCTGAAGCCTGGCTGATGGCACAGCCGTCCCCGGAGAAGGCGACGCGTTCGATCGTCTCCGCGTCGTCGTCACCGTCCTCCGCGAGTTTGACATCCATCCGAATCTCGTCGCCACACATCGGGTTCTCGCCGATGTGGGTAAACGTTGGATCCTCGAGTTGCCCGTAGTTGCGCGGGTTCTTGTAGTGGTCGAGGATCTGCTGTCGGTACATATCCGAGCCCAGTCCCATTGGTGGGTGTGGCTATGCCAGTTATCTGTAAAAGGGTTCCGGGGCGGGTGAGTCGGACGTTCGGCGGCGAACTGCAGGGACTGGAGAGCAGACGCTGTTCGAAGGATACCGCGGTAGAAAAAAACGGTTGCTGATCGGGGGCGATACCGTTACGTCGACCCCTGGTCGTCACGACCGCCGTCACGGACCGGCGGGTTGAAATAGCAGGCATCGGCGATCACGAGGGCACCGACGAGCGCGGCGACGGCCAGCATCTGCGGCGTCGAAACGCTCGTGACGGTCGCCACGATCAGTGCAACCGCGAACGCGACCGGAATAACGGCGAGCGCGAAGTCGTACCGGTCGGCCGCGGCGAGAACGTCGACCAGGGCGTCGAACGGGTCCCGTTGAGGACTGCCGATACGTTTCTCGTGCATGTGTTCTCACCTCGGCATCGGTGGTTAGCGTCGCCCAAATCAAAAACGCTGTGCCAGTTGTCACAAGCATGTTGAACAGTCACCGAGCGTGATCAGAGCGATCGACTCGTCAGCGCTCGCCGACAGCCTCGGCCTCGAACCGGCTGGCGAACTCGCGAACGAACTGTGCGCGCTCGGCGGCGAGGTCGCTCCCAACGTCGGTGTACATCCGCTCGGGAAGGTCGAGAATTTTCTTGTGGAGGTGGTTGTACTGACTCACGCCGGCCGGCGTGTCGTCGTCCGCGACCGGTACCGCCGGGTCGTACATCGGTGAATCGATGGCGGTGCCGTGGGCGAAGACACGGCCGATGCCGACCGCACCGAGCGCGTCGAGGTTGTCCGCGTCGGAGACGACCATCGCCTCGACCGTCTCCGGTTCGATATCGTTCGAGTACCGATGGGCACAGATACAGTGAGAGACCGTCGAGACCGTTTCATCGGTGGCACCGAGTTCGCGGAGGATCTCGCTGCCCTCCCGAGCCCCCCACATCGCGTGACAGTCGATCTCGCCGCGGTCCTCGCGTTCGCGACCGATATCGTGGAGGGCGACCGCGAGGTGGACGACCTGTTCGTTGATCCCAGCCGAGTCGGGGTGACGGTCGATGAGTGTCTCTGCGAGCGCGTCGACGCGCTCGACGTGATGCCAGTCGTGGGCCGGCGGCGCGTCTGCGAAGTACGGTCTGGCGCGACTCCGGACTTCCTCGAGCATAGCCCATCCGTTTTCAGAAGCGGGCGATAAGTGCTCCGCTCCGCGGTGGGTTCACGAATACCATTCAATCGGACACGCAACCAATCGAACTCAGAGTCGAACAACATCCGCCGGCGGCTCCCCGAACTCATCGGGGTGACAGAGCGTCGCCAATCGCTCCGCAGCGTCGACCAGCCGCGGCGTCCACCGCGTCAGATACGCGCCACCGTCGAGGATAAACACCCGCTCCTCGCGAACCGCCGTTATGTCCTCCCAACCCGGTCGATCCGACAGCTCACCGAACTGCTCGCGCGTACGCTCCGCGTCGAATCCGCAGGGAGCCACCACCAGCACTTCCGGATCGTACTCGAGAAAGCTGTCCCACTCGACCGGTGCCGAGCGCTCGCCCGGCTCACTCAGCCCGTACTCGCCGCCCGCGAGGTCGACCACGTCCGGTACCCAGGTGCCGGCGGGCCGGGCGGGATCCATCCACTCGAGTACCGCCGTTCGCGGGCGGGGTGCTGCTGGCACCCGTTCCTCCAGGGTGGCGATCCGCTCTCGCAGGTCGGCAACGAGCTCGTCCGCGCGGGCTTCGGTGCCGGTGGCTTGGCCGACATCGTGGACGCACTCGAGTACGTCCTCGAGTCGACTGGCGTCGAGTGCGAGCACCTCGGGGTCGGCGTCGAGGTCGGCGAGCGTCTCGTCGACGAGCACGTCGTCGACCGCGCAGACGCCGCAGACGCCCTGCGTGACGATCAGATCGGGGTCGGCGTCGTCGATTCGCTCGGCGTCCATCTGGTAGAGGTGGCCGTTCGCGGTTGCAGCGCGGACCTGTTCGTGGCGATCGGCGCTGGCTTCGGCGTCGACCTTCGAGACGTCGATCGTCGGCAGGTCGGCGGCCTCGGGTGGAAAGTCACAGGCGTGCGAGACGGCGACGGGTTCGACGCCGAGGGCGTACAGGATCTCCGTCGACGACGGCGACGTTGAGATAACGTTGCGACTCATACGAGGGATCTTCTCACGGATTCCTATCACCGTGACGGATCACGGCGAGCGAGCCGAGCAGGGCGAGGAGTGCAGCGCCAGCAGGAACGATGCCGAACCCGGGGATACCGTCCGAGTCGTCGGTGGTGTCGGAGTCGGAGTCAGAGTCAGCTTGGGACTTGTCGTCAGCGTCCGTCTCGGATTCCGTTTCGGCGTCAGCAACCGCCTCGGCGTACGCCTCCGGGTGGAACGCCTCGGCCATCGCCGCCACCGCGTGGACGACGCGCGGCCCGGGCCGGTTCAAGTGGTTGACGTCGACCGTGACAGTCTGGTTGGTCTCGACGGCGGTCGTAGAGTCGTAGGCCGGCGCGTCCGGCACCTCGGGCGAGTTCGTGTTCAGGACCAACCACTCGGGGTCCTGTTCGACGATCATCTCGTCGGTTGGCTGCTGGTACTCCGCGATACCCGCCTCTGCGGCGACGTTCGTCCCGCCTGCGGCTTCGATCAGTTCGTGGATGAACGTCTCCTCGCCGGCCGTGAAGCCGAAGAAGGTGTAGAGCACGTCCGGGCGTTCCTCGCCCTCGAGTGCGTCCTCGACGATGGCGAGTTCCTCGTCCATCCAGTCGACGGTCTCGGCGGCACCGTCACACTCGCCGACGAGCGAGCCGATAGTGTGTGTTCGATCGCGAACGTCGTCGATCGATTCCGCGGAGTCGAAGTAGTAGACGGGGACGTCAGCCTCGCGAAGCGTCTCGACATCCTCCTCGGAGACGTAGTCGGAGCTCGGCGCGAGTACGAGATCGGGATCGAGGTCGACGATAATCTCGTGTTCGATCGTGTCCGACTCCGTCGAGATGCTCGTCCGATCCTCGGCACCCTCGAGGTTTGCAGCGTGCTGTGTCGTCCCGACCACCTGCTCCTCGGCACCGATCTCCCACATCGTCTGGGCCGCGCTCGGGTTGAGCGTCACAACCGTTTCAGGTGGGGACTCGAGTTCGATCTCGGTGTCAGTGTCGTCCGTTGCGGTCAGCGGGAACGAACAGGTCGGCTCGGTTGCATCGGCTGTCGGTGCTGGTCCCGCTCCGGCCGGGCCAGCCGCTCCGGTCGTTCCAACTGTTCCGGCCGCCGCCAATGGGCTCACAAACCCGATCACAACGAGCAGTGCAATACCTACAACGCCAATTCGTCGAACGTGCATACCAGTACCGTCGCCACTAATCAAAGATATATGTGACTATCGCAATCAGAGTTGCATTCCGTGTTGACACGCCCGCGGTTGGTCGCGAGAGTGCAGCAACAGTCGACAGCTACCGCGCGGGGGATACTCGGTACTCATACTCGGACTCGAGTAGAGGCCCGGACAAAAGCGCGTGTGGCGGTCGAGGAATCGGGACGCAAATAGGCGCGGAGAACGAGGTGACGCGTTACGCGAACAGTTGCCGCGCGTCGTCGAGGGCGGCGATCAGCTTGTCGATCTCTTCGCGCGTGTTGTAGACGTAGAACGAGGCGCGGGTCGACGCTGGCACGCCGAGTTTGTCGTGGAGCGGCTGGGTACAGTGGTCACCGGCGCGGACGGCGATCGTGTGGTCGTTCATGATCGAGGTCAGGTCGTGGGCGTGGACACCTTCGAGGTTGAAGCTGACGAGGCCACCGCGGTCGGGGCCGCCCTCGGGGCCGTAGATCTCGACATCTTCCTCGGCTTCGAGTCGGTCGTGGGCGTAGGCCGCGAGTTCCTCCTCGTGAGCCTCGATTCGATCCATACCGATCTCTTCGAGCCAGTCCACTGCCGCGTGGAGGCCGACAGCTTCGGCGATCGGTGGCGTACCCGGTTCGAACTTCCAGGGGAGTTCGCCCCAGGTGGAGTCCTCGAAGGTGACCTTGCGGATCATGCCGCCGCCGTAGAGGTACGGGTTCAGGTCCTCAAGGAGATCCTGTTTTCCGTAGAGCACGCCGATACCGGTGGGACCGGCCATCTTGTGGCCCGAGAAGGCGTAGAAGTCGGCGTCGATCTCCTTCACGTCGACGGGGCGATTTGGGACGGCCTGTGCGCCGTCGATAAAGGAGAGCGCGTCGTGCTCGTGGGCGAGGTCGGTCAGTTCGGAGACGGGGTTGACGGTGCCGAGTGTGTTCGAGACGTGGACCGCCGAGACGATGGCGGTGTCGTCGTCGATGAGTTCGGCAGCGTGGTCCATGTCGAGTCGACCGGTTTCGTCGACGCGGATGTACTCGACGCTGGCCCCGGTCCGTTTGGCGATCTGTTGCCAGGTGACCAGCGAGGCGTGGTGTTCCATCTCCGTGAGGACGACCGTATCCTCGGGGCCGAGTTCGTTCAGGCCCCAGGAGTAGGCGAGCAGGTTCTCGCCCTCGGTGGTGTTCTTGGTGAAGATGACCTCTTCGCGACCGTCGGCGTTGATGAACTCGGCAACGCGGTCGTGGGCGACCTCGTAGGCCTCCGAGGCCTCCTGGCTCAGATGGTGGATCCCGCGGTGGACGTTGGCGTTCGACTCACGGTAGTAGTCGCTCATTGCGTCGACGACCGGATCCGGCGTCTGGGTCGTCGCCGCGTTGTCGAGGTAGACGACCTGCTGGCCGTCGAACTCGCGCTGGAGAATCGGGAACTCCTCGCGGATGGCCGCGACATCGATCGCGTCGGCCTGCTGGTGACTCATTGGCGTCTAGGAAGTCCTCGATGCAAAACACTCCTTCGGTCCGGTTCGGTCTGGTTCGGTCCGGTCCAGTTCTCCATCTCGCAAGACAGCAACAAGAGTGGTAACTTCGCCTCGATCAGCCGTGGGTCAGCGTACGCACATCGCCATGGCTAGGCGATACGTGTGCGTCGAACGGGATGGGAGTCGGAAGGAAGTGGGATGCGGCAGGCGACGAACTGTGTATGGCGCAGTTCGGATGATGTGGTGTGGGGATGATGTGGCGGCCTGCCGTATCAGTTCATAGCGGTGGTAGCTCCATAGCCGTGTTGCCAAATATATTTGGTAGCCGCGAGACTGGCCTCATTTCAGCTTAGTTTCGACGTATTTTCGACTCACGTCCCTCACTTCGCGCTCACTCTCAGCCCACTCCCGGCTCACTTCGTGCCCACTCTCAGCCCACTCCCGGCTCACTTCGCACCCATTCTCAACCCCATCCGACTCATTCCCAGGGATGCGTCCCCCGCTGACTCGGCCACAGCGGATACCAGTACTCCTTCTCGCGCTCGATCTGCAACTCACCATC
This sequence comes from Natrialba sp. SSL1, assembly GCF_001861355.1. Lineage (GTDB taxonomy): Archaea > Halobacteriota > Halobacteria > Halobacteriales > Natrialbaceae > Natrialba. The sequence goes on from NZ_MASN01000060.1 coordinate 166,490, forward strand.
GAGCGCAGCCTCGAGTTTGAACTCCGCACTCGAGTCCCGCTCCCGACCGGACCGTGGCGCGAATGGGTAGTAGGCCCCGCGGCGGAACGAGTAGATCCAGTAGGCCGGTCCACCCCGGTTTTCGTAGGCGAAGACCGCGGCGAGTAGCCGCGAGCCGTAGCCGCGCTCGATGAACGTATCCGCGGCGAAATGCATGCTCGTGATCAGATCCTCTGGATCGCTGTCCTCGAGGACGACCCAGTGGTAGCCGTGGTCGTCGTCGGTGACGGCAAACTCGGTGCCGGTGTCTTCCTGACCGGCCTCGAGGATCGATTCGACTTCGTCGACCGCATCGCGGAAGCTGTGGGAGTCGACGCCGGAGAAACAGAGCGCGCCGATATCGAGTGATTGGTACCCTAACTCCGCCTCCATCGTCAGATAGGCGGTGCTCATCCCGAAGAGGTCCTCGGGGTCGGCGTCGCGTCTGGCGTCAGTCTCGGCACGCAGTCCGAGCGCGGCACGGAGTCCGTCCAGCAGTCCCATATCGGGGAGAACGGAGCCATCCTCTTAGAACTCACCTATTGTAGACCGGCAGTGATCGCCACGCCGTGATCGAACCGGTTCACCACCACGCCGTGATCGAACCGTCTCAGGCACATCGAGACTGTCACACAACCCGACGGTCAGCCCGAGTCGGCAGTCAGGGATTCCGACGGACAGGGTCGTTATGCCCCTCCAGCACGTATCTCTGATGAATAGCTACCCGACCAGTAGTTCCGCGACAGTCTCACCCGACGCACCCATGAAAACAACAGCGTCACCGAAAGCACCGCTTCCAGTACAGACACCGAACCAACTCGAGGAGCGCTCGCGCCGGGCGCGAACCGAGCCGATGTCCGTCCTCCCGCTCGGCGACGGTCTCTACGAGGTCGAATCCGCGAGCGATCACACCTACCTCGTCGATCTCGGCGCGGGCCGGTGTACCTGCCCGGACCACATCTTCCGGAGCGCTCGCTGCAAGCACATTCGCCGCGTCGCCATCGAGATCACCGATGGCCGCACCCCGCCACCGGGACAGCTTGCCGTAGAGTGCCAGAACGCCGACTGCCACGAGTCGATCTTCGTCGACGAGGACGATGATAACAGCGGTGCCACCAGCGACGAGGAGTCCGGACAGCCCGTCTACTGCGAGGAACACACGCTCTGGCCGGGCGACACAGTGGTCGACCGCGAGACAGGCGACCGGCTCACCGTCGTCGACATCTCGGACCTGCGGGCGGACGCGGTCCGGATCGACGCGGCAGATTGCACTGTCGCGGAGTACGGCACGAACTCGGAATACGACCCGGACGTGCCCGTTGTCGGCGTCGTCTACCCGCATGCAACCGTGCGGCCGAACGGTGTCGTCCCCAACTCGCTTCGGGTGTACGTCTTCCCGCGGACGCGACTCGAGAAGCGCGCCTGAGACGCCGTCCGAGCACGCGTTCCGGACCGAACGGAAACAGTACCCAACCGAGAAACTGTTTCGTTGCTCCCGTTTTATTGAGATGAGGTAACAATTACGTACATGGACACGGACGCCGGAATCGATTACGGCACCTTCGAGGAAGGGCGGCACGTCAACTACTGGGAACTCGATCAGACGCTCCAGCGCGTGATTCGGCGCGTCTACACCGACAGCGAGTTCGACTGGGCCGAATCTCGACTTTCCGCGTTCGGCGAAACCGTCGGCCTCACCATCGCGGACAACGCCGACGACATCGACGATCACGGTCCCGAACTCGAGCCCTACGACAAGTACGGCGAGGTGCAAAACTGGGTTCGATATCCGGAAACACAGTACGAGAACGAACGCCTCGCATACGAGCAGGGCATCGTCGCGGACTCTTTTGAAGCGCCGCCGGGTCGCGACGAGCCGATGCCGCTCTCGCACAACCTCGCGATGCAGTACCTGCTCTCCTACGCGGATCCTGGCTTCGACTGCCCGGTCGCGATGACCGCCGGCGCGGCGCTCGTCCTCGAGAAGTTCGGTCGCGAGGACGACGTACTGCGTGAATACTACGACGCCCTCACGAGTCGCGACTACGAGGACCTGATCGAGGGCGCGATGTTCCTCACCGAAAAGCAAGGCGGCAGCGACGTCGGCGCGAACGAGACCCGCGCCGAGTGGGATGAGCGCGCGGGCTGTTGGCGACTCACCGGCGAGAAGTGGTTCTGTTCGAACATCGACGCCGAAGGAACCCTCGCGCTCGCCCGAACCGAGGACGCACCGGCGGGAACCGCGGGCCTCTCGATGTTTCTCGTGCCTCACGGAGATCCGGACAACACGAACCGCGACCGTGACGGCCCCCTGACCAAGGGACAGCGGCGCGAAGATGGCCCGCTCTCGCCCGAGGACGTCAACGATCAGTACTACCGCCGGCTGAAGGATAAACTCGGCACCATCTCCGTGCCGACCGGTGAGGTCGAGTTTACCGGCGCGAAGGCGTACCTCGTCGGCGAGGAGGAACACGGCTTCCGGCAGATGGCCGAGATGCTCAACCTCGAACGCCTCTCGAACGCGGCCGCCTCCTGTGGCATCATCGGCCGCGTCCTCCTCGAGAGCAAAATCTACGCCGCAAATCGCGAGGCCTTCGGCGAGACCATCGACCAGTACCCGCTCATGCGTGCTGATCTGGTCGACATGGCGGTCACCCACGAGGCCGCGACGACGTACACCTTCGAGGCGGCGCGGCTACTCTCGGAGCGTGAACGGGCGGAACGAGGCACAGCGCGAGGCACCGGTGACTCCGGGGGACCGAACGAGACGGCGGACGACGCCTACCGGCTCATGCGGCTACTGATCCCCATCGCCAAGGCCCGCACAGCCCGCATGGCCGTCGACACCGCCTCCTACGGGATGGAGATCCACGGCGGCAACGGCTACGTGAACGACTTCGTCACCAACCGCCTGCTCCGGGACGCGCAAGTGCTTCCAATCTGGGAAGGCACCGAGAACATTCTCTCGCTGGACGTCCTCCGAGCGCTCGAACGCGAGGACGCTCACGAACCGCTGCAGACCGCGATCAGCGAGCGACTCGAGTACGTTTCGCATCCAGCGCTGGCAGACGCCGCCGCGACGGTCGAGGGCGAGTTCCACGACCTGATGGGCGCGCTCGCGACGCTCGCTGGTGAGGACTCCGAGTACGCGCAACTGTCTGCAAAGCGCCTCGCACACTACGTCTTCGATGTCTTCACCGCTGCGTTGTTGCTCGAGCGCGCGCAGCGCGACCTGGACGAGGATGAGAACGGGCGACTGGCACTCGTCGCAACGCGATTCGTCTCGCGAGAACTTGCGGACCGAGATGCGCGCGGAATCACGAGCGGTGACCGGTTCCCGATAGAGCAGTTCGATGCCGTAGTTCGGTATACGCCGGTCGAGCCGGACTCGATTACGGACGCCGTTGCAGCCGACGATTGATGCCGTGAGCGGATTCGGACCGCGTCGTGCAAAACCGGTGTCGAAACGTATTACTAGAAGCAATTTGTTCGAAGATGTAGATGAAGCAAACTATTTTGACGGCGACGCTCTTGCTCGTCGGAATTTCGTTGCTTCTGAACCCGCTGTATCTCTCTCCTGGCAATCTGGACGGACAAGCGACTGAAATCACGTACGAAGTCGACACGGTCGAAACTAGAACCGAGGCCTCTCAGGCGCTCTCCCTGTCCGAATCGATACTGTCGTGTGGTTCCCAGGGCGAACGACCCTGCGCACTCGAGCGGACGGTCCTCGAGCACGGGGGGCTCGAGTTCGACGGGACTCTCACGGATGACCAGACCGGCGACCACGACGTTCACCAGCGACAGAACGCACGGTACGACGTCGTCCAACTCGATGGGGAGTATTACGTTCCCGAACTGAACCAGTCCGAAGAGACGACGGTGCTGACGCTCCGCGAGGTTTCGATGATGGAGGCACTCGAGTACGCCGCAATCCCGAGTAACGAGGCGTCCGACGACGTTCAGACTGCAGTCGAGACGGGATCAGTTCAGCTCTACGACGAGCGGGTCCCGGAATTCGAACAAGCGCTGCCGATCGAACACGAGGGACAGCTGTACGCTGTCGACGGGGTCAGATACGACGGGACTCCAGACCACGGTCTCCTCTTCACGCGCTTTGCGCTGTTTTTCGCCGGCGTGACGGTAATCTATTTCGCGTGGGTCCGGCGAGGGAACACGGACTGACTAGCCACCGATCACTCCGTCCGTTTGAAAGCTACACCGCTTCCCATCTCTGTGAAGCCGTTCTGGCCGGCATCTTCATCGTCGCGACGAGGCGGTAGAGCGTGTTTCGACCGCCAAACAACACTCATCGAACCACATCCGCGCTAAACGACACCCGTTCGTCGATCCTACTCGAGTGCCCGCGCCGCTTCCTCGATGTCCATCACGCCCTGTTCGACTGCGTTGAGGACCCGAAGGACATCCTCGTCAGGACCATCGTCGCCGCCTTCGTCACCGAGTTCATCCAGCGTGACCTTTTCCGAGGCACCGACGAACTCCGCGAAGTCGGTGCCGTCGGCGAGTGCGGTCTCCTTCTTCACGCGGTAGTTTCCTCCGTCAGTGACGTGCAGGTCTGCAGGGTGGAAAAAGTACCAATCTTCGCGGTCGAACCGGACGCCGATTCGGGGTTTCGCGCCGAAGTTCTGTGCGAAGTAGATGAGCGCCTCGACCTCTTCGCCGGTGAGATAGATCGGGTCGCCGGCACTTGATTTGGCTTCGATCGCGTAGAACTGTTCGCCGTCGCCGGCGAGTACGTCGGGGAGTTCGCGTTCCGTCGCTGAACCGCTTGCGGGCGCGCGCATCACCGCGAAACCGGCCTCGTCGAGTTCGTTGACGAGTTCGCGTTCGCGGCGGTCGCCCTTCGCCTGAGACATACGGGTAGTTCGTCGAGGGGTGGTAATAAACCGGGCGAAGCGCCAGCCCGGAGCGCTGCGAAAATGGTCAGCCAGTTGTCGTGGCGTTACAGTGGAAGCGCACCGACGAGACCCCCAGCGAGCGCCATCGCCGTCTCGAGTTCCTCCGGTGCGAATCGGACCACGAGATAGAGAATCGCGAACTGAATCGCGTTAAATGCGGCGTGGGCTGCCGTCGGGACGAGCAGGTTGTCGGTCCGTGCGTAGAGGTAGCCGAAGATCAGCGAGCCACCGAAGACGACGGCGAGCGAAACGCCAATCGCGCCGAGCGGGGCAAGCGATCCATCGGCTGCCAGCGCGTAGGCAGGGATGTGGACCAGCGCGAAGATGGCGCTCGTGACGATAACCGCACCGATCCGGGAGAAGCCGGCGTACAGCCGCTTCTGAATTACGTTCCGGAAGAGGAACTCCTCTGCGGGCGCGTTGAAGAGGAAGACGATCACGATCATGAGCAGAATCATGTTCGGGTCGTCACCGACCAGTGTCATCACCTGATTCTCGGAGGAGGGCAACTGAAGCACCGTTGCGACGAGATTGACGACCATCACGAACGCGATGCTGCCAACGATACCGATACCGACGTAGATCCAGCCACGACGCGAGGGCCACTCGAGATCGAGCCAGTCCCAGCCTCGTCCCGTATAGCGGAGGTACAACCCTCCGACGAGGAAGAAACCGACGAAGTTCAGGGTGAGGAGGACGAAGATTGCGGCGTTCGAGGCGTCACCCGGTGACTCGAGCAGCGTTGGATCGAGCAGGAACGCCGGAAGCGTGACGAATTCAGCGGCGACCAAGCCGAGGAGTGCGAGGCCGAAGCCGACGAGGGTCGATCGGAGCGGCCCGTCCGTCCGTTGCTGTGGGGACGTTTCCATATCGTGGCGATTGGACGGCTGGCCTCTTGGGCGTTCCTCTCTCGTATTCCGGTTGACGTGTCTCCGTGAGCCTCCGAGAACACAACAGAAAGAGACAGAAGGAGAGGAACGGCCGGTGCGTAGCCGCCCTCGTCAGCCGAGCAGGTAGCGAAGCGCCGGGAAGCGCTCTACGATCGGGTGCGTCTCGATGTAGCGGTCCAGGCCGAGGATTCGGCCGGCCGCGAACGCACCAAGTGCCAGGAAGACCGCCGCGTAGACGAGCTGGTCGTTGACCAGGCCGCCAGCGACCTCCCAGCTACCGAAGTAGAACAGCACCATCTGGAATGCTGCTCCGAGTGCCGCGAGGCGGACGAACGCGCCTGCGATCAGCGCGACGCCGATAAGCACCTGCGTGACTGGGACGATGACGTCGACAGCGCCCATCAACGGCTCGCTCGCCGCCATCAGTCCGTACAGTCCACTCACCGGGCTCGCCGGATCGACGTTGGCAAGATACCCGTAGGCGCTGAACTCACCGGTCAGTTTTCCCCAGCCCGCAGTCACCATCACCCAGCCCATCAGAAGCCGGAGTCCGACGACCGCCCACGCGCTCAGTTGGTGTGGCCGCCCGTCGATCGTCACGCCACCGAGGCGACTTTCCAACCGGTTCGTCGAAGTTGTTTCCATTATCGGTCACCTCTACAGATACAGGTTGGACCTCATAACACGTATAACGGGACAACCGTTCCCAGCCGGCAGGAAACCGTTCCGACCAGAGAAGCCGTTTTTTCGCGGGCAGATATCCAGACAGCGCCCGCTCAGAAATCGAGGACACACTCAAACCGAGGCCACACCCAAACCGAGCTCACGCTCAAAACCCCGGGCCAACCGCATAGAACAGACTGATAGCACCGACGACACCGAGCACGAGCGCACTCCGGGTCACCCACGGCTCCCAGCGCTCTCGCACGCTGTTCACCCGCACCGTCTGGACGTGTTTCACCTGTTTGATCCCAGCCTCGGTACGATAGGTGAGCACCACCGGCACCGAATACCGCCCCGGCGGCGCATCCGCTCGCGTATTGCACTCGAGTATGTACGCCGGCTCCTCGCGCCGATTACCGTCGAGGGGCTTCTGTCGAAGCCCGTACTCGCTGCCGCCAGCGGCGTCGACGTCCGGCTGGAACACGGACGGGCCAGGCGACTCCGGCGCGTCCGATCGAGGAGGGGGACTCGAGTTCGAATCCGTATCGCCCGCTTCGCGAGAGCGAGCGGCTCCGCGGCCGGCGGCGTTGCGACGAATCGTTCCCGGCTCTTCCAGGTCGAGAACGCCGTCGTGGCCGTGAAAGACGCTGAGCGCGTCCGCAGAAACGCTGCCACAGCCGGAGACGAAGACACCGAGTTCGATCTGCTCGCCCGGATTGATCCGCTCACGCCTGAGAAAGACGTCGAGGTCGGGATCGTCGAGCGAGCCAGCGCCCTCGATAGCGAGGCTGATCTCGAGTGGGCCGTCCGCGTCGATCTGCGAGTGGGTGAGTAGCGGTCCGATCGAGTACGAGTCGGGGTCCGGTTCGGGCGGGAGTTGGTGTGCCGTCGGTTCGCCGTCACTATCGGCAGTTGTGGTGGTCTCGGTGGTCTCACTGTCTACAGCCGCTGCAGACTCGCGTACGTCCTCCGCGTTCGATGTGCTCATATCAGCGGCTTCGGGCGACGGCTCGGCCATTCGATACGTGACCGTCACACCCAGCCACTTTCAGCGTGGTGGCCGCTCAGACAGCCAAGGAAGATTGTATCGGCACCAAGCCCCACGTTAGCAATACCAGCGGCCGTTTGACTAAGTTTGTTGTGGACTTCGTCTTCGAGGGACACTGAGGGTTATCCGCGTTTCCTCGATCACGTGCTGGCCCTCGGAGACGGTATCTCACAACTCGGCTACTTCGTCAGTCAGACTGTCGTGCCCTTCGTCGGTCATCGATCCAGCGCTCTTGGTGAACCTCAAAAACCAGCGCCTGTAGTTGCCCGTCAAAGAGCGACACCACCTCGTCGATGACAGTGCTGGCAGTGGCGTCCCCGAGTGCGGTCGCGGCAATCACGTCGGCGACCTCGACGGTCCTTGTGCCCGGGTGGATACGGACGTTCAAGAAGTCAGCGTCCATGCGCTCCTCGAGTGCACGCTGAATCGGCTGGTCTAACGATTGACCGCCATCACCGAGCACGTTAAGCACCGTGTTATGCACCTCGTCTTGACTCGTGCCAGTGCCCTTGAGGGCGCGCTGGATCTCTCCCTGATCGCGACCGAACAGGCGTGGTACCTCGAAACGAGCGTCGGATACCCTGTCGGATTCGATCGCCGTTGTGACCTGTTCTTGGCCATCATGGCCAAAATAAGCCATATGAATTCCTATAGAGTAAGTCAAGTGTTGGGTTGGGCGCGCCGTGTCTCTCCCTCGTGTTCGTACGCGTTCTCAGGAGTCTGTTCTTCGTACCACGTGCTGATTTCTGCATCCGGATCGAAGTACTCGTCGTAGAAGTCGTAGTGGGAGTACCACGTCGAAGCATCGTGGCGTCCGTGACCCAAGATTCGGAACGATTCGGGTGGAGCAATACCCATTGCGAGGTAGCAATCTCGGACCTGACAGACTAGGTTTCGGACGAGCTGGGTTTTTAGATCAATGATCGAGTCAGGTTCATACGCGAAAATTTCGATGCGGGCATCAGGCTCGCGCTCGAGATCGGGCTGTGTGCCCCATTGGGTGTGATACTGTCCGAGTGCATCGTCCCAATGGACGTGAACGTCCGAGACAGCTTCGACGAGTGCCCCATCTCGGATGTTCGGCATTGACTCGAGGTCGACACCGGCGGCGTCAGCGATCCCCTCAGCATCCAGTTCGTCAACACCTGTTCCTGCAACTTCGTCCTCAAGTAGGTCAACGACGTCGGGGTCAGTCAGTACATCCGCGTAGGTGCTAGCCGTCTCCGGGTCCATCCCGAGGTAGAAGTCCTGTTGATAGACTGCCTCTTCGGGTGTGACCCCGTCGGGCATCCTGACCGATGACTCGGCGTCGGTATAGATACTCCGCAGGTGCTGGTAGAGGTCTCCGAAGAACGAATTGGCTGCATCCGCTGAAAGGGGCTTCAACGCTGCGGCCGTCTGGGTGATTTGATCCGGGTTCTTCGTCGGCTCGAGCGTATCGTAGCCGCGTTTACGGTACACCCAGTAGCGGGCAAACCGGCGAGCCTGATTGACGTGCTCGTTGCCCGCTTCGGTGCGGTCGTCGGGGTCATCTGGATAACCGTCTTGTTCGTGGTAGTCTATTTCACCATCAAATAGAACTGAAATTCCGTGACTTACGCCGTTGTTATCAACCACTCTTAAACCGACTCCTTCGTCGTCTTCTTCTCCCATGATTGCCTTCATAATTCACACCTCCTCTGCGCTTGGGACCCTATCTGGCCGCTTCCCATCACCAGTGGAAGCTTTAGCGGCTTTGACAGCCTCATCCTTGATTTTGGAAGCCCATTGGCTCGGTGAGTATGCGAGAATACTTTCCCACTCTTCTGAAACCCCCATATCCTGAAGGCTGTCTGGTTTGGCGACCTTATTTTCGGCAGTGGTTTTCGCTTGATTCGCTGCTTGAGTTGCGACGTCCTGGCCGTTGTCAAGAACTTCGCCAGCAGCACCCGCGGTCACTATTTTGAGTCCGGTTTTGACCGCGACTTCACCCCAGTCTTCCTGATCCATCTCACGAGCGCCCCTTCCGATATTCCCGAATATTTCGGACGTTTTCTCTATGAGCGCCCCTAGTGGTCCGAATCCGTCCTTGACGTACTCTTTAAAGGTCTCGTTGTCTGCCTCAAATGTACCATCCTCACCTTCCTGAAGAAGATCAACAAACTCCTCAGGCGTCTCGTCTTTTGTCGACCGCTGCACGTGTACGTCCGTCCCCATCCGATTGACCACCAGCGGGCCCTCACCGGAGAGCGCCTGTTCAGCCGCCAGATCCGCTTCCCGCTCGAGTTGCGGATCTGGATCAATCTCGAGATCAGCGCCCTCCTTGGGCATCATCGAGATGGACGCACCGCCGTTCTGCTGTTTGACGTGCGCCAGCTCGTGGGCCAGCAGATGCTGGCCTTCCGGATTCTCGGTATCGTACTCGCCCGAGTTGAACACGATATCGTTCCCACAGGTGAACGCCTTCGCGTCGATCTCGTCGGCCGCTTCAGCCGCCCTCCCACCAGTATGAATCCGAACGTTCGAGAAGTCCGCATCCATGCGGTCTTCGAGCGCCCGCTGGATCGGGCCGTCTAACGGCTTCCCTCCCTGGCCGAGCACATCGAGGACTGTACCGGGAACCTCGTCCTGCGTGGTGTCGGTTCCCTCGAGTGCACGCTGAATATGCGCGTCCGGACCAGTTGGGAGCGGCTCGAACTCGGGTTGATTCGCCTCGACCCTCGCGTCGAATCCCTCGGGCCGGCCGGTCAGGGCGTTGATATCGTCGCCGATACCCTGATCGAACGCTGCGGTTCCGTCCAGTGGGCCGAGTCGACTCTTCGATCGAGTCGAACTCGAGGAGCGACGCTTGGCTTCTGACTCTGACTTCGGAGACTTGTCGGAGTCGGTCGATGTCGATGCTCGCTTGCGTGTCCGTTTCCCTCCCATCTACCGACTCACCACGTTGGAGGTCGTGAATTGCCGGCAGTAAGTACCAGTCCAGCAACTCATTTTGTTAAAATTTAAACTAATAGTGCTTAATAGTTACTCTCGGACGTTCTGAAGCACCAGTCAGAATCTCCGCTTCGAGAGATGAATTTACGCATAGAGCCAACTCGAGTAAAGGCACCCGACACGTTGTAGCTACTGTTTGAAAGGGGAGAGTAGTATCGAACCATCATATATTAGTAAAAAAGCAGCTAGTCGGTAGTATGTACGATCACGCTGGAGACCACCTGCAAGCCGAGTTCGATCGGCTCCAGTGGCTTTTCAAGCGACTACTGGCCGAACGCGATTCCCGGGGAGAAACACGGACGAGTGCCGGTCAATTCGTACCAGTTGCGTCGCGCATTCGCGCGGTCTCGAGCGGGGACGGAACCGTGACAGACAGCGGTGGAGATCTCCGGGCCGAACTCGCGGCTCGCGCCGAACGGATCGATGCCGATGCAACGGCCGCCCGCGAAGCCGGTGTCGACCTCCCGATCGAGACGATCAAACGGGCGTTCGACCTCTCGCGGGCCGAGCTCGACGTGTTATTGATCGTCCTCGCACCGGAGTTCGATCGCTCGATCACGACGACATATGGGAAAATCTGTGGCGTGAACAGTGCCCAGTATCCGTCGATCGACCTTCTCGAGCGAATCCTCGGCTATCTCGGGGCCGACTCCGGATGCGACGGATCCGACGAATCTGACGGGTCCGACGGGTCCGACAGATCATCGACCGACTACGCCTCGCCACTGGCACCCGCGTCGCCTCTCTTCGAATACGGGCTCCTCGAGCGCATCCCACAGGAGCCTAGCGATCCCTCGAGTTTCGATACGCTCACCGTCGACGACCGTATCGTCCGGTATCTCAAGGGTGACGATAGTCTCGGCCCTCCGCTCTCCGAGCATGTCACTATCGAGTCTCACGAGCGCACGCCCGAAGACCTCGTCTTTCCCGAGGAGACTGCCAACGTACTCGAGGGAATCGCTGCGCGCTCACGCGATTCCGATCGGCCGACGATCTACTACCTCTCGGGCGAGGACGGCACCGGTAAAGACCGACTCCCCGGTGCACTCACCGATCCGGAGACGCCGATTTTGCGTGCCGATGGCGCTGCCGTGCTCGAAAACGACCTGCTCACCCGTCTCTGTCGGGAAGCGGCCCTGCAGGATGCTGCGATCCATCTCGAGGGACTCGAGACGGTGACTGTACGGGACGACGATCCAACCATCGACGACGGTGAGGAAGTGCTTACACCGTCGACTGCCGACGACTATCCCAGCATCGACGCTCTCGTCGAGCGTATGGACGACGCGCCCGGCGATGTCTTCCTGAGCCACACCGAGTCGTGGACGCCCGACGTGGACCTCACGACACACCGACTCGAGACCTGCGACTGTCCGTTCCCCGAGTACGAGACGCGTCTGGCCGTCTGGGAGGAGTACGCCGCGGAGTTCGCCGACGAGACGCTCCCCGCGGTCCTCGCGACGAACTTCCGGCTTCCACAGCGTGACATCCGTCGCGCAGTGAGGACGGCGCGGTATCTCTGCCGAACTGATGGCGGGACGGGTGACCGCGACGAGGCTAACCGCGACGTGAGCGACGACTGCACCGACGACTCATTCGCTCCCGTCGACAGTACACTCACCCGCGAACACTGCTACGAAGCCTGCAAGCGCTACTCCGCGTCCACACTCGAGTCCCTCGCGGAACCGCTCGAACCGGGCTACACCTGGGAGGACATCTCGCTCAACGACAAACCGATGACCCACCTCCGGGAGCTGGCCGGCCACCTCCAGTATCGCGGCCCGGTCACCAGCGAGTGGGGCTTTGGCGAGCCTGGCAGCCGCGGCGACGGCATCGTGGCGCTCTTTTACGGCCAGCCGGGGACCGGGAAGACGATGGCCGCAGAGATCGTCGCGGCCGAGACCGGTCTCGACCTCTACCGCGTCGATCTCTCGCAGGTAATTAACAAGTACATCGGCGAAACCGAGAGCCGGCTGGCGACGCTGCTGGACGAGGCCGAACGCTCGAACGCGATTTTGCTGTTCGACGAAGCGGACGCCATCTTCGGCAAGCGCGCCGAAGTCACGGATGCAACGGACCGCTACGCCAACACGGAGATCAACTTCCTGCTCCAGCGACTCGAGTCGTTCGACGGTATCCTCTTACTGACGACGAACAAGGAGACGGGGATCGATCCGGCGTTCAAACGCCGCATCGACCACTCGATTCAGTTCGACAAACCGCAGGAACTCATCCGCCGCGAGCTCTGGCGGGACGCTTTCCCGGAGGGTGCGTCCGTCGACACCGAGACGTTCGATTACGAGTTCCTCGGGCGTATCGCCATCACGCCCGCACTGATCCGCAAGGTCGCGAAGTATGCTGCGTACATCGCTGCCACCCAGGCGCACGAGGGTCGGGTGTTCGAGGCTGGTGGTGCAAGCGCAGGCACAGGTGCAGGTACAGGTCCGAACTCGCTCGCTGACGTGACGATCACCTTCGAACACGTCATCCTCGCCCTCCAGTACGCACGCGAAGCGGGCGGTGGTGGCTTCGAGGTCGACTTCCGAGAGTACGACGACAAACGGCGCAGCTACGACAGCGCCAGCGTCGACCGCGACTGGCGAGCGGAGCTCAAACGAACCTACGGTGAGGAGTCAGCGGGAAAGGCGGAGTAACAACCCTCTGTCGAGTGATAGAACAAAACGGAGAGACGGCGGCTCGCTACCAGCAGAACGGGTCTCGCTTACGTCCCGTGGTCCCAGGAGTCCATGTACTCGTGCTGGGTGTCCGTCAGCGAGTCGAACTCGACGCCGTCGGCTGCGAGTTTGATCTCGGCGATCTCCTTGTCGAGTTCGTCCGGCACGTCGTGGACGCCGGCGTCGTAGGCGTCGCCGTTGTCGACGAGTTCGCGCACACAGGCCGCCTGCACGCCGAACGACTGGTCCATAACCTCGACCGGGTGGCCGAGCGAGACCGGCGCGGCGAGATTGACGAGGCGACCCTCAGCGATGACGTTGAGGCGGCGGCCGTCGTCCATCTCGTAGGCTTCGACGCCGTCACGGGCCTCGTAGCGGTCCGTTGCGAGGTCGTTGAGTGCGTCGAGATCGATCTCGATGTCGAAGTGGCCCGCGTTGGCGAGCAGGACGCCGTCTTGCATCTTCTCGAAGTGCTCCTCGACGATGACGTCGCGGTTGCCCGTCGTCGTCAGGAAGACGTCACCGACCTCGGCGGCTTCGGCCATCGGCATGACCTCGTAGCCCTCCATGTGGGCCTCGAGTGCGCGCCGTGGCTCGACCTCGGTAACGATGACGTTCGCGTTCTGGCCCGCAGCCTTCTTCGCGACGCCCTTGCCGCAGTAGCCGTAGCCAGCGACGACGACGTTCTTGCCGGCCCACGAGAGGTTCGTAGTCATTGCGATCGAGGCTAGCGAGGACTCGCCGGTGCCGTGGACGTTGTCGAACAGGCGCTTCATCGGCGTGTCGTTGACGGCGAAGACCGGGTACTCGAGTGCGCCGTCGTCGTCCATCGCGCGCAGACGGTGGACGCCGGTGGTAGTCTCCTCGGCACCGCCGATGATGCCGTCGATGAGTTCGGGGTAGTCTTCGTGGATAGCGGCGACGAGGTCCATGCCGTCGTCGACGGTGATCGTCGGTTCGTGGGCGATGACGGCCTCGATGGCGTCGTAGTACTCCTCGTCGTCGACGCCGCGTTTGGCGTAGCTCGTGATGTTTTCGTGGGCGTCGAGCGCAGCGCTCACGTCGTCGTGAGTCGACAGTGGGTTGCAGCCGGTTACTGCGACCTCGGCACCGCCCTCGGCGAGGGTTTCGACGAGAATTGCGGTTTTCGCTTCGACGTGCATCGCCATCGCGATGCGCTCGCCGTCGAACGGTTTGTCGGCGACGAGCTCCTCGCGGACGGACTCGAGGATGGGCATGTGTTGGGTCGCCCAGTCCATCTTCCGACGGCCGTCCTCGCGGGCCTCGTCGGCGTCGTCCAGCTGTTCGCTGATCGGCGGATAGTCGCTCATACGTTGACTGAGTGCGAGAGGGGCCAAAACCCTACCGAAGCGAGAACGAGAGTTTTGCTGGAGGTGGGCTACATCGGAGCCCCCAATTGCTCGTTCCTGCTGGTGGGGACAGTGCGGAAATCGGGTGAAAACGATGGAGTCTGTCGCGGCGGTTCGTCGGTGGGTGGTTGTGCTGCCGTGATTACTGTGACGGCAGCGACGATGACCACCGCGACTGGTCCTGCGCCCGGCGACGGCGAGCGATTGGTTGGGTGGGGTGCCTCTGAAACACCGTGTGGGTGCCGTCGGCCGGTGGCAGGGTCCGAATGGGGTGGATAGTGGGTGTCAGATTGTCAGATGGTCAGTCAGCGAGTCAACACGCAGGGATGGAACGGGCGTTAGTTGCTGCCGTTGCCGTTCCCGTTCGCATGGCCAGGTGGCCCGCTACTCGAGTTGGTGGCGTCGGCGCTGTCGCCGTCCTCGTCGTCGCCATCACCATCGTCACTGTCGGCGTCAGTGGCCGGGCCAGCGTGGGCTGGTGGGCCCTGGGAGCTGCTGTTGGCGTCGTCACCATCGTCGTCGGCGTTGTCAGGGCCGGCGTGTGCCGGTGGGCCCTGACTGCCGTTTTCGTCGTCACCGCCCGGATCCGCGTGGGCTGGCGGGCCAGCGTGGTCAGGCGCGTTGCCAGGGTTGTTCTCGGTGACGAAGCTCGAAACGAGGTGGCCGAGCGGTCCGTCAGTCTCGTTCTGGTGGTCTGCGACGAACGCCGAAACGAGCGAGCCGAAGTTGCTGTGTTCGGGTTCGTCCTCCTCGGCCTCGTCGCCGACGAGCGTCGCGGTCGTCGAGACCGACTCGTTGCCGACTGCGGCGGCGAACTCGACTTCGATCGATTCGTTGCCTTCGGGGGCGTCGAACGTCCGTTCGCCGCTGACGTTCGTGTACGTGCCTGCAGCCGCGTACGACTGGTTCTCATCGACGGGCTTGACGGTCAAGTTCATCTCGTCAACCGTCGTCTCGTTCTCTGTAACGGTGACGGTCACCGACTCGTCTTGCGAGACCTCGATCGCGAGGCCCGCGTCCGAGTCGTTGACGGCCGGTTCCGCTGCGATGACCGCGCCTGGGAGGGCGACGACGGACAGGAGTAACAGGGCTGCCATCGTCACTGCGGTTGATTGGTGACTACTCATTGCAAGTCGAGACATTCAGAAAGACACGAATAAACCCCGCCGGCAGTTCTGGGTCGTTCGTGTTATTTTGGACCGCATAACACCGCTCGAGAATCGTTTATAACGTTTATCGTCTCTTCTGAGTGTTCAGATTCTGTAAGCGTTCGCGACGGTTCAGGCCTCGGCGCGATCGATGAGCGCCGTCGCGTGTTCGTGTGCTCGCTCGCGAACTGCGTCCTCGTCGAGCGTCGTGACCTCGCGGTCGCGCATGAGCACCTGTCCGTCACAGATCGTGTGGCGAACGTCGGCCGCCGCAATCGCGTAGGCGAGGTGGCTCACCAGGTCGTGGGCCGGCGTCAGGTGTGGTTTCTCGAGATCGACCACTGCAAGGTCGGCGGGCGCGCCGGCTTCCAGTCGGCCGGTGTCGATACCGATCGCGTCCGCGGTCGCGTGGGTGAGCAGTGCCGAGACCGACTCGGCCGAGACCGCGCTCGCGTCCTCGGCTGCGAGTTTGCCGATCATGGCCGCGTCGCGGGCCTCGTCGAGCAGCGACAGGTCGTTGTTCGAGGCCGCGCCGTCGGTGCCGAGGCCGACCGAAACGCCGGCGTCGAGCATCCGCTGGACCGGTGCCATGCCGCTTGCCAGTTTCATGTTCGAAGCCGGGCAGTGGATGACGCTCGTCCCTGCCTCGGCGAGAAGACTGATCTCGCTCTCGTCGACGTGGACGCCGTGGGCGACGAAGTCTTCGGACTCGAGCATGCCCTTCTCCGCAGCGTAGGCGAGCGGGCGCATGCCGTGTTCCTCCATGATCGGCGCGACCTCGTCCGCCGTTTCGTTCGCGTGGTAGTGGATCGGCACGCCCGCTTCCCGCGCTTTCGGGACGAACTCGTCCAGATACTCCTCGCCGACCGTGGTCAGCGAGTGCGGCATGAACGCCGTCGAGATGCGGCCGTCCGCCATCCCGTCGAGGTCGCGTGCAACGTCGATGCTCGTCTGAGCATCCTCACGGGCCGCCTCGTCGTCCGCTGCAACGGTGACGACACCGTGGCCGAGGCGAGCACGGAGCCCTGCCGTTTCGACTGCGTCAGCGATTTCGGGAACTTCGAAGTACATGTCCGCGAAGGCGGTGGTTCCCGATTTGATCATCTCGAGAAGGCCCAGTTCCGCGCCGACGTGAACGTCCTCAGGAGTCAGTTCGGCCTCGGCGGGCCAGATGTCCTCCTGCAGCCAGGCGTCGAGCGTCTTGTCGTCGGCGTAGCCACGCAGCAGCGTCATCGCGACGTGACAGTGGCCGTTGACGAAGCCGGGCGTCACGAGCGCGTTCGCGGCGTCGAGCGTCTCGTCGCCGGCACCCGCGAGGTCGTTGCCGACCTCGAGAATCTCGCCCGCATCCTGGTCGATCAGTACGTCCGCACGCGTCACCGTCGCATCCGGGAGGAGTACCCGCCCGTCTGTGATCGCAAGCGTCGCCATGCCCGACTGTTTCGCAGTCGAGCGTGTTAGCGTGTCGGTTCCGATCATGGGGCGGTGGCGAGCGGACGGACAGGTCGCCAGTCCGAGTTACGAGCGCGTCATGTCTCCCACGGTGAAGTTCCACCCGTCATCGGGGTTCACAGCGCCAATAGCCCTCTCGCTGCCGAATTTCGTACGAGAGGTCCTGCAGAACCCCCTTCGTTTCCTCTGGAACGTTTCCTGGCAGGCCGTCCTCGTGGTACTCGAGTACCACTGTCGGCTCGTGTCTGGCGAGCGTCTCGCGTGCGCCGCGGATCACGGCGGGTGCCATCCCCTCGACGTCGATTTTGATCACGTCGGGAGCCGGCAACGAGTCGGTGAGCACGAGGTCATCGAGACTCGCTACCGGAACGGAGTCCACCTCACGGACCCGTGCCCCCCAGCGCGTGGCGCTCTCGCGGTCGAACGACGACAGCTCTGGATTGCTCGAGCGGTAGAACGGGCTGGTAGTCGGTTCGGGTTCGTCTCCGAGGCCGTACTCGAGTACGGTCACCTGCTCGCCGACATCGTTCAGGTCGACGTTGGCGCGTAGCCGCGCTGCGTTCGTTGGTGAGGGCTCGACGGCGACAAGTCGGCGCTTCGGGGCGGCAGTCGCGAGCGCGAGGGAATACATGCCGACGTTCGCGCCGAGGTCGTAGATGACAGCGGACGGCCCGCAGACGGCGTCGAGTTCGGCGAGCATCGCGTCTGAGCCGTGGCGATTGATGGGTTCGTAACACTGGAACTCGCCGGCTGGCGTTCGGTTCGTCCGCGCGAGCCACCGGTGGTCGTAGTTCAGCCGCGCAAGCCGGTGGTAGGCGCGACCGGCGACCTCGCGTGCGATGGTTGCAGCTCGCGTCGTGACAGAGGGAGAGGCGTGCGAGCCGAGTGTCATTGACGAGACGATGGGGGCCAGCGAGTTGTACCTGCGGGACACGTCTCGGTGTGTGCGAGACCGAGTGCTGGTACGAAGCAACCGAGAAAGAGAACGTGTCAGCCATAGAAACACAGGGGAACCGATACCCGACAGCCCGTTGTACACACCTGCGAATGGAGTCAAGCACTGTCGCCGAACAGATTACGGCGACCGCACTCGAGTCCACCCTCGACCTCGAGTCGCCGCCGACAGTCCGCTCCTGTTGGCGACCAGCCGCGGGGTCGGTGGCAGAGACGTTCGTGGTTGCACTCGAGACGGATGGACTCGAAACGGCCGATAACGGAAATCGGCGAGCGACGGCCGTCCCGGAGCGCGTCGTCTGTAAACTCGGCGGCGCGAGCGTCTGGACCGGCGACGTGATCGAACCGCTGGTACTCGAGCGGGTTAGCGAGTCGTCGTCGCTGCCGGTGCCGGCTGTGATCGCGACGGGGTCGGTCGCTATCGGCGAAGATCACGAACTCGCACACGGCGATCGCTGGGCACTCTACGAGTTTCGCGACGGGCAAAACGCAGGCGAGTGCTATCAGACCCTCGAAGCCAACGCCCGGCGGCGGCTGGTCGCACAGGCCGGCGTAGCCCTCGGCTACCTCCACAGCCTTGGCGAAGGCGACTCAGAACTCGCGTTCGATCGAGTCGGTGGGCTCGCACGCGACTCGGGGGCGGAGAGTCTCGAGTGGACCGAACTCGAGTGCTGGCACGCGCTCGATCCCCCAAGCGGATTCCGTGCGGTACTGCCGGTCCCGCTGGCCGGCGACGACGGCTGTCGCCCGGTGCTCACGCACGGCGATTTCCAGCCGAGCAATTTACTCGTGACGCCGGCAGGCGAGATTACGGCGATTCTCGACTGGGGGAACGCCCACGTCACCCACGCCGAATACGCGCTCGCCAGGGCCGAAGTGCGGTTCGTCGATCTGCACACTCACCGGTTTTCGGGGGCCGAATGCGAGCGACTTCGGACCGTGTTTCGCCGTGGCTACGCCGCTCACGCGACCCTCTCGGACGGGTTTGACGAGCGAGCACTGAGCTATAAGCTGCTATGGGCGCTTCAGTCGGGTGCGAACTACGTTCGAATCGCACGCAGCGCTCACGGCCGGCAACAACTGTGGCGACAGTGTCAACGGCTCCTCGGACGGGACACGACGGCCACGCCGTAGCCAGCCACCCGTCGGACTCGCAGCGAGGGTTGAGGAGGCGGCGGATTTATCCGGACTTTCGTGGAACCATGCCTATGAACGGTGCCGACGAGGGCGGCACGGGTGACGAGTCTCTGACGGACGAACAGTCGTACGCTCGAGACGAAGAGCCGCCATACAGTCGCGAACGAGAGCAAGAGCGCGAGCGTGAGCACGGTAGCAATGGCGTGGAAGAGGGTGAGGGTGAGGGTAAAGGTGAAGACGAACGAATCACCGTCGATCCGTCACTGACGGGCGCTGATTCTGCGGGGGACTCGAGTCGACGCGCAGACACGACACGTGCGGCCACTCCAACCGCACCCGGTGGTCCACCCGGACGGGACCCAGGGAGAGACGGCCCCACACCAGGTGCGAACGCACACCGAAACTGGTTCGGGCTGCTGGTCGGCCTCGCGGTCGCTGCCTTTCTGACGGCTGCGATCACGGTCCTCACACAGGACGCCATCGAACCGGTGCTCGGCGTCACGGCCCTCGGTATCGGCTTCGCCGCGGCGGCGGGCATCGCCCGAACCAGTGCGCCGTGGCTCTTCGAGGCACTGAGTGCCGCATGGGTCGAACACCGCCGCTCGGTCTGGGTCGCCACCGGCATGTTCGCAGTTGGAATCGCCATCGGCATCGCCCTCCTGCTCGCCGGCGTCAACCTGCTCGAAATCGTCGCCGAACTGCTCGAGGAAGAACTGCTGCCCGAACTCGAGGACGAGCAAGCGAACGGGGAACTCGAGTTCACCGCAACGTTCTTCATCCAGAACAACTCGGTGCCGTTCCTCATGGCGATCGGCGGCGCGCTCACGCTCGGCCTGCTCACGGCCTTCATCATGGTGTTCAACGGAATTATCGTGGGCAACGTGAGCGCTGCTGCCGCGGAGATCGCTGGAGTTGACTTCATCCTCGCCGCGCTCGTCCCGCACGGCATCTTCGAACTGCCGGCGCTGTTTCTGGCCGCGGGCGTCGGCTTTCGGCTGCTCTCGCGGTTCGGCCAGCGCGTGCTCGGCTCACGGAATGCGTTTTTCACCCGGCCGTATCTGGTCCGGACTGCGCTGTTCGTCCTCTTCGCCTGGCTGTTGCTCGTCCTCGCCGCGTTCGTCGAGACCTACGTGACGCCGGAGCTACTCGAGGTGCTCTTTGCGGACCTACTCGAGGGACCGGATGATGCGCCGGTGACACCCTAACTGAAGTGTTCACGCGTCGGCTGCCGGAAGTGTGAACGAAAACGTCGATCCCGCTTCGGGGTCGGAGTCCACCCAAATATCGCCTCCGTGGCGTTCGACAACTCGTCGACAGAGTGCGAGGCCAATTCCTGCCCCTTCGTACTCCTCGTGGCTATGGAGTCGCTGGAACACCTCGAAGACCCGGTCTGTCTCTTCGTGATCGATACCGATTCCCTCGTCGCTCACCGAAAGAATCCACTCGTCCTCGTCACGTGTCGCAGAGAGTGTCACTCGGGGATTCTCCTCGCCGCTGTACTGAAGAGCGTTTTCCAGTAGATTCTGGAAGAGTTGACGGAGTTGACTGGCGTCACCGCTGACAGTCGGCAGCGGTTCAGCGGTGATTTCGGCATCAGTTTCGTCGATCCGCACACTGAGGTCCGTCAAGACATCGTCCAGCACTGCGTTGAGGTCGACCGAATCGAAGGACGCCCCCTGTGTTTCGACTCTGGAGTACGCGAGAAGTCCCTCGATCATCGCCTCCATCCGCTCGGCACCGTCAACTGCGAACTCGATGAACGTCTCGGCGTCGTCGTCAAGGTCGTCGCCGTAGCGACTCTCGAGCAGTTGTAGATATCTCGTGACCATCCGTAACGGCTCTTGGAGGTCGTGAGAGGCAACGTGGGCGAACTGCTGGAGGCGCTCGTTAGATTCTTCCAACCGCCGCTGATACTCGTATCGATCAGTGATGTCGAAATGGGCAACAGCGACGTATCTCTGCTCACCGTTCGTGAACGATGCTGCTCGCATGAGGAACCACCGACGTGTGTTGGGAGAGTGACACGGATACTCGAACTCGAAGAGATCTCGGTCGCCCGTTAGAATCTCGGACAACCCGGTGGCAGCTGCTTGTGCTTCCTCCGTGTTCGCCTGTCTGGTGATCGTAAGGTAGTTGGTTCCGATCGTATCCGGTTGCAGTTCGATATCGTTCGCCTCCCCGAACTCCTGCCATGCACGGTTTGTATACAGGATTGTCCCGTCGTCATCGAGGATTGCAAAGTTGATCGGGAGTGTATCCACAGCCGCTGGGATAAGAGCCTCTGGCTCCCGGGCGTTCATATCCGTTTGCAGTTGATTGACGGACATAACGTTGTTCCCAATTCTGGGTGCAAGCACCACCACCCTCTCGAGAACCAATACACGTTTCTACCGTGTGTCCAGACCGCATGACGATTCAGCCGCTATCCGGCAGGAACAGCGAGAGTGACGTGTCGGGTGGCTCAACGCGCCAGTCAGTTTCGACCGAGAAGCGCGTCGAACGGCTTCAATACCGCGAGCCGGTAGTCCTCGTGCGGATCGTAGGTCGCGAACGAGAGACTGTTGGCCATCACGCTCACGCTCGAGGTCGCCATCGCGAGCCCGGCCAGTGCGGGGTTCAACATCCCGAGCGCGGCGATCGGGATGAGCGTCGTGTTGTAGATGAACGCCCAGAAGAGGTTCTGGCGAACCTTCGAGATCGTCGCCTCGGAGATGCGAACGGCCTTGAGCACGTCTGCCGGGTCGTCTCGCATCAGCGTCACGTCGGCCGATTCGATGGCCACGTCGGTCCCCGACCCGATGGCGACGCCGACCTGGGCGGTGGTTAACGCGGGTGCGTCGTTGACGCCGTCGCCGACCATCATCACGCGATTGCCATCGTCCTGCAGCGCCTCGACGTGGTCCGCCTTGTCCACCGGGAGGACCTCCGCGCGGACGTTCTCGGAGGGGATGCCGACCTGTTCGGCGACGGCCTGCGCCGTGCGCTCGTTGTCGCCGGTGAGCATCACGACCTCGGTTCCGCGCTCGTGCAGCGCCGCAACGGTCTCCTTTGCGCTCTCTCGAACCTCGTCTGCGACCGCGAGTACACCGCGAAGTTGCCCGTCGACTGCGACCGCCATCGCCGTCTTCCCCTCGCGCTCGAGTTCGGTCAGCGTGTCCTCGGCCGGCTGGGTGTCGATCCCCTCGTCACGGAGGAGCTTCCGGCGGCCGATCAGGACGCGCCCGCGGTCCGTCTCCGCGCTGACGCCGTGGCCGGGGACGTTCTCGAACTCGCTGACCTCGCCGGCGGTGACGCCGCGTTCCTCGGCACCCTCGACTACCGCGCGGGCGATCGGATGTTCGGAGCCGGATTCGGCGGTCGCCGCCGCGCCGAGGAGAAACGCTTCGAGAGCCTCGTCAGCGTCGGTCTCCGCCTGCTCTGCGAGTGTCCCGCCGTCTGCTGCAGGTTCGCCGCCGTCGGTCGCCGTCGACTCGTTGTCGTTGACGAGTTCAACGTCCGTCAACGTCATCTCACCGTGGGTCAGCGTCCCCGTCTTGTCGAAGACGATCGTGTCGATGCCCCGAACCTGCTCCAGCACGTCACCACCCTTGAACAGGACGCCGTTCGTCGCCGACAGCGTCGAGCCCACCATCGTCGCCGCCGGCGTCGCCAGCCCGAGCGCACAGGGGCAGGCGATCAGCAGCGACGAGGCGAGCACGATCACGGAGAACTCGAGTACCGGCACGCCAGCGCCCCCGGCCGCGGCAACCTCGGGGCCGCCCTGGACGAGTCCCCAGAGCGGGATCATGTCGACGAACGCCGCGAGCGCTTCCGGGAACGCGGCCCAGAGCAGCGCCCAGGCGACAGCGTTGACGATCACGGCGGGGACGAAGTAGGCGCTCACCTTGTCGACCAGCCGCTGAATCTCGGGCTGGCGCGACTGGGCTTCCTTCACCCGGTCGACGAGCTGCTGGATCGCCGTCTCGGAGCCGACTTTCGTCGCCTCCACGAGGAGCACGCCGTTCTCGTTGATCGTCGAGCCGACGACCTCGTCGCCGGCTGCCTTCTCGACCGGAACCGACTCGCCGGTTAGCATGGATTCGTCGACCGCACTCTGGCCGTCGACGACCTCGCCGTCGGTCGGAATCCGCTCGCCCGGTCGGACCTTCATCACGTCGCCGACGGCGACGGTCTCGAGTGGGACCTGCCGCTCCTCGCCGTCTTCAACGACCGTCGCTTCGTCCGCCTCCATCTCCAGCAGTTCGCGCAGCGCATTGCCCGCGCGGGCCTTCGAGCGCACCTCGAGCCAGTTGCCGAGCGTGATGAACCAGAGGATAAACGCGACGGCCTCGAAGTACAGCCCCGCGCCGGCGATGAGCCCGAAGAGGAGCGCCGTACTGTAGACGTAACCCGCGGACGTGCCGAGCGCGACCAGCGTGTCCATGTTCGCCCGCCGGTTGTGCGAGAACGCCCGCCACGCGCCGGCGATGAACTCCTTGCCGAGCGTCGCCATCAGCGCCGTCGCGAGCACGAACTCGAGTAGCCCCAAGATCGGAACCGACGCGATGGCGAGGTCGACCGTCCCGAGATCGGGTAACGACACGAGATCGAACATCGCGAGCATGATCGGCACGAACGGCAGCGTCAGGATGCCGCCGCCGATCACCAGCCGGCGCTGGCGACGAAGCTCTTTCTCGACGGCGCGCTCGCGCTGGCTCGCACCCTGCGTGTCCTCAACCTCGTCGCGGACGGGTTCGTAGCCGGCGTCTTCGATCGCGTCGCGGATATCGGCCAGCGAGATATCGTTCGGGTTGTACTCGACACGTGCTTCGTCCGAGGCGAAGTTTACGTCGGCCCGAATTACGCCGGGGAGGTCGCAGACGGCGTCGCTCACCGTGCCCGAACAGGTGGAGCAGGACATTCCCATCACGGTGAGCGTCTCAGTGACCGAAGCGGCCTCGTAGCCGGCGTCCGCGATAGCCTCGTATATTTCAGCCAGCGAGGTCTTGGCTGGATCGTACTCGACGGTTCCCTCGTCCGTCGCGTAGTTGGCGTTGCCCGCGTCCACGCCGTCGAGGTCGGCGACCGCGTCCTCGACGGCTCCCGAGCACGTCGAACACGACATGCCCGTGATCTCGAGGTGGGCCCGTCTGGTAGTCATGGCTAGTCGTACGGGCTACACATTCAAGCGGATTGTGCCTTTGAAAAGACGACTCGTTCAACCATGGACTTTCGAAAGTAAACCTGGGATCGGATTAGGAGTCGGCTACGAAAGTGGCACGGCCCGAGCGGGTGTGCGAGACCGACGTGTACTCGAGTCCCGACTGCACCGTCCGTGGAAACGCACCCCATCACACTGGCGGTTCGAGTGATCACTCACAACTCGAGTATCCAGCGCGGGAAGCGAGCACAACAACGGCTGATGGAGATGAAAAGACAATTCCCCGCTGGGCCCCAACACGCCGTAAATGCGAATCGCCGTTCCCAACAAGGGCCGCCTGCACGAGCCGACGATCGACCTTCTCGAGCGGGCCGGTCTCCATCTCGAGAACGGTGCCGACCGACAGCTCTACGCCGACACCGTCGATCCCGAGGTCTCAGTGCTGTTCGCCCGCGCCGCCGACATTCCGGAGTACGTCGCCGACGGCGCGGCCGACATGGGAATCACCGGCTACGACCAGGTCCGGGAAGCGCAAGTCGAGGACGTCGCAGAACTGCTCGATCTCGAGTTTGGGACCTGCCGACTCGTCCTCGCCGCACCGGAAGACGACGAAATCGAGACCGTCGAGGATCTCGCCGACAAGACCGTCGCGACGGAGTTCCCGAACATTACCCGCGAGTTCTTCGCCGAGCGCGGCCTCGAGCCGACCGTCGTCGAAGTATCCGGCGCGACCGAGTTAACGCCACACGTCGAGATTTCGGACGCCATCGTCGACATCACGAGCACCGGCACGACGCTGAAGATGAATCGACTGGCCGTCGTCGAGGAGGTACTCTCGAGTTCCGTCCGCCTGTTCGCCCGGGAAGACGTGCGCGAGGAATCGAAAGTCGAGGAGGTCCGGACCGCGCTGGCGTCGGTGAAGCAGGCCGAGGGCAAGCGCTACCTGATGATGAACGTGCCCGAGGAGCGACTCGACGACGTACGTGATGTGATTCCGGGGATGGGCGGCCCGACGGTGATGGACATCGCGAACGGCGGCGAGAAGGTCGCGGTTCACGCGGTGGTCAACGAGGGAGACGTGTTCGAGACGATTACGGATGTCAAGCAGGCCGGCGCGAGCGATATTCTGGTGACGGAAATCGAACGGTTAGTCGAGTGAGGGTCGCGGGTACTGTTTTCGCTGGTACCGCCAGCTGGCGGTATGCCAACCGTTGTGAGTTACGACAGTACTTCTTCTCGGTACTCGGCCACCACCGGACGCGTCGTCTCGAACGACTGGCCGTCTAGTTCGTACGTGACCGACACCGAGTCCGGCGTCGCCGCCACCAGTTTCTCGGGATCGAGTCGCGTACCAGCGACCAGTTCACCATCCTCGCCGATGACAGTCCTGGCCGACACCGTCGGCCGACGGTTGCTCGGTT
Organism: Natrialba sp. SSL1; assembly: GCF_001861355.1. GTDB lineage: Archaea > Halobacteriota > Halobacteria > Halobacteriales > Natrialbaceae > Natrialba. The sequence goes on from NZ_MASN01000060.1 coordinate 192,298, forward strand.
CACGGTTCACCCCGACAGGACGGCTGATATCGTCGATGCCGAGCGCTTCTGAAACGTGCGCTGAGGCCGCTTTCGAGGCAATCTCGTTGGCACGTATGTACTTCCAGCGATTCCAGGACGTAGTGGTGAACGTGAGGTCGCGTTTTGGCGGTTCCTCGTCCCGATCTTCGTACGCTTCTGGATCGACGGCACTCGAGGGCCCTTTCGACTGAACGTATTTCACCTCGGAGTCAGCGGCTGTCTCGTCTGTGTCTGCCGGAAGATACTCGACCCACGGATCCCACTCAGTCCGCTCAGCTGAGAGTGACTCGGCCGTGCCGCGTTCGGTGTGGCGCTCGACGACGGTGGCGGTGGGCATGGGTTCCGTGGACTCGGCCACGTCTGCGGACCCATCGTCCGAACCGGGCTCGTCGTGTTCGCTCGCGGACTCTATCATCGCGTCCAGACAGCCGACTGTCGTCGTCGGAACGGAGACAGCTGCCGTCGCGAGGAGAGTGCGGCGGTCAGTCGGCATCCGACAGCGTCACCACGAGCTGGTCGTCGACGCCGACGATCGCGCCCGCAGAGATTCGAAGGTCGCCCTCCGGCGTCCGCGGAATGTGTCTGAGTTCGCCAGCTGACCGGTCCGTAGCGACGAGAACCGATTCTAACCGGCCAGTCTGTGGATTCATCGTCAGGTTCCGGACGGTGCCGAGCTGGCGGCCATCCGCACTACACACCGGCTTTTCCGTCAGGGTACTCGCAAGGATCGGGGACATACCACCAGTATCGCGGTTCTCATAAATAAAAACACGTGACTGTTATGTCACGTCGCACGCAGTCGTCGAGACCGAGCAGTGGAGCGTGGAACGCGAAACGTGAATCAAGACACCGCCGAACCGTCGTTCACGTATCTCAACACTTTTGAATTACGCTCCGAATGAGAGGCCTATGCCCTCCGCTCACGCGTCCCTGAAGGTTCGGATGGTCGCAGCGATCCTCGGCCTGGTACTCGTCACGGCAGCGTTCCTCGCCGGTGTCTGGGCCGTCTTCTACGGCATCTTCACCTTCCTCGACATCGTGTTCGCCGCGCAGTACGCCGCCGGCATCACCATCATCACGCTGCTGGCGATCGGCTATCTCGAGTACACCCAACTCGAGACGATCGAGCGACTCGCGGACGCCCATCCGATCGACGAGGAGGCGGCCCCAGAGCTGTACCGGACGACGACGCGGGTTGCGGCCCAGTTAGATGTCCCCGTTCCGACGATCGCCGTCTCGGACCGCGATGCGCCGGAGGCGCTGGTTGTCGGCTTTCGACCGGAAAACATGCACCTCGTGCTCTCACTGGGGACGATCAAATCGGTCGGCGGTGCGAACAGCGACGAACTCGAGGCCGTGATTGCTCACGAACTTGCTCACGTTGCAAACCGGGACGCAATGGTTATGACGGTCGTCTCCCTCCCCGTTGTGCTCGCCGACGGCCTGAGTTCACGGATCGCCGAGATCGAGGATCCCGGCTGGCTCGCGATTTTCACGGTGCCGCTCGGGTTCCTCTCAGCCGGCGTGTTAGTCGTCGGACGGACGATCACGAGCCACCTCTCGCGTGCCAGAGAGCGAGCCGCGGATCGGGCGGCTGCGGAAGTGACCGGGTCGCCCGCCGCGCTTGCGAACGCCCTCCGGCGGCTGGATCGGGAGGTTGCGGAGACGCCGACGACGGATCTCCGTGACGTCTCTGGTGTCTCGTCGCTGTCGATCATCCCGCTGGAGCCAGCGGAACTCGAGAAGGTCATGCTCGGTCCGGACGGCGACCGGGAGCCGGCCTACTGGGAACTCACGAAGCGGCTGCACCGACTCGAGCGCCGGCTGTTCGGGACACATCCGCCGACGGAATCACGACTCGAAGCGCTGGCTGCTCAGGAACGTGAGCACGAACGCGAACGTGCACAGAGACAGCTGCAAGAGGCCGAATAAGTGGCAAACGCGGCCACCCGAAGTCAGCAGGAGTTACGTCTCGTTTCGGATGGACTCGAGTACCCCGCCGTAGGTGAGAGCCACCGAGAGGACGACGGCGGCGACCAGCAGCGGTGCGGCATAGCGCAGGAGGGAGAACGGATCCGGCGGGGACGCGAAGCCCGCGATGACGAGCGCGAGTGTACACAGGAGCGCGAGTGTTCGTGCGAAGTGGTCGTGGGAGGCCATCGGCGGTGTTCGTGGAGTGCTCCTATCAATACATATAGCTGCTTCTCCGTAGGCGGACGAGACGGCGACCACCACCCAGACTGAACAGGAGATAGGCATCTACACAGACTGAACAGGACACGGACACACCGCAGCGATACCACTATGATCGTTGGGAGCTAACAATACGCATGCCAGAACACGTACTTGTGCCGATCGATCGGTCGGAACAATCACGGACAGCGCTGGCGTTCGCCGTCGATGAACATCCGGACGCGACGATCACGCTGCTTCACATCATCGACCTCGGGAATCTCACGAAGTACGGCGACGAGGGCTACTTCTTCAGCGACGACTTCGTCGACCAACTGCGCCAGCGCGGTCGCGAACTCCTCGACGAGAATCGAACGCAGGCGAGAGAGCGCGTTGACGGGATCAAAATCGAGACCGAACTCAGAATGGGATCACCAGCACGGACGATTACGGAGTACGTCGACACTCACGACGTCGACCACGTCGTCATGGGAAGCCACGGTCGCCACGGCGTGAGTCGCGTGTTGATCGGCAGCGTCGCCGAGACAGTGACGCGCCGGTCGCCCGTACCGGTGACGATCGTCAGGTGAGTTCCAGGTACCAGTACCGAGTATCAAGAGCCGCTGATGTCGGTGATAGACACTTGGTGAACTCCCAAGCGGCAGTTCAATCGCGTTAGTCGTCCACCGGCGGCCACTCCCACGCGTCGGCCCGTACGACACCGAGGAGCCTTCGCCGACGCTCGGCGTGGTCCTCGAGTGCCGCCTCGAATTCGTCGTCCGAAACGGTCGGGATGTCGTCCTCGCGCAGGCGGTCGAGTTCCGGCGCGGGCGGGGCCTGCGCTGCCGGCTCGATAAACGCCGTCTCTAACGTCTCGAGATAGCCGTCGACGCTCGAGCGCGCGTCCGCAACCAGCGTCGGATTCGGCTGGTCCTCGTCTGGAATACCGTGTCGAAAGAGCGTGAGCGACTCGTCCAGAATTGGAACCGCAACCGCCGAGGCCTGGGCCGACTGCTCGCTGTGGTAGTAGTGCAAGATCGGGTAGGACTTGTGTTGCTCCGCGAGGAGACTGAGCTGTGTGGCGAGGGACTCGAGTGGAAGATCTAGCCCGGCGAACGGATCACCAGCGTTGGGGTGAGAATGGGCGCCCGTATTGCTGCCGCCGTCAGTGACCGCCCCGGTCGGACCACTGGAGCCAGTCGAGCCGCCCCGCCCGCTGCCGTCAGGCGAATTGCCGGTCCATCCGGTTCTGACGAGCGACTCGCTCCGGTCGCCCAGGCCCGTCACGTCGCTCGCAAACGAGCGCTTTTCGGAGACTGCGCCGAGCACCGAGAGCACGTAGGAGACCGCGAGCGTGACGAACGCCATCCCCGTCGCCGTCGTCGCGGCGCTGACGAGTTCCCAGGTCGCGCTGGTCGGCGTGTAGTCGCCGTTGCCGCTCGTAAACATCGTGTAAGCCACGTAGTAGAGTCGCCCTGGCCAGGTCGCGGGGTCGCCGGTGTGGGTGTTGACCAGCGCAGTCGACCCGCCGGCGAAGAGGAACGCCCAGCCGAGCCAGAGCAGCCCGATCCACATGACGAGCGTGCACGCGAGAATCAGCGGCCCGGCAACGCTGAGCGCCCGGGAGCGCTCCCGTGCGACGAATCGAAGTCCGCGCCAGACGCCCGTCGTCAGACGGCCTGAAAGTGGACCGGAGCCACCGTCGACCCAGAGGGTCGTCCAGAAGAGGTCGATAATGACGGCGATCAACAACACGATTCCGACGACGAGAAACAGCGGTTGCATGGATTCGGGCAGTGCCTACAACGCCCTACGGTGTCAACGATGGCCCGGCGACGGACGACCCGATTTTGTATGCCCGGCACTCGCGTCCGGGACGCGCGAGCGCTGTTTGCGATACCGGAGACGCACCCGGAAAACGGACAGATACGTCTCTGAGGAACGCAACAGTCGGAGAACTGAGAGCAGAGAGTGCCGAGCGCAAAACCGCAAACTGCGAACCGCGAACCGCGAACGCAAACCGCAGACACCGCAAAGAGAGATCATCAGCGAGCGCGAACCGGAACCGATTCCAGCCGTTACTCGAGTAGACCGAGATCTTCGAGTCGGGAAACGATCTTGTCGACGGCGTGTTCGGCGTCTTCGGGCTTCTTGCCGCCGGTGATGACGAGCTTCCCCGAGCCGAACAGCAGTGCGACGACTTCTGGGTCGTCGAGGCGGTAGACGAGGCCAGGGAACTGCTCTGGCTCGTACTCGATGTTCTCCAGTCCCAGCCCGATCGCGATAGCGTTCAGGTTGAGGTTGCGGCCGAGGTCGGCCGAGGTGACGATGTTCTGGACGACGATTTCGGGGTCCTCGTTGACCTGGATCTGGAGTTCACGGAGCTTGTCGAAGACGATACGGAGGCTCTCGTGGACGTCGTCAGTGCTCTTTGCGCCGGTGCAGACGATCTTTCCGGAACGGAAGATCAGTGCTGCAGACTTGGGATTCTGGGTGCGGTAGACGAGACCGGGGAACTGCTCGGGGTCGTAGTCGGCCCCCTCGAGGTCCATTGCGACGCTCTGGAGGTCGAGTTCCTGTCCGATGCCGGTCGACGCCACCACGTTTTCGATGTTGATGGTGTCCTTCGGATCCGTCATAAGTCGCTTAAAAAGACGTATTTAAGGTTTATAAAGGTTGGTACCGACACCTGATATATCCGGTTTATTGAGTCCGGAAGCCCTGAGGCGGCCGATTTGCGGACGGAGCAGCCGACGGCGTCGGCGAAAACGGTAGGCTCATACCGTCCCCGCGGTGACGAACGACCATGTATTTCCTCGAGCTCGGCGGCGAGGACGACGCGTTTGCGGCCCGCGAAGCGGCGAGCGCCGCGAGCGACGTCCGCCGAATCGCACCCGGGCTCGCCACCGCCCGCGGCATCGACCCGTCGCGCGTCCGCGGACTCGCCTACACCCACCGCGCGAGCGAACTGCTCGGGCGGACCGACGCGGATCTCGCGAGCGCGCAGGCACTGCTGGAGGCCGCGGAAGCGGGACGTGGACTCGAGTGCGCCCCAGCCAACGCAGAAATGACGGTCGCCGTTCGTGCAACGGATGTCCACGGTGCGACCGGAGTCGACACCGCGAAAGTTGAGCGCGAACTCGGGCAGGTGTTGGTCGACCGCGGCTTCGGTGTCGACCTCGACGAGCCGGACCGGGTGTTGCGGGCGGTGTTTTCGGCCGGTGGCAGTGGAAACGGTGACGACGCCGACAGCGACAACGACGGTGACAGCCACAGCGACGGCGACACTGTCTGCGCCCTCGGCTGGCTCGCCGCCGAAAGCGTTCGGGACTTCGGCACCCGCGCACCGACAGACAAACCCTTCTTCCAGCCCGGCAGCATGGACCCGCTGCTCGCCCGCGCGGTCGCAAACATCGCCGGCGCACGACCCGGCCACACCCTTCTGGATCCGATGTGTGGCACCGGCGGCGTTCTCGTCGAGGCCGGTCTCGTCGGCGCGGACGTGATCGGGACCGACGCGCAGGCGAAGATGGCCGAAGGCGCTCAGAAGAACCTGATCCATTTCCTGGATCGAGACGAGCCGTCCCCAACTGGCATCGAACGCGGCTCCTGGCACGTCGGCCGCGGCGACGGCACCCGCCTCCCGCTCGCGGACGACGCCGTCGACGGCGTCGTCTTCGACGCACCCTACGGCCGCCAGTCCAAGGTCGACACCCACCGGCTCGAGGACCTCGTCGCCGGTGCGCTCTCGGAAGCCCGCCGCGTCGCCTCCCGCGCTGTCGTCGTCGCCGACCGCTCGTGGCAGGACGAAGCCGCGGCTGCTGGATGGGAGCTCGAGTCCGTCTTCGAGCGACGAGTGCATCGCTCGCTGACGCGGTACGTGCTTGTACTCGAGTAGGAGCGCCAGCAACGGCGACGTGTCGGTTCGGTCACGAAGTCAGTGGAGGCCGGGTCATCAACCAGGCCGAAATCACGAACGCCACCGATCCGCCGTAGCAGCGACGAGACCGGCGGCAACCGCGCCGAGCCAGGCGCTGAGCGCGATCACAATGTCGGTATCGTCCTGGGAGATGTCGAACACGCCCCAGAGGACGAACGCCGCGAGCCAGGTCGTCAGTCCGAACCGCCAGACGTGGGTGTACTCGAGACGGTCCGATCGGAGCACCACCAGTCCGACGAGGATCCCGGGGACGAGTGCGAGGAGACTCAGTTGGACGGGCAAGAGCACGGCGTCGACGAAGATGCCGAGCAGCGCGGCGGTCGGAATCGCGAGCAAGATCGCACAGCCGACGACGACGCCGAGTTCCTCGAGTCGATCCGCGAGTGCCATACCGGCCGCTCGAACGGGGCGGAAAAGAGAATACCGGTTCGAGTGCGGGACGTGCCGACAGCGGACTCGGTTACGATGTACTCGTACGGATCGGTGGAGCGTCTCAGTAGTCCGCCGCGATCGCACGCTCTCGAAGCTGTTCCCCCTCCTCCGTTTCCGCGGATAGCTCGGGCACCGGAACCGGCGTATCGTCCTCGTCGATCGCGACGAACGTGAACGAGGACGCAGTCGTCCGCTCGGTCTCGCCACTGCGGGGTTCCTCGCGCCAGGCTCGGAGCGCAACGTGGACGCTCGTCCGGCCGGCATCGTAGACGTAGGCCTCAACGAGTGCGGTGTCGCCGATCCGGATCGGACGCTCGAAGTCGAGTTCGTTCACTCGCGCGGTGACGCAGGTCTCGCCGGCAAACCGCATCGCCGACATCGCGCCGACCTCATCGAGCCACTTCATCAAGTTGCCGCCGTGGAGTGTGGCGTTGTTATTCGCGTGATTCGGCTGGACGCGAAAGCGATTTCGGATACGAGTATCGAGAACAGTGGGCATGTGCCAGAATTTAGTCGGAGTGACGATAAATCCTGCCGGGTCCACCCGCTTTGGACGCTGTTTCGGCGACCTCACGGAAAAGCCGCTCTGGGTCGCGGACCAACGGTTTCTGAGTGCCGACACTGGGTTCGACTCCTGCGTTATCAACGGTCTTGTACCCGTCTCTGTCGGTCTCGCGTTTGTGCCGATTCAACTCGACGCCGTCTTGCGGTTCATCGGCGGCAGTTGGTAAATTAGTCGTCACTCTCAGCAGTGCTGTTCATACCTGGATCCGTGTTCTCGGTCTGTGACTCATCGATCGCCTCCACCCCGCTGTCGACGCTGACGCCTTCCCAGTCGTGGTCCGAGTGGTAGCCTTCACGTTCCTTCGCGCTGGGTGCAACGCGGATGAACTCCGCCTTCTCGCGCGCGTTCTGGATCGTATGGCCGCCACAGTAGGAGAGACCAGACTGAATACCAGCACAGAATTCATCGACGACATCGGTGACTGTGCCTTTGTACGGCGTTAATGCTTCTACCCCCTCATCAGCCCGAACATTGTTGTCTTTGTCCTCACGCTTCTTGCCAGCAGCCGTCGTCGCCATTCCACGCGAGCGCTTGTACCGATCCCCGTCAATCTCGACCACTGCTCCAGGCGCTTCCTCGGTGCCAGCAAAAAGGCTGCCAAGCATTACCGTGTTTGCGCCAGCCATCAGCGCCTTCACGGCATCGCCAGATGTGCGGATGCCACCATCCGCACAGATGGTAATGTCCAGGTCATCAGCCGCTGTCGCGCAGTCATCAACAGCAGTCAACTGGGGGACACCAGCACCAGCGACCTTTCGAGTAGTACAGTGAGATCCAGGCCCGATACCAACTTTCACACAGTCAGCACCGGCGGCTGCAAGATCTTCAACTCCCGCTGGAGTAGCAACATTGCCAGCAATGAGATCGATACTGGGGAACGCTTCCCGGAGAGCTTCCACCGCGGTGAGTGTTCGTTCGAGGTGGCCGTGAGCCACATCGATTACGAGTGCGTCAACGCCACTTTCAATCACAGTAGAACTGCGCTCAATGTAGTCCTCGTTAATACCGACGGCAGCACACACCTGTTCACCCGCGGCTTTCACCTGTTCGATCTGCTCGGCCTGTTCAGCAGGCGTGAGAAACCGATGAAGCACACCGATCCCACCAGCACGAGAGAGTTCGATCGCGAGAGTCGCCTCTGTAACCGTATCCATGGCGGCGGAAACCAATGGATTGGCCAGTTCAATGCTTGGTGTGAGGGGCGTCGAAAGGGAAACATTGCTGCGGCTATCGACTGGCGAGCGTTTCGGGACAAGGAGCACGTCACCGTAGCTCAGTCCAGTGCGGAGATCGTTCATACCGTTACATGACAGGGAGTCTTTGCTAATTAAACCTTCTCCCCCAATCCGGCGCTGTTCAGAGTGAACCGTCTCGAGGGGAACAGGGCGCGGTGAATCGCCAGACCAGGGACGATTTCACGGAACCTCGTATGTGACATCCTCCCACGACTGAAGTCGTGGGCTTCCCACCGCGCCGCAGCAGTTGAGTTGGGTGTTTGCAGGTTTGCAACCCGTCGTCACGCACAGAGTTGGAATCTCTGAACGCGACCCGTTTGGCTTGGAGCGAATTGCTGGCGGTGCCACGCCGCCGGTACTCCTATCCTTGGCCTGTTCAACCGCGCCGTTTTGATTCCGGTTGGGTCGAAACGGGGCGTCAGCGGACTCAGAGTTACTTGTGTTGCTTGCTTAAATCCCGGCGCTTAGTTTTTGATCCCGCATGGGGCACACGCCGTTTCCGGCGTGGGCGGACACGTGAACCGCCAGTTTTCGGGCTGTCGATTCGAAGGGTTCGTAACCTTCGAACCGATGGTACACGTTACGAAGCCAATCCGTGTAACTGTTTCTTTCAGACTCGGGTGGCGCGTATCTCACGACTAAAGTCGTGGGTTTTGCGCCTGCTCCGTCGATAAACAGGACCGCTCAGTGAGACGCGCTCAGGTGTCCCGGCCTAACTCCGCCAGCAGGTGCGAGACGTGAATCCGATCGCTCGAGCCCTCGTGCATCTCGAACTCGATATCCGCGGCGAGTCGGTGCATTCGCGCCAGTTTCTCACCCTGGTACCGCTTTCGAGAGAGCCGTAGAATCGAGTCGAGGACTTCCTCGCCGTCAAGTCCCTCGTCGACGAGCAGGTCGTCTAAGGTCTTTCGGGCGTCGGTGAACTCGCCGGCTTCCGCGTCGTCGAGCATCGACTCGATTTCGTCGTCCAGCCCGACCTCGCCGATCGTCTCGTAGGCCGCACTCATCGTGAGTTCGCCCGCGTTCTCGACCGTCGTCTGGGCTGCGAGAATCGCCTGCCGGAGGTTGCCGTTCGCATAGCCCGCGACGAACTCGAGTCCGTCCGGTTCGTAGTCGACCTCCTCGGTCTCGACGATGCGCTCGAGGACGGTGACGGTCTCCGCGCTGCTCGGCGAGCGAAAGGAAACGGGGAAACAGCGCGAGCGGATCGGCGGGATGAGTTTCGTCGGCTGGCGGGTCGCGATGATAAACTGCGTCGTCCGGTGGTGTTGCTCCATGATCCGGCGCAGGGCTTGCTGGAAGTCCTCCCGAACATCCTCGGCGTTGTCGAGCAGGATTGTCTTGTAGTCGCCGGAGACGGAGGCGTAGCTCGCGGACTCTTTGAGGACGTGGTTGATCATGTCTCGCTTCGACATCGAGGAACGACCGACGAGGAACTGCGCGAAGCGCGGGTCGTTCTTGATCTCGGTTTTCGTCCGCCCGAAGAAGTCGGCGACGTTGATCTCGATCAGGTCGTTGTCGGGGTCAGCGTGTGCGTCGCGGGCGAGTGCGCGCGCTGCTGCCGTCTTGCCGCTGCCGGGTGGCCCCTGTAAGAGGAGATTAATCGGTTCGTCGACGGCCCGCTCTAGGTACTCACGGGCGTCGTCCTGTGGCAACTCGGCCAACTCGGGGGCGTGCGTGTCGGTCCACAGCGGCGCGTCCATCGGCGGATGATAGGGACGGGACGGGTAAGAATCGGTCGGTTACAGTCGGTTGCACGCCGTGACCGTACCGTGTGAGACGCGGATGACAGCCGAGACCGGCGACGGTCACTCCGCGTCAGTCGACTCCTCACCGACGGTGAACGTCGTCTCAACCAGTTCAGGTAACGCCTCCTCGTCGACGACGATCTCGTCAGCATCCGGTTCGTACGGGGAGGCCGCCTCGCGATCCTCCGGATCACCCTCGTAGATGACCGCCGTGAGTTCGTCGCCGTCGTCGACCGAGACGTTCTCGTCGTAGGAGACGCGCACCTCCTCGTGCTCACCCGGCTCGAGTTGGTCGCTCACGCCGAGTATCTCCCAGTCCTCGGGATTGGCGTCGGTCTCGTCTGTGGCGTTCTCGTCGTTTTCGTCCCCGTCCTCGCTTCCATCCTCGACGACCGCAACGAATCCGTCGACCGGAATCGCCACGTCCGTAATCACGCGACTCTCGCTCGCGTCGGTGACCGTGACGCTTGGCTCCGTGTGGAACTCGAGTTCGATCGTCTCGTGGATGCCGTCACGGTCGGTGTAGACCCCGAGGACGCGCTCGCCGGGTGGCGTCCCGCGAGTGTCGACCTCGAAGGTGACCGTCGTCGACTCGCCGCCTTCCAGATCGAGCGTCTGCCACTCGAGTAGGCGGCCGTCGAGTCGGAGTTCGACGGGCTGTTGGGCGTCGAGATCGGTCGGGTTGCGGATTTCGGCGGTGACCTCCATGGTTTCGTTCGTCGTGGCGCTACTCGGTATCTCGAGGCCCTCGACGGCGAAGGAGTCGTCGAGGCCGTCGTCGATCTCCTCGGCGGTGACGGTGGCGGTGGCGCTGACGGGGTAGCCGGCCGAGAGGTACGGTTGGTCCTCGGCGCCGTCGGTCTCGGCGTAGGCGAAGTCGTCTTCGTCTGCGGTGTTCTGGTGGACTGTTGCGGTGAGGCGACCGAGCAGGTCCTGCTCTGCGTCATCGTCTCGGTCGATGGTGAGGTTCTCGTGGGTGCCGGCGGAGAGTGGGTCCGAGACGGCGAGGGGTTCGGTCGCGTCGGTGCCGCCGGTAATGACGACGTAGCCACCGTCGGAGAGGGTGACCTCGTCGATGACGACCGCCGAGCCGTTTTGCTGTTGGTCCTCGAACTCGATCGTGGCCTCAGGGTCGTCGTCGATGCCGAAGAGTGCGGGTGCCTGCCCGACGACAATGCCCGCCGCGAGCACGATCGTGATGGCGATCAGGATGGCGACGACACGCTTTATCGTGCCGAAAGTCGGTCTCGAACTCATTGGGGGTGGGCTAGATGCGCAAGGGTACGGACTGGAGTGACGTAAAACGCGCCGTCCGTTTGCACGACACTCGTCAGACAAGTCGTGACTGACAGCGACACAGCGAGTGGCTACTGCACCGATGGGTCGACATTCGAAGCGGGTTTAGCCCCGGGCCGTCGAACACACTCTCACTACGATGCCACTACGCGTGACGTTCCTGGGGACGGCCGGCGCGGTTCCGACGACGAACCGGAACCCGAGCGGAATCCACGTCGCCCGAGAGGGCGAGGAACTGCTGTTCGACGCCGGCGAGGGAACGCAGCGCCAGATGATGCGCTTTGGAACCGGGTTCTCGATTTCGCACCTATTCGTCACGCATCTCCACGGCGACCACGTTCTCGGCATTCCGGGCCTCCTTCAGACAATGGATTTCAACGACCGCGAGGAGTCACTCGCCGTCCACACCCCACACGGCACACGCCGCCAGCTCAAGGGACTCGTCAACGCGCTCGGCAACCGACCCTCGTTCCCGGTGCGGATCAACGAAGTCGGCGACGGCGATGTCGCCTATCGCGCCGACGAGTTCGAGGTTCGTGCGTTCGGCACGGACCACGATACACAGTCGGTCGGATACGCACTCGTCGAAGACGACCGCAAGGGGCGCTTCGACCGCGAACACGCCGAAGAACTGGGCGTCCCCGTCGGCCCAAAGTTCTCGAAACTACACAACGGCGAGCCAGTCGAACTCGAGGACGGTACCGTCGTCGACCCCGAGCAGGTCGTCGGCGAACCCCGGCCCGGCCGCAGTCTCGTCTACACCGGCGACACGCGGCCAACGGTGGCGACGATCGAGGCTGCAGACGAGCCCGACCTCCTGATCCACGACGCGACCTTTGCCGAGGACCGCGCGGATCGAGCGGCCAAGACCGCCCACTCGACGGCCCAGCAGGCCGCCGAAATAGCGAACCGCGCCGGCACAGACCGGCTGGCGCTGATGCACATCTCCTCGCGCTACGCGGGTCACACCGGCGACCACCTTGCCGAGGCCCGCGACGTGTTCGATGGCGAGGTGTTCGTTCCCGAAGATGGCGATGTGATCGAACTCGAGTACATGGACGCAGACGAAACGTAACCGGACTGGAATCCACCGGCGATCTGACACCTCCACCACGGACTCACACCCGCGCCGGATTTATACTTACTTCGCCCCTACCACCGTCCGTGAGTACGCGAACGAGTGCGCTCGATGCAGTCGTCTTCGGGGTCGACGTCCAGAGCGGCGACGTGCGCGGTGACGCACCGTCGTACGCGCTGGTCGAGTTCGACGGCGAGACGGTCTCGCGGGACGTCGTCTCACACCGAAAACTCAGACGGCTGATCGACGACGAGGAGCCGGCGATCGTCGCGACGGACAACATGTACGAGCTGGCCGCCGACAAGGACCAGCTCATCCACCTGCTCGGCGCGCTCCCGGCAGGAACGAAGCTCGTACAAGTGACGGGGGCCGAACAGCCCGAGCCACTCTCTCGAGTCGCGAAACGCCACGGCATTCCATACGGCAAGGAGCCGATGCAGGAAGCCGAGGCTGCCGCCCGCCTCGCCGCTCACAACGTCGGCCACGAGGTCTCCGCCTTCACCGACACTACGACTGTCAAGGTCGCTCGGGGCCGCTCGACCGGCAGCGGCGGCTGGAGCGAGGACCGCTACACCCGCCGCATCCACGGCTCCGTCAAGAAGCGCGCCCGGGAGGTCGAGTCCGAACTCGAGGAGGAAAACCTCGCGTACGAGACGGACATCCGGGAAGCCTACGGCGGCTACGCGAACGCGGTGTTCACCGTCGAGGCGCGCCCGCAGGATATTCCGGTCTCGCGCAATCGCTCGGGCGACGTCCGCGTCGAAATCGAACGCGAGCGACGCGACGGGATCGAGTTCCGCCCGCTCGCAAAGCGCCGAGATCACGTCGTCGTCGGGATCGATCCGGGGACGACGACCGCCGTCGCTATCGTCTCACTCGAGGGCGACGTGCTCGACGTCTGGAGTTCACGGACCAGCGACACCGCCGACGTGATCGAGTGGATCGTCGAGCGCGGTCGGCCAATTATCGTTGCCGCGGACGTGACGCCGATGCCCGAAACGGTCGAGAAGTTCCGCCGGAGCTTCGATGCGGCGGGCTGGGCACCGGAGACGGACCTGCCGGTCGACGAGAAACAACACCGAACGCGCGACCACCCCTACGACGACGACCACCAGCGCGACGCGATGGCGGCCGCGCTGTACGCCGTCGACGCCCACGGGGACCAGTTCGAGCGCATCGCCGCGAAACTCCCGCCGGGAATCGACCGCGGCGAGGTCACCGCCCGCGTCGTCGCCGACGAGGAAAGCGTCGAAGCCGTCCTCACGGATCTTACCGACGACGACGGCGAGGAGGAGGAGACAACCGAACACGAACCCCGCGAACTCAGCGAGGACGAACAGCGGATCAAAGATCTGGAACGACAGGTCGAACGCCTCCAGTCACACGTCGACACCCTCGAAGGACGGATCGAGGATCGCGACGATCGCATCGACGACCTGGAACGGGAGCTCGAGTCGGCCCGCCGCCAGGAACGCAAGGAGGTGCGACAGGACCGCGAGGTGACTCGTCACCGTCGCACGGCGGAGCGACTCGAGTACGAACGCGACGAGGCTCGTGAGCGCGTCGAGGAGCTAGAGGACAAGGTCGCACGAATGAAGGCGCTCTGGAAGCTGGATCACTCGAACTTCAGCGACGTCTCCGCGAAGAAGGAGGGGCTGGTGCCGGTCAAGGTTATCGAGAAGTTTACGAAGGGAGCGATTCGCGAGGCCGACGACCAGTACGGAATCGCGGAGGGAGACGTGGTTTACGTGCGCGATGCGAGCGGTGCGGGGCGCTCGACGGCGAAGTTACTCGCGGGGTTCGAGCCGCGGGTGATCCTGAAGGACGGCGGGCTCTCGGAGGTCGCCGACGAACTGCTCTTCGAGCACGAGATTCCGGTCGGACCCGCCGGTGACGTGGCGATGCAGGAGGTGGACGAACTCGCCGTTGCACGGGAAGAGGACGTGGAGGCGGTGATCGACGACTGGCACGACCGTGCACGGGAACGGCGACGTGATCAGAAGTCGGCGATGGTCGATCAGCTGATCAGCGAGCATCGGGCTGGCGATAACGAGGTCTGAACAGTACTATAGTAGCCACTGCAAGTCAATGCACACCTGATCGCATGACAGCTGTGCGATCAGTGTGTGAATAGTTGCAGTTGTTATTATAGACGGCGAACAGAACGGAACCTAGAACATACCGAACTGCTGGAGGACATTCGAGATGAGCGCCTTGACGACGAGGCCGAGACCGGCGAGCACGAGGGCGATGCCAGCCGCGACCAGCCAGTTCGCATAGGCGATGACGCCGATACCGGCGACGAGAATCAAGATGCCGACGATTCCGAGGGGACCGAGACGATTGAGCATAGTCGTGCATGCTCAGGCGAGCGAAATAAACGCCGTGGTTCGCGGACCACTCACCGCCAGCGCGGGGTGTGATCGCCCCAGGGAATCGATAAAGGGTTAAACCGTTCGAACTCGAACCGGGGCCCATGAGCGACGACGGCGAGGGTGGTCGGAAGAACCTCCGAATGCCTGAGGAGGATGAGGTCTTCGCGACCGTCACGAACATGCTCGGAGCGAATCGGGTGACAGTACGCTGTGCAGACGGGGAAGAGCGCACCGCGCGCATTCCCGGCAAGATGCAAAAGCGCATCTGGATCCGCGAGGACGACGTGGTTCTCGTCGAACCGTGGGACTGGCAGGACGAGAAGGCCGACATCACCTGGCGCTACGAGAAGAGCGACGCGGACCAGCTCCGTCGTGAAGGGCACATTCAGTAGCGACTCGAAACGACAGTTTTCGTTCGGTTCCGTGGGGTTAGTGGGGTTGGAACTCCGTTGGCGAGCCGGCCGTATCGCTCGGTAGCCGCCGATCTGTCTCGATGAACGAGACGTGCCAACGGAGTGAACAGACAGCACAGAAAGCTTATCTGGCAGGTTTACCTTTCAGTCCCCATGACTCTCACTCGTCGCCAGCTCCTGCAGGGTGCCGGCGCAGCCGTCTCCGTCAGTCTCGTCACGTCTGCAGGGACGGCGGCGGCGTCGCAGTCGTCCACAGCGTCACCCTCGTCGGACAGTCGACGGGTGTTCGTCCACCCGCAAAACGGACTGCTCGGCGAGCTACTCGATGTCGTCGACTCCGTCGGCGGCACGACGCTTCGCGAGTACGACAACTTCGACTTCGTGCTCGCAGAAGTGCCGTCGAACCGGCTGGACGAGTTGCTCGCCGCTACCGGCGTCGCCTCCGTCGAAGAAGACGACGAAACCGGCATCCCGGACGACTGGTCGCCGTCGCTACTCGAGTCGTTGTTGCCGCCGGACCGGTCGGACTGTGAGACCCACCCCGACCAGCGAGTCTCGTGGGGACACGAGCGCATCGGCGCGACTGAGGTCGAACCGGACGGGGCGGGCGTCGACATCGGCATTCTCGATACCGGCATCCAGACCGACCACTGTAGCCTCTCGGTTGCGGGCGGGCGGAACGTTACCGGCTCTGGACTCCCCGACGACTACGAGGACCGCCACGGCCACGGGACCCACGTCGCCGGCGTCGCCGGCGCGCTGGACAACGACCGCGGCGTGGTGGGGACGGCACCGAACGCGGACCTCTACGCCGTGAAGGTGCTCGACGACGATGGCGACGGCCGCTACAGCGATCTGATCGCCGGTATCGACTGGTGTATGGAGAACGGCGTGGAAATCATCTCGATGAGCCTCGGTGGCGAGAGCGAGAGCGACGCGGTCGACGAGGCGGTCGAAACCGCCCACTCGGCGGGTCATCTCCTCCTTTCGGCGGCCGGCAACGAGGGCAACAACGGAAGCAGCTCCTGCACCGAGGAGACGATGACCTACCCGGCGACACACGACGACGTCGTCGCCGTTACCGCGATGAACGAGGACGACACGCTCGCGTCTTACAGTAGCGTCGGTGAGGGTGTCGACCTGCTCGCGCCGGGCACCGATATCACCTCGAGTACCGTCGACAATCACTACGCCGAGGCCAGCGGAACGAGCGTCGCGACGCCGTTCGTCGCCGGCGTTGCGGCGCTGGTCTGGGAAACGCGCGAGGAGTCGGGACCGGAACCGGGAACCAACGAGGCAGTGCGATCGATTCTCGGCGAGACGGCGGAACCGGTACTCGATACCTGCGCGGAAGGGGACGGCCTCGTCGACGCTCGTGCGGCGGTGGGCGACGACCGGGCGACGGGTGGCTCCGATCACGAGGAGGGCTGGTCCGAGGATGGGTCAGTTGGGACGCTCCGCGACAGCGTCTCGTCGGCGTTCGAGTGGGTCACTGAGCTGGTTGGAGCGATTATCGACCGGCTCGGACGGCTGTTCGGGTAGTTGTCCGCGAGCGGGACGACACTCACCGTTTGTCGACCGGCAAAGGTGGGACTTGGAAACTGGAACTGGGTACTCGAGTACCGCGTCTGTTGTGACTACGGAGCTGCTGTACCTGCGCGGACACTGAGACGCGAAAAACCGATTACTGGGAGTTGACGCGGATTTCGACGGTACCGAAGCCGGGGACGTCGAGTTCGGTCATGTAGCCGCGGAGGCGTCGGCCGAGGGCGGGCAGGGCGCGTCGGAGGACGACGACTGCGAGTGCGACTGTAATCGTGATGGTTGCCGCGTAGACGGGGTAGCTCGCAGCGATGAGCAGCGCGAACGTCCCGATCAGGAAGACGATCCCGCCGATGAGGGAGCTCGTGACAGAGGGTGGTTTGGGATCTGTGCTTCGTGGGCGAAGGTGTGGATACTGTGTCATGGTGTGTAGCAACCGTCGCCCCGAACGGGGGACGGGTGGTCTCGATTCGAAATACGGGTTCCCCGTATATAATGTTTCACTTTCTTGGTAGGAGTAGATGCGTGTTACCACACAACATTATAGAAAACAACCGTTATAGACTCCGTATGCCCATGTAACCAGTACCATGTCATACTCTACCTACTTTACCGAAGAATTATACATTCGAGATTCAATGAGACAGGTGTGACCACGAACGGTGGCACTCCTCGTGACGGCCACGGCTCTCGGGCCAGCACGGCTGGCGGGACTGGACAGCACGAAGTACGCACAAACAGCACGCGGGAGACGGACTCAGACGGAAAATCAGAGACAGTCTGAAACAGTTCACCCCTGGTTCCGGACCGTTCCCCTACAGCTCGGCGACGTCTTCGATCGCGTCGGTCAGCGTCCGAATGCTCTCGACATCGTGTTCGCCCATGTGACCGATGCGGAACGTCTGCTCGCCGAGCGCGGAGCCGTAGCCGTTCGAGAAGACGATTATGACCAAGAGGTCCATAACCATAGGAAATTATTATGAGGAGTTTCCATAAGATATTTATTATTGTTGGCCTATGTGATTTTCATGGGAGAAGATAAATCCCAACACAGTCGGTCAAGAAGAGATTTTTGTCGAACGAGCGTTGCATTAGTAGGTTTCGGAGGACTCACACAAACATCATCAGCGGATGATGCGAATACTGATGATTACATGCGTCCACCACCAGGTGGAGAACCGTCTCCAACGACTGATGAATGGGATGGTGCCTGTTATGTCAATCCGTCCCTATACCAGTATGAGGGATATCATACGAGCAGTGTTGTTGAATATGATCGATTTTATGCGCCAAATAATCCTCTAGGAGCGTGGGGTCATGACCTGCAAATAACTGCGCGGTCGGAATTCGGACGTTGGAGTTCCCGATTAGGAGATGATCCAAGCGATGCCGATTTTGCTCCGTATTTGGAAGCACAAGGGATTAATTTTGATATGAATAATGGGAATCTAATGACTCCAAGTCCAGGTAATATGGAAAACAATAATTATTTCGGGACATCTCGTCCAGAAGACGATGATGCCGAGAAATTAAATGAACCCGATGATGACGAACTTGAAGATGTTCTTGAAGCAGCATTAGGTGCTGCTCCAGTAATTGGGGACATGCTAGATTACGCAGCTATCGCCGATGCCCTCATTGCGGATGGAAACAACGGTGAAGGATACGATTTTTACTGGCCATTCGCTACTGGAGGAGCATCTACGGGGTCAGGATTAACTGAAACAACCTGTACGATTCGATGTCAAGCATTTGGTGACCCAGATACGTACATTACTGGGACTATTGAAGCGACGATCTGGGCCGAAACGAATTTTGGTGATGAATGGGGGAATAGGTCACACACCCATGAATGGGAAGTAGAACTGTGGTGTCCTGATTGGGTCCCTGATGAAGTTGGTCAAGCCACAATATCTAGCCCAGAATTCACGAACGACGAGAAGACCAATATTGTGGTAGAAGACGTAGATGAGTCGTTGGTAATCAATGGGGAAGAAATAGATATAGAGAAGAGGGTAAAAAATGTCCCCTCCCAAATTCGGCAAGTAAGTTAATCGGGTGCGCTACATATTTGTAACTAGCAATCATATTCTCTATTTTCTGGGTCCAATTTAAAGAAAGATACTTCCTCTTCCTCTGTAATAACTGCTTGAACACCCACTGGGATAGAATCAGCATATATTGCTGTCATGTCAATGGACTTCCATTCAGAAGAGTCTACCTTTACACGAAATTTGAAGGCACCTTCTCGTGAAGGAAGGTCTGATCTTGTTATTGAAATGGTAGTTGGATTAAGATTATGAGACACCCCTAATGGGGATAATTTTTTAGTTACTTCATATACCAATTCATCCTCATCAACAATTTGTGCACGGATATTATAGCTGTTTGACTCATCCATATTTTGAATAGTTGCCAAGCAAAATTGGACAGGCTCGTCTAATTCTTCGTCCGAGGTACAACCGCTACTCATCAGTAGTATACTACTAGTACAAACTCCTAACAATGTTCGACGTGGTAGAGAAGGCATTTTTAACTACGTGAGAGGTTGTATTGGTTTAACTTATAGCCGTTGGTTCCAACCAATATAGCTGACGGCGACGAGAAGCGTGAACGTGCCGAGCAGGAACGCGAGACCGCCGCCGATCGAACTCGCGACCGATGGTGGTTTCGGGCCTGTGCCGCTCGGTTGAAGGTGTGGATATCAGATCATGGGTCGTGTAACCGCCGTCTCGAACGGGACGTGTGAGTTAAGTCGACGTATGTCCTCGCCGCATACCACATTTCATATTTCTTATAAGAATAGTAGTAACGGTAACGCGCGCGACTGTAGAGATCATCCGTTATAGACCGTATATCCTATTGAAACAAGTACTATGATACAGTATCTGAATCACGAAAATATCATACAAGCATGATGACTGGTCCGGCGGTGCGCAAAGCGGAAGTGAGATGACTGCGAGGCCAACGGCGCAACGCAAATACGAGACGACGAGAGAGTCGCGTCGCTTGAGCACGTTCGAAGACGAGCGAAAACAGCGGAGACAGCGAAGAACGAAAAATGGAGTCGCCGTCGTTCCGCCGTCACGGCGGGTTCCAGGACGCTCCGACCGATGTGTGCGCCCCCGTCGGTTACAGGCCGGCAGCGTCTTCGATGGCGTCGGTCAGCGCTCGGATACTCTCGACATCGTGTTCGCCCATGTGGCCGATCCGGAACGTTTTCTCGCCGAGCGCGGAGCCGTAGCCGTTCGAGAAGACGAAGTCGTACTCCTCGCTGACGGCGTCGATTGTTTCCGCGACGTCGATCCCCTGGGTGTTCTCGATACAGCTCACCGTCTGGGATTCGTAGCCCGCCTCGGGGAACATATCGAAATGCTCGTGCGCCCACTCGCGCGTGTACTCAGCCATCTCCCGGTGGCGCTGATCGCGCGCGTCGTGGCCTTCGTCGAGCATGTGCTTCATCTGTTTGCGGTAGGCGAGCATGATCGGAATTGCCGGCGTCGAGTGGGTCTGGCCCTTCCGGTCGTAGTAATCGAGCGAGCGCTGGAAGCCGCCGTACCACGAGGCCGAGTCGGACTCGAGTTCGCGCTCGTAGGCGTCGTCGCTGACGACGCAGACGCCGAGTCCCGGCGGCATCGCGAACGCCTTCTGGACCGACGTGAAGATGACGTCGATGTTGTGCTCGTCGATGTCGACGAAATCGCCACCTAGCGAGGAGACCGCATCCACAATGAAGGACGTGTCCGGGTACTCCGCGACCACGTCACCGATCTCCTCGACCGGATTTCGGACGCCGGTCGAGGACTCGTTCATCACGCAGGTGACCGCGTCGTACGCGCGGTCGCTTTCCTCGAGTGCCTCGCGAACGTCTTCGGGCTTGACCGCCTGGCCCCAGTCGTACTCGAGTATGTCGACGGTTTTCCCCAGTCGCTCGGCGACGTTGGCCTGGCGCTCGCTGAAGCTGCCGCAGGTCGTGACGAGGACGGTGTCGTCGACGAGGTTGAGGATCGAGCTCTCCATGAACTCGGTGCCGGAGCCGGTGAGGATGATGACGTCGTTGTCGGTGCCGAGGAAGGTCTTGGTGTCCTCGACGATGGTCGTATAGAGGTCGGTCATCCGGTCCATGCGGTGGCCGAACATCGGCTCGCACATGGCCTCGATGACGTCCTCGCGCACCTCAGTCGGGCCGGGGATGTACAGCGTCTGCTCGGGATAGTCGTCTCTGTATTCTCGTTTTTCGGTCACGGAAGCCACCTGAGTACCGCCTACTGGGTGGCGAGAGGGTATGGTAGTTTTGGATGGCGCAGTCGAAACGAAGGGGTTGCCGGCGAGTGAGACGCGGTGTGAACGGGAGGCGGATGTCGAGACGCAGGACGTCAGTCGCCGTGTGGAGAGACCGACGCGGAGCCACCGGTCGCGTTCGTGCCGTGTGTGTTCGGCGTCGCGTTGGCGGCTGTCGACGACGAGTCGGCTGGGCTGTTGTCGGCACGCAGTCCGATCCCGAGGTCGCGGTCACTCAGATAGGAGTTGCCCGAGACGACGACGCTGCCGTCCGTGAACGTTGGGCGCCGCGGGCCGTAGCCCACGAGCGGACCGCCGACCTGCCAGAGCGCGTCGAGCTTACAGAGTGCGAAACCGGCGATGATCAGCGCGAAGCCGAGGATCGTCAGTGCGGTAATCGACTCGCCGAGCAGCGCCCAGCCGAAGACGGCAGCGACGACCGGCGTCGCGTAGTTGACCAGGCTGAGTTCGGCCGCGCCAACGCGCTCCAAGAGGACGAAATAGATGAGGAAGCCACCGGCCGTTGAGGCCACGCCAAGGTAGAGCAGCGCGCTCGCCGCGGGCAGCGTCAGCGACGCCGAGGAAACCGCCTCAGCGGGGTGGGCGGCGCTCAACGCGTGCAAGACGGCAGCGCCGACGACCATCGCCCACGCCTGCAGGGAAATCACCGGAAGGCTCTCGTCGATGCCCTCGATGAGTACCGAGCCAAGTGCGAACAACGTCGCCGCGACGAACAGCAGCGCGACGCCGAGGACCTGTCCGTCGAGCGAGCCGCCGGGAACCGCGATAACGACGATGCCCGCTAAGCCGACGAGCAGTCCGAGCACTGCGGGGGCGCGGATCCGCTGGTTCGGCAGGAGTGCGAGTGCGAGCGGCGGCGTCACGATCGGCGTCAGACTCAACACGATCGCGGCAACGGCACTCGAGACGTACGACTGTCCCAGAAAGAGGAACGCGAAGTGGCCACCGACAAGCAGGCCGCCGGCGACGGCGATCGCGTACCAGTCCGTCCGGGTCCGTGGTCGCCACTCGAGTTCCCGGAGCGCGACGAGGCCGACGAAGACCAGCGCGGCGATGTCGAAGCGAAGCGCCGCAAAGAGAATCGGCGGGATCGTCGCGAGACCGACCTCGATCGCACTGAAGGCGGTCCCCCAGACGAACGCGAGGGCGACAAAGAGCAGGATGTCTCTCTGTGAAATCATTTTCAGAGAAAAAGTGCTGGGGGTACTTTTGTATTCTGATTTCGCATCGTCAGTGCCTGAGCGTTCCGAATTCGGCGCCACGTGGTAACAATGATCAGTGGTGAAGAACCGTGGTAGTCTCCGAAATCCGACAAACAGATACGCAGTTCGATACGTCAGTGACGATGAACGACGGCAAGCGAGACAGCGCGTGGAAACCGGGGACGAGTAACCAGCGAGCGACCGGCGAACAGAGGCGAGCAGAGGCGATATAACGAGTTCGAGACGCGAACCCAGACTGACCAGTGGCATTCGGGACGCTACCGGGATGACATCGTAGACACGCGGAAAACGTCGAAGAGAGATGTGACTCAGGGACGAACGCACACGAAAGAAGTCAGATCGAAAGAACGGCAGTCGCGTTATTCGGACTCGACCTGAATCTCGCCCTGCATCTGGCCGTGTGGCTCACAGCGGTAGTAGGCCATCTCCTCGGAGGCAACGACGCCCTCGAGGGTCTGCTCGTCGTCGTTGACCTGGTCCGTTGCGTAGTCGTCGACGATCTCTTCGTCTTCGTCCCAGATCTCGATGTTGTGGGTACCACTGTCCTGGTTGTACCAGGTGAAGTCGTACTCTTGGCCCTCGAAGAGGACGATCGTCGGGTTCTGCTCGCCGGCGATCATGTCGGGCGCGACGCCTTCCCAGCCGCCGGTCGCGCCGTCGAGTTCGATCGTGTCGACGTCTTCCCACTCCGATGGGTCGATGTCGTCGCCGCCGTTCTCGTCGCCATTTTCGGCGCCGTTTTCGTCGTCCGTATCGTCGTCGCTACATCCTGCGACGAGTGCGGTCGCGGCTGCCGCACCCGTAAGCTTCAGTGCCGTACGTCGGGAGAGAGGGTTGTTTCGACTCATCAACAGCGTATTAGAGATCACCACATAAAAATGGCCCTCCTCTACCGGCGTGCCGTTATGCGATTTCATACCATAGTAACACTGACCAGTAGTGATTTCTTACGACAGAGAAAGACCGTATTACGTCGTGAATACGGGGATAACGGGAGCACCGACGAGACGTGCTCACCCTACCGGTCTGCCTGTGGCGATGACTTCGCACCGGACTCGAGTGATAGCCGCAAAAAGATCGGAATCGTGACGAGCGCGATGGCGATTTCGAGGCCGCCGACGACGAGGAACGCGAGGTCGTAGCCGTAGGAGCCAGCGACGGAGCCGCCGATGAGAAAGCCGCCGAGGAAGCCGAGGCTGCCGGCGACGTTGAAGCCAGCCATCGCGGTTCCCCGTTCGCGTTCGTCGGCGAGATCCGTGACGAGCGCCATCGTCGCGGGCGAGACGAGCGCGCCGAGGATGCCGACGACGATCATCGCTCCGGCAGCGGCACCGACGGAGGGAGCGACACCAACACCGAGAATACCGATGCCGTAACAGGCGGAGCCGACCACGACCGGAATCGTCCGACCGATCCGATCGGAGAGCGTCCCGAGCGGGTACTGCAGGAGGGCAAACGGCGCGAAGAAACACGCGAGCAACAGTCCGGTCGCACCGGGATCGAGGCCGAACGTCTCCTGGAAGTACAGCGTGCCAACGAGCGCGAAGAAGCCCGCCGTCATCCGATCGACGAAGCCGAAGGCGTAGGGCAGCGACAGTGTTGGCCGCTGTCGGACGCCCTCGAGAAGCGCGCGGGCGGTCCGACGAGACGCCGGCGTTCGGTCCTCGAGCCGGGAGACGAGGAGTCCAACACAGACGAGCAGCGTTGCGGCCGCGAGCAGCGGTGCAACTGGATCGAGTTCGGTCAGTTGGCCGCCGATCGGCGCACCCATCGCAGCACCGAGCCCGATGGCAATGCCGGCCGCACCCATGTTGCGCCCGTGACCACCTTCGAGATCCATCAGCATCGTCATCGTCAGTGAGAACGCACCGATCGTCATCGCACCCTGCAGGACGCGCAACAGGAGGACACCTTCGAACGGAATGGTACCGATCGAGGGAACTGCCGCTAGCGCGGCGTAGCTCGCGGCCCCGCCAATCGCGCTCACCACGATAAACGGTGTTCGTCGACCCGTAACGTCGCTTATCGCACCCCAGACACCGACGAAGACGACGTAGGCCCCGAACTCGCTCACGAGAAACCACATGCTCGCGTCGAGTGTCGTCGACGCGACGGGCGAACTCGCCGCATCAGCTCCGAGCGCGTCGACCAGGGTCGCGATACCCGGGTAGAGCAGCAGTTGCGAGAAGAGGACGGCGAACACGACCGCCGCGAGCACCAACCGGTCACGATCACTCGAGTGCACGACCAGAGGTTCGAACCAGGAGAATATGAAGGCGTCCGTCTCGTCGCCGTCCGTGCGCTCGCCATTAGATGCGTCGTTTGCCACCGCCAGGGAAGCCCGCCAGACACGTCAACAGGACTAATACCGTTAGCCAGTGATTTCTTAAATATCACTTACAGGGGAGTATTGAAGTCTATTTGGTGACCCGGACATCAACATCATACGTAAAAATAAATGTAGATGAACGAGGGGCTATTCAAAGACCGTTCCATTTGACCAATGAAGAGCGTTTTTTACAGAGATTTGGTTAAATATAGTGCATTGAATGGGCGGGATGAAATCACATCATAAGTAGAAGAGATTTCAATAGGAAGAACCCCATTATATTAGATGGGAATTCTAATGGTAAATGTTTAGTTTAATCGTATACCATAACTTTTAATATATGTAGTAAGTAATATAATGTATGGAAAGAAGAAAGTTACTCCAAGCAATTGGAAGCGGATCGGTTGGTATCGGTACTGTAGGTGCAATTTCAGGTAGTAGTACGGCCAAAGAAAACAACATTGCAGCACGAGATCACAGTGAGGACGCTACAGCGTCTCTAATCAAACAGGCTCAATCGGATTCGGACTTACGCGCCCTCATTGATCATGCAAATGAAAACGGATGGCGTATACCGTGGGACAGTGCAACAACTAAACGTATAACCAGCCAAACGGAAACAGGGTATTACGACTACATCGTTGTCGAGGCGGAGTCGTCTAGCCAACAAGTGGAGAAAGAGGAGGAGTTAGTATTCATTTGGATTGGTAACGATACAATGGGTTTAGACCTTTCGCACCATACAGTTATCCACCACGTTCAAAAAACGGACAAACCGACAGCTAGTGGCCTCTTTGGGTGGGACAAAGTAAAAGTGATAAAATCCGAGGCCGGTGATATTATCCAAACAGAGAGGGATTTCCATAGGGAGAACGAATTAGGAGCGGACGATTACACGTTCCCTCCCGGTGGTGGCAGTAGTGAATGTGTCGAAGTAGACGTCCAAATAGCTCCAGACGCAAAATGGGATTGTGTCGCCCTAGCTGTCGCGGGTGCGATTCCAACTTCCGTGCCATGTTCGACTTGTATTCTAGATGTTACACGTACGTCGTGTGCTGTCTGCGCAATTGCGACTGTTATATACAAGGTTTCCTCGATGCATTGCTTTTCTGATTTGGGGCCTGTCGTTCAAGCAGATGTCGAAGAATGGTTTTTCGAGGAACACGATGATTTCAGTTACTCGGATTTTGCGACCTGGACAGATGAGGCACTAGTTGTTGACGAAACCTTTTATAACGAAGACCTACCTGTCTGCTAGGTGAGCTATAGAGCCACATTTATACCCATATAGTTATGGGAAACTCAAATATCTAATACGGAGAAATATATAGAACACCATGATGAGTCCACTGATCTTGTTGTACACCATTTTATTTATATTTCTATTTTTGATTATAAGGAGAGAGTATGCAAGAGGCTCAGATAAGTATGAAATTTGTGGTTGGGTTATGGTGGCGGGAAGCTTTTTCTTCCTCTTTGTTACTACTACTGACATGCATGTTCCTATATTATCAAGGGTGCAAGAAGTGACTGTGTACGGTCTAATAGCCATTCAGGGGGTGGCAGCGTGGATGTTTCTCTGGTTATCGAATACATCAAAGTTTTAATATCTTATCTGTGTTAGACTGAATTGGTTATTAGCGTTGGTTTTACAGATAGTTATTAATACGACTACAGACGGCCACACCAGATAATCCGATTCAGCCCACGTTTTAACTCCGGAGTGTTATCACTAGCCACAGACAGCGGTTTTTGCCGTTACTGAGGCGCATATGAGGCTGGAGTTATATGCATACTGAACATGAGCGACGACGCGAGCGACGGGACCGACGCCGAGTTCGGGACGGCGGAATTCGGCACGCGGAGCGTTCACGCCGGCCAGCGAGCCGATCCGGCCACTGGTGCGCGCGCCCCGCCGATCTACCAGACGACATCCTACACCTTCCCCGACGCCGAGACCGCCGCCGAGCGCTACGCGCTGGCGGACGACGGTTACATCTACTCTCGAATCAGCAATCCAACCGTCGAAATGCTCGAGGACCGCCTCGCCTCCCTCGAGAACGGCGCGGGCGCGGTCGCAACGGGCAGCGGTATGGCCGCACTCGACTCGGCCACCCTGCTCCTCGCCGAGGCAGGCGACAACGTCGTCTGCTCGACCGACACCTACGGCGGGACGACGGCCTACTTCTCGAAAACTGCGACGCGACGCGACATCGAACCCAGATTCGTGCCGACACTCGAGTACGACGCCTACGAGGAAGCCATCGACGAGGACACTGCCTTCGTCCACGTCGAGACGGTCGGCAACCCCTCGCTCGTCACGCCGGACTTCGAGCGCGTGGCCGAGATTGCCCACGAGAACGGCGTGCCGCTGGTGGTCGACAACACGTTCGCGACGCCGGCGCTCTGTCGGCCGCTCGAGCACGGGGCCGACGTGGTCTGGGAGTCGACGACGAAGTGGCTCCACGGCTCGGGAACGACCGTCGGCGGCGTGCTCGTCGACGGCGGCACGTTCCCGTGGGGAGAGCACGGCTACGACGAAATCGCGGGCCAGAACCACGCCTACCACGACGTCGACTTCTCGCGGGACTTCCCCGAGGCACCGTTCGCCGCTGCAGCCAGGTTCCGCTCGCTGCGCACCCTCGGCAATCAGCAGTCACCGTTCGACGCCTGGCAGACGCTACAGGGACTCGAGTCCCTGCCGTTGCGGATGGACAAACACTGCGAGAACGCGGCCATCGTCGCGGAGTACCTGGCCGACCACGAGGATGTGGCCTGGGTCACACAGCCCGGACTCGAGTCCCATCCGACCCACGACAACGCCGCGCGCTACCTGGACGACTACAGTGGGATGGTCGCGTTCGGGCTCGAGACGGGCTATGCCGGCGGGAAGACCCTATGCGAGAGCGTGGAGGTCGCCCAGTTCCTCGCGAACATCGGCGACGCGAAGACGCTAGTGATCCACCCCGCGAGCACGACGCACGGCCAGCTCACCCCCGACGAGCAAGAAGAGGCTGGCGTCACGCCGGATCTGATCCGTATGTCGGTCGGTATCGAGGACCCTGCGGACATCCTGGCCGATCTGGAGCAGGCGATTGAAACCGCGACACGGACGGCGACGGAGGGCGACGAACGCACATGACGACGACCGACGTGCAGTCGCTCGGCGAGTTCACCTTCGAGTGCGGCGAGTCGATCCCGAATCTCGAGGTGGCCTACGAGACGTACGGCGATTTCACCGGTGACAACGCTGTCCTCGTCTGTCACGCCCTGACCGGCAGCGCACACGTTGCCCGCCGCCCCGACGCCGGCGACGACACCGCGGGACAGGCCCGCGCCTGGTGGGGCGACGTCGTCGGTCCCGGAAAGGCGGTCGACACCACCGAGTACTACGTCGTCTGTGCGAACGTCCCCGGCTCCTGCTACGGGACGACGGGGCCCTCGAGTACGAATCCCGAAACTGGCGAGCCCTACGGCACCGACTTCCCGCCGGTCACGGTCGGCGACTGGACGCGCGCACAGCGTCGGTTGCTCGACGAACTGGGTGTCGGTCGACTCCACACCCTCATCGGCGGCAGCGTCGGCGGAATGAACGTCCTCGACTGGCTCTCGCGCTACCCCGACGATGTCGAACGCGCGGCGGCCGTCGCCACGGCCGCGAGACTCGACGCGCAGTGTCTCGCGCTGGATACGGTCGCTCGCCGGGCGATCACGGGCGATCCGAACTGGAACGGCGGTCACTACTACGGGGGGACGGAACCGCAAGAGGGTCTCGCACGCGCCCGGCAGATCGGCCACATCATGTATCTCTCGAAGGCCTCGATGGCCCAGAAGTTCGGCCGGCGCTCCGCGGGCCGCGAGACGGTCCGCGAGGAATCACCGGACCCCGCAGCGTCGTTTTTCCCCTATCGCGAGGTCGAGTCCTATCTCGACTATCAGGCCGAGAAGTTCACCGACCGCTTCGACGCGAACAGCTACCTGTACCTCACGCGCGCGATGGATGACTACGACCTCTCGACCGGATACGAATCCGACGCGGCCGCACTCGCCGCCTTCGAGGGCGAACTCCTCTTGCTGTCGTTCACCGGCGACTGGCACTTCACCGTCGAGCAGTCAGAAGCGGTCGCCGAGGCCTGCCGCGAGGCCGGGGTCGACGTTTCCCACCACGTCGTCGAATCCGATCACGGCCACGACGCGTTCCTCGTCGAACCGGAAAAGGTCGGCCCGCCGCTGGCGACCGTACTCGAGGAGGGACTCGCCGGGCGGACAATTACGGATACAACGGATGGCGACGAACCGACAGGCGAGTCGGAGTCGTTTGCACCCGTACACACGAGTCTGTTTTCGGAGTAACAGCTTGCTGTTTTCGAGTAACACGGAGTGAAACAACGAAACCGAACAGCAAGGAAAACGCGTTAGTCAGCCGTATTCGTGTGTCTCTGCTGCGGGGACGGGTCGTCCTGCCCACCAGTGAATCGAACGTACTGGTCAGCAACGCTGCGGCCTGGCCGCCGTCGCGCCAGCCACCGTCGCAGGTCGCTCCCGAGCAGGTCGAGGCCGGTTGCACGCATGAACCGCCGGGCGGGCGGGGAACGGAACATGGTAATCAGCGCCCACATCGTCCCTGCTGTAAACGTCCCGAGTGCCGAAAACGTCATGCCGAGCGTCAGGAAGGTGAACGTGTAGACGTAGCCGATCGTCATCGAGGGAATACTCGTTCCGAGCGGGACCCGGGCGCTCGCATTGGCTAGCGTCGGCCCGAGAAAGACCACAGAGAGACCGCTACCGATCATGAACACGAAGTCTTGCCACATCATCAAATTCGGTTACTCGATTGTGAGTTAAAACTCTCTCGGTCAGGAAATAGGCCATTACAGCGGATACTCGGGAGAGCGAGAACGTCGTGCGCAGCAGTCGATCGGCAGCGAGCAAACTGCGTCGATCATACTGCCGGACAGAACTACTCGAAGATCGGTCGCGCTACTACGGCCGACTTCTTACTGACTTCTGTCGGGCAGCATCACTCGAGTACGGCGTTGGACTCGAGTACCTCGCGCGCTTCGGCCATCGAGGAGACGACGACATCACAGTGTGGTTCAACAGCCGGTTTCGGCTCGAAACCGATCGCGAGACCGGCGACCTCGAGCATCGGAAGGTCGTTCGCGCCGTCGCCGATCGCGACGGTGTCCTCGAGCTCGGCACCGACGTCGTCGGCGAGGGACTCGAGTGCGTCGTCCTTGGTGCCCTCGATTAGTGAGCCGTTGACCTCGCCGGTGAGTTCGCCGTCCGCTAGCGGGAGGCGGTTCGACACGATATGGTCGACGGCGACGCCCTCGCGCTCGAGTGCCGCTGCGACGCCGCGTTCGAAGCCGCCGGTCAGAATGGCGGTCGTGATTCCGGCCTCGTTGAGCGTCTCGATCAGGTCCGCCGCGCCGGGTCGCAGTTCGACCTGCTCGTAGGCGGCGGTCGCGTCGGATTCCGGCAGGCCCTCGAGGAGGGCCGCCCGCTCGCGGAGGCTCTCCGCGTAGCCGATTTCGTCGTTCATCGCGCGCTCCGTAATCGCTGCCATCTCGTCGGCGACGCTGCAACGCTCGCCGAGTAGTACCGTCATCTCGGAGTCCGAAAGGGTCCCGTCGAAGTCGAAAGCGACGACTGTCATCGCTCGCCGATTGTGGACGGCCGGATAAACCAGTTCAGGTTCACGGCAGGTTTCACACGGCACCGAACCCACCCCGCGTCTGTGTCCTTTCAGACCGGAACGACCGACGACGGCCACCGCTGGTGAGTGATACGAGTCTAAGGGGCTGTACTCGAGGAGAGTGACCGGGCGTCTCGAGTCGTCGACCGGCGGGAGGTGTCGATGCGTGAACCAGAACATTCACAAGTGCACTTTCAGTACATAAAATAAGATTGTACAATGGTCATCAGCGAGGTTGATCCGGATCGAATCAACGCCAGTTGCACCTGGGAACTGACGAGTACGAGAGTGCTTGTTAACTACCACCCATAGTTAGCAAGTATTATTAAAAGCTAAAATTAGTTAATAACACGATGGACACAGCACTCACACGCCGACATCTCCTCAGCGCCGGAGTTGGCGCTGGAATCGCCGGGCTCGCCGGCTGTGCGGAGACCAGTCAGGATGCGGACGCGAACGGTTCGTTTACGATCGTCCCGACTTCGGACCCGACGGGAACGGGCGACTCCTGGGAGAACTGGGGCGGGATGACACCCTACTGGACGCGGGTTATCGAACCGCTGGTCTGGGGGACCGGCGGCATGCAACCACAGCCGTGGCTCGCGACCGACTGGACCGCGACAGACGACACTACCTGGGTGTTCGACCTCCGGGAGGGCGTCACCTTCCACAACGGCGACGAGATGACCGCGGACGACGTCGTCCACTCCTTCGAGGAGGACATCCTCACCGAACGTGGCGACTTCGTTCACGGCTGGCTCCACCTCGAACCAGGCAGCGTCGACCGGATCGACGACTACACTGTCTCCTTCGAGACGACGGAACCCTTCCCCGGATTTCCCGGAACGATCGCACACAACATGATCGACATTCAGCCGCCCGAAGCCGACCGCCGTGACGGCGACATCATCGGCACTGGCCCGTTCACGCTGGCCGAGATGGAACAGGGCCAACAGCTTCGCGTCGAACGCTTCGAGGACTACTGGGGCGGCGCTCCCGAGCCCACCGGTCTCACGTTCCGGGCCGCCGAGGACGCGACGACCCGAACCGACCTGCTCGTCGCCGGCGAGGTCGACCTCATCTACGAGCCCGCGACGAGCCGAATCGACGGACTACGCGAACGCGGCGACGTGCGCGTCGAAACCGAACAGTCCTCCGGCTCGGTATTCGTCTCGATCAACATTCACCGGGAGCCGACCCACGATGCCGACCTTCGACGGGCGCTCAACTACGCGATCTCACAGGACGAAATCGTCACCACCGTCCTCGAAGACATCGGCCAGCCCGCCCGCGGTCCGCTCTCGTCGGTCATCGACTGGGCCGCCGACGAGGAACTGCCGGCCTACGAGCGCGACCGTGACCGAGCGCGTGACCTCGTCTCGCAGTCGTCCTACGACGGCGAGGAGCTCACCTGTCTCGTCGAGAACGACATGGACGACGGCCGTACGCTCGTCCAGATCCTCCAGGAGGAGTTCGAGAAAATCGGTGTGACCCTCGACGTGGAGGTACTCGAGAGCGCCTCGCTCCGGGACCGGACCGACCGCGGCGAGTTCCACCTCGAGCTCGGTACGTCGCAGTCGAACAGTCCGGCGGCGGACTACATCATGTGGGAGAACTTCCACACGATGGGGATTTCGAACAAGGACCTGTACGAAGCCGAGGGAACGGGGCTGCACAACCTCGGCGGCGAGGTCGACGAGCTAATCGAGACCGGCTTCCAGTCACACGACCCGGACGAGAAGCGCGAGGCGTACGTCGCCGCCCAGCGCGAGATTATGGACGCAGGCGTCGTCGTTCCCCTGTTCTACCGGGAGTACGTCGTCGCCGCGGACGCCGAACTCGAGGGGATCGACCTCCACCCGATCGATAAGTTCGCCCAGTGGGGCGAGCTGACGCGAACGACGTAGCATGGATACGGCACCCTACCTCGTTCATCGGTTCGGCACGTCGCTCGTGGTGCTCGCTGGCGTCTCGGTCGTCACCTACGGGTTGCTCTTTCTGACGCCCGGCGACCCGGCCGAGGTGATTCTCAGCCAGCAACTCGACCGCCAGCCCTCCGAGGCCGAAATCGAGGCGTTCCGCGCGGAGCACGGCATGGACGAGCCGGTACCGCTCCAGTACGCCGACTGGCTCACCGACGTGCTACGCGGCGATCTGGGAACCTCGTACTACAGCGACGCATCCGTCACAGGACTCATCCTCGACGCGCTCCCGCTGACGCTCGAACTCGCCGCCGCCTCGGTGGTCGTCGCGCTCGCGCTCGCGATTCCGACCGGCGTCCTGAGCGCCGTCCACCGCGGAACGGCCATCGACCGCGCGAGCCAGCTCGGGGCGCTCGTCGGCGTCTCGATGCCGAACTTCTGGCTGGGCTACCTGCTGATCCTCGTCTTCGCGCTGACGCTCGGCGTCCTCCCGGTCGCGGGCGCGGGGAGCTACAGCCAGCTCGTCCTCCCCGCAATCACGCTCGGCACCGGCATGGCCGCCGTGCTAACCCGGCTCGTCAGGAGTTCGATGCTCGACGTTCTCGACGAAGGCTACCTCGACACCGCGCGCTCGAAGGGGCTGCGCAAGCGGATCGTCGTCTACAAACACGCACTTCGCAACGCGCTCGTCCCCGTCGTGACCATCCTCGGCGTCCAGCTCGGCGCGCTGCTCAACGGCGCGGTCGTGATCGAGATCGTCTTCCAGCGCCCCGGACTCGGCATGCTGCTCGTCGACGCCGTCTTCGAGCGCAACTACCCGGTCGTGCAGGGAATCACCCTCTTCACCGCGGTCGCCTTCGTCGTGACGAACCTGCTCGTCGACCTGAGCTACCGCTACCTCGACCCCCGCGTCGAGCTCGGAGGTGACCCCGCGTGAGCGTCGCACTCGAGTCCATCGCAAGCGCGGTCGGCCGCCGGTATCGTGCGCTCCGAACGTCGCGAACGCTGGCGACGTTCTGTGCGAACCCGCTCAACGTCGCGGGACTGAGTATCGTGACGGCGATCACGATTGCCGCGGTCATCGGGCCGCTCGTCGCGCCGTACGACCCGACGACGCAGGATCTCGCGAATCGGCTGCAGGGTCCCTCGCTGGCGCATCCCTTCGGCACCGATCAGCTCGGTCGCGATATGCTCTCGCGGCTCCTCTACGGTGCGCGGCTCTCGCTCGGCATCGCCGTCGCCGTCACTGGGATCCGGCTCGTGCTGGGGACGGCGATCGGCCTGCTCGCGGGCTACGCCGGCGGCTGGATCGACGAGGCGCTGATGCGGCTCGTCGATATCCAGCTCGCCTTCCCCGGACTCGTCCTCGCGCTCGTGATCGCCGGTATCCTCGGCCCGAGCCTGCGGAACGTGATGCTCGCGCTCGCCGTCGTCGGCTGGGCCTCCTACGCACGGCTCGTTCGCGGAACCGTCCTCGCGACGAAAGAGCGCGACTTCGTCCGCGCCGCACGGCTGATGAACGTCTCCCGGTTCCGGATCGCGACGCGACACCTCCTCCCGAACGTCGCCGGCCCGGTAGTCGTCCTCGCAACGCTGAACATGGGGACGGTCATCCTCGGCACCGCCGGCCTCTCGTTCATCGGCCTCGGCGCGCAGCCACCGACCCCCGAATGGGGGACGATGCTCGCTGACGGCCGTCACCACCTCCGTACCGCCTGGTGGATCGCGAACGTTCCCGGCGTCGCCATCATGTGCACCGTGCTCGGATTCACCCTGCTCGGCGACGGCCTGCGCGACGTGCTCGACCCGAATCACGAGACGACGCTGGAGAAACCGACGTGACTACAACACCACCCACAGAGCCAGATGACCACGACACCACCCACACTCGAGTACGGTCCTGACGACGCGGCTACCCCCGACGACGAGGCGACGAACCTCCTCGCCGTCGAGAACCTGCAGGTACAGTTCGGAACGCACGACGGCCCCGTCCGCGCGGTCGACGGCGTCTCGTTCAGCCTCGAACCGGGCGAAACAGTCGGGATTGTCGGGGAGAGCGGCTGTGGCAAGTCCGTCACAGCTCGCTCGATCGTCGGGCTTCAGGAACCCGGCGAGGTCGTCGGCGGCACCGTCCACATCGACGGCGTGAACGTCCACGAGGCGAGCGATCGGGCCCGAAGACAGCTACGCGGTGACACCGTCTCGATGGTGTTTCAGGATCCCGACCAGACGCTGAACCCCGCGTTCGATGTCGGCGAACAGATCGCCGAATCGCTCAAGGTCCACGACCAGCCGGAACGACAGCGCTTGCTCGACTACCTGCACGCGCCGCTGTTCGCCAACCGATCGGACTGGCGAGACCACCGCGAGCGCGCCGTCGAGCTGATGGATCAGGTCGGCATCGACGAGCCCGCCGACCGCGTCGACGACTATCCCCACGAATTCTCCGGCGGAATGCGCCAGCGCGCCGGCCTGGCCATCGCGCTCGCGTCCGATCCCGACCTGCTGATCGCCGACGAACCCACGACTGCGCTCGATACGACGACGCAAGCGCAACTGCTGGATCGCCTCCGACGGCTCACCGACGAGCGCAACATGGCCACCCTGCTCATCACCCACGACCTCGGCGTCGTCGCCGACATCTGCGACCGCGTCGTCGTGCTCTACGCCGGCCAGGTGATGGAAACCGGCCCGACCGACCGCGTGCTCGCAGCGCCCCACCACCCCTACACGAGAGCGCTACTCGAGTGCCGAACCAGCCGGGCGGCGAGAAAGCGACGGGTGCCGACGATCGAGGGGACGGTACCGGAGCGCCTCGGCGAGCAGCCGGGCTGTCCGTTCGCGCCGCGGTGTCCGGCGGCGGTCGACGCCTGCCGGGAGGGGGAACCGCCGACGTTCGAACGCGACGACGGGACGGTTCGCTGTCGCGAGGGCGTCGTGTTCGGTGAGCCTGACGCCGACGGTGGCCTGGGGCTGGAGTACGGGTGTGGAGAGACCCAGTGCGACGAGGGTGACTCGAGTACCACCTCGGCCACAGCCAGCACCAGATCGGCGAGTCAACCACTGAGAACGGACGCAGGCACTGACTCGCTCGTCTCTCTCGAGGGCGTCTCGAAACGATACCAGCAGGCAGGCGGGCTACTCAGGCGTCTCCTCGGAACCGACCGGAGCCTGCAGGCCGTCGACGACGTGACGCTCGAGATTGCGGCTGGCGAAACGCTGGGGCTCGTCGGCGAGAGCGGGAGCGGCAAGTCCACCCTCGCCAATCTGGTGACGGGACTCGAAACACCCACGAGCGGCGCAGTTCGGTTCGACGGCGACCTCGTCGGCGCGGCCGGAACCCGCACGGCAGCCACCCTCCACGACGTGGGCGTCGTCTTCCAGAACCCGCGATCGAGTCTCAACCCGCGGCTGCCGGTCGCGCAGGTGATCGCCGAACCCCTACACGCGAACGGCTGGAACGAACAGCGACGACGCGACCGCGTCAGCGAGTTACTCGAGTCGGTCGGGCTCTCGGAGCGCCACGCCGAGCGGTACCCCCACGAGCTCTCGGGCGGGCAGCTCCAGCGCGTTGCGATTGCGCGGGCGATCGCACTCGATCCGCGGCTGGTCGTTCTCGACGAACCCGTCTCGGCGCTCGACGTCTCGGTGCAGGCGCGGATCCTCAACCTGTTGCTGGAACTACAGCGGGACCTCGAGTTGACGTACCTGTTGATCTCCCACGATCTGGACGTGGTCGAGCACGTCTCGGATCGGGTCGTCGTCCTTTCGAACGGTGAGGTGGTCGAGGCGGGGCCGACCGAGCGGGTACTTGCAGAGCCGAGTCATCCCGAGACGGCCGCGCTGGTGGAGGCAGTGCCGCGGCTCGAACACAGTTCGCAGTAGTGGTACTGAGGTGAGGAGTCGGAAGGTGGGGAGAAGGGAACCGGAAAATCGCCAGCCAGCGCCGACAAGGTAGTTTTTGCCACCCGTGGCGACAACGGAAGGGTTTACCTGCTGCGCGCGATTGTCTCGCGCATGAACGTGCTCGTCACGGACCCCATCGCGGACGCGGGTCTTGACGTACTCAGAGACGCCGGCCACGAGGTCGAAACGGGCTACGAACTCGAGGGCGAGGATCTTCTCGAGGCGGTGTCTGACGCTAACGGACTCATCGTCCGTTCCGGGACGGAAGTCACCGACGACCTCCTCGAAGCCGCCGAGAACCTGGTTATCGTCGGCCGCGCTGGAATCGGCGTCGACAACATCGACATCGAGGCCGCGACCGACAACGGTGTCATCGTCGCCAACGCGCCGGAAGGAAACGTCCGCGCGGCCGCAGAGCACACCGTCGCGATGACGTTCGCCGCCGCACGCTCGATTCCGCAGGCCCATATCCGCCTGAAGGACGGCGAGTGGGCCAAAAGCGAGTACCTCGGTGCCGAACTCGACAGCAAGACGCTCGGCGTCGTCGGCCTCGGTCGCGTCGGCCAGGAGGTCGCGAAAAAGCTCGATTCGCTCGGCATGGACATCGTCGCCTTCGATCCCTACATCTCCGAGGAGCGCGCCGACCGCCTCGGTGCCGAACTCGTCGACTTCGAGGACTGTCTCGCCCGTGCCGACTTCCTCACTATCCACACGCCGCTGACCCCCGAAACGGAGGGGATGATCGGCCCCGACGAACTCGACCTGCTGGAAGGCGGCTACGTGGTCAACGTCGGTCGTGGCGGCATCATTCAGGAGGACGCACTCGCCGCCAAAGTCGAGGATGGGACCGTCGCCGGCGCAGCGCTCGACGTCTTCGCCGAGGAACCGCTCGCCGCTGACTCGCCGCTGCTCGAACACGACGACATCATCGTCACGCCCCACCTCGGTGCCTCGACCGAGGCAGCCCAGGAGAACGTCGCGACCTCGACGGCCGAGCAAGTCAACGCCGCACTCGCCGAGGAGCCAGTCGCGAACGCGCTCAACGCGCCCTCGATCGACGAGAGCGCCTTCCCGCGTCTCGAGCCCTACATCGAAATCGCCGAGACCGGCGGCAAGGTCGCCGCCCAACTCCTCGATGGCCGCATCGAGAACATCGAGGTCACCTACGAGGGCGACATCGCAGACGAGGACATCGAGTTCGTCACGGCCTCCGCGCTGAAGGGCGTCTTCGAACCGCTGGAGTGGCAGGTCAACGCGGTCAACGCCCCACAGATCGCCGAAGACCGCGGTGTCGACGTGACGGAGTCGAAGACCCGCCAGGCCGAGGACTTCCAGAGCCTGATTTCGGTGACGGTCAGCAACGACGACGATTCGATCACCGTCGACGGAACGCTCTTCGCGGGCGACGACCCGCGGATCGTCCGCGTCGATGGCTACCGCGTGGACGCCATCCCGCACGGAAAGATGGTCGTCACGCGCAACACGGACGAACCGGGCGTCATCGGCCTCATCGGAACCGTGATGGGCAAACACGGCGTCAACATCGCCGGGATGTTCAACGCCCGCGAGGCCCACGGTGGGGAGGCGCTGACGGTGTACAACGTCGACAGTCAGGTGCCCGACGCGGCGAAGGACGAACTCAACGAGGACGAGCGGATCATCGGCGTCGATTACATCACGCTGAACGGTCAGAACTGACGGCTGACGGTGAAGTCCGAGGGCTGAGAATCGAGTATACCAGAACGCCGTCTTTTCGCCACACTCACACGGACTCTCTGAACGCGTTCCGTCAGTCTGAGTGAACACGTTCCGCCAGTCTGAGCGCCTACTCGTCGGGTCCGGGCGACACGTTCGGCGCACCGCCGGTAATCGTCACCGTCCGCCCCTCGACCTCGGTGTCGTGGACGTCGTCCGAGATACCCTCGAGTTCGGCCACGATATCGTCGGTCGGCTCGACACCCTCCTCGAGGATGAACACCCAGGTCATGGTGTCTGCCATCGGCGACTCACTCGAGACACCCCAGATGTAGATCTCGTCGAGCGAGACGTCGCTCCCCTCGGGCGCGTTGTACTCGCCGGTAACGGTCGTCGTGTGGGGGAACTGCCGGAAGAGGTGGGTGAACTCCTGGTCGATATCTTCCAGTCGGTCGTGGCTGCCGTGGTGGGCGTCGATCCGCTCCTCGTAGTCCGGGCCGATGACGATGGCCGACTCACTGACGGCGATGTCCCGCCGGCCCGACGTGTTCGGAATCGGCGCGTCGATGATCGCGAAGCCCTCGTACTCGTCGACGAACTCGTACTCGTCGTCGTCTTCGACGCCCGCGACGATAGCGTCCCGGTCGAACGAGCCGAAAAAGACCTGCGTGAGCGACTGGATCAGGTGCGCGTCCACGGTCTCCGAAGAAACCTCGAAGTAGTCGGGGAAGACGCTCCCGAAGTCGGTCCCCTCGGGGAACGCCTCGGTGTAGTCAAAACGGCGGTTGCCGCCGTTGAACGGGTCCGCGTCGGTGAGCCAGGTCCGGAAGGCGGCCGCCTCCTCCCAGTCCGCCTCGATATCACGGTCGGGAATCTCGCGCTCGAAGCCCTCCTCGCCGTTGGCATCGCCGTTTCCGTCGTGGCCGTTCGAATCGTCATCGGACTGATGCCCGTTGTCCGATGGATCGTCCATCTCTTCGCTATCCGCACAACCGGCCAGTCCCGCCAGTCCGAACGCAATGGCACCGATCGCGCCGCGGCGCGTGATCGTGGTTACCGAACTCGAGTTGCTCATGTGGTAGGCGTCGACCACGGATGGACCCATAACTGCTCGTGACTGTCTATCGCTGTGAGAACGTCCGTAAATCGAGACAGTCACGGGCCGAACGGGTTCGGTTCCGGTAAATCGCCGGGTGGCGACGTTTGCGAGGCGGCAAAAGACCTATCGCCCCGACGACCAACCCATCAGACATGGACGACAACGGCGACGTTGCGGTCGACTTCGGCGAGGACGGCCTCGTCCCCGCGGTCACACAGGACGCCGAGACGGGCGAGGTCCTCATGCTCGCCTACGTCTCGCCCGAGGCCCTGGACCGCACGCGCGAGACCGGTCGCGCCCACTACTACTCGCGCAGTCGGGACGAACTCTGGGAAAAGGGCGCGACGAGCGGGCACGTTCAGGACGTCCGCGAGGTGCGCGTCGACTGCGACGCCGACACGCTGCTCTATCTGGTCGACCAGGAGGGCGGCGCATGTCACACCGGCCATCGCTCGTGTTTCTACCGGACCATCGACGGCGAGACGGTCGGCGAGGCCGTGTTCGATCCCGACGCAGTCTACGCGGACGGCGGGACGGTCGACGAGACGATTGATGGAGACGAAAGCGGCGAGACGACCACCGAATCCGAGTAACCCAGACGATGAGTGAACGCGTCCACGACACCCACGATCACAACGCCA
The DNA here is from genome assembly GCF_001861355.1 of Natrialba sp. SSL1. GTDB lineage: Archaea > Halobacteriota > Halobacteria > Halobacteriales > Natrialbaceae > Natrialba. Next base: position 231,930 of record NZ_MASN01000060.1, read on the forward strand.
CTGACGGCACCGAGGGCGACCGACGGGACGGCCACGAGCACGTCGACTCACCGGCACTCGCCGACCTCGAAGCCGCCCGCGACCGATTCGAGCGCGCAACTCAGCGCATCGAGGACCACGGCGGAGATGCCGTCCACGAAGCCGCAGCCGCCTACCGCGACGCCGACGAACTCCTCACGGGGTACGTCGACCGCGCGACCGGCACCGGCCGCGAGAACTTCAAGGCCTACGTTGAACTCGAGGGCAAGTTCTCCACGCTCGTCGAGAACCTCCCGGACGATCTGAAGGGGCGCGCGGCGTTCGACGACGCGCTGGATGCCATCGACAAGCGCCGCCTCAGCGAGTCCGACTTCGAGCGCGCCCACGACGCACTCGAGCCCGCCGCACAGTACGCCGAACTGCTCGACGAACGCGAGGCCGCCCGCGAAGCGATCGACGACGCCCGCACCGCCGCCGCCAAGCGCCGGCGTGAAATCGAACGTCAGATCAGCGAGCACGAACGACTGCTCGAACTCGGCACCGCCGACCTCGACGCGCCGGTCGAACAACTGCGAGACCCAGTCGAGGCCTACAACGATGCGATCCGCGAGGCGTTCACCGAGTACCGACTCGAGACACCCGCCCGCGAGGTGTTCGCCCTCGTCGACCGCAGCCGGTGGTATCCGTTCGTCGGCTTCAGACAGCCGCCGGCGGATCTCAAAGCGTACGTCGAAGAGAGTTCCGACGGCGAGTATTCGATCCCGAAGCTACTCGAGTTCGCCGGCTACTCACACTCGAAGCTCGAGCACTACGTTGAGGATGCGGACGTACTCAAGCGCCGTGTTGCGACCCAGCAGACGTATCTGGACGGGATCGACGCCGAGGCGCTGACCATCGACTGGCCGCCCGAACCTGCGGGTGCACTCGAGCGCCGTGTGCGAGAGTACCGGCCGTTCGTCGCTCGGGTGGCTGACGAGGAGACGGTCGCACAGCTTCGCGAGATCCGTCTGCGGACGTACGATGACGAGTACGACCGGCTCCAGACGGCCGCCCAGGCGGTCGAACAGCTCACTGCCGAGGAGCGCGAGCAACTCGCAAACGGTGCGCTCGCGGACGACCTCGACTCGCTGCGCGCAGAGAAGGCTGCACTCGAGTCGGCGCTGGATGTGGACGATCCGGTGTAGAGTTTGCTCGCAAGGGGCGCCAAACGAGCGAAAACGCGGAATGCAACGCCGGGTCAGAACGCGATCCCAGCGGCCGGTTTCCGAACCCCGATCCAAGCGGTGGCTTCTACCACCAGTTACCACCAGTGTCGTTAGTGAACGTACTCGTCGGCCATCTCCGCCGGCGTGATTACCTCCAGATCGCCGGCTTCGACGTGGGCATCGAGTTCTTCGAGCGTTTCCTCGAGCCCCTCGATCGCTTCCTCCTCCTCGAGTTGGTAGAACGCGAGCGACGTGATGCCGCCGTGGGTCGCGGTCCAGTCGAGTATAGTAGCCGCTTCGCCGGGCGCAGGGTTCGACACCGTCGAACAGAGGTGTGGGTTGCCGGCATACCCCTGTGCCTGTGTCTGGCCCGCGAACGCGAGGTCGTAATTGTCCTGGACGAGTTCGTAGGCAGATTCAGTGTACTGCGAGCCGGGGAACGCGAAGAAGCGTGCGCCGTCGTCGTACCCTTCATCCTCGAGCCAGTCGATCGGTTCGGTGATATTCTCCTCCATTTCGTCCGGGCCGATGTTGCTGACGTGCGTTCCGTAGTGTGAATGGCTGCCGATCGTCCAGCCGTCGTTGGCGAGGTCAGCAACCTGATCTTCCGTGAGCCGGTCGCCTTCTACCGCAACGTCCGACCGAATGCGACTGGTCGGGACGAACGTCGTTGCCGGGAACCCGTACTCGGAGACGCGCGGCAGCGCTTCCGAGTGGTGGGTCTCGTAGCCGCCGTGGAACTGGAGCATCACTTTGCCGGCGTTCGGCTTCGGAACGAAGTGGAAGTCATCGACCCACATCCGGCTGTCGTCGTCACCCTCGTCGTCACTGCTGCCAAACCAGCGGATGATCTGCAAGACCATGATCTCGCTCAGGTCCGGTTCGCCGCGGACGCGAGTGAGCCCGAAGTTTTTGCGAGCCAACGGCATGTCCGACATCACCTGTTGGCTGTATTCGACGTAGTCGCCGTCTTCATCCTGCAGTTGAAGGAGTACGACACCGTCGTCTTCCGCGGTCATCGCGAGGCCAGGGACGACATCCCGGATATCGATTGGGTCGTCGAGCGAGCGTCGGGCCCGGACCTGGCCGTCTTCTGGGTCCGGCGCGAGAACCATCGATTGCGAGCCGTCGTAGGACCGCTCACTATCGGTGTCGATCGCGCCAATGTCCTGGAACGCCTCCCACTCGTCGATGGATTCGAAGTCGTCGAAGGTGCCGACCAGACCGGATCGGTCGCCGCCGTTGCCGCCGTCGTCACCGTTCTCACTCTCGGCGTCACCACCGTTTTCGTCGCTCGGATCGTCACCGCTCTCATCACCGCCCATACAGCCCGCAAGCGCGAGTCCAACGGCCGTAGCCGATGTCGTCGTGAGATACGTTCGTCGGTTCATCGGTGTACTACCGAGGCAATTCAGGAAGCCCGATTGTTATGTACGAAATAGATCAACTCGGCCATCGCTACCACAACGGTTACCGATAGTAATGGGAGCGAACGCCGCGACAGCGACATGCTGTTTACTCGTACGCCCGCTATGCGTTTCCCAGCCCACAGACGCAACCGGATTCCCGATCCATAATCAGTGGGCTACGTGTCAGGACTCATGGGTACACGCTTGCTCGCACCGGGACAAGTGACCCAGTCGACAGCGCAAACGTCGGACTAGTCGAGCTGGTCAGCGTGCCTACTGTCGGTAGGTCCGTGTTTCAACTGGTCCCGAGTGATGACTCTCTGGCGGATGGAAATAACTTATATTCGACACGATGAGGAAGCGCCGTTCCATGGCCCTCGATACCATCGTGGAACGGTCCCTGTCGCTGCTCGGGTATCCGTCCATCACTCACGGGCTGCTCAATCGACGCGTCGACGCAACTGCGCTCGATGTCGCACCCTCGGCACGAATTTCGATGGGATGTCTCCTTCGAGGGCACGTCACACTCGGCCCGCACGTCCGGTTGAGTCGTGGCTGTATCCTGAATGGCTCGATCGATGTCGGACGACGAACGAACTTCGAACCAGACTGCGACCTCGTTGGCGACATCGAGATCGGCAACTACTGTGCAATCGCCAGGGAGACGACGTTCCAGCAAACGAATCACGAAACGACGAAACCCGCGATGCAGATCAGACTGTACGACGAAGTTCTCGACAGTGAGCTGCCACCCACAGCAGACGGGCCAATCGAAGTCGGCAACGACGTCTGGATCGGAACGGATGCGACGATCCTCTCCGGCGTCACGATTGGGGATGGCGCGATTATCGGTGCCGGTGCCGTCGTGACGAGCGACGTCGATCCGTACGCGGTCGTCGCCGGGGTCCCAGCCAAGCGAGTGCGGTGGCGGTTCCCAAAGGAAACGCGGGAACGGCTGCTCGAACTCGAGTGGTGGGAGTGGGACGAGGAGACGATGCGCGAGAATCGCGACTTCTTCGAGCGGACGCTTCCCGACTCACGGGCCGTACAGGATACACTATCGCTTGAGACGGTGAACTGACGCTGCACGCGAGGGACACGACAGTCGAACAGCCGTCGAATAGTGGTGGAGGTCAGCGGCGTTCGGCGGACACAGCAGCGGACAGATGCAGTGGCCAGCATCGAGCCGAGCGCGGAAGGGGCCGGGGATTTTCACGGAGAACCCCGTACGAACACCCATGACCCGGCAGCTGCTCGTTCCGATGGACGACTCCGAGCCCGCGCGTGCGGCATTCGAGCATGCTCTCACAGTCTATCCCGATGCCGAGATCACGGTCGTTCACGTCGTCGACGACCTCGAAACCGGCTATGCGGGAGAGTCGGCTCCAGCGGACGCTGACGAGGCAGAACCCGAGTTCTTCACCGAGGTGCGGGAGCTGGCGACAAGACGCGATCACCCCGTCGAGACAGCCGTCATCGAAGGTACCTCGGCCGAGGCGATACTCGAGTTCGCCGACGAGGAAGGGGCCGACCAGATTGTGATGGGCAGCGCTGGCCGGTCCGGCGTCTCGCGGATGTTGCTTGGAAGCATCGCGGAGGGTGTTGCACGGCGGTCGACGATTCCGGTGACGATCGTTCCGCGAGGGTAATAACGACACGCGGAGGTGCACAAGGCGACCGCAGGTCCGGGCGCGGCAACGTGAATCGGGGGTGTTTTTCGCATCACTTTCCAATGGGGGGTATGGACGACCGGACGGGAACGACGCTGCACACCGGCCTCCTTATTCTGACCACTGCTGCGGTGGCGTGGCTCTCCGGATTGCCGATGTTGTTCCCGAGTCTCGGTCCCTCCGCGTTCGTTCTGGCGCTCTTTCAGGACAGCGACGCGACCTCCCCGCGACGGGTGATCGGCGGCCACGCGATCGGCGTCGCGGCCGGACTGCTCGCCTACCATCTGTTCGCTGCGGGCGTGACGATGACCAGCGCGACAGATCCGGGTTCGATCGAAGGCCTTCGGATCGCCGCGAGCGCCGTGCTCGCGACGATGCTCACGACCGGCGGCATGCTCGCGACCGACACCCGACACCCGCCAGCGTGTGCGACGACGTTGATCGTTTCGCTCGGACTGCTTTCGACGGTGTTCGAGGGCGTGCTGATCGTCCTCACCGTCGTCGTGCTCGTCGTCGCCCACGAACTCCTGCTGGCGACGGAGCGACTCGGCGCACGATACGAAAGTCGACTGCGGTCCTGATGGTGCCAGGTCGGTTTCGTTTTGTCCCGTTCGGTTCCGTCCCGTTTCGCCCCATCCCGTCCCGTTTACCGGTTTTGTTGAAAGCCTCAATCGGTGATAGATTCCAACCGCCTTGCTGAATACAGGGCGCGAATGTGGCACGAGATCCGGGCCGCTTTGCGAAGGTGGTGATCGTTCAGTACAGGACAAGCAGTTACCGAAGCGGGTATCGATCTATCAGGACCATGTCAAAAGTCGCCTGCTGAATATAGAAGATGCGTTCCGCACAAAGGCTTCGTTTGTTTCGCGTCAACGACGACGAACCAACTGCTCAGTAAACCTACTTACTGCGCACATTCAGTATCGACATCTCGGGAGTTTCCTATTTTAATATAGCCTGACGGATACGTTCTACTATTGTCTCCTCATCAGTCATTTCGACTATTTCTTTCCCGCCGTCCCTCATCTTTTCTCTCGTGTCCCCACCATCGTCTTCCCTTTCTTCGAGCATTTCGTCCACTTCTTCACCACCTTCTTCGAATATTTCACCAGTTTCCTCACCGCCTTCTCGGAGCGTCCCGCCTACTTCATCGCCACCTTCTTCGACCATCTCAGCTGTCTCCTCACCACCTTCTTCGACCATCTCACCTGCCTCTTCACCACTCTCTTCGACCATCTCACCTGCCTCTTCACCACTCTCTTCGACCATCTCACCTGCCTCTTCACCACTCTCTTCGACCATCTCACCTGCCTCTTCACCACTCTCTTCGACCATCTCACCTGCCTCTTCACCACTCTCTTCGACCATCTCACCTGCCTCTTCACCACTCTCTTCGACCATCTCACCTGCCTCTTCACCACTCTCTTCGACCATCTCACCTGCCTCTTCACCACTCTCTTCGACCATCTCACCTGCCTCTTCACCACTCTCTTCGACCATCTCACCTGCCTCTTCACCACTCTCTTCGACCATCTCACCTGCCTCTTCACCACTCTCTTCGACCATCTCACCCGCCTCTTCGAGCATCTCACCCGCCTCTTCACCACTTTCTTCGACCATCTCACCGATCTGTTTACTTCCCTCTTCGATCTGATCGCTGAGCCCCTCGCTGGACTCTCTAATTCGATTGGCGACGTTCTCCGTCGTCTCTTCCGTCTTTTCTGCTACTTTTTGACCACCCTTCTGGACTTGATCAGCCGCGCCGTGGGTCATCCCCCACGTACGACTTTTGACGGTGTCAGTGACTCCATGACCCTGCTTTGAGGGGCCGTCGCCCTCAGAACTGACCTTTTCGCTTACTGAACCAAACCAATCTCGGAGTACGTAACCAAGGCCGATGAGGGTGACTACATCAATTAGACGGGGACGAGATTTCCCCTTCTCAGTAGTCATTCTCTCCTCATCGCTGGTCGGCATTTCCTCCTCGATCCTCCTTCCCCCTTCGTGTCTGGTCGTCCCCCCGTGTGGAGGGGTTATGTCTGTCTTATCTGACATCATTAACCTCATTGGCCCCTACAGACAGTATACTTCGGCCAGCAGCAGCAAGTCGAAAAATGGCGGCCGAATTGTTATTAGCCAAACAGTATGTGGCGGATAACAGATGATACGGAGCGCATACGAGAGATAAACGTGTGTGTTCACTTGGTAGAAGACTGTCCGATCTGAACAGGGGATCGACGTACCGCTGGTTGGCCAATTAGTGAGCAGTACACGCTATGCACTGAGCATTCACTCTTCCGCATTGATTGCCTCTCAGCTCGTGTCACATTCGTGCTGTGTATTCAACACAACGCTACAAACCTCTCTCGGACCTGATAGAACGTTCGCTGGTCAACAAGCACGTACAGTGAGCAGATCACTACGTTTCGTTTCAATGTATCTTGGGAGGAACACGCTGATCAGTACAGGCGGACGAGATAACGAACGTTGTTATCTGCTATTAGTCAATCTCCCACTCTGGTCGCTTCTCGTCGAAGTGCGAGCCTTTCGTCACGATGTGTTCGTCTCTGTTCCAGTTGACCAATCCCTCCTGTTCTAATTCCGAAAGAGAAAAGCTAGACAGTTGGAGACGGAGCTTCGCCACATCCTCGTCAGCAGAAGGTGGATCATTACGCGAGTTGGCTTTGGATACTTGGTATTGTGCATCAACTGTATAAGACGCCGGAAACGCTTATGTTCCCAACATTTTCACTGACTCCCTGTGTTTTGATTAACTGAGGAACAATCTGCATCACACGATCAGTTCGCAAACCAGACAGTACATAGCCTCTTGAGAGTGCAAGCCTCGCCGTTTTCCCTATTCTACGGGTAAAAAGGGCGTTCGTCATGAGCAATACACCAACTGACACCGAATCGACCAGCGGTACCGAAGCTACTCGTGATACCCTCAATACGGACACGATGCAGTGGGTGAGCGCAATCGTTGCCTTGGCAGGATTAGGGCTCATAGCCTACCCGTTCATGTTCGAGTCCACAGAGGCGGCGATCTGGAATGACACCATGACCGGGACGGCAGTGTTCCTGCTCGCCGGATACAACTTCTACCGATTGACGAAGGATCGACTGGCGAACGTCGCCGTCGCGTCGCTGGCTACACTGCTCGGCCTGTGGGCGCTCGTCTCCCCGGCAGTCATCGAGATGGGCAGCAACGAACTCGCGATGACTACCGCCGGTGGCGGCCTGCTCATCGCTGTCCTCTCGGCGTACAGCGCCTACGCGAACAACAGTGCCGATACCTCCGAGACGGCCCCCGCTCGCGCGTAATCAACTAATCCACTTTTCATCCCAAGAAGCCGAGGACACAGTCGGTACACGGGACCGTAACCGGTACATTCGCACGTGTGGTGAGCAGATAGTTCACTGATTTGGGCGTGAAACAAACAGCGCTCTCGTGCTGCACTTATCCTCTGTATTCAGTAGTCAATACGTATCATCTATTGAGGGTTTCAGCAGAGCCGTTTCTCTACATCCCGCCCCACCCCACCACATCCCGTTCTGTCATGCTCAGGAACGTCCCTCACTCCAGCGCGTACCGTCCGTGCTCGTCTCGCTCGAACGACTGGCCGGTATCGACCCACTGGTCGGCCGGCTGACTCCCCGCCGCTTCCCCACCGAGGTACCCGTCCGCGACGACCGTCCCCCGCACCTCGAGCGTTCCGTTCCCTGCACCCTCGACGACGGCACCGTCCGACCCGACGAGTCGCACTCGACAGTCCAGAACCGGACGCCCGATACTCGCCGTCTCGGCAGCCTCGTCTCTCCCGTCTCCGTCGTCAGTCCCCGCAAAACCACCGCTCGCAACGGCGCTTCCCGCGAGTATCGTCGGACACTCGAGTACCCCGTACACGCGCGAGACTGGAATCCCGCGATCTCGATACGGATCGAGCAATGCCGGGTCGACTGTCGCGTCTGGCAACACACACCGGACGGACTCGAGTGCGGCCGTGAACGCGCCGTCCGCGTCGCCTGCCAAGTCACGAAAAACGCTCGTCCGGCCCGAAAGATGTGTCGCGTTCTCCGCAGCCATCGCGGTCAGCGCATCGCCCGGATCGAACGCCCGGTCGAGTAACAGCCGGCCGCCGGCGTACAGCACCGGGAGCGCCAGCCGAACGAGTCCGTCGGGTGCCGATAGCGGAGTCGGAATCGGCGCGACGGTGTCCTGCGTGAACCCCCACGTCAGGACCGCCGCGATGCAGTTGGACTCGAGCGTCCGCGCAGAAAACGTAACGATCGGCTGTCCGTTGTCGCCGTGGAGGGCGAGCAGCGCCCGCGATGCATCCGGATCGCTGCCCCAGCGGTCGGCGGGCTCGACATCCGTGAGGTCGGGCAGCGTCACCGAGCGGTCGAACGGTATCGAACGGACGAGGTCGCGCTGGGCCGGTTCAGCGACGACGAGGTCAGGATCGAGCGCGTCGAACGGTCGCTCGACAGTCACCGGCGTGAGCAGGTGTGAAATCGGGGCGAGCGTCGCACCGAGGCGGCGACACGCGAACAGCAGCGCGAGCGAGGTCACGCGGTTTCGCGAAACGAGACAGACGGTGTCGCCCGCATCGATGCCGAGTCCCGCGAGACGCGCGCCGAGCCAGTCTGCGAGCGTCGAGAGCCCCTCATACGTAATCTGATCCTCGTGGATCGTCTCGGCGGGTGCGTACAGCCGCTCCTCCGAAATATCGACGATAGCGGTGCGATTCGGAAAGCGCGCCGCCCGCCGTGCGAGCGAGAGAGTCACGAGAGGGATGACGACGCTCGCAGCCGTAATACGAGCGGAGTCATTCGCAAGCCGCCAGCTCTGTGGCTACGAGTCCGCCGACTGCGACTCGGACTCCAAAAACCCGAGCAACCGATCGTTCACATCCCGCGAGCGCTCGATAAAGCCGAGATGGCCGACGGACTCGAGTGCCTCGAACTCGCCGCGGGGCAGCCCACGCGCGAGGTCGCGGCCGGCGTCGGGATCGACGAGCGAGTCGTCGGTTCCGTGGAACACCCGCGTCGGCTGGGTTACCTCGACGAGCCAGTCCGTCGCGTCGAAGTCGTCGAGCGCTGCGACCTGTGCTTCCCAGTCCGCACGGTCGGCATCGCCATCGGCTCGCCAGTCAACCATTCCCTCGACGACCTCCGGTTGGGACGCGAGAAAGTCAGCAGAGAGCACCGACTCGAGTGACTCCCGAATCGCGTCCCGGTCGGCCGGCGGGGCGAACAGCGACTCGAGGGAGAACGCATCGCCGGTGGCTGCCGTGCCGAACAGCGAGAGCGTTTCGACGCGACTCGTGGAGCGAGCGGCCGCAAGCGCGATCGCGCCACCGAGGCCGCAGCCGACGAGGTGGGCGCTGCGAACGTCACACGCTGCGAGGACCGCTTCGAGGTCGGCGACGAAGTCAGCGAGGTCGTACGGTCCCGGCGGCCCATCAGAGCGGCCGGTGCCGCGGAGGTCCCAGACGATGGTTTCGAACGGGCCAGTGAGGGCCGCGTGTTGCCAGCCCCAGAGCCAGCCGCCGAGACCGGCATCGGAGATGAAGACGACGGGAGCGGTGTCTGCCGCGGCGTCGCCGTCGCGGGAGTAGTGCAGTGAGACGGAACCGTTCGACGCGGTAGGCATACTAGAAGCGAGTGGATGAAGAAAGGCGACGGTTTCGGTTCTATCTGCGCTCGCGCCGCGTTCAGGCGTCGAGGACCTGCCGCAACACGTCAGGTGCGTCCGCGAGTGCGTCGTCCAGGTCCTCGGTGTTCGGACCCCCACCTTGCGCGAAGTCCGGCGGACCGCCGCCACCGCCGCCGACGCGAGCGGCCAGTTCGCCGACCACTTCGCCAGCGTTGACGCCGACGCCGTCCGGAACGGCGACGACGAACGTCGCACCGCTCTCACCGCTGCCCAGAACTGCGATGCTTCCTTCGTCGACGATCGCACTCGCGGTCGCACGGAGTTCGTCCATATCGGCATCCAGTCGGTCGACGACTGCCGTCGTCTCGCCGACATCGTACTCCTCGCCGCTGCCACCGCCGCCCGCACGGGCCGCTGCGAGTTCCTCCGTCAGGTCCTCGATCTGCTTGCCGCGGTCCTTCCACTCCTCGAAGAACCGTTCTGCGGTCTCGGGGACCTCCTCCGGCGAAACGTCCAAAATCTCGGCCGCCTCGTAGAGGGCGTCCTCGTTCTCCTGGGTGGACTCGAGTGCGGCATCGCCAGCGGCGAAGGTAATGCGCTCGACGCCGTCCTGGACGCGCTCGGTGGTGAGGATCTTGATCGAGCCGATATCGCCGGTGCGGTCGACGTGGGTGCCACCGCAGGCCTGGACGTCGTCGGCGACGTGGATGAGGCGGATCTGTTCGCCCGGCGGGATGCCGCCCTGGTAGAGGTTGAAGCCGTGTTCGGATTCGGCGTCGTGGCGGTCGGGCCACTCCTGGCTGACCGAGGTGTTGTCCATTACGAGGTCGTTCGCGACGCGTTCGATCGTCTTGACATCCTCGCGGGAGATGCGGTCGTAGTGGCGCAGGTCGATCCGCGAGGAGTCGACGCCCTTCTGAGCGCCGGCCTGGCGGACGTGCTCGCCGAGGACCTGGCGGGCGGCGTGGATGATGATGTGGGTCGCCGTGTGGTGGCGCATGAGCTGGCGACGCCGGGCGGTGTCGAGTTGGCCGTTGACGAACTCGCCCTTGCCGAGTTTGTCGTCCGTGCGGTGGAGGATCACGCCGTCCTCGCGCTGGACGTCGCGGACCTCGACGGTCGCGTCGTCGGTCGAGAGCGTCCCGGTGTCTGCGGGCTGGCCACCACCCTCGGGGTAGAACATCGTCTGGTCGAGGACGATGTCGTAGCCCTCCTCGCGTTCGAAGACATCGAGCACGACCGCCTCGAACTGCGTGCGCTGCTGGTCGTCGTAGTACAGCGTCTCCGTCTCGGGGAGGTCGGCAAAGCGCTCGTCGGTCTCGTCTGCCGTCTCCTCGGCCGCGTCGGGCGTGTCGTGGCGCTCGGCGACGAGACTGTAGAAGTCGTCCGGCACGTCGACGTCTGCACCGGCCTCTGTGGCGATTTCCTCGACCATGTCGGGCTGAAGCCCGTGGGAGTCGTAGAGTTCGATCAGTTCGTCGGTCGGAATCGGCTCGCCCGACTCGGCGTGCTCTGCGGCGAGCGATTCGACGCGACGACTGCCGCGTTCGAGCGTCTCGCGGTACTTCTCGACCTCAGTGCGGACGATGTCGCGGATCGTATCGCGGTTCTCGTACTCCAGGCGCGCTGCCTGCATGTCGACGAGTTCGTCGAGCGGCGCGTCGACGCCGACGGTGTCACAGAGGCGCTTCGTTCGACGGAGCACCATTCGTGCGAGATAGCCCGTGCCGACGTTCGAGGGGACGATGCCGTCGCCGAGCATGTACGCGAGCGTCCGGCAGTGGTCTGCGATGGCGTAGATGTCCTCGAGTGGTTCCATCAGGGATTCGAGTTCGCCCGGATCGACATCGAGTTCGGTCGCGATTTCGCCGCGAGCGGTCTCCATGTCCTCGGCCTCGTCGATGTCCATGTGGCCCGCGAGTTTGGCGGCGCGGTGGATGAGCGCCTCCTCGTCCTCGGTGTGCTCGAGTCCCGCGTTGTCTTTGAGGAACTCGATCATGTCGGGGTAGACGGCCTCGTAGACGGTCGGGGTTCCCTGGGACACCCAGGTCCACCGTTCGAGCCCGTAGCCGGTGTCGACGATGTAGGTGTCCATGTAGGAGTAGCGGTTCCCGTCTTTCATCTCGAACTCGCCGTCGGGGTCCTGCTCCATGCACATGAAGACCAGCGTGGCGAGTTCGACGCCGCGGTAGATGACCTCGATTGCGGGCCCGGCGTTGCCGCCGCCGACCCACGGATCTTCGATGTAGATGACTTCCTCAAGGTCGACGCCCATCGAGTCGAAGAACTCGTCGCAGAGTTCGACGGTGCGGTCCTTCCAGTAGACCTCGCCCTGGTAGGCGTACTGGTCAGGGTCGTCTAAGTCCTCGCGCGCGTTGAACGCGTGGTGGGCCATCATCTCGAAGGCCATCGTGTGGCGGCCGGTCTTTCCGACGTTGTCGATGTCCTGCATCCGGATGCAGGGCTGGGAAACGGTGAGCGGGTTCGCCGGCGGCGGCGTCTCACCGCTCGTGACGAGCGGCTGGAAGTCGTAGATCGACGCCTGGGTCAGCAGAACGTCGTCGCGCCAGCGGTTCGCTGCGACCGGATACGGGTCGATCCGCTCGTGGTCGTGTGTTTCGAAGAACGAGAGGAACTGCTCTCGCATCTCCGAGAGGCTGTACGTTTCGTCGAATCCGGGGTTCTCGATGAAGTCGTACTCCTCACAGGGCGGTTCCCCGCAGGTTTCTCGGTCGTGGTCGCGCGTCCAGAACTGCGCGCCACAGGAGGGACACTCCTTCCGGACGAACCCCTCCGTCTCGAAATACTCGAGACGGTACTCCTCCTCAAGTTGGCTCATTATACACGTGTTGGCCATGCAGGGCGTAAAACAGTTCCGCAACACTCACTCGGCGAGAATCCGCCCGATAGCCGTCCGCTCGTCTCAGAGACCGGGTGTTCAGTTATTCATTATGTCGGATAGATATTAGTGAGATTGGTGTGAATTAGTGAATCGGAGCCGGGTTCTGGACGCTGTATCGACGGCTCTCTGAGAGCTGGCTAATGTCTTGATTGTTACAAGTCTGCTGCCGGCAGCAGAATCTTTATCGTGGTGATACGGACAGTACGAATAGACGACGACTCAGGGGCAGGGCTACGATGGGAACCGGGACACCACAACATCGGCCGCAGACAATCCTCTACGTCGCCGCGTCCGAGGACGCGGCCCGCGACGGAGCGGCGGCGCTCCAGCGCGTGCCGTCGGGTCCCGACCGCGCCGTCCGGCCAATGACCACCGTCGAGCGGGTCGAAAGCTGGGCTGCGAACGTCGACTGCGTCGTCTTCGCGGAGACGCCGACGACACCCGACGGCGCGCATCTCCTCGAAGTTGCCGACGCCTGCGGAGAGACGCCCCTCGTCCTGTTCTCCGAGAGCGGCTACGGTGCGACGGCCGCGCGCTCGACGGACGGCATCGACGGCTACGTCCGGCGCGATACCGACGACGCCGTCTCCCACCTCGCGGACGAACTCACGTGGTTGTGTTACGGGAACGACGGTAGGTCGACGGAGACGAGCGCCGACTCAGTCGAGCAGCGCGACGGCGACGACAGCGAGGGTGACGCTGGTACCGATACTGACACAGAGACTGACGACGGCACCGATACTGACACTGACGCCGCCATCGTCGCCACCGGTGAAACGAACTCGCAGACGGACACGGACACAGACGCAGACACAAACCCGGAACCACTCACGACAGCAACGACAGCGACCACCCACGACAGCACAAACACACTGCTCGCCGGCATCGCCAACCTGCTCTCCTGTCGCGATCGCGACCAGCTACTCGAGTCCCTCGTCTCACTCACGGCAAACACGGTCGACAACGCCGAGTGTTGGATCTCGACGGTCAACTTCGGCGAACTCGTGGCCCAAACGACGGCTGCGGGGGTCGATGCAAACGCAATCGATGCGATGCCGACCGACGGCCCGGTCGGGACGGCCTTTCGGGCGGGCGACACGTACGTTGTTTCCGACATCGCGGCCAATGGGGACATCGAGCCACCGCTGCCAGACGTCCGCTCGCTGTGTAGCGTGCCGATCGACGACCTTGGGGTGCTGGTAGTCGCGAGTGAGACGCCGGAGCGGTTCGAAGTGGGGAACAGCGATGCAGGCGAGGGAGACGGACGTACGGACACGGATACGAACACGAACACAGAGACTGACACCGGCGCCGACACCGACACCGACACCGACGAACCCGCCACCAACGCAGCCCCAGCTCCAACCCCAACCGCTGTCGACCAACTCGAGTTCCTCTGTGAAATCGCAACCGCAGTTCTCGACCGAAACCGGGCCGAAGCACGTCTGGCAGCCGAGCGAGACCAACTCGAGACGGCCCGCGACGAAATTGCAAGCGAGCGGGATCGGCTCGCAGAGGAGCAGACAGTCATCGGCGAGGCCGCCGAGCAACTCGCAGCTGAACGCGACCGGTTCCGGGCGGCGTTCGCCGCCGCGCCGCTGCCGGCGTTGCGGTACGAACTCGAGGCCGGGTCCGAACCCGATGGGGACGCCGAGGCGGTCATCACCGACATCAACGCCGCCTTCGAAGCCACGTTCGGCGACGACCGGGAAACCCTCCGCAGCCGCTCCGTCCAGGAGTACACCATCCCCTCCGGCCTGAGCGAGCGTGCAACCGCACTCACCGACGCACTACACGCCGGCGAACAGCGGGTACTCGAGTGCCGTCGGGAAACGGTCACAGGTGTGCGAGAGTTCGAGGTGACGGTGGTTCCGCTGGATAGCAGCAGCGGAACCGAGCAAACTGCCGAGGAAAACACGTCTGCGAGCGCTCAGACCGGACTCCTCTACTACGTCGACCGCACCGAACAGAGCGAGACGGAACGAGAACTCACGGCGACCAGGCGCCGACTCGATGCCATCGCGACCATGCTCGAAGACGAGGTCCAGACGCCGCTCAACGTCGCCCGGGGCTACCTCGAACTCGTCGAGAAGACCGGCGACGCCGAACACTTCGAGGTGATCGACGACGCCCACCTGCAGCTAACGGACCACGTCGAGTCGTTGTACGATCTCGCTGCGAGCGACGACGTGCTCGCCGAAACCGAGCCCGTCGCGATTCACGACGTGGCTCGGCGCGCCTGGATCACCGTCGACACCGGTACGGCCGAACTCGTCACCGAATCGACGCTCGTCCTCGAGGCCGACCGGACGCGACTGCGTGAGCTGTTCGAACTGGTGGTGCGGCTCGTACTGGCAGATAGTCGGATAGGCGACCGCTCGGACACCGAGTCAACGCCGTCCGCAACGGTCACCGTCGGCGCGACGGACGACGGGTTCTACGTTGCTCGTGATGGGCCTTCGGCGACGAGTGCCGGCGACGGCTCAGTGAGGGAAGGACAGGGACAGGGAGAGGAGGCCGACTCGAGTGTCGCCGACGAGACGGCGGCTGCGGCGAACGCGGATGCACAGGCAGCATCGGCATCGGCATCGGAATCGGCATCGGCATCTGCGGAAACGCAACTCGCTGCTCCAACCGAGAACGCAGCGGAAGTCACAGGCGATCTAGCGGGGGCCCGCGAGCGCGTCGAACAGATCGCCGACGCCCACGGCTGGGACGTCGGTATTGCGGCGGACGACGAGCGTTCGGCGTTTGCGTTCCGCGGCGTCGACTCGGTTGAGCTCTAACTGTCAGCGCTGACCGCGACTCCCGCGAGAATGCCGTTGAAGACGAACCGGAAAAACAGCCGTTACTGATTCTCGAGCGCCAGCGACGCCAGCATCGCCTCGAGTTGCAGTCGCTCGTTCGCGCCCTCAGTGATCCGGAAATCGACCTCGCCGAGGCGTTCGAGTAGCCGAACCGTCTCCTGCTCCGGAATGTCGAACGCCCAGGCCGAGCGGTGGAGCTGGTCGATGACGTCGCCACCCGCAAGGCCGCGGTCAGTAAGGAGGTCCTCGAGTGACGCGCGTGCGGCGGTGAAGTCGCCGGCGATGGCCTGGTCGACCATCTCCTCGACCTCTTCGGGCCGTGCGGTCGCGGTAATCGCAAAGACGGTCTCCTCGTCGACGGTTTCGCCCATCACGGCCGCAGCCTGCAGGGCGTTGATCGCCTTTCGCATGTCGCCGTCGGCCGCGTAGACCAGCGCGTCGACGCCGTCGTCGGTGACCTCGATGTCCTGATCGGCAGCGATTTCGCGGACCTGCGCCTCGATAGCGGTCTCGGTGAGCTGCGTAAAGCGGAACACCGCGCATCGAGACTGGATCGGATCGATGATCTGACTCGAGTAGTTACACGAGAGAATAAAGCGGGTGTTGTTCGAGAACTGCTCCATCGTCCGGCGCAGGGCGGACTGGGCGTCGGAGGTGAGTGCGTCGGCCTCGTCCAGGAAGATGATGCGGTGGTCGTAGCCGCCGAAGGAGGCGCGCGCGAAGTCCTTGATGCGGTCGCGGACGACGTCGATGCCGCGCTGGTCGGAGGCGTTGAGTTCGAGGAAGTTCTCGCGCCAGTCGTCGTCGTAGACCTCGCGGGCGATGGCCTGTGCGGCGGTCGTCTTCCCGGTGCCGGCCGGCCCCGCAAACATGAGGTGGGGTAGGTCGTCCTGTTCGACGTATCGCTGGAGTCGCGGGACGATGTTCTCGTGGCCCTTGATCTCGCCTAAGTACTCCGGCCGATACTTCTCGATCCAGACCTCGGTCCGGCCGGCAGTCGACTCGGCGACCTCGGTGTCGGTATTGGTCTCGGCCTCAGTCGCGCCGTCGGCGTCGCTCATATCGGGTCAAGGGACGGGCCGAAGATAAATCGACCGAACGATTCCATCGAGAGGGCTGCGGGGGAGCGGTTCACAGATCTGTTTCCACCGAACGGCGACGGTAAACGCCGTTTCCACTGAGCAACCACGCTGAACGCTGTTTCCACCGAACGGCCATGGTGAAGCCGAGCTCATCGATCCGGAAGCGTCCCGGAAACGGACTGGTACAGAAGTTGACCGAATGACAATTTTTTCACCGATTGCAGCCAACAGTCAGTATGGAACGTACTACCAGTAGCCGGTCGACCGCCTCGACCGCGTTCGTCCTCCTCGTCGTGATTCTCCTCGCCTGTAGCGCGTTTGCGGCACCAGTCGCCGCCCAGTCTGAGTCGCGCACCGGCGGGACAATCACCGTCGGCCCCGACGAGACCGTCAGCAGTCTCAACGCCTTCGGCGGCACTGTCGTCGTCGAGGGAACGGTCACTGGAGACGTCAGCGCCGCTGCGGGCGACGTTCGAATCGATGGCGACGTCGGCGGCGACGTCGAGGCCGGTGCCGGAAGTGTCACGATCACCGGTGATGTCGGCGGTGACGTCAACGCTGCAACTGGCGGACTGGAAATCGCCGAGGGCGCAACGATCGGTGGCAGCCTCGCGGCCGGCGCGGGGAGCGTAACCATCGACGGAACGATCGACGGCGACGCAGAGGTCGGTGCCGAAACGACTACGCTCGGTGAGGAGGCCGCCATCGGCGGCGATCTGCGCTACGGTGGCGACCTCGTCGGCAACACCGACGCTGTCGCGGGCGAAATCGAGTACGACTCCACGCTCGGCAGTGAGTGGGTCCCGACGTTCGAACCGATCGGATCGCTGCTCGCCTCGGCGTACATCCTCGCCCTGAACCTCCTCCTCGGGGCCGCACTGCTCGCTATCTTCCCGCGGTTCTCCGATAGTGTGGCGGGTCAGGTTTCCCAGAAGCCGGTCCGCTCCGGCCTGGTCGGGCTCGGCGTCCTCATCGGCGTCCCGCTCTTGCTGATCGCGCTCGCGATCACGATCGTCGGCATCCCGTTCTCGCTCGTCGGCGGGCTCCTGTTCGCGCTGATCGTCTGGATCGGCGTCATCTACGGCCGCTTCGCCGTCGCGGCGTGGCTGCTCTCCGCTGGCGGGATCGACAACCGGTGGCTCGCCCTCGTCGTGGGCCTGGTCGGCGGCGCACTCCTCGCGCAGATCCCCTGGATCGGCGGGCTGTTGAACTTCCTGTTCTTCCTGCTCGGGCTGGGTGCGCTCACCCTCGCGCTGGTCCAGCACCGGCGAACGAGTCGCAAGCAGCGCCACGGGCAAGAGCCACAGCCGTACTCTCATCCCGGCCCGCAGCGCGACCAGCCACGCCGAAGCGATCCGGACGGCCGTGACGGGTTCGATCAGGACGACCCGACGACGGACTAGCGCGACGAACCCTCACCGACGCTGAGAAGCGAGCACGACGGTCATGAACAGCGAACAACGAACGACGAACAACGACCGGCGAACAACGAACGACGTGCTCAAGTTTCACCCGCCGCAACACCGCCTATGCGCGTCACCGTCGACGTCAAGGGCGAGGAGACACACGAGATTTCGCTCGCAGACCTCCGTGAAGAGAGCGGTGGCGACTCGAGTGCAGACACTACTGAAGACAAAGAAGGACCAACGTACGCCGACCTCCTTCGGGAGATCGACCTGAGTCCCCACGAGGTGAGCGTGCTGGTCGACGGACGGCCAGTACCGGAGGATCAGCCGGTCGAGAGCGAGCAGGTGACGGTGTTGCGGTTGATTAAGGGTGGGAGTCGGTAGCCGTAGCCGGTTGCTGATAGCCAACAGCACCGCGAGACGACCGCCCCTCAAGCGTTGACGTGCGTTACCTCGTAACCGTGATCGCGAATCGAGCGGATAATTGCCCGCGCCTGCCCCGCGCCGCTGGTCTCGATCTGGAAGTCGAGGTGCGCCTCGCCGACGTCGAGTTCCGGTGCCGAGCGGTCGTGGCGAACCGTCTGAATGTTAGCGTTGTGGTCGGCGATCACGCCCGAAATTTCCTCCATCTTGCCGGACTGATCGTCGATCCGCACGCGAAGTCGCAGCAGTTGTTCCCGATCGGAGAGCGCGTGGACGAGCACCGTCTGGAGCATCGTCATATCGAGGTTCCCCCCACAGAGTAGGGCCATCACCGTCTCGCCTTCGACGTCGAGTTCGTCGCTGATGATCGCTGCAACTGAGGCCGCGCCGGCCCCTTCGACGACCTGCTTTGCGCGCTCGAGAAGGAGCAAAATCGCTCGTGCAATTTCGCCGTCGGTCACCGTCACCACGTCGTCGACGTACTCCTCGATGAGCGAGAGCGTCAACTCCGAGACGCCGCCGGTCGCGATGCCGTCCGCGATCGTGTTCACCGACTCGAGTGAGATCGGTGCACCCTTCTGGAGGCTATCGGGAACGGTGGCTGCGTCGGTCGCCTGCACACCCACGACGCGAGTCTCAGGCGAACGCTCGGCGAACGCGGTGGCGATGCCAGCGATGAGACCGCCGCCACCGATTGGGACAACGACGGTGTCGACCTCCGGTAGATCCTCGTACATCTCGAGACCGAGGGTACCCTGGCCGGCGACGATCGCCGGGTCGTCGTAGGCGTGGACGAATTCGGCGTCAGTGCCGGAAACGAGCTCTTCCGCGAAGTCCATGGCCTCGCGGAAGTCGGTGCCGACGAGTTCGACGTCCGCGCCGTACGATCGCGTCGCGTCGACCTTCGCCTGTGGTGCGGTGCGGGGCATGACGATGGTCGAGTCGATACCGAGTTTCGTCGCGGCGAGTGCGACGCCCTGTGCGTGATTGCCGGCGCTCGCGGCGACGACGCGGTCGGTGTCGTCCTCGGCGACACACTGGGCGATCTTGTTGTACGCGCCGCGAGTTTTGAACGAGCCTGTCCACTGGAGATGCTCCATCTTGAGGAACACCTCCCCGCCGGTCAGTTCGTCGAGCGACGTGCTGCGCTCGACGGGTGTCCGTTTGACGACCGACTCGTCATCAAACCGGTCGCGAGCGCCCTCGATATCGGAGATGTCGACGGAATCTGAATGTTGCACCATTGTACAGCGTTAAGTACCTCATCCCAGCAATCGGGAATAATAGTTCGGGTTGCATTCCGACGTTCGCGACACGGGCCGCGATTCACGATCTCAACTTAGAGGTCCGAGACCAGTGACTACAGACTCACCAACCAACGCACTGTTGACGCCCGCCGGCGAACACGACCACATGGCCGGCGATATCCACGTCCGTACCGCCACAGCCGCGGACGAACTCGAGATCCGTCGCATTCTCGACGCCGCGATGCTCACGTTCGAGAACCTCGAGGAACGACTCGCAGCGGGAGACGCACTCGTTGCCGGCGACCAACAGGGTGGTTCGACTGACTCCGACCACACTCCAGAATCCGAGGACTCTAGCGCGCGAGCCGACGAACGAATTCTCGGCACACTCGTTCTGGCTCAAGTTCCACCTGAAACGGACGGGTACAGAACTGGAACAAAGGGGGCTAACAGGCCAGACGAGCCCACAGAACCGGTCCGCGAGAGCGCACACATCGCTGCAATCGCCGTCCGGCGACGCCACCGCGGGCAGGGAATCGGACGTGCGCTCGTCATGGACGTACTCGAGTCCGAGTCTGAATCCCAGTTCGAGTCCGAATCTAAGTCCGAACCCAAGCGACGAGTGACGGCACACTTCGATGCGGATGTGCGGCTCTTTTACGAGTCGCTTGGGTTCGCGATCGAGCCGCTCGAGGCAGCCCAGGCAACCGAGGCGGGCAAATCAGTCGAGGCCGACAACGTGACCGGAGCTGATCGGTTCCGCGGTATCGCCGTCGTCGCCGACGACGAGTCAGACGCCGACACTGAAACTAACGGCGAAACAAACACCGACAGTGAAACCGACCTCACGACTGGTCGATAGTACTCGAGTTCGTCGAGTCTAGTCAAGAGTAGACGACTCAATCGATCCCGGTCGCTGTGAGAAACAGTTGGAACTAATACGTCGGCTCGCTGTCGTAACGGTATGGCTCCCCGTCGACCCGGTTCGAACTCGCGTTCTCGGGAGTGGCACGCGCTCGTCGAACAGTATACACCGGATGGATCGCTCGGCCGATTCCTCCTCGGTGCACCGATTGGGACGATCGGATTCTGGTTTCTGTTGATTGCGCTCCTCGAGATACCACGCGGCGGGATCACACTCGGGGTGCTGTTCTGGACACCGGCATTACTCGGTACATCAGTTGCGATGATGCTGTTCGCCCTACTGATGCTCTGGCCGATCTATCTCTCGCTCATCGGCAACGTCGAGTCGACGGACGCGTACGCGGAGTCAGTAACCGGCGAGTCGAAATCAGCGGGGACTACGCCCGTGAGTGGTTCGACCATGGGACGCACTACGTCACCGGCCGAAACGACGACGGCGGGCACTCGTTCTCGGTCAACTCGAGACGCGACCCGCTCGGAGTCCGGATCGAGTGATCCATTCGAAGAACTCAAGCGGCAGTACACAGCCGGCGAGATCAGCGAAGAGGAGTTCGAGCGACGACTCGAGGCACAGCTCGACGGCGATACCGGGGCCAGCACAGACCGAGCGAGCGATGACGACACCGAACTCACGGAACGTCGCTGAACAGTCGGCCTGCACACACCGAACCAAGCGTCCTGAACAGCCGGCAAACACACCACACTGGCGTCGCTGATCAGGACAGCTTCGACTGGAACCGATCCAGCCCGAACTCGAGCATGTCCGGACTCACAGTCTGGAATTCGTCGTCGTCCGGGAGGAAGGGAACGACGGAGTCCCAGCTATCGCGAGCGTAGCGCTCGTCCAACAGCACGCGGACGCCCGTATCCTCGGGTGAGCGGATGACCCGACCGATCGCCTGCCGGGCCTTGCGAACCGCGGGAATCGTTAGCGCGTAGGTGAAGCCATCCTCGAACGCGTCGTCGTAGGCTCGGCGCACTGCTTTCGTCCGCGGACTCGAGGTGTTGACGATCGGAACCCCACAGACAACCGCAGCGGAGAGGCGGTCACCGCTGTAGTCGACCCCCTCCGTCAGCGTCCCGCGGAGACTCGTCACGAGCACCTTCCCCTCGCCCGCGAAGAACTCGCTCTTGAGCGACTCCGTCGCCTCGTCGTCGCTCGAGGCGTCGCGGAGCACGGGTTTCTCGAGACGGTCCTTGAGTACGTCGGCGATCCACTCGGCCTCGGCGTAGCTCGGCATGCCGACGAGCACGTTGCCGGGAAGGCGGCCGACCTGCGTGATGGCGTCGGCGTAGTGGGTTCGCGTCGGGTTCTCGTCGCCGGTTCTGCCGCGGTTGTCGTACGTGAACTTCGGTGCAGCGACTGCGAAGCTCTCGCGGTTCTCCTCGGGGAAGTGCAGTCCGTAGCGGCGTTCGACGACCGGTCGATCCTCCTCGCGGGCGAGGTACTGCAGCCCCGTAACCTCGGTGAAGGCGTCCATCGGCTCCAGCGTCGCGCTCATCAGAATGCCGCCACCGAAGGCTGCGAGACGGTCGCCGATCGCGTCGCTGGGAACGCAGTTGTGCAGCGCGATACGAGCGGTGTAGGCCCGTCGCCAGGAGTCCGCCGGCTCCGTATCGTTCCAGGTGCGCTCGAGTTCGATCTCACGGAAGTACTCCGTATGGCCACAGCGGTACCACTCACCCAGCACGCGACCGACGCCGGGTGCCGCACGGGTTCGGTCCTCGTCTTCGGCCTCGTTCAAAATCCGTGCAGCGACAGCGCCGACCGCCTCGACACGCACCCAGTCGGCGTCGCCGTAGCCCGCCTCTCTTGCCCACTCCGAAAGTTCGTCCTCGGCCGGTTCACCGGGGTCGCGGAGTGGAATTTCTTCATCTGGGAGGTCGGTGAGATCCGACCTCCACCCCCTGTGTTTCCGGTCGAGATGAGCGGTCACGCGGCGGTCGAGTTCCTCCCTGAGATCTCGGATGAACTCGAGTGTCCGGTTGAGTTCGTCGTAGGTGACGTCGCTGTCCTGGAGTTCGGCGCGGACGAGGTCGGCGTCGGCGGTCTGGGAGCCGCCGGTCGCCTGGCGGCCCTCGCGTTCGAACTTGATTGGCTGGATGACACGCGAGAGTTCGGTTTCGGCGTCTCGCAGCGTGGTGTCGGCGACCCCGTCGCTGACGAGGTCGCGCACGCGCGGTTCGAGCATGTGGGCCTCGTCGCAGACGACGAACGTGGAGTCGTCAAGCAGTGCGCCGGTGAACGAACCGGTCGTTCGTGGGTCGAACGCGTGGTAGTAGTTTCCGATGACGACCTCGGTGTGGGCGAGCGCAGCGCCCATGACCGAGTGCGGGCAGGTGCCGTTGCGGACCGAGCGCGCAACGAGGTCCTCCGGCGTGATCATCCCCGCGTCGGTGAAGTCGTAGGGGACTGCCTCGCTTGCGTCGCCGTCACTCCCTTCGTCCGGCAGGTCGTCCAGGTACTGTGCGTAGAACGGACAGAACTCGGTCTCGGCGCTCACCGGACCTCCGTCGGAGTAGGTCGGCATCTCCGGCGGGTAGGCAGCCGTCTCGCCCGCAGTTTCGAGGAATCGTCCCAGAGAACCGGAGCGGCCGCTGTCGGCGAGGCCGGTCTGTTGCTGGCGTGCGTTCGCGGTCAGCGCGGCGGCGGTCGTCTCGCCGCCCTCGCCGGTCAGGTCCCGCGTTCGATCGCGGAGCGTCTCGCAGCGGTCGTAGACGTTGCTGTCGTCTATATCGCCCGCATTGGCCCGGTTGTACGGGCAGACATCGGCTTTCCCGACGAGTGTGAGCCCCGAAACGGGGTCCCAGTCGTCGGGCAAGTTCTCGTTGATCGTTTCGAGATCCGCTTCGAACTGGCGCAGTTGCTGCTTGACGCTGGTGAGGACGAAGACGCGCTCGTAGTCGGTGTCCGGGTCCCGCACGAGGTCGATGCCGGCGGTGAGTGCGATCATCGTCTTCCCCGTCCCGCAGGCTCCTTCGATCACGGTGTAGCCACCGTCACGGGCCGCGTCAGCGGCGGTTTCGATGCCGTCGACCTGCTCGTCGTAGGGCTCGGCGTGACCGAAGATCGGTCGCCAGTCCGTCATTCTTCCCGTACTCATGGTCGGGTAGTCAAAGCGTTGACGGACCACTCTCGGTGCGCGATCGGATATAAACCTCCGCACAGCCGGTCAGCACAGTTCAACGGGTGGGTTTCAATGCCCGCTGTCGGACCCGTTGGATTCTGGCTCTGGTTCTGGTTCTGATTCGGTTTCGAACGAGGAGTTAACGTCGGTGTCGAGGTCGCCGTGTTCGGCGTCCGCATCCTCGACGAGCGCCCACTCGCGCGTGAGCGACGGCGTTCCGCGGACCGCAATGCCGACCGCAGCGAGTCCGAAGACCGCGATGCCGACCGCGCCGACCGGGTTGACCACGAGTTCGGAGCCCCCCTGTGCGAAGACGATCAGCGTCGTGCCGAAGGCGTTGAACGTGCCGTGGAAGATCGCCGGTGCGATGACCGATTTGGCGCGAATCGTGACGTAGGTGTACACCGGGGACATCGCGAGACAGGCCGCGGTCATGACGGCGACGCCGACGAGCGGATCCGTCGTCGGATAGTTGTACCCCTCGAGAATCACCGGCGCGTGCCAGAGTCCCCAGACGACGCCGATCGCGGCCGACGCCGGCCAGAAGCCGTAGGGTGACAGCTCCGTCAGGAAGACGCCGCGCCAGCCGAACTCCTCGCCGAACGCGAGGACGGCGTTGATCGTCGCACCGGTGATGAGCGCGGCGACGATCGTCACGAGCAAGTTGAACGGCCAGTCGGGAAGCGACGGCCCCTCGGGCTGGTCTGCGGGGTCGGCCGGTGCGAACTCCGTTCCCTCACCCGTGAACGGGTTCGCGTCGGGGACGAACTCGACGCCGGGCAGCGCGAGCGCGATGGCGATGCCGAGCAGGACGAGCGCGATCGGGACGATTGCGGCGATCGCGAGCCAGCGCAGTCGTTGCCAGGGGAATCGAAGGCCAGCAGCCTCGAACGACGGCGAGCCAACGATACAGGTAGCGATCCCGGCGAGCATCGGTGTGAACATGTACGCGGGCGCGAGCGCGACCATGCTCACGTCGAGTGCCTGCGAGACGAGGACGAACGCTCCCGAGAGCACGACGAGCGAGGCGAGGAAGACGGCGATCGGCCGCCGTCCGGGATCAGGAGCGGGGTCAGATCCAGGTCCAGGTCCAGATTCAGAATCAGAACCAGGGCCGCCATCGCGCTCGGTCACAGCCATCCCTCCTGTGTCTGCGTCGAACCGTCGGCGTGCTGTAACATGGCTGAACTGTACGTCCCGTGAGAATAAGTATTGCACCGTCTCCCCCGCTCGGAAACAGGTGACGAGAGCCAGATTCACTGTTCGGCGTACGCACTCTCACGAGACAAACAGTACGCATACTCACCACGGGACACAAACGCTACACCTCCTTCACGGAACACTACCACGGGACACCTCCACCACGGAACACAAACGCTACACCCCCACCACGAACCACAGAGCACAACACACACCCGTCACCACCCCGAACACCACCCCATGAGCGACACGAGCGATTCGACCCACAACGTCGACACCGAGCAATGGCGCACCGAACTCCAGGAGAAGCGCGCGGAGAAAAACGAGTTCTTCGCCAGCCACCCCCAGTCACCCGTCCCACCCGAGGAGCGCGATGAATTCGAGGCACTCGAGTACTTCGACCCAGATCCGGAGTACCGCGTCACCGCGAGCGCCGAGGTCCACGACGACCCCGAAGTCGTGCTCATGGACACGACGACGGGCCGCGAGATGCGATACCTGCGCGTGGCGACACTCGAGTTCGATCTGGAGCGCACGGACGAGGAACTCGAGGATGTCAGTACGTCGCTCGCGGCGTACCAACTCGAGAGTCCGAACCAGGAGCCGTACTTCATTCCGTTCCGCGATAAGACGACGGGCCAGCAGACCTACGAGGGCGGTCGGTACATGGAGTTGTCGGCGGATCGTGATCTGGAAACGGGTGACGAGTTGGTCGTCGACTTCAACCTGGCGTACACGCCGTTCTGTGCGTTCAGCGAGACGTACGACTGCCCGCTTCCGCCGAAGGAGAACTGGCTCGACGTGACGGTTCCGGCGGGCGAGCGGTTCGAGTAGCTGAATCGATGCCGACCGGTATTGTGGTGCCGGCCAGTGCTGTAGTGTCGATCAGTGTTGTGCTGCTGAAAGTTGGCTGGACAACACGAACAGGCACGTTTCCACTGGAACGGAAGCACTGTTTCCAGCGTGCTGGTGGGGTGAGACAGACTTCGAGTGGAAATAGAGGGGTTTTGGTCTCGGCGGGTTTGTCGGCGACAGTTGTGACGGTGATGTAGTTATGATGCGGCGTCGACGTAGTTACGGTGCGACGCCAACAGTGAGCAACGTCCCGAACTCGCGGTAGCGTTCGACCATCTCCGCGCGGGTGTCCCAGTTCTCCGTCGGGAACTCGGCTTCGGCAGGAATTGTGATCTCACGGTCTGGAACGTTGTCCTGCTCGGCGACGTGCAGTCCGGCGTTACGGAAGGCCTCGCGGTACTGGTCGCGGTCCCAGCGAGTCATCTCGATCGAGATCTTCTCCTGCCACTCGTGGGAATGGACGTTCTCCTCGTAGTAGTTCACGGCGCAGTAGAACGTGCCGCCGGGGCGGAGCACGCGAGCGATTTCGGCGAGCGTTTCGTGGGGATCGGCGGCGTAGTAGAACGCCTCCATCGACCAGACGTGGTCAATCGTGTCGTCACCGAAGGGGAGCGAACCGAAGTCGCCGACGACGTACGAAACCTGCGGGTCCTGTGTGTAGCCCGCGGCGTTGTGTGCCATTTCGGGTGAGCCGTCGAGCCCGTAGATTCGTCTCGCATCCTTGGTGTCTCGGAGTGCGCGGCCGGCGTAGCCGCTTCCACAGCCGAGGTCGAGGACGGTGTCGCCGGCCTCCACCGGCATCCGTGCGAGCGCGTGCTTTGCCGTGTGCCAGTGGCGTTCTTCCATCCCTCGGTCACGACCGCTCGTCGCCCAGTCGTCGAACTCCTCGCGTACGCTCATACTGGACGCGTCGGCCTCCGTGAGCAAAACCGGTTCGACTTCCAGTGGGACGAACGTGGGGGCGTCGGCGACAGATACTTTAGGATGGCCTAAAAAGAGTAGTGTAGAGAGGTTTAGGCTGGCCGAAATACCGTGGGCATCGGTGTCGGCCGAAGAGACAGCAACCGCTGTCTCTGCCTCTCGTCCGTTCTCTCGGCACTAATCGGAAGGTATAAGTGTTTTAGGTCGGCCTAAAACCAAATATGCAACAGCGAAGCAGCGAGCAGATGGGCCGGTTTGGTCGACGAACGTATCTTGCCGCCGCAGGCGGCGCTGTGGCCGGTCTCGCCGGCCTCGCGGGCTGTCTCGGTGACGACGGTGACAGCACGCCAATCGCAGAGGTCGACCCGATGACACAGGGTGTCGATTCGGGTACGCTATCCTGGGACGACCTCGGTGACCTCGAGGGCGAAATCACTATTTACTCCGGTCGAACGCCCGATCAGATTTCCGGCGTCTTCGAAGCGCTCGAGCAGGAGTACGACGATCTCACCGTCAGTGTTGATTACGACGACAACGACGTGCAGGTCAACCAGATCCTCGAAGAGGAGACCCACCCGGCAGACCTCATGTACTCACAGGATCCCGGTGCACTGAACGCACTTCACAACGACGGAGTCCTGCAGGAACTCCCTTCGGACGTTCTCGACGCTGTCCCTACCAGCTACCAGCACAACGACGGATACTGGACTGGCGTGACCGGACGTACCCGTTCGATTCAGTACAACAGTGACCGGCTGGACGAAACCGACTTCGATAGCTGGGATGAGCTGCCGACGGATATTACGGAGTACGCCACCGACGAACGATTCGAGGGCATCATTTCGACTCGACCGAACTCCGGAACGTTCCGCGGATTCATCCAGGCGATGGTCGAACGGAAAGGCGAAGAAGAAACCCGCGACTGGGTCCGCCAGATGGCCGAGGACCAGGACGCCCAGCTTTTCGAGGGCGGCTCCGCCCAGGCAGAGGCCGTCAACAGAGGTGGCGACGACGACCCGATCGTTGGTCTCGGAAACAGCTACTACGCTGCTCGTATCCTCAACGAGGACCCCGACGCCCCGATCAGGACCACGTTTACCGAAAACGACGCTGGGTGTCTGTTCAGCGTCGCCGGTGTCGGCGTCCTCGACCAGGTCGGAGACGCCGAACTCGTCGCGGAGTTCGTTCGCCACCTGATCGCCGAGGAGGGACAGGAACTCATGATGGAAGACAACGGCGAGTACCCGGTCGTCGAAGACATCGAGTACGTCGGTCCACTGTCAGATCTCGACGAGATCAACCCGCCAGAGTTCGACCTCAGCGGCTTCGATATGGACCTGCAGGAAGCAGGCGACCTCATCGAAGAAGAAGGGATGTTCTCGTAACGACCGATCTGCACGAGTGAGCGCTGGTCGAGCCCGA
Source organism: Natrialba sp. SSL1 (assembly GCF_001861355.1). GTDB lineage: Archaea > Halobacteriota > Halobacteria > Halobacteriales > Natrialbaceae > Natrialba. The sequence continues at coordinate 260,169 of NZ_MASN01000060.1, forward strand.
ACCGGCGGCTTTCACGTACCTGCTTTTTGTGAACCGTTCGGCTGCATTGCCAGACGGTGGGACGCTTCGGAGGATTTAGGAGCACCTAACTCAAAGTGACCAACCAGATTCGCGCCGCCGCCGACCTGCTCGGCTCAGAGACGGGAGGCGACAGACGACAGCGATTGACGATTGACGATTGACGATTGACGATCGTCGACACCCGACTATAATGAAACCACTTACGGACTATCTCGATCTCTCACAGCAGTTTCCCCTGACCCGCCAACAACTCCGAGAGACCGATCGATCCACGGCTGCACTGGTGCTCTCGAGTGCCATCGTCGCCTTCCTGGTCATGTCCCCGATGCTCTGGTTGGTCTTTCGGGCGACTGAGGTTGATCCCGCTCGTGCCTACAGCCTCATCGTCTCCTCGCAGACGGGCTGGATTACACTCAACAGCATCGTTCTCATGGCTGTCGTGATGCTGTGTTCGATTCTTCTCGGAGTTCCACTTGCCGTCCTAACGGCCCGAACAGATCTTCCTCACCCCCGTTTCTGGACTATCGTGGCCGCACTCCCGCTCGTCATCCCCAGCTACATCGGTGCAATCGCGTTCGTGGGTATGTTCGGCTCTGGCGGCGAGATTGACTCGGTTCTCGGAACCACGATCCCCGCAATCGACGGTCTCTCCGGATCGATATTCATCATCACGCTGTATACGTACCCCTACGTGTTCCTGACGACCCGAGCGGCACTGCTGTCGATGGATAGCTCGATTGTCGACGCCGCTCGCACACTGAACGCCAGCCCGTTCGAGGCGTTCAAACGGGTCACGTTCCCCCAGATCAGACCCGGGATCGCCGCCGGCGCACTGCTCGCCGGACTCTATGCAATTTCGGACTTCGGAACACCGGCGTTCATGGGTGCAAACGTCTTTACAAGTCGAATCTACTGGGAAACCACTGGCTTTGGCCGTGAGTACGCCGCCTTACTCGCACTGCAGTTGATCGCGATCGTTGCCGTCGTCCTGGTCATCGAGGCCGGAATCGGGCGCGACGAAGACGCTACGAGCAGCGGCGACGGCGAGGGGAGTACGATTCGACTCGGAAACTGGAAGTGGCCCGCGATGGGATTCGTCTCACTCCTCGGCGTACTCACCCTCGTCATCCCCGTTGCGATCTTCACCCGCTGGCTCTTCCGCAGCGAGGGCGATCGAATCCCGGCCTACGAGTTCCAACTCGAGTTCGCGTTCAACTCGGTCTACCTCGCGCTGTTGGCCGCACTCGTCGCATGTCTGTTTGCCCTGCCGGTCGCCTACTACTCTGGTCGAGTGAACTCGCTCACCTCACGGATTCTCGAACGGGCGACCTACGTCGGATTCGCCGTTCCCGGCGTCGTCATCGGACTTGCACTGGTGTTCCTCGGAAACAGGATGCTTCCGTCGCTGTACAGACAGGGCGTCTGGCTGCTCGTCTTCGCGTACGTCGTTCGATTCCTCCCACAGGCAGTCGGGACCATTCGGTCGTCCGTGCTGCAGGTCGACGAGAAAACGATCGAGGCTGCCCGGACGCTCAACGCCGGTCGACTCGAGACGTTCCGTCGCGTGACCTTGCCGCTGATCATGCCCGGCGTTGTCGCCGGCAGCGTCCTCGTCTTCTTGACGACGATGAAGGAGCTACCGGTTACGCTGATGCTCAGGCCGATCGGGATGGAGACGCTCGTCAGTCTGATCTGGAACGCCCAGGATTCGCTGGCCTACCGCTATGCCGCCATCCCCGCGCTGTTTCTCATCCTCATTTCGGGGCTCTCGATGCTGCTCTTGCTCCGACAGGAAGGCGGCAAACTGAGCTAGGGGTTGCGCTGGTGCTCATACTCTCCCGGCTGCTCGGCAACGAAGTGAGTCACCGCGAACGCTGCGAGGTCCGCAACAGAGACGCTGGGCCAGCAAATACCCCGGTAGATCCTCACTATTAAGTCCGTTCCAGCAGTTGTTCACTCCAGTATGGATTACACGCTCGAGATCGAGGAGACACCGGACAGCGTACCAGGTGGGACAGGCATTCTCTTGCTCCACCCGAGCACCGGCGAAACGGACCGCATCGACACCGACTTCCTCAAAACCGACACCGATCACTTCCTCGTCGTCTCCACGCGAACCACTGCCCGCGAAGTCAAGCAGAAACTCGAGTACTACGACGTCGACGAGGAGCGCGCCGAAATTTTAGACACCCTGAGCATCGAACACGGCTACTCTCGTCGCAAGAGTGACACCGTCCACTACGTCGCCGCTCCCGACGACGTCGACGGCATCATCGAACACATCGACGGCTTCCTCGACACTCACGACGGCAAACTGCGACTCAGTTTCGACTCGATCACCGAACTCGCCTACTACGCCGGCGACGACGAAGCACTCGAAGCAGTCGACCGGATTCTCGACCTACTCGAGTCCTACGACGCAGTCGGGCTCTTTCACGTCTCGGAAGACCCACACGATCCGGAACTAGTCGAGGCGTTCCGCGACCGCTTCGAGGGCGTGATCGATCTCGACGAAGACGGCGACGTCGACGCGGAGTTCTAGCGCCCATTCTGGACGAACAAGCGAACAGGTCAACAAGTTAACAATCGAACAAGCAGCAGTCGGTTTGAGAATCGATACAGTAAGCGCTATTTGGAGAGCGAATCCATCACTCTGCGAGCGCGTCGAACGTCTTCTCCGCCCACCGGATCGCGTACTCGGGGCCGTGATCCCGGTAGGCGCTCGTATCCAGTGCTGCAAACGGTGCCGGCAACTCGATCGCGTGCTTGATCGACGCACAGGCGAGTTCGGTCGCGTCCGCGAAATCCGTCTCGCCGCGTGCGACCGCACGCGGGAGTCCAGCAACCCGATCCTCGAGTCGTGTTCCCGCGTCCTGCCAGGCGTCACCGAGTTCTGCGCGGTCTGCGTGGTCGTGCCACTCGGCAAAGACCGCCCTGGTCTGGAGCCCGAGCCAGCCGTCGTACAGCGCTGCCGCGATCTGGTAGGTGCTGTTCGGGTCGAGATCGACCGCCTGATCGAGCTTCGAATACTCGTCCTCGAAAAAGCCGATGAAGTGCTCGGGGGCATCGAGCCCGAGTTCGACGAACGCCTCCGCAAGAAGGAAATCGACGAACGACTCCGGCGACCCCTCGACTCGGGGCTTGACGAGGACGAGCGGCGGCTCAGTCTGGCGCGTCCAGACGACGCTGCCGTCACCGGGCATCCCGATCGTCAGATCGGAACTCGCGTATCGCGACAGCAGCGTGGGTGTCTCTTCGGGCAGCCACGCCGCCGGATAGCTCGCCGGCTCGAGTGTGTCGACCACGAGCCCGAGATCCTCGGCGAGCGCCGGCGGGAGTGTCTCGAAGTCGCGCTCGCAGTCGAAGACGAGCGCGTCAGGCGCGTGCTCGTCTCGAACTGCCTCGACCGGGCGTGAGAGGTCACGAGCCTCGAACATCAGACGAAAACGTTCTGGAAGATCAGCAGGATCGACAGCAGCGCCGATACAGCGACCGTCGTGACGACGACCTTGGTTGCAGTGCTCATGGTCGGGAACTGTCGCCCGCGTCGCTTAAATCCATCTGTCCCGGCCGAACAGTGGGTTCACTCTGCTCGGCCGACCGATGTGCTCACTCTTCGCCGCCATCTCGCCAGGAATCAGGAACGTCGATCACGTACCGGCCGTCCTCCTGTAACGAGATAATGTACTCCTCGCGGTTGTAGAGCTCCATCAGATTGAGTTCGTACTGACCGGGACGAACGATCCGAATGCTCTCGAACTGCTTGTTGAGTTCTTCCCGGAGTTCTTCCATCGACGGGTTCTCACCGCTTGGCTCACTGACGACGCGACCGTGGTCCGGCGGACTGTCGTCGGCTGGCTGCTCCGACTCGCCACCGGGCTCTGCGTTCGCAGACGCCGCTGGCTCACCAGACTCGCGCTCGACAGAGGCCTGACGTTCCGCAGCACTCTCTCCGTGCTCATCACTCGTCGGTGTCGACTGCGACGAGGCGCTGGTCGCCGTCCCCGTTGGCAACTCGTCCGACGGGACGAACTCGCTTCGTGCATCCGACTGCGCCGTGTTCTCGCTGTTCGCCATCGTCGTCGACCGCGATGTCGCAGTCTCCGAACTCGAGTCCGACCGCTGCTGGCGTGAGCGTGGTCCACTCGAAGCAGACCCCTCGCTGCTGGCAGCCTCGTCCGTGTCGGGAGACGAACGAGCGGACGAAGATGCCTGTTCCCAGGAAGAGGAGGCAGCTTCGCCGGCAGACGACCGATCCTCCGGACGCCGGGCGCTGTCCGGCCACTCCTTGAAGGAGCCGAACTCATCCGACTGTGATTCCGACTCCGGTCCTGTCGCTGCCTCCGAACTCGCGTCTACGTCGGATCCGCGCGCAGGGTTGGCGTTCGAGTCGAGGGTGCCTGCGGTATCGGCAGTATTGTCAGTGGTGGTATCGGAGGTACCAGTAGTTTCAGCGGCATCGGTGCCACCGGTAGTTTCGGTGGTTTCAGCAGCATCAGCAGTACCGGTAGTTTCAGTAGCACCACCAGCATCAGCTGACGATGGATTCGAATCCGTCTCCGACGCCGGCGACGTTGGCCACGCCGTCGAGGGATCCGGTGCATCCTCGGTGTCGTCTCGAGTGACCCAGTCGCGGACCGTTTCGGCTGCGCGGCTCGTGACACCACTCGAGTCCGTGCCCTGATCCGGGGGTGAGTTGGAGCTAGGGTCGGAGTCGGAACGCTGTGTTCCAGATCCGTCACGGGAGTCGGCTGAACCGGGCGAGTTGGGCGAATCGGACGAACCAGCACTAGCACCAGCACCACCAGACGCATCCGACGCTGACGTTGCATCCGCGTTCGTCGCAGACGACGGCGTGAACTGGAACTTGTTCCCGTTGCAGTCAGGACAGCCCGAAAGCATCTCTTTGGAGCCATCCGGGAACGTCCGACCGCAGTTCGTGCATTCGTGTGGCATTAGTCTCTCACTCTCCTCACTGACTGTGCGCTAATCACGGGAGACGAGTGCGCTGATGAGTGTTTCGTCCTTGTGGAGTGTCTCGATCTGGTTCGCTGGTCCGATCACGGTCAGTTTCGCCTCGGTCTCGTCCGACCCCATGAGTCGACCAAGCAGCGAGGAATCGCGCGTCTCCGACTTGGGATAGGTCTCGATTTCGATCCCGTTGAACTCGTCCGGGCTGATCTCGGACATCGTCACCTCGATGAGTCGACTCTCCTCGTCCGGAGTCAGCCCCTCCTCGAGGATGACGATATTCCCGTCGTGGACGCCGTCTAAGATCATCCGGATCTTCTCCATCGTCGCCATGCTATCCATGCGCTCACCGCTGATGAGATCGATCTGGACACCGTCGGAGTCCGGCGGATCGGAGTCGTCCGCGTTAGTTGCTGTTGGCATCGGTGCTCACCCGAAGTACTCCGCAATATTCTCGTAGACTTCGTCCATGTTCTCACCCTCCTTTGCGGACAGCGGGATCGTTTTGTGCTGCGGGAACGCGTCCTCGATGCGCTTGACACTCGAGTCGTCCAGGTCGATCTTGTTCGCGAAGATGAGAACGGGCAGGTCCCGAGACTCGATGATGCCAATCAACATCGTGTTGACCTGCGTGATCGGATCCTCTGCGCTGTCGAGGACGTAGATGACGCCGTCGACGTCTTCGCGAAGCCAGTGCATGGCCTCGGCGACGCCTTCGGTCGCCTCACGAGAGCGACGGATTGCGTCGTCCTCCTCCATTTCGTCGGTGAACTCCTCGTAGTCGACTTTCGTCGTGACACCCGGTGTGTCGACGATGTCGATCGTCACCGTCTTGCCGTTGCGCTCGATCTCAACATCTTCTTTCCTGCGCGCGCGCCGCGTTTCGTGTGGAACGTGGCTTTCAGTCCCGATCGCATCGCCAGTCCAGTCGCGAGCGATCCGGTTCGCGAGCGTCGTCTTTCCAGCGTTCGGTGGACCATAGATACCGATTCGTTTGGGTTCCTGTTCGGAGAACAGGCGGTCCGTAACCCGAGAGATACTATCTTTGAGTTCTGTGAACAGTCCCATCTGTAGGGCCCTCCAGCACCGCGGGGTGCATCTGCGCGTACTACTGACTGAACTCACTTAAGCCTACGTCAAACGTGTTGATTTTCAGATGAAAAAGCATAGATTCCTGTCAGGTTCGTCGGCACAATCGAACTGTGGTGTTGCTGCGACGGTGCGGATTACCGAAATACAGGGTGAGCGTGCTTCAGAGACCAAGCGACACCGATAGGTCTGAGCAGTATCTGGAGACTGAAACCTGAACTCCAGTTGAAGATTGAAATCTAAGCTGTATCTGTGGCGTGAGAGTGAGATCGGAGGTGTATAGAAATCCAGAGGGATTGATAGAGGTCGATAACGGTTCGGTAGAAGCTGGGAGAGGTTAGTAGAAGTTGGTAGGAATTGGTAGAAGTTGATAGAGATTGTATTTCTCATAGAGTACTAGATGTAACAAATGTGGACTAGAATACGCTAGATCAATATAAGGTAGTCAGATTTCAGAGGTGTTGTCGAAACATAGCGCGTTCTGAACACCCCCACCCCTTCGTTTCAACTGGAGAGTGACGAGGTTGTGGGGTGGAACAGTGGCAGATGATCGGTTGTGATGGCCCTTGTTTCGTCTCGAACGCGAATACAGAGGGTCTGTCGGGAGAAAACAGGGAGTACGGATGGTCTAGTAACAGATCTCTCTGAAAGGAGCAGATCTAGTAACAGCTAGCAATAAAACCAACAGCTCTAGTAAAAATATCAATCTGCTAGTGGTACGGACCGTATTTCTCACCCATCATTATAAATCCATTCGTTCTAGAAGTCGTCCCTCCCCACCCCTCTCTCACAGCTCTCCAGTTGAAACAAGGGGGTGGGGGGCATCGATCCATCGCGCTACAGAGTTCTTGATTCGCTGCTGGTATGACTCGTGGCAACAGTTCACATCCGAATTCACATTCTCAGACCCACGCATTCTCCACACCTATGCCTCAGATCGACGCATACGTGTGACTCTCACTCACAACTGCTACTCACAGTCCGATGCCGATTCAACCGTCGATGAGCTCGTTACTACTTCACGTCGTATACGTACGCACACGCTGTATACGTACGCACATACGCACATACTGTAACTACACACGTACGCACACGTTACACTCTATAAGTGCTGGTATACTGCGACTGTCGTTCCACAGCCTCTTCGGCCACTCTCGTCTCTCACGGTCTTCGTATCCCTCTCCGTACAGACTATCGACACCCTCCTGAAATCGGTCCCAGATACTCTCACGGACCACCCGAATAGACAAAAAGACGAATCGCTCGATTAGGCTGGTCACCGATCACCACATGAAGGATCACCGACCACAACACGAACTGTACCACCCGCTTGAGTGCCAACTCTATCCGAAAGTCGGGTAGTGCGTTCTGACTGTTCTGTTCCGTGAATCACTCACCGTCCGTGAATGGAAGGGAAGAATTTAATATCACCGTCTTCCTCTGTTTCGTTTGCATCAACTGGATCCGAACCGGGTCGTTAGGAGAGTAGACCAGCCTCGTTGGCTCGCCTACACCGTTATATCCTCGCCGTCGGGTTTGGATCTGCACTCGAAACAAGGGGGTACGTGTACGACGAATGTCAGACGACGAAACGGAACAAACAGGTTCGAACACGGACACAGGAATGGGGTCAGAGGAGAACGATTCCACAGCCGACGACCGTTCCTCTCAACAGACCGACCCGTCTTCGTCCACGAGTTCGGACCACGACTCGAGTTCGGCTACAGAGGCGGCTGATGGATCGCCAAACCCACCAGCCCAGAACACATCCACAGCGGAGACTACGCCTACTGCGAGCGAGTCAGCATCCAGTGACTCCGATCCAGTATCGACTACCCACACTCTCGATTCCGAAACCGTCGATACTGAGGGTTCTGTCGGGACTGAGACGTCCGTCGAGAGTGGTGGTACTGCCGCCGATACCGATTCGGAGATCGACGCTGGGGCAGGCACCGATACTCAAACCACCACTGGCGGTACACTCTCCAACACGGACAACACACACGGCTTCTCGACCGATTTCGGCGACACCGACCTCGGAAGTAGTGACGAGGACTCGAACCAGGGCCTGTTCGATGACCTCCTGAGCGGCGAACCGATCTTCGAGAACAAGGAAGTCCTTCGCCCGTCGTACACACCACACGAACTCCCCCACCGAAGCGACCAGATCAACAAGATGGCAACCATTCTGGTCGCCGCGCTGCGTGGCGAAACACCATCGAACATCCTCATCTACGGGAAGACCGGGACGGGAAAGACCGCGAGCGCGAAGTTCGTCAGCAAGGAACTCGAGAGCACCTCCCAGAAGTACAGCGTCCCGTGTGACGTCGAGTACATCAATTGCGAGGTCACCGACACACAGTATCGCGTGCTCGCACAGCTCGCGAACAAGTTCATCGAGAAGAACAAGGCGCGAATCGACGACCAGATCGAGTCGCTGCAGGCGCTTCGTGACGATGTCACGGCATACGAGGAGGCGTCCGCACAATCCGAACACGAGGACGCTGCGGGCTCACCGTCGACCCAGCCAGAATCCGAACACCACCGCAACGTTTCGACTGGAAACGACCCTGGACAGAGAGGATCTGTGGGTGTAGACGGTTCACAGTCTCCAGTCGAACAAGAGGGGTATAGTAGTAGCCCCTCGAATCGGCCATCGCATCCACTCGAGGAGACCGCCTTCGAATCGGTTGCCGACATCGACGCACGGATCGAGTCCCTTCGCGAGGACAAGGATTCGTTCGAAGAGGTACCGATGACCGGGTGGCCGACGGATCGCGTCTACAGCGTCTTTTTCGACGCTGTCGACTACGACGAGCGGGTGGTTGTCATCATGCTCGACGAAATCGACAAACTCGTCGAGAAGAGCGGTGACGACACGCTCTACAATCTCTCGCGGATGAACTCCGAACTCGAGAACTCTCGCGTCTCGATCATCGGCATTTCGAACGACCTCAAATTCACTGACTTCCTCGACCCGCGCGTCAAGTCCAGTTTGGGTGAGGAGGAGATTGTTTTCCCGCCGTACGACGCCAATCAGCTCCGGGATATTCTCCAGCACCGTTCCGAGGTCGCGTTCAAGGAGGGCGCACTGTCCGCGGATGTCATCCCGCTGTGTGCGGCCTTCGCTGCACAGGAACACGGGGACGCGCGTCGTGCACTTGATCTCCTTCGGACGGCGGGCGAACTCGCGGAGCGCTCGCAGGCCGAAACCATCGTCGAGGAACACGTTCGCCAGGCGCAGGACAAGATCGAACTCGATCGCGTCGTCGAGGTCGTCCGCACCCTCCCGACCCAGAGCAAACTGGTCCTGTTCGCGATTATCCTCCTCGAGAAGAACGGCGTTCACAGCATCAACACGGGCGAGGTGTTCAACATTTACAAGCGTCTCTGTGAAGAGATCGACGCTGATGTTCTCACGCAGCGCCGGGTCACGGATCTGATTAGCGAACTCGACATGCTCGGGATCGTCAACGCCGTCGTCGTTTCCAAGGGTCGCTACGGCCGAACCAAGGAGATCAGCCTCTCGGTACCGATCGACGAGACGGAGGCTGTGTTGCTCTCTGACTCCCGGCTTTCGGATATCGACGACATTCAGCCGTTCGTGCAGGCGCGCTTCGAGAACTGACTGCAAGCGTGTCCCCGCCTGTTCTGCTCTGTTCTGTTGTTCCCTGTCCTATTCTCCCTATTCTCCCTATTCTGCCCTGCCCTGCCCTGCCCTGCCCTGCCCTGCCCTGCCCTGCCCTGCCCTGCCCTTCCTTGCCCTTTCCTGTTCAGTTCTGGTTCCCGCTCGCTCGGACCGTCCGAAGAACGCATAACTGCAGACTCGCTTTCCTCCAGTATGCAGCGACGAACGGTCCTCGCGGGACTCGGTAGCCTTCCCGGATTCCTCGCGCTGAGCGGCTGTCTCTCCGACGATCACGGCGGTGAGATCGAGGAGTTCGAACGCGGCGAGATTGAGATCACCATCGACGGCGAGTCGATCGAGTCGATGGACAAGATCCAGGCCGAACACGCCGACAACGACTCGATAGACTTCCACCTCCACGAGTTCGACGACTACTGGTACATGGAGGGCGAGGAACGAGCGACCGTCGCGGAAGGACTCGACCTTCTCCCCCATTTCGAGTACGAGCGCGTCGACGACTCGAACGTGGTAACGTTCGACGGAACGGTGTATGACGAACGCGATTCGGAGACAACGATTACGGTCGAAGTCGACGGCGAGTCAGTTGATCCAACAGTCCACGAACTCGCCGATCGTGAGTCGCTGGTACTCGAGATCGAGTCCGGCGAGAACGACTGACTGCGTCTTGGTTTGACAGACCGGCTGTGGTCTGTTCCTGGTTGGCTGTACCTGTCTGGATGTTCCTAACCGGATACTCCCGACCGAACTACGCCCTGAATCGGTGTGCTGCAGCAGCGACTCCAAGCCCAGCGCTGGCACCAACACCGATTCCGGCAGTACTCATGAGATTGAGCAGTTCGCCGTCGATCAGTCCCGTCGCGCCGGGTGCGATCGGTCCGAGCATGCCGCCGAAGAACTCGTCGAACGCGAGGCGAATGTGGCCGAGCCACGGGATACGGAACATCGCCTTGCCGGTCACCCAGTCGGGATGGACGATCGTCGTCGCGGCTCCGCCCTGGTACTGGTCGTAGCCGTTATTGTTGTCTCCCATCGTGACGAACCCGTCGTGTGGCGCTGGACAGGTCCGAACCTGGTCACAGGTTGCGCCGCCGACGATTTCCTCGTTTGCCTTCGTGTCGACCCAGTTTTCACCCTCGTCGACCCAGAAGTGTGCCCGGTGTATCACCGGCGTCTGTCCGGTGTCGCCATCAGGCATGAAGACGATCACGTCTCCAGGCTCGCCGAACTTTTCGTGGCCGCCGTCCTGGCCGTTCTCAAGTGTCACCACGCCGGTCTCGTCGGCGGGATCGTCGCCGACGAAGCGGTCGTCGTCGACGACGAAGATGAGGTCGCCGCGTTCCATGTTGGGTTCCATGCTGCCGCTCTCGACGGCAACCAGCGGTGGCCAGATCCCACTCACAGCGAACAACAGGAGACCGATCGCGGCGACGATCGCAACACTGCTCAGAATGTCTCTGACGATGACGACCGTTCCGTCGTTCGAGCGCAGAAACCAGCGGATGACGCCGTCGTCTTCGATGGTCACGCGGTCGCCATGGTCGCCGCGGTCGCTGCGGTCGTCGCGGCCGCTGCGGTTGCTGCGGTCGTCGCGTGGGTTCGGTCCGGCTTCCCGTCCCTGTTCGCGTTCGCGTTCCCGTTCGTGGTCACGGTCACGATCGGATTCGGTCCCGATTTCGGACCCGGATTCGTGTTCGTATTCGTGCTCGTGCTCGTGATCATGCGCTCGCTCACTGTCGCTGTCGCTCTCGTGATCACGCTCACGACGCCGATCGCCAACATCGTCGTCAGTCCCACCGGGATCAGGGCCGCTCATCATCCCGCTTTTTGCTGGGGGCTACAATCAACCTTCTGCTCAGTCGAATCACGTGAAGTCGCCCAGATCACGTCCCGAGTCGTTCTTGATTCGCTATCCTTTTGCCCCAGGTCACGAATACGATTGGTGTGCCACTCGAGGGGCCGGCCCGGATCGTCAGCGAACTCACGAGCCGCGGCTACAACGCTGAACGCGAAGCGGTGACCCATATCGCCGCGGCGGACCAACCCGCGGCCGTCCTCGAACAGGTCGTCGAAGGGATGCCCGACGATGCGCTGGTCGTTCGAACGGATCACGTCGAGGCGGTGCTCGCGGCTGGCGAAGACCCCTCCGTTTCGACTGGAACTCGTCCCGCAGATCAGCACGACTCGGCAGGGTCAGTTCCAGCTGAAACAGGGGGGTCTGTACCGGCCCCAACTACCGACTCGGAGCCCAACGCGCAGATCGAACGCAACAGCGATCCCTCGCTTCGCTCGCTCGAGATCGCTGGCGACATGACCGGTGACAGTACGGGAACCGGCGAGTACGAGGACTTCGTCGCCGTCTTCCGTGACCGACTCGAGCGTCTCGGCGGAAAGCTCCGCGGGCGGGTCAACCACCGGCCCGCGACGGCTATTCAGTCGATGCCGGGCGGCAGCGAGGCGGGAATGGTCGGCCTGGTCAACGACATCCGCTCGACGGCGAGCGGCCACTGGCTGATCGAACTCGAGGACGCCACGGGCACGTTCCCGTGGCTGGTGATGAAAGACCGCGAATTCGCCGATATGGTCGACCAACTGCTCTGTGATGAGGTGCTGGCGATGGAGGGTACCCTCTCGGACGACGCGGGGATCGCCTTCGTCGACTCGATGTACTTCCCGGACGTACCACGCACGCACGAGCCGTCGACGGCGGACCGTCACGTGCAGGCGGCGCTGATCAGCGACGTCCACGTCGGCAGCCAGGAGTTCATGGCGGATGCCTGGAACGCATTTGCGGACTGGCTCTACACGGAACAGGCCCAGCACGTCGAGTACCTGCTGATCGCGGGCGATATGGTCGAGGGCGTCGGTATCTACCCGAATCAGGACGAGGAACTCGACGTGGTCGACATTTACGAGCAGTACGAGGCTTTTAACGAGCGCCTCAAGCAAGTTCCCGGTGATATCGACATCGTCATGATTCCGGGTAACCACGACGCGGTTCGGCTCGCAGAGCCCCAGCCAGGGTTCGACGACCGGCTTCGCGATATCATGTCCGCTCACGACCCACAGATCGTGAGTAATCCCTCTACTATTACCGTCGAGGGCGTTTCTATTCTCATGTACCACGGCGTCTCGCTGGACGAGGTCATCGCCGAACTCCCCGAGGAGAAGGCGAGCTACGACGAGCCGCACAAGGCGATGTACCAACTCCTGAAGAAGCGCCACGTTGCGCCGCAGTTCGGGGGCCACACCCGCCTTGCACCCGAAGAGGAGGACTTCCTCGTGATGGACGAGGTGCCGGACATCTTCCACACCGGCCACGTCCACAAGCTCGGCTTCGGAAAGTACCACAACGTGCTCGCGATCAACTCGGGTTGTTGGCAGGCCCAGACGGACTTCCAGAAGAGCGTCAACATCAATCCTGATTCAGGGTTCGCACCGATCGTCGACCTCGACACGCTGGACGTAACGGTACAGAAATTCAGCTAACGGCTCGTTCCGGCGCGCGTGGCGCAGTCGACGACACGTACACCGCCAGCATCAGCTACGACGGCTCCAGTCGAAACCGAACTGTCTGCGAGCCGTCGAAGCGCGGTCCGCGCCCCTCCCTCGTGAATCCGAGTTCGTCGGCCGCCGATTCGATCGACTCGTTTTCTGGGGGCGCAAGTACCTCGACCGCCATCGACTCGCGCTCTGCGAACCGGACCGGCTCCGCCAGCAACTGCCGACAGGCCTCGCCCGTCCCATCGAGTTGTGTCACGTGCACCGTGTTCTCGCGCGCATCGAAGCTAATGAAGCCGAGCAGGTCCTCCGGATCCGAGCCGCCGTACTGCGAGCCCGAACTCGAGACGTCGGCGTTCGGGTCGTGGCTGCCGTCCTCGGCGACGCGGACGGTACGATCGTGGACGAGGTTTCGCATCACGTCGGTTGGCGAGTCGGCGATTGCCGCCAGCGCGTCCGCGTCGGCCTCGAGTGCGTCCCGTACGTTCATCGGTGTGTGGTAAAGACACGCACAAATATAAATCCGTCCGCAATTCGGCGCCGACTTGCCCGGGTTCTCCCATATCCCGACTGGCTGATCGGCTCACAACAACCGGCTCAATAGCGTGGACAGTGGTCGGTATCGTTGATGGTTGAAAATGTGCATTCGCCGACGACAGGGGACAGAACACCGGAAAAATACGTGGAAGGGAACACAGTTATCTGCTCGCTCTGGTAACGGACCCAGTATGAGCCACGCCACCGGTATTCGCTCGATTGGACGAACTGAGGTGTCCCTATGCGCGTTGTAGCCAAGTTCGGGGGGACGAGCCTCGGTAGCGGTGACCGTATCAATCGAGCCGCAAACTCGATCGCAGCCGCCGTCGAAGACGGCCACGAAATCGCCGTCGTCGCGAGCGCGATGGGGTCGACCACTGACGAACTGCTCGACGAGATTTCGTTCGAGACGGACGAAGCCGACCGCGCCCAGATCGTGAGCATGGGCGAACGGACCTCCGTTCGGATGCTCAAGGCCGCGCTTTCGGCCCGCGACATCGACGCCAAATTCTTAGAACCCGGCAGCGAGGGCTGGCCGGTCGTCACCGACGAGTACGGTGAAGTCGACGTCGAGGAGACGAACGAGCGCGCTCGAGCAGTCGCTGCGGAAATGGACGAAACCGTCCCGGTCATCACCGGCTTCCTCGCCGAAGGGCCGGACGGCTCGATCACGACGCTCGGCCGCGGCGGCAGCGACACGACCGCCGTGATGATGGGCAAGTACATGGACGCCGACGAGGTCGTCATCGTCACCGACGTCGAGGGTGTCATGACCGGCGACCCGCGAGTCGTCGAAGGCGCGCGAAACGTCGGCGAGATCTCCGTCGACGAACTGCGAAATCTCTCGTTTCGCGGTGCCGAAGTCGTCGCCCCCTCCGCGCTCTCCTACAAAGACGAGATGCTCAACGTCCGCGTTGTCCACTACCAGCACGGCGACCTCCTCTCGGGCGGCACGAGCATTGAAGGCGAGTTCGAGAACCTCGTCGACCTTCGCGAGCGCCCCCTCGCCTGCCTCACCGTCGCCGGCCGTGCGATCCGCAACGAACCCGGCATCTTCCACCACCTCTCGGCCGCACTGAGCGAGAGCGACGTCAACATCGACGCCGTCGCCAGTGGCATGGACTCGGTCACGTTCTACATCGACGAGGACGAAGCCGAACGCGCCGAGAACATTCTCCACCGCGAGGTCATCGCCCGCGACGAGCTCTCGAGTGTCACCGTCGACTCGCCGGTGGCAGTCATCCGCGTGACGGGCGGCGAACTCCCCAATCAGCCCGGCGTCATCAGTGAGATCGTCAACCCGCTCGCCGAGGAGCGCATCCACCTGCAGGACGTTATCACGAGTGCGACCAGCGTCGCGCTGTTCGTCGACTGGGACGACCGCGAGAAGACACTCGAGTTGACGCAGGATCTGTTCTGAAGGCGTCGACTAGTTTTGCTTTCGCGTTCCAAGTTGTCCTAGCGTTTCGAACAGTTGTTACTATACCATAGTGACCGCTACTGGGTTGTGTTGCTGAGTTGCTGTAGCGAGTCTTCAGGCCCTACGAGGAGGCCAACGATCGAGAGCGCAAGTCCTGCGTACACCAGCAACCCAGTCGAGGGACCGAAAAAGGTTGCTGCCAGTACGAGATTTATTCCAACGAGTACGAATTTCAAACCTAACATACAACACCTATTGGCATAATTGACAATAATTTATTCATTCGTTATCGTACTCTTCGTGCCCGCTCTCTGTAGCACGCTCGCGATTCCGTCCATCAATGTCCCTGTCTGGCCGTAAACGCACTCCTCGAGACGAAAGCGAACACGAGGTTCCAGCTAGACTGAACACGCGTGGCGTTCTCGAGTCCCTATGGTCGCATACAAGTCGAAGATGGTCGAGCGAATCCGGCTCCCCTCTCGAGAACAACGCGAGCGAAATCTCGAGGCTGCCGGCTACAATCTCTTCAATCTTTCCTCGAAGGAGGTCTTCGTCGATCTGCTCACGGACAGCGGCACCGGCGCGATGAGCGACGCCCAGTGGGCCGCCCTGATCCGCGGCGACGAGTCCTACGCCGGCTCTCGCAGTTTCGAGGAACTTGAGGCGGCCGTCGCAGACGTGATGGGCTTTTCGAACGTCGTCCCGACGCACCAGGGTCGCGGTGCCGAAAACGTCCTCTACGGGTCGCTTCTCTCGGCTGGCGACGTCGTTCCGAACAACACGCACTTCGACACGACGCGTGCGCATATCTCGAATCAGGACGCTGACCCGGTCGACTGCCCGGTCGAGTTTGCGCACGATCCGGACGCCGACGAGCCGTTCAAGGGGAACTTCTCGCTCGAGCGCGCCCGTGCCGTGGTTGAGGAACACGGTGCCGAGCGCATCCCGGTCGTCGTTCAGACGATCACGAACAACTCGGCAGCGGGCCAGGCGGTCAGCGTCGAAAACACCCGGAAGGTCCGCGAGTTCGCCGACGAGATCGACGCCACGTTCGTCATCGACGCCTGCCGATTCGCGGAGAACGCCTACTTCGTCAGCCAGCGCGAGGAGGAGTTCGCCGACGCCTCGATCGCCGACATCGCCCGCGAACAGCTCGGCTATGCCGACGCACTCGTGATGAGCGGCAAGAAGGACGGGCTGGTCAACGCCGGCGGCTTCGTCGCCACCGACGACGATGCGCTGTTCGAGCAGTGCAAGCAGCGCGCGATCCTCTACGAGGGGTTCCCGACCTACGGCGGGATGGCCGGCCGCGACGTGGCCGCGATGGCAGTGGGCCTCCGCGAGGCCGTCGAGGACGCCTATCTCGAGGACCGCATCGAGCAGGTCCGCGAGTTCGGCGCACAGCTCGCCGCCGTGGGGGTACCGGTCTACACGCCGACCAGCGGCCACGCGGTGTACATCGACGCGGGCGAACTCTTCCCCCACCTCGACGCCGCGGAGTTCCCCGGTCAAGTGCTCGCCTGCGAACTCTACCGTGAGGGCGGCGTTCGCGGCGTCGAACTCGGCAGCTTCGCGTTCCCAGACACCGACCGGCCGGAACTCGTTCGTCTCGCCGTCCCGCGGCGCACGTATCACCGCGAGCACTTCGATCACGTCGTCGAGACTGCCGAGGCCGTCCTCGAGAAGCGCGAGACGGTCTCCGGACTCCAGCTCGCGAGCGACCCAGTGATGCCCGAGATTCGACACTTTACGGCAGAACTCGAGCCGGTTCCGTCCTCACAGTAGCCGACTCGGTCTCGGTGCGTTTCGCTTTCCCGTTTCGCAGTAACTGGTCGACTACCTATAGAGAACTCAATACTTCTCGCAAAAGTTACTTATAATTGTCCGTGATTATCTCTGGCGATGTTCGGAGATGACATACCACACGACGGGGAGTCGAGCGAGAACGGCCTCACACGCCGTGAGGCACTCGGAACGTACGCCGCTGCCGGAATCGGTGCGGCGGTGGTTCCCGGAGCAGCCACCGCAACTACGGCGACGGACGCCGATGGTCCGGTCTTCGAGGACGGGCGCGCCCAACCCGTCTTCGCCGAGGACGATGTCCTCCGCGAGGAGTTCTGGGTCGAAACGGAGACCGACACGACCGGCACCGGTGATCTGGACCGGATTCACGTCGAAATTGCCAGGCCGGAATCGACCGTAGACAGTGACCTCGCGCTGCCGGTGATTATGGAACCCAGTCCGTACTTCGGCGGGTTGGATATGAGTACGGCCGACCTCTACGATGTCGACGTATCGCTGTACGAACCCGATAAACCGGGTCGCGATAATCGGCCCCGAAGCGATACGTCGACCGAGCAGACGGTCGACACCGACGACCTGACGGCGTTCAGCGGCAGTGCAACCGACTGGATCGGACCGAGCACGTACGAGGAGTACTTCGTTCCCAGAGGATTCGTCTTCGCGTACGCCTCCTCGCGCGGCACGCACAAGTCGACCGGTGCGAACACCTGTGGCGACGAACACGAGGTGAACGGCATCAAAGCCGTCGTCGACTGGCTGAACGGCCGTGCGACGGCCTACGACTCCCGCTCCGGCGGCGACCCAGTCGAGGCCGAGTGGACCACCGGCAAGACCGGCATGATCGGCGCGTCGTACAATGGCACGCTGCCGAACGGCGTCGCAGCGACCGGCGTCGACGGCCTCGAGGCCATCGTCCCCGAAGTCGCAATTTCGAGCTGGTACGACTACTTTAGAGCGAACGGCCACGTCGTCGCCCCCGGCGGCTGGCAGGGCGAGGACGCCTATCAGCTCGCCGCCTGGGTCACGACAAGAGAGGACCGGGAGGTCGCCGAACCGATCCTCGAACAGATCGAAGCCGATCAGGGGCGCGAGACTGGCAACTACAACGAGTTCTGGGACGCCCGCAACTACGTCCACGACGCCGACAACGTCGAGGCCGCCGTCCTCGTTACCCACGGGCTCAACGACGACAACGTCAAAACCAAGCAGTTCGCCCAGTGGTACGACGCACTGCGCGAGGCCGGCGTCTCGCGCAAAATCTGGCTCCACCAGGGCGGGCACTCGAGTCCACTCAGCCATCGGCCGGATGACTGGCTCGACGAGTTGAACCTGTGGTGGACGCGCTGGCTCTTCGGCGTCGAGAACGACGTGATGGACGGGCCGACGGCGACGGTCCAGCGGGAGGGCGACTCCTGGACCACGTACGACGAGTGGCCGGTTCCGGGGACGAGCGAGGCCGAACTCAACTTCACGCCGGGTGGCCGAACGTCGGGCGGGCTCACACTCGAGCACACGCGTGGCCGGCCGGTCACCGAGACGGTCGTTGATCCAGCGGAGCCGGACACGCCGGCGGATGAGCTGATCGCGGCCGAGGAGTCCGAAAACAGGCTGCTGTATACGACGGCGCAACTCGCGGAGGAGGTTCACCTGAGCGGTACAGTCGAACTCGACGTACGGCTCTCGTTCGACTCGGAGTCGGCGAACGTGACGGGTGTTCTGGTCGACGTTGGGCCGGACGGGGAGACCGAAATCATCAACCGCGGGTGGATGAACCCGCAGAACCGTAAGTCGGACTCGGAGACGTTCGCCATCCAGCCCGGCACGCCGTACCGGCTTTCGTTCGACCTCCAGCCGGACGACCACGTCTTCGCGTCGGACCACCGGATCGGTATCGCCGTCCTCTCGACGGACTACGACTTCACGCAGCGGCCGCCGGAGGAGAAAGAACTCACGCTCGACGTGAAACAGAGCGCCGCTCGGCTTCCGATCGTCGGCGGTACGGGTGCGCTGAGTGACGCGCTTTCAGACGACTGACGAAGTCGATAGTTACCAGTCCGACGGCTGGATTTCTGGTTCCCTGGTTCTGATTTCCCGTGTTCCCGATTCCTTGCTCCGCCGATTTTTCATCGGTCCCGTCCGCTTACCAACTCGAGAGCAGTCCGCGCGCTCGATCACGGATACCCGGCTCCGGTTCCGGCTGGGAGCGACTCCGCAGTCCGCGTTCCGCCGCGCTTTGGACCGCTTGCTTCGCTGCTGCGGATTCGGCGACATCGAACGCCCAGTCGGGAACCTGGGACTCGATCTCCGAGCGCTTCTCCGCTTTGAGCTGACTGTACTTTCTGAGCGCGAGACCGACGCCGATGAAGAGCCCGGCGTCCGTCAACTCCTGTCTGAACCGATTCTTGTCGTCTCGCACTGCAATCGCTTTGATCAGCGAGAGGGCGCCGATCGCGAGGTAGAGCTTCGACGTCTTCGAGGGGTCACCGCTGAGTATCCGTTGTAGGGCCATGCGCGGCGACGTACCACGTTCGCCGTCTTAAAACTGCACCGAGTTCTCACTGCCTTCTGTGGCTCAATCTGCGATTTCGTCGGTCCAGGTCTCGAGCCAGGTCGCGAACTCTCCCTCCAGGTCGTCGTAGGTGAGCGTTACTGCCTCGGCTGGCTCCTGTGCGTTCTCGAGGAACGTCGCATCGAGGTCGACGTACTCGTCTTCGACGGCGGGGAACTGCGCGTTTCGCGTCGCGAGCTCCCCCTGCGCCGGCCGCGATAACAGGAGATCGACGAACTCGTAGGCGAGCTCCGGCTGCGCCGTGTCCGCGAAGATTGCAGCGCCCTCCGTACTCTGATATCCTGTGTCGTCGAGCGACGCGATTTGGTGGCGTTGCATGTCTCGGTCAGTCGCCGCCGCAACCACCTGATCTGTCGAGTAGGAGACCACCATCGGCCGATCGCCCTCGAGATAGGCGTCCCGGTAGGCGTCCGTCCAGCGCTCCTCGATGCGAACGCCGTTCGCCTGCAACTCCTCCCAGAAGGAGAGCATGTCAGAGCCCGATCCGAACTCCGCGACCGTCCACAGGAAAAACGCCTGCCCCGGATTCGACACGCGCGGATCCTGTGCGAGCAACGTATTCGCATACGTCGGCTCGAGAAGGTCCTCGAACGTCTCGGGTTGGGACTCGAGTACCGCCTCGTCGTAGACGAGCGAGAGGTAGCTGGTGCCCACGGGGAGTACGCGGTCGCGCGGGTCGTCGAAGGCAAGATCGGACTGAATTCGGTCGGCGTGCTCTAAGCGGTCGCGCTCGAGCGATTCGAACAGTCGCGTGTCGCCGTGGGCGTCGAGCACGGAGTCGACGAGTGCGAGTTCGCTCGCGGTGAGGCCGAGGATGACGTCGGTGTCGATGTCGGCGTCGAGGCGGGCGCGCTGGATGTAGTGTTCGATGCCGGATTCGGGGACGGTCCACTCGATTTCCTCCTCGAACTCGTCTTCGACGGTTTCTCGGAACCAGTCGCCGGCGGGGGTGGGGGCCTGCTCGGGATTGGGACCGGTATCAGTATCGGTATCGGTATCAGGTCCGTGGTCTGAGCCGGTTGCGAAGGAGGTGTAGGTCGCGACCCGCAGCGGGCCCGTTTCGGCGGCGTGTTCTTCGTTCTCGCCGTTGCGGGTCAGACAGCCGGCGAGTGTGGCGACCGAGCCGCCGCCGACGCCGCGGACGAACGTCCGTCGGTCCATTAGTCGCATATTATGCCGCGCGGGCTTAAGGTCCCTGCCCAGTCACAGGACTCGGTTGGCAGTAGTCGTTGCTTTCTGCGTGTGTGCACGCAGCAGTAGGTGCGTTCAGTCGGAAGTGGTTCCGTATGGACAGTGACAATCTAAACGAAAAGCAGCGCGAGTTCCCCGCCCTTCCGAAAACCTACGGTTTTCGGCTTTCGCAAATCTCCGATTTGCGTCAACACCATGGGCGGGGGTGAAGCGCGTCACTCCGGCGCGTGTTCCGTCTCTTCGATATACCGTTCAACCACTTCCTCCGACACCGCACCTGTCGTTCCCACGTAGTATCCGACCTTCCAGAATCCACCGCCCCAGAAATTCGACTCTCGAATCTCGGGATACCGCTCCAGCAAGTGCTTTCCAGAGTACGACTTGAATTGCCGAGCGATGTCTGCTGGACTGTGCTTCGGGTCTGTTTGTACGAACAGGTGTATGTGGTCGTCTGCAATCTCCAACGCCAAAATCTCGTGTCCGAAGTGGTCAGCGGTCTCACCAAATAACTTCCGCACGTCCTTTTGCACCACACCGAGAACAGGATGGCGGTACTGAGCGGGATCAAAGATCCCGCGAGGTACGCAAAGCTTCGCTTTGCTTGACTTTGGACACCACACGAAGTGATACTTGCAGGAACTAACCGAATGCGCATGAATGCGGTACTCCTCCATCCTGAATCCCCACATTTATGATTGGTTAGAACGATTGTCAAAGTATGGGTCAGGAAGCCACGAAGACAATTCAGACGCGCCTTCACATAGCGTCTGGTGAACGGTCGTGGCTTCACGACGCCCGCCTCGCGTCACGTGAGATATTCAACGACACCATCCGTCTCAAACGACAGGGATACAATCGCACCGAGATACAGAGAGAGGTTGACCGCGACGACTTCTTGCGAAACAACAAGTGCGCGGTCGTCGGCAAAGCCCTCCAAACGTGGGGGTCCTACCAATCGCTCAAAGAGTGGTGGGAGAACCAAGACGACCCTAACGGAGGGAAGCCGACGCCGCCGAGTACGGACAAATCTGGTGCATACCCGCTCGTGATGGCTCACACGGAAGGTTATCGTCTCACTGTGGACGACAACACGAACCGCGTCCAAGTTCGAATCAGTCCGAAACCCTACAAGAAGGTGAAAGGCCACCTGCGCGGTGAGCCGGATGCGATGGATGACCTGCGAGACGCGATCACGTCGGATGAGGTGGATGTGGGGCAGGCTGAACTCTTGTACCGCGATGGCGTGTACTACCTACACGTCACGGTCACACGCGAGTTCGACGTGCCCGAACCCGACACCGCTGAGACTGTGGTCGGCGTAGACATCAACGAGCGTAACGTCGCTCTCACCGCCTTTGACCGCGAGACGATGCGGACGAAGGGCACACTCGTCCTCGACTACGGACGAGTCAAACAGGAACGCCAACGCTACCACACCATAACTACCCGCTGTCAGGAACACGGCAAGACGAGCATCCACCGGAAACTCGGTGACAAGGAGGTGCGGTTCACCGAGTGGGTGCTTCATCGTCTCTCCCGTGCTGTCGTGGAGTTCGCAGCGCAGTTCTCGGACCCGGTCATCGTGTTCGAGGATATGAGCGGCATCCGCCACGAAATGCAGTACGGGACGTATATGAACCGTCGATTGCACAAACTGCCGTTTCACAAGTTCGAGACGTTCGTCTCGTACAAGGCGACATGGCGGGAGGTTCCTACGGACACGGTTGATGCCTACTACAACTCGAAGACGTGTTCGTGCTGTGGTGAGCGTGGGTATCGGCAAGGACGGCGGTTCCGCTGTACGAACGACGAGTGTAATCTGGCGCAAGATCACGCTGACCGGAATGCGTCGGTGAACATCGCGTGGCGCGAAAAGGCGAAGCTCGACGGTAATACGACGAATTACCGGACTCACAAAACCCAACCGCAGGTGCGGGTGGTGCGTCTGTCCGGGTCGGGGCGCGTAAGCCGCCCAACCTCATCCCGTTCCCTCGCGGAACAGGGAGTGCTAGCGCACAGCTGAGGGAACCTAGAAAAGCCTCGGGCCACCGTGCCCGAGGCTGTTTACGTTCCTTCACACAGATATGACGACTATGCATGTGCGATCGTGGAGCTTCACCAATCTTTCAGGATTGACAACCCCTCCTAGTATTCTTTCAGGCGAGACATCTACCGACGTACGTTGGCTGGAGCCCTCTAACGAAATCGTCGTTGAGGGCGTCTTCCCAACGGGGGACGAAACGCATCAAGTCGTCTTGGAAAATATGATCATAGAAGATGGCGAAATAACGATCATAATCTGTATCAACAAAGTAGATTCTGAAATTGTCTCGGATGTTGGCCGTAATGTTCCCTATCAAGTCACGCTCGAATTGATGTCTGGGTTCCCTGAGCGCCTGACTATCATCCACAAAAACGAGCGATCTGAAGAGGTCCACTCAAAAACAGTCGCTAACCCTGGGTGAGTTGCTACTGGCATTCCCACCACCGTACCGACTGAAACGGTTCTCACGGTGGTCCACAGCCCTCGTACAATCTGGTGTCTCGTGATTTTCAGCGGCTACTATAGACCGTGCCTAGAAAAGGAGTGAACTGGACAGCGCTCGGAAACGAGTCGTTTCGACCACGGGCACTTTTCTCGCTGCCCGTCGTTGGTTGCCTATGAGTCGTGGCCGAACCGTCATCAACGCGCTCATCGGGGCGGTCGTCGCCGTCGTCCTCTCGTTCATCCCCTTCTCGACGATAATCGGGGGCGCAGTCGCCGGCTTTCTCGAGGGGCCGGAGACGAGAGACGGCGCGCTCGTCGGCGCACTCGCCGGTGCGGTTATGTTCGTTCCGATTATCGGAATCGCCTTCGTCTTCCTCGGGTTCTTCGGCTTTGGCTTCGGCGTCGCTGCCGTCCCGCTCGAGGGCTTTGTCGTCGTGCTCGCCTTCTTCGGACTGCTCTCGACGGTCGTCTTGCTCTACACCGTCGGCCTCTCGCTGCTCGGGGGCGTCCTCGGGTCGTACCTCGCCCGCGAGTTCCCGTCGGCGCGACACCGGACGAATCAGACGATCGGGACGGAGCCGTCACGGCGCGAGGGGCCACGCGGCCGCCGCGTGCGCGCGCCACGGTCCTCACGTGCTCCCGGCTCGACAGAGTCGTCTACGACGCACCACGACCGCGCTGACCGCTCGCGATCGCCTCCCAATGGGCCACCTTCGTCCGATCGATCGGATCGCTCTACTCGTCCCGACCGCTACGGGTCTCCAGCGGCTGACCGCCGTCTTCGCTCGGAGACGGACCGCGATCACGACGCCGAAACCGATTCTTCCACCGACATGACGGCACCAGACCGTTCCGATCGAGAGGCGACACGATGGCGCGAGACCGACGAGGACACCGACGCTGATCCCTCGGAGACCGACGATTCAGGAGCCGATGGCGACGGCCGGAATCAGCCGTAACTCGGTTCTTCCCGTTTGTCTCCCAGTAGGTGTAGATGTGGACTATTGTCTTCTGGAAACAAGCCTGAGTCATTTTCTTTTACGACAAACGACTTTCATTGACCGTTCGTCTTTATTGCGGATTTGTTTATGTTTACCGGTGACATATGTATAGCTGCCTCAGGGGAGGCAGACGAAGTCGCATGAGCACCGACAGATAACAACAGAAACAGGACGAGCACGCAGTGCTCGACCGACGAACAGCCCTCCGAGCGGCCGGTGTGACGGCTGCGGCCGTTGCCGTTCCGACAGCGTTCACGGGGTCAGTTGCGGCACGTCGTAGCTGGCTCAAAGCAAAGAAATCGAAGCCCTCGGCTACCCAGACGAGCCGGGTCAAACAGTCAAACAGTGCTACGGTGTCAGGAACCGATTCGGGATCCGTCTCGATCAGACAATCGAACCGCAGTAAGCAGTTCCCAGGTGGTAACTGTAAGTCGACCTCGTCGACGACGGTGAACGGCGTGACCGAGAAGACGACGAGCACCGACTGCAAGACCAACCAGGAGAACACGTACCCGTAGTCGTACCGGCATCGGGACGTCCAGTGACACGTCGTCCGTACGACGGTCGCTTCTTTTTGCCACCTCACTCGTACCGGAGCGCGTCGATCGGATCCGTTCGAGCGGCTCGCCAGGCGGGATAGAGCCCCGAGAGAACGCCGACGAGAATTCCTACGGCGACCGCGAGCGCGACGTACTCGTAGGGATAGACGAGCGGAATATCGATGTACCACGCCCCGGCATAGCCCACGGCGAGTCCGAGTACCGTCCCGAGGATAGCACCGATAATTCCCAGCACTACCGCCTCCGTCAGGAACAGCCCCAGTACGTCCCGGTTCTGTGCACCAACGGCCTTCATAATCCCGATCTCACGGGTGCGCTCGGTGACGCTGACCAGCATGATGTTCGCGATGCCGATCGACCCGACGACGAGCGAGATAGCCGCGATGCCGACGATGAAGTTTTGCAGCAGGTCGAGTACGTCCTGTAGCTGCTGGAGCAACTCGGTACTCGTCTGCATGGTGATCTCGAGGTCGTCGCCGAGCAACTCACTCGCGTCGGAGTCGCCGCTCTCGAGTACGGCCAGTGCGCTGTCGCGAGCCTGATCGATATCTCCCTCGTCGGCGGAGGGTGCCTCGACGACGATTGCGAGGAATCTGGCGTCCTCGGCGGTTGCCGGTTCGTCGTTATCGTCGTCGGCTGGCTCTGCCTCGCCCGCTTCGTCTTCAGCTGCTTCGCCATCTTCAAATCCGGCACCGATCCCGTCTACCTCCTCCGTGTAGTACGGATCCGTCGGCACGTACACCCGCGGCGACGGCTCGAATCCTTCGAACGGACTCAGTCCCTCCGAACTGTCGGTGATGCCGACGACGGTCACCGAGGTTTGCTCGCCGCCCTGCCTGACGATGGTCAACTCGTCGCCGACGGAGACGTTCTCCTCGAACTGGCCGGCCACCGCTGGGTTGATCACTGCCTCGCGTTCGCCCATCTCGAACTGCCGGCCCTCGTCGATCGTTGCCGGTCTGATGTACGGCGGCCCCGCCGCTATCAACGCATCGCTCTGTGGCGTGAGCTCACCGTCGTAGGCCAGCGCCTGCGTCGAAATCGGCATATAGCCATAAGCCGCGTCGACGTCCTCGAGTTCGTCGACCCGCTCGAGATCGTCCTGCGTGAACACCGGCTGTGCACCCGCGAGCGGCCCACCTTCTGTGTCCGGATCGGCGGCCCACCCGTAGAGATTCCGCTGATCGTCCGGGCTGATGTCACCGAGCAAGCCAGCCTGCAGGCTCGCACCCAGCGTGACGAACGCGATCACCGCCGCGATACCGATGATAATCCCCAGCGTCGTCAGCGCCGAGCGCAACCGGTGGCTCCCGATCGAGCGCCAGGCAAGTCGGCCGAACTCGAGTGGTCGCATCAGCCGTTTGCTCCGCTTGCGGGTCCTGTGCGCTCGTCGTGATCGGGGTCGTGGTCGTGGCCGTGGTCACGATCGTGACCAGTAGTCTGTCCAGCGCTCGACCGCGGACTCGTCTCACTGCCATCGAGCTCTTCGATCCGCTCGATCTGCCCGTCCAGCAGGTGGACGATCCGCTCTGCGCGCGAGGCGACGTGACGCTCGTGGGTCACGACGAGCATGGTGGTGCCGGCGTCGTGGAATTCGTCGAAGAGGTCGAGCACGTCGGCCTCGGTTTCGGTGTCGAGATTCCCCGAGGGTTCGTCTGCCAGCACGATCGTCGGATCGTTCACTAGCGCACGAGCGAGCGCGACGCGCTGGCGTTGGCCGCCGGAGAGTTCGTTCGGCATGTGATCCATTCGGTCGCCGAGCCCGACGCGCTCGAGTAACTCGCGTGCGCGATCGTTTCGCTCGCCGCGGCTGATCCCCTGAAAGAGCTGTGGCAGGGCGACGTTCTCGAGTGCGGTGAGCCGCGGCATCAGGTTGAACGTCTGGAAGACGAAGCCGACCGTCGTCCCGCGGAGGGTGGTCCGCTCGCGGTCGTCGAGGTCGCCGACGTCCTGCCCGCCGACGACGACGGTGCCGTCGGTGGGGGTGTCGAGACAGCCGACGAGATTCATCAGCGTCGACTTGCCGGAGCCGCTGGGTCCCATGATCGCAGTGTAAGAGCCCTCCGGAATCTCGAGGTCGACACCGTCGAGCGCGTGGACGGGTTCGGCCAGCTGGTAGGTTTTACGAACGTGTTTGAGGCTGACTGCAGTCCCCGTCGCCATGGGATGTCCGACCACGGTGGGTGTGAAAAAGGTTCGCGGCGGTTGCAGCGCCCCAGGACGCATGTTCCACTGATGGTGTTGAAAATACAAAACGTTGACTTGCCGTGGTCTCGGAGAGTGCCTCGATGAGCGACCGTCCCCGCTCCGACTCGCCCTCCGATTCCCTCTCCCGTTCGGCAGCCGACACCGACGAGTCGTCGGCTGCTCCCGACTCCGACCCCACCGACGGACTCGGCCGCTGGCTCCTCCGCTCGGACGACGCCCGCGCCGTCGCGTGTAGAGACATCGCGAGCGTCGTCGCCGTCGTCGGACTGGCCGGCCTGCTGCTCGTCGCGTTTAGCGGCGTCTGGCCGCCGCTGGCCGCAGTCGAGAGCGGGAGTATGGAGCCGAACGTTGCCACCGGTGACCTCGTTTTCGTCACCGACAGTGACCGGTTCGTCGGTAGCGAGGCCGTCGGCGAGACCGGCGTCGTCACTCGCGAAGCCGCACTGAGCGGTGATGGCACTCACCTCCGGTTCGGCGAACCCGGCGACGTCATCGTCTTTGCGCCCGACGGCGACCCGAGCGCCACGCCAGTCATCCACCGCGCACACTTCTGGGTCGAGGAGGGCGAAAACTGGGTCGAGACGACGGCAGACGCCGACGCGCTCGGCGACAGAACGTGTGCGGCGCTGCACTCGTGTCCGGCACCCCACGACGGCTTCGTCACGAAGGGCGATGCGAACAGCCTGTACGACCAGGTCGGCGGCCAGTACGCGGAGACGACCGTCGTCAAGTCCGACTGGGTCACCAGCAAGTCCGTCGTCCGACTCCCGTGGCTCGGCCAGGTTCGCGTCGTACTCGAGTCCCTGTTCGCGGTGACGACCCCGCCGCCGCTCGCTGGCTCCCAGTTCGTGGCGGCGTTTGGGTAGTATAAAACCAGTCTGGGGCTGATCGTGAGTTGTCTGCTCCGCTTCGGTCGCACTTCTCGCACGGCCAACGCGACCAGCGCGACACGAGATGTACAACGTTTTTCTCCTCGCCGCTCGCCTGACGAACCAGACCATGAAGACCGAGGGCGGGAGCGACACGGCGAAGCGACACGCAGGCGAGCGCGCGGCCGACGCCGTCGAGGACGGCACCGTCGTCGGCCTCGGCACCGGCTCGACGGCCGCCTACGCGATCGAAGCCATCGGACAGGCCGTCGCCGACGGCCTCGACGTTCGGGCCATCCCCACGTCGTTCCAGTCGCGCCAGTTGGCACTCGAGTACGACATTCCACTGACGACCCTCGATGCGGTCGACGGCGTGGATCTCGCGATCGACGGCGCGGATCAGGTGGTCGACGATCCCGAGTCGGCCGCACACGGCGCGCTCATCAAAGGCGGCGGCGGTGCACACGCGCGCGAAAAACTTGTCGACGCGGCCGCAGACCGCTTTTTGGTCGTCGCCGATCCGTCGAAGCTCACTGCCGAACTCGATCGCTCGGTTCCACTCGAAGTGCTACCAGACGCTCACACCGTCGTCGCCGAGCGCGTTCGCGAACTGGACGGTGAGCCAACGCTTCGCGACGCCGAGCACAAGGACGGCCCGGTCGTCACCGACAACGGAAATCTGCTTTTCGACTGCGAGTTCGGTTCGATCGAGGAACCAGACGCGCTCGCGACCACACTCGCTTCGATTCCAGGCGTCGTCGAACACGGCCTGTTCGTCGGACTGGCCGACGAGACGTACGTCGGCACGGCCGACGGTGTGGACGTTCGGACGTACTGATCTGAGCGGTCTTTTGCTGCTCAGATGGTGTCTTCGCCCTCCTGTTTCTCAGTAGCCGCTGGCGCATCCGCCCGCCCAGTAGCCAGCGCAGCCACCAGATAGACCACACCCAGTGCGCGCGTGAGCGGCCCCACCCACGGCTTCACCTCGAGATCGTCCGGATTTTCGTAGGTCACTCTGAGACCGAACTCGAGTGCCGACCGTGGCGCGAGCGCCATCGCGAGGCCGAGGCCGGCCAGCAGCGGGCGAGCGAGTGCGGGCGGACCGCGTTTGCGGACGGCGGCCCAGGTGAACACGAGCGCCTCGAGCCGAGCCATCGGGATCGTCCACCGTCTGAGCCGTCCCTCACCGGGGTTTTCGAAGGCGATTCGCTCTGCGGCGCGGACGATGCGCCGCGGTGCAGCGAACTCGAGGATGCCGATCCCGGTCAGGATATGTCGGAGCATAGGCGGGATTCGACGGGGAACGCCAAAAGCGTGTGTCCGATCTGAGATGCTGAGAAGTCGGGAGGAGAACCCGCACCTGCGCACTGAGAATGGACACCTTTTCAATACCGACTCCCCCACCTTCGGATGGAGACGATTCGATGCCCGAAACATCCGACAGGAAAGACGACCACATCCGCATCATCGAGGAGGAAGACGTCGAGACGGCAGGCACCGGCTTTGCCGACATCGACCTCGTCCACGAGGCACTGCCGGAGATTCACCGCGACGAAATCGATACCACGATCGAGCTGTTCGGGCACGAGTTAGCGGCCCCGATCGTCATCGAGAGCATGACCGGCGGCCACCCAAACACGACGAAGATCAACCGCGCACTCGCCGAAGCCGCCCAGGAGACCAACATCGCCATGGGTGTCGGCAGCCAGCGCGCCGGCCTCGAACTCGACGACGAAGACCTGATCGAGTCCTACACCGTCGTCCGCGACGTCGCCCCCGACGCCTTTCTCTACGGCAACGTCGGCGCGGCACAGCTACTCGAGTACGATGTCGAGGACGTCGAGGCGGCCGTCGACATGATCGACGCCGACGCGATGGCGATCCACCTCAACTTCTTGCAGGAAGCCGTCCAGCCGGAGGGTGACGTCGACGCCCGAGGCTGTCTCGCCGAAATCGGCCACGTCGCGAGCGACCTCTCCGTGCCGGTCGTCGTCAAGGAGACGGGCAACGGTATCTCGCGCAAGACCGCGAGTCGCCTCACCGACGCCGGTGTCGACGCAATCGACGTGGCTGGCCAGGGCGGCACCACGTGGTCCGGCATCGAATCCTATCGCGCCGCCGCCGTCGGCGCGTCCCGTCAGGAGAAGATCGGCCAACTGTTCCGCGCCTGGGGCGTCCCGACTGCAGTGAGTACACTCGAATCCGCGTCGATGCACGACTGCGTGATCGCGAGCGGTGGCGTCCGCTCGGGACTCGACATCGCGAAGGCGATCGCCCTCGGCGCTCGGGCGGGTGGCCTCGCCAAGCCGTTCCTCGGCCCGGCAGGCCGGGGAACCGACGCAGTCGTCGATCTGATCGAACAGCTCGAACTCGAGTTGCGGACGGCGATGTTCGTCACGGGGTCGGCCTCCGTCGCCGACTTGCAGGAGGCAGACTACGTCGTTGGCGGCCGAACGAAGCAGTATCTCGACGAGCGCCAGCGTCGCCGGTAAGCGCTGACTCCTTTCCTTTCCTCCCCTCTCGCGTTGTTCTCTTGCTGGTTACTGACGGCCGTTTTCGGAACGTGAGCGTTCAGTTGGAACTGGTGCAGTGCCCAGTGTCAATGCTAGTGCCGCTATTCGTTCTCGTGTCAATGGCCATCAGTCGACAGAAGTCAGCGACTGTTACTGACAGCGATTCCAATACCGATAGCAATAGCTGTCGCTCACCAGTGTAACGTACGAAAGAATTGTGGTAAACGCTACCTTACAGGTCGCGCGGCTGGACCGTCTTTCGGTCGTTTGCCTCTGCGCGACGGGCAGCGTCTTCGAGGAGTTCGTCGACTTCCTCGTCGAGTGCGTCGTAGAAGTCCGAGGCGACGTTCTTGTCATCGAGCGCTTCCTTCACAGCAGCTTTGACGATAAGGTCTGCCATACGATGTAGCGATTTCCCTTTCCACCATATAAATGCTTTGGTTATTTACGGAAATACCGGGCCGTCAGGGGTTGCGACGCCCATTTCGGGGGGTCGACCCACCGGAAAGTATATGACTTATGAGTCACGCGAACGGTCTTTCACCCGTTCGAGCGCGTCGATTCTGCTCGCGCGCGCCGCTGGGTCCTCTCGCGCGCGGTTTCGACACCTCCCTCGTCGGTCCGACGGATTCGAGTATCGCGGTCCCCCATCGAACGTATGCGCGAACTCCTCGACGCCGTCGCCGACGGCACCCTCTCTCCCGAACAGGCCGAGGCCGAACTCAACGGCTACGTCACCGGCGAGGCCGGTCGCTTCGACGCAGCCAGACAGTCACGACGGGGCATTCCCGAGGCGATCCTCGCCGAGGGCAAGTCCGACGCACAGGTCGTCGCGCTCGCAGAGACCGCACTCGAGACGACCGATCGAGCGCTGCTCACTCGGATCAGTGACGACCAGATCGACGCGCTCCGAACGGCACTGGCCGAGTCTGCACCCGACGCGACGATCGAGCGCCGCGGTTCGACCGTCCGCGTGCTTGGGCCCGACTTCGACCAGCCGACACTCGAGGCGACCGTCGGTATCGTGACGGCCGGTACGGTCGACAAGCCAGTCGCCGACGAGGCCGAAATCGTCTGCGCCGACGCCGGCGCAACGATCGACCGGGTGGACGACGTTGGCGTTGCGGCCCTCGCGCGGACGCTCGACCAGGTCGAGCGCTTTCGCGACGCGGATGTCTTGATCGTCGCCGCAGGACGGGAGGGCGCGTTGCCGACCGTCATCGCCGGCCTCGTCGATACGCCGGTCATCGCGGTTCCCGTCTCGAGTGGCTACGGCCACGGCGGCGACGGTGAGGCTGCCCTGGCGGGCCTGCTCCAGTCCTGTACGGTGCTCTCGGTCGTCAACATCGACGCTGGTTTCGTCGCCGGCGCACAAGCTACCCTGATTTCGCGCGCGATCCATGGGGCTCAAGACTAATACTGTTGTTCGTATCAAAAGATAATCTCAGTAGTGACAAACTGCATAACTCGTTCTAGGAAGGATTTTTATTTCTTCCACGAATAGTACTGGGTGCCGGCAAACTCGCCGGTGTAACCCATGCCCAAGTGTGACCACTGCGACGCGCACGTTTCCGAACGGTTCGCGCGTGTCTTCGCCGACGCACACGGCGAAATCCGCGCGTGCATTAGCTGCTCGGCCAATGCAGGGATCGCTGAAGCCTCACGTGAGCGTGCCCGTCAATTATAGCACAAACTGACCCGACCCGCTACGAACTGTACACCCCAACTGACAACCCCGTACCCGGACGAGGCCTTTTTGTCGCGTGTTGTCATCTCCTGTGGGGTATTTGCCCAGCGTTCCCGACCCCATCGTTCTCGGCCCTATCGTTGACCTCGCTACTCACGTCACAGAAATGTTTATTCACCGACTGGACGAACCCTCTCGAAATGAGGCAGACAGTCGACCCCGACTTCGAGTTCGACCGCGGACCCGTGCTCTGGGGCGCGATTGCAGTCGTGATCTTGGGGTTCACCGTGAACTTTCTCCTGAATCGACCGCTATGGCTCGTTCTGGTCGCACTGGTCGGCGGTGGCGTTGCGGCCGCCCGAAGTGACTTCTACGAGGTCCCGGCCAACAACGGTGCCGTCGCAGCGGTCCTCGGGACGCTCGCGCTGATTCCGTTTCTGGCGTTCGCACGCGTCTCCTGGCTGTTCGGAATCGAGGGCAGCGGTGATACGCTGTTTCTCTCGGCCGTTCTCGGTCTCGCCTGGGTCGCCATCGTCCTCATCGTGCTCGCACCGCTCGGGTACGTCGGCGGGATGCTCGTCGATATGATCCGTCGCCGGGTCGGCGGACCGATCGGGTACTGATCACGACGTGGTCGGTCCACTCCGGTCACCGCTTATCCTCCGTCGCTCCCCGCTCAATTCGATAGCATCCTTTTTCGGCCCCGTTTCCGTACATCCGTCCGATGTCGGAGTCAGACGCCGCGGGCGACCCGTCCGATGACGGCAAGCCGGATAGCAACGGCACCAAATCCGAACCCGAACCCGAACCCATCGACGGCCGCCACGTCGTCTACGTACTCGAGTGCACCGACGGCTCGCTTTACACCGGCTACACGACCGACCTCGAGCGACGCGTGGCCGAACACAACGCGGGTGAGGGCGCGAAGTACACCCGCGGCCGGACACCGGTCGAGGTTCGCTATCACGAGCGCTACGAGACGCGCTCGGCGGCGATGTCACGGGAGTACGAAATCAAACAGCTAACGCGGGCTCAAAAGGAGCGGCTGGTCGGATTATAGTACAACTGCAACTATTCACACACTGATCGCCGAACTGTCTGGCGATCAGGTGTGCAGTGACTTGCAGTGGCTACTATAGCGTAAGCGAGTACGGTGGCTTGATTCGATCAGTCCGGTTCGTGCCCGCCTGAGACGGTTCGGTACTCGAGTCCCTACTCGGTTGACTCACTGCGTGGCGAGCTAACGTCCGGTTCGATGAACGCGTACTCGGTGAGCATTCGGCCGAGCTTTTCGACGCGTTCCTGGAGTTTCGGCTCCTCGAACTGGCGGCCGTCGATCGCCTCCGGTTTGTCGCCCTCGACGAATCGACTCGAGGCGTTTCGAATGCCGACTTGGTGTGGCAGAACCCAGCCGTGGACGCCTCGCACCGTGATCCGCAGATGGTCGAGCGTCGAGCCGTAGCTACCGCCGCCGGCGGTCGCGAGCAGGCCGACGGTAGTGTCCTCGTACTCGTCCCAGCCGCAGTAGTCGTGAAAGTTCTTCAGCGTGCCCGAGTACGAGCCGTGGTAGACCGGCGTTCCGAGGGCGACGGCGTCTGCCTCTCGCACGAGGGCTTTCACCTCCTGTTCGTCGCCCTGTTCGTCGGCGTCGGGGTCGTAAAGCGGCAGGTCGTACTCGCGGAGGTCGAGCAGCGTCGTCTCGGCGCCGGCCTCGGCGGCCGCTCGCAGGGCGTACTGCAGCGCGGTTCGCGTGTAACTCTCGTCGCGGAGGCTCCCGCTCACCGCGAGGACCGTTGGGGTGGGGCGGCTCATTGGTCGACCTAATGTGAACTGGCCCAATGTGCGTGTCGCTTCGATGCGCGTGCGGCCCTCGTTTGGAACCTGCGCACGGATGGTCTCTCCCACTCCACCGTCTCGACCAGTGGACTGCAGCGTCGCTTTTTTCGCACCCGGCGGTGAGTCCACGCCTATGGACGCCATCACGTTCGGCACCGACGGCTGGCGAGCGACACTCGAGACGTTCACGACGCCGCGCGTCCGCATGGTCGGCCAGGGGGTCGCGACGTATCTCGCCGACGAGGGTCGAGACGCCCCCGTCGTGGTTGGCTACGACGCCCGCGAGAGCTCCCGCGGATTTGCTGAAGAACTCGCCAGAGTGCTGTGTGCGAACGGTTTCGACGTGTTGCTCCCCGAGCGCGACTGCCCGACGCCGCTCGTCGCCCACGCGATCGTCGAGCGCGATCTCGCCGGCGGCCTCGCGATTACGGCCTCGCACAATCCGCCGGAGTACAACGGCGTGAAGTTCATTCCACACACCGGCGCGCCGGCGCTTCCAGAAGTCACGGACGCGATCGCCGACCATCTTGCAGAACCGGACCCGCTCCCCGAGTCCGAGCATGGCACCGTTCGGAAGGTCGACCTCGAGACGCCACACGCCGACGCGGTGTTCGATCTCGTTGCGTCAATCACTGCGGGCGATGTCAGTGAGGCCGGCGACAGCGAGGATGACGACGGTGATGCCGGTGACAGCGATACCAGTGACAGCAATGGCAATGACAGCGACACCGACGAGACAATCATTAAACCGGACTTCACCGTCGCCTACGACGCCATGCACGGCAGCGGCCGCGGCGTCACGGACGCCGCCCTCGAGCGCGCCGGCCTCTCCGTCGAGCGCCTGCGCTGTGAGCGCGACCCCGACTTCGGCGGCGGCGCACCCGAGCCCGCCGCCGAGTACCTCACCGAACTGATCGACCGCGTCACCGACCCCGACAGCGCGCCCGTCCTCGGTCTCGCAAACGACGGCGACGCCGACCGCCTCGCCGTCGTCACACCCGCCCGCGGCTACCTCGACGAAAACCTCTTTTTCGCCGCGCTGTACGACTTCCTTCTCGAGTCCGACGCTGGCTCGGCAGTCCGCTCGGTCTCGACGACGTACCTCATCGACCGCGTCGCCGAGGCACACGATGAGGCTGTCCACGAGGTCCCGGTCGGCTTCAAATGGGTCGCCCAGGCGATGGCCGACCACGACGCCCTCATCGGCGGCGAGGAGTCCGGCGGCTTCACCGTCCGCGGGCACGTCCGCGAGAAGGACGGCGTCCTCGTGGCGCTGCTCGCGGCCGCCATGCACGCCGCGGAACCGATCGACGACCGGGTGGATCGACTGCTCGACGCCCACGGCACCGTCGTGCAGGACAAGACCAGCGTCGACTGCTCCGACGAGGAGAAGGCGCGCGTGCTCGGTGCACTCGAGTCCGAAATTCCCGAGACCGTCGCCGGCACGACGGTCGCAGACGTGAACACCGCGGACGGGTTCAAGTTGCTACTCGAGAACGGCTCGTGGCTGCTCGTTCGACCGAGCGGGACGGAGCCCGTGTTGCGTGTTTATGCAGAAGCGAAGACGGACGACCGCGTGGCGACACTGCTCGATGCCGGCGAGTCGTTGGTCGAGCCGCTCGTCGAGTCACACGGCTGAGTGGGTAGTCTGCTGACCAGTCAGTCGCCGGGCTGGTTGCGTGTTCCGGGCTTGCACTTACCGGCCTCGTCGTCGATGAGTCGGACATGGACAGTCGACGCGAGGATGCCGCCTACACCGAGCTGGATCCCGACACCTGGCACCAGAACGACGAGGGGAATTACTACATCGACTGCCCCGAGTGCGGTTCGGCGGCGACGCTGATGAACGTAGTCCAGCACGGCCGCTGTAATGGGTATCTCGACCAGCGAGAGGGAGAGACAAAACTCGACGAGGAGGCGATGGGTTGTACGGCGAGGCTCTGGTTCGAACTCGGATACGTTTCGGATCCGGAGCCTGCGGACGAGACGACGGCCCCCGACGATGCAGCCGCTGGCGACGGCGAATCGGATGCTGACGACACAACGGAGACGAGCGTCGAGACAGACCAGGGTGTGCCGGCGGAAGGAGAACCCGCAGGTGCAGACGGAACGGTCGACGAGAGCCAGGAGAACTGATCTACCTCTCCGTCAGCCGCCGCACTCGTCAGTCGCACCTGCCCGTCAGTCGTCAATTCGCCGCGCCGGGACGCCGACCACGGTCGCACCGGCCTCGACGTCGTCGGTGACGACCGAACCCGCACCGACGGCCGCGTCCTCGCCGACCGTGATGTCACCGAGCAGCGTCGCGTTCGCGCCGATTTTCACACCGTCTTCGACCGTCGGATGTCGCTTGACCGGCTCGTTCGTGTCGCCGCCGAGCGTGACGCCGTGGTACATGTGTACGTCGTCGCCGATTTCGGCGGTCTCGCCGATGACGACACCCATTCCGTGATCGATCGTGACCCGCCGTCCGATCGTCGCGGCGGGGTGGATCTCGACGCCCGTCAGGAGCCGCACGAGGTGCGACAGGAGGCGGGCGAGCAGCCGAAAGCCGTTGTTCCAGAGCCGGTGGGTGACTCTGTGCCCCCAGACGGCGTGGACGCCGGGATAGGTGAGCGCAACCTCGAGACACCGGCGTGCGGCCGGATCCCGGTCGCACATCGCCCGGGTGTCCTCACGCAGTCGTCCGATCATTTCCCAGTTGCCTCCGTACTGGTGCCGAGACGGCTCGGACGCCTGCTCTGGTGGTCAATCACTACCGCTGTCTGCGTGTTCCACCGACAACACCGGCGCTCGGCGTGTCGCGGTCGGTTCCTGCCGGTACACGCGCGGTCGCCGGAGACAACCATACGCCACGATATATCGGTATCCCGCCTAAAAGGTTCGATTCGACTGCTCTTCGGGGCCGTGTACCGCTTCTCACAGTTGGTCCATTCACCGACACGGTATTCACTCACCCGCTCACTCTCTCCTCTGCCGTGCCGATACGCACTCCCTTCTCACTTCCCTCGCGCAAGTCGGCTCCCGATTCGCTCCGGCAGCTCTGCTTCCTCAACTGCCTCTTGCACCGCCGCGACGTCGTACTCGACGCGATGCGTCTCGACGGTCATCGCCGCGAGATCCACGACCGCGTAGCCCGCTCGCGGATCGCCGTCGCGAGGTTGGCCGACACTCCCCGGATTGACCACGATCCCCTCCGCGAAGCGTTCGGCCCCCTGTACGTGCGTGTGACCGAGCACCAGCACGTCCTCCTCGTCGAGCAACCGCGCCGAGAACTCCTCCGGATACGTGTACCGCGAGTACCGCTGTGGATCGTCGGGGTGCCCGTGGACCAGTTTGACGCGCCCGTCGCACTCGAGTCGCTCCGTCGGCAACCGCTCGAGCCATGCACACTGCCCTTCCGTCAGTTGGGAGCGGGCGTACTCGACGCCTGCCTGCGCCATCCCGTTGAACCGGAACGGCGTCTCGCCGGCGACGGCGGCGTCGTGGTTTCCGAGCACGGTTGGGACGTCTCGCTCGCGCAGTTCGTCGACGCAGTCCCCCGGCCAGGGGTTGTAGCCGACGACGTCGCCGGCACAGCAGAGTTCGTCGACCGGTGGCATGTCCGCGAGGACCGTCTCGAGGGCGACCCGATTCCCGTGGACGTCTGAGATGAGACCAACCTTCATGGCTGTCACTCAGTATTCACTGTCGCGAGACAGTTGTAGGTTGCTCACGCAGCCCACAATAGACAGCGTCGGGCAGCGCCGCTCATACGGTTTACTGTAAGTCATTTCCGGCGCAACCGCGATCCAGGCGGCATTTGCACCGGTAAATCGTTACAGCAATCCGTATCAGTCCCCGTTCTCGATCGCCGTCTCGAAGCCGTTCTCGGTTCGAACGACACCCGCCGCACACACTGCGTGTTCGTACTCGAGTGCGTAGCTCTCGCTGGCTGCTGCCGCAGCGCTCTCTGCGTCGAAGTCGATCGGCTCCGGTGCGTCCTTCTCGTAGGTCGCCACGAGCGTTGGCTCGTCGACGGTCTCGACCAGCAGCGCGTCCTTGCGGACGGTGCCGATCAGCGCCTCGCCATCGTCAGTAATCGTCGCCGCGATTCGCGGCGTGTCGTAGTTGTCCTTCTCGTAATCGAGCGCGAGCAGGCTCTCCGCGAGCGCGTCCCGCGCCGGGTAGCCCAACTCGAGTTTCTCTGCGATCGGATCGACGTGGGAGCCGTTGCCGAAGGCGACCGTCTCGCCGGTCGGCGTCTCGACGACGCGCAGGCAGTTGTAGGAGACGTACGGGTTGTCGGTGTCCGGCGCATCCTCGGTCGGGCCGACAGTCAGCGCCTCAGCATCGTCTCGCGCAGTAATCGCTCGGTTCGGGAACGACCGGGAGGAGACGCGATACGCACCACCCTCCGGGCCAACGACGACGAATCGTCCGACGTACATACTCGAGTGTGCTCGGGTCGGGAGAATAGTGGTGTCGGTTCCGTCCGTTACGGAGGTGTCGTCGGCTGTTCGGCAGACTGTCCCGCAGTTTATATACAAAGCCGAAGCCACACAGCGTGTGACGACGGAAGCAGCGTGCCTCGAGGCGCTGAAGCGGGCGGCCGAGGAGTTCGGCGAGTCTCCGACGAAAGCACAGTACGAGGAGCTCGGGTTGACGCCCGCCTTTGCAACGATCATTCGAACGTGTGGTGGCTGGAACGACGCGAAGGAACGGGCCGGACTCGAGACATCGTACTCGAGAGGATCTCGAGGTAATCCGAAGCCAGATGAGATTGAACTTCTCAAGGAACGTCCTGGGATGCACTCTCTGTGACTCACGCTGTCTCGCTCATCTGAGTTCGTAACACTCTAATACGAACCCCAACTACAGACTGGTACGACGTTGGTAACCGACACCGGCGGCGTCATGTCAAGTCCATTGGGGTAGCGGCCAATCCTGAAGCCTTCTGGGGGCTTCGACCCTGGTTCGAATCCAGGATGGACTACTTCTCACATTTCAACTCGAGTTCACTCGGAGTCTCTTCTCCGGGTCTCCAGTTGAAACGAAGGGGTCTGGTCAGGTATCTCACCCAGTGACGGCGAACCGACCTGTGAGTGATACTGGCGTCGACCCCAACGGCTATAATTCGTGGACGTGTTCCCTAAATTATGAAGAGACGAACGCTTCTCCGAGCGACTGGTGGCGCGGTTCTCGGTGGGTCGGTCGGTCTCGCCGGGTGTCTGGACCAGTTTTCGGATTCTGAGTCCGACAATACCGACTCTCACGACTTCCCGGCAGAATACGAAACCGAAACGTTCAACGGTCAGACCGTCCCGTTCGCGCCGCTCGAGGATGTCGTCGACTGGTGGGAGAACGACTCGGCCCGATTTGTCGACGCGCGGACCCAGGCGCAGTACGACGAGGCACACATCGAGGGTGCCGTCTTCAGCCCGTCACCGGACGGATTGGAGTCGGCCGACCCGGTCTCCGACTGGGACACCGACACGCGAATCGTCACCTACTGCGTCTGTCCGATCCTGCAGGCAGGCGAGCGAGCGGGGACGCTCATCGAGAACGGCTACACGGATGTCTACGGCCTCGCGGACGGATTCAACCCCTGGCGCGACAACGGCCACCCCATCGAGAGCAACGATGGCCAGGCGTCGCTGTCGACCTACGAAATCGAGGGCGAGACGGACCCCGCAGACGCTGGCGAGTACGCGCTCGCAGTCCACCCCGAGACCGGTCAGCGTGAAGCCAGTCGGATCGACGCGAACGGCGGGTACGAACTGTCGCTGCACTTCGTCGACGTCCCCGACTCGTCGCTCCTCGAGTTGCGAACGCCGAGCTACGAACTCGAAGGGACGATCGAGGAGTTCTCGTCGGCAACTGTTCGCGCCTGAGTCGGTGGGTCAGTCGTCGCGTCGTTACTATTCCGTTTCTGTTTCCTCACCGGTCGCGTACGCACCTGCACGCTCGAGTACCCCTCGCTTTCGGAGCACGCTGGGTGTGCGACAGATGCCGGGTGCGCCGGTAGCCTGCGGAACGGTGCAGTTGTTGCAGCTGTCACAGAGGGCTCGCGGTGCGATATCTTCGGCAACGTGGGTGGGACCTTCGTCCGTCTCGAGCAGTCGCGCGCCGAGTCGCGGTTCGGCGTAGAACGGCCGAGCCATGCCGACCATATCGCACGCGGGACCTGTGTTCGTCTCCGATTCGGCGGTACCGTTCCCTTCACTCGCGCCGAGCAATCGGTCCATCTCCGCACGCTCGCGGATCCCGCCTTCTGCGAGCACCGGGATCGACACCGCCTCGCGAACCCGACGACAGAACTCCTCGTTCCAGGCTGACTCGAACCCGTACTGCAGCGACTGGACCCAGTTTGCGAGCGAGACGAGCCGTCGTCGCGCCGGCCCGCCGAAAGCCGCGTCGTACGCCTCCTGTAAATTGTCGTTCGCCCACGCTCGCTCGGGGTACTCGCCGCGGATGATACTCATGTCCCAGACGACCGACGTCTGGACCGGCACCACGGCGTCGTAGCCGATCCGCTCGAGTCGGCGCGCAATTTCGACGCCGTCCGAGAGCGAGAGCTTTCGGCGGACGATCGGCGCAGGCGGCGCGGGTGTCTCCGCTGGCACCTTGGTTACGATTGGAACGTCGCCCGCCCGCTCGCGAATTTCGTCGTGGACCAGCGCGAGGAACGCGAGTCGGGCCTCGGGCGAGCCGCCGAACTCGTCGTCGCGACGGTTGTAGAACGGCGAGAGGAACTGCTGGATGATTCCCATGTTCGCCGCCGCGAGGTGGATGCCGTCGTAGCCTGCCTCGACAGCGGCTGCAGCTGCGCGGCCGAAATCCGCTGCGAGGTCGTACACCTCGTCAGTCGAGAGCACGTGCGGGGTGTACGAGAGAAACCCAAGTCGATCGAGCAGGCGAAGCTGCCACGGCGGCTGTGACACCACCAACTGCTCGAGATCGGGATGGTCGGCGCGATACTCGGCGTTCCAGGTCTCCATACTCCGCAGGCCGCCGTGCTCGAGTTGGATGAAGATTCGACCACCGTGGTCGTGGATCCGGTCGGTCAGCCGCGACAGCCGCGAGACGAACGCGGGGTCGTGCACGCGGGTCATACCGGGTGCGGCACAGCCGCCCTCGCCGCGGACGATGGTCGCACCCTGGAAAATGAGCCCCACTCCCGACGCTGCGGCCGGTTCGAGGTCGTCGATCAGCGCGTCGACTGCGTCGGGGCCGTTGCCCGCGCACTCGAGTAGCGGTGCGCGGTAGAGCCGGTTGGGGATCGTCACGCCGCCGATGGTGAGGGGGTCCTCGAGGGTGGCCATCTGTGAGCTGTGCTGTTGGCGGCGGTTCAACGGGGATGGATAAGAGTGTGCTGCCGGGGTGTCGGTTTTCGGGTTGCGCGTATCGGTTGGGGACAGTCTTCGTGTGCTAGTGCTACCAGTGCTACTTCTCGACTTCGAGCAACGCCACCCGCTCACGAACCAGTGCCTCGAGTGAGGCGTCCGTCGCAGCGCGTTCGGCGTCGGTGATGTCGAAAAACGACTGCAGGGTCTTCTCGTCGGTGTCGTCGAGTGTCGGTTCGGGTTCGACGAACGACTCGAGTTCGGTGATCGCTTCGCGGGCCGCTTCGAGGTCGCCGCGTTCGTTCTCCGTCGACCCAGCGTGGTCGATGAGGACGACGGCGTGAGTCTCGCCCTCGCTGACGCCCATATCGAGTGCCTGGTCGATCTGCCGTCGGCCCGCGGCGTAGAGCAGTATTTCGACTGCCCGGTCGCGAGCGACGTTCTTGCCGCGCTCGAGCGCGCGGTCGGCGAACTCGACGGCCCGCTGGAGGTGTTGCCCTCCAGCCACGTATCGTGCGTCGAAGGCCTGTATCGTCACGCCGTGGCGCTCGCCGATCTCGCCTACGTCGGTGACGAACGCATCGAGGTCCTCGACTGCGAGGCGGCACTCGAGTAGCTCCGGGGCCATTAGAAGTCACCCAGGCTGGATTGGTTGTCGTCGGCGTCCGCATCCGTCTCTTCTTCTGTGCCTGCGTTCGGACCGGCGCTTGCACTCCCGCTACTCGAGTCCGATGTCTCACCCGACCCGGAGCCATCTTCGACCGGAATCGGCTCGACGCCGTCCATCGACGGCTCCTCGCGGCCCGCGTTCTCGAGGATGTTCTCGGCCGTCTTCTCGCCCTTGAGGACGTGCAGGATGACGCCCTTGTCGGCGGTTCGGAGGGCTGCGGGCTCGTCGATGCCTGCCGCGTAGAGCCGCCGGGCGCGTTTGCGGCCAATACCGCTCACCGAGACGAGTTCGAGTAGCTCCTCGCCGACGCCGTGTTCGACGCGGGCGCGGGCCTCGCGGACCGCGACGGCCCACTCGCTGTCGATTTCGCTCGCGAGCGACTCTGCCGCACCGAGCAGCCACTCGGCGGTGTCGACCTTGCCGCGGAGGTCGCCGGGACCGATTTTGTACCGCTCGGTGATCTGCTCCTCGTCGTCCTCGGTCGCCCAGTCCTCGAGTAGCTTTCCTGTTTTGAGGGCGGCGAGCCAGTCTTCGAAGCGTTCTTCTTCGAACTCGCTGGGTGCGTCGCCGAGGAGTTCGCGCTCGCGTTCGTAGTAGAGTTCGCCGAACGTTTCGTCCTCGCCCGAGCGCAGGTAGAGTTCGTACATGTCTGGCGTGCGCGAGACGAGCTGGTAGAGCCCGAGGGCCGTCGGGCGCTCGTCGGCGTCCTCGAGCCCGTGGACGATTTCGGCGGCGCTCATCGGGTCGAGGTAGAGCCGCGAGACGGTGTGGCCGAGGCTGGTGGCCTCGAGGTCCTCTTCTTGACCGGTTGTGCCCCCGCTGTCACCGCCACCACCGCTATCGGCCAGGTCGGCCGCCGACGTGAACGCACTCGCCGCGTCGGCCTCGCTGTTGAGCGTGTCCTCGGGACCGCCGCTGCGTTCGATGAAATCGTTCCGTTCCAGGTAGCTCAACACGTCGTCGGTCACCCGCTCGAGCCGTCCCCCCTCGCTCGACTGACTCGCGTAGAGCGTGGCCTCGAGGAACTCGAGTAACCCCTCGCGTGTGCGGGCGAAGCCGGAAGCGATCGTAGCGAGCACGTGCGTCCGCAGCGCCGGCTCTGCGGCCAGCTTCGAGCGGACAGGTTCGGGGTCGGCCCAGACGTAGCGGTCGAACAGCTCCTGGCTCTCGTCGTGGCTCTTCGCGAGCAGGACGGCCTCGCCGTAGGGGTCGAGACCGGGGCGGCCGGCTCGGCCCATCATCTGGTGGACCTCGAGCACGTCGAGCGGTGCCATCCCACCTGCGCTCGGGTCGAAGCGCCGCCAGTCGCGGACGATCACGCGCCGGGCCGGCGTGTTGACTCCTGCGGCGAGCGTCGGCGTCGCGGAGATGACCTTCAGCAGGCGGTCACGGAAGGCGTCCTCGACCAGACTGCGCTGGGTACTCGAGAGCCCCGCGTGGTGGAACGCAGCGCCGCGCTCGACGCAGTCGGCGAGATCCTGACTCGTCTCGGTATCGCTGTCATCGCGGATCTCGGCGGCCAACTCTGCCAGGTCGTTTTGCTCCCCGTCAGTCAGTTCGCGGCTCGAGACCTGCCCGAGTCTGCGCGCCGCGGCCTCGGCGTTTCGTCTGGAGTTCACGAAGACGAGCGAGGAGCCGCCCTCTTGGAGGATGTCGCGGACGAGCGCGGCTTCCTGTTTTTCGCCGGCTTCGACGGGGACCTCTCGCGTCTCACCGTCGTCGAAATTGAGCGCGTTGCCGTAGTGGACGCCCATCTGGAGGTCGATCGGCCGCCAGTCGGTGTCGACCAGCTCGGCGTCGAGCCAGTCGGCGAGTTCGTCCGCGTTGCCGACGGTTGCGGAGAGTGCGACGACCTGCAGTTGCGGGTTGAGCCGCCGGAGTTTGGCGAGGGTGACCTCGAGCGTGGGCCCGCGGTTCCGGTCGTCGATCAGGTGCACCTCGTCGCTGACGACGCAGGTGAGATCCGAGAGCCAGTCCGCGCCGTTTCGGACGAGCGAGTCGACCTTCTCGCTGGTCGCGACGATAATGTCTTTCGTGGCGAGCCACTCGCTGGTCGACTCGTAGTTGCCGGTGGCGACGCCGGTCGTGACGCCGAACCCCTCGTAGGCGTCGAACTCGGCCTTCTTTTCGCTGGCCAGGGCTCGCAGCGGGACGATGTACAGCGCCTTCCCGCCGCGCTTTACGGCAGAGAGCATCGACAGCGCAGCGATCATGGTCTTGCCGCTGGCGGTGGGGACGGCCGCGACGAGGTTCTCGCCCTCGGTCGCGCCGGCCTCGACGGCTTCGGCCTGCGGCGGGTAGAGCTCCTCGATACCCTGCTCCTGGAAGTGCGAGCGGGCACCGGGCGGGAGCCCCGACAGCTCCTCGACGTTCATTACCCGTGATTGGCGCGTCTTTCGGTTTAAACTGTCGTCTCTGGTGCTCCAGTGTCTGAGAGACGGGCGGAAGAAACGACCCGCTTCAGAACCGGAGATACGGCCCCAGAATCGCAATTACGACCGCGAGCACGGCGACCACACCAGTCGTGTGAACGAGTCCTCGTCGTCGCCGCGCCGAAATCGGACGCGCGATCGACTCGCCGATCCACTCGAGTACCAGCGAGAGCACGCGGCCGCCGTCGAGTAGCGTTACCGGTAGCGCATTGAGCAACCCGAAGTTCGCACTCAGGAGGGCCGTCCAGAACGCGAGGTTCGTCACGAGACCCAGCGCGGCGATCGACTCTGCAGTTGGTGGCACACCGCCGGTGACCGCCCAGCCGAAGTACAGCATGTAGGCGTCCATCGCGGTTCCAGTGGCGGGCGCGAGCAACACTGCCAGTGCGACGGCGGCGACGACCAGATTGTTCGCCACGCCCGCGGCGAAGACGCGGAGCCGGCTCCGTCTCGAGGCTGTATCCAGTTTCTCACCGGGGAGGACGTACGCCGCGAGGGGGACGACGCCGAACAGG
Organism: Natrialba sp. SSL1; assembly: GCF_001861355.1. Taxonomy (GTDB): domain Archaea; phylum Halobacteriota; class Halobacteria; order Halobacteriales; family Natrialbaceae; genus Natrialba. Next base: position 305,021 of record NZ_MASN01000060.1, read on the forward strand.
AGTGCGATGCCGGTCTCCTGCAACGGAATTTCCTCGCGCCGACAGGCGATTGCGTGTCCGAACTCGTGGGCCACCGTCGCGATCACGAGCGCGGCGATTACGGACGGCGCGGCGGCGAGCGGCATGAACGCGTTGGTGCCCGGAATCGCGATCGTGTTCACGGGTGCGTTCAACGCAGTGGGTGCTGACTGCTGGAGCGCCAGCCACGCACCCGTCAGGACGAGTCCGAGTACCGCGACCTGACACGCGAGCAGTAGTCCGATCGAACAGTCGTGCCACCGGTCCCAGCCCGGCCGTTCGGCTAGTGCGTCCAGTCGCTCGCTTCCGCCGCTTCGGTGGAGATACAACACCCCTGCACCGATCTTCACCTGTCGCGGGAGCCGCTCGTTGATCCGCTCCTCGAGACTATCGATCCTGGACCGTACTGACATGTTTTGTGGTCGAACACTACGTTCTGAGCCACTCCATATAACAGTTGACATGATTCATCGCGCTTTTTGGACATGAGTACGTTCGATCACTATAGTAGCCACTGAAAGTCAGTACATACCTGATTGCCGGCCAGGTCGTCGATCGACGTGTAAACAGTTTCAGTTGTTACTATAACCTCTATGGGCGTGCAGCCCTGACTATTCGATACCGACACTGCACCCGCGCTCGAATTTGCCTCTGATGCTGCTATGAAACCGGTCTACTTCTGTGCCCGCTGTAGCGAGGAACTCTCACGCACCGTCGAGGAGTGCCCACACTGTGGTTACTGTCCAAAATCGATCGCCTGGCGGACCGGCGTGGGCGCACTGATCTTCGGCGGTGCGCTGACACTCGTCGCACCACCAGTCGGGCTTTTCGGCGTCTTCGCGGGTATTCTCGCGGTCTGCGGGAGTTATCTGCTCTCACCTGCGGAGTGACCGGCTGTCACTGTTCGCCACTGTCCGACCGTCATTGTTCGCCGGCCGCTTCTTCGTTTCCGCCCCTCTTCTGTTCACGTTCTTCAGAACCGCGCGGTAGTGTGCGCTCTCCGGCGATCTGAGTACGTCTGTCACCACCCACGGCGTCCCACCCGTCGCCTCCCGCAGCCGTTCCGGTGAACACAGCAGAAACTGCAGTGTTCGCCCGATTTCACGGCGTTCGTGGCGTGCCACCGGTTCATCGTCGGATTCACTTTCGCGCTCGAACTCGAGATGAAAGCATCGGTGGGCGATTCCCTCCCGCGGGTCCGATCTGTAGCCGAGGAACGACTCGTCGAGCCGCGTCGGGTCGTAATTGTCGACGACGGCGATCCCTGACTCGTGGCTGACGCGATCGAATTCCTCGAGGATCGCACGAACGCCGGCGAGCGACCGACCGAGGCCGAGCTGGGTCCCCACGGCGTGTACCGCACCCACCGAATCGGTGGCCACCGGCAGGGTGTGCATGTCCCCGACGCATACCCGCTCGCACCCGCGCTCACGGGCTGTGCTGATCGCGTTCGGACTCACGTCGACGCCGATCGCCTCGACGTCGCGGTCGGCCCACCACAGGAGGTGCGTTCCGGCACCGCAGCCCACGTCGAGAATCGGCTCGTGGTCGGTGAGCCGCTCGAGGATCTCGACTGTCTCAGTAGCCCACGAACTCGAGTCGCTGAAGTAGAACGAGGCGACGGATCCGTCTTGCACGTCTCCGCCGTCGCGATAGGTGAGCCGTCCTGGGTCATCGTGCAGGTGTGCGAGCATCGCGCGACCAAGCGGATCGGGTACCCCACGGCCCTGCTCACGTTCGTGAGCTGACCGCGACGATGAGTCGTCCCGTGACATACAACAACTGACGCCACAACCGATACTAAATACACAATGACATATGGTCTCTGGTACCGCTAGTCATACTGGTCGACCGCTAACGATTTATCACGATCCACCCAAGTGCCGTTCATGAAAGTCGAATTCGACGAGGACACTTGTATTGGCATGTACCAGTGTGTCGCCGAGTGGGACGGCTTCACGAAAGACAAGTCGAAAGGAAAGGCGATTCTCGAGGACAGCGAGGAGGTCGAGGACGGTATCTTCGTCCGTGAGGTACCTGAGGACGCCGAACTCGACGCGAAGTTCGCCGCCCGCACGTGTCCCGTCGACGCAATTCGAATCTACGACGACGACGGCGAGCAACTCATTCCCTAACCGGTCGCTTGGGTTCCAACGCTTCTATCATTGTACTGCAGCATCGACCCCTTCGGTGGCGGCCCGCGCCACTGTATCGGGATGCGGTTCGCGATGACCGAACTCCAGCTCTCGCTGGCGACGCTGGTCCAACGCGTCGATTTCGACCGAATCACAGAGTCGATCGACCCATCGTTCAGGGTGTCACTCGATCCCGGACCGCTCGAGATGCGGGTCCGAAAACGGTAGGCCGTTTTCCGCTTCGTTACCCGTGGGCGAGTCGTCTCACTCCGTGCAGGTCTTCGACCTCGTACGTCGGTTCCACTCCCAGTTCGACCTCGCGACAGTGGGGGCGGCGAACGAAGACGGACTCGAGTCCCGCTCGTTCTGCGGCGAGGATATCGCTCTCACTGTCGCCGATGTAAAGTGATGACTCGGCGGAGACGGACAGATCGTCCAGTGCACGCTCGAGGTAGTGCGTGTTCGGCTTCTTCAGGCGAAGGCTCTCGATGGTCATCTCGCGACCGTAGTAGGTATCGAAGAACGGACCGAGTTCGAAGTGTTCCAGGACGAACTCGATGGTGCTGTGGTGGTTGTTGCTCACGACGCCGCAGCTCGCCTCCGTTGGAAGATCGGAAATCGCGGCGACATCGTCGTATCGCGTTCGGGTGCCGTCCCTGAACTCGGCGAACTGAGAATCTTCGTCGTGGCGCTCGCGTGCCGCCCAGAACGCCGCTGGCTCGAGGTCGTACGCCGAGCAAATCTCGTGGAGCGCCTCGGTCGTCACGCCGTTGACGATGGCGTCGACGTGCTGGCGGTCCGGGTCCTCGACGCCGACCGCACGGAAGGCGGCCCGCGTAGCGTTCGTCTGGGTTTCCACCGGCGGCGGCTCGACGAGTACACCGTCGCTGTCGAAGAGCACGGCGTCGTATGCTGTCACGCACTAGTGGTATTCTAAACGGGTAGGTTACCGTTTCGGTCGGGAAGACGAACGCGGTGAGAAAATCGGTCGCGGTTGTCCGTGGTCCGATCCGGCTGATCCGAATCGAGAGCGGTTCGCAATTCTCGCAGCTCTCCAGATCTCGCCGTACTGCGCCGATCAGGCGATCTTGTCGTACTGCTCCGAGAGCTTCTCGGCGGCCTCGCCGAGCTGATTCCGCTCGTACTCCGTGAGATCCCACTCGACGACTTCCTCGACGCCGTTCGAGCCGAGCTTGACGGGAACGCCGAAGGCAGTGTCCTCGTGGCCGAACTCGCCCTCGAGTGTAACGCTCGCCGGCAGCACTTCGCCGGTGTCGCGGAGGATGGCCTCGACCATGTGGCCGACGCCGGTCGCTGGTCCCCACTCCGTCGCGCCCTTCTTCTCGATGACGTTCATCGCGGAGGTCTGGAGTTCCTCGAGAAGTTCGTCCTTCTCGTCGTCGGTGAACTCGAGATCCTGGCCGTTGACGCGGACCTTCGAGAAGACCGGGACCTGCGCGTCGCCGTGTTCGCCGAGAATCGTCGCCTCGACGTTCTGGATCGGGGCGTCGTAGCGCTGGGAGATCACGTAGCGGAAGCGAGCGGAGTCGAGTCGCCCGCCGAAGCCGATCACCTTGTCGCGTGCGCGGTCGCCTGCCTCGTAGAGGTGGCGGTTGAGCAGGTCGACTGGGTTCGACGTCGTGACGGTGATGAAGTCGTCGTTGTACTCCGCGATCGAGGAGCCGATGTCCTCCATGATCGGCGCGTTGTCGCCCGCGAGGTCGATCCGCGTCTGTCCGGGCTGGCGCGGGATGCCGGCCGTGATGACGACGACGTCCGAGCCCTCGGTGGCCTCGTAGCCGCCCTGGCGGATTGTGGTGTTCGAGTCGTAGGCTGCGCCGTGGTTCGCGTCGGCGGCCTGACCGATCGTGTCGTCTTCCTTGTCCGGGATGTCGACGAAGACGAGTTCGTCTGCGATGTCCCGAAGCGCGATGTTGTACCCTGCGGCGGCCCCGACCGTTCCGGCCGCGCCGACCACGCTAACTTTCGTCATACCACGTAACGATCCGCTTGCCCCTGCGTTAAATCCGTCGAATCCCGCTCTTCTCGCACGATATGACGATATTTCTATCGACAAATGTCGAACTCTTGCCGTTGGTGCGTTTCCACGTCACGCAGCACAGCCGCATCCCGAACCGATATGAGCCAGCGCCGCCGTCTCACCCACATGCGAGTGAGCGTCATCGGCGGCGGAACGATCACGAACGACGAAGCCGACCGCGCCGAGGCAGTCGGCCGCGAACTTGGCCGGCGCGGCCACACGGTCGTCTGTGGCGGTCTCGGCGGGACGATGGAAGCCGTCTGCCGCGGTGCGAAAGAGGCTGGCGGGACCACCATCGGCATCCTCCCCGGCGACCGCCGGACCGCCGCAAACGAGCACGTCGACATCCCGATCGCAACCGGTCTCGCCCACGCCCGGAACGCACTCGTCCCGATGAACGGCGATGCAATCATCGCCCTTGCCGGCGGCGTCGGCACCCTCTCCGAAATCGGCTTCGCGGGCATCTACGACCGCCCCATCGTCGGTCTCGAGACCCACGACATCGCCGGCGTCGAGATCGAGACCGTCGAGACACCCACGGCCGCCGTCGATGCCGTGGAGGGGGCACTCGAGTAGCCCTGCCGCGACCCGATTCCCGACTCGTTGTACGACAGCCGCTATCGGTACTTGCCACCGCCGCCACACCGAATCGGTACCGGCTTTGTGCACCCCCGCCTCGGCTCACCTATGACTGATTCGAGCACTGTCGATGCCACTGCTGATTCGTACTCCATTCGTGAGGAACTCCCCGATCCTGAAACGTTCGCCGCACTGCGCGAGGCCGCCGATATGCCGCCGCGCTCTCTCGAGGGCATCGAACAGGGGCTCCCCAACTCCGTCTACGGCGTAATCGTCGTCCACGAACCAACCGGCGAAACGATTGGCATGGGTCGCATCGTCGGCGACGGCGGCACCGTCTACCAGATTTCGGATATGGTTGTCCACCCCGACCATCAGCGCCAGGGACTCGGCACGCAAATTATGACCCAACTCGAGTCCTACCTCGAGACGGAAGCGCCGCCGTCGGCGTACGTCAACCTCATGGCCGACATCGACGGCTTCTACGAGTCGTTCGGGTACGAGGAGACGCGGCCGGCGTCGAAGGGGATGTATCGGCGGACGGAGTGACACCAAATTCGGCGGGTCCGCCTTCGCAGCTTTTTCGACGGATGCCACCGTTCTAGTGGGTATGAGTGACTTCGATAAGGAGGCCGAGCGCGAGAAGCTTCGGGAGAAGTACGAGCGCGACAAGGAAGAGCGACAGGCCACTCAGCGCATGAGCGACCTGCTGCTCAAGGGAGCGACGATGACGAACTCCCACTGTGGCACCTGCGGCGACCCGCTGTTTCAGGAGGGTGGTACGACGTTCTGTCCAAGCTGTCACGGGAATCCGGATGCCGTGCAGGGGACCGGACTCGAGGCAGACGCGGCCGAAGCGGATGCAGCCGATGATGCTGCAACCGAAGAGGGTGCACCCGAGGCCGGGGGCGGGACCGGGGCTGGAACCGAGACGGATGAACGAAACGCCGCCGCGGACTCGTCCGTGACGACTGACCGCGCCAACACTGACGCGACGACCGACCCCAAAACGACCTCTCAGCGATCGAGTGAGACTGGTTCGAACCGCGAGGAGAGTGGCCAGTCACAGCCAGCGCCGCGGTCGCAGCCTCAGCCACAGTCCCAGCCCCAGCCTCGGACCCAGTCCCACCCACAGTCACCACCCCGCCGCGAGGAACAGCCGACACCGTCCGGCAGTGTCGACACGAACGCCACCGACGACAGCGCCGGCGACCTCGCCGCTGCCCGCGACTCGCTGACGCGTGCACTCGAGAAGTTCGCCGCCGAGGCAGCCGCCACTGACGACCCGCGATATGCGAAGGAGTGTCTCGAGGCGGCCCGTGAAGCGAGCGAGGCGCTGGAGTCGCTTCGCTGAGTTCGTCCGTCGTCCCCTCGGTTCGCGGTTCGCGGCTCGTAGCTGTCGCGGCTCTGGCTGCCGCGACTCGTAACTCGCGACACCACCGTCGACAGACCGCGATCAGGAGAACCGGAGGAACTGCCGATCGTCCGTTTGCTCTGTCACCGCCGGATACAGTATCACGAAGTTCCCCTCGGTGAGCTGTGCGATTCGCGCCGGCAGTGTCTGTAGCTCCGGATGCCATCCCGTGTCCGTCCGGCGAGAGCTCAAACAGACGATCAGGTCGCCCGCTTCTCCCGCGCTGCGAAGCGGTTCGGTCAGCTCATCCCAGCCCGCAACCGTGTCGAACTCGACTGGCTGTTCCGGTGCGACGCCGTCCATCACCCGTTCGAACTGCGCCGACTCTTCGCCAACTACAACGCCGTGGATCGGCGCTCCCGTCTGCTCGGCGACGAGCGCCACCGTGTGCAACGCTTCGGCGATGCCGTCGTTGCGAGCCACGTTCGGGGGGAGCACGAGCACGATCCGCTGAGTTGTGGTGAGTCGTTCGCGAATCCGCGCGACGAGCGCGAGCTGCGTCGTTCGCCGGAGCACCTGGTCGATCACGTGGCCGAACACCCGCTGTGTCCGCGCACGAGCGCCGTCCCAGCCGATTACCAGTGTCGTGATGCGATTGTCGACCGCCGAGCCGACGATGCCCGAGGCGATATTGTGGTTTACTCGAGTGTGCGTCTCGAGTGGTACCGCTGCAGCCGTGGTCTCGTCGGCTAGCGTCTCGAGTCGTGTCTCCGCGTCACCGACTGCAGCGGCGGTCTGCGTGACGGTCCCGGGGCGGACGACGGTGACCGCGTGAATCGGCTCGTCGGCTCGCTCGTCGCGGATCGTCATCGCGAGTTCGAGCAGCGAGTGGGGGTCTCTCGAGTCGTGTGCTACTGGGACGAGAATTCGCTGTGGGGCCGTCGCTGGATCGTACGGTTCGCGCTCGCGCGCACGAGCGATTTCTGTGCCGAATCGTTGGACGAGCGCGGGGCTAAACAGGCTGACGACGAGAATCATCACCACGACGCCGTTGATCATGTGCTGGTCGAACCCGCCGACGCCGGCGTCGAATCCGATCTGGACGATCGCGAGCGCAGCTGCGGCCTGGCCGACGGAGAGGCCGAACATGCTGTAGACCTCGTTGCGGTCGTAGTCGTACAGCCGGCCGGTCACCCACGCGGCGAGGTACTTCGTGATGACGACCATGACGAGCAGTGAACCGGCGATGAGGAGTGTTTCAGCTCCGTCGAAGAAGACCCGTGCATCGACGAGCATCCCGACCGATAACAGGAAAAACGGGATGAACAGCGCGTTGCCGACGAACTCGATGCGGTTCATCAGCGGCCCGGTTTCGGGAATCAGGCGATTGAGCGCCAGCCCGGCGAGGAACGCGCCGATGATGTGCTCGACGCCGACGAGTTCGGCGAGGATCGCACAGCCGAAGAGGACGGCGAGGACGAACAGGTACTCGAAGTAGCTCTCCTCGCTGTGAATGCGAAAGAACCAGCGCCCGAGCCGCGGCACGACGAGCCAGACGCCGACGAAGAACACGGCGAGTCCGGCGGTCAACTGCACCCAGAACGCGGCGTCCAGATCACCGCCGACTGCAGCGATCACGACCGCGAGCACGAGCAGCGCCAGCGTATCGGTCAGGATTGTGCCGCCGATCGTCGCGGTAATGGCCTCGTTTTTCGCGATTCCGAGCTCGGTGACCACTGGATATGCGAGCAGCGTATGTGAGGAGAAGATCGCCGCGAACAGCGAGGCCGCAGCAACGGACAGGTCAAGCACTGCGACGCCAACCACGGTACCCACAGCCTGCGGAATTGCAAATGAGAGCAGCCCGAAGACGATGCTTCGATCTCTGTACGCGACGAACTGCGTGAGGTTGATCTCGAGGCCAGCGATGAACAGCAGGTAGATCAGGCCGACCTCACCGAGTACCTGAATCGTCTCGCCGCGCTCGAGGAGGTGCAGTCCGTTCGGGCCGATTACCGCGCCGACGAGGATGATGCCGACGATGCCTGGCAGCCGATACCGTTTGAGGACGAGCGGTGCGATCAGAAAAATCGCCACTGCGAGCCCGAAGATTGCAACGGGGTCGTCGAACGGGAGTGTCAACGCTACGGACCCCTCGAGTAACCTCGTCAGCGGTGACTCCACGACGAGCGGCGACGCTACCGACAAGCTGTCTGATCCGGCGAGTGACACTGGCTGGTGCTATCGTCTACGGCAATGACCGTAACCGGTTCGCGTGTATATGCCCGCCGACCGTTCGGCATGGCCGGTCATCTTCTCGTCCAAATCACTGGCATTCGCCTGAGACAGCCACCGCTTTACACGCTCGCTAGCCAGGTCCAGTATAGTCGCTGCCGATGACCTCTCGCATTCGTTCAGCAGTCACCTGTCCGACGCCGTCGGCCGCCTGCAACTCGTCTTCGGTCGCGATCATCACTGCTTCTACGGTGCCGAACTCCTCGAGTAGCGAGCGCGCCGTCACCGGCCCAATTTCGGCAATCGAGGAGACGACGTACTCCTGTTGCTCGGCCAGCGTCTTCGACTGCTTCTCGCCGTGGACCGAGACCTCACGGTCTGAAAGCTCCTGTTCCCGGCCTGCGATCACCGCGAACAACTCCATCGTCTCCGTTTCCCCTTCGGTTCGGAGCACGCTCGCGCCGAAGTCGACGGCCAGACTCGAGAGCGCCCCGCGAATCGCGTTCGGGTGGATGTCCCGCTGTTCGTACAGGCCGTCACCCTCGACGACGACGATGGGGCGGGCGTAGTGGCGGGCCATCGCGCCGACCTGCTCGAAGACGGAGCGGTCGCCGCCGACCAGCGAGTCGACGAAGTCGGCGACGGACTTGCGCTCGACGACGACGCGATCCGAGAGCACGTAGTCGCCCACGTCGAGCGTCTCGAGTCGGATCTCGATCTCTTCGCGTCGGGAAAGGTCGCGGGCGATATTGGCGTCCATCTCGCGCTGGTCGGCGACGATTTCGATTGCGTCGCCCTCGGCCGACGGTTCGTGCGTTTCCACGTTGTCGGGCTCGCTGTCCGAGTCGCCGTCCGCCGTTTCGTCGTCATCGCTATCCGCATCGAACTCCCGCAGCCCTGGCTGTGGCGAACCCCCTCCGCTTCCACTGGAAGAGTCGGAGACGGCGTCGGGGTTAGTGGTGTTTTCGTCTACTTTCACTTCGCTGTCTTTCTGGCCGCCGGCATCGGTGTCGGTGCTGGCGTTTGCCCCGTCGGTACTCGAGTCCTCGCCGAAATCGGCGAGCGACTGCTGGGACTCGTCGAGTTCCTCGGCGAGGTCGTCGGCCATTCCCTTTAGCTCGCGCAGTTCGGATTCCATCTCCTTCTCGCGGCGGCGGGAGATCCAGAAGTAGGCCTCGTCGCGGGTGTCTTCGGCCATGAGGACGACGACGCGACCCTCGGACTGGCGGCCGGTCCGGCCCTTGCGCTGAATGGACCGAATCGCCGTGGGGACCGGTTCGTAGAAGAGCACGAGGTCGACTTCGGGCACGTCGAGGCCCTCTTCGGCGACCGATGTCGAGACGAGCACCTCGAACTCGGCCGCGCGGAACTCGTCCAGAACCTCCTGTTGTTGCTTCTGGGTCATGCCGTCGGATCCCTCGCGGTCGCCTTGCCCGACGAAGCGCTTCGCGTCGAAGCTATCCGAGAGGAACGCCGTCAGCGCCTCCGCCGTGTCTCGGGACTCGGTGAAGACGATCACGCGCTCGCCGCCCTCGAGTCCGAGCGTCTCCGCGAGGAGCATCCGCGTCTTGCGATACTTGGGGTGTAACTCGTCGAAGCTTTCGGCTTTCCGCATGGCCTCGCGAACGCGCGGGTCCGAAACCATTCGCTGGCTGGCCTTCGACGCTCCAGAGGAGCGGGCCTGGTTGCGCTGGCGGTCGAAGTACCGCCGCAGGGCCTCGACGCTCTGGGTTTCGACGAGCGTGACCGCCTGGCGGAGCTTCATCACCTCCGCGTGGACTGACATTCCCTTGAACCCCTCCGACTGATCGTTGTTGATCAACTGCTGTAACTCGGCGCGCATCCGATTCAGGTCCTTCTGAGACTGGTCGGGCTGACTGGATTTCGCGACGCCCAGCTCTTTGAGTTTCTCGAGTCGGTCCGTGATCACCTCGTTCAGTGCGTCGCGGATCTCGAGGACCTCCTCGGGCAGGTCGATCCGCTCCCACTCGACCTCGGTGTCGTGGGTGAACTCGTCGACATCGGCGTCCTCCTCGGTCATCACCTCGACTTCCTGCAGGCCGAGGTTCTCACAGACCTCGAGGATGGCTTCCTCGTCGCCGCCGGGCGAGGCCGACATTCCCGTCACGAGCGGGTCCGTCGCGTCCGCGTGGTAGCGCTCGGCGATGTAGTTGTACGCGTAGTCGCCGGTCGCGCGGTGACACTCGTCGAACGTCAGGTGAGTCACGTCGGCGAGCGAGATGCGGCTCCCGACGAGGTCGTTTTCGATCACCTGCGGGGTGGCCATCACGATCGTCGCCTCCTCCCACAGTTCGGCGCGGTCGTCCGGGCTCACGTCGCCGGTGAAGACGACGATTTCCTCGTCGGGTATCTGGAGCGCCTCGCGGTAGAAATCGGCGTGTTGCTGGACGAGCGGCTTCGTGGGGGCGAGCATCAGCGACGTGCCGCCCACCTCGTCGAGTCGCCGCGCCGTCACGAGCAGGCTCACGGTCGTCTTGCCGAGGCCCGTCGGGAGACAGACGAGCGTGTGGCCGTTCGCGGCGGTCCCGGCGAGTTTCAGCTGGTAGAGGCGGCGCTCGAGAAAGTCGGACTCGAGTAGCGGGTGATCGATCGAGGGCGGCTCCTCGTCCTGGGCTGCCATTGGCGGCGGCTTCGACGCGGGTCCGGTTAAGGATTGAGAAAGCATGGTGAAAGTGAACTGTGCTGGTCGCGTTGCCCCAGTGCGAACAGCTACCACGACCGGGACGAATGGACCGGACATGCCGGAACACGACATCGAGTCGCTGACGTCCCGCGAGCGCGCCCGAATCATCAAATCTGCCGTCGTACCGCGGCCTATCGCCTGGATCAGCACGACGAGTGTCGATGGCGTCGACAATCTCGCACCGTTCAGCAGCTACAACTACATCTCCTCCGCGGAGCCTGTCGTCCTCTTCAACACGCCCGATGCGGAGGGCGACGACCAGAAGGACACGCCACGAAACGCACTCGAGACGGAGGCGTTCGCGGTCAACGTTGTTCCCGAGGCGCTGGCCGAGCAGATGGACACGACCTCCGCCAACCTCGAGGCCGACGAGAGCGAGTTCGAGTTCGCCGGCGTCGAGCGGGCCGACTGCGAGCGCATCGATGCGCCGCGAGTCGCAGACGCGACGGTCACGATGGAGTGTACGCTGTACGACTCGCTGCGCGTCCGCGACCGACTCGTGATTCTGGGTGACGTGGAGTACGTCCACGTCGACGAGTCGGTGCTGACTGATGGCAAAATCGACGCCGCGAAGATCGATACGGTGGCTCGCCTCGGCGGGCCCTACTACACTGACAGCGAGCCGATCGAACTCGAGCGCCAGTTCTGATTTCACCGCTCCTTTTGATTTGACGCGCTACCCCTCCGGCAACCAGTAGACGAGCACCATCGCACCGACCGCGAGGACGGCCAGCAGGATGTACCCCTCGTTGAAGAAGCCGCGGTCGGCGAGCGCGCCGAACAAAACCGGACTCGCCGCGCCGATGGTCATGTAGAACGTCCGCAGGAAGCCGAGCCCCGTTCCCTTCATATCCGCCGGAAACGCCGCCGTCATGTACGTCAGCGTCATCGTCCCGTAGCCGAGGATACTGCTGAGGAGGATGGTGCCACCCACGATGGGCCAGAATCCCTCCAGAAACGGCAGCGCGGCGAGTGCGAACGCGATGACGCCGAGCACGGCCGGCAGCGAGCGGCGGATGCCAAATCGGTCGTACAGATTCCCCGTCACCGGCTGGACGACGATGCCAAGGGCGAAGAAGGCGCTGAACAGTCCCGTCGCGACCGCCGGCGAGAAATCCTTGATCTCGATCAGATACGTCGGGTAGAAGCCCGTAAACGCCTGCCAGATGCAGTAGGTGAGGATCTGGATCGCCGTGACGACGATAATCGCTCGCCGGCGCAACTGGACGGCGACGTAGCGGGCCGTCTCGAGTGACATGCTGTCGACCGCGCTCGACTCGCCGGAGGTTCGATTCGGGACGACGAGCCAGAGGAACACGGCAGCGAGCCCGAAGACGGGGACGGCGAGGCCGAAGCCGAACTGCCAGGCGACCGTCGCCGCAATCGCGCCGGCAACGAGTGGGAGAACGGCATTGCCGACCTCGCCCGCGGCCATCGTGACGCCGATTGCGGTGCCGTCGTTGTCGGGGAAGACATCGGAGAGGATGGTGAACCGGGCAACGCCGTAGAGCGCCGTTCCGAAGCCGAAACAGGCTGTCGCGACGAAGACGACCGGTGCTGAACTGGCGACGGCCACGAGTCCGAGCGTCGCTGCTGAGATGACCGTACTGGCGACGAGGACGTTCCCCTCGCCAAGCCGATCCGCGAGGATGCCACCCGGAAGCTGTCCGAGCGCGTACGCGAGCCAGAGCACAGTCAGCAGGAAGCCGGCCGTGGTTAGATCGAGGCCGTAGGCGTCCTGGAGGTACGGCAGTAAGACGGGATAGGCGAGGCGAACACCGATCGAGAGGAACCAGCCAGCCGCGACGGCGGCGAGGATTTTGCCACGCCTGCCGGTCAGAAACGTTCTCGCACTCGATAACGATTCGGACCGAAACAGGTGTGCCACAGTCTGGCTCAGCCGTTGGCTTTCGTTGCCTATGATAGCATCTTTCCGGTACGATGTTGCCGATATCGATACTCGAACTCGCTGGAGCTCCACTCGATGCAGTTCTACTACCAGCCCACTTCTTCGGTACTGCACGCCACCGACCAATGCTTTTGTTGCTCCCTCTCGTATGTCGTGATACCATGTGCCACTGCTTCGACGCAGTCGACGACCTGTCCGAGACGGAACGCGAGACAATCCGCGCCGAACATAGTATCGACGAGCTCCGTGCGGAGTACTCCGCCGACGAACTCGAGAAGCTCGGCGTCAGTGCCTGAATCGATTCGCGACTGCACCGGCAATCGCTCGCCACTGATTCTGTCGCGGCTCAGCTATGCTCCTCAGCGATTGCTGTTACGAGTTCGTCAACCCGTGGTGACGCACCGTTGGCCCGCTCGCCCGTTAGATTCGCCGCGAGCACCGCGAAACTCGTCGCCGGTTCGCCGTCGTCCTCGATAACGCCCGCGAGACACGTGACGCCGCGAAGCGAGCCGGTTTTGGCTCGAATCGTCGCGTCGACGTCCCCGAGTCGGTTTCGAAGCGTGCCGTCCTCGCCGGCGACCGCCATCGTCCCGCGGAACTCCTCGCCCCAGTCGGCGTCGAGTCCCCACTCGATCATCGAGACCACGTCGCGCGCCGAGGCCAGGTCGTGTCTGGACAGTCCGGAGCCGTCGCGGATCTGCGGTGTCTCTGCGCCGGCTGCCACGAGTGTCTCGTCGAGATACGCCTCCCAGACAGACCAGGAGCCGTTTCCAGTTCCCTCGCGTTCGTAGGCAACTGTCCTGGCGATGTTCTCCGCAACCATGTTGTACGACCAGTGGTTGAGCCCCTCCGCGATATCTGACAGCGGTGCCGACTCGTGAGTTGCCACCTCCTCCGTGAGTTCGAGTGGCTCGTCGATGATCTCGATTTCGGGCTCCGGACCGCCGCCACCCGGCGTGATCTCGACACCCTCGTCCGCAAGCGCCCGCGCGAAGACGCTCGCAGCGTGCTCGTTCGGCGTGGCAACCGGAACCGACGCCGTCGCCTCGTCGTCCGGCACCATCCGCCCGTTCACCTCGGCGGTATTCGTCCAGTGGTTAGGCGTCGTTATCGTCACGAACCGGTCGCTGTCGACGCACTCGAGTTCGATCTCGACATCAACGAGCCCCGAATCGGGTTCGACCGTGTGCTCGAACTCGCAGTCGTCGCCCTGTCGAGAGACCGTTACCTCGGCCTCGTTGTGGTTGACGACGAACGCCGAACTCTTCGAGCCGTACGTGTTTACCGCGTCGCCGAGCGTCCACCCCGGCGGATACTCGCCGTCGTCGAACGCGGAGACGTCGACGATAAGCCGATCAGTGACGCGCTCGATGCCGGCGTCGGCGACGGCCGCCGCGAGTTCTTCGAGATCCGACGCCGTGAGATCCGGATCGCCGCTGGCGACGACGCCGAGCGATTCGACGACGCGCTGATTTCGGCGGTCGCCAACGACGCCGACGGTCGTCTCGTACCGATAGTCGGGGCCGAGTTCGTCGAACGCGGCCGCAGTGGTCAACAGCTTCGTCGTCGATGCTGGCTGGACGGGCCGTTCTGATCCGCTGTCGACGATTACGTCGCCAGTCTCGAGATCACGCGCGAAGGCGCTAATTGCTGCTTGGTCGAGGTGGTCGAACACGTCGCCGGCGTCGACCGGTGGCCCCTGGTGGGCTTGCTGGTCCTGCTCGTCTTGCTGTTCTTGCTCACTCTCCTGTGTCTGTTCTTCCTCCGTCTCATCCGCGGCGCTGGCCTGACTCCCCGCCACCAGCCCCGTAACCGCTGTGAGTCCCGTTGCCTGTACGAATCGCCGTCTATCGAGCGTGAACGCGCTGAACATAGCCCGGCCTCGAATGGGCGATGCTAATTACTAACCACCATCCCTAGCATGCTAGTTGGTAACGAATACAGTCACGAAACGTAACTGCTCGTCCTCGAAACACGCGTAGAGCAGAACAACGAAACACCAACTAGCTCAGACCGAATCAACCCGCTTCAAATCGGAACGGCCCCAATTCAGACCGAGCTGAATCCGAACCCGATTCAGACCGGGACGAACTCGAGTACCACCCACGCGAGCACGCCGGCGTAGATCGGAATCGTCAGGTTGTCGTCGACGATGAAATCGCCGATCTGGACCTTCACGCCGTCGGCGATGGTCGCGCCGAGGGCGGCCGCGAGGACGGCAAGCGGCGTCTCGTAGAGGAACGGTGCGGCGATAATCCCGCTGACGACGAACATCGTGACGAGTACCTTCGTGCTCTTGACCCGTCGCAGCGTGTTATCCGACACGGCACCACTGATCGGATCGCCGATCGCGAGCATCAACATCGCCGGCAGCGCGATTTCGGGCTGGAAGAGCAAGACCACGATGGTCATACTCACCATGTAGTAGCCGTAGCCCGCGAACTGGTCCTGTTCGTAGTCGCGGGTCAACTTCTCGTAAATCCAGAGGTCGAGTCCGACGTTCAGTCGGACGAACTCGAGTGCAATCGTGCCGACGGCGAGGACCGTCATCAGGACGCCAAAGCGTTCCCAGGTGAGGCCGAGGTCGAGGTAGGCTGCGAGCAGGTAGAGGGCGACCAGGCCGGCCCCACTCGAGTGGACGAGCCGTCGTTTGAGTTCGTCGGCCATCGTTTCGTCTCTGTTTCTCCCGTCGGAGGTGGTGACCTTCAGTGCGTCGGTTACGTCCAACCGTTTGCGCTGCGTTCGGTCGCGAAGCGACCGCGCTCGGCAAACTGGTGATGAAAAGCACTCTTGCTCTTCCCTCCGTTTCGGCTCGTATGGGACTCCACATCGGTCGTCGGTCCGCTCGCTTGGCCTCCGGCCTCGCTTCCGGACCGTCACCTTGTCCCCTCGTTCTCGTTGAACTCGAGTTTGGCCCCGTTCTGCGGCGGGAAGACCAATACCGAGGGGGTAGCTTTTGGCTTGAGTGTGAGATGTCCTCGTCTTCTACCGATTACCTGCCAAAATAGGTGTTGTTTTATTGCCAGCTATAGAATAGTTGCAAAATGAATTCGACCGTGTTACGTGCGGTCTTTCCGGATCGCCCGCCGACGAAAACCGATGTTGTCGCGGGCGGTCTCGCTGGTGGCCTCGCACTCCTTCACGGAACCTGGCCCGCTCCGGGTAACGGGTTACGCTGGGAGTGGATTGCGCTCGGGTTCGTCCTCGGTGCAATCGTACTGGGACCGGTCGCACAATCGCCGGTCGGGAAGCGGATCGGGACGATGGCTCGCGATCTCAGCATTGCCGCCCGTCTCGTCGTGATAGCGATCGTCATCACAGTGACGCTCGTACTCGCTACTGTCGTTTTTCCAGACGTGGTCTTTCGCAACGTCTCCATCGGTATCCTCGCAGTGATCCCGTTCTACGTCGTCGGACACGTTGCCGTCGCCAGAGAACTCGGCGGCTGGAAGCCAGCGTCGGAGTCAGACTCGTAGGCCCCTGTTCTCCGATCGCTGTCTCCGTTCCTCCTGTCGTTCCTGTTCTCCCGTTCCGCTATGCCGCTACCGACTCCCGCTGTTTCCGTTAGAGTTCGTCGAACTCGAGTTCTCCAGCCCGAAGCTCCGCCATGATTTCGGGGAGCTTTGACACCGGCAGTCGCTTCTGAGCCGTCGTATCGCGTTCGCGGACGGTGACCGTCGTCTCCTCGTTCTCGAGCGTCTCATAGTCAACCGTCACGCAGAACGGCGTACCGACCTCGTCCTGGCGGCGGTAGCGCCGACCGATGTTACCCGAGTCGTCGTACGTAACTGAGAGGCCCACGTCCCGGAGGTTTGCGACGATTTCGTCGGCGGTGGCCTCGAGTTCGTCGTCGTTCTGCAGCGGGAAAACGCCGACGAAGGTGGGCGCGACTTCGGGGTCGAGCGCGAGGTAAGTGCGCTCCTCGCCGTCGACCTCGTCTTCCGCATAGGCGTGGTGAAGGACGGTGTAGACGAGTCGGTCCACACCGAAGGAGGGTTCGACGACGTGCGGAACGATGTGCTCGCCGGCCTCGGTCTGCTCCTCGACTGCGAAGCCGGTCTTCTCGACGGGAATTTCGTGGCGCTCGCCGTCGAGTTCGACCTCGACGCTGTCGTCCTCGAACGCATCACGGTCTCGGCCGGCGAGGGACTCGAGTTCGGCCACGACGGCCTGGGCGTCGCCGCCGAACTCGGGGCCCAGATAACTCATGTCGGGGTCGACGGTCGCGCGCTCGACGGTCTTCGGCTCGTCGTACTGTCGGAAGACGGTAAAGCGATCCTCGGAGTACTCGGCGTGCTTCGAGAGGTCGTAGTCGCTACGGTAGGCGAAGCCGGCCATCTCGATCCAGTTACCGTCAATTTCGCTCTCGGCGTCCCAACAATCCGCTGCGTAGTGGGCGCGCTCACCGGAGAGATGCTGGCGGAACCGGAATCGGTCCATGTCGACGCCGACGGCGTCGTACCACGGCTTCGCGACGCCGAGGAAGTACGCGACCCATTCGTCGCCGATGATGCCCTCGTCGACCGCCTCGCCGATGGTCGTCTCGATCTCCGATCCATCGTCGTCATTCTGCTCGGTCGCCGGATAGAGCGTCACCTCGACGTCTGCGACGTCCGCGAGGTCCGGTTCGTCCTCCTCGGGATCGACGAAGTACTCGAGTTCGGCCTGCGTGAACTCCCGCGTCCGAATGATGGATCGGCGGGGGCTGATCTCGTTGCGGTAGGCGCGGCCGATCTGGGTGACGCCGAAGGGAAGTTGATTCCGGGCGTACTCCTTGAGTCGCGGGAACTCGACGAAGATACCCTGTGCGGTCTCGGGGCGGAGGTAGCCGGGCTGGGAGTCGCCGGGGCCGATGTTCGTTGCGAACATGAGGTTGAAGGTCTCGACGGCCTGGTCCGCGAGGCCGGCACCGCAGGAGGGACAGACGAGTTCGTACTCGGCGATGACTTCCTCAACCTCGGGGATGGGGAGGCTCTCGGCGTCCTCGTACTCCGTATTATCCTCGACGACGTGGTCCGCGCGGTGGCTCTCGCCACACTCCGGACACTCCACGAGCATGTCGTCGAAGCCGTCGAGGTGGCCCGAGGCCTCGAAGACGGGTTCGGGCATGATCGTCGGCGCGTCGATTTCCATGTTGCCCTCGGCGACGGCGAACCGGTCGCGCCAGGCGTCCTCGACGTTGCCTTTCAGGGCTGCGCCCTGCGGACCGAAGGTGTAGAAGCCGCCGACGCCGCCGTACGCGCCCGAGGACTGGAAGAAGTAGCCCCGGCGCTTGGCGAGTTCGACGAGTTTCTCGCTGGTCTGTTCGTCTGGCGCGGCTGGTTCTGTATCTGCGTCCGTCTCTGCGGCTGCCGCTGTCTCTACTTCTGCATCCGCCGCGTCCTGCTGTTGCTCACTCATAGAGCGCCTCCAGAATATCGACGTCACAGACGATGCCGACGAGCTGCTCGCCGGTCACCATCGGAATCTGTTCGATGTCGTTGCTGATCATCTGTTGTGCGGCCTCCTGAATCGTCTTCTCGGTCGAGACCGTCACCACGTCCTCGCTCATGAACTCCCGTACGGGACCGTTTGGAATCTCGATGTCTCGCGTCGGGAGGTAGCGACTGCCGACGCCCTTGATCCCCTCCCAGGACCACTCCGAGTCCTGATCCGGGAAGTTGTTCCCCGTCTCTTCCTCGCCCTCGACGATGCGGGCGACCTCGATGATGTCGACCTCGGTGAGGACACCGCTCACCCCACCCTCGTCGTCCAGTGCGACCGTGTAGGGAACGTTCGCGTACGACAGTTCGCGCTCGGCGACCGGCAGCGGCGCGCCCTCGTAGGTCGTGTTCACGTCCTCGCTCGCGTAGCCGCCGACGGTGTCGTCGGTCTCCTGATCGCCCGTCGCGATCGCGTGAATCACGTCCGTCACCGTGATGATCCCCTCGAACTCGCCGTCGACGACCGGGACGCGGCGCGCGCCCTCCTCGACCATCGTCCGGGCGACCTCCTCGAGTGCCGTCTCGCGCGTCGTCGTCGGCACGTCGTCCATCAGCATCACCAGCTGGTCTTCGTCGGGCTGCTCGATCAGCGTATCTCGAGAGACCAGTCCGCGGTACTCGGGGCCGTTGTCCGTCGGTTTCACGACCGGCACTGACGAGAACGACCGTTCCTGGAGGTACTCGAGTACGTCCGAGCGGGTGCCTGGCAGGTCGACGGTCACCACGTCCTCGCGGGGTGTCATCGCGTCGGCTACGTTCATGTCCCCACAGTAGGACAAAAATGAGTATAAACCCAGTGTTTCGTGCGCCCGCGTTCGCCGATCGTGTCAGTCTATTTGTGTCTTCTGACGGGTTGATTCGACGCGCTTATATGTCTTGGATTGTCACACTCTACCATGGTGTCGAAACCCCACACCACAGCGGCAGACGAGACGGTCGTCGGCTCGATCGATTCGACGGATTCGAGCGACGAGTACGTCATTGCGGATATCTCGGCCGACGACGCATGGCTCTCCATGCGAGCGGACGAGGCAATGACACTTCCGGCGTGGCGATAGGGGGGTTTCACTGTTCGACACGGTGGGGGCCTGTCGGGCTGCAGTGGCGTACGAGCGGGTGCTTCGCTCGCGTCCATTACTTCTTCGCTATCGTAAGAACGCTCTTTGAGCTTGCTTTGTTTCGCCCCATCAAGATGCTCGCCGAGAATCTCTTTAGCGTTGCCAGGTCGTGATGGACTTTTTCGTAGGGTTGAGTACGAAAGCCCGAGTTTGCGGAGAAACGTGCTATCTAGTAGATCTCCTCTCGGAGACATGGCACTGGAACGACCGACGTGTCATTTCGATCCGGGAATGTTACCGTGACTTCGGCAGATTGGGGCGTCGATTCGACAACTGTTTCGAAGTCCACTTGGGGTCCCCAATTCTCACCCGATCCATATTCGATTTCACCTTCGTTCGAATACATTGTTGTATGACGGACGACAGGGGCGACCGCGCCCTCGCTCTCTAATTCCGACGAGTCAACGGCTTCTATGTGTTCGAGGAACTCGTCTGTGACCCCATCCGGTTCAACGTCGATCGCGGTTTCACTCTTTTCGGCTCCATCTACCGTCGCTTTCACGACACCTTCTTCTTCAAGGAGTGTTTGGATGTGATCCATAGCGGCGTTCGTTGCCTGTCTTGTGCCCCATTCGTCAAACGCCATCTCCTCCGTCTCTCCTGTTTCGGTCTCGATGGAGACACGATTGTCGCCCTCAGAATGTTCGTACTCTTGGTCGGGAGCCGCTTCAATCGAAACGGGGGGTGCTTCACCGAGAGCCAACGCACGTTCGGTGGTCCCAGCATCTTCGCCGTCAACCTCCACACTCACTGTCTCGGGGATTCCGGCCACCTCATCGGTGATACGGAGGACTAATCCATGATAGGCCAAATCGTGGTCTCCTGCGTCTGGAGAGACGGTCTCTACGACTGCATGGATACCGGACTCCGTGCGATCCATCGCCGCCAGTTCTAACCGATGCGGACTTGACCATAATCCTGCCAAGATGGCCACGAGATATGATTCGTTGAAATCCGTCTCGTTGATAAACGCATCCACATCCTCGTGCTGTTCTAGCCGAGCTTCGGCTGCCGCTCTATCGGCAAGAACCGTCTGGTAGGATGACGGTGTGCTTGATAGACCGCTTGCCAGTTCGGTATCCGCAAGGGGAGAGGCCCGGTAGAGAGACTCAACGGACATCCCAACAGGGTTCTCTAATTCAGTTTCTTCTCCTCTCCCCAGGCAACCTAGTACCCCGAACGAAAGGATCGATGATGTTATGAGGTATTTTCGCCGCTCCATTATGATAAAGTAATACTTCTCAACCAAAACATCTTTCTCACGCTCAAATACCGATTGCAGTTATCGTCAGACACGCGGGTACGACCAGAACGGCTCAATCAGAATCCCCGTTGAAAAGACAGTTTCCAAGTCCAGAAACAAGTGAAACGATTTACACGCTGATCGCATGGTCACTGTGCGATTGGGTGTCCAGTAATTCCCAGTGGCGACTACAACATTTAGTACACCGTCGTTGATGTCGCAGTTGATGGTCGATCATCACCGCACAGCGAGCCGACGTGACGGCGGTCGAACCGGCGGGAACCGACCGCGTCGGTCTGGCGTCGGCTCCGGTTCCGGTTCCGGTCCCGGCCCCAGACACAGAACCAACTCTGGAACCGGACTCGAGTCCACGTCCGATTCTCGGTACTCGATCGCGTCCTTGCTCTCGTCGCTCGTCCCCAGACCGCTCGCTCGGCGGGCGATTTCGGTGTCGGTGACGAGCGACCGCGACGTCTACGCGCAGGACGAAGCCGTCTCGTTCACCGTCGCGTTCCGAAACCGGCTCCCGGTTTCGGTTGCCGTGCCGACGCCGCGCCGCCGGCGCTGGGGCTGGTCCGTCAACGGTGAACTCGAGGCGAGTGACGAGCGCCGGTATCTCCAGTCCGCCCCCTCCACGTTTCGATTTAGCGCGGGCGAGCGAAAAGAGATCCGCGTGACCTGGAACGGCCGCTTCGAGCGGACTACGGGCCGACACGAGTACGTCGTCCCCGATCCGGGCGAGTACGAGATTCGGGCGTTCGTCGCGACCGACGACGGGCGGTATCAGCCGAGCGATTCGACTACTGTTCGAATTCGGTGACCGATTCGTGGAGGCGGGTGCACTCGAGTACAGTAGTACAGTGTGTCGAGCGTGAAGTGTACAGAACGAAGCGTGTGGGAGTGTCGACGCCGACCGCATCCCACGATCAGTTGCTATGGGAGACGAACCGTGAGTGGCGGGTGTGAGAGCGCAGCGAACGGAGCGAGGGTGGAGACCGACCGGAGGGGAACCGAACGCCAGCGGTTCAGCCGTCTCTCTCGAATTTTGGCGTTTTATCCCGTCAGGAAGCCGCCCGGCGGAATGCGCGTCGATGGGCGACCGTCCTCGTCGGCGTTGGTATCGTCACCGAACTCCGGGGAGTGTCGGACTGTTCGTCGAGCCTTTGCGACCGTGCGGTTACAGGCGGCAACCGTAGCGAGGATCTTACTCATACATGAGTTAATAGCGACGGCGACCACATAAGTATTTATGAGATGGAAGATCATGTGTTTCTCACACGTGTATTTCTTCTATCTGTGAAAGAATACGGGCGTTTGTGGCGTAGATGGTGGCCAATACCGGGCTCCTACAATTACTACTTGTGGAGTAAACGTTCTATCTAACTATGTATGAATTGTGAGTGGTACTCGCCACGCTGCCAGATCTACCCACCTCACCGATGTAAATGACAGGCAGTGAAATGCGATTCGGTGCCGTACTCCGGCTCGATCTCGTAGGCCGGTCGCTCTCGCGCACAGATACTCTGCTCGGCGAAGGACTCGAGTAGCAACGTCGTCGCAGCCTGCCAGGCGACCGCTCGTGATTGGCCACCACCGGCAGTCGCCCGTCCGCCGTCGGTGGCCGCCTCACCCTGTTGTCCCGTCTGCGTCACCTCGGCGGCCGACTCGTGATCCGTCGCGACGAGTTCGATAGCCTCCTCGACGATCCGGCCGGGTTCGCCCTGTGGGAGCGTTCCGTCGAAGA
Organism: Natrialba sp. SSL1; assembly: GCF_001861355.1. Classification (GTDB taxonomy): domain Archaea; phylum Halobacteriota; class Halobacteria; order Halobacteriales; family Natrialbaceae; genus Natrialba. The sequence continues at coordinate 327,584 of NZ_MASN01000060.1, forward strand.
ACTCTGCGCGCAATTCGGCGCCTGTCATCGGCTCGAACGTCCGGCGCTTGACCGCCCGCATGAACGCCCGCGTCTGGGCCCACTCCTCGTCAGTCCAGTCGTAGGTCTCGGGCGCGATCAGCCGCGGACACCGGGTTCGGAACCGACACCCCGAGGGTGGATCGATCGGACTCGGCACCTCGCCCTCGAGTACCCCCCGCGCGCCAGTCTCCCTCGGATCGGGAACCGGGATGGACTCGAGTAACGCCTCCGTGTAGGGATGCTGCGGATTCTCGAAGAGTTCTTCTTTGTCGGCGAGTTCGACGATGTTCCCGAGGTACATCACCGCGACCCGGTCGGAGATGTGGCGGATGACAGAGAGGTCGTGGGCGATGAAGAGATAGGTGAGGCCGAACTCCGTTTGCAGGCGCTCCATCGTGTTCAGCACCTGCGCCTGAATCGAGACGTCGAGCGCGGAGACGGGTTCGTCACAGACGATGAAGTCCGGGTTGACCGACAGCGCGCGGGCGAGGTTGACTCGCTGGCGCTGCCCGCCGGAGAAGGCGTGGGGGTACCGGTTGTAGTGGTGCGGGTCGAGGCCAACGCGTTCGAGGAGGTCCTTCGCTCTGGCCTCGCGCCCCTCGTCGTCGAGCATCCCGTGGGCGCGCATCGGCTCCTCGATGATCTGGCCGATCGTCAGCCGTGGATCCAGCGAGGCCTGCGGATCCTGGAAGATCATCTGGATCTCCGAGCGTTTTGTCCGCAGATTCTCGCCGCTGAGCGTCGCGAGATCCTCTCCCTTGAACGAGATTCGCCCCGCAGTCGGCTCGAGCAGACGCAGAATCGTTCGGCCGAGCGTGCTCTTCCCACAGCCCGACTCGCCGACGAGGCCGAGCGTCTCGCCGCGGCGAATGTCGAAGGTTACGTCGTCGACAGCCTTGACCCGCTCCTCGCCGATGGTGATCGGCGGGAACTGGCTCGTATCGAAGGAGACACTCGAGAACAGCCCGGAGCTCTGGTTGAAGTGCTTCTTTAGGCCCTCAATCTCGACGAGCGGGTCGCCGTAGGGGACGGTCTCGCCGGACATCTCCGAGCCGAACTGGCCGTGCGCGTCGTCGGCCGTGGTGGTATCCGACTCCGACGTCCGCTCACTCATCGTGTTCACCTCCGTCAGTTCGTTCGCTTTCGCCGCTGGTGCTGGTACTGGTACTGGTGCTGGTGCTGTCGACCGCGCTCGCGGGTAGCTGCTGGTCGGCTCCCGCACCGTTCTCGAGTGGGGCGCTCTCCTCGTAGTCCGACCCGAAGACGTCGTGTTTGATGCAGGCGGCGCGGTGTGGGTAGCCCTCGGCGCGTGCGACCTCCCTGTTCTCGGGGTGGATGCGCTTGCACGCTTCCCGTGCGTCGGGACAGCGCGGATGGAACCGACAGCCAGACGGCGGACTGATCGCCTCCGGCATCACGCCTGTGATCGGGTCGAGTTCCTCGACGGTTCGGTCGGGCCGTGGCATCGAATCCAGCAGCGCGTCGGTGTAGGGGTGTTTGGTGTCGTAGAACAGTTCGTCCACCGGCGCTTGCTCGACGATTTCGCCGAGGTACATCACGTTCACGCGGTCACAGATTTCGGCGACGACGCCCATGTCGTGGGTGACCCAGATGAAGCTCGTATCGTACTTCTGCTGGAGTTCGTCGACCAGATCGATGATCTGCCCCTCCACCGTCACGTCGAGCGCCGTCGTCGGCTCGTCGGCGATGATGAGACTCGGTTCGCAGGCGAGTGCCATCGCGATGAGCACCCGCTGGCGCATTCCGCCGGAGAACTGGTGGGGATACTCCTCGTAGCGCTCTTCGGGGTCGGGGATACCGACCTCGCGAAGCATGTCGATCGCCTCCTGTCGTGCCGCACCGTTTGACAGATCGCGGTTGAGTTCGATGAACTCTCGGAGCTGACTGCCGACGGTGAAGACGGGGTTGAGCGACTCCATCGGATCCTGGAAGATGACGGCGATCTCGTTGCCCCGGATACGCGTGCGGACCTCCTCGTTCGTGAGCATGTCCTCGCGCTCACGGAGTTCGCCGTCGGGGCCCTCCTCGAGTCCAAAGATCGTTTCGCCCTTGTAGGTGATCTCGCCGCCGACGATCTCTCCTGGCGACTCGATGAGCCGAAGGAGACTCATCGAGGCGACGCTCTTGCCGGCCCCGCTCTCGCCGACGAGGCCGACGATTTCGCCCTCGTAGACCTCGAAGGAGATGCCGTCGACTGCCCGTACGGTTCCTGCGTCCGTGAAGAACTGCGTCTTGAGGTCCTCGACGCGAAGGAGTGGTTCTGCGCTCATTGGTGGGGTGGTGGTGTCATCGTCGGTGTCGTGATCGTGCGGTGTTGTGGGGGTGTCGTTCGATGTCGGGGTCGTGATCGGTTCAGTCGCGGTTCAGTCGTGGTTCAGTCGTGGTTCAGTCGTCGGTCAGTTCGGTTCCGTTGTTTCGGTGGTCTCAATGATCTCGGTGGTCTCGATACTCACTGTTAGTCGTCGATTCGCGGGTCGAGTGCGTCCTGGAGGCCGTCGCCGAACAGGTTGAAGCCCATAATCGTGATCAAGATGGCCAGACCGGGCCAGATCGAGAGCCAGACGTTCGAGTGCATGTAGCCGTGTGAGACGTTGAGCATCTGTCCCCAGTCCGGCGTCGGCGGCTGTGCGCCGTAGCCGAGGAACGAGAGGCCGGCGACGATGAGAATCGTGACGCCGATCTGGAGGGTTGCATAGACCAGCACAGGCGCGAAGCTGTTCGGAATCACGTGTCTGAGGATGATGTTACGGTTCTTCACACCCGACGCCTTCGCGGCCTCGATGTAGTCCATCTCGCGCACCGAGAGGACCTCGCTTCGGATAATCCGCGCGAAGACGGGGATGAACGTGATTCCGACGCCGATGATCGCGTAGGTGATATCCGGTGTCCCGCCGCTGACGAACACCGTGAAGACGATGATGAGGATCAGCGGGGGGATCGCGTAGACGGTTTCGACCATCCGCATGAGCACGTCGTCGACCCGGCCGCCGTAGTATCCGGAGACCGCACCGATGAGTGTTCCGCCGACGAAGCCGATCAGCGTCGAGGCGATGCCGACGCTGACGGAAACCTGTGCGCCGTAGACGATTCTGGTGAAGTAATCACGGCCGCTCGGATCGGTGCCGAGCGGATTACTCAGCGAGCCGTCGGCGTGAAACGCCGGCGGAACGTTCTCTTCGCCCTGTCCCGGTGGCGGAATCCGCTCCGGATGCTCGAAGATTGGCAGCGTCTCGGCGAACGTGAAATCTGATAGTGCGCCGAACGTAATTCGCGAGAGGTTGCTGTCGACGACCGTGTACGCCGAGATCAACAGGACGACGGTGATGACGTACAGTCCCCACCGTGCGGTCGTATCTTGCATCACCTTCGCAAACGTGTAGCGCCAGCCGAACTTGGCTTCGACGTCCTCCTGCGGGCCGCCGGCGTCAGCGTCCATCTGCCCTTCGCCAATTGCCACGATCAGACACCTCCTGGTCCGGTGGCGCTTTCTCGGGCGCTATTCGAGGCGTTTTCTGGACCGCTCCCATCGCCGGCCGTGATACGTGTTCCTCGCATGGTCAGTCACGGTCTCCGTAGGTCACTCGGGGGTCGATGTAGGCGTAGGAAATATCCGTGATGATCACGCCGATGACGAACATCGTGCCGATCACGATCGTGATCCCCATGATCAGTTGGTAATCGAGACTCTGGATCGCCTCCAAGAACAGCCGCCCGATCCCGTTGATGTTGAACACGTACTCGATGAGCACGGCACCGCCGAGCGCCGTCGAGAGGTTGAGTCCAACGATCGTGATGATCGGCAACTGAGCGACCTGGAAGGCGTGTTTTCGCAGAATCGTCCGCTCCGGCACGCCGTACGCCCGCGCGAGTTTGACGTACTCTCCCTGCAACGACTCGATCATCTGCGTGCGCTCGACGCGCATCAGCGTCGCCATCTGTAACGTCCCTAGCGCGACCATCGGCAACAACAGATGGCGTATCGTCTGGAACGCCAACTCGAGATAGCCGCTGTAGCCGTAGTGTTCCGGACTGCGCCACGGATAGACGAGCCCACTCGAAGGCAGCCATCCGAGCTGGATCGCGAAGATCAGGATGAGCATGATGCCGATCCAGAACGAGGGGGTGCTCACGCCGATGAGCGCGACGATGCGCGAGACGTGATCGGTCGGCTCGTTTCGCCGAGTTGCGGCGATGATACCCAGCGGGATCGCGGTGACGAGCGCGAACGCGTACGCGGAGATGACGAGCAAGAGTGTCGGTCCGGCCCGCTGAATGAGCAGGTCGGTGACGGGCCGATCCCGGTGAATGCTGTGTCCGAGGTCGCCCTGCAGGAGGTTGACCATGTAGGTGACGTACCGTTCGTGGAGCGGGCGATCGAGGCCGTACTGGCGCTCGACGCGCTCGATCACCTCCTGATCGACCTCTTGGCCCTGCAGCATGAGCCGAACGGGGTCGCCGGGGGCGAGATTCGCGAGGATAAACGTGATGACGGTGATCCCAATCAGGACGGGGATCGCCTGCACCACGCGAAATGCCGTGTATCGTAGGAGTCCCATGTGAGTGCGGTAGCGATGTCAGCGTTGGTGTCGGTCGGAGTCGAGTTCCCGTGTCTTCGCGTCTCAGGTCGACGCCAGCATCGTCTCCGGTCTCAGCTGCGGCGGGCCCGGACGTGTGCTGTTCCGGCGTCGCTCTCTTTGTCCAGCGGGCGTCGGCAGTGGTAGCCAGGGCCGGTTCGAACCAGCCCTGACGCGGTTCACGAGCGAGACGCTCCCGGTTAGTCGTCAATCCAGACGTTGCCGTACTCGGAGACGGGACGCGGGTTCTGCTGGACCATCGGATGGGCGTGTAGGTCCCGGACGTGTTCGCCCGACGCCATCGTGTTGTGGAACGAGTACGCCGGGAGCGACGGCAGCTCTTCTAAGATTTCGAGCATGACACCCTCGTAGAGGTCGTACCGTTCGTCCTGATTCGCCAGCTCGCGAGCCTCCGCGATATCGTCGTGGAAGCTGTCACTTCCCTCGTAGAAGTGCGCCTGATTAATGCCGACTTGACTCTCGTGGTAGAGGTTGTACATGTAGGCATCCGGATCCGGCCCACCGGTCCAGCCGAGGAGATACGCCTGGAAGTCGTCCGGACTCGGATCCTCGTTGTACACCGTCTGGTCGAGCAGCGTCCCGAAGTCGAGCGTCTCGGCCTGGGCTCCCTCGTAGCCGATCTCGTGAAGGCGGGTCACGATCCGCTCTGCCAGATCTCCGCGGTGGTCGCCCGGTGCGGCGATCGTCGGACTCCAGTCGTCGTCGACCGCGCCGTCGAGCAACTCCTCGGCCTGGTCTGGATCGTACTCCGGATAGTGCTCGTCGTGCCACTCGTCGAGCGGGAAGTTCCACTGTTCATTCGTGATCGGCGGAATCGGTGCCGATAGCGGCTGTGCAACGTTTCCGAGACGCGACTCGACGAAGTCGGTCATCGAGAACGCATGACAGATCCCTCGACGTACGTCGGGATCGCCCGTCGGCGCGTCGTCCCGACAGTTGAACGTCAGGTGCATGTACGACGGGCTCTCGCTGATGTGGACCCGCACGTCGTCGTCACCCTCGAGTTCACTCCAGTCGTCGTTGGGGACGTCGGCGATCGCATCCGTGTCACCGGCGCGGATCTCACCGACTCGGCTCGCCTCGTCGACGTTGTCGACGAAGGTGATCTCCTGGAGATACGGCTCCGGCTCGTCCCAGTAGTCGTCGTTGCGCTCGAGTGTCACGTACTCGTTGAACTCGAAGTCGCTCCAGACGAACGGGCCGGAGCCGACCGGGTTCGTGTTGAACTCCTCGCGGTCGTCCTCGCTCTCGCGTTCACTCTCGGGAACGATGGAAATCGCCATCGTCTGGAGTTCCCACGGCCCGTAGGGATGCTCGAGGTCGACCTGCACCTGGTAGTCGTCGATCGCCTCGGCGTCCTCGATCATGTCGTACTGGGCTTCGTTGACGCTGTCCTCCTCCTGGTAGGCCATGAAGGTGTGGGCCACGTCGCTCGCGGTGAGTTCCTCGCCGTTGTGGAACTCGACCCCTTCGTGAATCTCGTAGAGGTATCGTGTGCCGTCGCGCTCTACGTCGGGCATGTCGACGGCGACCTTCGGCTCTAGATCGAGGCCGGCGTCCCACTCGTAGAGGCCGTCGAACACGAGGTTGTACACCTGTGCGCTGTAGGCGTCGTTGGAGTGGATCGGGTCGAAGTCCTCGTCCCGTTCTAGCTCCTGGGTGTACTCCATCGTGCTCTCGCGAGCAGCGTCCTCGTCGTCGGGTTCCTCCCGATCGTAGTCGTAGTCTGTGGGATCAATGATGTCTTCCTCACCGTTTTCCTCCTCACCGTTCCCACCGATGCACCCTGCGATGGCCGTCGCCGACACTGCCGTTCCGGTCGCAAGAACGTATCGCCGGCTGACGTCTGGTAACTTCCGTACCATCCCGTCGATATAGACAGTCATCGACTCTTTGTTATCCTCTCCCAAACAGGAGGAATAACGGGGATACTGACCGAGGCCCCAACGTAATGCGATTTTACACGATTTTTGCTGTCCTTTGGTCACCACTGCTGTGTACTATCGGACAGATGTGGTGTCTCGGAACGTTCTTCTCCGGATCTCTCGACGCGCATCACTCAGCCGACTCGCCGAGCAGACACTCACAGCCGGTGATCTGTTGTGTGGGACTACCGCCCTGTCGTGGCCTCCAATGGTGTCACAGTTGCACTCCGACACCACCACATCGTCCGCGACTGACGGGAACAGTGACCTTTTTCCACCGGCACATACAGTATCGCTGTATGAACCACCGAGCCGTCGACACCGACGCGGAGTACGTCGCCCGCCTCGACACCGGCGCGGACTGGCGCGCCGAAATCGAGTCGCTCGCCGACGAGGTCGCGGCCGACGCCGCCTGGTTTAGCGCCCTCGGTGCCGTCCAGGACGCCGAACTCTGGTTCTACGACCAGGACGAGTGTGAGTACTACCCCATCGAGTTCGACGAGCCACTCGAGGTCGCAAGCTGTGTTGGCAACGTCTCGCTACTCGAGGGTGAGCGCTTCGCCCACACCCACGCCGTCCTCTCTGACCCAGACGGCACCACCTACGCCGGCCACCTGAACGAGGCCACCGTCTGGGCCGGTGAGGTCCACATGCGCGTCTTCGAGGAGGGCCTCGAGCGCGAGTACGACGAAACGACCGAGCTCGACCTCTGGCTCTGAGATGCGCGCGGAAGACGAACGATACTTCGAGCAACTCGAGTCCCAGCTCGAGGAGGCGTTCGACGTCGCCGAGGAAGCCAAAGAACGCGGCAGCGATCCCGAACCCGACGTCGAGATTCCGACCGCACGGGACATGGCCGACCGCGTCGAGAACATTCTGGGAATCGACGGCGTCGCCGAGCGCGTCAGGGAACTCGAGGGCGAGATGTCTCGCGAGGAAGCAGCCCTCGAACTCGCGGAGGACTTCGCAGAGGGGCGCGTCGGTGACTACGAGACGAAAGCCGGCAAGGTCGAGGGCGCGGTTCGAACGGCGGTCGCCCTGCTCACGGAGGGTGTCGTCGCAGCACCGATCGAGGGAATCGACCGGGTCGAAATTCTGACGAACGACGACGGGACGGAGTTCGTCAACGTCTACTACGCCGGGCCGATCCGGTCTGCGGGCGGGACAGCACAGGCGCTCTCCGTGCTGGTCGCAGACTACACACGCGCACTCGTCGGCATCGAGCAGTACGACGCGAGACAGGAGGAGATCGAGCGCTACGCCGAGGAGATCGCCCTCTACGACAAGGAGACGGGCCTGCAGTACTGCCCGAAGGACAAGGAGGCGAAGTTCATCGCCAAGCACCTCCCGATCATGCTGGACGGGGAGGCGACCGGCGACGAGGAGGTCTCCGGCTTTCGCGACCTGGAGCGGGTCGACACCAACAGCGCCCGGGGTGGGATGTGTCTCGTGCTCGGTGAGGGGATCGCGCTCAAGGCCCCCAAGATCCAGCGCTACACCCGTAATCTCGACGAGATCGACTGGCCGTGGCTGCAGGATCTGATCGACGGCAATTACGCGGCCGATTCGGAGGACGACGAAGACGCCGACGACGCGGCTGCCGAAGACGAGAACGGCGAGGGAGACGGCGACGAAGAGAGCGAAACAGACGCCGAGGGAACGGCCGAGACGGACGAGGCTGACCCCGACACAGCCGACGGCGACACTTCGGACGAAGACAGCGACGGCGAGGGACCACCCCGCGTCGGTAAATCCGAAAAATTCCTCCGGGACCTGATCGCCGGCCGGCCGGTCTTCTCCCATCCGTGTGCCACGGGCGGCTTCCGCCTGCGCTACGGCCGCGCGAGAAACCACGGCTTTGCGACCGCCGGTGTCCACCCCGCCGCGATGCACCTGGTCGACGACTTCCTCGCGACTGGCACCCAGATCAAGACCGAACGACCCGGCAAGGCCGCCGGCGTCGTCCCCGTCGACTCCATCGAGGGGCCGACCGTCAAACTCGCCAACGGCGACGTTCGACAGGTCGACGACCCCGCCGAAGCCAAGGAGATCCGAAACGGCGTCGAGGCGATCCTCGACCTCGGCGAATACCTCGTCAACTACGGCGAGTTCGTCGAGAACAACCATCCGCTCGCGCCCGCCTCCTACACTCCTGAGTGGTGGATTCAAGACGTGGAGGCTGCCGGTGTCGACATCCAGGCCCTGCAGGACGATCCGCGCATCGACCTCGAACACCCCGATCCCGACGAGGCGATCGAGTGGGCACTCGAGTACGACGCGCCGCTGCACCCCATGTACACCTACCTCTGGCACGACTTGCCCGTCGAGGAGTTCTGTGCGTTGGCGGACGCAGTGGCTGCTGGACGGGTTGAGCAGACCGGGGACGGGACTGGCGGCGACGGCGCGGACACCCTCGTCCTCGAGTACACCGAACCCACACGCGAGGCACTCGAGACTATCGTCATCGAACACCGCCAGCGCGAGGGCAGCGGCGAGGCCAACGGCCGAATCGAAATCGACGACTGGCGGCCGCTCGCGCGGTCACTTGGCTGTGAGATCCGCCGGACGGCGACCGACGGCTCCTCGCGCTCTCCTGGTGCGAACGTCTCGCCCGACGGACCCGACGCGAACACCTCGTCAGCAACGATCGAACTCGAGCGCGCCTGGGCCGACGACGACCTCTCGACGCGCGCTCGCACCTGGGGCCACGAGGATCAGCCGGACGGCTCGAACGCCGTCAAAGCCGCCAACGAGGTCGCACCGTTCGAAATCCGGGAACGCTCGCCGACTCGCGTCGGCAACAGAATGGGCCGTCCGGAGAAATCCGAGCGCCGCGACCTCAGTCCGCCGGTCCACACCCTCTTCCCGATCGGCGAAGCCGGCGGCGCACAGCGCAACGTCGCCGACGCAGCCAAACACGCCGAAACAATGTCGGACACGCCCGGCGTCGTCGAAATCCAGATCGGCCGCCACCAGTGTCCAAGCTGTGACACGGAGACGTTCAAGAACCGTTGTCCCGACTGCGAGACCCGAACCGAACCCGACTACCGCTGTCCCGACTGCGAGCAGTCACTCGAGCCTGATGACTCCGGTCGCGTCGAGTGTGGCCGCTGTGAGATCGAGGGCACCTGTGTCGAGACCCGCGAGGTCGACATCAACGACGAATTTCGGAGTGCACTCGAGTCCGTCGGCGAGCGGGAGAACGCCTTCGAGATCCTGAAGGGGGTCAAGGGGCTGACCTCGTCGAACAAGGTTCCAGAACCCATCGAGAAGGGGATCTTGCGCGCCAAACACGACGTGTCGGCGTTCAAAGACGGCACGGTCCGCTACGACATGACGGACCTGCCGGTGACATCCGTCCGCGCGAGCGAACTCGATATCGACGTGGGGCAGCTTCAGGCACTCGGCTACGAGGAGGACATCCACGGCGAGCCACTGGTCCACGAGGATCAGTTGGTCGAACTCAACGTACAGGACATCGTCCTCTCGGACGGTGCGGCCGAGCACATGATGCAGACGGCCGACTTCATCGACGACCTGCTGGAACAGTACTACGGCCTCGAGCCGTTCTACGAACTCGAGGACCGCCAGGATCTGGTCGGCGAACTCGTCTTCGGCATGGCTCCCCACACGAGTGCCGCAACTGTCGGAAGAGTGATTGGTTTCACGAGCGCAGCGGTCGGATACGCTCATCCGTACTTTCACGCCGCAAAACGAAGGAATTGTGACGGGGACGAAGACTGTGTGATGCTTCTCATGGACGGTCTTCTCAACTTTAGTAGAAGTTTTCTCCCCGACAAACGAGGCGGGCGCATGGACGCACCTTTGGTCATGTCCTCTCGCATCGATCCTTCCGAAATCGACGACGAGGCCCACAACATGGACATCGTCTCGCAGTACCCCCGCGAGTTCTATCTCGCAACCTTAGAGCAGGCCGATCCGGAGGATGTGGACATCCAGATCGGCGAGGACACGCTCGGCACCGACGGCGAGTACACCGGCTTTGAGCACACCCACGACGTGACAGACATCGCAATGGGGCCGGATCTCTCCGCGTACAAGACCCTGGGCTCGATGATGGACAAGATGGACGCCCAGCTCGAACTCTCGCGGAAACTCGCCGCCGTCGACGAAACAGACGTCGCAGAACGGGTTATCGAGTACCACTTCCTACCAGACCTGATCGGGAACCTGCGTGCGTTCTCCCGACAGGAAACCCGGTGTCTCGACTGCGGCGAGAAGTTCCGCCGGATGCCACTGACCGGCGACTGTCGGGAGTGTGGCGGCCGCGTCAACCTCACCGTCCACCAGGGATCGGTGAACAAGTACATGCAGACGGCAATCGAGGTCGCCGAGGAGTACGACTGCCGAGACTACACCAAACAGCGACTGGAAGTACTCGAGAAGTCACTCGAGAGTATTTTCGAGAACGACAAGAACAAACAGTCTGGTATTGAAGACTTCATGTAGCCGCTACCGGCTGTTCTGTCCTGATTTGGGCTTCACGAGGTCGCTTTCGGCGGCCGTTCTGTGGCCGCAGGTAGTGTGTGTGTGTGTGTGTGTGTGTCTGTCTGGCTGTCGTCCCCTGCAGTCTGTGTGGAGTTCTCGTGGTGTGTTCTGTCGTTCCAGCCACCATTCTGATGACTCTTGTTCCCTAATATTGTCCTCTTTAGTACCTGGTTCTATGTTACCGAGGACAGCTCCAACCAACTACAACCTCGTCCGGTACTTATTTAGATGTTTGATTATGTTATACTCACACAATGACGACAATGGATGGCGTGAAGAAGGGCAGCCAACTCGTGACGAAGTTCTTCGTTCTCTGGGTGGTCATCGCGGCGGTGTTAGCATTTGCACAGCCGGAGAGCTTCGCCTGGCTCGGTGACTACATTTCCTACCTGTTAGCAGTCGTGATGCTGGGAATGGGAATGACGCTTACCATCGAAGACTTCAGACGGATTCTCGAGCGACCACGGGATGTTGTTCTCGGAGCGGTCGCCCAATGGGTTATTATGCCGCTTTCTGCGTACGCGCTGGTCGTTCTCCTCTCGCTTCCGGCAGAGATTGGCATAGGGCTCATTCTCCTCGGTGCAGCACCGGGTGGGACGGCATCGAACGTCTACACCTATCTCGGCAAGGGTGACGTGGCGCTCTCGGTGACGGTGACATCAGTGACGACGCTTGCGGCACCGATTGTGATGCCTGCCTGGATTATCCTCTTTGTCGGCGAGCAGATCGACGTCACTTTTGCTGAGATGTTTCAGGAGATCGTTCTCATCGTCGTGATTCCGGTCATTCTCGGACTCACGCTTCGCCGTGTTCTCGACCAACGCGCACCGCGGGCCGCGGAAGCGGGTTTGACGGTGTTCCCAGCGATCAGCGTGCTTGCAATCGTGACGATCGTTGCCGCCGTCATCGGTGGCACCGTCGACAATCTCCTCACAGCGAGCGGTGTTGTGATACTTGCCGTCCTGATCCACCACGCGATCGGTCTCGGGTCGGGGTACGGCACTGGCTATCTCACGAATATGTCTGATGCGCGCTCGCGTGCACTCTCGTTCGAGGTTGGGATGCAAAACAGCGCGCTGGCAGTCGCGATTGCCGCTGCGTTCTTCTCGCCGCTCGCGTCACTGGTTCCCGCTGTCGCGGTCGTGCTCCACCAGATTGCAGGCCCTGCAGTGGCGTCCTATTACGCCAGCCAAGACGACGAAACGCTCTACGAAGCGACGACGGACGCTATCGGCGACTGACGGTCAACTTCTGTTTCACCACTGGATAGTCCAACTCTAGTGTCACGCCGTTTCTCAAATTGTCCGCATCACCACGTTTAATGGTGTATATTCGAATTATTATGCATGTCAGAAAGTTTGGACCAGATCTGTGACGAACTGGATTCCGACCAGTATTCGTTCACTGATGCGGATCGATTCGAACGGTCCCACGACTGGGGGACCGACGAGGAAGACGGCGTCTATCCGGACGTCGTCATCTGGCCGGAAAGCACTGCGGACGTTTCGGCCGTTCTCGCAGCAGCAAACGACGCCGGAATTCCAGTTACGCCGTACGCGGCCGGGACGAGCCTCGAAGGAAACGCCGTTCCGATGCACGGCGGTATTAGCCTCGACCTGACGCGGATGGACGCGGTTCACGACATTCGGCCGGATGCGCTGCAGATCGATGTCGGTCCGGGTATCTACGGCGACGAGATCAACGCTGCACTCGAAAGTCACGGGCTACTTCTCCCGTCGCTTCCGTCCTCTGGGAAGATATCTACGATCGGTGGCATGATCGCAAACGATGCCTCCGGCATGAAGACGGTGAAGTACGGCGAAGTCGCAGATTGGCTGCTCGAAGCAGAGGCCGTACTCCCCTCTGGCGAGGTAATCACCGTCGGGAGCAAGGCAGCAAAGACCTCCTCGGGGTACAACGTTCTCGATCTCCTCGTCGGGAGCGAGGGGACCCTCGCGGTCGTCACGCGCCTCACGCTTCGCTTGACTGGCCGACCCGAACAGATCTGGGCTGGTCGCGCAACGTTTTCGAACCTGGACGACGCCGCTGACGCCGTGTTCGACGCGGTCCGCTCGGGTGTCGACGTGGCCAAGATCGAACTGATCGACTCACTCAGCGCAGAGATTGCAAACGCGCGACTCGATACCGATCTGCCCAACTCGCCGATGGTCTTCCTCGAGTTCCACGCGAATCAGCACATCGAAGCCGAGGTCGACTTCTGCCGGACAGTGTTCGACGCACACGATATCGACTCGTTCGAAATCGCCGAACAGGACGAGGAGATGGCGTCGCTCTGGGAAGCACGCCGCGAACTGGCCGACGCGGTCGAGCCGTACGACCCCACCCTCTCGCCGCTCACTCCCGGCGATGTCACCGTTCCGATCGACCGGTTGCCCGATATCGTCGACTACATCAAAACGCTGGGCGAGAAACAGGACATCATGATTCCCTGCTTCGGGCACGCGGGCGACGGTAACATCCACTATTTCGTGATGGTAGACCCAGACGATCCTGCGATGGTCTCGACTGGACAGGACGTGTCCAAGCAGATCGTGGCGCGCGCAGTCGAAATGGGGGGAACTGCGACCGGGGAACACGGCATCGGTATCGGAAAACGGGAGTACGTCCCGGCCGAACACGACGAGGCGCTGGTCGCCACGATGCGATCGATCAAGTCGACGTTTGATCCAAACGGGATTCTGAATCCGGGGAAGATTTTCCCCGATGAGTCGGACTCTCAGCCATAGCTGTTGACGCCACTGTTGCCGCTATTGAGCTCCACACACGAACACCGCTCGTCATCTCTGGTTCGTTCTGGCTTCTCTGTCTGCGTTCGGTGGCCTGATACGACTCGTTATCTCTGCCGCTTGATTCGGCTTCCTGTTGCCCCACCATGCCTCGCAGGACCTGTCGGTTGACCGTCCCGCTATCGTCTCCTGCACTAATTCGATATACCAGAATACAGTTCATTGACTGTATGGCCGCCTGTCTCAAAACGCCGCTACCGAACCGTTCACACTGTCTAGAGCTTCGTCTCGCCTTTATGCCGCTTCGAGGCGTGCCTTTGCTCTATGACGCCAGATCGACCCGACCTGGGTTTTGGAAGTGCGGTCTACACGAAAGACGGTGAAAAAGTGGGCCACATCCGCGGCTTCGACGAGGACGGCTTCTACGTGACGATTCGCGATGGGATGGAGGGGCTAAGCATCGAACACGTTCGGTCCGGCCACGAGTTCGGCGAGGCACACCTGATGTGGCGCTGTCTCGAGTGCGGTGAGATGGGCGACCTCGAGCAGGACCTGCCAGCGGCGTGTCCGTCCTGTGGGACGGAGCGAGAGAACCTCTATTATTGGACCGAAGACTAGCAGCTTTATCGCGCTGGCGTCCCGCCCTTCATACGATGGAGGTCGTGGTCTTCGGAGCCGGTAGTCTCGGCAGTCTCGTCGGCGGCGTACTCGCTCGAGTCGATGCGCACACGGTCACACTCGTCGCCCGCGAGCCACACGCGAGCGCGATCCGCGAATCCGGACTCCAGCTCGGTGGCGTGTTCGACGAGACGGTCACCCCCGACGCGACGACAGATGGCAGCAATCTCGCAGCCGACCTCGCGATCGTGACCGTCAAATCGTTCGACACCCCTGCTGCAGCCGACACGCTCGCAACCGGCGCGTTCGACGCTGTCCTCTCGCTGCAAAACGGGATGGGAAACGAGGAGACGCTCGCCGCTGCGATTGACGCGCCGGTTCTGGCGGGAACGGCGACCTATGGAGCACTTCTCGACGAGCCGGGTGTCGTCGACTGCACCGGACTCGGTGAAATCGTGCTCGGCTCGCTCGATGAGCGGGTAACCGGGAGTAGTGCCAACTCGAGTACTCAGGCGGCACACATCAGGGATGCCTTCGACCGAGCGGGTCTCGAGACGGTTATCGCGGAGGACATGCCACGACGGCTATGGACGAAACTCGCGATTAACGCGGGCATCAATCCGGTAACGGCGCTTACGGGAACGACGAACGAGGCTGTTGTGTCCGGTCCTGCAGCCGAACTGGCGAGGGACGCAGCCCGTGAGACGGCACGGGTTGCAGAGGCTGCGGGGATTTCGCTTCGAGAGCGGGATGCGGTTGCGGCGATGGACCGCGTCGCGACGGGAACGGCTGCGAACACGTCGTCGATGGCCCAGGACGTCGCTGCCGGTCGACGGACTGAGGTCGATTCGATAAACGGGTATGTGGTGGCGCGGGCGACAGCACTCGAGGTCGACGTCCCGACGAATCAGATGCTTACGGCCCTGATTCGGACGTGGGAACGAGGTTGTGGTGTGCGCACAACGTAACGGTTGTTGGCGGTAGTGGTATGGTAGTGATAGTGGTGGTTGGTGAGAAGCCATCACTTCGACTGCGTGGATAGCTGTAGAACAGTGTTCGTATCGTTTCCACCCGTCGCCAGCGGGCTGCACTTTCTGTCCGTCACGATCGGTAACTCGTTGCCCGTCTCGAATCGAACGGGCGAACTCACACCGAGGCCGACGGTGCGTTAGAACGGTGCTTCCGGTCCTTCGTCGGCTTCGCCGCCGTCGTCATCGACGGTCTCGCCGGGGAAGGAGGGGCTCGCGCCACCGCCCATGTCGCCACCGCCGTCCATGCCGGTGTGGGCGTTGACCTTCTCGATTTCGGGAATCTCCTTGACCATGCGGCTCTTGATCGCCTGAATCGTCATCGGGGAGATCCCACAGCCACTGCAGGCGCCACCGAGTGCAATGGTGACCTCACCGGTCTCGCGGTCGAGATCCTGAATCGCCGCGCTGCCGCCGTGCATCTGGATCTGCGGGAAGTTCCGTCGCAGGAAGTTTGCGACGCGGTCCTCGAGATCGTCTCCGCCCTGGGTTTCGGTACTCATATCTCGGCGTTAGGGACGAACCTCCCTAAACCTTCCGTCGTTTCCCGCTGGCGGGCACTGCTGTTCGGTGCTCTGCTCTTGTTCGGGCCGGTTTGGTGACTTAGGCCAGTCCGAACACGCGCTCGAGTTCAGTCTCGATCTCTCCGATGTGGATCTCGAGAACCTCCTCGAATCGGTCCCGGTCGACGACCACGCCGGTAAGCCGATCGTATGGGTTCTCGGGGAGTTCGATGCGGAACTCGCCGTCCGCGTCGTCCTCATCACCGACGTAGAATGGCTCGCTCTCGTTCAGTACCTGCTGGTCGATTGCGTGGACCAGTTCGGAGTCGTACTGGTCGTTCATCCGGTTGAACGCGTTCTTGTAGGCCTGCTGGAGTTCGGGGAAGTAGTTGGCGTACTTGTCCTCGAACGCCTCGGGATCGAACTCGGTATTCGTGTGTGCCATACTGGTGCTACGGACGAGCGCAGACAAAAGTCGGACGATCAGTCCCGCCACGCTGGATTCGGTGCCAGACGGTCACACAGAACGTCACTGATAGATCGTCACGCGAACTGGTGTTGCCTGCTCCTGCTGAAAGTAGGGGGACCCTACAGAGTAGGGTGCGCTTGCAAGCCGAACCGACACCTCTCCGAGTGGCGCTATCGACAACTATGCCCCCCGATCACCATCCCATTCCGTGGGAGCAACTCCCCCCGGAATGGGGACCCACTGAGCACGATGACGGCTGTTTCGCCTACCGACATCGCCGATCGCCAACCGTTCTCGTCGCCGATCGAACCCCCGCCGCAAACTCTCACCCCGGATTCGGTCTCTGTTGTTACTGGGAACTGCGTTGTCGCTACTCGCTCGGTGACCGTTCGCTCTCGGAAGCGATCGCTCGCGTCTCCACGCGCAGCGCCGCCGTCGAAGGACTACTCGAGTGCATGCATCGCGTTCACGACTCAGTCGAGCAGCCGGCGGACCCGATCGAGGTGGTGAACGTCCTTCGTGAGGTGTCCATGTCGGATATCGTCCCGGAGAGTCGGTCACGATCGAAGTAAGAGAGAAGCGTTGTCGTTCCTCGTTCGCTGACGAAGGTAAATTCTGTATAGCGCATACGGGTGTATCACTGCCGTGTGCGTGCACCTGCTCACTGTTCAGAACTGGTCTTTCAGCCAGAAACCTGTGTGTGATAACGGTGCTGTCCTCAAACAATGCGTAGTGCTGGACTTGAGCTGGGTGAGATACGTCGCCGCGCACTATTTGCGGAACAGGTGGTTCGACTGTACTGTACTCGCGTTCCCCACCATTCCTGCGTCCGAATTGGTCCTCCTCTCGCAAACAGATCAGTTTCGCGTTCGAAGCACACCGATTCGAGCGGTCTCGGTCGTCGTCACCACCTTCGCGGTATCGAGTGGTGTATGAAGTATTCTTCGCGCCTGAATCACGGGTAACTCCGCTGTGGTTGTGTGTCACTGCTAGTCAATCTTTCAGATCAGTTGTGGTTGAAACGCAAACTGACCAAAAACGGAGACTCCACTGCATACGACTTCGCCGCCACCCTCTCCCGGTCGAGTTCCTCAATTGTACAGACACGATTTCTTTCTCTGCCTGTTCCTGACTACACCGGTTCCAGACGTCATCCGTGCCGTTTCTGATCCAGCGTCGTGTGTGGGACTTGGGTCTTCTCCCTCGCCTCCGCTGCTACTCGAGTACCGTCGAACACAGCTGTCGGGTGATCCGTAGGGGCTGCTGACCGCTGTCTGTCGCTGCAGCGTCTACAGTCGACAGCACGGTGCCGTAGCGACCTGTTTTCTGTTCTCGTTCATCCACCACAGTCGCAGTCAATAAATCATATATTGCGATACGGAATTGGTCTTATCGCCTACCATGTACCAGCAGAGTGCTTATGCTGTTCTCGACGGTACAGGGGGTAGCTCCCGCTGGATCCCTATGACACCGCTCCCCTTTGCGATCGACTTTCACGTCCACTCGGAGGACTCCTACGACGGCCACGAACCGATCGAACTGATTCTCGAACACGCGGCGGATATCGACCTCGACGGCGTCGTCATTACGGATCACGACGAGATCGACGAATCGCTCCGTGCGGCGGAGTTAGCACCGGAGTACGGACTCATCGGCATTCCGGGTGTCGAGATATCGACGCGTCACGGCCACCTTCTCGCGGTTGGTGTTGAAGAGCGACCAGATCCCGGACAGCCGTTCATGGACACCGTTGAGACGGTTCGCGAACTCGGTGGAATCACGATCGTCCCGCATCCGTTCCAGCGTAGCCGTCACGGCGTTCGTAAGCGCCACATCGAGGATGCGGACGCAATCGAGACGTACAACTCGATGCTCTTTACCGGCTATCGCAATCGCCGGGCGCGGACGTTCGCCCGCCGTCGCGAGTATCCAGAGATCGGTGCGAGCGACGCACACTACCTCCCGAACGTCGGCAAGGCGTACACTGAGGTTCTCGTTACGCCGAAACCGGCCGACAGCACGCCTTCGAAGGCAGAGATCAGCGGCGACGACCTTGTCGACGCGATACTCGAGGGCCGAACACAGATCCGCGGGAAACGAACGCCGGTCCACAAGAGTACGGTTCAGTACGCCAAGGGTGCGGTCCGCAAGTCGGCCTACATGCTGACCTCGCGTGCGCCGCTCGTGCCGACGATGCCGGCGTCGATGAACCGGTCACGATAGCTGTTCGTCGACGATCACGAAAGCTGTTCCCGCTACTCGCGGTAGCTGTCGCCACCGTTCACGATAATTGCTCGCCGACGAGTTCGTCCGCGTGCTCGATAAAGTCCGCCTCGTTCCCTTTCGGGACGGTCGCACCGGCTGCAACGTCGTGTCCGCCGCCGTCGCCGCCGACGGCGCGTGAGGCCTGTCCCATCACGGTAGAGAGGTCAAGCCCGTTCCGAACCAGACTGTGCGTACCGCGAGCGGAGACTTTGACCTCCTGTTTTTGGTCGTCCGTCGGCTCCGGCTCCGGCTCCGCGCCCGCTCCTGCGTCATCGTCCGATTTGTTCGCGAACGCGATGATCGGCTTCGAGCGGCTGATTCCTTCGTTACCCATCGCCATGCCGGCCACGATGCCGACGATCGTCTCGCGGATGCGGTCTTCCGCGTGGAACCACTGGAGGTTGTCCGTGTGTGTTACGCCCTCTTCGGTCACGAGATCGATGCCGTTCGAGAGGTTGCGCCGGTGGTTCCGCAACAGGGTTCGGGCCTGCTCAAGTGCCGCTCCACGATCACCGAGACAGACCGCCAGGCCAACGTCGGCGCGCTCGTAGCGCGCGGTCGCGTTGAGCAGCGTCGAGAACTCGCTGGCGTCGCGCAGTTCGGTGCCGACAGGTTCGTCGCTCAGGACGTAGGCAGTGCCGACGAGTCGGTCTATCTTCCCCGCCGGTACCCCGCGGGAGACGGCCCGCTTGACGAGCGCGCTGGCGACGGTCTGTTTCTCATCGGCGGTTAGTTCCGCCCAGCGACGCCACTCGCCGGTGTCGTCGCCGTTGCCGTCGCCACCCCCGTCCGCCGGCCGGCGCAACTCGAGTGGCAACTCATCCAGAAACGAGAGCACCCCGCGTTCGCTGCCGGAGATGCCCGGGATACGCACGTCGGTGGCGTACTCGAGTAGCTTCGGGAGCGGGCGGGTCTGCTTGCCGTAGAGGGCGAGGTCGGTGCTGGGTTCGACGACGCCGGCGTCGACGCCCTCGGCGACGATTTGTTCGTTCGCGCCGTGGAGTTCGCCGTCGGAGTCTTGCATGTCGCCGACGGCACCGACGATGGCGAGGGCGGCGAGGTCGCGGTTGTCGGCGCGGGCTGCGGTTTCGCTGCCACCGTCGGAAATGACTGTCTCGTCCGAAACCTCGGCGAGCGCCCGAGCGAGAACGTAACTCGCACCAGCACCCGAAAGTTCGGACGCGCCGTTGATGCCGAACAGGAGCGGGTTGAGGTGGTAGGGCGTCTCCGCGTCGGCGGGCTGGTGGTGGTCCGCGATGACCGGCGTAAACGCGCCGTCCGCTTCGTGGACGCTGATCTCGTCGAGCTGGCCGCTCCCGAAGTCAGTAAAGAGGACGGTGTCGTACTCGGTCGCCGCAATAGCCTCGATAGCCGCCGCGTCGAGCTGTTTTTCGAAAACGGTCTCGAACGGAATCCCCGCGCGTTCGAGCGCCTGGCTCGCGATGGCGGCGCTCGTCAGTCCGTCGGCGTCGATGTGAGAGGCGAGCAATACGCGCTCTGCCTCACAGAGTTTTCGTGCGCACTCGAGTGCGCGGTCCTCGAGTTCGGGGATTGGGCCAGCCATCGCGGTATCGTTGGATCGGCTTCCCGAATAAAGGTGCGGATCAGGCACAGGTGGTGAGTGACGGAGGCTGGTCGGGCGTTCGTACCGATGTGTGCCTCTCGTCGATGATGTAGAATTCCTCCCGAGACGCGTGCGATCTACGGACTCCGACGTTAGAGAGGGGGAGGAGCGTCCCGTATCTCAGGGTGTGTTGTCTGATAGGAACGGCACCCTATTACCACGACACCGGATCCCCATAATCAGTCGAGGCTAATATAGCCGAGAAGTGTCGCGATTGTTATAACAATTCCAGCGATAATCATCCCGAACGAAAATGCTGGCGGTTCTATACCGCTCAGATGCGAGTCGATCATCAATAAGCCACCGACCAGTGATATGTGCATTCCAACAACGCTGATGTGTGTTTTCCCCATGGGAGATACCAATTAAAAACAACCTAAAACTTTGCCATTAGCCGTTGATGATACGGCTTCGGTATTCAAACTGAGGTGTCACACTCACGGCGAGTACGAAAACAATTCCTGCAGCGATCATCAGAACTGCTCCCAACGGGTCGCTGATCACAGATACTGTGTGGCTCGCAACCGTTAGGAGAGTACGTCGACTGTCTCTCGGGCCAGCGCGTCGAACGTCGCTTCGCTCGCGACGAGGTCGACGTCGATGCCGAACTCGGCGGCGGTTTCCCGGGTCGGCTCGCCGATGACGCCGACAGTCGCGTCTTCGAGTCCCGCCAGCGCGTCCGCCCGAACGTCGCGCTCGGCGGCGGCTTCGAGGAAGTGTTCGACGGTTAGCGACGAGGTGAAGCAGGCCGCGTCGAGGTCGCCTGCGGCGGCGCGCTCGGCTGACTCGCCGCTCCCCTCGGGTCTGACGAGTCGGTAGAGCACCGTCTCGTGGACGTACGCGCCGGCAGCCTCGAATCCGTCGAGCAGGACGGGACTGCCGTGGTCGCTGCGGGCGACTTCGACCCGCGCGCTGTCGAGGTCCGACTCGAGTTCGGCGACGAGGCCGCTCGAGGTGTACTCGTCGGGCACGATGTCGACCTCGTAGCCCGCGGCACGGATCGCGTCGGCGGTTTTCGGGCCGATGGCGCAGACGGTCGCCTCGCCGGGCTCCCAGTCCGTCTCCGCGACGAGTTCGACGCCCGTCTTGCTCGTGAGGACGACGTAGTCCGCGTCCGTGCGCGGGATGGCGTCCGTTGGATCGACGGCCAGCATCGGATCCGGAACTGCCGTTGCACCAAGCGAGTCGAGCAGTTCGACCGCGTCCGCGAGGCGTTCGTCGTCGGGGCGGAAGACGGCGACGGAGAGGTCGCGCATGGGTTAGATCTCCTCCTCGCGCTCTTTGGTCGCTTCGTTTGCTTCGTTTGTTTCGTTCGCCAGGAACTCGAGTACCCCCTCGCGCGTCCCGGCAACGTCACCGATCACGGTGACCGCGGGCGGCGAAATGTCGTGCTCGTCGCGCACGTCGACGATGGACTCGAGTGTCCCCGTCGCGACTTTCTGGCCGGGCCAGGTGCCGCGCTCGATGAGCGCGACCGGCGTTTCGGGGTTCATCCCGGCCTCACGCAGGGCTTGCGTGTAGTCCGGGAGTCGTCCGACGCCCATCAGGACGACGATGGTGCCGCCGGTGGCGGCGAGGGCGTCCCAGTTGACAGCGGATTCGTCCTTCGTCGGGTCCTCGTGCCCGGTGACGAACGAGACAGAGGAGGCGTGGTCTCGGTGGGTGACCGGAATCCCGGCTACCGCGGGGGCGGCGATGGCGGAGGTGACGGCGGGGACGACCTCGAACGGGACCTCGTGATCCGCCAGATACTCTGCCTCCTCGCCGCCACGGCCGAAGACGAACGAGTCGCCGCCCTTCAGTCGGACGACGCTCTTGCCCTCGCGGGCGAGTTCGACCAGCCGCTCGTTAATTGCCGACTGGGGCGTGCGCTCGCCGCCGGCGCGCTTGCCGACGTCCTCGCGTCGGTCCTCGGGCAACTGGTCGATGATCTCCGGCCCCGGCAGCTTGTCGTGGAGCACAACGTCGGCGGACTCGAGTAGCCGCGTCGCTTTGACGGTGAGCAGGTCGGGGTCGCCGGGACCGCTGCCGACGAGGTAAACGGTGCCCGGCTCGGGAGCGCTCATCTATTTCCCCTCCGGCTGGTCCTCCTGGCTCGGCTCGGACTCGCTTTCGGTTTCCTTGCGCGCGTTTTCGATCAGTTCCGCAGCGCCGCGGTCGGCGAGGTCCTGTGCGAACTCGCGGGCGGCTGTCGCGTGGTTCTCGACCGGAAGGTCCCGCGTCGCCGTGATCGACTCCTCGCCGTCGCGGTCGAAGACGCTGACCGCCGTGTGGACGTACTCGCCCTGGATGATAGCGTAGATGCCGATTGGGGCGATACAGCCGCCGCCGAGTTCGGCCAGTACGGTGCGCTCGACGGTGGTCTCGACGCGACTACGCGGGTGGTCGATCGCGGACTGGATCTCCGTGGCGGTCTCGCCGTCCGTTGCGGTGACGGCGAGCGCGCCCTGTCCCGGTGCGGGGACGAACGTTCCGGTGGGGAGTTCCTGCGCGTCGACGTAGTGCTCGAGGCCGCTGCGCTCCAGTCCGGCCTGTGCGAGGACGATGGCGTCGTACTCCGTTTCGACCTCGCGGCCGAGCGCCTGCTTTTCGAGTTCCGAGAGGCCGTCGAACCACTCGTCGACGGTCTGGTCGAATTCGGGCTCGAAGTCCTCATTTCCGGTTTCCCCCTTCCGTTCCTTATCTGCCTCGCTGCGCTCCTCGTGTTCGACCTGCAGCGACGGCGCGAGGAGCTTCTCGAGTCGGGTGTCGACGTTCCCGCGCAGCGGCTCGACGGTGAGGTCGGGTCGCTCGGAGAGGAGCTGTGCACGCCGGCGGAGACTCGAGGTGCCGACGGTCGCTTCCTGTGGAAGCTCCTCCAGCGTCGCGCCGTCGGGCGTGATCAGGTAGTCACCGGGGCGGCCACGTTCCGGTACGGCCGCGGTGACGAGGTCGTCGGGCTGTTCGGTCGGCATGTCCTTCATCGAGTGAATTGCGCCGTCGAGGTCGCCCTCGAGTACGCGTTCGTCGAGTTCCCGGACGAAGGCACCTGTCTTGCCGAGCCGATGGATGAGTTCGTCTCGGATCTGGTCGCCTGTGGTCTCGACGGTGACGAGTTCGACCTCGTACCGGTGGTTCTCCAGGGCCTCCTTGACGAGTGTGGCCTGCCGCCGGGCGAGAGTGGATCCCCGTGTCGCCAGTCGCAACGTCCCACGCGTTCTCATAGAAGGTAGTCCTCGCCTGAGGTATGAAAAGCGCACGCTTGTCGCCCGACTCGCTTGGTACTCGAGTTCGATTCGATCGGTGGGCCCATTCAGCCTGCCCACCGACGGTACGGACAGTTGGATCACCCACCACTGTGAACGGGTGCGTGTATGAGGCATTTTGACACACTTTTCGACCAACATATTCGGGATGTGGTTTATTCGTTGTACGTGAGAAGCCGTACACGATGACAGACACCCTGTACGACCGACTCGGCGGCGAGGACGCGATCGGTGCCGTCGTCGACGAGTTCTACGACCGCGTCGTGGCCGACGAGCAGGTCGCACACTTCTTCGAGGACGTGGATATGCAGAAACAGCGCGCCCACCAGACCCAGTTCATCAGTTCGGTCGCGGGCGGGCCAGTTGACTACACGGGCGGCGAGATGGAAGCCGTTCACGACGGGATGGGGATCGACCACGACGAGTTCGACGCGATCGCGACCCACCTCAACGACGCGCTACTCGAGTTCGATGTCGGTGACGACGACCGCGAGGCGGTTCTCGAGGCGATCGAGTGCTATCGGGAGCCGATCGTCGTCGCGGCGGATTGATCCTGCAATCGTCGTTCGGTTTCCGCCGGCTCACTCGCCGTCAAGACCGATCTCTCGTCGTCGTTTTCGCAAGTAGTACCCCGCGACGAGTGGCTGTAACGGCGCGACCGAGAGGCTCAGGAACGCAAGTCCCAGATAGATGCCGGGATTCGGTCGCCACGAGTTCGATTCGGTACAGACGTAGGCTGCATCCTGATGGATCGCCACCGGAAACGCACCGACGGCGATCGCACCTGCGAGCCCGATCGCACCGGCGACGACGCCCGGAATCGCGAGCAGGAACGCCACGATCGCGGCGACGAGGCCACCAACTGTTGTCGCCAGCGTGGCCGCGATCACGAGCCACCACCCCGACCAGCCCGCTGGCGTCCCAAAGCGCCTGTGTCGCCGGGCGAGGTAGACGACGCCCGCCACCGGTGCCCAGAGGAGTGCAAAGAGCCCGTTGAGCCACGGGTGTGGCCGCCAGTTGCCACTCGCCTTCGGCTGCTCGCGAACCCGTTTCGCGTCCAACACGAGCGCCATCGCGAGTGCCAGTGTCAACACCGTATAGCCGAACGTCCCGACGAGGAAGAGTCCGAAGTCGAGTCCCGGGACGGGGTACTCGAGTTCCTGGAGCACGCCGACGATCCCGACACCGATGATCGGTGGAAAGAGATAGAGGAGGCGCTCGACGACCCGTGCCCAGTCGAGTCCGTCTACGATCGGCGACACCTGCGAGAGCGAACGATGTCCGGCCTCATAACAGTTCGTCGTCGCGGCTGATTTTGTGGGGGTTGGACAGCTTACAGCGCGTGCTTGTACGCCTCGAGCGTCTCTTCGACATCAGCCTCGGTGTGGCCGTAGCTGACGAACTGGCACTCGAACTGGTTCTGTGAGAGGAAGACCTCTTGTTCTTTCATCTGGCCCCAGAAGACACGCCGCCAGCGGTCGGTTTCGGCGTTCTTCACGTCGCCCGCGTTTTTGGGTGCCTCGCCGTCGCGCGTGAAGATCACCTTGAACATACTGTCGGTGCCGGCGACGGTGTACTCGGGGGCCTGCTCGGCGACGATGTCGGTGAGTCCCGACCGTAGCTGGTCGCCAAGCGCGTTGACGTGGTCGTAGACGTTGTTCGCCGCGGCGAACTGGAGCGTCTCGAGTCCGGCCGCCATCGTGACGGGGTGGCCGGAGAAGGTGCCGGCCTGGAAGACGGGGCCGGAGGGTGCCAGTTGCTCCATAATCTCTGCGCGACCGCCGAGTGCGCCGACGGGGAAGCCGCCGCCGATGATCTTGCCAAACGTTGTCAGGTCGGGCGTCACGCCGAACTCGCTCTGGGCGCAGCCGAGCCCGCCGACGCGGAAGCCGGTGATCACTTCGTCGAAGATGAGCAAGGAGCCGTGTTCGTCGGTGATCTCGCGCAGGAAGTCGTGGTAGCCGTCGTCGGGATCGACGATACCGTAGTTGGCGAGGATCGGTTCGGTCATGACGGCGGCGATGTCGTCGCCGTGTTTCTCGAACGCCTCGCGGACGGCGTCCTCGTCGTTGAACGGCACCGGAATCGTGTGCTCGGCGAACGACTGCGGGACGCCGGCGGAGGAAGGTGCGACGCTTTCGGCGTCGCCTTCGACCAGCGTTGACTCCTGGGCCCCGTGGTAGCCGCCCTGGTTGACGACGATTTTGTTTCGCCCGGTGTAGCCGCGCGCGAGTCGGACGGCCGAGGTCGTCGCCTCGGTGCCGGAGTTGACGAACCGGATCTTCTCGACGCTCGGGACGTGGCGCACGACGAATTCGGCGAGGTCGACCTCGATTTCGGTCGGCGTGCCGTACATCGGTCCCTCGCTCGCCTTCTGCTGGATGCCGGCCTGGACGGATTCGGGGAGGTTGTGCCCGAGCAGCAGCGGGCCCAGGCCCATCACCCAGTCGATGTAGCGGTTGCCGTCGGCGTCGATGACGTGGCCGCGGTCGCCCTTCTGGACGAAGAACGGGTAGGGCTCGATCGCGGCGCGGACGGCGGAGTTTACGCCGCCGGGCATCACCGAGAGCGCTCGATCGTACAGCGCGCGCGAGTTGTCGTCGTTCATGCGCGAGCCTAGGGAACGGGACGGCAAAGTAGTACCGAGGTTCGGCTGCGATCTGTCCGATGGGAGTCTGCGTCTGCCGAGCCCACCAGACCCGACACTGTCACCGTAAGTGGTTGCCTCAGCGCCCCTTCCGCTCGGATTGGCGTCTCCGAACCGTCTGGGCCACCTGCTCGTAGTTCGGAACGCCCTGCAACTGCAGATCGCCACCCATGCCGAAACCGCTCGGCGTCACCGTGTGCGAAACCGTGATCGTGCCGTACCCACGACTGCGGCTGAACGACGTCGTTTTGGTCTGGAGTCCACTCACGTCTTCGACCCACGTTTCGTTCGTCGTTCTGGTCGTCATTCCGGTCACGACGATGATGCGCCGGTCGGTGACGAGATACCGCTGGTAGGTCCGCTGATACCAGACGTAGCCTGCGATCAGGACGCCCGGAACGAGTGCCAGGAGCCCGACCGCGAGTTCGACGAAACTCAAAAGGAGTCCGAATCCGACAAACATGCCTGCAAGCGTGAGCGAGCCAGTCCATCCCCACCACGTCGGCCGCGTGTCGACCAGCACTGTTTCGTCGTCGAGACAGAACGGCTCGTCACCCGAACTGGTGTCCGTCTTCGTCTGCGCTGCAGCGTCCGCTTCGCTTTCGTTCCCCTCCGTTTCGTCGTACTCCACCGTCGACCGGTTACCCCGCTGACTCATTCATCAGCTACCTTCGAGAGCGACGTGATAAATGTGGGTCATCTCTGGAGACAATCAGTCTCTCTGATATACCGATTGAGACGGGGCCGTGGTGTCATCCGGGTGCGGGACCGCGGACGAGACCCTATCGATTAGATCGCCTCAGTCCCCGTCTTTCCGGTGCGAACCTGGTATGCGTCTGCGACCGGGAGAACGAAAATCTTCCCGTCGCCCGGTTCGCCCGTGTTCGCGGCGTCGGCGATCGCATCGACGACTTCGTCCGCTGGGATATCGGCGACGACGCACTCGATCTTGATCTTCTGGTGGAGGTCGACGGTGTACTCCTCGCCGCGCCACTGCCCCATCTTTGCGGGCTGAGAGCCGCGCCCAGAGACGTTGGTGGCCGTCAGCGACGGCGCACCGACCTCGGCCAGCGCCTGCTTGACTGCACCGAGGCGGTCAGGACGGATGATCGCCGTGACCATCTCGATCTCACTCCCGTCGGTCGTTCCCCCATCGGAACGCAGGGGCTGCTCGCCACCATCCGTTCGAGCGACGGAACTCGAGTGCCCGCCGTCTGCAGCGATATCCGGCTGACCGAACTCTGGGTAGGTGTCGACGCCGTGTTCGGCGAGGTCGAGGCCGTCGCGTTCGTGATCGGGCGTGACGCGGGCCTGTCCGATTAGCTTGAACGCGCCCCAGACGGCTGCAGTCGCCACGACGGTCCAGATCGTGATGGTCGCGACGCCGACGAACTGCGGTGCGAACGCGCTGGCTTCGATCGAAAGGAGGCCGCCGGCAATGACGCCGCTGCCGATGGCCGTTCCCTCGACGGACCACAGCGGGTAGATGAGCAGCCCGAGCATGCCCGCAGTCCCGTGAACGGGGAAGACTGCACAGACGTCGTCGATCTTGAGTGTCTCGTCGACGAGTTTGAAGACGAGCGGGAGCTGTGCGCCGGCGAGGAAGCCGATCGCGATCGCCCCGACGGGCGTGATGAGGTCCGTCGGACCGGTGACGCCGACGAGGCCGGCGAGCATCCCGTTCGCGACGTACAGCGTGTCGACTTTTCCGTTCATCGCCAGGGAGACAGTCGACGCGCCGAGTGCGCCGAGTCCCATGCCGAGCGCGGTCACGATTGCGACTCGCCCGACGATGGCGAAGTCACCGAGGACGAACTCGCCCGTGTCGATGACCAGCGCAGCAGTCCCGACGTTGAAGCCGAACCAGCCGAAACAGAGAATCAGCGTCCCCAGCACGGCGAACGTCAGCGAGTGGCCGGGAATGATGTTGACGCTGCCGTCGTCGCCGTACTTGTCCATCCGTGCGCCGATGATCCAGGCCGCGGTCAGTCCCGCGACCCCACCGACACCGTGGACGACCATCCCGCCCGCGAAGTCGTCGAAGCCGAGGCTCTCGAGAAGTGGTGCCTCAGCACCGGGCGCGTACCAGACCATCGCCGCGACCACCGGGTAGATGACCGCCGCGAGCAGGAAGGTGTAGGCCACGTAGGCGCGGAGTTTTGCACGGCCTGCCACCGCACCGGACACGATCGTCGCGGCCGTCATCGCAAACACCGCGCTGAACAGTAACTCGGCCATCTCGACGCTCGGGTCGAGGCCAAACTGCGTCAGCGGACTCGAGCCGCTGCCGCCGCCGAGTATCGTCCCGACGTTGTTCGCGATTCCCATCCCGACGGCGACGAACACGAGAATGCCGACCGCCCAGGTCAGCATGTTCTTCGTCAACTGGTTCGCGACGTTTTTCGAGCGGACCTGTCCCGCTTCGAGCATCGCGAACCCGGCGTGCATGAAGAAGATCAGGAAGGTGACCGTCAGCATCCACACCAGGTTCAACCCCGTCGCGAGCGACTCGAGATCGCCCATCTCTGCTTGTAACACGACCGATTCAACCATTACGTACGCACCTCAGTTCCGTTCGAACGGATCACTCTAACCGGACACTGTAGACAATCGTCCACTATTCCGCCATCTCCACTGCAGTTCGTGTTCCAAATCACGTTCGACTGGGATGTAACAGTGGAATATAAGGCTACGCGTTGTTGTTCGTCAAGTATCCTGCCCTATTAGGTTGGATCGTCAAACTCTAGAGTCAATATAATGTGTATTAGGTTTCCGACGTCCGCAGTTTGGCGCGGATTCGCGCTGCAACTGGGCGTTTAGGTACCACTTCGCATAGTGGCTGTGGCAAGTACTACCGGTCACCGCCCAGCAAACCGCCAATCAGTGTCGTGCGCGGCGTCTTTCGGTCAGTTTCAGTGATCGTCTCCCCTGTGACTGGACGTTCATCAACTCTCTTTCTGATTCCGGTCCGCCCCAGGTGCACACCACCGCAGAACACGCTCCGGCTGCGAGACTCAGCGCAGTCGTCCCGCAACGTCCTCGGCGAAGTAGGTCAGAATCAGATCCGCGCCCGCCCGCTTGATCGAGAGCAGGGACTCGAGTGCGACCTCCTCGAGATCGAGCCAGCCCTTCTCGGCGGCGGCGTGGAGCATGGCGTACTCGCCGGAGACGTTGTAGGCGGCGACGGGGTGGTCGAACTCCTGGCGGATGTCGCGGACGATGTCCAGGTAGGGAAGGGCGGGTTTGACCATGAGCACGTCTGCGCCGGCGTCGGCGTCGAGACGGACCTCACGCAGTGCCTCGCGGGAGTTCGCGGGGTCCATCTGGTAGTGACGACGGTTACCGAAGGCGGGTGCGCCGTCGGCGGCGTCCCGGAACGGGCCGTAGAAGGCGCTCTCGTACTTTGCGGCGTAGCTCATGATCGGCACATCGTGGAATCCCTCGTCGTCCAACCCGTCGCGGATCGCGCCGACCATGCCGTCGGTCATGCTGCTCGGCGCGACCATGTCCGCGCCCACTGCAGCGTGGGAGACTGCCGTCCGCCGGAGCGAGGTGAGGGTGGCGTCGTTGTCGACGGTCAGCGAGGGGTCCGGCGTCTCGCACTCGCCGTCACGGAGTTCCGGTTCGAGTGTGCCGCAGTGGCCGTGTTCGGTGTACTCACAGAGACAGACGTCGGTAATCACGTAGGCGTCCGTTTCGGCGGTGATCCGCCGGGTTGCCTCCTGAATGACGCCGTCGTCGGCCCAGGCGCGCGTTCCCGTCGCGTCCTTGGATTCTGGGATGCCAAAGAGCATGACGGCTTCGACGCCGGTCTCGAGTACTTCCTCGACGCGCGCGACACTTTCTTCGATCGGCACGCGCTCGTGGCCGGGCATCGACTCAATTGGTTGGCGCGTCGTCGCCGTCGCGTCGATGAACACCGGCGCGATGAGATCCGCCGGCGTCAGGCTCGTTTCGCTGACGAGCCCGCGTATCCGGTCTTGCCGGAGCCGACGCGGACGGTGTGTAAGATCCATACTGGCGTTATTGACGGCATATGCAAAAGCGGTGCGTTCACGATCCGTCGCGTTCGGTGAAAGATCAGTTTGAGCTAGCGGCTCACTTATACTATTTCTCCGACACGTCCCTGTATGGACCGCCGCCGCTGTCATCGCTCTCGCCGCCGCTTCCTCCAGACCGCTGCTGGTGGACTGGCCCTTCTTGCAGGCTGTGCCGATCTCGGACAGACGGACGACGAGCCGGACCGTGATCCTGCACAGGTTGGTTCGAACCCGGATGTGAATGCGGACGCGGATGACGACGTAACCATCGGGTGGCCAACTGCGGATGTGACCGTCGTCGACTTCGAAACGGCACCGCTGACCGCTGTCGTCACTGGCAGCGTTCGGACCGAAGACGGCCTCGGTGCGACACTCGATTTCGACGAGCCAGCGACCGCGTCGTCGCCGGCGACGCTTTCGGGCGTGGTCACCAACCACCACGACTACGAGCAGACGTTCGATCCGACTCGGCTCGTCGTACTCGACGACCCGCCTGCGAGTCGGTCGTCCGGCGACGCCAACGATGCAGTCTATCTCGTCCCGACCGCGGAGCATCCACTCGCCGAGACGGTGCCGTCGTCCAGCCAAGACGACGGCCGCTGGCGAGTCGACACCGTCCACGGCGACTGGTACCCCGAGACGCTCACGCTCGAACCCGGGGAACGACTCGAGTGCGAGTATCACCTGCTCGGCCACCACGAGCGCGCCTCGCAGCCGATCGAGGCCGGTCGGTACGAGTTCAGCGCTCAGGAGAGCGGATTCGCGGTCGCCGTCTGGCCGACCGACGCGCCGGGGCCCGACGGTGACTCGCAGTTTTCGGGGACGGACGTGCCGGCGCTTCCCGAGTCACTCGACGAGGAGGGGACCGAAGCCGCCGACCTCCACTGGTACCACGAGGCGACCCCGGAAACCCCGGTGTATCTCGAACCGGACCAGGAAGCGGTCACCGCACCGGCGCGGATCGAGTTCGATCTCGTCAATCACAGCGACGAGTTCCTGTCGGGGAACCCCCACCGGTGGCGGCTGTCCAAACTCGTCGCCGGCGAGTGGCACCGGATCGCACCCGATGTTACCCCCGACCCGCTGTCGTGGGTCGCGCCGGGCACCGTCACGACATCGACGCTCGACCTCTACGACGGCCGGCCGATCGACCGTGATCGGTCCCGAACGGTCGGCTACCTGGGCGGCGGTCGCTACGCCTACTCGGTCGGCTACAGCGCCGACGACGAAACCCACGCCGCCCTGTTCGACCTCGACGCATCACCCCTCGCGGTGGAGTTGGAATCTGATGCCATCGTTGACGACGCTGGAAACGGAACCGCGGCCGACCGCGTCGTCCGTCTACCGAACTACGAGGACGCCCGCCGCCCCGCGACGCTCACGGTTACTCGAGTCGGTTCCGGTTCGACCCCCGACGCCGATGCCAGTACCGATACTGAGCCCCAGACCGGCGACGCCAGCACCGACACCGACACCGACACCGACGCTCACCTCATCCCCGAACAACTCCCGCGCCGTCGATTCCGCAGTTTCCGAAACACACTCCCGCTCTTCGACGACGACGGCATCGACCGCGTCGTCCTCGAAACGGATCGCGGAACGGCACTCCGCTGGTTCGGCTACGAGGAAGCCACGCGGACGGTTTCCTACAAGGGAACCGTGTTCGAGGTGACGGGTGCACTCGAGTCCGACTGATGCCTCCCACTCCCTCCGCCTCTCACCCGCATCGGACCGCTCAGACTACCGACTCCACACCCTCGAACGCCGCAGCGACACGATCTTGGACCTCACCTTCGGCGTCGTCACCAGCCACCGACAACACCAGCGCCACCTTCAACCGCGCCTTCCACGCCGGCAGATCGCCACCCGAAATCGCACCCGCCTCGCGGAGCGTCTGCCCACCACCCGGCCCGCCGTACAGCCCCGCCGTCGCACCCGCGTAACACCGCGAGGTCAGCACCACCGGGAGGCCGTCGTCGATAGCCGTCTCGAGTACACTCCCCAACTCGCCGGTCGCGTTCCCGAGCCCGGTACCGGCGAGGACGACGGCGTCGGGAGCGGCGGTGGACTCGAGTGCCTGCGCGAGCTGTCGGCCGTCGGCACCCATCGCGTTCGTCACGATGTCGACGCGGATGTCGGGGTCGATTCGCGCGCCGTCGTCCGGGATCGCCGACGCGTCGGTGTAGCTGCGCGGTTCGCGAAACGTTCGGAGGCCGTTGGGGGTCAGTTCGGCCACCGGCCCCGCGCCGGGTGAGGCGAACGTCTCGAGTTTGCTCGTGTGGGATTTGACGACCCAGCGGGCGGCGTGGACGGTGTCGTTGAACGCGAGGTAGCTACCGGTCTGGAACCGGTCGTCGACGGCGGCACGGACGGCGGTGAGCAGGTTCGAGGGGCCGTCGGTTCCTTCCTGGTCGAACGGGCGCTGTGCGCCGGTGAAGACGACCGGTACGTCGGCGGCGGAGACGAGGTCGAGGTAGTACGCCGATTCGGCCATCGTGTCGGTGCCGTGAGTGACGACGACGCCGGTGACGCCTTCCTCGGCCGCTCGCTCGGCGGCGTCGACGATGTCGGTCGCGTTCTCGACGGTCATCTGGAACCCCGAGCGCTGGCAGACCGTGTCGACGTTGAGGCTGGCGTACTCGGTGAGTTCCGGGACGGCGTCGACGAGGTCTTCGCCGGATACCGATGGGGTCTTGCCGCTGGTGTCGTCGTCATCGCCCGTGCTCGCGATGGTGCCGCCGGTGCTGACGACTCTGACGTGTGGCTGT
This sequence comes from Natrialba sp. SSL1, assembly GCF_001861355.1. GTDB lineage: Archaea > Halobacteriota > Halobacteria > Halobacteriales > Natrialbaceae > Natrialba. Next base: position 360,609 of record NZ_MASN01000060.1, read on the forward strand.
GACGACGATGCGGACGCCGGCGACGGTGCCGAATTCGGTGGTGACATATCCGTGTGCTCGGCTTCCAAGGAGAAGGGTCTTCCCGCCGTCGGGGACGACAGCCGTCGTTGACGCGGATTCGGTCTGTCGCTGTTCGACTCCGGGCGACGGCTGCCGGGATCAATACCCTCATCTGTCAGCATCGGTGACGAACGGATGAGCGATTAGAACGACGATGGCGAGGAATTCGATGGGACGGACAGGCAGACGGCTCGTTGGTGGCGAATGAGACGGTGGCGATACAGCGAGACTGTGCTCGCGCTGTGTACACTCGCGTTCTTCGCGACGATGGTCGGCCGACTGGCGATCAGTCCGGTGTTGCCGCTGATCACCGAGGACTTCGGCGTCACGAATTCGGTCGTCGGCGTCGCGATGACCGGCATGTGGATGGCCTACTTCCTCTCGCAGTACCCGAGCGGTATCTTCGCGGACCGCTACGGCGAGCGCCCGATCATTTTGATCGCCGTCGGCGGAACGGCAGTAACGAGTCTCTTCCTCGCACTCTCGCCCGTCTTCGCGGTGTTCGTCTTTGGAACGGTTGCACTGGGTGCCGTCGCCGGCCTCCACTACAGCGTTGCGACGACGCTGTTGACCCGGACGTACGACGAGATCGGGGCTGCGATCGGGGTTCACAACAGCGGCGGTCCCGCTGCCGGTCTCGTCGCACCGCCGATCGCCGGCTGGGTCGGTGTTACCTACGGCTGGCGGGCGGCCGTCGCGATCGCCGTTCCTATTGCAATCCTCGTCTACGTGCTGTTCTCCTGGCTTATCGACCCGACGGAGCCTCGCCGACCGAACCAGCCGATGCAGGATCGATTCGATATCGGGGCGATCACGGACCTCCTCTCGCGGCCGAAGATCGCGTTCCCGATCTGTCTCGCCATCGCCGCGGCGTTCGTCTGGCAGGCGACCTCAACGTTCCTTCCTACGTTCCTCACCGAACACCGGGAGCAGTCGACCGAACTCGCGGCTGTCGTCTTCGCGAGTTACTTCGTCGTACAGGCGATCACGCAGGTCGGTGTGGGTGCTGTTTCGGACCGCGTCGGTCGCGACTTCGCGACGGCCGGCTGTCTGTTCCTTGCGGGTGTCGGCTTCGTGATTTTCGTTACCGTTCCCGGATTCGAAGCCGTCGTCGTCGGAGTAGTACTGGTCGGGACCGGACTCGGCTGGGGAGCAGCGCTCTTACCACGGTTCATGGACGTTCTCTCGGATGCAGAACGCGGGGCCGGATTCGGTCTTATTCGCACGGTGTACGGCTTTATTGGTGCACTCGGTTCGGTCGCAACCGGGCTGTTCGCCGACCTCTTCGGTTGGGGGGTTGCGTTTCTCGTGTTGGCCGGCCTCCTGGGGCTCGGTTTCTGTGCGATTCTCGTCAACTGGCTGTTCTCGCTCGGCTACTGAGGGATTGCGTCCTGTCCTGCCCGGCTCGTTCGCCTCGTTCCACACACCTCGTCTCGTGCGATGTTGTTACGACAGCAGTAACAGTCGTCATACTCCTCGGAAAGTAACAAGTACATTATGTGTTCTGACGAGAAAGGAGTGATGATGACAGACACGACGCGAAAACGAGCGGCAGCACGCTGTGAGGACTGCGGGCGGGCACTCGCCGTCTGGGTAACGCCGGATCAGAAAATCGCACCGATTGGCAGCGTCAGCGGTTGCCCCTGCGGCGAAACCTCGTTTCGATTGCTCAACTGATCATCTCGAAACCCGTCGGCTGAAAGCTTCGGACTTTACTCACTGTAGTCGGTTGTTACCGTGTGTCCGTCGACAATGCCGAGGAAGCGATTGCAACCCTCGTCGAACTCGGGCTGACGGAGTACGAAGCGCGCTGTTTCGTCGCGCTGACGCGCCTCCAGGACGGGACGGCAAAGGAAATAAGTCAGGTTTCCGATATCCCCCGGTCGCGCGTGTACGACACGATCGAACGGCTCGACGAGAGCGGGCTGGTCAACGTCCAGCAGACCGATCCTCGTCGGTACAAGGCTACCTCCGTCGAGACGGCCTGTCGGCGGCTTCGAGAGGACTTCGACTCGCGAATTAACGCGGCCGAGAACGCCCTCAAACAGGTCGAGGAACCGGAGTCGGAGGCGGACGAAGGAATGTGGGCGATCTCTCAGCCCGACCACGTTACCGACCGCATCGTTACCTTCATCGACTCGGCCGAGGAGTCGATCCATCTCGTCGTCGCCGAGACGACGGTCGTCGAACGTCGCATTCGCAAGTCGATCGCGACAGCCGTCGACCGTGGCGTCGAGGTGTACATCGAGGTCCCAACCGAGGAGGACAGAGACCTGTTTGCGGAGTCGGTTCCCGAGGACGACATCGTGACCGCACCTGATCTCGAGTCGGCCGACTCGGTGTACGACGAACGGCCGGGTCAACTCCTCGTCGTCGACCGGCGCGCGATCGTCGCAGCCGGGATCAGGGAGAGCGACTTACCGGGCGTGACCCAGGAGACTGCGGTCTGGACGCACGGACACGATCACGGATTCGCGGCCTGGGTTCGAACACTCCTCGACGAGCGGGTTGCCAAGTAGTCACCGACGACAAGCACGAGCACAACAACGACGAGTGACCGTCGATCAGTCGCTTCCCGACCGTCCGAGAACCGGTCGCACTGTCGTACACGAGTCCGTACTTTTAAGTGCGCATCCGCCGTTCTCATCTGCTAGCAATGGCCATAGATCCACAGTTCCACGAAAACCGCGAGCAGGTCGACGAACACGAGGGCCACGTCGTCTGGGGTCCCGTCGACGAACCCGAAGAACTCGGGATCCACGGCACTCACGTCGCCGTCGACTTCGACCTCTGTATCGCCGACGGTGCCTGTCTCGAGGACTGTCCCGTCGACGTCTTCGAATGGGTCGAGACCCCTGGACACCCCGAGAGCGAGGAGAAAGCAGACCCCACCCACGAAGCTCAGTGTATCGACTGCATGCTCTGTGTCGACGTCTGTCCGGTCGACGCGATCGACGTCGACGCCGGACGAACGGCCTGATTCTGCACTCTCTGTCTATTCGCGTGACGGATCGCGGTCGATTGTACGAGTCTACTCCGCGCGATCGACGTCGACTTTCTCTTTGAGGTTCTCGAGTCCGTCGGCTTCCGCGAGCTCCTGTAAGCGTTCGCGGAAGTGTTCCTCACAGAGACCGACTTTGAGGCCGTCCGACTCCGCGGCGAAGGCGGCCTCGCGGTCACAGTAGTGACAGTTCATACACAGCCGTTGGTGCCACGAGGCATTGAACCCTCCGCTCCCGGCTAGTCCGTCTGACTTTCTGGGACCAGCCCCAACTGGTCGAACTCTTCCTTCGAGAGTCCTGCAACGCCGAGTTCCTCCTCGTGGGCGTCGGTGCCGCCGGTCGCGAGCAAGTCGTCTCGCTCGATTGCTCGCTCTACTGGTTCGAGATCGACCGTTCGGCCGTAGGGGTACGAGAGCTCGACTGCATCGAGATCCGCTGCGTGCGACAGCGCGTGCTCCGGGTTCGGATACCGAAGCGGGTGAGCGAGCGACACGACCTGTGCAGCCTCGCCGAGAATCCGTCGACCCTTCTCGAACGACGGAATCTCACGCGCGACGAAACACGGGCCGTCGTTTCCGATGAGTTGGTCGAATGCGTCCTCGTAGTCGTACTCGGTCTCCGGATGTGCATCGATCGCGCGGGCGACGTGCGGGCGGCCGAAGCCGTCCGTGACGGTGACGCCGAGGTCGATCCCCAGTTCGTCCTCGACGTTGTCGACGATCGCCTGTCCGCGTTCGATACGGTTCTCCTGAATCCCAGCCGTCAGGGACTCGAGTTCGGCCGTCGGCTCGATTCCATATCCCAGCAGATCGACGCGCTGACTCGGCGTGTCGCCGTCGCCCTGAATCTCGACGCGGAGTTCGATGCCGTTGACGAGAGTAATCCCATCGCGCTCACACACGGGGTCGTCGAACGGCTGGAGTCGGTCGTGGTCGGTGATCGCGACGACGCTGACGTCTGCACGGGCGGCCGCGTCGGGGACGGCCTCGAGTTCGAGGCTGCCGTCCGACCGCGTCGTGTGGACGTGAAGATCGGCGTAGGGCATTAGTCTGACTCATCCGAGTTGTTCTGTCGATAAAGGCGTTTTCAGTGTCGATGATGGTATTACCGGCCGCTTCGGTGGTAACGCGCACGCCAGTCGAACCCATTCTAGCCATATTAGGTCTTGGGTGAGGCTAGTAATCCATTATGGACAATGTTTATAATTATCGTTCACGCACGATGGGGTGTAATGCTTCCAACTGGCACCGCCGAGGTCATCGACGACCACGAGTACCCCGCAACGACCGAGGAACTGATCGAGGACTGTGGCGACCGCACCCTCGAACTCCCGAACGGCTCCGAGACGGTCGGCGACGTACTCGCGCGTCTCGAGTCCGAAACGTTCGAATCGGCGGATGACGCACAGCTCGCCGTCTACTCCGCGGTGAGCAACAAGGCCGTTGGCCGCGTCGGCTACAGCGACCGCGATCCAACACCGGTCGGCAGTCCGTACTCACCGGACGCGGTTTCCTTCTGAGGTCGGCCTGTTCGATTCTCTTCTTGGCTGTTGTGCAACTACTTGTTCAACGGAGAGTCATCGACCGCGCGCAGAGCAGCTGTTCAGTCGCTCAGCCATTCAGTCGTTCGGCCCTTCAGCGCTTCAACCATTCAGTACTCCAGCCGCTCAGCAATCAGCCCAGAAACTCGATCGCCTCGGCCAACTCGAGTGGCACCGATCCTTTCCGGTAGCCTTCGACCCGGCCGTTCGGGCGTGCGCGATAGACGACGGCGGGACGGTGTCGGACGTCGGGCCGTTCGCCGCGAACGGCAGCCCAGGCGTCGTCACGGAAACTCGAGCAGTCGACAAAGAGCACTGCCCCGCCGCCGTGTTCGGCGAGTTGGCCGTTCGTCTTCGTCTCCGCGGTATCGCGGACGGCTGCGACGGGGCCGTCTGCGGCCCGGTTCGTCGGCGGCTGCGGGCGAGTGACCTCGACGAGGACGTTCGTCTCGACATCTTCGGCGCGGAAGTCGAGCGAGTGTCCTGTCGTCACCTCGATTTCGGGTGTCACATCGTAGCCCGCGTCGGTGAGAATTTTCGCGGCGATGAATTCGCCGAGTGCGGCGCTCATGCGAACTCGGTCGACGTGGTTGCTGGTGCCGAGCTTGCCCGACATGTCGTGTCGGTACTCGTCGAGCGCGCCGGTTTTGAGAAAGTCCTCGAAGAAGCGCGTCGTCTCCCGTCGGCTCGCGTCGGGGAAGCCGGCGGCGTGCTGGCGGAAGAACGCGCGCGTCGATTCGCGACCGTCTTTCGACATGAAGACCGGCAGGAAGTACCACGAGAGGTGCGGATAGTCGGCCAGCCACGGGTCCTCCTCGTGCAGCGTCGCGAGGAGTTCACGCTGGGTCCAGCGCGCGACGTGATACGGAACCTCGCGCCAGCCGTACTTGTCCGTCCGCCAGAGCGAGGACGGCGTTTCCGTGTTGCCCATCCAGTAGGCCTCGTCGTCAGTACGCGCAAAGAGGGCGATATCGCCGTTTTGCATCTCGAAGCGGTGTGTCTCCCAGTCTGCGCCGATGTCGAACTGCGGCGTCACTGCACGAGCACCGATATTCGACCGCAGCGGCTGGAGTATCTTCTGTCGAACTCGCTGCTCGCTCCAGGATGTGGGCGAATAGCGAAAGCGAAGCGGCCGTGCCACGGGCGCCCTACGGCCTGGTCGGCCATACGTGTTGCGAGATAACTCCTTACTCACCGTGACTGCCTTCGAATATGAACGACCGTTACATTGATATGCGAATCGCACCTACTATGTGTATACTTGCCATGTCAATGGGTGCCTATGACGAAGACGAACACGAACGCCGCGAAGAACAAGCCTCTCGAGTCGACGCCGATTTCGATGACGAGCGAACGATCTATCACGGTCGCGTAGAGTACGATTCGGGTGACTCCGCGGAGGACCTCCTCGACCAGTTCGAGCAGATCAAGTCGGACTAGTGTCGACCCCCTCCCTTCTGCGGTCCATCAGGACGAGTCGTGAGCCGCTGCGCTCGCCTCGGTAGCGATCACCAGTTCATCCCGATCAGGGACGGAAGCCGTCGCTTGCACCGTGAGTGACCTGCGGTCGGTTACTCGAGTTCCCCTTCTTCCCAACCGGGCGTCTCGGGCGCGCCGTGGTCCTCCTCGACTGTAACTGCGAGATCGGGTGATGACACCGAATCATCATCGTCGCACGCTGCCGTGTCGTAGCGCTCGTGCCACTCGTCGATTGCGGGACCGACCCAGGACGCACTGTCGGGGGCGCTGTTTCCACTGTCTCCACCGCCTGCTGATGGCATCGCCTCCATCGCCTGTGTTTTTCCCGTCTCGTAGTGGTGCTCCGAAATCGCGAGCGTGCCCGGACTCGAGGCGCTCGCGACGGCGATGCACTCGGCGCGATCCTCCGGCCGAAGGTGACCGGTTTCGAGGCGGTCGACGACGCCGGTGAGGTCGTCCGGCTGTGGATGACAGAAGAGTTTCTCGCCGATAGCCTGTGAGCCGAGCAGCGGTCCGTCGCCGAGTTCGTCGTCTGAAAGCCGGTCGTCGAGCAGCCGATCGCCTCCGAAGGCCGCCTCGACGCGCTCGCACTCGGTTTCGTGTCCGAGTTCGAGGTTGTGCGCCGGATAGGCACCGCACTCGGAAGGAAAGTGTTCGTCGCCGTGGATGCGACACTGCAGCGTCGTCGGATCGAGAAAGACACAGGTCGGCAACCAGTTCGGTTCGGCGCGGCCGAAGGGTGCGACCGGTTTCGGCGGTTTTCGGAGGCCGACGAAGAAGACCGGTCGGTCCGCGATGGCGGCGACCTGTTGGCCGTCGATTTCGACCGCCTCGTGCTCGTCGCGGGCGCGCCAGAACCGCGGCGTCATGGCAGCAGCCATTCCCCGGTCGAGGAAGGTCCGGACCTCGTCCCGGGTCAGCGGGACGAAGTTAGCGTCGTCGTCGAACGGTGGGCGGCGCTCGTTTTCGGTGTTGTCGCTAGTGCTGTCGCTATCGCTGTCGCTGGCGTCAGCGAATCGCCCGCGCTGGCGCGTTCGGTCCGCCTCGTAGTCGTCGAGCAACGCCGTCCAGTCCATACAGCAGCCGGCACAGCCAGCACAGTGCACCTCCATATCCGGCGCTACCACCGCGGTCGGTATAACTCGTTGGCCGACGGTGGAAGCTGACACCGGGTGTCGAAACTGAACCGGGGGAACGACTTTCACCACGCAGCACCCACTGCCAGCTATGGCAACAGACGTCTGCGACGGCTGTGGTCGAGCGGTCAGCGTTGCCGGCGGCATCGCCAACCTCTGGACCTTCGGCGAGAACGACGGCAGCGACGGCTCGGCGATCACGCTCGAACTCGCTGACGGCACGGAGCACCTGCTGTGTTACCCATGTCTCGAGGTCATCCCCGACGACCCGACCGCCGAGGACGTGGCGCGACTCGAGCAGGTCGATGCGGAAACGTCCCGCATTGCACCCGGTAGTACCCACTCCGAGGAGTCACTGTGAAGCGTCACCGGTAGCGAGTCACCAGCAGCCAGTCACCTGCAGTACTCGAGTTGGCTACTAGGTTGGGAGAAGACATGAGCCGTGGTCCGCGAACGGTCTGGCCGACGCGGACGGCGGACCACGGACGCAAGCCACTGTGTTGAACGGGGATGGGGGAGGGGTGGCAATGGCAACGGGAAGGGTCATGGAGACCGATCCCGTAAACGGAAGGGGTGGGATTTGAACGCCACGAGGCATGTGCTGCCGTCGCGGGCCAGGGTCAGCTGGCACCGCGATGCTCTACCGCTGAGCGACCCTTCCGCGACTAAAGCCAAGGTCGGTGTTCGTATTTGTAATCAGTCGGTTACCTGCGGGTAACTGCCACCTACCGGTGCCTATCAGCCGTTTTTGCGCTCCACATCCGCTCCGATTTGCTGCCAGTTGGTTTCGATTCCGTCCAGTCTCGTTCCCCACAGCCGAACAGTTCAGTGCGAGCAACGCTCCGTAGCCTTTAGGAGTCGGCCGGTCCGTGACTCAGACGGTGAACCCCGAGCGGATCTTCGACGCCTTTCCCGCGCCCAGCTACCGCGGGAACCAGGAGCAGGCCCTCCGCGACATTCGTGACGCCTTCGCGGCCGGCAACGACGTGGTGCTCGTGCGCGCGCCCACCGGGAGCGGCAAGTCCCTTCTCGCACGATCCGTCGCCGGCTGTGCCCGGACGATCGAGGAGGCAGAGCCGAGCGAGGCCGCCGGGGCCTACTACACGACCCCGCAGGTCTCACAGCTCGACGACGTCGCCTCGGACGATCTGCTCGCCGATTTGAACGTCATCCGCGGCAAGTCGAACTACACCTGTATCCTCCCCCAGGAGCGCAATACGCCGGTCAACCAGGCCCCCTGCGTGCGCGAACGGGGGTACGACTGCTCGGTCCAGCATCGCTGTCCGTACTTTTCGGACCGCGCAATCGCCTCGAACCGATCGATCGCGGCGATGACGCTCGCGTACTTCATGCAGACCGCGGGTAGCGAGGTCTTTCGCAAGCGCGACGTCGTCGTCATCGACGAGGCACACGGCCTCGCCGAGTGGGCGGAGATGTACGCGACGATCCAGCTTGGCCCGCGAACCGTCCCGTTCTGGGACGACCTGCGCGTGCCACAAATCGACAGCATCGAACGGGCCGTCCGCTACGCCGAGAACCTCGAACAGACCTGTACCCGTCGCAAGGACGACCTGCTCGCACAGGAGACGCTCTCGCCCCGCGAGGTCCGCGAACGCGACCGGCTTCAGGAACTGATCGGCGAACTCGACTGGTTCGTCTCTGACTTTCGTGACCCGCAGAGTCCGACGACGTGGCTGGTCGACCAGTCCGAGCGGAACGCAGCCAATACGGACGATGAGACCGACGAGGAACTCGGCGGCCCCCTGACCATCAAGCCGATGAATCCCGAGAAGTACCTCGCCCACACTGTCTGGGACCGAGGCAACAAGTTCGCGCTCCTCTCGGCGACTATTCTCAACAAGGCGGCCTTCTGCCGACAGGTCGGGCTCAATCCTGACGACGTCGCGCTCGTCGACGTTGGCCACACCTTCCCCGTCGAGAACCGGCCGCTGTACGACGTCACCCAGGGGAAGATGACCTACGAACACCGCGACGAGACGACGCCGGACATCGCCCGTACCATCGTCCGGCTCATGCAGCGCCATCCCGACGAAAAGGGGCTGATTCACGCCCACTCCTACAACATTCAGGAGCGACTCGCCGACCTCCTGCGCGACTTCGGCGTCGGCGAGAGAATCCGCGTTCACGACCGCGACGGCCGCGACGCCGACTTAGAGGAGTGGAAAGCCAGCGACGACCCCGACGTGTTCATCTCCGTGAAGATGGAGGAGGCACTCGACCTCAAGGGCGACCTCTGTCGCTGGCAGGTGCTCTGTAAGGCTCCCTACCTCAACACCGGCGACTCGCGCGTCGCCCACCGACTCGAGGAGGGCCAGTGGGCGTGGTACTACCGGACCGCGCTGCGAACCATTATCCAGGCCTGCGGCCGCGTCATCCGCGCCCCCGACGACCACGGCGCGACGTATCTCGCCGACTCGAGTCTCCTCGACCTCTTCGAGCGCGCACGGACGGACATGCCCGACTGGTTCGCAGCACAGGTCGACCGCATGTCGACGCCCGAGTTGCCGGCGTTCGATCCGCAAGCGGCGTGTGATTCGTCCGGACCGGGTGGCCGGCGCGGCTCTGGTCGCAGTGGTGGCTCGGGCAGGGACTCGAGTACGAGTGGGTCAAAATCCGAGTCAGCGGGTCAGTCTTCGACGGGGTCGGATTCGGGGACTGCGTACACGCGCTCTCGCTCTCGTTCTCGCTCGCGTTCGCGCTCACAGTCGGGGTCGTCGAACGGTTCGTCGTCGAGTCCGCTCGCAGATGTTTGGGATACCGACGGCTAACGAGATTGACTGACGACCGACGACCGACGCGCGGAGTCTCATCGCAAAATCGAGTCGTATAGGCTGAGGTGATTCGGCCTCAGAACGCGGCGAGTGCGCCCCACGCGATCATCGACGTGACCATGAGGAACGCGAAGCCGAGCGCGATGAACTGATTTTTGTCCATACATCTCTCGATTCACTCCGATGGTATGAATGTCACGCCCGCGCTGGCGACGGCGGTTGATGGTAGTTGATCTGCGCGAGCGGTGTTATTCTTGCCTCGTTATCGATCCAAGGGCTATAAGTACGATTACCAGTGCGCCGAGTGCAGCGAGCGCCGTGAAGCCCGGTAGTCCGTTCTCCTCGCCGTTGCCGTCATCAGTGCTTCCCTCCTCGTTGTCGGCGCTAGTGTCGGTTCCGTTTTCACCAGCAGACTCACCGTCATCCCCCTCTGACATCTCGGTTATATCAATGTCGTCCTCGCCCTCTATTCGTTCTGCATCACTACCGGTTACGTGTGAGTCGTCAACGAACTCGAGTTCTTGAAGACCATCCTCAACGGTAAACGTCACCATCGCGAGTTTAGGCTTGTCAAGGCTATTATCTCCGGTAACCGACTCTGTCATCGCTACGTGTCCCTCCTCTGGCATTCCGACGTTCCCGATTCCGTCGAGATCCTCGAACTCGATATCGTTGTCAGTAATCACTACGTCCGATCCGTCGTAGCTCAGGTTGGCATAGAAGCCGGCGGTGTCCTCGGCGAGTGAGGCGATTCCGACGGTGACGGACTCATCGTCTTCCTCGATGAGTTCGAGCGTCATCGTATTGTCTGCGTTAGTCGCTATCAGTTCGCCCTCATCGGCTTCCTGGATAGTATCGGCTGTCGCGTGTACACTGGCAGCCATTGCCGGCGCCGTGGCTGCGGTCATCAGAACGACTACCATTGTGAGGACGAGCAGTAGTTTCGTTGATTTCGTCTGTGTCATTGTATTGTTTGTATGAATGGAAATTATTTATACCATTGTCGGTGTGTAATAACCGAGTACAAATAAAAACCGCAATGTAGCGGTTTAGTGGTGGTCGTTCGTTCTATACTCTTTAGTTAGCTTGTGAGTTCTTCCAGCATTATCGTGACATCACCAGGTCCAATTTCACCGTTCTGGTTCATGTCAGCGAATTCCTCGTGGAATGTATCGGTCGGTTCCTCTCCCATGAGGAACTGCTGGGTCAGCGTCACGTCCATGGTGTTGAACTCGCCGTCACCGTTTACGTCGCCAAGCCAACCAGTTTGGATCGTGTCATCAATCGGTACGACATCTACTTCGCCGTATTCGTTGTTGAGGAAGGTGTTCTCCTCATCGAATGCCAGTTCACTACCGCTCTGGTCCGCTTCACCGACGATTTCGAACTCGAATTCGGCGAGTGACGGCGCTTCATCGTCGCTGGCCTGTGCCTGTGCCATTGAAACCGTACCGTTCTCGTTGTCGATGTTTGTCACGGGATCATCGAAGTCGACACCCTCGATTCCTTCAACCTGAACGACATCGGGATCGAAGTGAACTTCAGTTTCGTAGCCTGCAACGTCTTCCGTCGTGTTGATCTCGATGTCAATCGTCTCTTCGACAATACCGACGTGGTCGCCATCACCGAACGTTAGTTGGTTGTCCGGTAGTTCGTCGACTGTTACCTCGTGAGTGTCGGCGTCGTCGTCACTCTCGACGGTAACGTTGCCGTCGCCGGCGTCGCTGGATTCGGTTTCCCACGTCAGCGATACGTTCGAACTTTCGCTCTCGCCGAGACCGACGTTGGTGCTGTCGACGACGTCGCCGTCGAAGTCAGCGAGCGTGACAGTCTGCGTGTCACCCTCTTCGCCAGCATTGCTCACCATCGCGTCGACAGTCAGCGTTTCACCTTCGGTTACTGGCTCGTTCGTGTCCGTGATTTCGACCTGGAAGTCGACACCGTCTTCGGCGTCGTCAGACAGGTATTCGACCGAGTTCGCCAGAATTGTATCGGCGTTCTCGGTGTAGTCGCCGTCAGTGACGAACGTCGAGTAGCCGAGGCTCGATGCGAGGATCGTCGAACTGTCGTCGTCGACGGCGAAGCCGTCTCCGGCTGGTACGCCGAATGCGACGGTGTCCGCGATCGAATCGAATTCGGTCCCGTCGAACCAGGTATGATCTCCGTAGATGGCGGCGTGAATATCGACAATGTCGCCTTCCTCACCGACGCCGTCGAAGACCTCGTGGTCGGCAGTTAGCTCGTATTCGATCGGTGGTGCAACGAGGTCAGCTTCGCCCGTGGATTCCGGTTCACCCGTCTCGTCGGAGTGAACTGGGATCGCATTGCTGTCGGAACCCCACTGATCGAGGTAGACAACACCGGTGTCGCCGCCCTCGGTCGCATCGATGAAGTCGCCAGCGTTCGCACTGTCGAGGTTCTGCACAACGATTACGTCGTAGTCATCCATCGCGTCTTCAGACGACATCACGACGGGATCGTACATCTCATCGAGCGAGTCCTCGAGTGTGTCAGCGACACTGTCACCGAACCCACCGGCGTCGTCGACGACAGCAACGGGGATGAACTCATCGAAGACGGTCGTTGGACCGGTGCTTACCGTTTCTTCGTCGCCTACGCCGGCGACGGTGTGCTCGAGTGCGAGTTCGCCTGCGGTGTCTTCAGTCGTTTCGACGGTGACCGTCACGTCCTCCGAGACTCCACCGTCGACATCGACGGGTTCGCCGAAGGATGCGGCGTCGCCGTTGACGTACAGCGTTGCGTACTCCTCGTCGTAGTCGCTGACGAGGTCGACGGTGACCGTGTCGGCGTTCGCGGTCGTGATCGTCGCGTCGACTTCGTCACCGCCTTCGACGCCGTCTGGCTGGTCGGCAGCCAGTTCGACGCCGAGTGCGTCAGCCAGTTCGAAGTCCTGTTCCGTGGTTTCTTCTTCTTCAATCGTCACGTCGGTGCTTTCGGCCTCGAAGCCGAACGCATCAGCAGTGACGGTGTGCTCGCCAGGTGCGGCAAGCGTGCTGTAGTAGCCGTCTGCGTCCGTGTCAGTACTCCCACCGTCTTCGACATCAACGGTTGCGCCGTCGACTGGCGTCCCGTCCGTGTCCGTTACGGTCCCCTCGATTCCGCTATCGAGTGCGACCATGTCCGTTGCGGCGGCAGCGTCAATGATTCCCATCCCGTAGCGGGTGTCGTACTCGTTGTCCGGTTCGTCCCAGTCAGATGGCTTCCAGGCGGTCTCCTCCACGGCGTCAGTGAGGAGTTCGCGGTCAGCGTCACCACCGGAAGCGGAGACCATCAGTGCGAAGGTTCCGGCCTTGTGCGGTGCGGACATCGAGGTTCCGGTGTAGCTGTCGTCGTATTCGCCCTGGTCAACGGGAACAGCGCTCAGGACATCGACACCGGGTGCGGCCGCGTTCGGCACCGTGTACTCGTCTGGCCAGTACTCAGGTGCGTCCGGGTAGGCCGCCGACGTCGTGATCTCTTCGCCGCTAGAGAGAGCGTGGACGTCGTGGCTCTCGTCAACCATTCCACTCGCAAAGTTCGGATACACGTTGCCAGGCGTGCCGCTTACACCGTCGCCGGAGTTACCGGCGGAGGTGACGAGCACTACTCCTGCATCGCGTGCGTTCTCGGACGGCTCGATCATCTCGCTGTCGTAGCCGTCACCGCCGAGGCTCATCGAGACGATATCAGCGTCGGTGTCGTCGACTGCCCATTCCATACCACCAATGATCTGCGCGAACGTTCCGCCGCCGTCGTCCGCCAGAACCTTGCCATGGTAGAGTTCAGCGCCAGGTGCAACACCGTAGGCTGGCACGTCACCGTCTGGATCTTCCGGTCCAACAACGGTGCCACTCACGTGCGTCCCGTGTCCGCTCCCGTCGTTCGGGTCGGTGTCGATCGGTTCGCCAGTGCTATCGAACTCCTGCCAGTTGTCGTCGTCGATCTCGAGGTCAGGGTGCTCGTCGTCGACACCCGTGTCGAGGATCGCGACGCTCGCACCTTCGCCCTGGGTACCGTGTTCGTCCCAGACCTCGGTTGCGTTGATCATATCGAGACCGTACGTCGTGTCTGACGTATTGTTGTCAGCCGTCTCTCCCTCGGAGTCGGCTTCTCGGTCCTTGTCTTCGGCACCATCGTCGGTGCCGAGATCGTCGACAAGTTCTACTTCGTAGTTCTTGTGGAGCTCTTCGGCACCGGTGTGTCGCATGACCTCTACAGGCGATACGTCGTCGGTGTCAACATCGAGAAGGACTGCGTTTGCAATCCAGAAGCTCTCCTTGAACTCGACGCCGTCAGTCGTTTCTGCCCACTTAACTGCTTCAGCTTGCGACTGTTCGGCGTGCGTCTGCATCGTATTGACCGCCTCCGCTGAGCTCGTCGCAGCCGACGTGTCAGCCGAGCCGAATCGTACGATCATCTCTGTTGTTCCATCCGCTTCGGATAGGTTATCGTCGATTGCATCAGATACATGCTCACCGACATCCGAAACGTCGATATCCCCCTCGTCCGCCATCCCAGCGTTGAGATTCGTCGCACCGGCCATTGCCGGAAGCGACGCGATCATTATGAGGGTAAATACCACTGCCATACTCCGTACGAGTCTTGACTTCGATGTACGTCTACTCATGTCTCAGTGTGTGGCACTACCAGTCAATTCGCATCACATTCTCTATCGAGTGAATGTATTGTTAAACAACACCAAGCATTATTCGCGCCAGAAATCGGCCAAAAGGTATATCAATAACTTCGTCAATTCGGGTGCGCAAATCAATTATATTACTGTCTGGTGTACTGCGTCTCTCCGTGGACGCCACTTTCGAAGGAGTTGATGGCTGCCACGGAATCTGCGAAAACGTAGCGCTATTCGACCGTCACGTCGAGAACCACGTGAGCGACGCCGGCACTATGACTCTTTACGCGCCGACGTTCGACGTCAGTGACTGTTCGACCAACATCGTCGACGGTTGTTTCGACGCGCCGAACTGGTCTCTCCCACAGTCGCGACTCCGGGGTCGCCTCGTGGTAGTGGAGCACGCCGCCGGGGACGAGCGCGTCGAGAGCGTCCGCGAGGAAGGTGTGGGCCGCTTCATCGCGCGTCTCTGGCTGTGCTGTCTCTGTCGCTCGCTCGTCGTCACCGTCGGGTTTGGGTCCGTTCTCGGTTCCACTTTCGCTCTCGCTGCCGCTCCCGTAGTACCCCATCACGATCCGATCTGCCGCCACCTCGCTCGTCAGGTCTCGACAGTCGCTCATGTAGGCATCTACCCGGTCACCCACGTCGTTCAGCATCGCGTTCTCGAGTAGGTACCGGAACGCGGTCGGGTTGATTTCCGTCGCCGTCACCTGCGCACCGGCGCGGGCCATCGGCAGCGTGAAGTAACCGATACCCGCGAACATGTCGAAGACGCGCTCGTCCGGTTCGCACACGTCGCCCATCCGGACGCGTTCGGCCTGATTCCCCGGCGAGAACATCACCTTCGTCGGATCGAGTCCGTATCGCGTCCCGTGTTCAGTGTGGACCGTCTCCGTATCGCGCTCGCCGGCGAGCAGTCTCGTCTGTGGCTCGCGCATGCGACCCGCCTCCCCCTCGTTCGCGATTCCCTCGTCCGCGAGCACGCTCTCCGCTTCGCCGTGCAACTCGAGTAGCGCCTCGCCTAGTTCGCGCTCCCGGTCTGCGGGGAAGTCCGCCGGCAGCGTCACCAGGATCACTGAGCCGACGACCGCCCACGAGTTCGGGGTGGACTCGAGTGCGTCGTCGCTCCAGCCGCGGTCCGCGAGGAGGGCCGCCAGATCGCGGTTGCGGTACTCGGGATCGAGTTGGCGGACGATGTCGAGGACATCGGTGTCTGTAGGCGGTGCGGTGACGGGCAATGCCACTCGTTCTGGACTGTCTTCCTGTACGTGTCGCGAGTCGTCGTAGACGCCTTCGGTTCGGAGCGATTCGATCGCGGTTTCGGCGCGTGGCTTTTCGACGATGACTGCGAGCGGGCCGTCCGCGCTCGCTTGCTGGAGGATGTCTGTTACGCGCTCTGCAGTGGCTGTCTCTTCCCTGCTGTCTGTCTGTTCCGCGTCGTCTCCGTCCGTCGGCTCGTCCGACATGGGTTACTCCTCCGCGGATCCGGATGCAGACTCGTCGGGGAGAATGTGCAGCCCCGCGCGACTCTTCAGGACGGGAACCGTCTCGGCGTCCGGATCGAAGTAGTCCGGTCGGGCGACGGTCTTCGCCTGGTACGTCTCGGGGTCGAGCACTTGCACGGCGTTCTCGTCCTCGACGGTGACGACAGTTGTCTCGTCGGCGTCCTCGTGCTCGCCGAGTTTGCGCGCGTCGGGCGAGTTCCCCTCCTCGTAGCCCGCCTCGTAGCGTTCGCCGGTCGTCACGCGGATTCCCTTCAGGTTGCCGCGAGCGCTGCGGACCAGAACCGGCCCGTCGTCGTCGGCGTCGTCCGCGAGGTCGATCACGTCGCCGGGGGTGTACGGCGGGAGGCGGACGGCGAAGGTGACGCGGTAGACCTCGTTGCCGTCCGAGTCCTCGGTGACGAGGGTTTCGGCGTCGTTGACGGTGCCGCCGAACTCTTCGACCATCTTGTTCGAGATCTTCTTGCCGATCTTGTTGGTCGAGACCTTGATGTTCAGTCCGTCGTCGGTCTCGCCGACCTCGGTGACGAAGGCGTTGCGGTCGCCCGTGGCTTCCATGTCGGCGACGATATCGTGGGCGATTTCCTTGGCGCGGTCGGTCTCCTCGCTCGTCGGCGTGCGTCCCTCCGCGCGGATCTGGACGATGCTGGCGTAGTAGTCGCCGGCGATGCGGCCACAGCGCTGGCAGGTCTGGCGGGCGATCTTGACCGGCACCGTCACCTGTTCTTCGACCGGCGTGCCGCGGACGACACCCGTAAAGAAACAGTGCATCCGGATCGTGTTCTGGTCGACCTGCTCGGGTTCGACCTGCCAGGCGACATCCTCGACGTCGACGTGGACCGAGAGCGCCTCGCTCACCTCCTCAATCGCAATGTCCGTGTAGTCCTGTGCGCCGACGTCGACCCAGCGGTTGCCCCGATAGACCGCACCACAGCGGGCGCAGACGCGGACGTCGATTCGATTCGGCGCGTCCACGAAGTCGAAATCCTCGAAGTAACACGAATCACAGAGGTCGACCTCGCTGCCGGGACGCAGCGGGTCGGCGGCGTCGCCCGACTCGTCGTCGGCCGATCGCTCGGGAACGGGGTCCCCACATCGGGGACAGAACGCGCGAGACTCACTCATTATCCCCGATTGGTGGCTGAAAGAGTTAAACGGCGCGCTCTGAACCCGGTTCGGAACGCGTCGATCGGGCGAGTAGCGGTACAGCCGTTCCGTTACTTGCTCGGCTCAGTTGCGCCGCTCCCATCGCTTCCACCGTCGGCCTGTCGACGGAGCCACTCGAGTGTCGCTCCGGCACCGAGGACGCCCGCGCCGGCAGTGAAGCCGGGCGTGCCGTCGTCGTTGTTGTCGTTGTCGTTCGAGTCGGCTTCCGATTCGGTGGGTTCGTCGGCGGTTTCGTTCGCTCCGCCGTTTCCGTCGGCCGATCCGGTCGAGTTGTTTTCGGTGTTTGTGTCGTTGTCGTTGTCAGTGTCAGCGTCCGTGTCCGCGTCATTGCCGGTGTCCGTCTCATTCTCCTCACTGGAGTTGTCCTCGCTCTCCTCGTCACCCGCTGCCTCGTCTGTCGCATCGTCGGATTCGCTCTCACCCTCGTCGTCCGCCGCATCTGTCTCCTCCTCGCTCCAGTCGTCGTTCTCCGAACGGATCGCGACGAGCGTTTCCGAACTGGCGTAGACCGTATCGTTCGCGAGTGCGATATGCGGAATGCCGTCCGTTCCGATCGACCACTCGATCTCGCCGGTGTCCGCGTCGAAGGCGTACACGCCGTCGTAGTGCTCTGGAACGTCGTCCTCGTCCGGATCGTACCCAGCCCCGTCGAGTGTCAGCCCTGCGTAGACGATTCCGTCGCCGACGGCTATCGAGGGGACGCGATACGTGATACCGCTTGGATCCCAGCTTTCCTCGCCGCTGTCCCGGTCGTAGCCCCTGACATTGTGCGAGTCGAGGCCGTAGAACCGCTCGTCGGTGATCGCCCCCGGATCGAACGTCGAGCGCTCGCTCGTGACCAGCCGCTCGCCGGTCTCTACGTCGTACAGCGTCGTGTAGCCAAGCGGCCACATCGACGCGTCATCCGTGTCCGCGCTGCCGATCGCCACGACCTCGTCCGTTGCAACCGGGTAGCTCGTCTGGCGCGGGTTCGGTTCCATGAACCGGCTGTGCTCGTCGTCGCCGACGGGATCGTCGACCCGCCAGCGCTCGGCACCGTCCTCGAGTTCGAGTGCGAACGCGTCGCTCTCGCTGACGGCGACGACGGCCCCGCCGCCGACGGCGACGGGCTGTTCGTACAGCGGTTCGTGCTCGTCAGTGTCGGCTGTGGGTGTAAACTCCCAGGCGACCTCGCGCGCGTCGATGTCGAACGCGAACAGGGTCCCGTCACCGACCGTGAACGCGTAGTCGCCCGCGACGACGGGCGAGGCCAGCGCCTCGTCGTAACCGAGGTCGTGCTGACAGCAAATCTCGCCGTCGGCAGCGTCGATCAGCGTCAGGCGCTCGCCGCCGACCAGGACGGTGTCGCCTCGCACCGCGGGCGTCCCGCTCGCACCGATGTTGTGGGTGGCCCACTCGAGTGCCCCGTCGGCCGCGTCGAGGGCGTGGACCTCGCCGCCGGTGGTGAGATAGACGGTGTCGTCGACGATCGCCGTCGGGCCGGCGTGTTCGTACTCCCAGGCGACGTGTACCGGCGGCTCGGGTTCGGTTGCCGGCTCGACGACCGGGTTGTTTCCGGGGGTGCCGCCGATCGACGGCCAGCCAGCTGTCTCGGTGCCAGCCGTGCCAGCACCGACGGTTGGGTGAGTATCTGTCGCCGGCTCTCCTGTCGTGTCGCTGCTGCTATCGGCACTGACACTCGACGTGCTCGCCGCTGCGAGTGTCGCACCGACTGCTGCGAGTCCAGTTCGCTTCAGCACGCGCCGCCGATCGTGTTCGACCATGGTCGTGACGTGTTCGGCTGGATCCCTTCGCTATCCGGATGGTAGCACGGTTTCACAGGGTAGAACGACAACGTCGCTGCGCGGATCTCTGTTTCACGCACTGAAAACTCGACACGAAACGAGGGGGTTCGATGAGAGCCGAAATCCCGTCTGACGGGCGTCAGACATCAACTGGCTGTGAAATCACGGTCTCTCAGTCGGGGGGTTTCCATGCGAAACGGAGGGGGTC
This sequence comes from Natrialba sp. SSL1, assembly GCF_001861355.1. Lineage (GTDB taxonomy): Archaea > Halobacteriota > Halobacteria > Halobacteriales > Natrialbaceae > Natrialba. Next base: position 379,909 of record NZ_MASN01000060.1, read on the forward strand.
GAGCGGCGGGGACGCCCGGTCAGTTTCCGACAGAGGCACGGTTCGACTCGACACGACAGTTGACCGTGGGGTCAGGATACTTATTTCCACTGAGCACTTACAACGGCGTATGAACTGGCAGCCGGATTGGGGTCTTCGCGGCCGGATGTTCGTAACGATGTTCCTGCTGTTTGCGCTGTACATCGTCTTCGCCGGCGTCCTCACGCTGTACATTGGTGGCGGACCGTTGATGATTGTGGTGCTGTTTGGTGGGTTCTCGCTCGTCCAGTACTTCTTCAGCGACACGCTCACGCTTCGCAGCATGGGCGCAAAGGAGGTCTCGGCCGACGAGTACCCACAGCTTCACTCCTCGGTCGAACGGCTCTCACAGCAGGCGGACCTCCCGAAGCCAACGGTCGCCGTCGTCGACTCAAACGTGCCGAACGCGTTCGCGACGGGGCGCAACCAGCGCAACGCTGCTGTCGCAGTGACGAGTGGCCTGATGAACACGCTCGACCGCGAGGAACTCGACGGCGTCATCGCCCACGAACTCGCCCACGTCAAGAATCGCGACATGATGGTGATGACCATCGCGTCGTTCCTCTCGACGATCGCCTTCATGATCGTCCGCTGGGGCGCGTTCTTCGGCGGCGGTCACAGCCGCGGCGGTGGCGGCGGGAAAGGCGGTGCCGGAATCCTCGTCGCGATCCTCGTCTCGCTCGTGGTCTGGATCATCAGCTACGTCCTCATTCGCGCGCTCTCGCGCTACCGCGAGTTCGCGGCCGACCGCGGGGCCGCAGCGATCACCGGCAACCCCTCGGCGCTCGCCTCTGCGCTCCTGAAGATTTCGGGCGAGGTCGACAAGGTTCCGGACAAAGACATGCGCGAGGAGGCCGAGATGAACGCCTTCTTCATCATCCCGCTGAAGTCTGGTGTCGTCGGTCGGCTGTTCAGTACCCACCCTTCGACGGAACGGCGCGTCGAGCAACTCCGCGAACTCGAACAGGAACTAACCATGGCCTGAGGTCCCTGCCTCGCCCTCTTCCTGTCCTCTCATCGTTTCCGCCCTTTCGTTCGCTTGGTCCATCCGACCCCTTCGAAGCGCTTTTGACGCGTCCGGCGAAACGTTCGCTATAATGCTCGAGCGTGAGCGACTCATCGAACTGGTCGTCGCCGTCTCCTCCGTTCTCCTGATGCTCGGCGTCATGGCCAGCATCGGCACGAACTACGGTGGCGACGACGGAATTCTCACCCCTGACGGCGCACAGCTGCTCGTCGGGGCGATCATCGGCTTCGTCTTCCTTCTGACTATCGTCGGCATCGCCCTGGCGTTCGTCCTGAACGACCCCGAAGACGGACTCGAAAGCGACGACGACAACGTCGAGACGGACACGCCGGACGCGGTCTGACTGTCACGACGCGCTCCGCTACTATTTGCCGTCGCCTCGCTGTCTCTCCTCCCGTTCCTGTGCACTATTTCGTCTGCCTTCGCCGGCACGCTTTTCAGTCACTGCGCTGAAGTATTTGTATGACCAGTTCCGACACCGCGGCTGAGACGACCACAGCATCGCCACAGCCATCGCTGCTCGGCCAACTGGCCGTCCTCGCCGTCTTCGTACTGGTCGGGACCTCTGCCTTCGTCCGCTCGGCAGGGACCGTCTCACCGGGGTCTGCGGTCGGATTCACCGCTATTCTCGCCGGCTTCGGCGTCGTCCTCCTCTGGCGACGCGCGGCCAGAACAACCGATCGAGACGCTCACATCGATTACGACGCTCACTCCGCAGCGCAGACACAGGACACAGACGCCACTGAGGGCGACGCGCCCGCTCCCGATATGGACGGAGACGTGCCGGCGGACGAGTCGAACTCGAGTGTCTGGGATGCAATCCCCACCTGGCAGTACGAGGGTCGCCACGTCGAGTCGGGCGGCTTAGCTCGCAGCGAGCAGGAGAAAGCGTTGCAGGATATTCAACAGCAGGCGGCCGAGTTAGAAGCGGAACACGAGGAGAAGTAGCCCTTCTTCCCGGCTGTCTCTCTATTCCTGCTCGTTGGCGGGAGTGTCGCTGCTGGTGTCGGTCTCACCGCTGCTGTCGCTCTCCGTATCGTCGCTATCATCATCATCATCATCACTATCCCCTTCCCGCCAGTCCTCGAGTTCGTCGTCGTCAGCGTCGTCGACACGCTGCTCGTAGTAGGCCATCGGGTGCGGAATCCGCTCACAGAGGTCGTCCTTGTTCACACAGTCGCCGTACGACTGCATCGTCGCACACGAGGGGGGAGAGTACTCCGTCGGTGAGGTCTCGCCCCGAATGTGGTCCGTCTGGTAGCGCGTCATCTCCTCGCCGAACGAGGAGTTCACCCGATAGAGGTCGACGATTTCGTCCGTCGTCATGCCGATACTCGAGAGGAAGGCCGTGATGGCAAACCGGGAGTGATGGGGCAGGTGCTCGCCCTTCTGGACCTGGTCCAGCAGTGACTTCATACACGGCGGGAAAAGTTCAGGAACGACAGTGTCGATCTCGCGCGTGAGGTCGAGATTGGCGAGCACCTCCCGGACATCGTCGGCGGCGTCCTCGAGTGGGTCGCCGATCGTGGTGGGGACCTCGAAGGGGAGGCCGTCTTCGATTCGGTCGCGGATGGCTTCGCGCAGGAGGAGCAGGAGGTCGTCTTTCTCGACGGGGACCTCGCCGTCGGTCAGGGGTTGGTTGACGAGTCCCCACTTGTCGTCCCAGAGGTCGGCGGCGAGCGGGATGTAGGTGCCGACATCGATTCTGAACCGGTCAGCGTTGTCGGGGTCGGTTGCTGTGGTTGTGCCGGTTGTGCCGGCTGTGGCTGTGTTGGTGCCGGTGCTGGTCCCGGATCCGGAACCGGGTCCGGCCCCGGTCCCGGTACTCGCACTCGCCGACACGGACTCGGCAGTGACCGTCTCCTCGAGGTCGAACTCCGCGAGGAGTTCTGCGAGCTCAAGCCCCGTCGACTCGACGCTCTTGAGTTCGGTTGTACTCTCGAGGTCGGCGGTGAATCGTTCGTGGGCGGTCTCAGCCTCGGCGCGGGCGTACCGGCGCACGAGGACGCGTTCCTCAACCATCGAGACGAGGACGCGCGCGACCGGATAGGAGAGCAGTTCGGTGCGGGGGTCCCGGTGGGGCTCGCCAATCTCGCCGTCTTCGAGCGCGGTAATCACTCGTTGTCGCGCGCGCTCGACGACTGCTCGCTCCTGCTCGACGACGGTAGCCAGATCGACCGTCTCCGTCGCCACGGTCTCGCGGGCGGCTTCGAGAAACGGGTACCGAGCGTGCAGTCGCTGCATCGGTAATGGGAAGCTACTCTGATGGATTAAGTCCACTGATTGTCGCTGGCTCGCGACGGTGTCGGTAACTAATGATTACGGCTCTGTCTGACCGCGCTGTCTGATCGCGTTTTCCGCCTTTCGCACAGGCGTGTCCCGCCGTCGCACGGGCCGAAGACGAGCCCCCAATTCAAGAGGATCCGACCCGTTGTCTCGCCTATGCCACGGGCGACGCGGGACGGCGTGTCGATCTACTACGAGTTCGACGAGCGACCGATGGACGAGCGACGAACCGCGACACCCGTCGTCTTCCTCCAGGATCTGGGATACGGCCGGTGGATGTGGCGCTGGCAGCGCGAGGCCGTCGCACGCGAGTTCGGTGCCCCCGTAATCGCGCCCGATCTGCGCGGCACCGGCCGTTCGGACGCCGGCCTCCCGCCGCTCGTTCCTCGTCTCCCCGGTCGACTCCGAACTCCACTGCTCCAAAACGTAGCGGGCTACTCGGTGTCTGGGCTGGCGGCCGACCTGGAGGCCGTCCTCGACGACGCCGGCGTCCACAGCGTCCACCTCGTCGGCTCAGGTCTCGGCGGAATGATCGCCCAGCAGTACGCCATCGACCACGACCGTGCAGCCTCGCTGACGCTCTGCGGGACGACCCACGGCGGGGCGGACGCCGGTCCAATCACCGACGAAATACCCAGCCGGCTGCTCGCCGCCTCCGCCGGCGGGAGCGAGCGCGAACGCCTCCGCGAGCAACTGCGTCCCGTTTTTACCCCCGCGTTCACCAACCGGAACCCGCATCTGATCGACCAGGTACTCGAGTGGCGACTCGAACAGGATGCGAGCCGGCCGGCACTCGAGGCACAACTCGGTGCGTTCCTCGGGTTCGACAGTAGCGCCGAGTTGGACAAGATCGATGTGCCGACGCTGATCGTTCACGGGACGAACGACGAGGTTGTTCCCTGGCTGAACGCCAGGTTGCTAGAAGAGGCGATCCCAGATACCCGTCTCGAGGTGATCGAAGGAGGGCCACATCTGCTCGGTGTCGAGCGCGCGGACGAAGTAACGGACGCACTCCTGTCGTTCGTAGCGGCCCAGGAGGATGAAGATGCGTTCGCCGCTACAAGGACGCCTCGAGTTACCGACTCGAGGTAGCTCGGATCTGTTCGATCGACGGTTGCGTTTGTACTGATTGTACGGTGTGCTTGTGCTGGGGTGAGTGTTGTCTCAGGCGGTTGCTGTATCGGTTTCGTCGGTATCGGTGTCAGTGTCAGTATCGGCCCCAGTTGCACGCCGCACCGTGACCGTTCCGGCACTGTGCAGTCCGACATCGAACCCAGCGTAGGTGAACCAGAGTTCCTGCTCGCCAGCATCCGCTTTCGCCGCCGCGTGTTCGAACACCCGATCCAGCGCGTCCGGATCGATGACGTGTGCCAGTGCTGGCAGTTCAGCCGGACGGGTGTCCGTGAGCGCAGCAATTGTGAGAACGACGCGCTCGCTTACGCTGTCTGTTGTTGGGTCGAAACCGGTGGTGTACTCGAGTGGGTTTGAGTTTGGGTTCGAGTCAGCGTCTGAGTGTAGTTCTGATTGGCCATCTGTCTCCGCTCCCGAGTGGGTTCGCTGGTCCGGTTCATCCGCTGATTCCTGGTCCTCGAGGTCACCGTCGCACGTATCGTCGCTGGAGGGCATGGTTGTATCCCTCCCACCAGTACTGGACAGGTAACGACTGTCCTGTCTCTGTGCAGCCTTTATGTCAGGTCTGGCGGACTGTCAACGGTAGATCACGGTCACCGAACGAAGACAGCAGTGATCGGTGCTGGTCCGGCAGAAAAACAGTGTCAACTGCGATCACCCGCTCCTCTCTTCGAGACCGCCCGCGAAAACTCCGGACTCAGTCGCTCTGGATACGCGGTGCGAGCATGTAGGTCACCTGGCCCTGCCCTTCCGCGAAGCCGAAGTAGATCTTGACCGGGAACTCCTCGCCGAGGTGCAGCGTGACCTCGGTGTTCGAGGGGATCGCCTTGTTCATATCCTTCAGGTAGTCCAGACTGAACAGCGAGTGGGCGGGACCGGCCTGCAGGTCGATCAGGTCTTCTTCGGTGAGTTCGAGGTGAACGTCGTCGGTGTCGCCCTCCGCATCGACGTAGAACGACTCCTCGCCCTCGTTGACACCCAGGGCGATGTGGTCGGAGACCATGTCCGCCGCCGTCACCGAGCGGTTGACGTCCTTTCCTTCGAGGACGACCTCCGCCGGCAGGTCGAGTTCCGGAATGTCTGGCTCCTGACGGATGCTGTCCGGATCGATGAGCGCGAGGGTGTACTCGAGTCCGTCGATCTGGATGTGGAGCTTGCGGGTCTCTTCGTCGAGTTCGAACTGGATGAGCTGGCCGGATTCGGCCATGCCCGCGATGTCTTCGAGCCGGGAGAGGTCGACGCCGATCAGCCCGCCGTCGGCCTCGTAGGATTCGAAGGCGGCCGCGTCGAGCGAGAGGTCGACCATCCCGACGTTTGCGGGGTCGACGGCTCGAATTTCGAGTCCGTCTTCCTCCAGGTGGATCTTACACTCGTCGACCAGCACGCTAATCGAGTCGAGCGCGCTGGTGAGCGTTTCCGCGCTCACGATGGCCTTAAACATATGAATCGGGCTACGGACGGTTGGCATAAAAAGGCACCCTTTCGGACGAGAACCGTGCCGGAAGTGGTGGTTGCTACGGCGGCACTGATGCACGGTCGTGAGTGGTGGTGCACCTCGCGTCGGTAGCGGTGCACGTCAGTAGTGATGCACGTCGGCAGCGCCGGACGCCACGCCGGCTGTCCGCTGTGGCCCATTTCAGTCAGTAGCGCCGTATACGTCCGTAATCTCGAAGCGAACTCCTCCGTCGTCGCTCTCGGTTGCAGTCACACTCCAGCCGTGGGCGTCGACGATATCCTGGACGATTCGAAGACCGAGTCCGGTGCCGTCTGGGTTGGTCGTGTAGCCGGACTCGAAGACGGTCTCGCGCTTATCTGGCGGAATACCGGGCCCGTCGTCCGCGACGAAGAACCCGTCCTCGAGACGCCCGACTGTGATCGTCACCGTCTCTGTTCCGTCATCTTCGTGAACGCCGTGCTCGAGGCTGTTTCCGAGGAGGTTCTCGAACAGTTGCACGAGCCGATTCTGGTCCGCCTGAACCCGCACGTCGTTCGGTATCTGAATATCGAGCGTCGCTGCCAGATGAGGCGGCGGATTCCAGGCGTTCTCGACGGTTTCCACGATCGAGATCGGTTCGCTGTCGTCGATAACGTTCCCGGCTCGAGCGAGCACCAGCAGGTCGTCGATAAGGGTCTCCATTCGCCGGTGTGCGGCTGCAACGTCGTCGAGAAACGGGACGTCGTCGGCTTCTGCCCGCGCCAGTTCGAGATAGCCCGTTGCGGCGGCAAGCGGTCCGCGGAGGTCGTGTGAGACGGTTCCCGTAAACTCCTTGAGTCGCTCGTTCTGCCGACTCAGCCGTTGCTCGGCGAGCTTCCGGAGCGTTATGTTGTGCTGGAAGCCGACGAAGTACGGTGTCTCGCTGTCGTCGATCGGTGCGATCGTCACCTCGTTCCAGAACATCGTCCCGTCGAGACGGTAGTTTCGAACTTCCGTTGTTATCGGCTCTCGCGCCTCGATTGCCGTTCGCATTCGATCGACCGGCTCCTGCTCGGTTCGTTCTCCCTGCAGAAACCGACAGTTTCGATCGAGTACCTCCGCGGCGGGATAGCCGGTCAGGTCGTAAAACTCCTCGTTGGCGTAGACGATCGGATTATCGGGGAGACTCGAGTCGGTTAGTACGATCCCGACCGGTGCTTCGTCCATTGCGGCGTTCTTGCGCTGGAGTTCTTCGAAGGTACGATGGCGCTCGACTGCGGTTGTAATTCGTGACGCGAGCAGGTCGTACTGTGCCATCCCGCGTTCTTTCCGGAGATAATCGGTGATGCCGCGCCGAATCGCCTCGCTTGCAACCTCCTCCGAACCAGCGCCGGTAAACAAAATAACCGGTATCGTGGGGTCTTCCTCACGAATTGCATCGTGTAGGTCGAGCCCCGACAGCCCCGGCATCTCGTAGTCACAGACGACACAGTCGTACTCTCGCGTTCGAAATCGCTCCAGTGCAGCCGCGGGATCCGTTTCCGTCTCGACGACGATGTCGTCCTCGAGTCGCTCGAGTACGGTCTCCGTGAGTCCGAGAATAACGCTATCGTCGTCGACACAGAGCACACGAATCTCGTCGTCCGCTGCCGCCGCCATACCGATCCTACGCGGTCGAGATGCTTCAAGCTTCGAGCGCTGCTCTCGAGCTGGGACGCCGATGTACTGCGCCCCCCACTCACGCAGCAGCGTTCAATGCAACGCGGAGGACCGGCTCTCCGTCGCCATCAGCCGGGTTGACGACTCCTATCTCGCCGCCGTAGCGGTCGAGAAACGTCTGCACGAGCACCGACTCGATGTCGCTTCCCTCGTGTAGCTCATCGACCGTCGCTTCGAGCACCGGCTTCTCGAGTGCGGGGGCGACGAGATCAAACCCGGCGCTGATCCGGTCCCCGCCCCGTCCGTCGGTATTGGCGATGCGTCGGTCGCTTTCGGTGGCTGTTCGTTCGGACTCTGGCTCCGTCTCAGGCCCCGACCTCGACTCGACGCCCCCCTCCATCTCCTGCTCCGCTCGGAACGGCCGCAGAACGATTCGCTGCTGTGAGACACTGCTGCGCTCGACGAGCGTATGTACCACCGCTCTGACAACGATTCCGAGAAACCGATCTGCGTGCACCCGAACGTCGGCTTCCGATGTCACATCGCACTCGAACGTCACGTCGCCGTAGCGCGTTTCGAGCCGGTCGATCGCAATCTCGAGTACCGGCTCCAGTGCGACGGACTCGAGTACCGGGTTCGGCGTCTCGATCGCCTGCACCAGTGCGCTGATCGAGTCCGTGAGGTCGACGATGTGCTCTCCCGCGTCGATGATCCGTGAGACGGTCCGCTTCGTGTCGGGATCGCTCGGCGAGAGCTCCGCCGCCCAGCCCAGGATTACCGCGGCGTCGTCGCGATACTCGTGGCGGACGTGCCAGTGGAGCAACGCTAACTCGCGGCGCTGGCGTTCGATTTCGGCCCGCCGGCGCTGGCGCTCGATGGCGTAGCTCACGGTCTGTCCGAGCAGCCGCGGTGTTACGTGCTCTTTCATCAGAAAGTCCTGTGCGCCGTGCTCGACCGCCCGCTGGCCGAGTTTGGTGTCGTCCATTGCAGTCAGAACGACGACCGGTATCTCGTGCGTGTACTCGAGTACCGAGGTCAGTGTATCGAGGCGACTCGAGTCGGGGAGGTTCAGATCGAGGAGGATGAGGTCGAACGGGCGGCTGGTCTTCTCGGCTGCGGTCGTGTCGTCTGTTTCGGGCGTGCCGGGCGTGCCGGGTGTGTCGGGTGTGTCGATCGCGTTTCGAGCCTCCGCCAGCGTTTCGACGTGTTCGACGGCGACCGACTCGAGCGGTGCGTCCTTCAGTTTCGAGAGTTGCTGGAGCATCGTCTGATACAGCCGCGCCTGCAGGTCGTCGTCCTCGACGAGGAGGATCGACGGGCTGTCTGTTGGTGCGCTCGGTGCTGTCATTCGTTTTCATCACCGTCTCTGCCGTTGTCTGTGCTGGTGTCGTCAGTCGACTCTTCGGACACGTGGGTTCGGTTCTGGGTGTGATCGTGGTTGTGTTTCTGGTCCCGATCGGAGTCGTGGTTGTTGTCCTGGTCCTGCCCGTGTTCGTACTCGTACTCGTACCCGTGCTCTTGCTCGCGGCGCTCTACGTGACTCGTACCCGCAGACTCCGGTGCCGCTGTCGATCGCAGCCGCCGCCAGGGCGCTCTCGCCTCGGCAGCCGCCGCTCGGTCCTGCTCGAGTGTCGCCAGTTCGCCCGCTACCTGCTGGTAGGCCTCCGTCGTCGGTGCCGTCGGTCCGAGGTGGCGCTCGACGAACGCCAGTCGGTGACGACGCGAACGAATGTCCCGTCCAATCGAGGACTCCGCTCTGAGTCGCGTCAACCGCCCAACGGCATCTCGGAGGGTAGTTTTCGAGAGCGGATCGCGGACCAACACGTCTGCCGGAATCGACACATCGTCGGGTGAGACATCGCCTGACGTCACGATCGCGACTGGTGTTCGCTGGCCGGCCGTCTCGAGTGCGGCTGCGATTGCGGGGCCGTCGAGTGTCGGCAGGTCGCTCGCGAGCACCGCCACATCGATGCTCTCATCGAGCAAGCGGAGCGCCTCCTTGCCGTCTGCGGCCGTTACCACGTCGTAGTCGGTTTGCAACCACAGCGCGTACAGCTCCCGGAGCCGCGGATCGTCTTCGGCGAGCAGGACCGTCGGCACGCCGCGCTCGGTTGCGTACGTCGCGTCCCACTCTGCGAGCGCCTCGAGGAGTCCGTACAGTTCACGCCCGGCACCGGTCAGTTCGTACTCGACGCGGCGGGGCTGTTCCTGCAGGACGTCACGCGAGACGACGCCGTGGTCGCGCAGTTCCTCCAGATTCTCCGACAGCACCTTTCCCGAGATGCCCGCGAGTTCGCGCTTCAGATCGCCGAACCCGAGTCGACCGTTGGTCGCGAGGGCGACGATCAGCCGGGGCTTCCACTTGGTGCCGAGGATCGCCAGTGCGGTCGACTCCGCTGGGGTCGGGGGAGTGCTCATAGGTTGTCAGTGTGGGTCGCGGTCGTGGGTGAGCGTTCGTCTGTGGGCCATCGGTTGTGGCCATCTCTGCGGGCCAGGCTGTCGATCAGTGGTTGCTGTCCTCGTCACCGATGATAAATAGCGGGCCCGTACGGAACGGAAAACTGGTGTTACCTCGAGGTAACCAGCCGAGGCTACATCCAGGTCGCTGACAGTACTGCCTGTCTCGGCTCTCTCCGTCTGGTATGAGTTCACTTCCGTCCACCTGTCCTGTCTGCCGGTCGCGCACGCTCACTGCAGCGCACATCGACGAACACGACTGCGGCCACGTCGCGCCGGAAGACGACTTTGCGGACGGCTGTGAGAAGTGCAACCGACAGGTGTCGGCGGACGAGCTCACGCGGCTCCAGACAGTCGGTCGGTGTCTCGAGTGCGATTCGCTGGCAACCGACGATTTCGACCTCAATCTGGATGTCGCGCCGCCGCTCCCGACGGTGACGTTTCCGACGCTCCCGTCGCGAGCGGACAACCTGAACTGGCTACCGGCGCGCTACGTCCCCGAGTCGCGGCTGGCTCGGCAACTGCTGAGTTCGGCGCTCGTCGTGATGGTGCTCCTGGCCGGGATCACGGGGGCGATATCGGTGATGCCGATGCTCGAGAGCGAGCCGGCGACGGTTGCAGCGGGCGAACCGGAGTGGGAGGAGTACGACTCCATCGTGCTGTTCAGAAACGACGACGTGCAGGCCTGGTACAATCAGGACGAACTCCGGGACGTGAATCAGGTGTTCATCGACGAGGAGGTGCCGGTGACGTTGGGAATCATCCCCGATACGAACGGCGAGGCACCGTTGACCGACGACCCCGACCTCTGTACGTACCTGCAGTCGCTCGAGACCGACTACCCCGGCCAGTTCGAGATGGCACTGCACGGCTACACCCACGAGCCGGTGACGGAGTTCTACGGTGCGAGCGAGTTCGGCGACCTCCCGGCTGACGAGCAACGCGAGCGGCTCGAAGCCGGCGAGGAACTGCTCGATGAGTGTGTTCACTCGCCGTCCTCGACGTTCATCCCGCCGATGAATACCTACGACGAGACGACGGTGTCGGTTCTCGAGGACGCGAACTACACCACCGTTTCGGGTGGCTCGTGGTTTACTGATGCGCATTTCGATGGGAACGAGACTGTCTTCGAAGACGGTGACCTCGTCCACATCCCCGAAACCCAGCCGTTCGAGAACTGGACAGCCTACGAGGAACGGGTGCTCGAGGCGGAGGAGTCGGCTGATAACAACGAATCCGACGAAATAGTCGTCCCGTTCGAGGACCTCGAAACACTCACCGACTCGTTCGACGAGGCCCACGCGGCGAACGACGTCCACGTCGTGATGTTCCACTACCAGTACTTCACGACCGACGAGCGCGTCGAGCAACTCGAGTTACTCGTCCAGCACACGAAAGACGAGGACGCGGGCTTTCTGACCATCGAGCAGTTCGCACTCGGACTCGAGACGGGGACGGTCGAGCAGACGGACGACGGCTGGCGCGTCCTCGAGCCCGCTCACGTCGCGATTGCGGCGGAGCAAGCCGAGGCGGCCGCTGCGGACCGCGGTACCGAGGACGGAGATGCTGAACAATCGCTTGCCAACATAACACAGAGGGTGGGCCGATGAACCCCATCGTGATCGCGCCGGTCGCCCTCGGCCGCGACCGCGCACGGTTCGCCGTCCGACGGATCCAGTCGGTCAAGTGGCGCTCGGTCGCGCTGTTTCTCTCCGCACTGGTGCCGTTCTGGCTCCTGATCGACGTGATGGCCCCACAGACGCTGTACGCCATCGCACTCCTCGTCGTCCTGTTACTGCTCTATCTCGGCTGGTCGTACTACGTGGTCGAACGCGCCACACGGTTCAGAGCGGTCTTCGGAACGCGCGGGTTGGCAGTCGCCGTCACCTGCTACATCGGACTCATCATCTGGCTGGGCTGGCTCAGGCCATCACTGCTTGCGCTCGTCCACCTCGGGGCCGTCGTGTTGATTTTCGTCTACTACTGGTTCATCGCGTTCATCGCGTTCTTCCACGACCAGGTCGGCCGCTCGAAGTACGTCCCAAAACCGCCCTACCCACAGCTCACCGTCCTCATTCCGGCTTACAACGAGGAAGGCTACGTCGGCCGAACGATCCAGTCACTGCTCGATACTGACTACCCCGCAGACGCACTCGAGATTGTCGCGGTCGACGACGGTAGCACCGACGGCACGTTCGCCGAGGCGAGCGCCTTCGCCGCCGCGAGCGAGCGGGTCTCGGTCGTCAGCAAGACGAACGGCGGCAAGTACTCCGCGCTAAACTACGGCCTCCTGTTTGCCTCCGGCGACATCATCGTCACCGTCGACGCCGACAGTATCGTCGACCCAGACGCCCTGAAACACATCGTCGCACCGTTCGCCGCCGACGAGGACATCGGTGCCGTCGCGAGCAACGTCACCATCTGGAACCGCGACTCGCTCGTCACTCGCTGCCAGCAACTCGAGTACACCATCGGTGTGAACATCTACCGGCGCGCGCTCGATTACTTCGGCATCGTGATGGTCGTCCCCGGCTGTCTGGGTGCGTACCGCCGCGAGGTGCTCTCGGAGGTGTTCGCCTACGATCCGGATACCCTCACGGAGGACTTCGACGTGACGATGAAGGTGCTTCGGGCCGGCTACCGCGTCTCTGTGAGTGATGCGCGGGTCTACACCGAAGCGCCGGCGACGTGGCACGACCTCTACCGTCAGCGCCTGCGCTGGTACCGCGGCAACTACATGACGATTATCAAGCACTGGTCGGTCGTGACGGACTCGTCGTACGGCTACTTGAACCGGATCGCGCTCCCGTTCCGGCTGGTCGAGATGTTCTTCCTGCCGCTTGCGAGTTTCGTCGTGCTGGCGTACATCGCCTGGCTGATCGCTGCCGGTCACGTGCTCACCGTGCTCGCGGTGTTCGTTTTCTTCACGAGCATCGTCTTCCTGATCGCGGCGCTCGGCATCCAGATCGAGGGCGAGGACTGGCGGTTGCTCGTCTACGCGCCGCTGCTCGTCGTCGGCTACAAGCAGTTTCACGACGCGCTCAACGTCAAGTGTCTGCTCGACGTGCTCACGGCCCCAGAACTCGGCTGGACGCGCGCAGCCCGTATCGAGCAGGTTGTGGCAAGCCCGGACGCAGGTGCGATCCCAGAGCCGACTGCGAGTGCATCGCCGTCTCCAGCCCCGACTCCTGAGGCAGGACCACCGACAGAAACGGAGACAGAGAGCGAGACCGTCGCCGATACGGACTCGAAGTAATACTGCCGGACAGAACTATTCGCAGATCGGTCGCGCTACTGCGGCCGTTCCCTTCGGGGATGGCCGCGACTTCGCGATCGACTGTTCACTGACCGTTTGCCGGACCATGCGGGTCCCGTGCTGTGCAGGCACGATACCCTTCCCGCCACTCCCACTACGCCCGGCTATGAGCCCCACATTCACGGACGACGATGTCGGGAAGGCCGTCGAGAGCGCGAACGGCGACTCGCTCGGCATCGTGGTCTCCGTCGAGCCGGAAACCGCGTACGTCGACCCGGATCCGGAAACCACCGACTCGATCAAGGCCGTCCTCGACTGGGGGAGCGAGTCGGAGGGCGCGGTGCCGGTGACGGACGACGCAGTCGAGCAGGTGACGGAGGACGCGATTCGACTGACTCCCGCTGTTCCAGAGGAGAGCATCACGAGCGACGAGCCTCGAGACGCCGGCCGAACCGCTGAGCGGCGAGCGGACCGACAGGCGGCGACGGGCGCTGAGCGCGGCAACGACGAGTACACGCCCGGCGAACCGGTTTCGGGCGACACTACCGAATCCGAAACCGGTATCGACGGCACCGAGGAGGGCCCCGGCACGACGGCGGGCGACACCTCAGAGCCGATGATCGGCGACGAGCACTACGACGATCTGGAGGACGAGCCACGCGTGGATCCGGACGAGCAACTGGAAGCGAAACCGGAAGCGGGTGAGACGGAACCAGCAGAGCGAGGCGAGACTGACGCTTCCGAACTGTCGGCTGACGAGCCACAACCCGACGAACTAGACGCCGTCGAGGACGAGGCCAGCCGCGGACTCGAGGTCGACCCCACCGAGCTGACGGACCGCGATGCAGACGCCGAAATCGACCCCAGCGAAGATCTGGGCCAGCGAACGGATGCGGAAGTCGAACCCGAAATGGACCTCGAAGAGCGCTCGGATGCCGACGTCGCGCCGGGTCATATGGACGAACGCCGCCGTGACGACGCCGAGGTAGATCCGGAGCGAATCGATTCCGAAGTCGGTGAGGGGGCTGGCGCCGATGATGAGCGGGCAAGCGAAGAGGAAGATGACGACACGTCGTCTTCACAGTAACTCGTAGTAACGCCACAGCGCCGGCACACGTCCTCTGAACGTCTACCACAGAACGCCCTCCGTCGAACACCGGCAGTCGAACGCCGAAAGTCGCGACACCTATCCGTCTTCACCCGCTAGTACGACCAACTGAATACCCGCATGGCACGAAAGGACCACTACTACAACAAAGCAAAGCAGGAAGGCTACCGCAGCCGGGCAGCCTACAAGCTCAAACAGCTCGACCAACTCGAGAACGTCATCTCCGGCGGCGACACCGTCGTCGACCTCGGTGCCGCCCCCGGCGGCTGGCTCGAGGTCGCCGCCGAAGCCGTCGGCCCCCAGGGCCAGGTGATCGGCGTCGACCTCCAGCGCATCCGAGACTTCGACGACCACGACACCATCGAAACCCTTCGCGGGGACATGACCGAAGAACGAACTCGCGAGCGCGTTATCGAGGCTGCAGGCGGCGACGCCGAGTCAGCAGAGACCGGCACGGCCACCGGAACCGGCGGCCCCGTCGACGTCGTCATCTCCGACATGGCACCCAACATGTCGGGCGAGTACTCCCTCGACCAGGCCCGCTCGCTCCACCTCGCCCGACAGGCGTTCGAGACTGCACTCGAGTTACTCGACACGGACGGCGACTTCATCGTCAAGGTGTTCGAGGGGCCGGACGTTGACGACTTCCGTGCGGATGTCGAGGAGGAGTTCCAGTACGTGCGTGCGACGAGTCCGAAGGCGTCGCGCGATGAGTCCTCGGAGATCTACTTCATCGGGAAGGGGCGACTCACTGCGCCGGTGAACTCGGGTGATGAACTCGAAGTGGAAATCGTCGACACGGGGACGGAAGGTGACGGAATCGCCTCGGTCGAGGGCTATCGGCTGTTCGTGCCGGGAACTGCGGAGGGTGATGTTGTGACGGTTCGTGTCGGTGACGTGAAGCCGAACTTCGGGTTCGCAGAGCGGATTGACGAGGAGTAGAGTCGGGTTCTGTCTTTCATCTGGTTTCTTCGCGTTTCGGCTCTTGTCTCCCGGTGTTCGCTCCTGTTTTGCCGGTTTGCTGTTTCTGGCCGTTATCGTTCTAGTATTGTACTGCCCATTGCCATCTCTGCGTGACCGGCTCGCGACCCGCTGTCTCCCCGCCTCCCTTACTCCTCGTCGGTGTCGAGCCGGTCGTGTCGGTCGTCGATTTCGTCGAGCAGATCGAGCGTTTTCCGGATCGAGGCGCGGATCGCGTCGCTTCGGTTGACGAACTTGCCGTCGTCGCCGACGTGGCCGTCTAAGTCGTCGAGCAGTTCCTGTGGGATTTCCACGCTGATTTTGGGCATCAGTCTAGCAGCCCGTTTCGTAGCCTCCTCCCTTAAGTCGTGGGACAGCGGTGCCGTGGTTGGCGAATGTCGGCGTTGCTGCAAGGTGGGGACCAGGAAGTAGCAGTGTTGCTGCGAGAACAGCCGTGTGTGGTGGCGATTTACGTCGTCGCTTCGGGTTCTGGCTCCGGACCGGTCTCGTCACCGCCGCGGCCGCCACCGCCGAAGAGCCGGCCGCCGCCGGTGAGCAGGTACAACACGCCGAGCCCCAGCATGTAGGTCAGTGCGATCGGGATCGCGAACAGGAGCATCGTCAGGATCCCTTTCGGGCTGGCGATGGCCGCGATGGCGAAGATACCGACCACGACCGGCCGCCAGCGTTTGAGCATCGTCCGGTAGCTGATGATGCCGCCGACGTGGAACAGCGCCATCGTGACGACGATGTTGAACAGGAAGCCGATGCCGATGGTCGTGAAGATTACCAGCCAGAAGAAGCTGCTGATCCGGTAAGAGACCACCATGCCGTTGGTGATCGCGTCCGAGACGAGGTACGAGATGACCGCGGGTGCGACCCAGAAGAACCCGAGGTAGGTCCCGAACGCGAAGCCGCCCAGCAGCGAGCCGCCCCAGACGACGAAGACGCGCCGGTCACCGCGGACCAGTCCGCGCTCTTTCATCGCCGGCCAGCCGTAGTACAGCACCATCGGAAGGATGGCGACGATGGCTGCGAGCACACTCACCTTCACCTCGAAGATCAGCACTTCGACCGGGTGGAGCGCGATGACGATGTCCATCTCCATGATGAGTTCGTCGAGGGTCATCCCGGCCGGATCGACGTCGTTGCGGACGGCGACCTCGTGGAGGATGTGCTCTGGAACGCGGTCGAGGAACATCGTAAGGATCCAGCCGAGTCCGCCCTGGTAGAGCCAGAAGAACGTCCCGCCCATGACGACCATGAAGACGGCCACGATGCGGAACATCTTCGACGTGAGGCTGTTGAGGATGAACGCGATGTCGTAGGCGTAGCCGCCGATGTCGTCTTCGTCCGTCTCTTCCTCGGTGAACGGATCGAGCATGCCGGCGGCCGTACTCGCGAAGAGGCCGCCTTCCTCCTCCTCGTCGGCGTCGGCCTGGCTCAGCCCTTCGCCCTGGATCTCGGTCCCGCCTTCGCCTTCTTCGGACTCGGCCCCGGCCTCAGCCTCAGCTTGCGCCTGCTGTTCGTGCAGCGTATCGAACCGGTCCAGAATCGCCTGTGCTTTCTCCCGGTTGTCGTCGTACATCGCCTTCCGAGCCGTCTCCATCGCCCGGTCCTCGTCCATCTTGAGGAACACCGTCGCCGGCACCTCCTCGATGTCTTCGGGCATGAGCATCTCGAAGTCGACGTCGTCCGGATCGCTCGCCGATCGAATGTCGCCCTCGCGCGGGTACACCGGTGCCTGCAGTACCTTGATCGTATAGAGGAACAGGACGGCTACTCCCAGCCCGAGGGCGACCACGAGCCCCACCGCGACATCTCCAAGCAGGCCGTACTCCACGGCGACCGACTCGAGTCCGAGCGGGCCATCGGGACCGGGGTGTGCCCACTCAGGGAGCGACGGGTAGATTGCTTGCTCGAGGTAGTCGAAAGCACCCTGATTGACGGCTGCGGCGATGGCGGCCGCAGCGACGACTAATACGCCGACGAACTGGATGACGAGCCGTTTGAGGTGGTCGGTTCCGGTGCCGTCGGTTTCGGCTGCGCCGCGCCGGCGGATGTTCGAGACGACTTTGGCGAGGCCGAGACTGAAGATGTAGAGTGCGACCATCGGCATCGCCCACATGATGAGTGTGAACGGGTCCGGTGGGGAGAACAGCGCGCCGAAGACGGTGACGCCGACGATGGCGTGGCGCCACTTGTCCCGGAACGTCTCGTAGGGGACGATTTCGGTGTACGAGAGGACGCCCATAAAGAGCGGCAACTGTGCCGCAAGGCCGAACGAAAGCGTCAGTAGCGCCATGAACTCGGTGAACTCGGTAATTCCGAAGCTCGGCTTGACGCCGGCGTTGACGGCGTTGCCCGCGAGGAAGTCGAACGCGTACGGGAAGAAGATCGAGTAGGCGTAGGTGATCCCGATACAGAAGAGGACGACCGACGTGAGGCCGAAACCGGCCATATACTTTCGCGAGATGGGGACGACGCTCTTGTAGCCGCGGCGGCGAAGCGCGTCGCGGGAGAGATACAGCAGGGCGGGGATCGCGAGGAGGATCCCGACGAGCATCCCGATTTTCGCCTGTAAGAGGATCACTTCGAACGGTGTCCGTGTGATGAGGTCCGTCGAACTCGCCACGTACGGCGACATCTCCGCTTTCGCCGTCGCTTCGAGAAAGTCCCAGATGAAGACGCGCAACGCATAGAAGGAGCCGATAAAGCCGATAACGAAGACGATAAACACCTTCTGCAGATGCGTCTGCGCGCTCGAGAACATCGCGCCGAGGGTTTCACGCCCACTGTTTATCGCGCGGGCGGTATCCTCATCGACGGCAGAACTCATTTCGTGTGCTGGGGTAACTGACATCCAGTTATCAACCTTTCGAGTCAGGGACCCCTTGATCACGGAAGTGTCCGTGAGACGGCCCGAATTTCCGACCGGTCACACGGCTTGTCACTCTCTCCCGGTGCTCGTAAGAAAAAGGCCTATAACTGGCGGCCTATCTATATCCCGATAGATGTCGGACGAGTCGGCGGACGCGGGGGAGAGTGTGGACCCCGATGAGGACCCTGCGAACGGAGACGAGGAGCCGTCGCCATCGTCTGGGTCGGACGCGCCGGAGACGCCAGCGGACTCAGAGGCGGAGGCGGAGGCGGAAGCGGAAGCAGAAACAGACGCGGACGCCGACACTGACACTGACACTGACGCTGACGCCGACCACCCAGTCGAAACCGACGGCGAAGGCGTCGTTGGCGGCCACGAACCCGGCTCGGAGTCAGACGATCCGTCATATCCCGACCCTGACGAGGATGTCGGCGGTATTTCGACGCCGCCGGACGACCAGGAGATGCCTCTCGCAGACCACATCGAGGAGATGATCCTCCGGGTCGCGGTCGTCTTGCTCTTCGCGTCGGCCGGGACGGCAATCGGACTGCTCGGGGCCTCCCAGGCGATCGAGCACATCTGGTTCAACGTCTTCCCGTACGAAATCGAGAACGTCCCGCCGCCACACGTCTACCACCCACTCGAGCTGTGGCTGACCCGAATCAAGGTCTCGGCACTGCTCGGCATCATGGTCGGGCTGCCGGTGTTCGTCTACCAGTGTTACCGGTTCATGAAGCCGGGCCTGTACCCGCATGAGCGCAAGTACTACCTCGCAGCCGTGCCGACGAGCGTCATCCTCGCAGGGATCGGAATGCTGTTCTCCTACGTGCTCGTCCTTCCGATTCTCTTCGAGTACTTCACGTTCTACGCAGAGGGCAGTGCGGACATCGCCTACGCGCTCGGCGACACCTTCGATCTGATCATCACGCTGATCGGCTTCCTCGCCATCGTCTTCCAGATTCCGCTGTTCATCATGCTCGCGATCATGATGGGCGTGACGACCCGGCGCTGGCTCGCGGACAAGCGCCTGTACTTCTGGGCGGCCTTCTTCGGGCTGGCGTTCATGTTCACGTTCGACCCGACCGCGATGGCCCCGATCCTCGTGGGAATCACGATGATCCTGCTGTTCGAGGGCACACTGCTGATCCTGAAGTGGGTCGGCGTGGACTGACTTCATTCGCCTTCCTGCCCGCAGCCAGTGTCGTGAACGATGCTCTCACTCACGCGTTTGCTCTCTCTGAGTAGCCCACTCGAGTAGCCGTCCGATCGCACGCACTCGTTGGTGGGTTGTCCGTGCTCGACGGCGTGCTTGTGGCTGCTCAACAGCGGGTGCACGTGCTCCACGACGGCTTGTGATCGTACTGGAGTACCCACACGGATGCGTCCTCACACCGTCTTCGCTCGGCTGTGCTGATTCCAGCTACGCTCGGCGTTGCTTCGATGTGATCTGGTATCGTTGAGCACCCTTGTATCTCGAGTACCCGCATCGTCGTTGCGTGGCCTTCCTGCCAGGAACACCGTCACCGTCGAACGAGTTCGTCAGTACATGCTTGGCAGACGAAACGCCGAGTGTGGTCCGACACCTGCACGTGGCGTCCGTCAGGACTCGCGAGAAAACAGTCTGGAGGCAACTAGCGAACGAAACAGGCCCGTTAGGGTTAGTGGTTTTTGTCGACGAAAGCTTCGCACTCGCTGCTGCTGTGCGTTGTGGGGGATTGTCGACGTGCCGTGATTCCGGAGCAGAAAACAGGTGTTGGAGCCGGCTGTGACCACCATTCAAAACACAACAGGAACGGACAGCCGTCCAGCATCCGTGGCCGATCAGTCAGCCGACTGCTGGTGACCGGACTGGTGCTCTGTCTGGGACTGTGCCTGTGCCTGCTCGTGCCCGCCGTCGGTGGTTGGCAGTGCGATCTGAACGATGTCTCGTGTCTGTCGGCCCAGATCGGTCGCAAAGCGCAGTACGTTTTTCATTCCCTGCTCACCGGGTGCGCGGTAACACGCGATCAGCGACCACATGACCGCGACGCCGATCGAACCGGCGGCCGAGAACGTCATGCCCATCGTGCCGTAGGTGAACGCGTAGATGCCACCGATCGTCATCGAGGGGACACTCGAGCCGAGAGGGACGCGAGCCGAGGCGTCTTTGATCGTTGGTGCGAGGAAGACGATCGAGAGAACGCTTCCAGCGAGAAAGACCAGATCTTGCCACATCATTTCCATCATCAAAACTGCTTACTCGGTAGTGAGTAAAAAGTCTCTCGGTGTCGAAAACCGCACGGAAACAGGACTCTCGCGCAAACGTGGTTGTCTGAGAGCAGATAGTGACACTGGGTATTGACAGTCGTCCGATAGTGGGTGTCCGAACAACTCCGCGGCGTCCACGGCTCAGCGATGCGACCGCGTCCGCACCGCCGCGTACTCTCGGGCCGCCTCGAGTGAGCCCGCACCGTCGTACCGGGCCGAAAAGAGCAGCATAAACCGGCGCGCGAGTTCGTCACAGCGCTCGAACGTCAACACCGTTCGTACCCGCTGGCGCTCGCTGCACTCGAGTTCCGGGTAGCTCGTGACGGTCAGTGCATAGCCGGGCCGGTCGCTGTCATCCAGCGAGGCGGGGGCGACTTTCAGCCGCAGGTCTTTGGAGACGTGGTCGTAGAGGCGGTACTGGTGCTCTCGTTCGTGGTCGGCGGGCGTGTACGCTCGGGCGGTGTGGACGGCCCACTCGGGCGGCAGATCGGCGTCGTCCATCGGGTACTGGTACTCGATCTGTTGTGACGTTCGTGTCGTCTCGTGCAATATTGTCGGACACTGTGGCGGCTGCTGCGCCAGTAGCGTGTTCAAGGGGCAAAATCACGTTATATTTTGACCGAACGGTCACTTCTGTCCGGTCGATTCGAACGAACGAAAATCGAGAATCGGCGGAGCGGCGGTCAGTCATCCGACTCGGTCGCAACCGTTTCGTCCGACTCCGGACTGACGCTCCCCGTTCGGTAGCCGTGGAGATCGAGCGTGACGTGGTCGAAACCCAGGTCCGAGAGTTCGTCGCGAACGGTCTCGACGAACTCGCGCTGGAGGGCGCGCTCGAGTTCCGCGGGCGAGACTTCGATGCGGGCGAGGCCGTCGTGATCGCGCACGCGGAACTGGTCGAACCCCCACTGTCGCAGCAGTGCTTCGGCCCGCTCGACGCGCGTCAGTCGTTCTTCGGTGACCTCGAGTCCGGTCGGGATGCGCGAGGAGAGACACGCCATCGAGGGTTTGTCCGCCACCGAGAGGTCGTACTGGTCGGCGATCGCCCGCACCTCGTCTTTCGTGATGTCGTGGGCTAACAGCGGCGAGTGGATCTCGAGTTCCTCGACGGCCTGCAGCCCTGGTCGATGGCCCGCGCCCGGGTCGTCGGCGTTGGTCCCGTCGCAGACGGTTTCGATGCCGAGATCCCGGGCGGTCTCGATCATCTCGCCGAGGCGCATCGTCCGACAGTGATAGCAGCGCTCGTCGTCGTTCTCGACGAACTGGTCGCTCTCGAGTTCGGAGAAGGAGACGATTTCGTGACGGATGCCGATTTCGTCGGCGACGCGCGCTGCGTCCTCGAGTTCGGCTTCGGGGAGCGTCTCGCTCTTTGCGGTGCAGGCGACGGCGTCGTCACCGAGCGCGTCGTGGGCGAGTGCGGCGACGACACTCGAGTCGACGCCGCCGGAGAAGGCGACGAGGACGCCGTCGTGGGTGGCCAGTTCGTCGCGGGCGGCCTCGCGTTTCGCCTCGACCGTTGTCATGGCCCCTGGTTCGGACTGCGCGGGCAAAAGCGCGTTGTCGTCGTCGTGTGCTGCCGGTCCCCAGAATTCGCTCGTGGGAATCGCGTTCGGACGGTCGCGTCAGTCGTCGAGTGACTCGTTGATGCCACCGCGCAGTCGCGTTGCGGGGAGCAACATGCCGGTTTCCCGGTAGACGCCGCCGAGCAGGATTGCACCGGCGACCAGCGGCATGACCGCGCAGGCGGCGTACACCGGTGCGAAGCCGACGACTTCGACGATCGGGACCGAAATCAGCGGCCCGAGTCCGCCGCCGATGTCGCCGAGGACGTTGTTGGTCCCGGCGGCGCGTCCCATCTCGTCGTTCGGCGTGAGGTCGGCGAGCAGCGCCATGAGCGGGCCGCTCGTCCCACCTTGACCGGCGCCGATGAAGAGACACGCGAGGGTGAGTGTTTCGACCGAGTCGGCTCCAGCGAGGAGGATGAAGCCGACGAACGAGACGATCAGGAAGACGAGCAGCGTCGGGATACGCGAGTCCGTTCGGTCGCTCACGAAGCCGCCGAGGAACATGAAGACGGCCGCGGCGAGCACGGTGATGGCCATGAAGATACCCGACGAGCCCTGCGCGTTGAAGCCGAGCACGCCGATGCCGTGTTCGTCGAGGAAGAGGACGAGCGTCGCGAACAGCGCGCCGATGTAGGCGAACAGGACGGCGAAGTTGACCAATCCGACGGTGACAGTGGTCAGGCTCGTATCGATGTTCCACGGGGAGACGGTCTGTCGGTTCTCGCCCTCGACGTGGGTCTCCGGGACGGTCGCGTAGGCCATCGCGCTCGCGACCAGTGCGAACGCCGTGGCGACGATGAACGCGGCGTTGATGCCGGCGACTTCGCTGACGATGCCGCCGAGGACGAGCCCCGTCGGGAAGCCGAAGATGCTCCCGCCGCGGATGAGGCCCATACTGGTCCCTCGGGAACCGCCCTGGCTCACGTCGGCGGCGATGGTGTAGGCCGTCGCGAAGACGAGCGCGCTGCCGATTCCCCAGACGAGCCGTGCGAGAAGGAACCAGGCCTCGGGAAGCGGCGCGATCATCGCGATGACGTACCCGAACGTCCCGACGCTCTGGATGAGCAGGCCGGCGATGAACGGCGTTCGGGTGCCGATACGGTCGACGAGGCTGCCGGCGGGCGCGTTCGCAACGAGCCGCGAGAACCGGTTCGCACTCAGGATGAAGCCGACGAGAAACGGCGAAATTCCGAGGAGTTCACCGAGGTTTGGCAGAATCGGGAAGATAACGCCGCCGCCGAAACCGACGAAGAAGGTACTGGCGACGACGGAGCCGATAATCAAATATCGCCGTCTCGAACTGTATTCCGAAGAGCCGTTCGTAGTCGTCTTGTCGTCCACGCGTCCGTTCTCACTGACTTCTCGGTCAGTTCGACGTAATGGTCTGTCGGTTCCGGCAGGCCGGACCGAGCAGTTCCGACCAGCAGTCAAACGCGCGCCGGAGCGTTAAGGGGCCGCTCGTGGTACCACACCGAACCCCAATGTCCGTACTCGATCGGTTATCGTCGCTGTCGCCTCGCTCCTCGCGAGCGGCGGACGCGGCCGACGCAGCGGAGCAATCCGCCCAGTCCCCCTCACACGCCGACCGTTCGCGCGCAGCACACGTTCTCAACGCGTCAGTCCGCGGCTTGCAGGCTGGCTTCGTCGCGACGCTCATCATGACCGCGTTCCGACTGCCGATTCTGCGGTCGCTGCCACCCTCCGCGAACTTCTGGACGCAGTACGTCGCTCGCGACGACTCCGACCCGGGTGACCACCCGGTTGCGGGACTCGTCTTACATCTCCTCTACGGCGTCCAGGCCGGTGCCGTCTTCGGCGGCCTCTTCGCGCTCCAGGACGCCGAGCGCTCGATCGAACCCGAACAGCGCGGCATCGTCTGGGGGAGCGTCTTCGGCATGGCGCTCTCGGCCTTTGGCTCGCAGTTCATGCTGAAAGAGTTACTCGACATCCGTCTCGAGAACGACGAACTCGCGTTGTTCCACGCCAGTCACCTCGTCTACGGCATCGCACTCGGGGCCTGGGTCGGCTCGCGCACGGAAGGTGTCGAGGATCCAGAGCAGGAGTACGGCTACAACGACGAGTGAGCGGTTCTGCGCTGACACACCGTCCGGCTTCACGCCGGTGCCCGACCTGCCACCCTGAGACACCACTGATCAGATGACGCGTCCACACACCGGTCAACTGCTCGCTCGGTTCGCTCGACCCACCGCAGCCGAGCCGACGCGCATCGCCATCCTCTCGGATGTCCACCTCGCGACCGATGCGACCGGCACCTGGAAGGTCTTTCACCGCACCGAACGCCACCTCCGGGCCGCTGTGTCGGCGGTCAACGACCGCGCGTTCGACGGCGTCGTCGTCGCGGGCGACCTGACACGAAACGGAACGCCGCCCGAGTTTGACCTGTTCGACGACCTCGCGGACTTCGAGCCGCCCGCGGTCGCGGTTCCCGGCAACCACGACTTCCCGACGACGTTCGACGAACACGAGTCACTGCCCGTCCGGACGTTCGAGGACCGATACACGCCCGACGGACTACCGTTTCACGTCCAGTTCGGCGACCTCGACGTCTTCGGCCTCGACAGCCACGCCGCGACCCCTGGCTCGCCCGCCGAGACCTGGGACGGCCGCATCGATTCGGCACAACTGATGTGGCTCGACGAGGCCCTGTCCGCCGCGGACCCTGACACGTCCATCGTCGTCGTCCACCACAACCTGCCCGCGACGGGCGAACTGTACGAACGTTACCGTGCCGAACTCCCCGTCGAGGGCAGCGTCCCCGGCTTCACCAACCCCGACCCGCTGGTCAAACTGCTCGCCCAGCACGACGTCTCGCTCGTCGTCACCGGTCACCTCCACTTCCCCGCCGTCGAACGGGCCGACGGCGTCACCGAACTCACCGTTCCTGCCGTCTCCTCGTTCCCTCACGCGCTCGTCGCACTCGAGTCCGACCCGCGCGGGACGACAGCACGATTGGTGCCGTTGACCGACGGGGAAGGAATGGTCGAGTCGATTGCTCACGGCTGGGAGAAGGATCGAGTGCTGTTGTCGGCGGCGCAGTTGGCGACGCTGCCGCTGGTCGAGGACGATGTACTCGAGTAGTCGGGCTCTGCTTTATTGGATTTATTGAAACACTCATAACATGATAGGAGTTGGCTGCTGAATATAGAGGATGAGTGTAGCACGACAGCCCCAATTGTCTCACCATGGAATCGTTGAACCATATCCTCACTACACGTCCTTATTGTACACTCTTTTATTGTGTCAAACGTACGAATAGATATGCTCTGGACGATAATCATCGGATTTCTGATTGTCGTGATTGGAACGTATTTCGGCGCAAAGATGGCACTTCGGTCGTTCTTTGGTCGGGACTTCATAGACCCCGAGACGGGTGAATTCGCCCTACCTGAGTCAGTTTTTGACGATTCGGTGGAAGAAGATCGGTAAGTATCGGTTCTATCTTGTTCTGCTAGGCCAGACTGAGCAGCAACACGATCACGAGCGGGACACCGACTGCGACGCCGGCAGCCGCTCGCGACAGGTCGGCGTCTTGCTGGAGACCGCCGGTAAGCAGGACCCACTGCCAGATGGTGGTCGCGACGGTGGCGAGGACGAGCACCGGTTCGACGGACGCGAGCGCCACTTCGATCACGTCCGGCGCCTGTTCGAACTGGGTTATAGTCACGTCCGAGAGCGCAACTGTGATCGCGAGCAGACCGGCCGCCAGCCGGGCGAACTCCGGGACGGCTGCCCAGCCGGCCAGTGCGAACGTGCCGCCGAGCGAGGGCGATCCGTTCGCGAGTCTGCCGGCGGCGAACAGGACGAGGCCACCGACGACCCACATGAGGAACGGAAGGACGGCCGCGTAGCCGACGTAGTTAGTCGCCGCCTCGTAGAAGAGCGACCCGCCATCGCGTTCGATGGTTTCCGGTTCATCGCAGCTGCTCGTCTCGTGCATCTCGCCAGTTGGACTATCGCACACCCACTCCGGTGGCCGATCCGGGTTATCGACGGTGACCGTTCCCTCGATCGTCCCGCCGAGAACCGACGCGATGAAATAGACCGAGAGGACGAGCGCAATCGCGAACGTGACGACGATGCCAATAGCCACCGGGAGCGTTGTCGCCGGGTCGTGTTCCTCGAAGAATTTCGACGGGCTCCGGAGGAACAGGTGGAGGGAGTGCAGCAGGGACCGTTCCATACTGCCTGCCGTTTCACGGCAAACAGTTAGCTCTGTTGATCAGTTCACGGATTCGTCGGTGAGAACGAGGTCGCTTTCGGGTTGGCTACGAACCGGCCGATCGCTCAGGTGGACGCTTTTGCAGACGGACTCAGGCTGGCTGGGAACTCGAGTGCGCTGACTCCTCGCGCCGGATCAAACTCGCGAGTCCGTGTGCGACCAGCCCGATTACGGCCCACTTCCAGGCGAGCACTGCGACGGCGAGCAGCAAAATCGCGCGGGCGTTGTGTCCGCGGTCGAGTGCGCGTTTCATCTCCGCGAGAACGGAGACGACGGTGAACGACCGCGTCGCCTTCGATCCGAGGAATCGTTTGAGTACCATGCCCATCGTTGCGCCGCCCGCCGGATAACGACGGTCCCGGAGACCGCAAGCGCCAGTCGCCGCCCGTCGCGCTCTCACAGCCGGTCTCACTCCGCCGCTGGGATCGTAAACGAAACGGTCGTCCACTCGCCCGGTTCGCTCTCGAGCCACATCTCGCCGCCGTGGCGCTCGACGATCCGCTGACAGAGCGCTAGCCCGATGCCCGTTCCCGGATGCTCCTCGCGGGTGTGCACCCGTTCGAACACCTCGAACACTCGCTCCTGATCCGACGGCTCGATTCCGATCCCCTCGTCGTGCACCGAAATCACCCACTCACGGCGTCGATTGCGGACACGAGACTCGGCATCGACGTGTATCCGCGGCCGGTCGTCGCCGCTGTACTCGAGTGCGTTCTCGAGTAGGTTCTGGAAGACCTGTCGCAACTGGTTGGCGTCGCCCTGGACGCGAGGGAGGCCGTCCTCGGTCACCGTGAGTTCGGCGTTCGTCTCACCGATCTGTAGCTGGAGGTCTTCCCGGACGTTTGCGAAGACGTTCTCGAGGTCGACTGGCTCGAGGGGGTCACCGCGCGTTTCGACGCGGGAGTAGGCGAGCAGGCCGTCGATCATCCGGCGCATTCGATCCGCGCCGTCGATGGCGTACTCGATGAACTCCTCGCCATCCTCGTCGAACGCGTCGCCGTAGCGTCGCTCGATCAACTGGAGGTAGCTCGAGACCATCCGCAGCGGCTCCTGGAGGTCGTGGGAGGCCGCGTACGCGAACTGCTCGAGGCGGTGGTTCGATTCCTCGAGTCGAGCGATCGTCTCCTCGAGTTTGCGCTGATTTTCCTTGCGCTCGGTGATATCGTGGGCCATCGTCATGCCGGCGAAGACGGCCCCCTCGCTGTCGGTTACCGGAACCGCGTACAGCACCCATTCCCTGCCGTCGTGCCAGAGCTCGATCGATCGTTCTTCGCCCTCGAGTGCACTCCGAAGGACGGGCTCGAGCGTCTCGCGCGTGTCCGGACTCCAGACCTCCTCGAAGCTCGCCCCTTCGATTTCGGCGGGGTCTTCGGTGACTTTTTCGAAGCCCTGTCCCGCCGCGAGAGTGTACTCGAGATCGTGGTCGAACAGGGTGACGATGCCGTTCGGAAGGTACTCTGCAATGGTCCGGTACCGCTGCTTTGACTCCTCTAAGGCCTGTTCGCGCTGCTTTCGTTCGCTGACGTCCCGGAAGTAGACCGAGATTCCCGTTTCGGAGGGATAGAGGTTCGCCTCGACCCAGAAGCCGAGCCGAGGGTAGTAGAGTTCGTAGTCCGTTGGGACCTGTTCGTCTCGGGCCGTGTAGAACGCGTCTCGGACATCCTCTATTTCAGCGGCCGACGGGAAGACGTCCCAGAGAGACTCTCCGAGGAGGTCCGCTTCGGGGTAGCCGAGCAACTCTTCGGCGCGGTCGTTGACGAGCGTGAATCGGAACTCGTTGTCGAGCGCGTACAGCGCGTCGGACACGCGGTTGAAGACACGCTGCAGTTCGGTCTCGAGTTCCCGCTCACGATTCCGCCGGTCGGTCATATCGCGCGTTACCTTCAGGAATCCCTGATGCGTGCCGTCGTCGTCCCGGACGGGTGTGATCGTGACGTTCGCCCAGAACTGTGAGCCGTCCCGTCTGACGCGCCACCCCTCGTCCTCGACCGACCCCGTCTCGAGTGCAATCCCGAGATTCCGTTCGGGAACGTTCGCTTCCCGGTCCTCGTCGGTGTAGAACGTCGAGAAGTGCTCGCCGAGAATCTCCGCTCTGTCGTACCCCTTGATTTGGCGTGCGCCCTCGTTCCAGCTGACGACGTAGCCGTCCTCGTCGAGTCGGAAGATCGCGTACTCCTCGACGGTGTCGACGAGGGTGTTGAACGCTTCCTGGCTCTTCCTGAGCTTTCCTTCCGAACGCTTTCGGTCGGTAATGTCGTCGTAGAACTCGACACGACCGCCGGCGTAGGGACCGGTCTCGATCGGTTTGCTCTGGTACTCGAGCCAGCGCTCGCCGTGTTCGTCGACGAGTTTGAACTCGAGATAGTCGTCGACTGCTGTGTCATCGGTTGCGTGGCCGCCCGTGCGATCACCCTCGGTTTCGTGTGGGTTGTCGCCTACTTTAGCGCCGATTTCACCGTCGTTCTTGCTCCCGTTTTCGCTTTCACGAGACCTAACTCGACTGACGAACGAGGCGGGTTCGACGATCCGGTCAGCAAGCTGGTCTTCGATGACGGTGCGTTTTGACTGGCCGAGAACTGACTCGCGATCGAGATCGAGGAACGCTTCGGCGGTTTCGTCGAGCCACCTGATCGTCCGGGACTCGTCGAGGACGATTGCACCGATGTTGGCGCCGTTCAGAGCGCTTCTGATCGAGTCTGCCGAGGCGCGATCCGTGTTCGAAGCGGCCGATGCAGAGCCCCGTTCTTCATCCTGGCTCGTTTCCGGGTCGGCCGCAGACGCGTCACGGTAGTCACGGATGAAACAGAGTACGCTCTCCCCCTCGCCCTCGCTCTCAGCCTCGCCTTCGTCCTCGTGCGTCTCTCCTATCGGTGGGACTCGCGTAACCCGCACGGTACAGGATACGTCGTCCCCGTTGGCGGTTCGGATGTCGACTGTGGTTTCGACGACCGGGTCGTCCTCGGGAGTGGACCCGAGAACGTCGTCGATCGCCGCGATACCTGCATCGTCGAAAAGTGTCGAAATGTGGATGTTCGTAAGTTCCTCGCCTGGGTAGCCGGTAAGCGACCGAAAGCCGTCGTCGACGAGTTCGATACACCCCTGTTCGTCACACTGACAGAGTCCGCCGTCGACCATCCGCGCGAGAGAACGGTAGCGTTCCAACTCCCGTTGTTCATCCCCACCCTCGGCAGTTCCCCAGAGCGTCTCGGGCGCCCCCAATCGACGCGACATACACATCCGAAAGTCACCGAGGAGGATAAGCGCCGTGGCATCTCCTGCAGCGTGGCCCCTATTCCCGTTCTGAGGGCTGAAACTGCACAATTCGGCTGTCTGCCTATCATTGCTGGGTGATACCACACCGTCTCCGTCGGGCGGGAGCTTTTTCTCGCTCCGGTTGGATACGACCGTCGAGAACATGGACCTCGAGTCGATTCCGGGTGTCGGCGAGAAGACCGCCCGGGCGCTGTCGGATCTCGACGATCCCGAGCGAGCGCTTCGCGCGGGTGACGTTGCGACGATCGCGTCCGCCCCCGGTATCACGCAGGGGCGGGCCGCCCGGATCGCACGCGGTGCAATCCGGCGCGAACACGACGACCCCGGCGGCTTCCTCGCGACCGACCGCGCCAGAGAGATCTACCGCGAGGTCCTCTCGCTGCTCAAAGCACGGACGGTCACGGCTTACGCCGCCCAGCGCGTCGAGACGTTCTATCCGAGCCCACGGCGCTCGCGAATCGAAGAGGTCCAGACGTTCGCGCGCGAGGCAATCTCGCGCGAGACCGACCCCGCCATCCTCGAGGCACTCGAGGGCGTCGAACCGCTCCGAACGCCCGGCGACGTTCGCGTCCGCGAGCGCTGTCTCGCGACGACCGACGCCGAGCGCTACTCCGCGGCCCGCAAGGAAATCCCCGAACTCTCGGTCGAAGTCGTCGAGGATGCTCAGGGACTCGCCGAACTCGCTCGCGGTTACTCGACCGTCATCGCGCTCGACGAATCCTTCGCCGGCGTCACCGTCGAGGGCGACGTGCAGGTCAGGCCGGACGCACTCGAGTCCCCCGCCGAAATCGTCCCCGAGCGCCCGCTCGCGTTCTTCGCGCGAAACCGGGATCGCATCACCGCCGCAATCGGCGTTCATCGAACCGCTGGCCTCACAGACGAGGTCGAGTGTGATCTCGACGCACTCGAGGACGGCCTCTCGCGACTCGAACCGGACGGCACCGTCGCCGGTGACGACGAACTCGACCGGCTGACGGTCGCCGCGGATGACTTGGACACTGCAGTTGGGACCGCCGAAACCGTCGCGAACGACCACCTTCGGGACGCGATCCGCGAGGAGGACGTGACCATCGAGGGCTCGGACCTCCTCTCGCTGGTCGAACGCGGCGCTGGCGTCGACTCACTGCTCTCTCGGGAACTCGCAGACGAGTTCGCCGCGGCCGTTGCCGCCGCACGTGAGCACCTGATCGACTCACTCGACCTCGACGCGGGCGAGGCGGAACTCGCACGACGCATCTTCGGCGACGAACCGACGTTCCCGGTCGAGCGCGACGAGGACGCAACCGCTCGACTGCGTGAGGAACTCGTCGCAGCCAAGGAGCGCCGCGCGGGCAAACTCAAGCGCGAACTGGCGGCCGACCTCGCCGATCAGCGCGACGGCGCGCGGGAACTCGTTCGGGCTGCACTCGAGTTAGATGTCGAACTCGCGATCGCCCGCTTTGCCGAGGACTTTGGGTGTACGATGCCGGAGTTCGTCTGGGACGCTGACGACGGTGGTCGCGGTGACGGTGGCGGTGGTGGTGGGGGTAGCGGTGACGGTGGCGGTGATGGCACCACGAACGCCAACACCGGCTTCACTATCGAGGCCGGCCGCTCGCCCCTACTCGACGAGCCACTCGAGGCCATCGACCCGGTCGACTACGAAGTGTCGGGTGTCGCGCTCCTCTCGGGGGTCAACAGCGGCGGAAAGACCTCGCTGCTCGACCTCGCCGCGAGCGTCGTCGTCCTCGCGCACATGGGGCTTCCTGTCCCCACCGAGCGCGCGGAACTGCGTCGGTTCGACGACTTACACTACCATGCAAAGACCCAGGGCACCCTCGACGCAGGCGCGTTCGAGTCCACCGTCCGCGAGTTCGCCGACCTCGCCCAGGGCGGCGAAGGCTCGCTCGTGCTCGTCGACGAACTCGAGAGCATCACCGAGCCGGGCGCGTCGGCGAAGATCATCGCCGGGATTCTGGAAGCCTTGCACGAAAACGGCGCGACGGCGGTCTTCGTCTCCCACCTGGCGGACGAGATCCGCGAGATGGCCGGCTTCACGGTGACCGTCGACGGCATCGAAGCCGTCGGACTGGTCGAGGGGGAACTCGAGGTGAACCGCTCGCCGGTGAAGAACCACCTCGCGCGCTCGACGCCGGAGCTGATCGTCGAGAAGCTGGCGACCGAGGCTGGGACTGACGAGTCGGTGCGCGCGAACGGCGGCACTGAGACCGTGTCGGAGCCGCAGTTCTACGACCGGCTACTCGAGAAGTTTGACTGATTGGTCGGCGCATTCGCAGTTGTCCCATTGGCAGACCAGCGCTCGCGTTTGCCGCCTCGTGATCGTTTTTGCATCTCCTGTTCGTGGGCCGACGTATGACCAGAGACCTCGCGATTACGAACGCGCTCGCACTCACAATGCGTGACGGCCGGCTCGGAATCGTCGACGACGCGACAATCGCCGCCGAGGACGGCGACCTCACCTACGTCGGTCCCGCCGACGAGTTCGACGGCGACCCGGCGCGAACCATCGACGGCAGCGGTCGGGTCGTCCTTCCGGGACTGGTGAACGTCCACGCCCACACCGGCCTGACGCTGCTTCGCGGCGGCGCGCAGGACGTGCCCGAAATCGAGTGGATGAACCGCGCGCTCGGCCCGCTCTCGGAGGCGATGACGACCGATGACGAGGTCGCCGGCGCGCGACTCGGCGTTCTCGAGGCGCTGCGCTCGGGCGTGACCACCGTCGGCGAGTACGCAGCGGACGTTTCGGACCTCGTCGACGCGGTCTACGATCCGATGGGCGTCCGCGTCGTCGCCGCGGAGACGATCAACGCCGTCGACGACGCCGCAGCCGACCTCGGCCCGGACGAGCCGTACCCGCTCGACGCCGAGCAGGGCTGGGCGGGACTCGAGCGCAACGAGGACCTGTTCGACACCTACGCCGACCACGAGCGCGTCTCGTGTCTCTACGGACCACAGGCACTCGACATGGTGCCGCCCGAACTACTCGAGACGATCCGCGACCGCGCCGTCGAGCACGACCGGGGCATCCACATGCACGTCGCGCAGGGCGAGCGCGAGCACCGCCAGATTCAGGCCCGCTACGGCGCGGACGAGACGACCGTCAGCGTTCTCGACGACCTCGACATTGTCTCGGAGCGCTTGCTCGCCGCGCACCTCCACAACGCTACGCCCGCAGAACGCGAGCACCTCGCCGACGCCGGCGTACGGATGGCCGCGAACCCGAGTTCGATCGCGGCTATCGATGGCATCACCCCGCCGATCGCCGAGTACCGCGAGTACGGCGGCGTCGCCGGCATCGGAACGGATCAGGCCCCCGGTCCGGGCGGGCACGACTTCCTGCGAGAGTTGCGAACCACGGCGCTGCTCGCGAAGACCAAGCGAACCGATCCGACCGCCTTCCCCGCGTGGGAAGCGCTTCGCGTCGCGACCATCGAGGGCGCGAAGACGCTGGGGATCGACGACCGCGTCGGCTCACTCGCGGTCGGCAAACGCGCCGACCTCGTCGTGCTCGACCTCGACCACCCCTCGACCGCACCCGTCGTCTCCGAGCCGCTGCAGACGGTGGTCCCGAATCTAGTCTACGGCGCGAACGCCGGCCTCGTCGACACGGTCGTCGTCGACGGCGAGGTGGTACTCGAGAACGGTGCGGTCACGACGGTCGACGAAGGAGAGGTACTCGAGTCGGCGAACGAGCGCGCTGGGGCTGTGTTCGATCGTGCGGGTGATGCGTGGCGCGCGGCTGATTCCGAACTCGTGGCTCGAGTGGAGGATGGTTGGCTCTGAACGGTGATACCTGAGAATCGACAGCTGACGTTGGTGTCGGTACCGATATCGGCGTCGTGTGGGTTGGGATTATGAACCTGTCTCGGCGCACAGACACTCGTGGCCCTGCGACGAGCGACCGATGACGAAGGCATGGATCACAGTGGCGAGTGTATACATCGCCTGGGCCCGTTCTGCTGAGGCGAGTCCGTCCTGATAGTACGTTTTTGCCCGGTGGTCGCGCCAGAGGTCGGCGAGATCTGCAGCCATGGATTCAGCAACGATGCCGACTGCAGCCGCTTCTCGATACACACCCGGGTGTGTTCCGGGAAGATCGTTCGGCTCCATCGTTCCGCGCTCGAGGAGTCGGAACTCGACCGTTCGTTCGATTGCGACGAACGAAGCTTCGATAACGAGTGTGTAGTATCCCGCCTCACGCAGGGCGTCGGCACCGGCGAGCAGTCGGCACGCCTTCCGTAGCTGGAGGAGCGCTGCGTCCGTCACATCGAGCCCGGATTCGATCGCTGTCGGCCGCCGGTCGAACGCTGCCTGTGCGTCGGCGATGAACTGTTCGATTCGCGTACTACTCACCGCCAATCACCGCTTTCCGGAGCGATTGCAGTTGCTCACTGCCGTACACCGTGACGCCCTCCGTGAAAATCTCGCGGAGCTTCGGCCCTGCTCGACGTGCACTCGCTGTGGATTCGACGTACGGTTCGAAGTCGAACCGGTCCCCATTGAACCGTTGCTCCTGGAGGCCGGCAACAACGTCGGCGATCATGCGACGAGCCGTTGTCCGGTCGCCGTCGACCACGACGAACAGGTCGATGTCGCTCTGTCGGTCGGCCTCGCCTCGAGCGACGCTTCCAAACACGACGATGCCGACAACGTCGTCGATCTCATCGGCATCACCGGCTGCCTCACGGATGCGCGTCACGACAGTCCGAATCGGCGCGTGGAACTCCGATTGCTCGATCGCGAGTATCGGGTCGTCCTTCTGGAGCCGATCCGGATCAATCGAGACGTAGTTTCGCCGCGCTGTTTTTCGGACTCGAACGGCACCGATACTCTCGAGGAGATTGACGGCCCGCCAGACCGTCGACCGAGTGACGTCCGTTGCGTCGACGAGATCGGGGATCGCAAACTCCGTCTCGTGAGCATCGGCCAACAGCCGGAGGATATCGTCCGCCGCTCCGATACGAAACACGTCGGTCTCTGCATCCGGATACGCATCGATGCAGATTGTCACGTTTTGTTGCGCCATTTCAGACAGTGTCTGATTTTGTGCAACGGTAAATAAATAGATACTGTGCTTTCCTCGCAGCACGTGTGTACTGTGCCGACGTTGGCGTCTGAACAATTTCGGATTTGAGCCGGATCGCCGGCATTGGTAGCGGGGGCACGGTACTCGAGAGCCGCGACGATGCGTGGCGCGCGGCTGACTCCGAACTCGTGGGTCGAGAGCCGGACGGCTGGCTCTGAACACTGTGCGCGATTGGTGTGGATCACGGTTGTCGAACGGGTCAGAACCCGATAGACAGCAAACAACTAAGTAACTTGGACAGCGTGGTGAAAGTGATGGCAGACGACCCCGAGGAGGGGATGTTGTCGTGGGACGAGTCCGTGTTTCGGGACGAGCACGTCTTCGAAATCGACTACGTACCCGAGACGTTCCAGCACCGCGAGGGCCAGATGCGGAACCTGACGTACGCGCTGCGGCCAGCGGTGCGTGGTTCGCGCCCGCTCAACGTCGTGGTTCGTGGCCCCCCGGGAACTGGCAAAACGACCTCAATTCAGAAACTGTTCGACGAGGTCGGTGCACAAACCAGCGACGTGCGGACCATCCGCGTCAACTGTCAGGTCAACGCGACCCGCTACTCGGTGTTCTCGCGGCTGTTCGAGGGAACGTTCGACTACGAACCACCGTCGTCGGGGATCTCCTTCAAGAAGCTATTCAGCCAGATCGCGGAGAAACTCGTCGAGGACGACCGCGTCCTCGTCGTCGCCTTAGACGACGTCAACTACCTCTTCTACGAGAACGAGGCCTCCGACACCCTCTACTCGCTGCTTCGCGCCCACGAGGAACACCCCGGCGCAAAGATCGGCGTTGTCGTCGTCTCTTCCGATCCTTCCCTCGATGTCATCGACGAACTCGACTCCCGCGTCCAGAGCGTCTTCCGCCCCGAAGACGTCTACTTCCCGGTCTACGACCAGCCCGAAATCGTCGACATCCTCGACGAGCGCGTCCGCCGGGGCTTCCACGACGGCGTCATCGGCAGAGAGACACTCGAGTACGTTGCCGAACTCACGGCCGACAGCGGCGACCTTCGGGTGGGGATCGATCTCCTGCGACGGGCGGGGCTCAACGCGGAGATGCGTGCGAGTCGCAGCGTCGAGCGCCAGGACGTCGAGGAGTCATACGAGCAGTCGAAGTACATTAACCTCTCGCGGTCGCTGTCGGGGTTGACCGACACCGAGCAGACCTTACTGGAGGTTATTGCACACCACGACGGCGAGCAGGCGGGCGAAGTGTACGAGGCGTTCCGCGAACAGACGGACCTCGGCTACACCCGGTACTCGGAAATCGTCAACAAGCTCGACCAGCTCGGACTGATCGACGCCGAGTACGCGGAGGTCGACGGCCGCGGCCGCTCGCGCTCGCTGTCGTTATCCTACGAGAAGGACGCCGTGCTGGATCGACTCGAGTAGTCGAGTAATCGTGCGAGGTTTGGGTCTGGGCTGGGTTTTCGGTCGCTGTGTCTCTGTCAGGTTCCACCGCGCCTGACAGACCGGCATTCGCTGGCCCAATCCCCACGGGACGCTCGGGCGAACGTCCGCTATGACAGTTTCCGAAGGCGAGTTCTACGAATCGGTTACACAGCGCGCCGATCTCACCGACGAGGCCGACGCCAGGGACGCAACTCAGGCTGTGCTCTCTGCGCTCGGCGAGCGACTCGACGAACACCGCTCGCACCAGCTCGCGGACGACCTCCCCAAGGAGATCGCCGATCACCTCACCGACGGCGCCTCCGGCCGTCGGTTCTCGTCCGAGGAGTTCATCGAGCGAGTTACCGAGCGGACGGACCGAGCCGACATCGGCGAGCCAGAGTTGCTCTCGGAGGCTGTGATCGGGACGGTACTCGACTCCGTCGACGACGAGACATCGACCGAGCTTCGGGAGCGGTTGGGGGAACTCGAGTACGACGCGTTCGTTCCGGAGTGAGCGTGCGAGTTGGTAGGGGTTCGGGTACGGGTACGGGTCGGTGGGACTGGTACGAGTTGCTGCCAACTGGGACGAGTTAGGAGAGGACACGTACGACTCCATGCCAGCACGTGCCACCCCAACCGTGAGGCCGTCTGCTCCTGTGCTGACGGCTATGGACCAGGAAACGATCACCCAGACCGTGAGCGACCGCACCGACGTCGACGAAGACAGCGCCGCCGACGCGATCCGAGCCGTGCTGACGACGCTCGGTGAACGACTGAGCGAGGATCAGGCAACCGATCTGGCGGCACAGCTCCCGGAAGAGTTCGGACAGCACCTCACGGAGGGCGAGTCCGGACAGCGCTTCTCGGAGGAAGAATTCGTCTCCCGCGTCGGGCAGCGCATGGAGACGATCGAACTCACGGACGACCGTGCCGTCCCCGCCGTACTGGCGACGGTACTCGAGTCCGTCGACGAGCGCGAACGGGCGGCCGTCGTCGACCAGTTCGAACACTACGGCTTCGAGGAACTGCTCGCAGAGACGGACATGGATGTCGACGTGACGGATCGGTCGCCGCGAGAACGGTAGCTGGGCGGAACGGTCGCTTCCTGTTGTATTCGTGTGACGGCCGTGTTCTCGAATCAGATCAGTGGATCGGCAGGAGCAGCGTCAGGCCTGATCGAGCTGTTCGCGGTAGTCTTCGGCGACTTCGAGTGCGTTGTCGATCCGATCCTTCGTACCGGCGCTCGTCCGCTCGCTGAGCTGTCGGAGCTGATTGAGGTGTTCGTCGAGGATCGCGTGATCCGGCTCGTGATCGCCGACGGTGTAATCTTTGAACGCATCGGCGACCTCGCGGATGTCCTCGCGTGCGTCGTCGTCGGCCGTTTTCGCCGCCTGCTCGAGTTCGTCGCGCGCCTGCTTCAGTTCCTGTGCCATACGCGGGGCCACAACGACGCGACCCATAACGGTTCGCGTGGCAGGTGAGCGGGAGGGCCGTCGGTCAGCCGTAGGCGACGACCTGTCCGTGCTCCGTTCCGACGACGAGCAGCCCGTCGACCGCCCCCTCCGAACCGACGGCGACCAGCTTGCTCGAGTCGTCAGTATCGTTCCAGTCGCCGCGCCCGGCGTGGAACACTGCCCGATCGCTGACGATAACTGGCGGGACGATATGCGTGTCCTGATGCTCGCGCTCCCACTCGAGTGCACCGCTGTGGCGCGTTGTCGGCTGTGTCGTACGCCTGCAGTCGCTCGGTGTCACCGATTGGATCGTACCTGGACCCCGAGAGGACGGTATCCTCCCAGACGACTGGCGGGTGACCGGTACCACTTCCGCGACCGTCCCTCTGGTTCTCAGGCAGGTCCTCGGAGTCAAGACTGAACCAGGAGTCTGCGGGGTCGTACGCGGCTAACCTCCCACTCCCCCGAAAGAGCCATCCGTCGGCGATGGCACAGCCGCCGTAACCGGACAGCTCCCACAGTTCGTCACCCGACTCGGGGCTGTACGCGGTCAGTCCGTAGTGATCGCCGTAGTAGGCGGTGTCGCCGTCGAAAAGCACGGTCGCGCCGAACGTCCGTGCGCTCGATTGGTCGTCGTCGGCCCACTGCTGCTCGCCGGTTTCGCGGTCGAGGGCGACGAGGCTGGTGCTCGCTGCCCGCTCGCTACCGGCGATCACGACATCCTTGCCGACGGCCAGCCTGTTGACGTCTCGAACCGTCGATTCTGGCTTGAAGCGCCAGCGCTCGTCGGGCTCCTCGGGGACGCCTGCGTCGGTGTTGGCGGCTGCATTCTGTAGATCGTACCGTGATTGTTTTCAGGTGTTCGCGTCCGTCTCGAGTGCACCGAACGAGTGACCGCTTCCGAGCAGCCGGCAACTGTGGCGAGCCCGGCCGCTGCTCCCGCGCCGAGGACGGATCGTCTGGAGGGCATGGCTTGCTACGCGGTCCAGATGTGAGTGGCATAGTTCTTCTGGTGTTCTGTCACGTCAACGGAACCGATCCGGTGGCCTAGAGCGGATCGTGGCAGCCCAGGCCGGGGCCCACGGCCCGCATATGCGAGCGCGTAAAGTAGCTCCAGTCCTTGATCCCGATGATGAGTAATTCTCGAGGTCCCCTGCAGCCGGACCGACCGGACGCCGACCATCCGTTCGAGGTCGACGCACCCTTCGAGCCCGCCGGCGACCAGCCCGAGGCGATCGAGCAGCTAGCCGACGGGTTCAACTCGGGCATGGAGAAACAGACGCTCCTCGGCGTCACAGGCTCGGGAAAGACGAATACCGTCTCCTGGACCATCGAGGAGGTCCAGCAGCCGACGCTCGTGATCGCACACAACAAGACGCTCGCGGCCCAACTCTACGAGGAGTTCCGCAACCTCTTCCCGCAAAACGCCGTTGAGTACTTCGTCTCCTACTACGACTACTACCAACCCGAGGCCTACGTCGAACAGACGGACACCTACATCGACAAGGACGCCTCGATCAACGACGAAATCGACCGCCTCCGCCACAGCGCGACCCGCTCGCTGCTGACGCGAGAGGACGTCATCGTCGTCGCAAGCGTCTCCGCAATCTACGGCCTCGGTGACCCGCGAAACTACATCGACATGTCGCTGCGACTCGAGGTTGGCGAGGAGATCGGGCGCGACGACCTCCTGAAACAGCTCGTGGACCTGAACTACGAGCGCAACGACGTCGACTTCACGCAGGGTACGTTCCGCGTCCGGGGCGACACCGTCGAAATCTACCCGATGTACGGCCGCTACGCCGTCCGCGTCGAACTCTGGGGCGACGAAATCGACCGCATGGTGAAAGTGGACCCACTCGAGGGCACCACCCAGGGCGAACAGCAGGCCGTCCTCGTTCACCCGGCGGAGCACTACTCGATTCCGGAGCCCAAACTCGAGCGCGCGATGGACGAGATTCGCGACGACCTCGACTCCCGAATCTCGTACTTCGATCGCAAGGGAGACATGATTGCCGGCCAGCGTATCGAGGAGCGCACGACGTTCGACCTCGAGATGATGCAGGAGACGGGCTACTGTTCGGGGATCGAGAACTACTCGGTCTACCTCTCGGATCGCGAGTCCGGCGAGGCACCGTACACGCTGCTCGATTACTTCCCGGACGATTTCCTGACGGTGATCGACGAGTCCCATCAGACGATTCCCCAGATTCGCGGGCAGTACGCCGGCGACAAGTCCCGGAAGGACTCGCTCGTCGAGAACGGGTTCCGGCTCCCGACCGCCTACGACAACCGCCCGCTCACGTTCGAGGAGTTCGAGGAGAAGACCGACCAGACGCTGTACGTGTCGGCAACGCCGAGCGATTACGAGCGCGAACACTCCGAGCGCATCGCAGAACAGATCGTTCGGCCAACGCACCTCGTCGACCCCGAAATCTCGGTCTCGCCGGCAAGCGGACAGATCGACGACCTCATGGACCGCATCGACGACCGGATCGACCGCGACGAGCGCACCCTCGTGACGACTCTGACAAAACGGATGGCCGAGGACCTCACGGAGTACCTCGAGGAGGCCGGTGTCAACGTCGAGTACATGCACGACGAGACGGACACCCTGGAGCGCCACGAGATTATCCGCTCGCTTCGGTTGGGGGAGATCGACGTGCTCGTCGGGATCAACCTCCTGCGAGAGGGGCTCGACATCCCCGAAGTCTCGCTCGTGGCGATTCTCGACGCCGACCAGGAGGGCTTCCTCCGCTCCGAAACGACGCTCGTCCAGACGATGGGCCGCGCGGCGCGAAACGTCAACGGCGAAGTCGTCCTCTACGCCGACGACCCCTCGAACGCGATGGAGTCCGCAATCGAGGAAACCCAGCGCCGCCGCCGCATCCAGCAGGAGTACAACGAGGAACACGGTCTCGAACCGACCACGATTGATAAGGACGTCAGCGAGACGAACCTGCCCGGCAGCAAGACCGACACCACGCAGGTCTCCGGCCGGGAACTCGAGGACGAGGACGAAGCCGCCCGCTACATCGACGAACTCGAGACGCGGATGGACGAAGCCGCGAGCAATCTCGAGTTCGAACTCGCCGCGGATATCCGCGACCGGATTCGGGAGGTCCGCGAGGAGTTCGAACTCGCAGGCGGTGCCGAAGACGAGGGTGTCGCGCCGCCGGCCGAGGAGTTTTGACCTAGATTGCCACTGATTCGTTCTCTACGCTCAAACGGTGCGCGTATTGGAATTTCCGAAAAAGTCTGTTTGTTTGTTCGGATTTCTCTCACGCTGTTTACTGACTGGGTGGAACATCGGAACTCGGGTCCACTAAAAAAGAGCTGAAAGTGATGACCAACCCTCCCAGAAGCATAGCCAGATCTATGGCATTATTACTATTCCCGGAGATTAACTCCGAATGGATCATCAATATTCCTCCAACAAACGAAATATGGAACCCTACAAGTGCGATGTGGTTCTTATTCATACTAGGATCATCAACCCCTCAAATAAGTAAGTACTGGGTTTAATTATATTAGAGATCATTACCATATGGGAAATGCGTGGTATAATTATAGCTCTTAGATAGCTCCGTGGTATTCATTCACTGACCTTGTAACTGTAGGCCATATTTAAAGTCAACATTCATGGCGATAACACAGTCGTGTGGTGTGTCAGCTTCTCGCTTGTCCACTACGTTTTCAGAGCGTGCCTCTGCTTGACCAGCACTCTGTCTCTGGAGAGCAACCCACGGTAGCGCCCGAGCACAAATCAAACTACAGACCGCTACTACAACTCGAGTGTGTAGACGACTTCCTCGTACTCCTCGTCGCCCATCTCGACCGTGCCGCCGCCCGTCTCCTCGAAGCCCAACTCCTCGTAGAAGGTTCGCCCGCCCTCGTTCGAGGCGAGGTCGATTGCCCGCATTCGGTTCATGTTGAAATCCGCGAGATCGTCGCGTAGGCGCTCGTGGAGCGCGGTCCCGATTCCTTCGCGCTGGTGGTCCGGGTGAACGTACATCCGCAGCACGTTGCCCTCGTCTTCCTGCACGACGCCGTGGGTGAAGCCGACGACGCCGTCGTCGGTTTCGGCGACCAGCACTGCGGTGCCGGGTTTCGAGAGCGCGCGCTCGAGTTCGTCGTCGGCGTACCAGTCGTCGACCGTTTCGTCGATGATGTCGCTCTCGAGTTCGTTGTAGGTGTCGTGCCAGGTGTCGCGGGCGACTTCGCGGATCGCCTCGCGGTCGTCGGCGGTTGCTGGCCGAATTGCTCCCTCCATACTGTGGCCTACGCTATCGAGGAACAAAGAGGGGCGCTCAACGCGGATTGTGTTAGTGCAATCTGCGTTACGCTCGGTCGGGGACAGCGTCGGTCGGCAGTTGGTTTGGACAGGTGCGAACGCTACGCCTGCACGTCGAACCCGCGGTCACGAAGCAGGTCCGGTACTCTGTCGCGGTGGTCGCCCTGCAGTTCAATTCGTCCGTCGTCGACGGTGCCGCCGGTGCCGAGCGACGATTTGAGATCGGAGGCGATCGACTCGATCTCGGATTTCGAGAGGTCGAAGCCCTCGACGATCGTCACTGGCTTGCCGTACCGCCGGGATTCCATGCGAATCGACAGCACCTGCTCTGCGGTTTCGAGGTCACTTTGGCTATCTAGTTCGTCGAGCAGGTCGTCGAGTGGGTCGTCTGCGGGCACGGTAGCACACAGGTGGCCCAGGGCAATAGCCCTAGGCACCGATCAGATTTCCGGACCGCCATCCGTCCGCCACCGCCCCACGAGTTCGGTGGTGCCGACCGAGAGGACCGACAGCCAGAGGGCGCAGGCGACGAGGCCGACCGTCGTCGCGACCGCGGAGTGGATCGCGAGCGGTGCGAGAACGAGTAGCGGGAGGCCGGGGAGGATCATCACGAACGTCAGCGCGTCGCCGAGAATTGCTGGTCCGATCCCGGCGAAGACGACCAGCGCCCAGAGCGTACAGAGTCCGACCAGCGCGAGGAAGACGGTAAGTGAGGCTGTGTCGGGCTGAAACACCCGCTGTCGGAACGGCAACTCTTCGGCCGCGACGGACTGGTTTCGCCCAACGGCTGCGAGAAGGGCGGCAACAGCGGCCGAACCGACGACCGCGCCAGCCAACCCGAGCAGGATCAGCCCTGCACTCGGTTCGACCGTTGGCGGAAGCTGGGCGGTTGTCAGGTTCCGATTGACGAACCAGACAGTCGGAAAGAGTGCCATGAAGAAGGGGACCACCATGGCGCGAACGAAGTCGTTCATCACCGAACGGTTCAACCCGACAATACAAATACGTTAGCGAACTGTGACAAATCGATCTGCTGTGGTTTTTGTAGGTCTCCTCACTGCACATCGATGCTACAGCCGCTCCTTCACCGTTTGAGCCGTCTTCTTGCCCACGCCAGCAACGCTCTGGAGATCCTCCACGCTCGCCTCGCGGACGTTCTCCACGCTCCCGAAGCGCCCGAGCAGCCGTTTTCGTGTCTCCGGACCGATACCCGGAACGTCGTCTAACACCGTCTTCACGTCGTCACGCAGCGTCTGGTGGTACTGGACGGCGAAGCGGTGGGACTCGTCGCGAACACGCTGGAGGAGGTGCAGGTGCGGCGCGTCCGAGGGCCAGGAGAGCTGTCGATCGGGGGTGATGACCGTCTCTTCGGCCTTCGCGAGCGCGATCGTAGGCACATCCCAGCCGACTGCACTCAGGGCGTCCCGGGCCGCCTCGAGTTGCCCCTCGCCGCCGTCGATCAGCAGGAGGTCCGGATCCGGCCTGTCGTCGCGGCCTTCGACGGCCCGGCTGGCGCGCCACTCGAGTAGCGCGCGCATGTTGTCGTAGTCGTCGTTCTGGTCGGTGAGTTTCTTCCGGCGGTAGTCGGCTGTTTCGGCGCTGCCGTCGACGAAGGTGACGTTGCTGCCCACGGCGGCTGTTCCCTGGGCGTGGCTCACGTCGAAGCCCTCGATTCGCCGGACAGCGTCGAGGTCGAGCGCGTCGGCGAGCATACCGCATTCGTCGCGGCGGCCGACGTTTCGCCGGGCGTTCTTGAGCGCGAGGTCGACGAGTTTGGCCTCGCGACCGGCACCGGGGACGCGGACGGCGACGCCTTCGGCGTCGAGCCAGGCGCTGACTTCGTCGTCGCCGTGGCGTTCGGGGAGAAGGAGTGCGTCGGGGAGGTCGCGCTCGGCGTAGTACTGGACGATGAAGGCGGCGAGGACGGCGGGGACGCCGCCCCGGCTGTCCGCTGTCTCCGTCCCCTGTGCGAGGCCGCCATCGACCGCAGCTGCTGTCGCGTTTGCGTCTGTGCCTGCGTCGCCGTCCGTGTTCGCGTCCGTTTCTGTTCCTGCACCCGGCGCTTCGAGCGTGTGGCGCTCCCGATCCACGAGCTTTCCACTCTCGGCGCGCAGCCGGGCCACCGTCGCGTCCTCGCCCTCGATGGCGACGCCGAGCACGTCGACCGCGCGCTCGTCGCCGACCGATTGAACCGCCTCGCCGCCCTCGCCGTGGAAGGCTTCGACCGTCTCGAGTCGGTCCCGGAGATTCGCCGCGCGTTCGAAGTGCTGTTCCTGGGCGGCGGCTTCCATCTCCCGACGCAGCGGGTCCGTGAGGATCCCTGTTTCGCCCTCGAAGAAGCGCTCGATGGCGGTCACGTCCTCGGCGTACGCCTCGAGTTCGATCTCTCGCGTGCAGGGGGCAGTACAGAGCCCCATCTCGTAGTCGAGGCAGGGTCGGTCCCGACCGGAGTACTTGTGGTCCGAACAGCCGCGGACGCCGTAGGTCTCGCGCAGGGCCTTCACGACAGTCTCGACCTGCCGTTTGTTGGTGTAGGGGCCGAAGACGGTCGCGGACTCGCTCGGATCGCGGGTGATCTCGATCTGCGGGGCGGGGTGATCCGTCAACTGGACCATCGGGTACGATTTGTCGTCCTTGAGCCGGACGTTGTACCGCGGCTGGTGGCGCTTGATCAGGTTGGCCTCGAGCAAGAGCGCCTGTGTTTCGGTGTCTGTGACGGCGATCTCGACCGCGTCCGCGCGGTCGATCATCCGACTGATGCGGGCGCTTCGCGGATCGGCGTAGGAGCCGACGCGACTCCGAAGGTCGACCGCCTTGCCGACGTAGAGGGTCGTGCCGTCGGCCTGGAACTGGTAGACACCCGGCTCTCGCGGCAGCGATCGGGCACGCTCGCGAACCGCGT
Organism: Natrialba sp. SSL1; assembly: GCF_001861355.1. Taxonomy (GTDB): domain Archaea; phylum Halobacteriota; class Halobacteria; order Halobacteriales; family Natrialbaceae; genus Natrialba. Next base: position 424,552 of record NZ_MASN01000060.1, read on the forward strand.
CTGCGTTCATCGGGCGCGCTAGGAGGTGGACGGCTTTCAGCCTGACTCATCGGATCCGTGATTTCGTGGTCGTCGCCGTCGTTTTCGCTGACCGTCCCCGTGACTCACCACCCGTTCCCCGGACCGAACTCGTCGTTTAGCGAATTTCCGTCTCTGCCTCTATCGGAAATACCGCCGCTCGTCGCCGCGATCGACTGTCCACCCACCGGTCCCGGCTGAATCGCCTCGCGGAGACTGAGTGCAGTCGCCCTCCCGTCGTCCGTTCGACCGAGCGGCAGTTCGATGTCTGCCTCGCCCGCGACTTCGATCCGCAACCGCTCACCGCGGGAGCGGACGTACAGTGTCGCGAATACGGCTGTCAGTCCGAGCGAGAGCAGCCCACCCACGAGCACCGCCAGATCGAGTGCCTGAAACACCAACCCGAACGTCTCGAAGAGTCCGTCGACGGCGGCCGTCGTCGCAATATCCGTTCCGGGATCTGCTCCGGCTGCTGTTTCCGCACCCGTACCGCCTGTTTCCGATGCAGCACCTGGACTGGTTTCGTCTCCGCTCGTCTCGCCGCTCTCGAGTGCCACCGCTGGAACCATGGCCGCGAACGAGGTCGCCAGCGAAATCGTCAGGAGTGTGAGCCCGAGCGCACCAGTGAGCAACGCCCGGTAGAGGTGTGTCGGTGCCCCACCCGTGCTAACGTCGACGCGCTGGACGTTCGGCCGGTCTGCGTACCGATAGGGACGGTTCCCGGTGCCGGCGGTTCCTCGACCGCTGCTACCATCGTGATCGACCGCCAGCACGCGGTGGCTGGTGACGACGACCGTCGCCGACTCGAGTGCGACGCGTCGCTGCTCGGTCTCGCCGTCGTAGCGAAGGCGGTCGAGAGGGTCGAGCTGGTCGGTTTGGGGGTCGCCATCGCGGATGCCATCCCGACCGCCCCATCCGTCTCGACTGCTGGTGTCGTCTCCGTTCCTGCGCGTGGCCATCGGTTCGTCTCGTCAGTGAGTCCATTAACTGGCCCCAAGTACGCTGTGGCGTTCTGCTGTACGTGCGAACGCTCGATTCTGCGACCGGCTACGACGGACGCGATACTTTCTCGGTGCTCCGCCGGAAACAGTCGGTTATGACTGAGGCGACGGTTCAGTGCTGGCTGGTCGAACGCGAGTTCGGGACGCGAAACATCGTGACGCTCGTGTACGCGACGCCCGATGGCTCACGATATCAGCAGCGCGAACGTTCCTCGACCGCACTGCAAACAGGATCAGCGGTGACTGCCGCAACGGCTGTCCCCGAGTCGGATCTCGAACCCGTCGAGGACGAACAGACTCGCGAGCGCTATGCGACGGAGGTCGAGCGCGTAACCGACCAGTACGAACCCGACGACCCGATCTGACCGACTGCTGCGGTTTCTTCCTCGAAAATAGGTGGGTGTATTATCTCCCACAAGTGGCAACTCTTATCGGTGAACGGGGAGATGACACAGCCATGCCCGCACTCCGCGTCGACGACCTGACGAAATCATACGGTCAGACGCTCGCGCTCGACGACCTCTCCTTCGAGGTCCGCGAGGGCGAGGTCTTCGGCTTTCTCGGCCCGAACGGCGCAGGGAAGTCGACCACGATCAACGTCGTCCTCGACTTCATCCGTCCGACCGCCGGCCGCGTCGAGGTGCTCGGCCGCGACGCACAGGCTCACAGCCGCGACATCCGCTCGCGGACCGGCGTCCTCCCCGAGGGGTACCGAACCTACGATCGACTCACTGCTCGCCAGCATCTCGAGTTCGCCATCGAATCGAAGGGGGCTGACGACGATCCGGAAGCCCTCCTCGAGCGGGTCGATCTGGCAGACGCCATCGACAAGAAGGCCGGCGGTTACTCGAAAGGGATGGCCCAGCGGCTCATGCTCGCGATGGCGCTGGTCGGTGAGCCAGACCTGTTGATCCTGGACGAACCCTCGACGGGGCTCGACCCCAACGGCGCGCGCGAGATGCGCGAAATCGTTCGCGAGGAGAACGCCCGCGGCGCGACGGTGTTCTTCTCGAGTCACAGCATGGAGCAGGTAGAGGCGGTCTGTGACCGCGTCGGCATCCTCCGGAACGGCGAAATGGTCGCCGTCGACTCGGTCGAGGGGCTGCGAAACTCGATTAGCGGCGGAACGACGCTTCGGATCACGGTCGACCGTATCGACGACGAGGCGGTGCAGGCCGTTCGCGCTCTCTCGGATGTCTCGAACGTCACCATTGGATCGGAACAGCCACCGACGATCACCGCACAGGTCGAGGGCTCGAAGACCGCTGTGCTCACTGCGCTGGAGGACCACGGCGTCGACGTTCAGGACTTCTCGACGGAGGAAGCCTCGCTCGAAGACGTCTTCCAGTCGTACACGACGGGAACGGAGGTGCACGCACAATGAGCACTGACGTTGGGTCCGGCGCTGGCTCTGATACGACCGCAACCGACGCTGGGGCCGACGCAGCGACAGGCGGCTCTCCGAGCAGTTCGATCAACCCGGCGAGTGTCCGCGCGGTTGCGAAGAAAGACTTCCGGGATTCGATTCGTTCGTGGGTGTTCTGGGGGCTGAGCGTCTTTTTCTTCACCCTGCTGGTTGCGACGACCGGCGTCATCTCCTACTTCGGTGAAGATATCGCTGCACAGGGAGAGACGACGGAGGCGCTCGTAGCCATGGTCAACGGGATTACGCGGCTGATCATCCCACTGATCGCGCTGATCCTCGGCTGGAAGGCTATCGCCGGCGAGCGCGAGTCGGGGAGCATCAAGGTCCTGCTCTCGCTTCCCCACTCCCGGAAGGACGTGCTCCTCGGGAAGCTCATCGGTCGGGCCGCCGTGCTCACGGTCTCGCTCGTCGTTGGCTTCGCGCTCGCAGCGCTCGTTGTCGTCGCACTGCTCGGCAGCTTCGATATCGTCGACTACGGTGGGCTCCTCGTGATGTCGATCATCTACGGGCTCGCCTACACGAGTATCGCGGTTGCCGTCTCGTCGCTGACGCGCTCGACGACCGTCGCCGGTGCGGGGATGATCGGCATCTTCGTCCTGTTCTACATTCTCTGGGACACCATGCTCGTCGCGTTCATGACGTTGATGAACATGGGCTACCTGCCGGAGGGTGAGACGTCCGCACAGGTCATGCTGTTCTTCAACAGCCTCGATCCGGGAATGGCCTACCAGAACGTCCTCTCGTTGGTGACATCGGTGGGCGACCTCGACGGACAGACGGTGATGATGCTCGAAAATATGTTCGGGAGCGTCCCGTTCTATCTGCAGGATTGGTTCGCGTTCGTCATCCTGCTGGGCTGGATCGTCGTGCCGATCGCGATTGCGCTCTTCCGGTTCGATCGGGTCGACCTGTAGAGCGGCTCTTTGGCGTCACTCTTCGTAGAGTTCCCTTTCGCATCACCCTTCGTAGAGCGCCCCTTCCGCATCACCCTTCGAAGTGACTCACACGCTCTGGTTCGATCGAGATAATGATGCGCTCGGTCTCGATCGGATTCGGATACTCCTCGACGTCCATATACCGCCGTGCGAGTTCGTCGATGTGTTCGCGAGCGTTCTCGGTCGTCACCTCGTCGACCGTTCCGGTCACTGAGAGCATCCGATACGGGTTGTCGGGATCGGTCATACTCACGGCGACGCGGGCATCGTTGCGGGCATTTTTCTCCTTGCGCCGGTCACGTTCGGTGTTCACCAGCAGTCGATCCGCGTCGGCATCGTAGTCAATCCACACCGGTGTCACGTGTGGTGCGCCGTCCGGTAGCAGCGTGGCGACGTGAGCGAACGTTTCCTTCTCGAACAGATCCTGGAAGTCGTCGGGAATCGAAGCCATAGGGTCCGTACACCGCGTTGGTACTAAGTCGCGTGCCCCACATTGGTAGGTAGGATTTACTACACAGCGGTCTTCTCCGGTGCGGTCGGTCTTTCGCTGAATGATTCCCCGGTGCAGCCGACCAGTTACCGATCGAAATATATTCGGTAACGAACACATCTGATCTAATGTCGGATAATCCAATCCTCCTGCGACTCAATCTGATTATCGCGCTGTTGAGCGGGCTCCTCGTTCTGGAGCTCATCTCTATACTAGAGAAACAAGGGCGAGTACCCCGACCCACCGAGGTCGGGGGTGAAGCCCGACACTCGGCCAACCTATCAACCGTATTCCATACCTTTACAAGACCGCAGTACGACGATTAGGGTATGCAGAAGTCGCTGACCAAAACACTCGTCTTCCAACTCCAACCCGACGAGGACGGTCAGCGACTTCTGGATGACGCCTTCCTTGAAGCCCGGCGCGTGTACAACGAAACGATCTGGCGAGCAAAGAACGGTGAGGACTGGGACGAGATTCGACAGGACTTGGAGTCTGACGCCAACCTCGTGAACAACACCGCACAACTCGTCGTACAGAAATCACTGGAAGCGATGGAGAACTACTACGAGTACGACGACTATAACCAACCCAGCCACACCAAAGACGGCACATACCCGCTCTGGTCGAACTACGAAGAAGGCTACAACCTGTTCCTCAAAGACGACTGCATCCGCTATCGGGTCAGTGCGAAACCGTACAACCCGGTGAAGGGGACACTCAGTGGCTCGCTCGACTCTCTTGAACAACTCCGCCAAGCAATCCAATCCGATGAGTGGCGTGTTGGAACGGCGGAAGCGATGCAGCGGAACGGAAACTACGAACTCCACATCAACATCACCCACACCGAAATCGAAGTCCAAGACAAAGCGGAGTCACGAACAGTGGTTGGTGTGGATAGTAACGAGGACTGTATTGCTCTCGCTGCCCTCCACGAGAACGACATTGTTGACTCGGTGGTCATCGACTTCCCTGAAATCAAGAAAGAACGGCATCGGTACTTCACGATGCGAAAGCGGATGCAGAACGCCGGGAAGTCGTCATTTGATCGGGCGTTCGAGCAGAAGGAGGAACGGTTCGTTCACGACCAACTCCACAAAGTCTCTCGACAAGTCGTGGAGTGGGTGTCACTGTTCGAAACTCCCGTCATCGTCTTTGAAGACCTCAAAGAGATGCGGGACTCGATTGACTATGGCACCCGGATGAACCGTCGCCTCCACTCACTTCCGTTCCGTAAACTTCGGGACTTCATCACGTACAAAGCCGCGTTCCAAGGCATCCCGAGCGAGGAGATCAAACCTGAATACACGAGTCAGGCGTGTTCACTTACCAAGTGTGAGCATACGACTCGTGCAAACCGGAACAAGAAGCGATTCAAGTGCGTAGAGTGTGGCCGCCAAGACCACGCTGACCGGAACGCGGCCATCAACATCGCCAAGAAAGAGTTGGAGAAACTGGATAGGAATGTGCCTGCTCTCAAGACGCTTCCCACTGTGCGGAAGTTGCGACGGCAGGCATCGGGCTGTGTGGACCAGCCGACCGTGACCCACGACACCGCCAGAGGTCATCATGCCGATGGTGTCGCGGGTGTGTCAGACTAATCCACGAGAAGCCACGGGCCACCGCGCCCGTGGCGGTTCACTCTTCCGTCAGACGTAGTGTTCCCGCTAGCTGTGATTACGTTACCACTGCTCTTTCCAGTCGCCGTTATCGCGGTTGTCCGACTCGCAGTCGGTGCAACTACGTAGATTTGACTTTGTCGAACATATCACTGAACGGTCTGTTCTAGTGGGAGTGCTGAATACAGAGAACAGTTCCATCGCTCATCAGTCGTTGGCTGTGAGCGACTCAGCGGGTGAGTTTCCCAGACAACAACTGGTCAGTCTTCGTTCGAGAGTGGTACGATAGTCAGCGGAATCTGCGTCTGTTCCGCGAGTTGCTCGGTCGTCCGTCCGAAGATTGTTGCCTCGAGTTGTCCTGCACCACTCTGTCCGACGAGAATTAGATCCGCATCAATTTCAGCAGCATACGCCAGCAAGGCATCAGCAGGGTCGCCTCGACGAACTTCGGCCGTGATGTCGTCATTCCCGGTTGTTTTTGTAATGTTTTCAATGAGGGTCGCCTTCGCCTGATTCAGTTCATCCACTTCGGTGACGCTGAACCGCATCGGGTTCGCCGTCGAATCGACAACCGTGATGACGTGGAGGGTCGCCCCAACAGCTTGCGACAGTTCGACAGCGTGTTCAAGCGCTTTCTGTGCGAAGTCACTCCCATCTACGCCAACCAGAAGCGTATCGTACATGTGAAATCGTTGTACACCAATCCGCTTCGGCGTTCTGGTTGCCGTTCTCGTTCTCGTCCCCGTTCTGGTTGCCGTTCTCGTTCTCGTCCCCGTTCTGGTTGCCGTTCTCGTTCTCGTCCCCGTTCTGGTTGCCGTTCTCGTTCTCGTCCCCGTTCTGGTTGCCGTTCTCGTTCTCGTCCCCGTTCTGGTTGCCGTTCTCGTTCTCGTCCCCGTTCTGGTTGCCGTTCTCGTTCTCGTCCCCGTTCTGGTTGCCGTTCTCGTTCTCGTCCTCGTCCTCGTCCCCGTCTCCGTCCCCATTTTCGTCCCAATCCCCGTTCTAGACTCGCCACCACCGATCCACTCTACTACGATCCAAGATCGATCCCACGCTCTGCCAGCAGCTCGCGGAACTCGCCCTCGTCGATGATCGGCACGTCGTTTTCCTCGGCGTCCTCGCGCTTCGTCGCACCCGGATTCTCGCCGACGATGAGGTAGTCCGTATTCCCAGATACACTTCCTGTCGCGTTCGCGCCGTGGGCTTCAACCGTCTCCTGGGCCTCGCTTCGGGTCACGTCGGCGAGCGACCCCGTAAAGACGAACGTAAGCCCGTCGAGTTCGTTGCCGCCGGACTCCAGATCGGACTCCTGTGGCGAGACGTGGTCGAGAATGTCGGCCACCGCTGCGGCGTTCGCCTCGCTCGCGAAGAACTCGTGAATCGTCTCCGCGACCGTCTCGCCCACGTCGTCGACGCCCTCGAGTGCCGCCGGGTCGTCCTCGGCCGCCTCGCGGACTGCCTCGAATGTCCCGAACTCGCGGGCGAGTTCGCGTGCCGTCGTCGGTCCCACGTGGGGGATGCCAAGGGCTGAGAGGAAGTCGGCCAGCGGTGGCTCGCGGCTGGCGTCGATCTCCGACAGGAGGTTCTCGGCGCTGGTTTCACCCCACCCCTCGAGTGCGGTCAGTTCCTCGCGCTCGAGTTCGTAGAGGTCGGCGATGGATTCGACGAGCCCGGCGTCGACGAGTTGGCGGACGCTCTGTTCGCCGAGCCCCTCCAGATCGAGGCCGCCGTCGCTTGCGTAGTACTCGATGGATCGGCGAAGCTGGGCGTCACACGCCAGGCCGCCGGTACAGAACGCCATCGGCCCGTCGCGTTCGATGGCGCTGTCACAGACGGGACAGTGGTCTGGAAGTTCGTAGTGGCTCTCGGGGTCGTTCTCCGCCCCTTTCTCGATGACTTCCTCGACGTAGGGGATCACGTCGCCCGCACGCTGGACGCGAACCGTGTCGCCAATAGCGACGTTTTTCTCGGCGATCTCCTCGGGGTTGTGCAGACTCGCACGCGAGACGGTGACGCCGCCGACGTCGACCGGTTCGAGCAGGGCGACCGGCGTTACCCGACCGGTGCGGCCGATCTGGACGGCAACGTCGGCGATCGGAGTCACTTCGGCACGGGCGGGGAACTTGTAGGCGAAGGCGTAGCGGTCGTGTCTGGCCGTTCGGCCGAGTTCCTCGCGAGCGTCGCGGTCGTCGACCTTGATCACGGTGCCGTCGATTTCGTAGTTCAGGTCGTCTCGGGCCTCGAGCATCCGGTCGCGGTACGCGATGGCGTCGTCGATGTCGTCGACAATCTCGACGTGGTCCGTGACTCGCAGGCCGAACTCGGGGAACCGCTCGAGTTCCTCGCGATGGCTGTCCTCGAGTTCACTCGCAGCGAGGACATCGAAGTAGAAGACGTCGAGGGGGCGCTCGGCGACGATTTCGGGGTCGAGCTGGCGGATGGTGCCGGCGGTCGCGTTGCGCGGGTTGGCGAACGGTTCCTCGCCGCGTTCGATCCGCTTGCGGTTGTATGCCTGAAAGGCGTCTTTCGGCATGAAGACCTCGCCGCGGACCACGAGGAAATCTGGATAGTCGCCGTGGAGCTTCTGGGGAACCGAGCCGATGGTCCGGGCGTTTCGCGTCACGTCGTCGCCCTCGCGGCCGTCGCCGCGGGTGACGGCACGCTGGAGGCTGCCGTCCTCGTAGACGAACTCCATCGAGACGCCGTCGAACTTGGGTTCGCAAACGTAGTCGACCGCTCCGACCTCGCGCCGGACGCGCTCGTCGAACTCACGAACGTCGGCTTCCTCGCCGCTCTGGTCGATCGAGAGCATCGGTGCCTCGTGTTCGACCGTCTCGAAGGCCTCGATCGGCTCGCCGCCGACGCTTCGGGTTGGGCTATCTGGGTGGGAGAGATCGAAGGCGGACTCGAGTACCTGCAGTCGCTCGAACAGCGTGTCGTAGGTCCGGTCGGCGATGAGCGGGTCGTTTTCGACGTAGTACCGGCGGTCGTGTTCGCGGATGGCCTCGCGGAGCTGTGTGACCTGCCGCTCGGCCTCGTCGTCCGAGAGTTGCTCTGGCGGCTCGAAATCTGTCTGTGGGTCCCGGAGATACGGGTTCTCGTCCGTGTTTTCGTCGGCGAGAGACATTCGTTGCCCGAAACTTGCCACGCGCCCCCGTTAACGTTACTGTCGTGGCTTTCGTTCTGGCTCCGCTGGCTCTGGCTCCAGCTAGTGCGCCAGCGACATGCCGGCTGCTGTGCCAGCAGCTTCATCAGCACCGCGATATCCCAGCTACCGGGCTGGTACGGTAACGACAGAGGTGATGATCACACAGGTGGCGATCGAGTACAGCGACCTACCGCCAGGGACTATCACCAACTTCGGCACGCACCTGCGGCCCGGCCTCGATGCGACAATCGGCTTGTGGCAGCGCGATACACAGCAACACGTAGCCGTCGGCGCGCTCGTGTTCGTCGAGCGCCTGCGGCGGCCGTCGATAGTCGACGGCGAGCGCTGCGTCCGGCCTGGAATCGGTCGTCTCTCCATCGCCATCGCCTCCGTCATCGCCTTCGACCCCAACCACTCGCCCCACACAGGTCGTGCACGTCCCTTTCAGGCAGTCCGCCGGGAGTCGAACACCGTCTCGGCGGGCCGCCTCGAGTATCGTCTCGCGTTCGCCGACCTCGAGCGTGTGGTCTGGCGAACCGGGGCGCTCGAGTACCACCTCGTAGCTGGTCACGGCTGTCCCTCCGTCGTCGGCTGACTGCCAGTGAACTGGTCCATACCGGTGCTACGTTGCGACGCGAAAAAAGACGAGGTCGGCATACCGATTCAGACGGTCTCCTGTCCGTGCGATGATCCATCTCAGGCTGGTCGCTCGGGCAACGGATACCCAGTGCTTTACCCGCCTGCACCTCTTAGGAACGACTAGATGGGACAGGGAACGGACGCGGAGTACGGGCTGGTCGACCTCGAGGAGGCCGAAACACCCGGGGACGAATGGGAAGAGATCGACGTGTCGGACACCGAAGCCGACCGGATCGCTCGCAAGCGCGACCGCGAGTTCGAGCAGTTCGAAGAGCGAATTACGGACGCAGACCAGTTCAAGGTCGAGCAGTCAGTGTTCGACGACGCGACCTTCGCCGCGCTCTACAAACTCGTCCAGGACGGCTACGTCGAGGCCTTCGGCGGCCCGCTCTCGACGGGCAAGGAGGCGAACGTCTATCACGCGCTCGGCGACGAGCGCGAGGTCGCGGTCAAGATCTACCGAATCAACGCCTCGAACTTCCGGCACATGCGCGACTATCTCGAGGGCGACCCGCGCTTCGAGGGCCTGGGTGGCAAGAAGAAGGACGTCGTCCTCGCCTGGACGAAAAAGGAGTACGCGAACCTCATGCGAGCCGAGAAGGCGGGCGTTCGCGTTCCCGAACCGATCGCCACCGAGCGAAACGTCCTCGTCATGGAGTACATCGGCAACGAGGACGGCCGCGCAAAGCGTCTCGGCGAGGTCCACATCGAGAACCCCCAGACCGCCTACGAGGTCATGCGCGAGTACATGCGTCGCCTCTACGCGGCCGGCCTCATCCACGGCGACCTGAGCGAGTACAACGTCGTCTTTCACGAGGGCCAACTCGTGGTCATCGACCTCGGACAGGCCGTCACCGTCCACCATCCCAACAGCCGCGACTTCTTAGAACGCGACTGCGAGAACGTCGCGAACTTCTTCTCCCGGCAGGGGCTCGAGACCGATGCCGACGAGCTACTCGAGTTCGTCACGGATCCGGAGCCGGATCCGTCCCGAGACTGACCTGAGGGTAGCAGCTTCCTCAAAGAGACGTTTCACCTTCCTGAAGATACTTGTCCGGTCCTGGCGTACGTGTTCGTAATGCACCGACGCCGCCTGCTGGCTGCTGCTGGACTGTCCACTGCGGTGGTTGCTGGTTGTCTCACCAGCGACGGCACTGACGGTGATGGTGACGAGACCGGCGACGGAGATGGTGACGGCAACGGCGAGACCGTCGGCTCCGAGGAATCCCTTCCAGACCCACCCCGAAACGCACCGAGTAGCCATTGTCCCGCGACCGACGTTGACCCACCGACGGAGCTCTCGCGTGAGACCGTCGAATCGTTCGTCGACGCGTTCGAATCAGACTGGGTCGCTGCCTCGGCACCGGACAACGCGACACGAAGCGGGTCCGTCTCGATCGAGGCGGTACGAGTCGTGGACGAGGGTGAGAGTGAGAATGAAGATGGAGATGGAGATGGAGATGAGGACGAAACCGGTGTCGACCGGGCACGCGTCGACGCGCACGTCGGTTTCACCGGCCGCGGCTGGGACGGGGAGATAACGATTCGGCCGTTCGAGGACGATGAGTCTGCTGCGGACAGCGACAAAGACGACACCGAATCCGCAGACTCGTCCGACCTCAAACGCGTCTCCACGACAGCGGACCCGATCGCTACCTCCGAACCGTTGCTCGACGCAATCGACCACGTCGCCGACACCGGCGAATCCCGGTCGATCACGAAGGCCGACTCGCTCGAGGCGCTCACCGAGGCCGGCGAGTACCTCGATGATTTCCTGATCGAGACTGAACACGACGACAAGGTCCTCTACGCCGACAACGACGCGGCCGTCTGGGAGAGCCACGGCGAGTGGTTCGCCGGCTACTTCCTCACGGCCGACGCCGTCTACCGAATCGAACACGACCCTGGCGAGTGGACCGACGACACCCGCTCCGATGAACCGCTCTCGGTTCCCGACGAGGATTGGCGGCGACTCGAGTGCTGGTCGTGATCGGTCCCCCTGAATCTCCACACGGAATCGGAGAAACTGTTAGGTAGCCCGGGTGGCTACTGGATAGTGATGGCGACCGCTCTCGAGTGGCAGTGGCGCTGGCGCTGGCAGCCGTCCTCGAGAGCGGACAGTCTCGTCGCTGCGGCCGATGCGGCCTAACCCGCGGCTGCGGTGGCGGGTGCTCCCTCCGTTTTTCGTTTTGCACAGATTGCTGACGAGCCCCTGCGATACAGCCACGATACAATAGCATGCCAACACCACCATCACCGTCGACACCAGCCGATTCGAGCGACCAGACCGACCAGTCCGATCACGATACGAACACCGAGACAGAACAGAACGCAGTATCGACCGAAGAAGCCGACTCGAACGAATCCACTGACGACTTCACGGTCACGCCCTACGCCGTCACCGGCGAGGTCGACTACGAGAAGCTACTCGAGCGCTTCGGTGCTGATCCACTCACCGACGACCAGATCGAGCGCTTCCCCGACCACCCGCTACTGCGTCGGCGGACCTTCTACGCGGGTCGGGACGTAGATAGCTACCTCGACGCCGCTGCGGCCGGCGAACCGCACGCCGTCGTGACGGGGCGCGGTCCTTCGGGACCGATGCACCTCGGCCACATCCTGCCGCTGTACCTCGCGAAGCGCTTCCAGCAGGCGACGGGTGCAACCGTCTACATCCCGCTCTCGGACGACGAGAAGTACCTCGCGAAGGAACAGTCGTTCGCGTCCATCGGTGAGCACACCCGCGAGAATCTCCGCGATGTTCTCGCGGTTGGCTTCGACCCGGAGCGAACGCGAATCGTGGTTGACACCGCCGACGCGGACGTGGTCTACCCGATTGCCGTTCGCCTCGCGAAGCACCTCACGCCGGCCACCGTCGAAGCTGTCTACGGTGAGCAGGATACTGTCGGCCTGCAGTTCTACCCCGCCGTGCAGGCGACGCACCTCCTGCTTCCGCAGCTCGTCAACGGGCGACAGCCGACGCTCGTTCCCATTGCCATCGACCAGGATCCACACGTTCGCGTCTGTCGCGACGTGGCCGCAAAGGAGGCGCTGCCCGTCGACAAACCCGGGGCGCTGCTCGGGCGGTTCCTCCCGAGTCTGGCAGGACCGGGGAAGATGAGTTCCTCCGGCGACGCGCCGTCGATCGAGTTGACCGCCGATCCCGACACCGTCGCCGAGGCGATCCACACCCACGCCTACACCGGCGGCCGGGCCACGCTCGAGGAGCACCGCGAGCAGGGCGGCGATCCAGCGGTCGACGTCCCCTTCCAGTACCTGCGATTCTTCTTTGAGGAGGACGACGAGGCACTCGAGTCCATCGCCGACGCCTACCGTGCGGGCGACCTGCTCAGCGGCGAGTTGAAGGAACTCGCGATCGAGCGGATCACGGACTTTCTCGCAGCCCATCAGCGCCGCCGCGACGCGCTGGGTGCGATTTCGGACGAACTCGAGTCCTACCGGCTCACGGACGACGAGCGTCGCCGGGCGCTGGAGCGGGCTGGTGTTCCGCGGATACTCGAGGCGTAACAGGTCGCCAGCGGGTGCTACTCGAGTACCAGTGCGGCGACGAGACCGAGAACGAAGCCGCCGACCGCGAACGGGACGCTCTGACCGCCGATCATGATGGCGAAGACGAGTTCGTGGAGGTCGCCGTCGGGCTCTGTGACGATCTGGAGCACATAGATCACCGCTATCGGAGCGAGCCCACTCACGAGCGCTGCGAGAAATCTCAAGCGTACGCCGAGTTGGGTTCCAGGATGGAACTGCACTTCGAGCCGCGCAAGCGACGGACGAACGCGGCCCAGTCGCTCGTACCGCCACCCCGAACGGCTTAGTGGGTCGCCGGACCCACACTGGGTATGCAGCTCGGAATCGTCTCCGACACCCACGACAACGTCGCGGCAACCGAACGAATCACCGAGATTCTCGAGGAGGAAGGCGTCGAAATCGTCATCCACTGCGGCGACTTCGTCGCGCCGCTGCTCCCACCGTACTTCTCCGAGTTCGAACTCCACGGGGTTCTTGGAAACAACGACGGTGACGCCGTCAACCTGCAGGCCGCTTTCGACTCACTCGGCGGTGAAAGCGAACTCCACGGCCGGTTCGCCACACTCGAGTTCGACGGGCTCTCGTTCGCCGTCCTGCACGGGGAGTCGATGGACGAAGTGCGAGCAATCGCTGACTCCGAGGCGTACGACTTCGTCTGCTACGGCCACCACCATACGCGTGAGCTCTCGGAACATGGCCGCACGACGCTCCTAAACCCCGGCGCGCAGTTTCCGACGACGCCCGCGGACCACCAGACGATTGCAATCGTGGACACGAGGACGGAGTCAGTTCAGTTTCGGTCGGTACTCGAGTAACGTCCTGTGTTGAACCAGTTTTCGGGGGGTGTGGGGAGTGGTTCCAACCGGCGACGAGCGGACCAAGGCCTTAACCTCACGCAGCAAGTAGCCGGGTGTATGCAGCACGTGAAGATTCCGCAGGACCGGATCGGAGTTCTCATCGGTGAGGGTGGCGAGACGATGCGTGAGATCGAGGCGGCGGCCGAAGTGCGATTGGATATCGACTCGGAGAACGGCTCGGTTGCCATCGAAACGGTTGGCGACCCCGTTCTCGGGCTGAAGGGGCCCGAAATCGTCCGTGCGATCGGACGTGGGTTCCCGCCGGAAGACGCGCTTCGGTTGCTCGATGACGACATGATGCTGTTCGACGTCGTCGACATCGATGCCGCGTCCCGGAACAAGAACGACATGAAGCGCCAGAAGGGCCGACTCATCGGCGAAGGTGGCCGGACCCGCGAACTCATGGAAGAGCTCTCGGGTGCGTCGGTCGTTATTTATGGCTCGACGCTGGGACTCATCGGGACGCCGCCGGAGGTCGAGGCCGCACGGACGGCCGCCGAGATGCTCCTCGATGGGGCTCCACACGGAACGGTCTACTCGTTCTTAGAAGAGAAGCACAACGAAATGAAACACCAGGGGCTGCAGTACCACCGGTTCCCTGGCTCCGGCTCCGATTCTGGCTCGGAGTCGCCGTAGCGTTCGGTGTCGTACCGTACCATGTCATATCGCGCCGTGTCGTCGCACTCCGGCCGCTGACGACGCTGATTGTCACAGCGCCTCGGATCTGTTTTAGCTGGTCGGGATTCGTTGCTCCTGTTCGTCTCTCACGTCTACAGGCGGAGCAGGCCGAGTGCCTCGGGGCTTGACCCCGAGGCGGTTCACGTTCGGTTCTGCCAGCGAGTTCGGTCTCGATCTCGATATCCCATTGTGGTCGTCTCTCCCAATCGCTCATAAATAGCTGCTGACCGGTTTCACTCGGTGCAACACTCCCCGTCGATTCAGCGCTGTAACGAGCGCGGACACCAAAGCATTTATATAGAATAACAATCAATCCTTCGGGTGACTATGGCTCAACAGCAGATGGGCAACCAGCCCCTCATCGTTCTTTCGGAGGACAGCCAGCGAACCTCCGGGAAAGACGCGCAGTCGATGAACGTACAGGCCGGCAAGGCCGTTGCCGAGTCCGTCCGCACGACGCTCGGCCCGAAGGGGATGGACAAGATGCTCGTCGACTCCTCGGGCAACGTCATCGTCACGAACGACGGCGTCACACTCCTCTCGGAGATGGAGATCGACCACCCGGCGGCCGACATGATCGTCGAAGTCGCCGAAACCCAGGAGGACGAGGTCGGCGACGGCACCACGAGCGCCGTCGTCGTCTCCGGTGAACTCCTCAGCCAGGCCGAGGATCTCTTAGAGCAGGACATCCACGCAACCACGCTCGCACAGGGATACCGCCAGGCAGCCGAGGAAGCCACGAACGCACTCGAGGAGATCGCGATCGAGGTCGACGAGGACGACGACGAAATCCTCCACCAGATCGCCGCCACCGCGATGACCGGCAAGGGTGCAGAGAGCGCTCGAGACCTTCTTTCGGGTCTCGTCGTCGACGCCGTACAGGCCGTCGCTGACGAGGACACCATCGACACGGACAACATCAAGGTCGAGAAGGTCGTCGGCGGTTCGATCGAGAACTCCGAACTCGTCGAGGGTGTCATCGTCGACAAGGAGCGCGTCTCGGACAACATGCCGTACTTCGCCGAGGACGCCTCCGTCGCGATCATCGACGGCGACCTCGAGATCAAGGAGACCGAGATCGACGCCGAGGTCAACGTCACCGACCCGGACCAGCTCGAGCAGTTCCTCGAGCAGGAAGAACAGCAGCTCAAGGAGATGGCCGAGCAGGTCGCCGACGCCGGTGCCGACGTCGTCTTCGTTGACGGCGGCATCGACGACATGGCCCAGCACTACCTTGCACAGGAGGGCATCATCGCCGTCCGCCGTGTCAAATCCAGCGACCAGTCCCAGCTGGCCCGTGCGACCGGCGCAACGCCGGCCTCCTCGGTCGACGACCTTTCCGAAGACGACCTCGGTTTCGCCGGCAGCGTTGCCCAGAAGGACATCGCAGGCGACCAGCGCATCTTCGTCGAGGATGTCGACGACGCGAAGGCCGTTACGATGATCCTCCGCGGTGGCACCGAGCACGTCATCGACGAAGTCGACCGCGCAATCGAGGACTCGCTGGGCGTCGTTCGCACGACGCTCCAGGACGGCAAGGTGCTCGCCGGCGGCGGCGCACCGGAAGTCGAACTCTCGCTCGTACTGCGTGACTACGCCGACTCCGTCGGCGGCCGCGAGCAGCTCGCTGTCGAGGCGTTCGCAGACGCACTCGAGGTCATCCCACGCACGCTGGCCGAGAACGCAGGTCTCGACCCCATCGACTCGCTGGTCGAGCTTCGCGCCGACCACGACGGCGGCAACGAGGCCGCTGGCCTCGACGCGTTCACCGGCGACACGATCGACATGGCCGAGGAAGGCGTCTACGAGCCACTGCGCGTGAAGACGCAGGCGATCGAGTCCGCAACCGAAGCCGCAGTCATGCTGCTTCGCATCGACGACGTCATCGCGGCCGGCGACCTCGCGGTTGCCGACGATGACGACGGCGAGGACATGCCACCAGGCGGCGGTGGCATGGGCGGCATGGGCGGTATGGGTGGCGGCATGGGCGGCATGATGTAAGCGCGGTTTGACCAAACCCAAACCCGCGTCCATGCGACCGGCGCTTTGCGCCGTGAGTACGCGATGTCGGGGCAACCGACGCGAGCAAGACTCTCGCGAAAACGAGCGGGAAGCGAACAACCCGCGAGCAAACCCGACTCGCAGCGACCCACGTTCCACCGAGTAGTACTGACATCTCGGATTCCATCCGAGCACAGTTGCGACGGCCCATTTTGCCGTTTGCGCTCGCTATCATTGAGTGACATCGATACCGTCGTCCGGTTCTTCTGGTCGGAGAACCACTTAAGGTGTCACCGCGCAATATTCGCCTCCATGCAGACACTCCTTCTCAACAGCGGCGACGTCGAGACAAACGCCCAGATGGACGCCGTCATCGAGGCGGTCGAACAGGCTTTCGGCGCGTTCGAGCGCGGCGATACACAGATGCCAGCCAAGTCCTACATCGACCTCCCACAGTACAACGGCGACTTCCGATCGATGCCAGCGTACCTCGAGGCTCGCGGAAGCGACGCGTCCTCGAGTGAGTCAGGATCACAGCGCGATGCTGACGCCGCCGATGACTGGGACGCGGCAGGCATCAAGTGGGTCAACGTTCACCCGGATAACCCGAGCGAGCACGATCTGCCGACCGTACTGGGGACGATGATCTACTCCGATCCCGAGACCGCCTTCCCGCTCGCGATCATGGACGGGACGACGCTGACGATGAAACGAACCGGTGCGGCAGCAGCCGTCGCGACGGACTACCTCGCCGTTCCGGACGCAACGAGTCTCGGCCTCGTCGGCGCTGGCGTTCAGTCCTACACCCAACTCGACGCGATCAGCGAGATTCGGCCCATCGAGGAGGTCGTCGTCTCGGATCTCGACGACGAGCGCACCCAGCGGTTCATCGACGCCTACGACGACGAGTTCGACGTCCGCGCTGGCACCATTTCGGAGGCAGGTCACTGTGACGTGCTCTCGACGGTGACGCCCGTTCGCGACCCTGTTGTTTCGCCCGACGATGTCGGTGAGCAGACGCACATCAACGCCATCGGTGCCGACGCGGAGGGCAAGCACGAACTCGCAGACGACCTCCTGGAGGCGGCGACCATCGTGATCGACGACCACGAGCAGTGCACTCACTCGGGCGAAATCAACGTCCCATATCACGACGGAACGCTGACTGATGCAGACATCTACGGCGAGATCGGCGAACTCGTCATCGGCGCAAAAGCAGGTCGGGCTGGTGGGGCAGGCGGAGACGATGAGTCGGGCGTGACCGGTATCTCCGTCTTCGATTCCACCGGCCTTGCCATTCAGGACGTCGCCGCCGCCCGCATTGTCTACGAGAACGCTCGCGACCGCGACACCGGCACCCCGTTCGGGCTGATCGACACCGAGGTTCAGTAGGCAACCACACCAGCTACCGCACACGCCGCGGAATCGACCCCGTCATCTCGAGTTCGTCGCAATAATAGCAGACCGGCTCGCCGGACGGCTCCGGCAACCCGTGCCGGTCGAACACCGTATTCTCTCGAATTGTCACGTCCGCCGGCTGTAGCGGCCACGGATCGTGTGCAATCTCCGCCGTGAGCACGCCGCTCCGACCGTGTCCGCTGGCCGGCGCATAGAACCGCCGGCGCTCAGTCAGCCAGTACTCGAGTGTCCCCGGTTCTGCCTTGGCGACTGGCCCGTTCGGGCGGTAGGTTGCGGCGAACCATGCGGGTTCGTCGTCGATCCCGTTGTCTCCAGGGGGGTCAGTCGCGGTATCCGAGCGGCGACTCGAGAACGTGATGCCGTCTTCGGTACCGCTGACGGACATGGTGGCGTTGAACACCGGGAGGCGAGTGAGTCGGCCGATAACGTTCGCGAGCAGCGGTGTATCCAGGTCGACGCTGAGGAAGAACAGTCCCGGATCACCGCGGTAGGTGACGTACGTTCGGACGTTGAGTTCTGGAAACGCGATTCTGGTCGCTGCAGGCGAGCCGCGGATGCCGGCGTTCGTGAGGACGAACGGGAGGATGCTGAGCCAGGCGTCGCCGTCCCAGGTTTCCAGTTCGAGCGGTTGTGGAACGTGCGACCGGAGTTGGTCGGGGTCGACCGGCCAGTTCGCGAACAGCCCGTGTCGCCACGTCATCGATGCGATGTGCGGTGCTCGCGGGCGCTGCCCGTCGGTGAACTGCCACCGAATCTGGTCAGTCCGTCCGTCTGTCATATCTGTTGTCACGGTTTGAGACTGGTAACTACCCGTCTCTACCGTATGGCGGACAGCGACATAAAACAGATAGCTGCCTGTCAAAACCGGTGGAGGTTCGCCATCGGGAAGGCAGGTGTGAGTGTAACCGAATGTGAAACGTCGGCTACTCCGGCTGGGTGAGTGCAAGCTGCTGAGGCGGGGACGATGCGATCCGATACAGACGGAGTTTAGTCGTCTCGGTCAAAGCCGTGCGTATGAGTACTCGATGGGTGTGCGGTCGATGACCGGGCGACGACTGCAGGCAATGTACGTCTTCGGCATCCTCCTCAACGCTGGCGCGCTGGTGGCTGCGGCAACGAACGGAGCGACGCTGTACGCCGTCACGTTCGGCATCGTCATGGTTTATCTGGGGGTCAGGTTCTGGATGGTCCGCCAGAGCTATGGTCCCCACTGACCGCCACTGTCCACCCACTCACACGGCACATTCGTGGTCAGACGATGGAGACGAGAGTCGTGAGTCGCGAGTCGCGTGTACCCCGGTTCAGGTGTCCCATTCGCCGTTCGCCGTTCCCCGCTCCTCCTCCCGTCCTCCCCTGCCTTCTGGTCGGTGCAATAAAGCCGAAAACGATTCAGGTCTATCTCTATCCTACTCGAGTGTCCAGTCTCTCGTGATGGATCCGGTCCCCGTCTACGTCGAAACGGTGATCTACGGCTACTTCGTGCTCGTCTGTGCGATCGGCTGTTACCTCCACGGTCGACTCCGGTTCGGCTCGCGAGCCGGTCGGAACGAAACCTAAGCTGGGGTCGGAGTTCGACTCAGCGCCGGAACACCCGATATGATCCCTGCCCGGTCGCGACCTCCTTCGTCTCGCCGTCCGGCGTCGTGCTCTCGACCGTTACCTCGCTGACGCCGACGGTTCCGCCGACGCGGATCACGTTCGCCGTCGCCGTCAGATCGCCCGTCGCCGGACGCAGGTAGTTTACGTTGAGATTGATCGTCGCGATCGACGCGTCGACGGGGTCCTCGAGTTCGGTTCGGAGTGCGAGGCCGCCGACGGTGTCGATGAGGGTGGCGGCGATGCCGCCGTGGATGTCGGGTCGCTGATCCGAGTCGGCCGTTGCAGCGGGGCGGACGTTCGTGAGTTTCTGGTCGTAGGGGATCGACATGGTCATCGTCCCGGGACCGACGTCGTCGACGCTGGTACCGATCCACGAGAGGAAGTCCTGGTACTCGTCGATGTAGCTCTGGAGGTACTGTGCGATGTCGTCGTAGCCGCCGTCGCCGGTGATCTCGGGGATGTCTTCGGTCATACCCTGTGGTCCGACAGCAACTGTCTTGATGGCTGCGCTTCTGTAGTTGCCAGTTGTTGGGTGTTTGTTGTGGGTTCGGCGAGCGTGCTGCGGGCGCGTATGGGATTGTTGGCTCTCTCACTCGTTCTCTCACCTGTCGCTCCAGTCGGCTCGCGTCGCGTGGTTTCGTATGCCGGCCGGGGGTCGTTCCCGCTGGTCCACCACAGGTGAGATATGGGAGAGAGATCGACGGACACCGACGACGGCCCGGAGTACGAGACCGACTTCCGTGCCAATCCGACCGAGTACGACATCGGCCGCGGCGAGGAAGACGTTTTCAAGGTCGAGCCGTACAAGAGCGAACTCCTGCCGCTCTGGTCGTATAAAGACGAAGCCGCAGCCGAGGAGTCCGCCGCGGCGATCTACGACCAGTACGAACAGTACCGAGCGAACGACGAGTTTCCGGGGATGGACATGGCCCGGAAGTACCTCCAGATGGGTTACACGCGGGCGATGCGCTACGCGAAGTATCCCGGCGGGCAAAAGTACGAGGATGGTACCGAGCACGACCCCGAACAGTGGGCGGACCCCGACAAACGCGAGGCAGCGCTCGTCTTCGAATCCTACTGGGAACGAGTTCGGGAGGATGACATCTACCAGCAGGCGAAAGAGCGCCACCGCGAACACACCGGCGAGCCGTAAGCTGAAACTGCCGTTTCACTCTCCCGAACACGTTTGATACGTCAGTTCGTTACGTCGTATATGACACGGGGCTACGCCGACCGACGGACGATGCTCGCTCTCTCCGGTGCCTTTCTCGCGGGAATGGCCGGCTGTACAGGGACGGCCCCCGATGCGGAGGACGAAGTCGAGAACGGAACTGAACCCGACGACGAGACAGGCAGATCCAACTCCGATATCGACTTCGACGGCGACTTCCCCGAACTCGAGTTCGTCACTGATCCCGACCTCGAGGACGACCTGCTCGCAGCACAGATCCGACACAACGTTGCGTTCTCGCTCGACCTACTCTCCCAGCTCCGAGCGGACCAACCTGATGAAAACCTCTTTTTCTCGCCGTACAGCGTCTCCGTGGCGCTGGCGATGACCTACGCCGGTGCGCGCGGTGAGACAGCCGACGAGATGCGTGAGACACTGCGATACGATCTGCCGGGAAGTGCCGACGACTGGTCGACAGCAACCGAATCCGACGCCGCGACTCTCCACGCAGCCTTCGGTGCACTCGAGTCCGAGTTCGATCGGCGAAACGAAGATGGGGAGGAAGTCGACCAGTCGTGGGGCGATTCGGGTAGAGATGATGACGATGCTACCGAGGATGAGAAGGAAGACGAGTTGGGCTTCCAGCTCTCGAGTGCTAACGCCGTCTGGGCGGCCGAGGACCATCCGTTCGACGACGCGTACTTCGACCTCCTCGAGGCCTACTACGGGGCTGGCGAGCACCTCGTGGACTTCACCGGGAGTCCGGACGAGGCGCGCGAGGAGATCAACGCCTGGGTCGAAGCGCAGACCAACGACCGGATCGAGGACCTCCTGCCCGAGGGCTCGGTCGACGCCTCGACGCGACTCGTGCTGACGAACGCGGTCTACTTCTTTGCGGCCTGGAAGCACGACTTTGATCCCTCGAGCACCGAGCCGGAGACCTTCACCGGGCTCGCTGGTACCGAGACCGAGGTCGAGATGATGCACCAGACCGCCCAACTGCGCTACGCCGAGCACGAGGGACACCAGCTCGTCGAACTTCCCTACGCCAACGAGGAGACGAGCATGGTCGTTATCCTCCCTGCAGAAGGCGAGTTCGAGTCCTTCGAGGAGTCGTTCTCGGTGGACGTACTCGCGTCGATGCTTGACAATGCCTCGCGCCCGCAGGTCGACCTTGCAATGCCGAAGTTCGGTATCGAGTCGAAGGTCAGTCTCGTCTCGATCATGCAGGAACTGGGGATGCAGCGTGCCTTCACCACTAGCGCAGATTTCAGCGGGATAACCGACGGTGAGACGAGCGACTTCTACATCGGTGACATCGTCCACCAGAGCTTCGTCGAGGTAGACGAGGAGGGAACCGAAGCCGCCGCGGCAACGGCCGTCACAATGCCGGTTTCGGCTCCGCCAGATCAGGTCGAACTGACGGTCGATCGGCCGTTCCTCTTCTACATCCGTGACCAGCCGACCGAGACGCCGCTGTTTCTGGGTCGCATCGTCGACGGCAGTTCGTTACGGATGTAGAAGGTATAAACTCGAAACTGGACATTACTATGAAAAAGCACTTATCGCGGCAGGAACGTGTGATCGGTATGTCATCCGACCGACGGACCGTTCTTACTCTGATCGGGGCCGCGATGGCCAGCGGAGCTGGCTGTCTCTCCGGAATGGGTTGGAGGGAGGGGGACAGCGTGTTTGACGAATACGACGCTCCTACCTTTCCCCAGACAGATTTCGTAACGGACCCGGACATCAGTCCGACGGTAGCTGCCGATCAGGTGCGGGGTAATATCGATTTTTCACTGGCACTTCTCGACCAACTCCGGGACGGAGTGGCCGACGATGAAAACCTCTTCGTCTCGCCGTACAGCGTCTCTGTCGCGTTGGCGATGACCTACGCTGGCGCACGCGGCGAGACGGCCGCAGAGATGGCTGCGGCGCTGCGGTACGATCTCGAAGACGACGACCTCCACGCGGCATTCGGCGCGCTCGAAACGGAACTCGAACAGCGAAACAGGGACGGACAGGAGGTCGAACAGCACGGGGCGGAGGACTCCGACGAAACGGACGCACTCGGGTACCAGCTATCGAGTGCTAACGCCGTCTGGGCAGCCGAGGAATTTCCCTTCGCCGACGACTATCTCGACCTGCTCGAGGCGTACTACGAGGCTGGCGACCACACCGTTGACTTCGCTGGAGACCCGGATGCAGCGCGAGAAGAGATCAACACCTGGGTCGAAGCGCAGACGAACGACCGGATCGAGGATCTTCTGTCCGAACAGGATGTCCGGCCCTCGACACGACTCGTGTTGACGAACGCAGTCTACTTCCTCGCGGCCTGGGAACACGACTTCGATCCTGACGGCACGGAACCCGCACCGTTCACCGGACTCGACGGAACTGAATCCGAGGTGGAGATGATGCACCAGTCGACGCAACTTCGCTACGCCGACATCGGTGGCCATCAACTCGTCGAGTTGCCGTATGCGAACGACGACACGAGTATGGTCGTTATCCTCCCCGCGGAAGGCGAGTTCGAATCTTTCGAAGCGTCGCTGACAGCGGATCGGCTCGCAATCATGCTCGATGAAGCCACCTATCCAGTGGTAGACCTCGCACTACCGAAGTTCGGTATTGAATCGCGGTTCGGCCTCAGAAACGTGCTGCGCGAACTGGGGATGGAACGAGCGTTCGACGGGGACAGTGCAGATTTCAGCGGAATGCTCGAGGCTGACGACAGCGACCTGTCTATCACGAGTGTCATCCACGAGACCTTCATCGAGGTGGACGAAGAGGGGACGGAGGCTGCAGCGGCGACGGCGGTGGTGATGGGAGGGGACGACGACGGCGGACAGCCGGACAGCGTCTCGATGACAGTCGATCGACCGTTCCTCTTCTACATCCGCGACCAGCCGACCGAGACGCCGCTGTTTCTGGGCCGCGTCGTCGATGGCAGGTCGTTGCAGGAGGAATGAATCCGCGAACGCGTCTGTGTCTCGTTACCGTCGTCGAACTCGGACCTGAACTGGCTCGCCGACTCCAAACGCTCGGTCCGGACAGATCAATTTCGCACCGAAATCCGCATCTCGCGCACAGAACAGCGACAGTCCCGTAATCGGATCACCGTTCGCCGTGACGACCACATCGTCCCACGTGACTGACCGGCCGTCATCCGCGACCGAGCCGAGTTCGTCCCCGTTCAGCGAGACCTGCGACGGGAGCCGGGTACTCGAGTACACTCCGCCGCCGTCGTAATGCGGGAGCCCGCCGTCGAGGACGCCGCTCTCCTCGCTCCCATCACTATCAGCTCCGACCCCGACGAACTCGTCGCCAGGATTCGGATGCGTGGGCGCGTCGAGGACGGCGTACGTTTCGCCGGTCGCGACGACGGTTCCCGAGCCGTCCCACGCGAGTGGGCGGGGACGGACGGCCTCTGCGAGTTCGATCGGAACCGATCCCGACGCACGGTACGGGTTCTGTGCCGGCGTCCGAAAGCCGACGTGGAGGTGGTTGTCGACCCACGGCGCGAAGAAGCCGGCGCGGACGAGTTTGCCCAGCGAGTCTCCCGGTTCGACGCGGTCGCCGACCTCGACAGCGGGGTCGACGTGAAGGATTCTGGCTGTTAGTCCCGCACAGTCACCGGGGCCGTCGCAGTCGATCAGAATGAGGTGGTCGTGTTCTGGCGCGTAGGGTTTCGGCGGTGCGCGAACCGTGCGCGTCTCGCGGACGGTGCCGGCGACGGGACTCGGCGCGGCGGTCGTCCGGCCGTCGCGCAGCGTCCCAGGGTAGAGGTCGATCGCACACCCGGCGTCGTGGGCCGGATACGGCGAGTTGTACAGCGAGAAGCGGGCGTACGGAGCCAGCGCTGCCTCCGAGAGCGGTACCGCGTCCGTGTCCGTCAGATCGATCACAACTGTACCGACGACTCGCAGCGAGAGCGTTTAGGTGCGTCGACACAAACACCACTGGTATGCGAGTGCTTCGCGGCCGCGCCGACACGCTCGACGCTGACCGGCGGGCAAGCGAGTCGCTACTCGAGTACGCCGCCGCCGGCGAGCCCGCAGTTCGCGTCTGGCGGCCCCACCGCCAGGTCGCCTTCGGACGGCGTGACCGCAGGCAAGAGGGGTACGACGAGGCTTACGAGGCTGCACGTGACCATGGGTTCGCACCGATCGAGCGCTCGGTCGGTGGCCGCGCGGTCGCCTACGACGGCGAGACGGCGCTCGCCTTCGCGCGCGCTGACCCGGTCGAAGACTTCCGGCGTGGGACCGACGCGCGCTACGAGCGCGCCACGGAAGCGACGGAGCGGGCACTCTCCGAGTTGGGTGTCGACACCGAGCGCGGCGAGCCGGCGGACGCGTTCTGTCCCGGCTCGCACTCGGTGTCGGCTCGACTCACCGCTGCTGGCGGAAACAGGGACCCGACACTCGGCAAACTCGTCGGCCTCGCCCAGCGCGTCCGCCAGGACGCCGCCCTCACGTCCGGGATCGTGCTCGTCGACAACCGCGAGCTGATTGGCACGGTACTCGAGTCGGTCTACGGCGCGCTCGGACTCGCGTTCGATCCTGACTCAGTTGGAACGATTGCGGCGGCCGGTGGCGAGCCACATCCGGCTGTGGTCCGCGCACGGTTCGAGGAGGCGCTCATCGGCGATGTCGACTCCGACGCCGTCACTGTTGAGTCTGTACCGGTCGAGGGCGACGGTGGCCCGGCAGACAGCGGCCAGTCGAACGGCGGTCCGGCGGCACAGCAACCGAGGACCGACACGGCGGACGATACACTGCTCTAAGAGCGAACGCGAAAGGTACTGTTTTCGGGCTCCGGCCCGTCGGTCACGAGTATGCAAACAGACGTAGCGATAGACCGACGGCACGGCGATCGTGCCGTGGAGGGCTCGCGATGAGTGACGACGTGCCGACGACCGACGACGCACCGACGGCTGACGACCGGTGGACGGAACTGCTCGCCGACGCGAACGCGATCGCCGCGGAGTACGACGAGGACGGCTGGGAATCGATCGTCCTCGAGCCGGCGTCGGTTTCGCCGAGCGAGGCCGAGGAGCGTTTCGGACTCGACGTTGGCGTCGATCAGGAGCCGTTCGAACAGGTTGAGGAACGTGTGGCGGACTCGGTGACGACGTTCGGCGACGCGGAAGTATACTATCTGCCGGTCGACGAGGATGACACCACTCACGACGACAGCCGCCGCTTCGCACTCGCCGTCGAACGCGACGCCGACAACTCGGTCGCCGTTTTCGTCCCGGTGACTTACACCCTCCCCGAAGCGAAACCCGTCTTCGAGACGGCGCTCCTCGAGGAGGAACTGCTGATCCACGTTCGGGCGACCGACGCAGCGGAGACGGACCCGTGGGTGACGTTTTCCCACGACGATCCGTCGCTGTTCCTCTCGGAGTCGGACGTGGAGTCGTGGGAGTTCTCGCCGAGGGAGTGACGACTGATTTGGACTAGCTCAGACTGGTTTAGACTGGTTTAGACTGGTTCAAACTGGTTCAACAGGACCCGAACTCGAACCGCCCGTTCAATGCCATCGAGTGGTCGTCGTAGTACGCGTAGAGATTCTTCGGTGCGGTGTACTGGCCGCCGTAGTGGCCTGCGGGACCGTTCGAGTCGATGATGTTGTCCGCGTGGTCCGTGGTGAACCGAAGGTCCTCGCGCTCGTAGACGAGGTCGTCGTCGAGCCAGTAGCGGACGATCCCGTCCGGATTCGCCGCGCCGTCGGTTACGGTGTTCACGCAGACGTAGTACTCGAATTCGTGCCAGTTTCCGGGGATGATCTCTGGCTGGCCGAGCGCGTACTGCTCACCCTCCATGACGAAATCGTGGTCCTGGTTCTGGTCCATGTGATACGTATGCGAGAGCAGCGAGAACGGACCGTCAGGGTCCGAGTCCTGGTTGGTGATGTACAGTCGGTTACTCCAGCCGTTCGTCCCATCGGGCATCCCGCCGCCGGCGCTCCCCTCGCCGAGCGCCATCGCGCAGTTCCAGAGCCGGCAGTTCGCCGGATACCGGCCGGTCATCTCCCAGCCCGTATCGAGCGCGAACCGGACACGGCCGGTGAGTTCGAACAGCCCGTCCGCGAAATCGTAGTGCGTGCTCGCACCCCAATGTGCGCCCTCCTGCATGCGCATCTGTAACGCCCGGTTCCCGGAAGCGGTCGGATCGGCAACGAGGTCGAGCGCTGCCGGATCGCCGTTCGACAGCCGATAGACGTCGTCCCAGCCGTCGTAGTCGTCGTAGTCGAGCTGAACCACGTCGTCCGGACGACCACACTGTGTCGTGTTTCGTGTCTGTGCTGCGCCGAGTTCAGTTCCGTACTCGAGTCCACCCATAACTCCGCCCAGTCCGAGCGCTCCCAGAACGCCGCTTGCGCGTATCGTTTGTCGGCGGCTCAGGCTCGGGCTCGAATTCTGCTTCTGCTTCAGATTACCCGCTGTTGGCGGTGTACTCGAGTCCGTAGTGGCAGTGGTTCGTGACGACGCGCGTCGATCGCGGTCGTCGTCGCCGTCGGTCGTCCCGTCTTCGGTTGCGTCGCCGATTGTGTCGTCGACTGCGTCGTCAGTCGCGTGGGATGTCATGCACGACTCGCTTGCACAACGGGACGGTTAGTATCGAGTCAGCTACCAAATAGTCCCGATTCAGAAACGGTGTTTTCCGACGATTACCATCGGCAAGAACGGTTGTACTCGGTACAACTGTCTGGACCGACTGCTCCCAGCTGGCCACGTTCGCGCCGTGCGTGGCTACTCGTCTTCTTGCTCGCGCAATTCCTCGCTCGCCTCGCGGACCTCGCGCATGACGCTGGAGATCCGCTCCTCGGCCTCGAGTTCGTCCTCGACGGAGAGGTCGACGCCCTCAACCTCCAGTAGGAATTTCGCGACCTCGGTAGATTCGTACATCACGTCGTCGAGTTCTTCGGCGGTGAAGAAGTCACACATCGCGCCGTAGAGGAAGGTTGCGCCGGCGGTTCGGACCTTGTCTTCGAACGAGGAGCGGGCTTGGTTGACCGCCTGGGGCGTGTAGGTGTCGGTCATGAACGGCACGAGTTCGGGTAGGTTCTCGCCAATTTTGGTCATCTCGACGCCGGTTTCGGTCCGGAAGTCAGAACAGAGCCGCGCGATGGCCCACTCGCGGGCGGTGATGTAGGTTCGGTCGCGTAGGAACTCGTTGACGCGGTCGTACTGCGCGCCGTCCATCTTTTTGAAACGGGCGTACTTCTGGATGTCTTCGGGGACATCGGACTCTTCGGGCTCGGTATCTGGGACGTTCGGCAGTGGGTCAGTGTCGTCGCCCGCTCGTGCTTGATCCTCGCTGCTCGATTGCTCTGTAGGCGAACTTCCGGCGACGGTTTGTCGTTGTTCCCCTGCTGATTCGCCGTCAATTTCGGTGTCGGCGTTGGTCCCGTTCGATCGGTCCGACTCCGTGCTGACTTTCGGGCCGTCCTCGTCCATGCGCGCCTATTTCTGTAGGCTCGAGATAAGGGTTCTTGGTTCGAGGACGCTTTTTCGGTTCTGTTCGGAGCGCCGTCCGCCAAACCCATGTCGTCGATGTAGGAACTGGTCCGTCGAACGATTTCCGAGCGGCTGTTGCATCGCTCGCGGTCGACTGCAGCGTTAGGTCTGGGTATCGTCGCCGTCTCCGTGTCGGCGCGTCAGTAGGTAGCCTGCACCGCCGATGCTCGCGAGTGTTCCGACGATTCCTGGTCCCGGGGTGCCGTCGGTATCTGCAGCGCTGTCGTCGGTAGTCGACGCATCGCTTTCGTCGTCTTCAGTCGTGTCCTCGTCTTCCGCTCCGTTATCCGGGTCTTCGCTTTCCGATTCAGCCTCACCGCTTTCGTCCTCGTCGTCAGTTCCGTCTGCTCCGTCGTCCCCATCATCTTCGTCGTCAGTTTCCGCGCTGTCAGTGTCATCATCGTCGCCTGACTCCACTTCGTCGCCGACTACCACATCGACCGTCGTCTCCGTGCTGACGCCGTTGTCATCGACGACGGTAAGCGTCACAGTCTGCGTACCCACTTCGGAAAACGCGTGTGTAACCGTCTCACCGGAAGCCGTCTCTCCATCGCCGAACTCCCACGTGTAGGCGACGATGGCTCCGATACCCGCTGACGATTCGGTGGCATCGAACGAAACGTCCTCGTCGACGGCAGGCTCTGTCGTCGAAACCTCGATAACGGGTTCCGTTCCGAGCGCTTCCCCGAACTCGCTCACACTCTCTCCAGCGAGGCTTTTCCGATGGAATTCGATGAGGTCGTCTTCTGCTTCACGTGGGCTGTGTCCAGCGTCTTCGTATATCTTGAACTGTGCGCTAACATCAGCGTCTTCGAACGCCTTCTGACAGGTTGGGAACCGCTCCGCGATCATATCATCGCCGTATACGTCGAGCGCCGTCTGGCGGAGCTCGTCCTCAGTCCAGGCGTCATCAAACGGAATGGTGTCGTTGTCGTCCTGTGCTCCCATATAGAGGAAGTGGTTGACCTCGTCGACCGCGTCGAGATCGACCGGCTCACCGGTGAGCTCCTCGACGTCTGCGATTCCGACGTGGAACGGAAGCTCGTGGCCGTCGTACTCCTCGTGGGGAAGCGTGACCATTCCATTGAGCCCACCAGCCGTAACCGATACCACCTTCTCTGGGTGAAGCATGGCGAAGCGTTCGACGAAATTTCCCGATGCGGAGAACCCGTTCAGCATGACGCCGTCATCGGTATCGTACCCCTCGCTCTCGAGTTGCCCGCGGGCGTGCTCGACCATCGCCAGAAGCTGTCGATCAACGCGCTCGAGGTCACCGCTCTCGATACCCATCGTCTCCCTGTCGAGTGCGTGTATGTAGTGCGACCAGTCGACGGGCTCCTGTGCTGGGCGCGGGAAGACCGGGATTACCAGCGGTGTCCCAATCTCCTCGCTGACTCTCCGCGAGGTGCCTCCCTCGATGTGGCGTTGTGCAACCTCACGGTGTTCTTCGAGATCGTCGGCTGTCGTCCCCGTGTTGTTCGGTTCGACGAGAACGGGCGTCCCTTCGTCATCGGAGACCCGATCCGGTGCGTACAGGTAGTAGGGATAGTTGAATCCAGCTGACGGATCCGCTTCAACGAACCGTTCTTCCACTCCGGAGACGACATCGACGGTGTCTTCGAAGGAGACTGTCGCAACCTCACGGGCAATCCCCTGTCCAGTCTCGCCGTCGTAGATGCTGACAGCAATCTCTATCTCCCTATCGTCACCGATCGGCTCGCTGAACTCGAGTGTCAGGTCTTCGATTGTCGTGCCGGCCTCGATCGTCGTTCGTCCGAGCGCCCCGGTTTCGTTGCTCCGGGCTGCCAGCATTCCATCGACAGTCGAACTCGCTTCGGCAATGGTGATCGAGGTCCCGTCGGACGTTTGCTCTTCGAAGACGAGTGATGCGTCCGGGTCGCTCGTCGCACCGGCCGTATTCGAAGCCAGGCCGCCAACTGAGACCAGCCCTGCCCCGGCCAGTTGAAACAGCGTTCTCCGAGTCGACTTCGGTTCGCTCACTGGATTGTTCCCCGTTTGCATGAGTCAACCTGTTTCATCGACTACCAGTTTTGAATGGGACGAAATCATCGTTATGGCCGGTTACCGTTTTCATGTAATCGGCTGCAGATTCAGTAAACTCTCCTCGCATCCTCGCG
This sequence comes from Natrialba sp. SSL1, assembly GCF_001861355.1. Taxonomy (GTDB): domain Archaea; phylum Halobacteriota; class Halobacteria; order Halobacteriales; family Natrialbaceae; genus Natrialba. The sequence goes on from NZ_MASN01000060.1 coordinate 454,762, forward strand.
AGTTCTCCCGGATTTAAGTTTGTTAAGCGTCTTCGATACAGTATGTCACAAACACCAGTCGTAGTGAAGGCCGTGCGGACACCACAGGGCAAGGAGGACGGCGTGTACGCCGATCTCCGTAACGAGGACCTCTCGGTCCCGCTCATCGACGAAATCCTGGCCGAGACCGGTCTCTCCGGCGAGGACGTCGACGACCTGATGTGGGGCTGTGCTCAGCAGCGCGACGAACAGGGGAACAACGTCGCCCGCGTCATCGCACTGCTCTCCGAACTCGGCGAGCACACTCCCGCGACGACGATTAACCGCTGGTGTGCTTCCTCGATGCAGGCCGTCATCTCCGCCTCGGACGCCATCGCCGCCGGCAACCGCGACGCCGTCATCGCGGGCGGTGTCGAGAGCATGAGCCGCGTCGCGATGGGCGAGAACACCCACAACGTCCACCCCAAGATGGCCGAACTGTACAACATGGGCGAACTCCAGATGGGGATGACCGCCGAGAAGGTCTCCGAGGAGTACGGCGTCAGCCGCGAAGAGCAGGACGAGTACGCCGCCCAGAGTCAGCAGCGTGCCGTCGAGGCAACCGAGGAGGGCCGCTTCGACGACGAAATCGTCCCGATCGAAACCGAGGACGGCACCGTCTCCGAGGACGAGGGCCTTCGCCCCGGCACGACCGCCGAGAAGCTCGGCGAACTGCCGACCGTCTTCAAGTCCGACGGCACCGTTACGCCCGGTAACGCCTCCCAGATATCCGACGGCGCGTCCGCGCTGCTCATCACGAGCAAGGAATTCGCCGAGGAGAACGACCTCGAGATCATGGCCGAAGTCGGCATGAACAACGTCGCCGGCGTCGACCCGACCGTGATGGGGATCGGTCCGGTGCCCGCGACGCGTGGTCTGCTTGAGCGCAACGGCCGCGACATCGACGAGTACGACCTCGTCGAACTCAACGAGGCCTTTGCCAGCCAGTCGCTCTATTCGCGCGACGAACTCGGTATCGACCCCGACAGCTTCAACGTCAACGGCGGCGCAATCGCCATCGGGCACCCGCTGGGTGCCTCCGGCGCGCGCCTCCCCGTGACGCTGATCCACGAACTCCAGAAGCGCGGCGGCGGCCTCGGTCTGGCGACGCTCTGTGTCGGCTTCGGCCAGGGTGCAGCGATCGAGTTCGACGTTAATTAGCTGCGAACACGGTTTTACAGGGCCGCGGTAGTTTTCGTCCGGTTGAGCAGTCGACTTACAACGCGTGGGCACGTAGGGCCATCAATGGACCTGCTGCTCCTGGCTATCGTCGTCGGGATTCCACTCGCCTGGCACGTCGGGCTGACGGCGTTCACGTACTACGACGCCGGAAAGGTTGGGCTCGAGCCCCCAGCGAAGTGGGCCGCGATTACGTTCCTCGTTCCGCTCTTTGGCTTCTTCATCTACCTCTTCGAGCGCAGCGAACTCGATTACGATCCGGAGACGGACCCGTACCGAGGCCACAACTTCAACATCCACCCCTCACGGGCCGACGATGCCCCGTTGCGCTCTCGCGGCGACGACCGGCTGTCACCGGAGGACGAGCAGGAGAGTGGGTTCGGTACCACTGGAGAGAGCGGTCGCGATGGCGAGAACCCCACAGCGTACGACAGTGTGTTCGACTCCGAGAACGATCGGGGACGCGACGGGACTGTTGACTCCTCCGACACTACGGAACCCACCGAACCCACCGAGAACACCGATCAAAACTCACGCTCTGAGTGACAGCGACGGGATCGTACTCGAGTTCGACTTCCAACGGCTTGAACACTGACTCACGGTACGTGCTGTGGCGTCAGTACGTACACTGGACGTCACGCCCTGCGAAAGACAGCGCTGTGAGAATATCGGTTCTGAGTTAGTTGTTCCCTGTCGGATATGTATGCACACCGTGGTACTAGTCGTACGATGGCTACCGAGGCGACCTTCACTGTCCCATCGGATGAATTTCCCTTGGGGACTGTATTCAACCAGTTTCCAGATGTAACGGTTACGCTAGAGCGAATCGTTCCGTCGCAAACTGTCGTCGTGCCGTACTTCTGGGTACGAGGGACCGCTGTCGATGATATTGAGGGTGCGTTTGCCAACCACACCGGTGTGAACGAGATACACCTCGTCGATTCGGTTGAAGATGAGTACCTATTACGTGTTGAGTGGGCACGAGAATACTCCGGTGTTCTAAACGTGCTCACTGAGATGGAGATTCCACTCATCGAAGCCGTTGGCACGAATCAACAGTGGACGTTCGAGGTCCGTGGCGATGATCGAAGCGATATCGCGGACTTTCAGCGAGCTTGTAGAGAGGCGGATATCCCAATTACACTCACGAAGTTACACGCACTTACTCCGGTCGAAACGGAGACTGAAGCGGCGCTTACCGGCACCCAGCAAGAGACACTGGTACTTGCATACAATCGTGGCTACTTCGAGTCGACTCGCCAGGTCACGATGGAAGAACTTGGCGATGAACTTGGAATCACACAGCAGGCTGTCGCGTCTCGTCTCCGCCGTGGCATAAAGCACATCCTCGGGAGCACCCTTCCCGAAACGGAGGATTCGAACCAGTGACTGATTTAAAACCGTTGTATAACCAAAAGTAGTTTTGATGCTGTTGTTGCCCTAACTGGAAACAGACGATGCCCGAGGGAGAGAGCGAACGGACGATTGCTGAATGTTTCGACTGTGGAAATGCGTATGCAGCCAAGAAGTGGCCAGACGGGACGATTCAACCAATTGGGACGAGAAACGGCTGCCAATGTGGCTCAACGGAGTTTCAGGCCGTTAGGAAGACGAGCGCTACCGTTCTCCGTGACCGTCAGAGTGACTGACTAGAGCGCTACTGGGCCACGCAGGGATCAACGGCGATACTCAAACCGATCGTTCGACGCTCCTCCTTCTGTCTCCAGTACGAGGTCGAATGCCAATCATCGATCGACAAAAGCCACAGCGCCCTGTGGCCACCGGTTGTCCAGGGCACTACGCAATCCGCACTTGTGCCCCTCTGCGCTGACCGACGCTGCAGAACCCGGATCCAAAACACTGGCAGCGCAGAACTCAGCTCAGCAGCACAGCAACACACAACACAGCCTCAGTCGTCAGCCGGTGCTCCGTCGGAGCCACCCGACTCGAGTGCACTCGCTGGAACCGTCCCATCGTCGTTCCAGCCGCGTTCCTCGTAGTACTCGTCGAGTCCCTGCTCGAAGCCGGGAATCTCGTAGGGGAGCGTGTCGTCCTCGCGGTCGAAGCCGCGCTGGTTGTTGAAGTGGCGCTCGAGTGCGACGATTTCGCCGCCGAGAGCGAGCAGCTCTTCGTAGTCGGCGTCGAGCAGCGTTTCGATGCGCTCTTCGGTCATGAAGCTCCGGGAGAACTTACAGAGGACGGCGCTGTCCTTGATGGCGTTGATGTTCTCGAGTTCGACGACCTTCGGCGGTTTGTCCTCGAGACCCTCCTTGTCGAAGGCGTCGTCGGCGTCGACGAGCGGGTACTCGTAGGGGTAGAACTCGGCGTACATGTGGTCTGCGCCGCGGTTCGAGGTCGCGAAGGCGAGCCCCTGGCCGTTCAGGGTGCGCCCGTCGTGGGCGGCGAACTCCATGCCCTTGACGGACCAGTTCTCGACGCCGAGGTCGTCGTGGACGCGGTCGATACCCTCTGCGAGGTCGTCGCCGATGCCCTCGCGGTAGGCGATCTTCTCGACGGTGTCGTGGATGAGGTCGGCGTTGCCGAACTCGTCTTCGCTCGCGAGGTAGGCGGCGACGACGTCGCCGGCGGAGATGGTGTCGAGTCCGAATTCGTCACAGAGCTTGTTCGACTTCATCACGTCGACGATGTCGTCGACGCCGGAGTTCGAACCGAACGCCATCAGCGTCTCGTACTCGGGGCCTTCGGTTTCGAGGCCGGTCTCCTCGTCTTTCGTCGGCAGTTTGCAGGCGAACGCACAGGCCGAGCAGGTGCCTTTCTTGTACTTCTTCTCCTCGACGCGGTCGCCGCTGATGTCGTCGATGTGCTCGTAGGAGAGTTCCGAGAAGTACCGCGTTGGCAGAGCTTCGACCATGTTCGCGTACGTCGCGACCGAGGTCGTCCCCTGATCACGCATCGGACTGTCTGACTGGGCGGCCTCGCCGTGGATCTCCATCTGGAGCGATGGAATCTCGACCTCGTGGGTGGAGTCGCCGTCGAACGTGATTGCTTTCACGTTCTTCGCACCGAGCACTGCACCGAGTCCGCCGCGACCGAACGCCCGTTCCTCGGAGGTCATGATCGAAGCGAAACGAACCTCGTTCTCGCCGCCGGGACCGATCACGACCGTGTGCTCCGAGCCGAGTCCGTGCTCGTCGTCGATGTAGTCACAGGTTTCGGGAACGGTGGCCTCCTCGAGTTCGGGGACGGGTTCGAACTCGACGCCCTCGTCGGTGACGTGAACGATGACGAGCTCGTCGCTCGCGCCGGCGATTTCGACGGTGCTGTAGCCGGTGCCGGTGAAGTTCCGCGAGAGGAAGCCCCCCGCGTTCGAGGAGAGCAGCCCGTCCGTCAGCGGCGAGACGCCGGTGGCCGACATGCGCCCCGTGAAGCTCATCGTTGCATGCTGGAGCGGGCCAGATGCGAAGTAGAGGCGGTTTTCGGGCCCGAGCGGGTCGGCGTCGAACGGGATGCGCTCGTGGGCGAGTTTCGTCGTGAGCGCGCGGCCGCCGATCGACGACTCGAGAACGTCGTCGATCGATTCGGTTTCGACTGTTTGTTCGCCGACGTCGATCGTACATAGCGGTCCCCGGACGTGTTTCATACACACTACCGTGGTACGCGCTCCGGCAAAATGATACCGGTTCTGTGACCACCTCAGTTTGAACCTAAATCAGCTATCTGAATTGGTTGTCCAACCTCAGACAGTATCGTGTGTACTTTTGGAAGGAAGGTCGAATATATCTTCGACTGCCGGCGGATAATGATCAGTGTCGTCGAGGACGACCTCGAGTCGTCCGTCTCGAATCAGTCGATCGATCTGATCGTGTGTGAACCGGCCGTTACACTCCTCGCCGGCGAACGTAACGTAGCGCTCGCTTCGTTCGATGACGGTTGCGAGGGAGTCGCCGGTTCGGTAGTAGTAGCGAACGGTCGTACCGGGGTGGAGGGCGTCTGCGCTCGTGCGATACGCCCAGCGGTGGAGGACCATCGATGACTGATCTTGGAGTAGGGGTTTGTCTGTCTTCTGATCTCAACGTTGCCCCCAGATCGCCGGTGAGCGGTCGACAACTGCACGCAAAAGAGCCAGCAGCAGGTGTACCGAACCCGCTACACCATTCGTCTCAGGCTTCTGGTGCCTGTTCGGCCGAATCCTCCGCGTAGATCGACTCGATCTCGTCGTCGAACGCGTCGAGGATCGCGCGGCGTTTCTTCTTCATCGTCGGGGTGAGTAAATCGTTCTCCTCCGTGAACTCGATCGGAACGAGTCGGTACTCCTTGATCGTCTCGTGGGACTCGAAGTTCTCGTTGACCGTGTCGACCGCCTGGTCGATTCTGTGTTGGACCCACTCGTGATTGCAGATGTCCGAGGGATTCTCCGGCAGCGCGACGCCCTCGTCCGCAGCGGCACGCTCGATCGCGTCGATGTTCGGCACGAGCAGCGCGCCGACGAACTTCTCGCCGTCGCCGACGACCATACACTGCTCGACGAGCTCTTTCGAGGCGAAGGCGTCCTCGATCGGTGCAGGCGCGACGTTCTTGCCGGTCGAGAGCACGACGAGCTGTTTCGTGCGCTCGTGGAACTCGATGTAGTCGTCGGGGCGGATCGTGACGATGTCGCCGGTACGGAACCACTTGCCCTTGTCTTCACCTCCCGCATCGTCTTCGTCTACACCCGGCGCGTGCTCGGTGAACGCCCGATCCGTCGCTTCGGGCTTGTTCCAGTAGCCCTGAGTCACGTTCGGCCCGCGGACGAGGAGTTCACCCGTCTCACCGGGCGTGTTGGCGGCGTCGCCGTCCGGCACGATCGAATCGTCGACGGTGACGTCGCAGTCGATGATTGCCGGGCCGACGGTACCGATCTTTGGCTCCTCGGGCGGGTTGGTTGTCACGACTGGCGAGGTTTCAGTTAGGCCATAGCCCTCGAAGATGGGCAGTCCCATGCCGTGGTAGAGCTGGCAGAGCTCCGGCGAGAGACTGCCACCGCCGCTGACGAGCATCTCGATGTTCCCACCCAGCGCTTCCTTGACCTTGCTGAACACCAGTTTGTCTGCAACCGAGAGCTTGAACTCCAGAATCGCCCCCGGATCGTCCGCCTGGTAGTACTCGCGGCTTACGTCGGTCGCCCAGTTGAAGATGCGCTCCTTGACCGGGGACTCCGTCGCCTGCTCGCGAATCGTGTCGTAAATTTTCTCGTAGACGCGCGGCACACTCGTCGCGCCGGTCGGCTGGACGGCCTGGAAGTCCTCCTTCAGCGTGTCCGAACTCTCCGCGTAGGCGACGGTCGCACCCGCAGCAAAGAGCAGGAAGTGGCCTGCCGTTCGTTCGAAGACGTGTGCCAGCGGTAGGTAGGAGACGAGCGTGCTGTCCTGGTCGATGCTCGGTACGTCCTCGTCCTTGTCCGGCCGCGGGCCGTACCGGCGATAGACCTGGTTGACGTTCGTCCGGAAGTTGCCGTGAGTGAGCATGACCCCTTTCGGCTTGCCTGTCGTCCCGCTCGTGTAGATGATGCTCGCCAGATCGTCGAGGTCGCGTTCCTCGAGCCACTCCTGGTAGGCGTCCGGATCGTGTCGCTCCTCACCGATTTCGTAAACATCCGCGAGCGTATATATCTCCGTCTCAGCGCCGACGTACTCGTCGTCCAACTCGTCCATCGAGACGATAAACTCCAGGTCCAGCTCGTCTTCGACTTCTAGCACGCGCTCTAACACGTCCGCATTTTCGACGACGACGCCGTCCGCATTGGGGTCGTCGAGCAGGTACTTAGCCTTCTCTGATGAAGAGTTTTTGTACACCGTCGTCACGACCGCGCCGGCGGCGAGCAGCGCGAAGTCTGTCTGTGCCCACTCCATGCGCGTCTGGGCGAAGATACCGACCCGATCACCGCCCTCGACGCCGAGTTCGCGAAAGCCGGTCGCCAGCGGCCGGACGATCTCGGCCATCTCGGTGTAGGTAAGACTCGCATAGTCGCCGTGTGGGGCGGGCTCGAACGCTATCCCTGCCAGACTCCGGTCGTAGATTCCACCCTGATACTGCTGGGCGATCGCGTTCGGATTTCGCTCGACCGACGCCTCGAACAGCTGCCCCAGTGGTTCCCCTCCCAGTACGTCGCTCGAGAACTCTCGCTCTGCAGTCTGCCAATCCATGGCTTATCATACCAAGGGAAGCGATCACTCTTGAAAGCATAGGATGTTTCGAACTCCGTTGGTTGAAATAATCGGGGAAATCAGGAGCGGTAAGCGGAACGTCCGTTTTGAGTGAACAATGGTAACTTATGGTATCGAGTCAACACCGCTTGGACCCAGTTGAGTCGTGGTAGTGTCCCGATGAGTTGCGACCGGGTCGCGTCACTCAACGAGTTCGATCTCGTCGTCGCCGTTCGGGACCGCACAGAGGAACGCACCGTCCTCGTCGCCCTCGTTTCGGTACCAGTGGACCGTTCCCGCCGGAATGAGCAGCGAGTCACCCGCCTCGACCTCGTACTCCTCGTTGTCGATGCCGACGGTGTACTCGCCGTCCAGCACGTACTGCTCGTGTTCGACCGCGTTCGTATGCTCCGGAACCTCGGCCCCCGCCTCGAGGACGAACCGCCGGATCGCGAAGTTCGGCGCGCCGTGTTCGTCCGCGATCAGCACGCCCTTCTCGAGTCCGTCCGCAGCGTCGACGGCCTCGTACTCGATCTCGTCGCTGGTTCGGATCAGTGGATCAGCCATGGACGGCGATTCGGACGCCAGAACCAAAACAGCACCCGGTTTGGGTGCGCTCGACAGCCAGGCTCAGAGAATCGTCCCGTGTTTCTTGTCCGGAATATCCTTCTCGACCGTCTCGTAGAACTCGAAGCGGTTCTCGAGTTCCTCGCGCAGCGAACTCGGCGGGACGATTTCGTCGACGACGACCTCGCTCGCCATCCGGTGGATGTCGATATCTTCGCGATATTCCTCGCGCAGTTCCTGTTCTCGGTCGGCGCGCTCGTCGGGATCGTCGATGTCCGCGAGTCGGTTCGCGTAGACTGCGTTGATCGCGGCCTCGGGACCCATGATCGCGATTTCGCCGCTCGGCAGGCCGATGACGCTCTCGGGATCGTAGGCTGGGCCGGACATCGCGTAGATGCCCGCGCCGTAGGCCTTGCGGACGACGACGGACTGCTTCGGCACCGTCGCCGAGGAAGTTGCGTAGATCATCTTCTTGCCCTGCTCTAAGATGCCGTCCTTCTCGACCTGTGAGCCGGCCATGAAGCCCGGCGTGTCACAAAGGTACAGTAGCGGCACGTCGTAGGCGTCACAGGTCCAGATGAACTCGGCGGCCTTCTCGGCCGCGTCGGGGAAAATCGCGCCCGCGCGGTGGTTTGGCTGGTTGGCCACGATACCGACCGGCCGGCCGTCGATTCGCGCGAAGGCCGTGATGATCTCCTTGCCGTACTCCGGTCGCAGTTCGAGCACCGAATCGGCGTCGACGACGCGCTCGATGACGTCGAACATGTCGTAGCCGCGGTTCGGTTCCTGCGGAACGACGGCGTCGATGCCCTCGGGTGAGAGCCGCGGCGCTGTCCCGTCTGTCTGGGGCGGCTTCTCGTCGCTGTTGTCCGGCAAGTAGCTGATCAGTTTCGCGACGAGTTCGCGGGCGTGCTCTTCGTCCTCGGCGATCAGATCCGCGCTACCCGAGTGCTGGGCGTGGACGTCCGGGCCACCGAGGTCCTGCAGGTCGATGTTCTCGCCGGTGACCATCTCGACCATCCGCGGCGAGGCGATAGCCATCGCGCTCACGTCCCGGACCATGATCGTGAAGTCCGCGAAGACGGGCGTGTAGGCCGCGCCGGCGATACACGGGCCATAGAGCACGCAAATCTGTGGAACGCGCCCGGAGAGCATCGAGTGGTTGTAGTAGTACTTCCCGATGCCCTCGCGGTTGGCGAAGAAGCCGGTCTGCTGGTCGATGCGGCCGCCCGAGGAGTCCATCAGGTAGAGGACGGGGCGACCGGTCTTGAGCGCGCGCTGTTGCATTCGCAGGAACTTTTCGACGCCCTTCTCGGCCATCGAGCCCGCCTTGACGGTGAAGTCGTTGGCCATGAAGTGCAGGTCGCGGCCCTCGAACTCCGCCGCGCCGGTGATGAGACCGTCCGCGGGCAGGTCGTCCTCGGCGTCGAAGTTGGCGAACTTGCCGTCCTCGAACTTGATGGTGTTCCCGCTGTCGCTGCCGGCCGCGTCGCCGTCCGAACCGCTGTCATCCGCCCCACCGTCGTCGCCGAACCAGAGGTCGAGTCGGTCGCGAACGAACAGCTTCCCCTGGTCGGGGAGGCGCTCCTTGTACTTCTCGGGGCCGCCCTCGAGTATCTCTTCAATCGCCTCACGAAGCAGTTCCTCACGCTCGGTTGGTTCTAAGTCGTCGTCCTGCGCGGCACCACGGTTGCGGCTTCGGCCGGCGCTCTGGACTGGTCCGGAGCCCGAGCCAGAGCCGGAGCCGGCAGCGCCACTGCCACCGCTCCCGCCACTCGCCGCACCGGCGGGCGCTGACGCGCTCGCGAGCAGGTCCTCACCCGACTGCGTGTACAGTTCGACGTCCTCGCCGAAGTGCTCGGCGAGCGCCGAGGCGACCGCCTGCACTTCGCTCTCGTCCTGTGCTGCCGCGTCCGAAATTCTGAGTTTGAGGTCTATCGTCATCGTTTCAGCTCACTCCAGTACGACCAGCGGGTCGCCCATGTCAACCGAGTCGCCCTCGGAAACGGGAACCGAGGCGACGGTTCCAGTTCCTGGCGCGACCACGTCGTTCTCCATCTTCATCGCCTCGAGGACGCAGACCACGTCTCCGCTGGCGATTTCGTCGCCTGGTTCGACGTCGATCGAGAGCACGGTGCCTTGCATTTCGGCCGTGACTGCGTCGCCGGCTGCGACCTGTTCGGTAGCGCCAGACCCACCACCCGATCCTGACGACTCACCAGCGTCTGTGCCGCCGTTGCTGGCCGCCCGCGGCAGGCCGTCTTCGACCAGCACGTCGAATCGCCGGCCGTCGACCTCGACGGTAAGTTCGTGCTCGCTCGCGTCATCACCGCCTGCGCCGCTGGCTGCTGCACCCGAGCCCCAGCGCTCGACTGCGTCGGCGAGTTCGTCCTGGCTCACCTCGTGGTCGAGGTAGGCCGTCGTGTGCTCGCCTGCGCGGAAGACCTCGTCTGCGAGCATGAGTCGGTGGAACGGCACGATGGTTTCGGGACCCGAGATGTCGAAGTGGGCGAGCGCGCGCTGTGAGCGGTCGAGACAGCGCTCGCGCGTCGGTGCGCGAACGATCAGTTTTGCGATCATCGAGTCGTAGTCGCCCGCAATCTCGTCGCCCTGGGAGACCGCGTCGTCGAGGCGAACGCCGAGGCCACTCGGTGGGTTGTAGGTTTCCAGCGTGCCTGGCGTCGGCGCGAACTCCTTGGCGGGGTTCTCGGCGTTGATCCGGAACTCGATGGCGTGGCCCTCGATGTCGATGTCCGCCTGTTCGTAGGGGAGTTCCTCGCCGGCCGCGATGCGAAGCTGTTCCCGGACGATGTCGATTCCCGTCACCTCCTCGGAGACGGTGTGTTCGACCTGGATCCGGGTGTTGACCTCCATGAAGTAGAACTCGCCGTCCTCGACGAGGAACTCGACGGTGCCGGCGTTCGTGTAGCTCGCCTCGCGGACCCCGCGGCGTGCTGCCTCGCCGATCGACTCGCGCAATGAGTCGTCCAGTGCTGGACTCGGCGCTTCCTCGATGACCTTCTGGTGCCGGCGCTGCAGCGAGCAGTCGCGTTCGCCCAGGTGGAGCACGGTGTCGTGTTCGTCCGCCAGAATCTGCACCTCGACGTGCTTGGGGGACTCGAGATACTTCTCGACGTAGACCGTGTCGTCGTCGAAGTAGGCCTCGCCCTCGCGTTTCGCGCTCTCGAAGGCGTCGTCGGCCTCCTCGGCGCTGCGGACGATTTTCATACCGCGACCGCCACCGCCGCCGGCGGCCTTGATCGCGACGGGGTAGCCGTACTCCTCGCCGAGTTCGCGGACCGCTGCGGCGGAATCGACGGGATCGGTCGTGCCGGGGACGACCGGGACATCGGCCGCTCGCATGACCTGTCGGGCCGTCGTCTTCTCGCCGAGGGCCTCCATCGCCTCGCTCGGCGGGCCGACCCAGGTGATCCCCTCGGTATCCTCGACGCGGGCGGCGAACGTGGCGTTTTCCGCGAGGAAGCCGTAGCCGGGGTGGATCGCGTCGGCACCCGCGCGGTCGGCGACGTCGATGATCGTCTCCTGATCGAGGTAGGAGTCGCTCGCGGGTGCGGGGCCAACGTTGTAGGCCTCGTCGGCGTACTCGACGTGGCCCGCGTTTCGGTCCGCGTCGCTGTAGATTGCGACGGTGTCGATGCCCAGTTCCTCACAGGCTTGCATGACGCGCACGGCGATTTCGCCGCGGTTGGCAACGAGTAGTTTGCTAAACATCGTGATCACTCAGTAGGACTTGGGGAAGCCGAGCTGCTGGCTGATGTGGTTGTACGCCATCTGCTGGGAGACCGGCGCGAGCCGGGTCAGGTTGATCTCGCGCCACCAGCGCTCGACGTCGTACTCGGTGGCGTACCCCCAGCCACCGAAGGCCTGCATCGACTGCTTGACGGTCTCGATCCCGGCGGACACGGCGGTCGCCTTCGCGACGTTGGTCTCGTAGGCACAGTCTTCGCCCTGGTCGTAGAGCCAGGCCGCCTTCTCGCGCATGAGCGCGGCGGTCTCCATCTTCGCGTAGGGTTTCGTGATCGGGAACGAGACGCCCTGGTGAGAGCCGATCGGCGCGTCGAACACCTCGCGCTCGTTCGCGTACTCGATGGCCGTGTTCGCGGCGAGTTTTCCGATTCCCGTTCCGGCCGCTGCGAAGCCGATCCGCTCGGGGTTGAGCATGTCGACCAGCACCCACCAGCCGTCGCCCTCGTCACCGAGCAGATTCTCCTCGGGGACGCGGACGTTCTCTAAGAAGACCTCACAGGACTTCGAGTAGTTGATTCCGTGTTTGTCGATCGGCGAGACGTCGATGTTCGAGTCGTCCATATCGACGATGAACAGGCTGATGCCGTCCGTGCCGCGGTCGACTTCCTCGCGCGGGGTCGTCCGCGTGACGATGATCATGTTCTCGGCGCGATCCGAGAACGTGATCCAGGCCTTCTGGCCGTTGAGAACGTACTCGTCGCCGTCCTTCTCGGCTTTCGTCGCCACGTTCAGCGTGTTCGTCCCCGCTTCAGGCTCCGTGATGCCGATCGAGAAGTTGCGCTTCCCGTTCGCGATGTCCGGCAGATAGGTCTCCTTCTGGGCTTCGGTGCCGTACTCGCGGATACCGACCGCGGCCATCCCTGCGGTGAGCACGAGGTACCAGGTGCCGGCCATCCCACAGCCCTCCGCACAGAGGGTCTCCATGGCGAGGCCCATCTCTTGCATGCCCATGCCAGCGCCCTCGTACTCCTCGGGGATCAGCAGGCCGTGAAAGCCTGCCTCCGCGAGTTCGTCCCAGAACCCCTCGGAGAACTCGCCGGCTTCTTCCTTCTCGCGCCAGTGTTCGGGGCCGTACTCCGCGGCCACGTCGGCCGCCGTCTGTCGGATCAGATCGCGTTCCTGTGTAGATTCGAAGTTCATAGTCTGTAGTCTGCGTATCGTCGTGCACCGGTATCCGTGTCCCTCCCCGATAGTTGGGTCGTCGACACGTCGTGACTGACCTCGCGCGACCACCCAGTTCGCGGGACGTGAACCAGTCGGTTGCCGCGCGATGGCATACACCGAAGCGGTTTCGCCATCCCCAATAACTGTTCCGGTAACTTTTGCGCGACTTACCGGGGGAACCAACCAGTACAGCACGTCGAGCCAGAACTCAACCCGGCGCTTGCTTGCGTAAACAGTATCGTATACACCAGTATCGAACGTGACCGGTTCAGTACCTACTGGTCGGTACTCGAGTACACCGGTGCCCAGAAAGAGACTCGAAGCCGTCCGCTACTTGCTGGTCGCTGGTCTCGCCTGTCACTCCAACGACTCGGACTCGTCGCCGACGTTAGCCATCGATTCGGGCTCGAATCCGAATTCCGTCCACGAATCCCGAACTGCCTCGCGGAGTTCAGGCGGGTACGATTCGTCGAACGAGACCCGTGGCGCGATGTACTCGTCCGTCCAGCGCGGGTCCCAGGTGGCGTCGACGTAGAGGCGTGCGCCGGTCTCGCCGCCGTCTTCGCGGGAGCTCTCGCCTCCACCGCCGCCTCGGCCGTACGTTGGCATCCGCGCACTCGGCGCGTCGGGCTCGCTCACCAGCCAGTCCCGCGAGGGGTGGGCCTTGACCCAGCTATCGCCGAGTGCCCGGCCGAGATTTCGCGGGCTGATCTCGGTGTCGACGACGAGCACCTTGTCGAAGCAATCAGAGAGCGAGAACAGCAGGTTCGCAAGCTGCCACTCGAAGCCGGCGTAAAGAATCTCCGAGGCGACGATGCAGAGTCCGAGTCGCCCCTCCGCGGGCAACAACAGCCAGTCAACCGGCGCGACACCCCAGTAGCTGTTGACCCGATCGAACAGCGTCGCCGACAGCGAGAGGGCTGCAAGCTGCAGGTCGTCCGACAGCGGCACCCCCAGCGGCGTGAACGGCACGACCGGTTCCTCGCGGGCGAAGATGGAGGTGGACTCGAGTGTCAGCGTCGTTCCCCCACCCAGTCGCTCCCAGAACTCGCGTTTCTCGGACTGGGTTGCGGGCTGGCGGTCGGCGACGGTGGTTTCGACGACGACTTCCGCGGAACTTGGAACCACGCCGCCGGCGGTTGGGATGACGGGCACCGTCGCGCCGACGCCGCGGTCTTCGATCGGCGTCTCGAGTCGGTCCGTGATCGCGAGCAGGTGCGTCGCCGCGAGCGCTTCCGGGGGAACACCGAGTGCGATGGTGACCGCCGTGCCCGTCTCGAGGAGGTCTCGTTCAGCGACGGCCGCCGGCACTCGGGCACGGATGGTGTTGCCGTCGAGGACGGTACCGTGAATCGGTGCCCAGTACGTTCCTCGGTCGGTACCGATCGAGAGCAGTCCGAGGGTGAACCGCGGCCAGGCCTCGTCCGGCGGCGTCGGGAGCCCGAGTTCCCGCAAATCCTGCGCCGTCGCGTCGGCAGCGCGCTCGACGTAGGTCACGTCGCGCTCGTCGCGGCGCTCGCCGAGCGCGAGAAGGGACTCGAGCACGTCGGTGTAGGCAGGATCCTGGTCGATGCCGAGCCCGATGCCGAGGCGGGTCCAGGGGTAGCGCTGTCGGTGTCGGGAGTCCGTTGTGTGTTGTCCGCGCGATTGGTCGATGCCGCCGTAGACGCCGCTTGCGAGGGTGACGGTGGGTGTGGTGGGTACGGTGGGTGCGCCCTCGCGGCCGGTTTCGGGTTCTATCTCGATCGCGTGGCCACCCGCTCGAAGCGCTTCCGCGGCGACGACCTGCGGGGAGCAGTCGGCGGGTCGGGAGAGCGTGCGACAGTCGTCGGTTCGGTGAAGGAACTCGAGGTGCTTGCGGAAGGCGGTCATCGATTCTGGTGCTGTGGGTGCTGGTGTCGCGTCGCGTCGGTCTCGTGATCGATTGCACTGTGCGGTTCGCCCATCGCGTCGGTTTCGGTAGCGACGCCTGCCACGTCGGACACACCGGCCACACCGGCCTCGGCGAGCAGATCGCGTGCGCGCCGCCGCTTCTCGGAATCGCCGATGGTCTGAGTCGGCCGTTCGTCATCCGAGAGCGCGTCGATGTATGCCTTCGCGGTCTTCGACTTCGAGGTCCCAACGGCGGCACTGCCCTTCTCGTCGGGCGTCTGGTAGATGTTCAGTGGCACCTTCGGCATGCGTTCGACGCCGAACTGGTGGAAGTCCGTCGCCGGATCAGCGTGTAGCGCGAGCGCTTCCACCACTGCACGCGAGTCGAGCGGGTTGACCTCGCGGTCGACGAAGACGAAGCAGTCGATGTGGAGCATCCCCCAGGTGGTGAAGATGAAGTTCGCGAGTTCGTGTAGCGCGCCCGGATAGGGCCGATCAGTTGCAATCACCCAGACCGTTCGCTCGGTGTAGGGCCAGGGCGCGGCCATCGCGACATCGTAGCCCGCGGCGCGCAGGCCAAGCGTTGCGTCCGGTCCGGCGGCCGCGACCTGCAGCGAACTCGTCGAGTTGCTGGCGTAGCCGACGCCAGAGCCCTCTACGCAGAAGAGAAGGTACGGCCGCTCACGGTGGGTAATCGCGTCGACCGCGAGCACCGGCATGGAGCGGCGCGGCCCGTTCACGTAGCCGAAGTAGTCGCCGAACGGTCCCTCGTCGAGCCGTTCCTCCGGAAGAATCCGTCCCTCGATGACGAGTTCGGCCGACGCCGGCACGCGGAGGTCGTTCGTCTCACAGGGGACGAGTTCGACCCGCGACTCCTGCAGGCCGCCGGCGAACGTCGCCTCGCTCCGCCCGACGGGGATCCACATCTCGCTGGCAGCGGTGACCGCCGGCCCCGCGCCGAGAGTGAGGGCAACCGGCATCGCCTCGTCGCGGCGCTCGTACTCGTAGTAGTAGCGGTTTGGGAGCTGCTCGCCCGCGAGGAACAACACGCTCGCCCGGGACTCACCGTGGATCATCGCCCGGTGGCGCGACCAGCGCCCCCACTCGCCGTCCGGATCAGGTGCGACCAGCGTCGTCAGGGTCGCGTAGCGCCCGCCGTCCTGCTGGTGGATGTACGGCCAGGGGAACTCGAGTAGGTTCGCGTCTGTGTTTGCGTCCGGATTCGCGTCCGTCTCTGCATTCGTCTTCGCGCTCCCGGTTGCGCTTGCGCTTGTGTTTGTACTTGTGTCTCTGTCTGCAGCCGCGCGAGTGCGAACGACCTCCTTACACGGCGCTGTCTCTGGCTCGACGACGGTCGGTTCGCGCTGCTCCTCGAGTCGGTCGATAAGCTGGGTGTAGTAGGCAGGTCCCGACAGCCGTGCCGGCCTCGGCAGATCGAACGCCCGCGCGAGGTGGTCGAACTCCCGTCCGCGGGGACCGCGGTAGGGATCGCCGACGAGGCGGGCAGCCGTCCCGTTGCCCTCGACGGATTCGAAGACAGGGATCCGCTCGTCGGCCGCGTTCGCGGCCATCGTGATCGCGCTCGCTTCGAGGTCCCAGGAGACCGGCGTCTCGATTTCGGTGAGCGCACCGGCGTTCTCGAGTACGGTGAGAAACTCACGGAACGTCGTTGCGGGGGTCGTCATCGGGAGGGATGGGTGCGATCGCGGTCGGTCGGCACTGTCGTGGTCGGCGTGGTATCAGCATCGCTGAGGGCATCCCTACTCTCATTCCCATCCGCCTCCGTATTCGGGGCTGCGCGCTCGTTCCCGTCAGCCGTCCGTTCGAGTGCCTCACGCAACGGATCGGAGTCGTACTCGGTGCGGAGTTCGTCGTACGTGTCGAGCAACGCCGGCTCCTGCTCTGCCAACTGACTGAACAACAACTCGCGGATAGCCGCCGACGAGGACTCGTAGCGTCCCGTTTCGACGAGATACTCGAGGAGAACCTTCAGATCGTCCGATCTGGTGTTGAGTACGTTCGAGCGCTCGCGCTGAGAGGAAGCGAGGGACTCGAGTAGCGCCTCGTCGACGGCGCGGTCGACGAACTCGACGTACCACTGTTCGGTCGTGGTTTCGTGGGGGCCGCTGACGACCGAGAGGGGGTGTGGCTCCTCGAGGTGTGTTTCGGTTCTGGACAGACGGACGCGCGCCTCGAAGATTTCCTTCGTTTCGGGGTCGCGTAGCTGGAGGGTCGTTACTGTCTCGCCTGTCGCATCCTCGGGGACGTGTTCTGCGGCCGTGACGTACTGGTTCGCCATTGGTGGTGAGTCGTGTTCGGCTGCGTGCCAGTCGATTCGGTCGCCGAAAACCGCCCGACTGGGAAGTCAAACCGAAGCTACAGACGCGAGCGAGATAAAAGGGCACGGTCGTCGACCGGTTACAGCGCAGCCGCTCGGTTCGGGTTGCCAGTTTCGGACCGCCAGTAGAGAACGACGGCGCTGTCGCTCACAGGTGTAGAATACTGCAGTCAAGAGTCGATACCGTTACGAATTCCGCCTTACAGGCGCTCGACGTTCGTCGCGCGCGGGCCCTTTGGGGCCTGCTCGATTTCGAACTCGAGCTCCTGTCCTTCCTCAAGGTCCGGGCCGCCGATGTCTTCCATGTGGAAGAACACGTCGTCGTCCGCGTCCTCAGTCTCGATGAATCCGTAGCCGCCTGTGTCGTTGAAGAAATCAACGGTTCCTTTCGCCATTGCTTCTGAAGAGAAGGGTGCTGGACGCATAAACCCTGCGACTCGTCCGATAATGCACAATAGCGGCGCGTTATGGCCGCTGTGTACTGTTGTGGCGATAATTGCCGATACGCATCAGTATACTCACCGTCTCAGTTGGTGGCCGTTACAGTTGCGAAAGTCCGCGAACTGGTCTTGCCTGTCGTCGACCCGATCAGCAGGGGGTCTGGAATCGCGCACGTACTCGAGCCGACGTGTGTTGGTACCGGAACTATGTGCTCTGGTCGTGCCATGGTGTACCATGGATGGGGTTCTGAACGAACACACGAAAACGATCCACAAGCACAGAGACGAACAGACGGACCAGGCCGACGTGCAGACGATTTGTGGCGCGACTGCCCACGTGACTCACGGTCGATTACAGGTCGTCCCGATCGAGCGGACAACCGATGATCGGACCATTACGCGCTGTGGGCGTTGTTTTTCTGACGCTGACGGTGGCGGCTACTGACTGGCCGGCTCACCACAGTAGACTGCGCGTTGCAGACTCGAACTCCGGCGGGACGAGTTCAGCGATCGCCTCCGGCTGGGTCTCGCCGTCGACGTTGACCAGATACGCGCGGCCGTGTTCGTCGCCGTAGACGCCCTGGAAGTCGTAGACGAACCCGTACACGCTGACCTCTTCGGGCACGTCCTCGGCGGCGCGGAGGAACTCGACTTGTCGGTCCACGTTGAACTCGACGAGCTGGTTGATGATCGTCTCCTCGTCAGCATCGGCATCGATCCGGTCGGACTCGAGTCCGGCTTCCACGACGGGGACGAGCTGTTCGACCCACTTGTCGACGCCGCGCGGGCCGGGAAGCTCGCCACCAGTTGCGGCCTCGTAGGCGGCTGTGACGGCCCCGCAGCCGGTGTGGCCGACGATGACGGCAGCGCTGGTTCCGGCGTGGTGAATCGGGTACAGCAGGCCGCCGTCGACGATGCGTTCGCCGTGGTCGACGTCCCAGACCTGGTTGCCGATGTTGCTCGGTGTGAAGACGGAGCCGGGATCGGCGGCGTTCCACATTCGCTCCTGGGGGACGCGCGAGTCGGAACAACAGATCGAGACGACATCTGGCTGCTGGCCGTCCTGCACGGCTGCGAAGTACTCATCCGGTAGTGCGTCGGCGTGCGCTGCGTTGCCGGCGAGCAGGTCGGTCAGTACGGTATGCCCGTCGCTCGGATAGGACGACTCCTGGGACTCCTGTTCAGCGTTACCTCCCATACGAATTCACGCACCCACTGGCGTCAAAGGCGTTACTCTTTGGGAGTTCGTTGGCACCCGGTTGGATCTATGTTGATATCCGGTTGATACCCAGGTAGCGCCTGACCGGCGGGTTCCGGGAACCAAATATTGACCTGCCGACACACCAATGCGTGTGTATGGTATCTACGCGCCAGTGGCACCTCGCGAGCCGCCCGACCGGCGAACCGACGATGGATAACTTCGACCTCGTCACCGTCGACCTCGACGACCTCGGTCCGGGCGAGGTGCTCGTCCGGACGCTGTACCAGTCCGTCGACCCGTATATGCGCGGCCGGATGCGCGATGCCGAATCCTACGAGGAACCGTGGGACGTCGGCGAGCCGATGCAGGCCGGCGTCGTCGCCGAAGTCGTCGAGTCGAATCACGACGGCTACGAGTCGGGCGACATCGTCACCGGCGAACTCCTGTGGGCCGAGCACGCCATCGCGGACGGCGACGAACTCCGGCCGGTCAACCCTGACCACGGCCCGATTTCGACTGCGCTCGGGACGCTCGGCATGCCCGGCGTCACTGCGTACTTCGGCATGCTCGACGTGGCCGAGCCGACGCCGGGCGATACGGTCGTCGTCTCGGCCGCTGCGGGTGCGGTTGGCTCCGTCGCCGGTCAACTCGCTCGCCTCGCTGGCGCGCGCGTCGTCGGTACCGCAGGCTCCGACGAGAAGGTCGACTGGCTCACCGACGAACTGGGCTTCGACGCGGCGATCAACTACAAGGAGACCGACGACCTCGGACGTGCGATGGCCGAGGCCTGTCCGGACGGTGTCGACGTCTACTTCGACAACGTCGGCGGACCGATCACGGACGCCGTCTGGCCGCTGCTCAACGTCCGATCGCGGGTCGCAGTCTGCGGACAGATCTCGATCTACAACGCGACGGAGGTGCCGACCGGGCCGCGCAAACTCGCCAAACTCATCGAGAGTCGCGCCCGCGTAGAGGGATTACTCGTTCGTGACTACGAGGACCGCTGGGGCGAAGCACTCCGCCGGCTCTCGACGTTCATCCAGAACGAGGAGATTCGGTACCGCCAGCACACTGTGGAGGGCTTCGAGAACGCGCCCGACGCGTTCCTCGGGCTGTTCGAGGGTGATAACATCGGGAAACAGCTCGTGCAGGTCGGCGAGTACGAAGCGTAACGGGTGAGACGGATAGCGACAAACAGCGGCAGACACCGACAGACAGCGACAAACTGCGACAAACTGCGACAGGCGACGGTGACCTCCTCCTCGCCGTAAACGGCGAGGCTTCCCACGGTACCGCACCGCTGGTTTGGGATATTTGCTGGTTTACGACCTGTCAGCATGACGGGCCGATGGCGGGGTCACACCGCCGTTACTCCTATCCCGGCAGGGGACTCGGAGTTATCTTGACCAAGACACCACAGCGGTTCGAGAGGGTGTCTCGACCGTTCTGGGCCTCGGAGTCCCGATATTGTCCGATTAGGTGGGCGGTCATGCCGCCTCGGTGTATGTCATGCTACAATACGATATAACTTAAATATCCGTATTGTTACTGAACGAGGATTGTGGAGTCGTCGTTGGATTCACGCCCGTTGAGCAAACCGAAGGTTTGCGATGCCCATCAGAACGTGGAACGTTCTGAGGTCGTCGTAAACGACGGGATTCTCTCCTTGAAGAAAGATAGCAGCGACACACAGCGAGCGTTTTCCCACTTCTCAGACAATCTCCGGCGTGAACGGATACTGCCAGACCTCTCCATCGTTCGCCTTCACCGCCGCGACGACGCAAAAGGCGATATCGAGGAACGGCAGGATGATCAAACCGAGGATACCGACGCCGACGATGACCAGCATCAGCGAGAGCAGCATGTAGATGGTGAACATAATCTGCCAGTTCACCGCCATCCGCGCGTTCGCGTCGACGAACTCGTCCTCCGTAACGACGAGCACGATTAGCGGACCGATGAGCCACGTAAAGATCGCGAGTAGATGCGTCACGGCAGCGAACGACGTATCGTTTCGCCGCGTTTCGTATCCCGGCGCATCGTAGCCGTCCGACCCGTACCCGGCCTGCTCGTAACTTCCGGAGCCGTAGTCGTCCGTTCCATAGTCATCGGCCCCGTAGTCGTCGGCTCCGTAGTCGTTCGTCCCCCACTCATCCGTTCGACCGCCACTCTCACTTTCACCTCCAGCACGGTCGTCTCGGCCAACTTCCGCACCACACGACGAACAATAATTCGCGCCGGACTCGAGCACCGACCCGCAGTTCCAGCAGTACTCTTCGCTTTCCATAGTTGACAATACGCTCGCACGAGGCAATAAAATGGCGTTGATCTTGCGTCCGGTGGCTGTCTGCTCTTTTAGCCCACTCTCAGGTGCTCAGTCAGTGAGTCCGTACCCGATCTTGAACAGGTAGACGTCGATCGCGAGGACGGCGACGGTTAGTAGCGTGAGCACGCCGAGGGAGGCAAGCGGTGCGAACTCGGCATAGGCTGCCGGTGCGACTTCGAACATGTCGGAGTAGCCGAGCAGGCCGTAGCGGACGCTGTCGACCATGTAGACCATCGGGTTCAGCAGCGAGACGGCCTGCCAGATCGGCTCGAGCATCGTCAGCGAGTAGAAGACGGCCCCGAAGAAGACCAGCGGGCGCAGGATGAACTGGTTCATTACGGTGAGGTCGTCGAAGTCCCGCGCGACGAGGCCGCCGATGATTCCCAGCCCTGCAAAGAGCGCGGCGATGACGACCATCGTGGCTACGAGGAAGAGGCCGTTCTCGATGCTGATCGGCACGAACAGGCGGCCGATAACGGCGATGATGACGCCGACGATCAGCCCGCGAACGGCGCTCGCGGAGACGTAGGCGACGACCATCTCGACGTACGACAGCGGCGAGGTTAGCGTCTCGTGGATGTACTCGTTCCACCGCCCGTGGAAGATCGAGAACGAGGCGTTCTCGAAGGCGTTCGAGATGGTGCCGAGGACGATGAGTCCGGGGATGAGAAAGAGGATGTAGCCGAAGTCGGCACCCTCCACGCCCTCAACCGGGCTGTCGATGCGGCCGCCGAGAATCATCCCGAAGACGGCGAAGTAGAGTACGTTTGTGATCGCCGGTGGCATGAACGTATTCTTCGGTCGGCGGATGAATCGCAAGAGTTCGCGCTTGAACAGGGCACGAAAGCCGACGGAGAGCATTAGGCGACCCCCTCCTGTTCGCGCTCTTGCTCGTGCTCGTGTTCGTGCTCTCGCTCTTGTTCTTGTGTCTGTCCGTGCGCCGCCTCACTAGCAACATCATCGCCATCAGGTCCTCCACTCCCACTTGCGCTCGACGCAGACGACCGCGTCACCGACCGATCCTTCTGGCGCGTCAGATCCACGAAAATCTCCTCGAGTGATGTCCGCGAAATCTCGAGATCTGCAATCTCGTGGCCCGCCGCTTCCAGGTCGTGCAACACCTGCGGCACAGTCGACCCACCGTCGTCGACGCGGATCTCGAGTTGGTTGCCACTCGTCGACACCTCGTGGGCGTACTCGCCGAGGTCGGACTCGATGGTCGTGGCAGCGGGCGGGGTGGACTCGAGTAGAATCTCGATCGTGTCCGTGCCGCGGCGTTTGAGGTCGTCCGGGGTTGCCACGGTGACCTTGTGGCCCTCGTTCATGATGGCGACGCGGTCACAGAGGCGTTCGGCCTCCTCAATGTAGTGGGTCGTCAGGAGGATGGTGGTCCCCTCCTCGTTGAGTTCGGTGACGAGGTCCCAGAGGTCGTGGCGCAGTTGGACGTCTACGCCCGCGGTTGGCTCGTCGAGGATCAGCAAGTCGGGGTCAGTAACGAGCGCCCGCGCGAGGAGCAGGCGGCGTTTCATCCCGCCGGAGAGCCAGTCGAAGCGTTCGTTTCGCTTGTCGTAGATGCCGACGCGCTTGAGTACCTCGTCGGCGCGCTCGCCGGCTTCATCTTCGGGAATGCCGTGGTAGCCGGCCTTGTGCATCAGGACTTCCCGGATCGGGAAGAAGCGATCGACGTTGAACTCCTGCGGTGCGAGCCCGATTGCATTGCGAGCCTGCTGGTAGTCGGACTCGACGTCGTAGCCGAAGACCCGCGCTTCGCCGCCCGACTTACGGACGAGACCGACGAGCGTGTTGATGAACGTCGTCTTCCCCGCGCCGTTGGGGCCGAGGAGGCCGAAGAATTCGCCCTCCTCGACGGTGAGCGACAGCTCGTTCAACGCGCGCAACTCCCCGTAGTCCTTCACGAGATCGACGGTCTCGATGGCCGGTGGCATCGGCGCACTCTCGGCTACCGCCGCGGTTAAGAATGTTGGTCTCGGGACGCGAGACGGGTGTTTCTTCGACTATGGGGCCATCTCTGGCCGGCAATCCTCGTCCTCGCCCTCGAGTTCACGCTCCCCTTTCCCCTTCCGCTCATTCTCACTCTCACGCTCACGCTCTCAATCCGCGCGCTGGGCCTGTGCCGCGAGGCCGACGGCCCCGCTCTTCTGGACGATGTCGAAGGCGGTCATGATGTCCGAGCGCGAGATGAGGCCGACGAGGTCGTCGCCCGCCCGTGGTTCACTGCCGGGTGGCACGTCAGTCTCCTGTCCGGGAGTACCAACGTGGCCGTTTCGTTCGACCACCAGCAGCCGACCGATGTCGTTCTCGCGCATCTGTTCGATCGCGGTCATCGCGTCGGACTCGGCGGAGATGGTCTTCAGGTCCGTCGTCATAATCTCCTCGACGGTGTAGGCATCGCGTTCGACTGGTTGGATCTCGCGGGCGTCCGAGAGCGTCACGAGTCCGACCAGCCGACCGCCGCCACCGTTGGATTCGACGACCGGGTAGCCCGTGTGGCGTTCGCTGAACATCCGCTGGATGAGCTGTGCGACCGAGGCGTCGGGGGTGACCGTGTGGAGGTCACTTGCCGGCGTCATGATATCCGAGACGGTCACGTCCTGGAACGCCGCTTTCATCGTCACCTGCTGGGCCTCGCTCGAGGCGGCGATGTAGACGAAGAACGCGATGCCGAGCAGGATGATGTTGAACGGCGGGATGAGCGCGAACAGACCCATGAGGACCGCAAAGAACTTGCCGATGCTCGCGGCCTGCTGGGTCGCCTGTGCGTACGGCTTCGATCGGGCGAGAAAGGCTCGCAGGACGCGGCCGCCGTCCATCGGGAACGCGGGCAGCATGTTGAACCCCGCGAGTGCGACGTTCAAGATTGCGAGGTAAGCAAGCACGAACTGCGTGCCGTCCATGCTCGCTGGGGTGACGTAGAAGAGGCCGAACGAGGCGATACCGACGAGCACGGAGACGATGGGGCCGGCGATGGCGATCGCGAACTCCTGTCGCCAGTCTTCGGGCATCTCGGAGAACGCGGCGACGCCGCCGAACAGCCAGAGCGTGATCGAATCGATCGGGAAGCCGTAGCGCTGGGCGGTCAGCGAGTGGCCGAGTTCGTGAAAGACAACGCCGACGAACAGGCCGATTGCAGCGGCAAGGCCGAGGATCCAGGGGTTCCAGCCAGCCGTTACGGCCTCCACGTCGATGCTGGCTCCCATAAACGCATTGAGGAGTTCCGTGACAGCACCGATCTGGAACCCGATAAGATACGCAAATAACGGGAGCACCAGCAGGAACGTAATATCGAGTTTGATCGGGATTCCGAAGAGGGTCCCGATCCGGAAACTCTTCATCATGCGTTATGATACCTGCGGTAGAAACTTAAGTACGCCGCCGTATTGAGCGGATTTGCCTCGCTTGACTGGCCACTTCTCGCTCCCGGATCGCCCACCCGTTTCACACCGCACCGACACTCTCTTGCGACACACTCACACTCAAAGAGCGAGTGTGAGCGGTCTCGTGGGGGAGTTTCGAGCGCGCGCTTCGAAGGCTTTATCCGGACGGTAGGCCTGCCTTTTCGTAAGTAACCACAACCATGTCAGACAAACCCGCCTCAATGTACCGGGACATTAGCAAGCCAGCATACACGCGACGCGAGTACATCACTGGCATTCCCGGCTCGAAGATTGCACAGCACCAGATGGGCGACCTGCAGGCAGACCCCGAGGACTACCCGGTCCAGATCAGCCTCATCACCGAAGAAGAGGTCCAGATCCGACACGGCAGCCTCGAGGCCTCCCGTCTCTCGGCTAACCGCCACATGCTGAAAAACGCTGGCGAACACCAGTACAAGATGATCCTGCGCAAGTTCCCCCACCACGTCATCCGGGAGAACAAGCAGGCAACCGGCGCTGGTGCAGACCGTGTTTCCGACGGGATGCGCCAGTCCTTCGGGAAGATCGTCGGCACCGCAGCCCGCATCGACGCCGGCGAGCGCATCTTCACGATCTGGTGTGACGTCGAGGACGCCGAGTTCGCCAAGGAGGCACTCCGTCGCTCCTACAACAAGATCACGCCGCCGTGTCGCATCGTCGTGGAGAAGGGCGAAGAGCAGCTCATCGCCTAAACTGAGACCCACCTTTTCACTGCAGTTTATCCCGTTACTGCAGCAACGCTGCCAGACAGCGCGGCGTCTCTCGACACCAACCGGACAACCGAAGTTACTCTGCAACGTCGCTCTTCGTAGCCGCGAGTGGACTGGTGATTTCGGTCTGGATGTTCCAGATTACGCACCCCGTTGATTCGACAGCAACCGACCCGAAAGAATAACGAGGGCACCCTGTGGCCAACGGTGTATGGAACGTCGACGAGTCCTCGCCACTGCTGGCACTCTCCTTCCAACCTCGGTCGCCGGCTGTATCTCCATTTCGACCGATTCAGGCGACGAGGGCGGCGAATTTCCGGAACCGGTTGTCGAAGCCGTTCGGGTTCCAGCAGTCGCGCATGTCGACCGCGACGGCATGCCGCCCATCGAATCGATCGATGCGGACGCCAGTCCTAGTCCCAGTTCCAATTCCGGTTCTGCGTCCGATCCCGACTCCACTTCTACTCTCGAACTCACCGGCACGTTCGAAAACGACGGTGATCCCGGCGAGGCCACGATTTTGCTGTATCTCCTCGAGGCGGACGACGATAGCGACGCCGTCCTCACAGCCCCCGCGCCCGCCCACGGGACCAGTGTCCACTTCGACGCGGGCGAACGGCGCGAAATTGTCTTCGACGATGCCGATCTCGACGGATACGACGCCTACTACCTCGAGGCCCAGATCGGGGCTATCGAGGCAGATGTCCGAAACGACGGCGAGGCGGGCGCTATCGACGTCACACTCACCACACCGAGTGGCGGACAGGTTCGCGGCCATATCGACGACCAGCAGGAACTCGAGTTGGATCCAGACGAAACCGAGACGATCTCCTTCGAGGGGGCGTTTTCGCGGGATTCGTACGACGTGCACGCGGAGGCGACGCATGCGGAGGACGCTGACGAGTAGAGTCGCTACTGAACGTCAGTACATACCCAATCGCATCGTTGTCGTTCGATTGGCGTGTAAATAGTTTCAGTTGTTACGATAGGCCTGGTGTCGAGCTACCTTTTTGTCGCTCTACTCCCGAGGTCGGTGTATGATCGAGCTCGCGGTCGCCAACGCGAAGCAGACGTTTCGGCGGATGCGCGACCCGCTCGCAGAACGCGATGTTCGAGTCCATCACGTGCCCGCGAGCGAGCGCGTGGTAGACCTGACCGATCCGCCGTGGGTGCCCGACGAGTACGATGTCGGCTTCGTCTACCCTGGCCGGTTGATGGAGGGCGGCGTCGCGGACGCCTTACTCGAGATGCCGTGGCTCAACGACCGCGAGGCGGTGCTGACCTCGCGGAACAAAGCCGAAGTCATCGCACGACTCGACCGGGCTGGCCTCCCAGTTCCGAAGTCGGTCTACATCTCGAACGACGTCGACGAGGACGAACTGGCCGACGTCTTCGCGCAGTTCGATCCCCCCGTCGTCGTCAAACCGAACTCGACCACGCGCGGCGTCGGCGTCGCGAAGGCACACGACTTGGACTCGTTTCTGGGGATCTGTGACTACCTCTCGCTGGTCCACGACTACCGGGCGACCGGCGACCGCTCGTTTCTCGTCCAGGAATACCTCCCCGACGCGACCGACTATCGCGTGATGGTACTCGAGTCCGAGTACGTCGGCGCGGTCGAGCGACGGCTGCCGGACGATGCGGTCCAGGAGGGACAGTGGAAGCACAACGTCCATCGGGGCGCGGAGGCGACGGGGGTCGAGTTGCCGACAGAGTGGCACGAGGTTGCCGAGGCTGCGGCGCGGGAACTCGATATTTCCTTCGTCGGCGTCGATCTGCTCGTGACGGACGACCGGGTGGTGATTAACGAGACGAACGCGCGCCCGACGATCGACGCAGAGACGAAGTACGAGCCGGGGTTTTACGATCGACTGGGGGCTGCGATTCGTGAGACGGCGGCGCAGGGGCTGTGAGCCGGTAGCGTGTGGTGAGTCGGTAGCTGACCCAGAGGCAGAAGCAGAACAAGGCGATCGGAGACCAAACCCGGACGACTACTGGACCGCGAGTCGGCTTACTCGAGACTGATTCCCGAGGACTGTTCGGCTGGATCGAAGACGACCTCGAGCACGCCGTTGTTGTAGGTTGCAGAGGCCGTGTGTTCGTTGACCCGCTGTGGGAGCGAGATTCGCTCGTCGTACTGGCGGTGGTCGCTGCCCGCGGAGATGGTCAGCGTCTCGCCGTCACATTCGAGGTCGATATTTTCCTTTTCGACGCCGGGGAGATCCGCAACGACGCGCAGTTCATCGTCAGTTTCGTGAATATCGACGTGCGTATCCATGCCAAAGCCGGTGTCGACGTTTCGAGAGGAGTTGAAGTTGACGTTCGTGTCGGCACCGTCCATCATCTCGTTCATCATCCGTTCAATCTCGCGAAAGAGGTCATCGAAGGGCTCGTCGCGGTCGTCTCTTCGCATAGACGCCAGTAGTGGCCCACGGGGGAAAAACTTTCTGTCGGAACTAGTTGTTTCGGTGACTCGAGCGGCGTCTCGAGCGCCGAATCGGCTGTTTCGGTCCGAAACGGTTCGGCTCTTCTGGTGGCGTGGTTGTCTGCTGCGGTACTGTATTCTGTGCTCCAGGAGAGGCGCGTAACCGACGGCTCAGAGCCCGATGCCGAGCGTCTCGTCGGTCGTCTCGATGCTCTCCTCGGCGTCGGCCTCGCCGAGCACCGCGCGAATCGCGTCGACGTTCTCCGGCACGACGTCGCTTTCCTGGTGGATGCCCTGGAAGAGGTAGAGGTCACGACCCACGGTCGAGATGGATTCCTCCCAGATGGCGTTCTCCCAGACATCGCCGCGTGGCCGGCCCGCGTCAAGGGCGTACTCCTTCAGCTTCCCGCTGCCGTCGATAGCCATGTGCTCGGGGATCAGGAACAGCCGCGACTCGTCGGCGAACAGCTCGCGAACGTCGGCTGCGTCGACCTCCTCCTCGAGTGTGACGTTGAGACTGTGCATGTGCATCAGCGTCGCTGGGACCTTCATCCCGAGCGTGTCGATGTCGAGGTCGTCGAAGATGGTCTCGACATCGGGGCCGTGGTGGGACGGAATCGTCACCGGGTTCGGGAGGATGTCGTTGATCGGACCGCGGGAGGTCTGTCCGGGGTCGCCGCCGCGGCGGACGAGCGTGGCGCGGACCTTCTCGACGCCGTACTCCTCTCGAAGCGGTGCGATGACGCGGGAGAGGCCGGTCGTGTTACAGGAGACGACGCGGACGTGATCGGCGGCGGCGGCCTCCTCGAAGTTCGAGCGCGCGTTGAAGCTCACGTCGACCAGATCGGCGTCCTCGCCACCCTGGTAGAGCGCGGGCGTCTCGTATTCCTCGTACAGCGACTTGTTCTCAGCGCCGATGCCGGAGGGCGTGGCGTCGACGACGACATCCGCGTCGGCGACGAGTTCGTCGACGGAGCCGGCGATGTCGAGTCCGGCCTCGCCGAACAGGTGCTCGCGTTCCTCGATAGCGGCGTAGAGCGGGAATCCCTTCTCGATGGCCGTCTCGGCTTCGAAGTTCGGTCGCGTCTTCGCGACGCCGAGGACTTCCATATCGGGCTGGGCCCGGACGGCGTCTGCGACGCGTTTGCCGATGGTACCGTAGCCGTTGATCGCGACCTGGATCATTGTGTATCCGGCAGTCCACTACCGAGGCGGATAACCGTTTCGAGGCTTCTCGCGGGATTTTTACTCGCCTTGGAGTTTCTCAGCACGATTTCTAGTTCACTCTGCTGCCCGTGTCCCGAACGCAGTGCCACACTCTTCAGCGTCGAGACTCACAGAGGGGAAGACATATTCACTCGCCGCACACACCCTGACGTATGTCTACCCCCACCACGCTTCGGGATCCAGCCGAAACCGCGGTCGAACAGTGTCTGGCACTCGAGTCCGACGAGTCCTGTGCGATCGTCACCGACGACAAGCGCGAGCCGATTGGCGAGGCGCTCTACGACGTGGCGAGTGAAATTACGGACGATGCGGTGATCGTACGCTACCCGCCGGGATCGACCCACGGGAGCGAGCCGCCAGCGCCGGTGTCGGCGGCGATGGCCGACGCGGACGTGGTACTCGCGCCGACGACCAAGAGCCTGAGCCACACCCGCGCCCGAACCGAGGCCAACGAGGCTGGCGCGCGCGTCGCTACGCTGCCCGGAATCACCGAGGAGGTCTTCACGACCGGACTCGATGCGGACTACGAACTGATCGCGGACCACTGCGCCGACGTTCGCGAGCAGGTCGACGACGCCGACGAGATTCGAGTCACCGCGCCCGCGGGGACCGACATCACGTTCGACGTTAGCGGCCGCGACTTCCTCTCGGATACCGGCATCGTCCACGAGCCAGGCGTCATGTCGAACCTCCCCGCGGGTGAGGTATTCGTCAGCCCCGAGAGCGCCAGCGGCACCTTCGTTGTCGACGGGACGATGATGCCCCACGGCCTCCTCAACGACGACCAGACGCTCGCGTTCGAGGTTGAGGACGGTCTCGTCACGGACATTTCGGACGGCGACATCCGCGAGACGGTCGAGAGTGCGGCCGAGGAGGTCGGCGACGCAGCGCGCAACCTCGCGGAACTCGGTATCGGAACTAACGTCGCCGTTACGGAACTCGTCGGCTCGGTCCTGCTGGACGAGAAGGCCGGCGGAACGGTCCACATCGCGATCGGTGACGACGCCGGAATCGGCGGCGACGTGGAGGCACCCATCCACCTCGACGGCATTATTCGCGGGCCGACGGTGTACGCGGACGGCGCGGAAGTGGAACTTCCGCAGAGCGAGTAACGGAACGGCAGTCGCTGTTCTCTCCCTGCTGAGGACTGCCGCAGTAGCAGCGTCTCAGAGCTCTTTGCGCGTTTCTTCTCTGCCGTACGCACCGTTTTCGATCGCGACGACGGTTGCCGGTGCTGCGCCCTCGAATTCGACGATGATTCGGTACGACGTCGCGGTGAACACGTCCTCGCAGGTATCACTCCCGTCGTGTTCCCGACCGATTCGGACCGTCAGTTCGTCGGTGTCTGCATCGTACTCCGGCTCCTCGATTTGGCTGCTGTAACAACTGTTTCCGATCGGAAACACGCCGCTCACCTGAATCTCTCGGCTGTCGGCGTCGTACGCTACGGCCGGCGGGTCCTCACCGGTTCCGGATTCATCGCCCGACTCCGTTCGTGTCTCCACAATTTCTGTTTCGCCGGCCGGCTCCGTGTCGACCACAGCGGAATCGACACAGCCGGCCAGTGCCGCCAGCGTCAGTCCGGACGCCGACAGCAGGTTTCGTCGCGAGCGTTGCATACGTTCGCCCACAGTGACAGGATACAAGTGTTTTCTGTCGTCTTCTCGTTGCCGCTGGCAGGCAACCACCAGTACCGAGCAGTCGAATCGCTCGGTCAGCACAGGTCCAATCGCCTTTTAGGCACGTAGCGTCTACGCCGTGCTATGAACGATATTCCGGATCGGATTCCGACGCCGTGTCCGTCGTGCTCGCCGGACCTCGAAACCGTTCACGAGGTCCTCACCGAGGGCGGCGGCTCCCTCACCGTGCGCTGCAGCGAGTGCAGTCACGTCCACAAAGTACAGCCAGAACGAGAGCGCGAGGTAACCCTCGACGTCGTCGTCTCCCAGGACGGCGAATCGTTCACCGCCAACGTGACGACGCCCGAAGGTGCGACCATCGAGGTCGGCGACGAGTTCCTCTTAGAAACTGAGGAGGTTCTCTCGACCGTTCGCGTAACCAGCCTCGAACTCGACGGTCAGCGCCGCGTCGAGAGCTCCCCGGCCGACGAGATCGAGACCGTCTGGACGCGCGAGGTCGACAACGTCTCCGTCGATATCACGATCCACCCACAGGACGGCTCGCGCGACGACAGCCGAAGCATCACGGTTCACGTCCCCGGCGACTACGAGTTCGAGGTCGGTGCAGTCGACGACTTCGGTGACGACGAGTTCGAGATCGACGCCTTCGTCGTCCGCCAGGCAGTCACGGGCTACGACCGCGACCGGTACGATATGGAGGGCGATACGGTGCCAGCGAAGGACGTCAAGCGCGTCTATGCCTACGACGAGACGTCGAGCGCGTGGTCGGCCTGGTAACGAGCGCGTCCCTCTCCACCGTTCCACCGTTCTACTTCTCCACCTCTCACACCGCTTGCACCCTCGCACCGATTCCTCCTCTCACTCTTCCTCTCTCGACCTCACTCTGAACCAGCACGCACCTGCGCCCCCAGACTCTTTCCTCCCGAACGCGAATTGGTACCTATACCTATGTTCGATCGCTTCGGTCGCTCCGGTCGCGACACCGACGATCCGGACGACGGCGACTTTGCGGCCGCTCGCGAGCGGATGGTCCAAACCGTTTCCCACCGCGTCGACGACGAGCGCGTCCTCGACGCACTCGAGTCCGTTCCGCGCCACGAGTTCGTGCCCGCCGACCGGCGCGGTAACGCTTACGCGGATCGGCCGCTCCCTATCGGGGACGGCCAGACGATCAGCGCGCCGCACATGGTCGCAGTCATGGCCGACCGACTCGATCTCGAGCCGGGTGACGACGTCCTCGAGATCGGGACGGGCTGTGGCTATCATGCGGCCGTGACGGCCGAGATTGTCGGTCCGGAGCACGTGTACACCGTCGAGTACAGCACTGATCTCGCCGAGTCGGCCCGCGAGACGCTCACAGCACTCGGTTACGGCGATGTTGCGGTCCGAACGGGTGACGGCCGAAACGGGTGGGAAAAGCACGCACCCTACGACGCGGCCTACTTCACCTGTGCGACGCCGTCGATTCCGGAGCCGGTGCGTGAACAGCTTCGGTCTGGCGGGACACTCCTCGCCCCTGTTGGGACGAGCCACCAGACGCTCGTCGAGGCGACGAAGCGGGCTGACGGCTCGCTCGACCGGTCCGAACACGGTGGGGTTCGGTTCGTCCAGCTGCGCGGGTGAGCCGTTGGCGCCACGGGTGGACCACCAGACCGACTTCCGTCTTGCGCAAGCGCGCCATTCATATCCACCGACCAGATAGCTCGACTATGGATCCCGCGGTACTGCGAGAGGACATGGTCGACGGACTCGAGTCCCCGGCCAAGGACGTCCTCCAGAACGAGACCGTCGCTGTCGCGATGCGTGACGTGCCTCGTCACGAGTTCATCGACGACGAGCGAACGGCGTACGCCGACCGTGATCACGAGGTACACGGAACGCGTGTGCTCTCGCCGAGCACCGTCGCCCGGTTTATGGACGCCCTCGCACCGACGGCGGGCGATGACGTGCTCGTCGTCGGGGCTGGCGTCGGCTACACCGCCGCACTCGCAGCCGAGATCGCCGGCGAGACGAACGTCCACGCGATCGACATCGCTCGCCCGCTGGTCATCGAAGCGCGCCGGAACCTCGCCGGTGCGGGATACGACGGCGTGCTCGTCGACCGCCGCGATGGAGCCGACGGACTCCCCGAATACGCCCCGTTCGATCGTATCCTGCTGGAGGCCGCCGTCGTGTCGCCCCCGCGGGCACTGCTCGATCAACTGGCACCGAACGGACGGCTGGTCTACCCGGAAGGAACTCAGCGCCAGCGCGTGGTCACACTCACGGGCGACGATGACCGGATCGAACACGATGCCGTCTCACTGGAGCCGTTGCTGGTCGAGGGTGAGCAGCCCGGAACCATCGAACGAAATCGGACGGCGCGTGAAGATCGAGAGTACGCCCAGCGCCGCGCCGAGTCCAGACGCGGCTGGGAACAGGAGTGGATCGAGTGGGAACGGTCTGTCGACTCGTAAGTACTACAAACGAGTTGACCAACCGCTCTACCTGTGGCTCTCGAGTCGTAGTTCCGGAAAGTGGGGGTGGGGATTAGGGGGGTGGCGACAGTCTCTCGCAGATCGCCATCTATGCGTATGAACGGGAGGGGGTTAAGTATACTTTCTAACTGATTAGATACTGTCTGGGCAAGGTACTAATCAATTAGAATGCCCATCGAGGGCCAGTGTAACCAGCTTCCGTTCGGCCGCCCGAAGGTGGTAGTGATACGTCGGCGACGACACGTCGAGTGCCGCTGCGAGGTCCTCTCCCGTGCTATCTCGGGGCCACTCGAAAAACCCGCTGTAGAAGGCCGCCTGCAGCGCTTCGTGTTGCTTGTCGGTTAACTCCTCCTCGAGATAGGTGTCGAGTTGTCGGGCCGACCTGGTGCTCGTCGTCTCGCGGCGCGCCTCGAGTTGGGTCTCCGGATAGCGCTCGGTGATCGCCTCGATCAGCGTCCGAGCCTCGACTCGCTTTGGGACGTCGAGCACGAGCGTCGAGACGCCTGCCTCCGCAGTGACGCTGCGTACCGTCACATCGTAGGTCCGCAACACGTCGAGCAGCGGCGTCGTCGAACCGGTGATCTCGAACAGCGTCTCGTCCTCGCCGTCCGAGACGACCGAACAGGTCTCGAGCGCCGCCCACTCCTCGGCAACCGGCCGGATATCGGCCGACGAGGGCGTACTGACGAAACAGACGAACTCGTCATCGTTTCGATCGATAACGCCCGCCACCGTCAGTGACTCCTCGATCCGCGTCGTCAGCCTGTTGAACAACAGCCGCGAGTCACGACACTCGAGTTCCAACTCGAGTCGGCTGTCGGTAAGCATCGCTCGGGTGCGCTCGATGGAGCGAATTGCGTGACCGATCGTCTCTCCGAGTTCGGCGAGCACCTCGCGTTCGGCGTCGCCGATGTCCTCGCCGCCGCCGATATGGACGAGTAAGACTCCAAACGCCCGGTCACCGTCGGTGACGGGCACCGCGAGAACGCGCTGGAAACCGTAGGTGAGCGCCTCGGCACGGCGCTGGTCCCAGGCATCCGTCTCGAGTACGTCACGGATGACACAGGGTTGTTCCGCCGCGAGCGTCTGGCGGATGAGCTTCGATTCGGGGGCCTGGGTTCCGCCGTCACGGATCCGATCCATGTAGGTCGCGTCGACGCCTTCCCAGGTAGTTGGCTCGGGCGGATCGTCGGTGTTCGCGATCCAGGCGAACCGATACCGATCCGTGTCGGCAAGCCGGTCGCAGACCGTCGTTTCGACCTCGGCTCGGGTTGAGGCCTGCGCGACGCCGTGGTTGATCTCGCGGACGATCTCGTTGATGTGATTGAGCCGCGTCAGTTCCTCGTTCTGTTCGGTCAGCGTTCGGTCGTGTTCGCGCAGCAACTGCTCGCGTTCGGCCCGGTCGAGTGCCGCTTCCGTGTTCGCCGCCAGAATCTGGACGACCTCCGTCGTTGTTTCGGCGAACCCATCCGAATCCGTGGTCCCCGCGACGAGCGCCCCGTGTGACCCGAGGGGAACCACCACCTCACTGCGGGTCACCAGTTCCGTGCGGAGAATCCCACTCACACTCGCGTGCGCCTGTTCGTCGTACTCGCGGACGACGCCCTCGGAGAACGCCTCCCAGATCAGATCATCCGACCGCGGGGTGTCGACAGCCGGATCGACTACCGCCCGGGACTCGCCCGGGGACGACGATGACGACGATGACGACGATGACGAGGGTGACGAGGGTGACGTTGGCGTCGACGGTGACGTTGACGATGATTCCGAAGCAACATGTTCGAGAACCCGTTCCGTCGGCTCGAAAGCATACGCCGCAGCGGCTGTCACATCCCGCATCTCCGCCGCAGTTTCGACCGCCGACTCGTAGATCTCGTCTTTCGTCTCCGCGCGCATCAACTCCCGCGTCGTCTCGTGGAGCGTCGTTACCGTCCGCTCGTACCGGCGCTCGCTCTCTCGTAACTCCGTTTCCGCTCGATACTGCGCGACCGCGTTCGTGATCTGATTCGCCAGTAGTGTATACTGCTCTCTGCCCGATTGCTTCTGGAGATACTGGGTCACTCCCGCATCAATCGCCTCGCTCGCGACAGCCTCGGACCCGCGGCCCGTAAACAGAATAAACGGCAACTCCGGATTCACCGCCCGTACGCGCTCGAGCAACTCGAGTCCCGTCAGTTCCGCCATCTCGTAGTCGCTCACGATACAATCGACCGCGTGCTCGTTCCCCTCGAGGTACTCGAGTGCCTCCGGTGCGCTGGTTGTGGGCGTTGCAACGATTGCATCGTGTTCGCGTTCGAGCATCTCGCTGGCAAGCCCGGCGAACCCGGGTTCGTTGTCGACGACGAGAACGGAAATCTGCTGTGACATGGTCGAACTCGAGCTATCGGTCGCCGGCCGTCACATACGATTGGTGACGGGACATGTTCCATCACCGGCGACCTGTAACTGCATCTAGAAGGTTTCAGCGTGTACTAAAATGTAGCCTTCTTCGCTGGTTCCGCTGGTCTGTCCTTGCTGTGTCCGAGGATTCTCGCTGCAATCGTCGCCGAGGCACAACGCAGCAGTGTTCATTGACCGCGATCCGTTCTCCGCCTCACGGAAGCGCAGTCTAGAACCGAAACGTCGATGCCATCCTGACGCGAGGGTGATCGATTTCGGGCTCCTCGAGTCGGAGATACGTACTTTTTGACCCGACCTGCTCGGCTGGGACCCAGTAGAGCGTGTCTGTGTCGATGCAGCGAACGGCGAACGCATCGACTGCGGTACCGTAGTCGACGACGGTCACTTCCCCCGTTTCTCGTCGTCTTTCTCGCCGTCTTGAACCGGTGGACAGCACCGTCGTCCTCCTGCCAGCCGGTTTTGCACTGCACTCGGAACAGGTCGGTACCAGTGTCGAGAATCAAATCATACTTGTCGTTGTCTCCGAACGGTCGCGAGACGGTGTACCCCGTCTCGAGTAGCCGGCACATAATCTTGCACTCGGTTTCGTCGCCGGTTTGTTTCGTGTTCGTCCTCACAGACATCGCAGTTCGCCGGTGTTGGTTGCGTCTTCGTATATGAACCCTCGGCTGTGTTGTGGGGTCGTCGCGCTACAGGAACTCGAACCCTCTTGCTCTTCGAGGCAGGATGTTCGCGACACCGCTACGCGAGTCGCTTACGGGTTAGAAATCGAAGAAGCGCCCGAGGCGGGATTTGAACCACGGTCGCAGCAAGCTGCTCCCTGATTCAAATCCCTGTTGCCGTGTTCTCGAACACAGTATACTCGTAACACAGCACGCTGGTTGCTCGTGAGTTTGAGTTCGAGAAAACGCCCGAGGCGGGATTTGAACCACCTGAACTCGCTCGCGGTGCTCGCTCGTTCCGTAGTTCAAATCCGGTGCTGCCGTTCTTCGATTCAGCATGCTCGCGACACCGCTACGCGGGTCGCTCACGAATCAGGAATCGAAGAAGCGCCCGAGGCGGGATTTGAACCCGCGTCACGACCGTGACAGGGTCGTATGATGGGCCACTACACCACCCGGGCTTGCAATACTTGGTTTCCCGGTCGGAGTATTAAGGGTTTTGTTCTCATCTCGCCGTGTGTGGGAATATTGACCACTCGGTGTACTCGAGTACCGTTGCGTACGGCGCGCGCTGCAATCACAGGACACAGCCGTCGTGCTTGCCGCTCACGCTGTGTGGGGTAACGGATGACTTGCTGCTACTGTTCAGGATGTAGATATAACGGTGGAGTAGAACTCGAAGAGGCGCCTGAGGCGGGATTTGAACCACGGTCGCAGCAAGCTGCTTCCTGATTCAAATCCCTGTTGCCGTATTCTCGAACGCAGCATACTCGCAACACAGCACGCTGGTTGCTCGTGAGTTTGAGTTCGAGAAAACGCCCGAGGCGGGATTTGAACC
>NZ_MASN01000061.1 GCF_001861355.1 Natrialba sp. SSL1
TCCTCGACTACTGGTTCGGTGACTTCGAGCGTCTCGAAGAAACGATCGAAGAGGCGGATCACCTGGATGCGGTCACCCATGGCGATGACGGGCGGCAACGGACTTCACAACATGTCGAGAAGCCACCACTTGACGACATCCAGTTCCGGCAGGCACTCAACGCTTTGATTCAAGGGAATACCGAGACAATCATTAACGAAATCTACGATGGATACGGTGAACCGGCAACTAGTCCGATCAACCCGAACCTGGAGTTCTGGTACACTGAGGATTCACCTACCTTCGGTCCTGGAGAGGACGCCGCGCTCGAAATCCTCGAGGATGCCGGATATGAGTGGGACACTAACTATAACATATATCACCCTGAGGATCGAATGGATACCGTCGAAGAACGGCGGGAAGAGCATGATCTGTAAATATATAAATTATTAGACATGGTTAATAAAAGATATATACTCAGGCGATTTGCCCTGATGGTGACGTCGTTGTTTATCGTCATCTCAGTCCTTTTTGTCCTGTTTCGGTTAGTACCGGGTGATCCGATGGCGACCGTGCAGGATCCCCGAATGTCACCAGAAGTGCAGGAACAGGTTGTTGAGATGTATGGCCTCGATGAACCGTTGTGGCAGCAATATTTACTTTATATGTTTAATGTGATCCAGCTTGACTTTGGTGTCTCTTATTACTATGGACGTCCCGTTACTGGCATTGTGGGAGACCGATTAGTCAATACGCTCTCCCTGATGTTAACAGCCTATGTGATCTCCTATTCGATCGGAACGTACCTCGGTGCGCATATGGGTTGGCTTCGCGGTTCGCAGCTCGAGCGTATCGAGATGATTCTCGTCCTTTTCTGCCGGTCGATGCCGGTTTTCTGGGTCGGGATGGTTGCACTGTACTTGTTCGCGTTCCAGCTCGAACTGTTCCCGCTAGGCGGGATGCGAGGTGTCACCGCAACTTATGATTCCCAATTCGAGAAATTCCTCTCACTTGACTTCCTTTACCATCTCGTGCTCCCGGTATTCAGCCTGAGTCTCTTCTATACGGGACTTCCGTTATTACTCATGCGGAACAACGTGTTAGAAGTCCTCACACAAGATTATATCGAGACGGCTGAGGCGAAGGGACTCTCCGAACGCCGAATTGTGATCTGGCATGCAGCGCGCAATGCAATCTTGCCGGTCGTCACGGCGTTTGCAATCGCGATCGGTTTCGCTATCGGAGGACAGGTCTTGATTGAGACCGTATTCTCGTGGCCAGGACTCGGTCGCGAAATGGTTGATGCGTCGCTTCGAAGCGACTATCCGCTCGCTCAAGCGACGTTCTTCATCCTATCCGCAATTGTAATCACAATGAATTTCTTTGCAGATCTCGCATATACGTATCTTGATCCGCGCGTCAAACTTGGAGGTGAGCAACAGTGACAACGACAGACAGCAGCCAAAAATCCGAATCAGTAGAGTCAGTAGCCTCTACTGGATGGCGTCGGTTCCTTGAAAATCTGCGGGAAAGCGCAATAAAACAGGGTCGGATATTCATGCAATCCCGAATGGCGGTGTTCGGGCTGGGGATCCTGATATTTTATATGATCCTCGCTATCTTCGCACCAATCATCGCCCCATACGAGCCCTTTGAACGGATCATAGCTGATGATGGCTCCTGGAAATCACTTCATCCACCATCAATGGCACATCCGCTTGGGACGACTGAATCGGGTCACGATGTCTTGTCCCAGCTAATCTATGGTACACGAGTGGCCATGTTCGTTGGCCTCGTGGGCGCGTTCATGGTTGCATGTATCGGGACAGCTGTTGGAATGGTCGCGGGCTACTATGGTGGTCTTGTCGACGAACTAATAATGCGGCTCGTCGACATTCTCTACGGACTTCCGTTCATCCCCTTCGTCATCGTTTTGGCGACGATTTTGGGCGGAAGCATCTGGAACATTTTATTCGGCGTCGCACTGCTGTATTGGTTGTCTACTGCACGGGTTATCCGTTCAGAGGTGCTTTCGTTGAAAGAGCGACCGTATATCGAGGCCGCGAGGGCGTCTGGTGCCAGTGACTTCCGGATCATGTTCATTCACATCCTCCCGAACGTGATCCCGCTGAGCGCCCTGTACGCCGCAATCGCGGTTGGCTACTCAATCACGGCTGAAGCAAGCATTTCGTTCCTCGGCTTCGGTGACCCATCCCTTTCGTCCTGGGGGACAATGCTCCAGCGGTCGTTCGTGACACAGGAATTCGCCACCTCATGGTGGTGGTCAATCCCGCCAGGACTCAGTATCACACTGGTGGTCTTCGGTGCGTATCTCGCCGGTCGAGGTTACGAAGAAATTGCGAATCCGCAGCTACGGGAGGGTAGATAATCATGAGTATGCAACACACCGCACGGCTCGAACCACAGGAGAACGAACCGCTGCTTGAAGTCGATGGGATTTCCATCGAGTACACCACAAGAAGCGAGGGTAGTCTGCGCGCGATCGACGACCTGAGCTTCCGTGTGAGTGAAGACGAGATTTTCGGTCTCGTCGGTGAAAGCGGATGTGGAAAAAGTACTGTCGCGAAATCATTGCTGGGACTCTTACCCAACAACGGCGAAGTCGTCGAAGGAGATATCAGGTATCGAGGGGTAGACCTCACTGGTCTCAGCCGCGAGGAACTTAACGAGTTCCGCTGGGAACATATCTCATTGATCAGTCAGGGTGCAATGAACGCACTCAATCCCGTCCATAGGATTTCTAGTCAGATAATTGAATCAATTCAAGCACATAGGGATGTCTCTACTGATGAGGCGCGTGAGCGCGTCGCGGAACTGTTCGAACTCGTCGGACTTGACCCTGAACGGATGGATGACTATCCGCATCAGTTCAGTGGTGGAATGAAACAGCGTGCCTATATCGCGATGGCGTTGTCGTTAGACCCGGACCTCATCATCGCTGACGAGCCGACGACGGCCTTGGACGTCATTGTGCAAGACCAAATCCTCAAGCGGATCAAAGAATTACAAGAGGATCTTGGCATCTCGATGATCCTTATCTCACATGACATTAGCGTCGTTGCAGAAACATGCGACCGGCTTGGTGTCATGTATGCCGGAAAAATGATGGAGTATGGCGACCTGAAATCAATCTTCGGTGACACATACAATCCATACATGCTCGGACTCCAGAACGCATTTCCAACGCTCTCAGGCGAAAAACAGGACCTCATCAGTATTCCTGGGAGCACACCCGACCTAAAAGAAATCTCTGAAGAATGTCGATTCGTGAATAGGTGTCCGTTCGCAGAGAAAGAGTGTCGGACAACTCACCCACCCCTAGAGAAGGTAAACAATGACCACTACTCAGCCTGCTATCGGCACGATGACGTCGAGGAACTTCGTGAGCTTGCTAATAAACGTGAAGCATGGCACCAGGAGGGGAAGCTATGACCGGGGATTCTCTGCTTGAATGCAACGGACTTGAGAAGCATTTCCCTGTTGAGACAGGACTACTCTCGTCAATTCTTGGCAAGGAGGAGAAAGCAGTCCGCGCGGTTGACGGTATCGACTTGAGTATCGGTGAGGGAGAAATTGTTGGTCTCGCTGGAGAGTCTGGTTGTGGAAAAACAACGACTGGAAAGACCCTGATTAAATTGCTCGAATCGACGGGTGGAACAATACGCTTCAAAGGTGAAGACGTTACAGACATCTCAGGCTCTGAACTTCAGGAATTCAGACGTGATGTTCAGATTATCTTCCAAGATCCGTTCGAAAGTCTCAACCCACGGAAAACAGTCTTTGATGCCGTCGTTGAACCGTTGAAAATCCATAACATCGGAACCCGCGAACAGCGACGGGAACGGGTCGTCGAGACCCTCAAACAGGCTGAACTCCAGCCGCCAGAAAAGTTCCTTGATCAGTACCCGCATCAGCTCAGCGGCGGAGAAAAACAGCGCGTTGCCATCGCACGCGCTCTCGTCCTTGACCCAGACTTTATTCTCGCCGATGAACCTGTTTCGATGCTTGACGTAAGCATCCGTGCAGGGGTACTCAATCTCCTGAAACGCCTCAACGAACAACTCGGTGTCACGTTCTTATTCATCAGTCACGATCTCTCGTTGCTCCGACACGTATGTGACCGTATTGGGATCATGTATCTCGGCCGAATTATTGAACTCGGGGAAACAGAGCGAGTCATTCAGAATCCGACTCACCCATACTCCGAGGCGTTGATCTCCGCTGCGCCCGAACCGGATCCCTTCGCGAACCGAGAACATGTTGAGATCCGTGGCTCAATACCTGATCCAATCAACCTTCCCAGCGGCTGTCGGTTTAAGGATCGTTGCCCGGAACACCGTGAGGTCTGTGACTATGTGGACCCGCCGCTACTGGCGAACGAGGAATTAGGTAAATCGGTCGCCTGTCATCTCCATTACGAGGATGAGGACCAAGAACGATTCGCGGAACAGTACCGGGCGGAGGCACCAGCTGAAGCCGGTGCTCCAGACGACTATGTAGACACCAGTGTAACAGAAAACAACTAAATTCTTATTTTCAGTTTTACTGTCGGCACCACTTGTTACCAGTCTGGATAATCTTCAGCGCTCAGATTGTCAATGGGGTAGATAGGGTGGTGTACATTTTGATGGTCAAACTGACGCGGGTTCATCGCTGCGAGTCCTGGTGAGTCAACGGGTATCACGTGACTCGCTCGAGGTTCGTAGTCTGCACGGTAGTGGTTCGTACTCTTGACAACGAGTATATCAAACCGTTCGGGCTGAACACCGACATGACGCCAGATTTCGGTATCCGCTGGTTGATGCCGATTCTCTGTGACAATGACATCGATTTCGTCATTGGTTCCACACTGTAGACGAACCGTACGACCGAGATAGTTCTTTGTACCGGTCCCCTTTGGACCGTAGTTCAGGAATTCTCCATCTGTAATTGCTTTTACGTAGCTATCGAGATCCTTAATTGGCTCACCATGTCTGTCATCTGTCTTCCCACCGAGAGTAACGGTGACGCGATTTCCAACTCCGGTTTGGATACACTCTTCCACTACTTCTGGATCACGGATGATCGCCATTCCGGCGTTGGTTACCTCCTGTTTGATTAGTTCTCGCAAAATGGTTGTCCCATTGGCAGCACCACCGCCACCAGGGTTGTCTCCCACATCCGCAAGTACGACTGGTCCATCATCGTCGCTGATGTCCGCCGCTTTTTCTTTTGCTTCTGTGACGGCTTTCGGCGGTTTCAAGAAATCGCCGACAAACTCCTCTCGCACCTCCCATACCTTCTCCGAAAGGTCACGAGAGGCAGCTTTCGCGGCTGCAGGGTCACCATCTGCGATAACAGGGACTGAGAATCCCATCGACGGAACATCACTTCGACTGAATCCAGGGAATACGTTCACTTTCACTATCTTGTCACGCTCCTCTATCGACCGTGCATATTCCATAAGTTCCGCCATCGGCCCCTCTTGCGTGTTCTGCGTCGGAGTTACCGGGCTTAGTGGAGGCCGCTCAATGTGCATTACTGGCGAGCAGTCCCCCCGTATTGTCTCAATTAGTATCTCAAACCCGCGGCGGCCGGTGGCAGCCATATCCACGTGAGGGTATGTTTCATACGCGACAATTGCATCTGTTTCGTCGACAAGTTCATCGGTCACGTTACCGTGGAGATCAAGTGTTACAACGATCGGCAGATCATCACCAACTATCTCTCTGATACTCGATACAAGAGGCCCTTCTCCATCGTCCCTTCCTTCTACAACCATCGCACCATGTAGGGGAAGAATGATACCGTCTATTTCATCTTGATATTCCCGAATGTCACTGAGAAGGCGATCGCGATAGAACTCGAAAGCCTCGCGTGCGACTGTTGCACCTGGTGTTGCGCTAACAGCGAGAGACGTAATGAGGGAAATCTCTTCCTCCTCTGTGATCTCGATGACACCCCCGACACCAGTGTTGGTATCGCGGAGTTCTTTGTAAACGTCTTCACCGAAATATTCTCGCCGATTCTGGAAATTTTCTCGGGTAGTTTGTCCATCTGCAAATGTATTCGTTTCATGAGAGATGCTACCTACTAGCACAGTCTCTGTTGCCATACTAGATTGATTTAGTCTATCAAACATAATTCCATGGAAAGAGGTTATCCTCTCGGACAGTATCCTTCAGTCTGACCAAAAGTTAAAGAGACTCTAATAACAGGTTTCGTGTAATGAGCTTCGAGAGAATAGTTCAGACCACCGAGGAATCACTTGGACAAGACCGTAAGCGGCGTGAAGTGTTTCAGGAGGAACTCAGCGCTTACGAACAAGGCGAATGTACTCAGTTCAATCAGACTCGTGAAGCGATCGCCAGACAACAGGACTGTCTGGAGACTTTAAAAGAATATCTCGAAGCAGAACAATCAGAAATCGGGTCGCTCATCGATCAGTCTGAATTTCTGAACGTCGATCAAGCGGTACAACACCGCGAAGAGGCTATAGAAAAACTCTCACGACACAATGAGTTCCTTCTGGAGTATGTCGAGGCAGTCCAACAGGCGCTTGAGAAAATTACGCAGAATTTAGAAACGGTTGAAGCTGGCAACCCAGACAACGTTGAGGCTGATCCCGAACCTAATTTTAACCGGGCACGAAAAGCCCTGGAGAATCATAATAAAGTCGTCGATGGACTTGGTAAAAACATGCGTATCTTAAATGCTTATCTCATGTGAATGAGAGGTCGATAATATTTTGTACATGTAGTGTACATCATCTGTTAATCAATGACAAAGGATACCCCAATACATGAACGTCTCCGGCAACGAATGGGACTTTCTGTGCGACAGTGGACATGGGCAGTCACCCTGGTTTTTACCGCCCCATATCCTGTTTTCCTGTATCTGTTTTACACAACGTCAGTAGATCCAGAATTATTCGTATATGGAACCGGATTATATTCAATCATCGTTCTTGTGATTTACTTTATACTATAGCTAGGAGAACTATTTGTCAGTCAGCGCGTATAACAGTACCTGGCCGGTTCATAGTAACCACGCCGTCACGGACAACGAACTTTCCGTTCACTAGTACGTGCGAGATGCCATTCGGAGACCTTTGAGGATGTTCATAAGTCGCATCCGATCCCACTACCTGCGGATCGAACACGACAAGATCAGCGTCAAATCCGGGACGTAAGATTCCTTTTCGGTACAGGCCCATGAACCGGGCAGGAAGCCCAGTCATCTTGTGAACTGCTTCCTCAAGTGAAAGTATGCTTTCTTCTCGGACATACTTGC
Organism: Natrialba sp. SSL1; assembly: GCF_001861355.1. Lineage (GTDB taxonomy): Archaea > Halobacteriota > Halobacteria > Halobacteriales > Natrialbaceae > Natrialba. The sequence continues at coordinate 7,273 of NZ_MASN01000061.1, forward strand.
CAAGAATACGGGGATATGTCCCGTAAAGTCGCGGATGGGGCTTGCCACTGCCAAAGATACCATCAGTTCCGATGCAAGTGTGATCAGAACGTAATACAGTACGTACATCGGCCTCGTCGAGTTGGTGAAGAATCATTGTGACTTCTAAGTCGTTTTCGACGAGTAAATCACAGATAGCCTCGACTGGACTCGTGCCACGTACGTTGGCAATATGTTCAATAGTCTTTCCGACAACACTGTCACTGTCCGACTTTGTGCTAGCGATTTCAATGGCATCCCATCCGACGTAGGCGCCAGGGTTATGCCAATCATCGAGTCGGCGCTCCTCAATATCTTTTCTTATTTTATCGCGGATTGAATCGGTCTGTAGGTCTTCCAGGATACGTTCGAGAGTGTTCGACTTTACCCATGGTGGAAGCACCGCCATCAAACGTGTGCTCCCAGCTCTGTACGGGTAAACATCGGCGGTATAGTCAATACCACGTTCGCGTGCGTAAGTTACTAGTTGAGTGGCCATGTCAGATTTCCCTTTCAGAGGCGGGCCAATTACCTTGAAGTGGGAGTGATGAAGCGGGATATCCTCATCTGCACCAATATCCATGAATTCATCAAACGCATTCCAGATTTCGAAGCGTTCGCTCCGGATATGAGCGATGAGGGGGCGTTCAAACGGAGTTAGTTGACCTGCCAGTCGGCGGACCTCTTCAGTCGTCGCATGATACTGAGGCGTGTATACGAGTCCAGTAGAAAGACCGATAGCCCCGTCTTTGAGGCTCTCTGTAACAAGGTCAGCCATTTCATCCAGTTCTTTCTCGGTCGGTTCACGGGCCTCCATACCAAGCACGCTGAATCGCACAGTTCCGTGGCCGACGAGCGTTGCGATATTCGGGGCAATCTGGGTCTCCTCAATTGTATTCAGGTACTCCTCGGTACTGACCCAGTCCCATTTTTTGTCCATCCGTCCCGCGAGACCGCTGATCTGATCTTCCCACGCGTCAATAGCTTCTTCACGGTAAATCGGTGCCATTGAGAAGCCATCTTGGCCGAGGATTTCCGTTGTAATTCCCTGCCGTAGCTTTGGTTCCAGCGTTGGATCCTCAAATAATTGTAAATCAGAATGAGAATGGGAGTCAATAAATCCTGGACAGACAACATTCCCCTTGATATCAACCACATCTTCTGCATCTGGGATATTTTTACCACGGTGGATCGCACTAATACGACCATCGCAGACTACGACTGCTGCTCTGAACCACGGAGCGCCCGTTCCGTCAACGATTCTTGCATTTTTGAGAATGATATCATAGCACATACTCACCATAGTTCAGGAGAAATTACAAAAATATGTGTAATTCGGCAAACTTCGAGTTCAGCGTCGCTAAGATGAACATATGATAGTACAAATAATGTATTAGAATCTAGCGAAATTTTCGTAGAGACACTCATCCAACTGTTTTGGAGAGGAGATGGGATAACAGCAGATAATCGAAAAGATGGTACTTACTTTCCTGAGAAGGCGGATGTGCTTGTCTACAAGCTATACGAAAATATAAATGTTATATCTAAAGTATGATAAAATAAGAATGGAAATGCGTGGGAGAGATTGTTGTTCCGTCTTCTTTCATCCCCTCTATCAATTTCTAAGGTGTAAGGGGCTATGCCTCCTGACGTCCACTTCGTGCCTGGTCTTATTGTACTCGCTATGGTAGGCATGCTGTACCGGTTGGACTCGACAACCACCCCATAGGATACCCCAGCGCATATTGTCAGGTTGACCTTTACCGATCTATGTGTCAAATTGGTGGTTGGCTGAAGCGGCTGTTACGGAAAGGTGCAAACTACCACCGGTATTTCTGTCAACCAAAATAGATGGTGTTGACTGATTACCTCCCACCAGCTGGTAGAGAATCGGTAGTAGTTGACGACAGCCGGGACGTCTGAGTGGCCGAAGTAGGATGGGTAAAGACTGTATCACTCGGTTGGCGGTGTCCTGCAAGCTCTCAATGGTGAGCACAGATGTGAACCGATACCCTGCGGATCCGCTGGCAAATGCCCGACACCAGACTCCAGTCGTCTCAGCATCGTTCTCTGTATTGGACCGTGTTGTATCCAACGTGGCAGTCCGTCGCCGGCGGAAAACGGCTCCTGTCTCGGCATAGACGACATCGGAATCTCGCTCCAGGTACGAGAGGAGTTCGTCGGCTGCGTCAATTGGATCGCGTTCGGTACTCATTGTCGAATGCCCGTCGTCCAGGCATAAAAAACAGTCGCGAATCGGCAACAGTCAGTTTCGGAATCGTATCTGGCTTTACTTTTCGTAGTTCCAGCGATTGCCAACCTTCAGCTCCCGGACGTAGCTATCCGAAAGATCATCGCGAACAGCTTCGGGTTCTCTGTGTGGAATCTCTCGCTCCGGTTCGGAGACAGCAAGCGTTCCCTCAGCGATCAGTACTGCAATCTCACGGAGTGTTCGGCTGTCGAGTTTATCGAGCGTGTCCGCATGAGTGTGTCCCCACCCGCGGCCGGTTTGTTCGTCAGACGCTGAACTGACCATTACCCCGGGGACGCCCTTCTCAACAAATGCCCACTGGTCGCCGTGTGGACTGACATCATCGCTTGTCTGGAGCGGGACATCGAACGCAGCAGCGACGTCACGGAACGCCTCCTCGACCGGACTGAACCCGCTAGAGCGGACGTGAAGCGTTCCAGACCGACCTGCGCCATCGATATTGATGATGGCTTTCACGCGGTCGACATCGACGGTGTCTGCCGCATGATACGCACCACGGAGACCGATCTCCTCGGAGCCGAAGGTAACAAAACGAGTTCGAACGTCGAGATCGGCTTCCATCTGCGCAAGCAGCCGACCGATTTCAGCGACGAGTACGCTTCCAACGCCATTGTCGTTTGCTCCCTCGGCGATGTCGTGGCTGTCGTGGTGTGCTGTGACCCAGACTTCCTCCTGCGTATCGGGACCAAGTTCGCCAACGACGTTCTGCGAGGTCGTTGGTTCGTTCCGACAGTCAACCGAGAGTGTTACTTGCACCGGCCCCTCTTCACAGTAGCGTTCAAGACGGGCGCCTAGCTCCTTACTGATACCGACAGCAGGGAGTTCTCCGGGCCGTGCGTGGTAACCCACTTCGCCAGTCGGCGGAAGACAACCCGCAACGTGATTCCGGAACACAAACGCCTCGGCACCGCCCTCGATAGCGCTGGCGTACTTCTCCATTCGGTGGAGCCAGCCGTCATAGTCGTCCGGTACATCGCTCGAAACCATGACGACCTTCCCCTCTATATCCGTGTTCTCGAACTCGGCGCCCGTCCCGTGACCAACATCGACGAGTTCCGCTTCGACGGTTCCGTCGGTACAGCCCGGCAGAGCGAAGAGCTGATGTGGCGCGTTATAGTGCTTGTCGCGGTCCGGGAGTTCGAGCACGGAGGAACCGCGCCACCAACCAGGTATTTCGAACTCTTCGATACCAACCTCGTTCAGCCCGGCGTCCTCGAAGGCGTCGACGATAACGTCAGCACCCTCGCGTTCACCTGCCTGACCTGCCATTCGGTTTTCAACCTCGACCAGGTCAATGAGGGTGTCCCACGCGTTCGTATTCGAATATGCATCTCCAAGAACGGATTCTGGTAGCCGTGGCATACCGGATTCGCATCATCCCAGGAAATGAATGTAAGGAAAGCGGAAAGACAGACAACTACTGACCTCACTGTCATTTACCGAACTCGTTCTTCTGGAAACACAGCGGCTCATGCACCGAGAATTCCCGGATAACAATCGTATCTTCATCAGCAGTGGAAAGTATATATTCCCAATAAGACCGCAAGGAACATAAGAATCCCGCGTGTATCCCTCATTCAGCGTTCATAATTCGATGGAGCGTTTGAACGACTACCTCCACTCCAACGTCAAGTGCCTCTTCATCAAAGTCGAACGTCGAAGTATGGTGTCCGGACGGATTGCTCGCACCAATCCCGATATAGGTTCCTTTGCCACCAGTTGCTTGCACACGCTTGATAAGATAAGACGCATCCTCGCTGGCACCAATCTGGTCTCGGTCGACTACTGTCGTCACTGAGTCACACGAACGAGCGGCAGTAGCCACTTCTGAGACGATTTCATCATCTGCAGTAAACGAAGTCGTCTTCCCATACAGAGACAAATCGTACTCGACATTGTGCATTCCGGCAGCATGCCGAATGATTCGATGAACCGAATCCGACATATATTCGTTTATCGCTGCTGTCTCACCACGAACCTCGACACGCATTTCAGCACAGTCAGAGATGACATTTTGCGCGTTTGGTGAATGGACTTGTCCGACATTAACACGTGTTATGCCATTCTCATGACGGGGGATTCCATAGAGATTCTGTATTGCTGTTGTTGCTGCATGAAGTGCGTTCTGTCCCTCGTTTGGTGCTTTTCCGGCGTGTGCGGGTTTACCGGAAAACGTAACATCAACCTTAGAGTTCGATAACGGGCGGTCATACCCTGCAATGATCTTTCCTGTCTCGTTTCCAAGGCCGAGATGGAGAGCAAGCATATAGTCAACGTCAGATATGAGTTCTGTTTTACTCATTGGGTACCCACCTCGTCCCCCTTCTTCTGCTGGCTGGAAAAATAGATGTAATTTTCCCGAAACAGTATTCACAGCCTCGAGCGCTCGAGCAATCCCGATCCCGATAGTCGTATGGCCATCATGGCCACAGGCGTGCATTTCGTTCGGATGGTGACTGGCGAACCCTTCGACAGCTGGTCGATGCTCTGGGTCGCTTGCTTCGGTCATCTCGAGTGCATCCATGTCAACGCGAACACCGACGACCGGGCCGCTGCCATCACCGAACGTTTTCTCCGCGACAAGCCCAGTCGTATCTCCCATCTCCGCAAGGTATTTTTCAGGAGCTCCTTCGTCAAGCGCACGGTCACGCGCTCGCTGAATTTCGTCATCTGAAGGGACACCGAGTCGCTCATCGGTGTTTAGTGCGTCGGTACCGAGGTGGAGAGTATATCCGCGGTTATCGAGTTCTTCTGCGACAAGTGCTGTCGTTCGAAACTCTTTCCAGCCCGCTTCAGGATACTTGTGCAGTTCACGGCGCAATTCTGGGAGCGACAACTCCATGGCTTTTGGCATGCTCTATGAGCACATATCCACCGTTATAAAGATTCACTGTGATAGACCACAGACGCAGCGAACGCTTGCTCGAGTCGTCCTTCAATACGACGTGTGTGAATGCCGTAGTACTTGATGTCCGCTTCTCCCGCCATTCGAAACGTTGCAGCGGCCCCCTGTCTCTGTGTAATTTGGGCACAAATTCGGATGGCGACGGGGTTGCTCCTGATAAACTACGCCGTCTGAGGCACACACCACGTGGCGAAACACGCCAGTGACTCTTATAGAGGTCCGCGTGTCATCAACAGGCATGAATGTACACGCAGAGCGACTTCGTGACGACCTGCTCGCGAACGGCGAGTTCGGCCGCGTCGGTGCCGACGAGGGCCACGGGCGGACGGTGTTGACCGGTTCAAGTGACGATCGAGACGCCCGGGAGTATCTGGTCGAACGGATGGACGAACTAGGACTCGATATTCGCATCGACCCGGTCGGAAACATCGCCGGTCGGTGGATCCCGGACAGCGTAGATACGAACGCTGCACCGGTCGCGGCCGGCAGTCACCTGGATTCCGTTCCGCGCGGCGGTATCTTCGACGGGCCACTCGGCGTGTACGCTGCACTCGAGTCCGTCCGAGCAATGCAACTCGCCGGCGTCGAACCCGACCGACCGATCGACGTCGTCAGCTTTACCGAAGAGGAGGGAGGTCGGTTCGGGACCGGCCTCCTCGGCTCGTCGGTCGCGTCGGGCAAGCGGTCGGTGGACGAAGCGCTCGCCTTTGAGGATGAGTCGGGAACGACGCTGGCGGAGCACCTGGAGGCGATCGGGTTTCGCGGCACCGATCGCCTCGATGCGAGCGACTGGGACGCCTGGTTCGAACTGCACATCGAGCAGTCGACGACGCTCGAGGACGCCGGTGCTCCGGTCGGGATCGTGACCGCGATTACGGGACTAACGAACTGCGGCGTGACGTTCGTCGGGGAGGCGAATCACGCCGGTGGGCAGCTGATGGATGGCCGAACCGATGCACTCGTCGCCGCGGCTGAATTCGTCGAACAGGTCGAACACGCCGCTCGAGAAGTCGCAGCGACTGAGAGTTCCTTTGCGGTCGCGACGGTGGGCGAGATCGACGTCGAACCCGGCGCACGAAACGTGATTCCCGGAGAGGCGCGACTCAGCGTGGATATCCGCGACGTGGACACGGCGGTGATGGACGAGCTCGTCGACCGCGCTCGAAAAGCCGTCGCTCGAATCGAACGGGAACGGGAACTCGATGGGAACCTCGAGCGCTACCGGACGACGGAGCCGGCACACATGAACGAGCGCTGCGTGCGGGCGCTTCGTGATGCGAGCGAGCAACGGGAGCTAAAGACGGTCGAGTTGCCGTCCGGCGGCGGTCACGATACGATGCACGTCGGACGGGTGACCGATGTCGGGATGCTGTTTGCACCCTCGCGAGACGGCATCTCCCACAATCCTCTCGAGTGGACCGACTGGGAGGACTGCGCAAAGTGTACGCAGGTACTCGCCGATGCACTTGCCGCACTCAGCGGGGGACGGTCGGCGTAGACCCACAGATGGGGCTTCCCGCCAAATAACCCGAAGGTCTTTGATTGGTAACAGATATCATTCAACACATCATGTACGATGCAGTCGTCGTCGGTGGCGGTATCGTCGGCTCCTCCATCGGCTACCACCTGGCTCGAGCGGGAGTCAACACAGTACTGCTCGATCGGAACGACGAGGGGCGAGCAACCACAGCCGGCGCGGGCGTGATCTCGGCCGCCACGAGCAGCCGCACCGCCGACGACGACTGGTTCGAGTTTGCCACCGACGCCGTTGGATACTATCCGGAACTCGTCTCCCAACTCGAGCGCGAGGGGCATAGCGACACGAGTTACGGCCGACTGGGAACCATCGCCGTCGCGATTGAGACGGACGAACTCGAGTCCTACGACGAGACGGTCGCGCGAATCGATTCCCGGCAGAGCGACCTGGCTCCCGTCGACGAACTCGATCCCGCGGCAGCCGTCGACCGATTCCCGCCGCTCGCCGAACCGAAACGAGCGTTCCACCATCCCGGGGCTGCACGCGTCAACGGGGATGTCTTCGCCCGTGCGCTTCGCGACGCGGGGCGCGAACACGGCCTCACGACGATGACCGGTGACGTGACCGAGGTCCGAATCGACGGCGACCAGGTCACCGGTGTCGAAACCGCTTCCGGGTCCCGGTTCGATGCCGAGCACGCCGTGATCGCCGGCGGCGCGTGGAGTTCTTCTTTCGGCGAGCAACTGGCCGTCGAAATCCCGGTCACGCCCAAGCGCGGGCAGATCGTCCATCTCGAGCACCCGAATGCGGACACGGGAACGTGGCCGATTGTGAAGGCCTTCCGCCACCACTATATCGTTCCCTGGCCGGACGGCCGGCTCGTGGTCGGCGCGACTCGCGAAGCGGGCGTCGGTTTCGAGCCGCGGATAACCGCCGGTGGCATCCACGAAGTGCTGGAGGAGGCGCTGCGCGTTGCGCCCGGTCTGGCCGATGCGACCGTGGTGGACCGCCGCGTCGGACTCCGTCCCGTCTGCACGGACGGGATGCCGGTGCTCGGAGCCGTCCCAGATATCGACGGCGCATTTCTCGCCACCGGGCACGGTGCGACCGGGCTTATGATTGGACCCTACAGCGGAAAGCTCGTTGCTGACCGCATCGCCGACACGGGAAGCGTTCCGGATCGCTTCTCAGTGACTCGGTTTGAGGACTCGTCGGAAACCAAGTAACGAGGAACTCCGCTAGGGAATCACCCGTCTACGATGATCACGACCATCACGAGTCCGGTTGCGATCAACGAAAGGATACCGAGAAGCATCCAGCCCGCATCGTAGCCGACTGTGTCAATCAGATACCCAAACACTGGCGGTGTGATCAGGCCACCCGTCGTCGCTGCAAGTTGGCCGACGGCAGAGGCGGCACCGATGTCATCGTCTGCGACAACCGTCGAAATACAAGAGTAGTACAGCCCCGTTGATCCGAGCGCGAAGATTCCGACTGCCGAAAAGACGACTCCGGCGCCGATTGGCGTGCTGAGCATCGTGATGGCGAAAAAGAGGACGCCGCCAACGAGCGTTTGCACCGCCAGAATCGAACCGATTCGGGTCCGCGGGTCACCCGGTAAGACGTCCGCGAGCCATCCCGCCACCACCTTCCCGGCGCTGCTGAACACCTGTAAAAGGGCCAGAATGAGGCCGCCGGTGGCGACCGCCGCGCCGACAGAATCCTCAACGTACATCACCGTGTATCCCGTCGTCGTGTAGAATCCAGCACCGATACAGACCCCCGCAGCGACGAGCAGGAGATACGAGCGATTCGCGATGAGCGCCCGGAAATTCGGATACGAAGCCACGGTCGTGCTGGCCCCTTGATACGTGACATAAAACAGTATCGCAGTGGTGAAGCCGGTCACCGCGGCGATGAGGAATCCGATCTGCCAGAAGAAAATCCCGACGAGACCGGTGACGAGGAGCGCGCTGATCGCGCTGCCAATCGTCGGCCCAATCTGTTTGATACCGATCGCTCGGTGTTGTCGTTCCGGCTGAATGTTGTCGAAGATGGCTTTGTTCGTTCCCGGCGTCGCCGTACCGTACATTGACCCGAGGACGAACGCTGCACCTAGCAACAGCCCATACGTTGGTGCGATGGCGATCAGCAGCGCGCCGGTCGCGAGTCCGATCAACCCAACCGTGAGCGTTCGATGTTCGCCGAATCTGTCCGTCACGACGCCGATCGGGAGGAGAAAAATGGCGTATCCGAGTGTCAAAGCGGTGATGACGAACCCGACGGACACACCGGAGAGCGAGAACGCGTCGCGAAACAACGGCGTGCCGGCGTACACCGCGTAGTAGCAGATGCTCGCTGCGATGTGCCAGATGGTTACCTGTGAGACGAGTCGCCAGAAACGAGTCGCCATACTGCCACACACGATAGTATTCGATTAACCATTGTGGTTGAGGCAAGACAAAACGAATGCGAACAATGCTGAGTCGGTGGGACATGCTCACGGGGACGCGATATAGATCTCAAGCGCATACCTTCGCTCGAAGACACTAGGAGTGGTTCACTCTGAAGCAACGTCCTCAGAACCGTACGGTTCTGATGGGCTGCACAACCCCGCGAGCCCGTAGTCGTCGGTCGCGACCTCGTCGATCGGGTTCGATTCAACGAGTCCGAATTTCAAACCGGCAGACGTCGTATCGATATCGCCGTATAATGTCAGAGAAGCTAACATTCAGGGTGCGTACTCGAGTGTGTGGAGCGGAGTTATCGGAGGCTCTCGTTCGGGCATTGCCTATCAAGTTACCATATTCGAGTCGGCAGCAGGCCAAAACTAGAGTGCTGTGCCGACTACCGTTACCGGACAACGGATTGCCAATCGGAACAGAGGACGCAAAAAGCCGGTTGTCATAGGGATCAGTAGACGAGTTCATTGTCTCACCTCGTACGGTTCCCCCAGTGACCTCGTTTTCTCGTAGCTGCCTTCGAATATCCACACTAATCTCTACCAGTCTTGGTCGCGTTCTGACACTGATTCTCGAAGTACTAATCGAACGCTTTTGCCGAGACACAGACAGTCAAGGGACACGGTCGGCCACGTAGGACCGATGTCTGGACTGTCGCAACGGGAACTCGAGTTTGCGCTTCTGATCAGTTCGGCGCACTTTGCCCAGCACGTCTTCTACCGCGTGCTGCCGCCACTCATTCCCGTTCTCGCGGTCGCACTCGAGTACCCGCTGTGGCAACTGGGGCTGTTGATCACGCTGTACTCGATCGGGATGGGTGTCGTTCAGGCGCCGCTCGGCGTCCTCGCCGACAGGATCGATCGGCGTTACCTCCTCCCGACGGGGATCATGATCTCCGGCGCGGCGTACGTCCTCTTCGCGTTCGCGCCGGTCCTCGGCGGGCCGCTCCCTACCGTAACGATCCTCGGAACCACCTTCGAGGGCGGATTCCTCGCCATGGCCGGCGCGATGGTGATTGTCGGAGTCGGACTGGCCGTCGTCCACCCGGCCGGCTACCCGATGATTACGGACAACGTCGACGAGCAGAACAAGGGGAAGGTCCTCGGGTTTTTCGGCGCCTCGTCGAAACTCGGCGACGCCGCAACGCCCGCCGCCATCGCCGGCTTGATCCTCCTGCTGTCCTGGGAGGGAATCATCCTCGGCTTCGGTGCGGCGGGAGTGCTCTACGGGGCCGCTCTCTTTCTCGCGCTCCGCAGCGACGAATTTGAGACGGTCCCGTCCGGGCAGCGAACCGAGGGCGACGCCGACCCGACGACGACGACGGAACTGGTCCGCGAAGAGCGGCGGACCTTCCTCTATCCCATGACCGTGATTTACGTCTTTTTCGTCTCGAGCGGCGCGACGAGCCACGCTATCACCGCCTTTCTCCCGGCGTTTCTGGTCGCAGTGTACGCCCACTCGTTCGAAGTCTTCGGCGTCCACGTCGGCGCCGAGTCGGTGGCCAGCGGCTACTTCGCGCTGGTATTGCTCGCCGGTGCCGCGATACAGCTGTACCTGGGTGGGGTGAGTGACGAGTACGACTCGCGGCTTGTGCTGGTCTGCTGTATGGGGCTCGCGACCGTCGGCATGGTAGCACTCGCCGTCTTCGACCTGCACCCGGCAGCACTGATCGCCGTGCTGTTCGTCCTCGGTGGCGGTCTCTACGGCGTCAACCCGGCTCGAGATGCGCTGATCAGCGACCTCACGCCGCCAGAGTTCGAGGGGCGGGCGTTCGGCTACATCTTCACGGCCGCGACGCTGACCGGCGCGGCGTTTCCCACCCTCATCGGCTACCTACTCGAGCACCTCGGAATGCGCGCTGGCTATCTCGTCATGTCAATCGGAACCGTGCTGGCGGCCGCCTGCGTCGCGTTGCTCTATTCCGATTGGGTCTACGTCCCGGAGTCGGAGCCGGACCCGGATCTTCGGACCGATCCCGAAGGATCGGACTGATAGAGCGGTTCGAGGTACTTGGTGTGTCTAGTTTACCTAAATCGAGGCGCCAATGCTCTTTCTTCAACGAGCGCTGAAGGCACGAGCAGGGAGGGATACAATGCCCCCAGAAATCTTCTATGCACCCTCTCCGTAACATCCCTTCTCTGCAGTCGTTACTCGAGTTTGCTTCAGACACCATTGTCGTCTACTGTGTCGGAAGTGAACGCCACTACTACAACGAGCTCGTACCAAAGGCCCAGTGACGAACGCATCGTGACGAACGTTGGCTCTAGAGGTGCTCGTCGAATGCCGCTTCAATCTTCTCGAATGTTCGTCTCCACGTCGATCGTTTCGAAAATACGTGTCCTTCGCCAGGATAGTACTCGGCCTCGAACTCGACGTCGAGATCGAGCAGCGTGTTCACCACGATGTCCTGTTGCTCGACGTTCACGTACCGGTCAGCCGTGCCGTGGAAGCTGTACAACGGCGTCTCGTATCGGTCCATATGGGTGACCGGGCTGGCGTCGTCCCATCGGTCGGGGTTCTCGAGTGGGTGTCCCATCACAGTCGTCGCTGCGGAGGAAATGTCGGGGAATTTCGTCTCGGTCGCCCACTCGTGGTAGTTTGCTGTGTCGGCGAGTCCGGCGATGTTGACCGTGACGTCAAATGTTCCGGGATGGGTTCCGGGGAGCTGAAGCGCAGCGTAGCCACCGTAGGAGAGTCCCCATTGCCCTACTGAATCGGAAGTGTACTCGAGGGCACGCAGATAGTCAGCGGCGCGAGCGATGTCGTCCATCTCGACCCGCCCACGGTCGCCGCCGATCGCTCCTCTGAACGCCCGGCCGTAGCCGATGCCACCGCGGTAGTTCACAAATAGGCTGACGTACCCTTTCGTAGCAAGGTACTGCTGATACGCATAGGCAAGCCCGTACGAGCGAGATGGGTGGAAGCCATCTCGTATCTGGCGCATCGGCCCGCCGTGGACGTAGACGACACCCGGGAGGTCGGTCGCGTCGTCGGGAACGGACTCGCTTTGGCGTGGATCGAGGAGATAGCTCTCGATCGTCAGCTCACCACTCTCGAACGTGACCCGCTCCGGTTCGATCGGTGGTTCTGGCCACTCGTGAACGCTAGAGTGGGTTAGCTGGGTGTCAGTCTGCGTAGCCGGTTCGGCCGGCTCAGCACTGGACGACTCGGACTCGAGTTCGTGGACGCGAATCTCCGGAGACCGGTCGCGACTTGCATGGATGTAGGCGACGTGATCGCTGTCTGGTGACGGTCGCGGTTCGACGTTTGTTCCCGGCGTTTCGACCAGCGGTTCTGTCGTTCCATCGAGCGTAACCGTGTAGAGCTGTCGCTGACCTGTATCTTGTCGGTTTGACGCGAAAACTAAGCGGCTATCGTCGATCCATCGCGGCGCAGAATCGGCGAGACCTTTGTCCTCGAAGGCCCCCTCAGTGAGTTGAGTACGTTCGCCTGAGGTGACATTGATCACATGGATGTGCTCATAGCCATCAACTGGGAGCGCCGCGGCCAGCAACGTACCGTCGGGGGAGAAACGAGGTGACCCACGCGAGAGTGCACCGGTCTCTTCGTCGACTTCCTGGAAGAATACAGTCTCGGTCCGCGGATCATCGACATCGACGGCGATGATTTCACGAACGGTCCCGTACTCACGTCGGCGCTCGTAGCATAGCCGTCCGTCGCCAAGCCAGAATGGAGAGTGTGACGAAGCGTCAGGACGGGTTCGCCAGACGAGGTCCCCGTTCTCGGTGTTGATCACGCCGACGCACTTTGTCTCACAGTCTGTGAATCGGTAGGCGAGCAGACCGTCCTCACGCCAGGCAAACGCACGCTCTCCGCCAAGAAACGGACCCCGTTCTGGAACATCGAACGCACGTTCGACGCCATCGGTCAGTGACCGAGTTCGGGGTTCACCGTCCCGATAGAACGCGAGGCGCGCCCCATCGTGCGACCAGGTGAGCGATGTATCGCCGTCGGGTGTGCGCGCGATCTCCGAGACGGATTGCTCACGAGGATCAATGAGGGTTGTCAATCCGTCCTCAGTCGTACAGACGAGTTGTGGCTCCGCTGGCGACCACGTGAACTCTGCGACGTGTTCGTCGGCTGGCCGGACGCGCCACGGCTCCTTTCCTGGGCGACCAATGAGCAGTTCCTTTCCATCGTCTTCGTGTACCGTCGTGGCGAGAAACGAACCACACGAGGACCACGTGGGAGTGTCAGGCCATTCAAGATCGAGAACATTGTTGAGCGTGAGCATAGCCCACTGTTACGTCGAATCCATATGAATAGTTGGAAGGCGGAAACACACCAGTGTTTGGAGAAGAAACTCGTCAGTTCTTGTCTTACGACTCGCGACGCTTCTCCGCAAGCCGTTCTGGGATTTTGTCGATGTTGTCGAGTGCAAGTTCTAATACTACATCGTGAACCTCGCGGAGTTCATCGTCACGAATCCCCATCCACGGAGTTCAGGTGTGACAGTGAAATCCAGTTGGTCTTCGAACTTGGTCCACGTCTCCTCACGAGCATACAGTGGACTCTGTTTGACCTCGCTGTAGGGAAACGCCGGCCCAGTCTCAGTCGGGTCTGAATCAGTGGCTTTGGACTCTGACTCCAGTTCTGGTTCCGATTCAGGCTCTGGCGTTGGGGGTTCCGCGACTGGATCCGGCTCCGGATCGGGACTCGAGTTGGCCTGTTCATCAGTCGGTTCGTCTGCATCGTCAACAGGGTCACCGAGGTCGAAGCCGGTCATTGTTCGATCCCTCCGCGTTCGATGATATCCGCAATCTCACCGAAGTACTCGAGTTGGGAGTTCTCTGGGTCGTAGGATGGGAGCGGTTCGCGGGCCTCGTAGGCGTCGCCGACCGCGCCAGTGTGGCGAATTGGTGGCTTCGGTGGGTCCATCTCGCCGGCGTCGATTGCCTCCCACTCGTCGGCGCGGATTCGCGCAAACGGGGGGACGTGATTATCCAGCACCGCCTCAACCTCAGTTCCCTCAGGTAGCGTTCCGCTTCGAGCGTCGACACCATCGCGGCCAGCAAGAAGTAGTGACGCGAAACTCTCCTGCGTGTTCATCGACTCGAGTAGCTTCCGGTCTTTGGTTTGGTGGTCGATACGAGCACCCATGTCGTTCGGCACAGCCGTGAGGATTTCGCAGTTCCCGAGCTGGCTACGGATCGGGCCAACAAGCCGAGTAGCCGTCTCTTGAAGTCCGTTCAACACCTCAAGAACCGGCATGGCATAAGTGGGAAGATAGTGTTCGGTGCTCAACAACGGCATTGTTCGTGAGTTTGTTCTGCGAGACAAGGATGTCTAACAGGATGTAGTCATATCGGTCGTCAAAATGTTCGTCGACGAGTTCCTGTTTTACCTTCAGGTCCGACACAAGAATCGAGTCCTTTGAGAGTACGTCAATCACTGGCTCAAGATATAGTGCTAGCACGAAATCGAAGCCGTAGCCTGGGTTTTGACGATTATATTGATGGATTCGTATTGGGCAGCATATCTGAAAACCAATTAATGATATGAAGAGGACACACCCCTATCGATGTGTTTTGAACGATCTGGATTTATAGTATTGGGGGATACCAAACGAGACACCCCTCTATCGATGTGTTTTGATTGGTTATGACCAGTTCAATCATCGGTGTTTCGATGGGCGCACGAAAACAGGTGGCCTACTCCGCGTTAGGAGGGGCAGGAGTTCCCGTGTTAAAATATTCGCCGGCCAACGCCACTACCTGTTCTCTCGTTGAAATCGTCTCACTCTCGCGGCCGAACAGATGTGTCGATGGCTGTGTCCGTCGGAGGGCACTTTGCATCATTCGTGACTGAGCGAAGTAGAGGGTCACGAGGTCCGCGAAACCTAAGGTTTCGCTTGATGACGAGAGAACTAGTCTCTCGAAACACCACACAGCCGTTACCCTTTCCTTGCCGTGGGGACTCGGTGTTATCTTCTGTCGCATATTCTCAGGTCCGTTACAGTCCGCATTTCCAGCTAACTCGCACGATGAACAGATGTACAAGCTACGTCCGGTATGGTTCGATTTCGCACCCCCACCCCACTGTGAGTGAATCTTCGACAGATCCACTCATTTTTCATCACTTCATCACCTCAGATATTCACCGTTGTATGCGAGGTAGTAAGAATTCCCAGACTGGCCAACGGGTGACATCCTCCGCGCCCTGAAGGTCGCGGCTTCCCGTACCGCAGGGTGGGATATTTGCTGGTTTACGATACGACCTGTTCTCTCGTGGTGAACGCCCCGCTTTCGTGGTCGAACAGGTATACCGATGGCTGTGCCACACAGCCGTTACTCCTATCCTCGCCGTGAGGACTCGGAGTTATCTTCTGTCGCATATTCTCCGCTCCGTTACAATCTGCGTTGGCCACCAACTCACACGACGAGCAGACGTACAGGCCACGTTCAACACGATTCGACGTCGTATCGTCACCACACCGTGAACACGTCTCCGAGGTGTTCCACTCGTTTTCTTTCAGCACCTCGACGCCACGGATCTCGCCTTTGTATTCGAGGTACTGGTAGAGACGGTCAAACGCCCACGAGTGCAACTTCTTGTTCCCCGTTTTGCCCCAGTCGGACTCACGCACGTTTTCAGGCCAACTCACCGCGAGCGTGCCAATATCACGTTCGACACACTCCGTGATGATGGTGTCCGTGAGAACGTGGTAGAAATGCGTCTCGCGGTCTGCGAGTTTCCTGCGTGCCCACATCGACTTCTCTGACGGGCCGTTCTCACCCTCAGTCTCGTACTCTGCTCGGGTGAAGTAATGTTTGTCTTCTTTGAGCGAATTACCGGGGTAGAGAACGTATTCGTCGGGGAACGCTACCGTGGCGATGTTCGTGATGCCAAGATCGATCCCAGCAACGCCGTCGCCTGCGGAGTCGTTGGTTTCGAGTTCGACTTTGCAGACGAAGTGCAGTTCCCACTCGTCACCGTTCCAGACGGCTCGAACGTTCTGCACTCGGGTGACTTCCGAGAGGTCAACGTCTGGCCGGGTCTGGTACTCACAGAGGATGAAGTCCGACCAGTTTTCTTTGAGGTTGGAGCCTTTCGAGAGTCGGACGCGGTTGTTTTCGGGGTCGTGTTTGAACCCGTCTGCTTTGAATGTGACTGTGCTCTTGGGCCGGGTGTCGCCGTGTTTGCGGTAGCCGGGCGGATTCGCCTCGTCATCCTTGTGTCGCAGATCGAACCACGACTGGAAAGCGTCAGAAAGTTCTTCGATGACTTTCTGACTGGATTGTGCATTCAGGTCTTTCCAGCACGACTTGTTCTTCATGTACGCTTTCAGCGTCCCTTCGTCTGGAATTACGCCTATTGCGTTCCAGATGCGGTCGGCTGTCCAGCGTGCGACGTTCCAAATCTTCGAGGCGGAATCGCCGAGCGAATCGAGGCCATCCCAGACCTGTCGCTGGTTCTGGATAAAGCCAACATAGGTACGGGTAACCTCGATCGCCATGTATAGCCTATGTTGATAATCTAACTTAATGGTGTGGATTAGCGTGGAATATCCGGTCTTCCATCGAGCAGTGGATTGTGTCATCCAGCGACGCGATTCACGCCCACCGTAAACGGTGGGATTCTCTCGCTGTTCAAAGATAGATACACCCCTCTATCGATGTGTTCGATCTGTGTACGTAGAGTCAGATATAGAGTGTGAAAATGGAACTAAAAATGATATCTGGGAATACAGCAGATAGAGATTGTGAAAGCGCAAGATATCGAAGGTTGAAAGATCTGTATACAAAAAGAATACTGTTGGAATAGAAGGCACAGAAATATAGAGTACAGAAACACATCGAACACATCGATACAGGTGTGTGTGAGTGTTCTTTCTAGAAAGCTAGAAGAAGAGAGAATGTACTCGTCCCTTTCTCGAGCTATTAACAGGTATTAGTGCTTCTTCAGGCAGAATCGTCTCATGAGGCGATCTCCTTCCAACTTGTCTTGCTATTGGCCCCTCCCCCTCCTAAGACATCGAACACATCGATAGAGGGGTGTGTCACCCCTCTCAAAAACCCACAACACTTCGACGCTAACTTGGCTTCTATTCTGTATATGTTAACTAAATATTCTGCCTAAAGGAGAATCGAGAACTAACGCGTGGAATCACACTTCGATAGGGGTGGAGAACATTTTTATAATCTGAATGTATGGTCCGTTACATGGCCACTGATGACTCCGACAGTTCTCAAACTGAAGAGGGGACACCGGAGGATGAAACTACAACCCAAGCGAATCTTTCTTCAGTTCCTTCTGACTCAGATACAGGCTCGCATACTGATCACTCCTCAGAGCCCACTGAACAATCCTCAATGACCGATTCTAGTACCGATGACTCTTCGCAGTCGATTGAGGATATGCTTCTTGAGTTTGATCAACAAGATGGGCTGATTCGTGATCGATCGCTTCTCGATCCAAATCACGTGGTGGCAGAAGATCGAATCGTCGGTCGCGATGAGCAACTCCAAGAAGTCACCAAAATGCTACGTGTTGCACTTGGTGGTAATCGGCCACCAAATCTCTTTCTCTATGGCCCATCCGGTACTGGAAAGTCACTCATCACAAAAGCCGTCTGTAACAACATTAGCTGTATTTGTGAAACACGTGATATCGATTTTGGTACGGTCGAGGTCAACTGCCAAGACCTCGACACTCTCGGTGTCGCAGTGTATGAATTGACAAAACAGGCGGCTGATCAAGCTGGTGTGCCTGTTCAGGTTCCGAAACACGGAGTTGCGACCAAAGAAAAATGGGACGAACTCTACCGTATCGTCAATGAGAATTTTGACTCAGCCGTATTCGTCCTTGATGAACTCGATATGTTGGTTGGCAGGCGGGATAAACAGGAACCAGCATTTTCGCGGCTTCTCTATCAACTCTCACGAGCCGGCGCGAACGACGATCTCACTGCCTCGATCTCAGTGGTTGCAATTTCGAACGATACGCGGATGATGGAAGCGGTTGGAAGTCGTGCACTGAGTTCCTTCACCCCAGAGGATGTTCATTTTGACGACTATGATGCGAACCAGCTCCAGGCGATTCTCCACCGACGGCAAGATGCCTTCCATGATAACGTTGTAGATGACGACGTTATTCCACTTGCAGCAGCGTTCGCAGCGCAGACACACGGTGACGCGCGTAAGGCGATCGACCTCATGCGTGTTGCTGGCGAACTTGCTGAACGGGAGGGAGACGAGCGTGTACGTGAAGAACACGTCCGAGAAGCCCAAGAGAAAGTCGAGAAAAACCGCGTCTTAGAGGTCATCCGTGGTATCAGCACCCAGAAAAAGCTGTGTCTCTATGCAACGGCAGCGGTTGCGTCCCAAACGCAAGGTGGAACTGCTCGGAGTACGACTGGGTATCAGGTTTATCAGTTCCTCACCGACTCGATAGATGCGAATCAGTACCACCAAGAAACGTACGTCAACAAGATGAAGGAGTTGACGACATACTCACTTGTCGACTTTGAGCGCCGAAGTCATGGTCCTAGTTCTGGGATGTTCTTGGAATTCCAGTTCGAAGAGCGGCCTGAGACCATTCTAGAGACGCTTCACGAAGATTCTCGAATTGATATGGTCTCTCCTGAGGAGGTCCGTCCAGTTGTGAAGTCACAAATTAGAAATCATTCATGATTTCTCTTTCTTCCAATTTCAATCTTGATTCAAGTGCACACCTCTATCGATGTGTATTGATGGCTGTTGCCGAGAAACACACTTGATATCTAACTCTACAAATGATTCCCCACGGTCCTCCACACACCTCTATCGATGTGTAATGGGCCTCATTGAGGCCAGTAACTTTGGAAAAACAGCATATGGGATTTTGAGGCCATTTATCGGTAATGTCCAGATGAACGAATAATTTGATTATATTTTCTCAGTAATTGAGAAATTGGTGAAACAGAGGGGTCACCCCTCTATCGATGTGTTTTGGTTTTGCGGAGATATTTTCTGAATGTCGTGAGTTTATCATCTCTAACCAAATTGTGTTATATGGGTTCAAGAACCACACCGTCCCTTGAGCCCATACACTACCGTAGCAAAGCTAACCGATACCAGTAGACACGCCGGTATTGTAGTTCGATGCTACGGTAGTCACCTCTCCCCTCATCCTATACGTCGATCCATTCTCGCTGTCGCAGTGCATCCTCGAGAACCAGTCCATGTTCCGCGGCGAACGTCGACGCGACGACTTTTGCGTGCAACGCACGCTCGGGACACTCTACTCACTTTCAGTCGCCCGTCGATCTCCTCGAGGTGTCCCGCCTCAAGCGCCTCGTGAATCGTCGCCTTTGCATCCGATGGTAGTACACCGACATTTCGTGCAACCTGTGTAACGTGTTCGACGCCGGCGTCTCAGGCTGGTAGTCGTTGTCGCTCTGGTAGTCTACGACCCGAACGAGTCTCTCGACCGGCATATCGCTCATACCAGTACGATTGGGAAGCGATCGGGTATATGTTTCTGACACCCCGCCACTTCATTTGTAACCTCCACGCACAGACGCCGAGAACACGGTACTCAGCGGTATACTTATATACCTCATTCAAAACGAAACCAAGGCGGATTCCCCGCCCCACCGTGGGTGGGGTTGAAGCCGACACTCGCCGCCACATACCACGAAACATTAAGCACCTCTATC